>JARHVB010000009.1 GCA_029222685.1 Terripilifer ovatus | reverse complement strand
ATTCACCGACGGGGTTGAGGTCATCGCCAAGTCGAATGACCGTCAGCCCACAACCGCCGCCGCCTGACCGGCCCCGGCCGTCACCAAAATTTGGCGATAGCTCGGCTTCTCATTCACTCATTCGGGAGGTAACCAGACGTGACAGTCGAAATCATTCCGCTTGCCAAGCACATTGGCGCCGAAATCAGGGGAGTCGACCTCGGCAAGCCGATCGATCCCTCGCTCCGCGAGCAGATTCACGAGGCGTGGCTTAAGAATATCGTGCTGCTGTTCAGAGACCAGAAGCTGACGCAACAGGATCTCCTCGACGCCACCGCCGTCTTTGGAAAAATAGGCAAGTTAGGACGTCCAAAGGAGTTTAGACCGGCTGGATATGACAGTCTTCTGGAAAACATTATGCTCATCTCGAATATACGGGAAAATGGCGAGCCAATTGGTGCTTTGCCGGATGGCGAGATGATGTTTCACCATGACATGCTGCACGCGGAAATTCCGCACAAGGGCACGTGCCTTTATTCGGTCGAGGTGCCATCGAGTGGTGGCAATACGGTGTTCGCCAATGGATACGCCGCCTACGAAACGCTGCCAGAGGAGGTAAAGTTGGCGCTGGATGGGAAAAGAGCCTTTCACCATTACAACTACGGCACCACTAAGAAAGGAGCCAACAACGGCGTCGCCGCCTTTTCGGAATCGACCCACCCCATCTTTCGCACGCACGAGGATACCGGCCGCAAAACCATCTACGTCAACCGGCTGATGACCGTGAAAATAGAGGGGATGCTGGAAGACGAGAGCAATCGGTTGCTAGAGCAGGTGTATGACCATTCGGAAAAGCCGGAATGGCGGTACGAACACGTTTGGCGCCCCGGCGACTTGCTCGTCTGGGACAACCGTTGTTCGATGCACGCTCGCACGGATTTTTCGGCCGGCGAAAGGCGGCTAATGCTTCGCACCACGATAGAGGGTAATGTTCGGCCCTATTGAGGGACGCTTGGCGTGGCCGCCAGCAAAAGTGGACGCCTGATGTCAATACCCTTGAAAATCACGCCGGAAGAATCCGCTTCGTCGTCACTCGATCGATCATCCCCTTTGATTAGCTTCGAAGACGTATCGAAGGTTTTCAACTTGCGCGAAGCGACGTTTCACGCGGTCAATGGACTTAATCTTGCGATCCGGCCCGGAGAGTTCGTCACGCTTGTGGGACCTTCCGGCTGCGGTAAATCAACTCTGCTGAACATGGTCGCCGGCTTGATGAAGCCGACGTCGGGCATCGTATCGTACCGCGGCGTGCCGGTGGTCGGGATCAATCAGCGCGTTGGTTACATGACTCAGGCCGACCATCTGCTTCCTTGGCGCACCATCGCCGGAAATATCTCGGTGCCGCTGGAGATCAGCCGCATCGGGAAGGGCGCGCGGCGGGCGCGAATAGAGGAACTCATCGAACTCGTCGGATTGACCGGTTTCGAAGCGTCCTATCCAACACAGGTGTCCGGCGGGATGCGCAAACGCGCGGCTCTCGCGCGGCTGCTCGCCAGTGATCCAGAAACCCTGCTGATGGACGAGCCCTTCGGCGCCCTCGATGCGCAGTTGCGGCTAGCCATGCAGACGGAACTGCTCAATGTGCAGGCCCGGCTCGGCAAGACGGTTGTCTTCGTCACCCATGATCTTGATGAGGCCATCTCGCTAGCCGATCGCTGTGTCGTTTTCAGCAGCCGCCCCGGGCGCATCGTTCAGGTGATCGAAACCGGACTTCCGCGCGGGAGGGATCTGCTGGCGCTGCGGTTTGACCCGTCCTTCCTTAAGCTTGCGCGTGGCTTGTGGGAGACACTTACACCCGAACTCAAGTCAGTGGAGCGGCCGACATGATCTCCGGTCGTAATCTTTTTGGCATCAGGGTCGCGATCGCGGTCGCCCTGTTGGGGATTTGGCAATATCTGTCCCAGGCTCGTCATCTTGAATTTTATCTGAGCAAGCCGACCGATATCGCAGGGCGCCTTGATCAGTGGATCTCGGATGGCACCCTGATTTCTCATTTGCAAGCGACCGTCTTCGTCGCGATTGTGGGATTTGCGATCGGCGCTTGCGCCGGCCTCTCGGTTGGTTTGCTTCTCGGCCGAGCCGCCACAACAGCCAAAGTTATTGATCCCTTTCTGATGGCCTTCTACAGTATGCCGAAGGTCGCGCTCGCTCCCGTTTTCGTCCTGTGGTTTGGCGTCGACACCAGTATGAAGGTCATCTTCGTGTCGCTGGTGGTCTTCTTTTTAGTTTTTCTGAATACCTATTCGGGCGTGCGCAATGTCAGTCGTGAGCAGCTCACAATTCTTCGCTTGATGGGAGCCCGAGAAAGCGATCTGATGCGCAAGGTCGTCTTGCCCTCGGCCCTAGTATGGGTTTTTACCGGCCTGCGTCTTTCCGTGCCCTACGCGCTGATAGGCACGATTCTGGGCGAGATGATGGCGACGAATAAGGGCCTTGGGTTTTTGCTCGCCAATACGGCGGGGACCTTCGACACGACGGGCACTTTCGCGACGCTCGTGGTGATCGTGGCTCTCAGCATGGTTTTCAACGCGCTGGTGCGCCTAGCCGAATCGACCCTCATGCCCTGGCAGGCGCGTCTGGACGAACAAGAAGTTTCCATCTAACCACTCGACGCAACAAGAAACAGGAGAAATGCATGATCGGGAAGGCAGTGGCGATCAGCGCGATTCTCGCTTCCGTCATTTGGCAAGCCGGCGCGGGACTCGCCGCGCGCGAGTTCAAGCTGAAGTACGGCATCGCCAGCGTCAGCTTCGTCTATGCGCCGCTCTACATCGCGGAGGATCAGGGGTTTTTCAAGCAGGAAGGTGTGAACATCGAAGCAATTCAACTTGGTGGAAGCAGTCCCGCTGCTTCGGCGACCATTTCGGGTAGCGTGAATTTTTACGTTGGTCTTCCCCAGACGGCCGCGCTCGCGATCGCGAAGGGCGAGAAGCTTTCGACATTCGCTGTCATCGCGAAACAGTATGGCAGCGACATAGTCGTGTCGAAGGAGGTTGCCGATCGGCTGCATCTTGTCCCGACAATGCCGGTCGAGGAACGATTGAATGCGCTGAAGGGTCTAAAGGTGGCCAGCTGGTCCCCTGGTGGTTCCCCCGACATGCTGATCAGGTTCATCGCGGCGAAGAAACACTGGACTCCGGAAAAGGACCTCACAATCCTGCCGATTGGCCCGTCGGGTCCGATGCTGGCGGCGCTCGAAAACAAGCGGATCGACGCGTTCGCCTTTTCCGCGCCTACGTCGTTGCAGGCGGTGGAGCGCAACGAGGCTTTTCTCCTGTTCAGTGGCGCCAAGGGCGAGTGGGCGCCGCTCGCGAATGAGCCTTACATGTGCCTTATCGGCAATACCGATTGGCTTGCCAAGGATCCCGACGCCGCCGCGGCTGTCTATCGCGGCCTCGTCAAGGCGATGGATTTCATGAGGAAGAATCCGGACGCCGCCAAGGCGCTGATGCGTAAGCGGCTGTCGGCGTTCGACGACGCGGCTTTCGAAGGCGGGTACAAGGATCTGCCTTTGCTGATTCCCGACTCGCCAAAAGTCGGACCGGCCGAGGCAAAGATGATCAAGGAATTTGTTGAAACCATTTATCCCGCTATCAGCGCGCCGCTTGACAAGCTGGTTGACGAAGAGATTGGCAAACGCGCGGGCGGTTGATCAGCAAGGGGGCCATTTGCCCCGCCTGCTTGGGAGCAAGCTCGACGAATGCCCAACGTTCATGTGAGAGGCGGGGGGCTGGGATGAATTCGTGGCGAGTCCCCAAGCCATGCGAGGAAAATGCCATACGATAATGCTTGATGAACGCGCGGCTGGAGGACAGCGCCTTAAGGACAAGGTTTGCATCGTGACCGGCGCTGGGCAGGGAATCGGGCGGGCGACTGCGCGCCGCTTCGCTGCCGAGGGAGCGTGCGTCATCGTCGCCGAACGGATCGAGGCCACGGCTTATGAAACGACCCGTGAACTCGTCGCGGCGGGCGCGCGGGCGCGGGCAATCGTGGCCGACCTCGGCAAGCTTGCCGAGGGCGAGCGCCTGATGCGCGAGACCGTCGAGACTTATGGGCGCATCGACGTATTGGCGAATGTCGTCGGCGGGACGATCTGGTGGCAACCTTACAAGGACTATTCCGAAGAGCAGGTGCATTTCGAGCTGGAGCGTTCGCTTTACCCGACGCTCTGGTGCTGCAAGGCGGTATTGCCCATCATGATAGGTCAGAAGGCGGGATCGATCATTAATTTCGGCTCGTCGGTGACGAGGGGCGGTCTCTACAGGGTGCCTTATGCCGTCAGCAAGGGCGGCATCGAGGCCCTGATCAAAACCCTGGCCGCGGAAAATGGCCGCTACGGGGTGAGGGTCAATGGGGTGTCGCCGGGCACCACCATCATTGCCGATCGCAAGACCTCCCGGCTAACGCTGCGGCCAGGCGAGGAAGCCGCCGCCATCGCGGGCACGGACAAACTGATTCAGGAAACCCGCGACATGCAGCAGGCAGCGCTGG
Organism: Terripilifer ovatus; assembly: GCA_029222685.1. Lineage (GTDB taxonomy): Bacteria > Pseudomonadota > Alphaproteobacteria > Rhizobiales > Beijerinckiaceae > Terripilifer > Terripilifer ovatus. The sequence goes on along the minus strand of JARHVB010000009.1, from coordinate 24,553 downwards.
GCCGATCCGGACGTCCCGATGAACAGGCGGCGGTCGCCGCTTTTCTGGCGAGCGAGGATGCGTCTTTCGTGACGGGACAGATGATCGCCTGCGATGGCGGACTGACATGAGCGTTTGATCGGGACAATTGGAGAACCGAGATGAAGCCTGAGGAAAACGAGCGGTTGACGCGCGTGGGGCCGGGAACGCCCACGGGCGAGTTGTTCCGGCGCTACTGGGTGCCTGCCGCCTTGTCATCGGAATTGCCCGCGCCGGATTGCGCGCCAGTGCGCGTGCAACTGCTATGCGAAGATCTCATCGCTTTCCGCGATACGCGCGGCGATGTCGGCCTTGTCTCCGCTTATTGCCCGCACCGTCGGGCGCCGCTGTTCTTTGGCCGCAACGAAGAGTGCGGCATTCGCTGCGCCTATCACGGCTGGAAATTCGACAAGAATGGCGAATGCGTCGAGCTGCCGTCCGAGCCGGAGGGCAGTCTGGTCCGCGCCCGCGTGAAAATTCGGTCCTACCCGACGCTCGAGGCAGGTGGGATAGTCTGGACATATATGGGACCGCAGGAGGCCATGCCGCCGCCGCCCGATTATGAATGGCTGCGCGCGCCATCCACCCACCGGCATGTCTCTAAAACTTATCAGGACTGCAACTATTTGCAGGGTCTCGAGGGCGGGCTCGACACGGCGCATGTGTCCTTCTTGCATCGCGATGACGGCAATGCGGTCACCAAGCTGTCCGCGCTCGACACGGCGCGAGGCTCGACATCGAGCTCACCGCATACGGCTATTACTATGTGTCGCGGCGAAGGATCGCACCGGAACGGACCTATGCCCGGCTCTACCAATACATCATGCCGACACAGCAGATGCGACCCAGTGTCGTGGCTCCCTCAGGCGAGCATCAGGATATACCCACCATCGACGGGCATATCTGGGCGCCGGTCGACGATGAAAGCACCAACGTATATAATTTTATCTTCAGCTTCGACACGTCGTCGCCATTGACCGAGAAATTCATCCGCGAGGAGGAGGAGTTCTTTGGACGGGGCGAAACCGATTTCATTCCCGGCACGTTCCGCCTCAAGCGAAACGCTTCGAACGACTACCTCATCGATCGCGACCTGCAGCGCCAGGGCAATTTCAGCGGCGTGGTCGGCGTTAATACGCAGGGCTACGCGCTACAGGAGGGGATGGGCAAGGTTGTCGATCGATCGCAGGAGTTCCTGACCTCGACCGACCGGGCCATCGTCACCATGCGCCGCCTAATGCTGGAGGCGACGCGAACGGTGGAGGCGGGTGGGCGTCCGCCTGGCGTGGACATTGACGCATCGCTCCGCGCGGGCGTATGATGACATTCTGCCGTCAGACTTCGACATGTCGCAACTGCTGGCCGAGGCCAATGCCAAGTGGTAAGCGCGGACCACCACGCGAATATATAGAGCGCCGGAGGGGTTATGACATGAGCATGAGATCTGCACTACGCGCGCTGGCTCTCGGCTTCGCGCTGGTCCCAGCAGCGAGCGCCACGCAGGCCGCGGATAAAGTAACCATCGGCGTCGTTGGTTCGAGCAGCGACGTGGTTTTCTACATGGCGCAAAACTTGGGTTATTTCAAAGCGCAGAACATCGAGCCGGATTTCAGCGAATTTGACTCGGCCGCGCGCATGATCGCCCCGCTCGGCTCCGGCGCGCTGGACGTGGGCGCGGGCGCTGTAGGGGCGGGGCTCTATAACGCGGTTCAGCGCGGTATCAACATCAAGATCGTTGGCGACAAAGCGCACTGCGAGCCCGGACAGAGTTACGTCGCGCTGCTTGTGCGCAAGGCGCTTGTGGAGAGCGGCAAATTTAAGGGGCTGGGGGACCTAAAGGGCCGCAAAATCGCGCTTGCTGGCGCGGGCACAGGCGATTCCTCGACGCTCAACGACGCGCTGAGGAAAGGCGGTGCTTCGGGCTTCGCGGACGCTGACGTCGTGTACATGGGGTTTTCCCAGCAGGCCCTCGCGTTCCAGAATGGCGCGATCGACGCAAGCCTAACTGCCGAGCCCAGCGTTGCCTTAATAGTCGCGACCGGGAGCGCCGTGCGCTATGCCGGGGTCGACGCGATTTCTCCGCGTCAGCAAACCGCCGTTTTGCTGTATGGTGGAGACTTCGCGACCACGAGGCCCGATGTCGCCACGCGCTTCATGAAGGCCTACATTCTGGCGATTCGCGATTATAATGCCGCCTTGTCGAATGGCCGGCTCGTAGGCGCAAAAGGAAACGCCGTCATCAAATTGATGCAGGAGCATATGCCGGTCAAGGACCCCGCGATCTTGCGGGCTATGGTGCCGCATGCGGTTGACCGCGATGCCGCCCTCAACGTCGCCGGGCTCGAAAAGGATCATCGCTTCTTCGTAACCGCCGGACTCGCCTCGCAAAATGTCCCTGTCGCGAACATCATTGACGATTCATTCAGAACACGCGCCCTAAAGGAAATCGATAAATAGACGGCGCATCGCGGGACTACTTCGCGAGGGGCTAGGTCAGGTCGGCAAATAAAAATCCGGGCGTGTGTCGTGGCAGCCTCGAGTTGCCCGCGGCCGTCCCGGCCTTCGAATGAGAGAGGGAGCAACATCATGCGCACATGCCGTGCCGCTGTGATTCGAAAATTGCATGCACCCCTGATTGTCGAGGACGTGCCAATCCCGCATCTCGACAAGGGTTCGCTCCTCGTGCGGATCACGGCATCGACACTCTGCGGCACAGATGTACATCGATGGCATGGCGGGCTGGGGATGAAGCCGGATGGACTGCCCATTGTCACCGGCCACGAGCCCTGCGGCATCGTGGAGGATATCTGCGGCGAACGCACCGACATACTCGGCAACCCGGTCAAGAAAGGCGACCGCATCGTATGGAGCTATGTCTCCTGCGGCTCCTGCTATTATTGTAGCGTCGCGCTGCAGCCCTGCATCTGCCCCGACCGCGCGTCCTGGGGTCACAATCGTGCCGACCAGCATCCCTATCTGCTCGGGAGCGTCTCCGAATATATGTACGTGCCACCGCCGTGCCTGATCGTAAAAGTGCCGGACAATGTGTCTTCGGCTTCGGCAGCGGCTTCCGCCTGCGCCTATCGCACCTGCATGCACGGCTTCGATCGCCTCGGTGCGATCAAAAGCCATGAGACCGTGCTGATTCAGGGGAGTGGGCCGATCGGCATTTTCTGCGCGGCGGTAGCGAAGGACCACGGCGCCAAACAGGTCCTGATGACTGGCGCCCCGGTGCCGCGCCTTGAAGTCGCAAAGCGGATGGGCGCCGATGACGTGATCAACATGGAGGATGTGACCGATCCGAAGGACCGGCGCGAATGGGTTCGGCAACGCACCGGAACCCGTGGCGCCGACATCGTTTTCCAATGCGCGTCCAACGCGGCAGTGCCCGAGGGCCTATCGATGCTGCGGGAAGGCGGCCGCTTCGTGAACATAGGGGTTGGCGGTCGGGCGGCGATCGATGTGGACGCCATTCCCCAGCAGCTTACTTTTCTCACGGTGCGATCCGGCGAGCCGCGCCACTGGCTGCAGGCGTTGGAATTCATGTCCACCCGCGCTGATCGCTATCCGTTCGAGGAAATGATCAGTTCCCGCTACAAACTCGATCAAATCAACGAGGCCATGAACGATATGGCGAGCTTCAGAGTTGTGAAGGCCGCGATCGAGTTCACTTGATCAAACTCCCGGATGGAGGAGATATATCATGATGTCTAGCAATCAGTTCAATCTTCAACCCATGAGTGAAGTTCTGGGTGCGCGGGTGCTTGGTCTAGACTTACGGCGATCGCACGACGCCGATCTAGCGGCAGCGATGCGGGCGGCTCTGGCGGAGCACCACGTTCTGTGTGTGCCGGCTCAAGAGATCGAAGCTGACGATCAGATCCGCTTCGCGCAAATGTTCGGGAAAGCGAACGCCGAGTTCCTTGGCAAGCCGGAGAAAGCCGAGTACGCATCCGAAGACGGCCCCGACAAGCGCGGCATTCTGTACATCTCCAATCTGCGCGAGGATGGAAAGGCCATCGGCGCCCTGCCCGATGGAGAATTGCACTTTCATTCCGATGGCGCTCACCGGGCAAAGCCCTACCGCGCCACGACCCTGTTCGCGATCAAAGTACCGTCCCGCGGTGGCGAAACCAAGTTTGCGAATTTGACGACGGCGTGGGAGACGCTTTCCCATGATTTGAAGGAGCAAATCGACGGGCTGAAGGTACGGAATGTATACGATACTCGCGCGACATTGCGAGAGCAGACCGACGCATCCGACGACAAATTGTCGAACGCCGTTCACCCGTTGGTCCGAATTCACCCCGATACCGGTCGCAAGTCGCTTTATCTCAGTCGACTGATGACGCGATCCATCGTTGGACTGACGCCCGAGGACAGCGATGCGCTGCTGAACGAGTTGTTTGAACATATCGAAAAGACGAAATTTATCCATGCGCACAAATGGACTCCAGGTGACCTTTTGATCTGGGACAACCGTAGCGTCAATCATGCCCGCAGCGACTTCCCATCGCATGAACCCAGACACTTGCGGCGTGTCGCCGTTTCAGAGCCCGAATAGAGGCCCAGGCCGGGGCAAGGACGATCTTCGGAGTAGAGCGCTTCATGAACGAATAGGATGATGGGTGTCAAAATGAAATATCTTCGAAACGCCTGGTACGCAGGGGCACTCTCTACCGAACTTGATTCCGGCCCTGTCTCGCGCGAGCTGCTGGGAGACCGGATGGTCCTGTTTCGGTCGGAGAGCGGTCGCACGGCGGCGCTCTCCGACCGTTGCCCGCACAGATTTGCGCCTCTGTCGCTTGGGCGTGTCGCCGGCGAACACATCGAATGCGGCTACCATGGCCTGCGTTTCGACGGTTCCGGCAAATGTGTGCTGAACCCGCATGGGGACAAGCGAATTTCGCCTCGCGCCGAGGTTGGTTCATGGCCGACACGGGAGCGGTATGGATTCGTTTGGTTCTGGCCCGGAGACCCGAAACTTGCGGATGACGCGTCGATCCCACCCTATCCATTTAATGCGGATCCCGATCGCTTTGCGGTCGTGTATGGACACATCGATGTCGCGGCACATTATGAGTTGGTCGTGGACAACCTGCTCGACCTCAGCCACGTGGAATTTCTGCACCCACTGTTCAAACAGTCCGGTGGCGTAGACTCCCATCAAATGTCCTACGGCGTCGAGGGAACAACAGTCATCGCCAACCGACTGAAGCCCAACGTGGAGATCCAGGGCCTCGCTCGTTTCTTTTGGACCTCGCCGTCAAAGCGTTTCGATGCCCGTTCAAATATGCGCTGGCTGCCGCCATCGGCCCTGATATTTGACCTGGGAGGGACGGAGTGCGGCGCTCCCGTGGAGGAGGGCGTGTGCCTTCCAAACGCACACCTCATTCCGCCTGCGTCGGAGTTTTGTTGCCACTATTTCTGGTCGATCGCGCGCAACCGCCAGATTGATGACGAAGAATCCGGCCGCGGGCTGCAGCAGATTACGCAAAAGGTATTCACGACCGAGGACATTCCGATGATCGAAGCGCAGCAGCGCAACATCGGTCAAGTCACGGACATCCTATCACTGCGGCCCCTCACCCTCGAACCGGATACGCCGGCCGTTCGGGCGCGTCTGATACTTGCGGATCTGATCCGGCGCGAGACGGATGCCCAGGCAGCCGCGGCCGAGTGAGAACAAAATAAGCCCGTTAAGATCTCGAGCGTAGATCAGATGTCAAAGGGAGGTTCGAATGAATAAGCGTTTCCCCACACGTGTAAAAGCCATGCTTGCAGCGGTCTTAATCGCCTTGGCAATGCAGACTTTCCCCGCTCCCGCGAGAGCGTTAGACATCGATGTGATCCTGCCGAAAACCGGCGGCGCGGCGTTTCTGGGAAAGGAAGAGCAGAAGGCCCTCGAGTTGGCGGAAGTCGAGATCAATAAGACGGGAGGCGTACACGGTCAGCCCGTTCACTTCGTGATTCTCGACGACCAATCAAGCCCGCAGACATCTGTCCAACTCGGGAACCGGATGGTCGCCAGGGCTCCGTCGATTTTGCTCGGCAGTTCTCTGGTCTCCAGCTGCAATGCCATGTCGCCGCTGATGAAAAATGGTCCCGTGATGTACTGCTTTTCGCCGGGCATTCACCCCCAGCAGGGAAGTTATGTGTTCAGCGCCAGCGTCTCGACGGTCGACGTCGCGCGGGCGCAAATCCAGTACTTTCGGATGAGAGGTTGGACACGGATCGCATTGATGACAAGCGCCGACGCCACCGGCCAGGACGCCGAGCAGTCGATCAATTCGGCTCTGGCGGATCCCAGCAACAAAGACATCGTCATCGTCGACCGGGCTCATTTCAACGTTACCGACGTGAGTGTCGCGGCACAGATCGATCACATTAGGGCGTCGAATCCACAGGCGCTTATCGCCTGGAGCACAGGCACGCCCATTGCGACGGTCTTTAAGGGAATCATCGGGGCCGGGCTAGACGTCCCGGTAGCGACCGGGTTTGGGAATATGACCTATGCGCAAATGGAGCAGTACGCCGCATTTCTTCCGAAGGATCTGTTCATCGCCTCCCCCGGCTGGGTCCGACATGCCGGTGTCTTGACACTCGATCCGAAAGTGGAGGAGGCGCAGAAGCGGTTTTTCGATACCTTCGACGGCGCTCATATGAAGCCCGATATCGGAGCGACCCTCTCTTGGGATCCCGCCATGATCGTGATCGATGCGCTTCGTCACCTTGAGCTGAACGCGAGCCCCGCTCAGGTCCGTGAATACCTCACGCAACTCAAGGGATTTGCAGGCGTCAACGGCATTTATGATTTTCCTGCCAATCCTCAACGCGGGCTCGGTGGCGATTCCGTCGTCGTGACGCGCTGGAACGCGACACAGCAATCGTTTGAGATGGTCAGCAAGCCTGGCGGAGTCCCTATCTCGCGTTGAGATTCACCAATACAGGCGGTTTCGCGAAATGGCTGCAACCATCATCGGCGGGTTACTTCAAGGCGGGGTGTTCGCCTTGTTGGCTCTGGGCTTTGCGCTCGTCTACCGCGTCACGGGCGTCGTCAACCTATGTCAGGGAGCCTTCTGTGTTCTCGGCGCGCTGTCCATGTACACGCTCGAACAGACACTCGGGTGGCCAGCGGCTCTGGCAGCCACCGGCGCGGTTGTCCTCACAACCTTATTTGGTGCGCTTCTCGGTCTCGCCACTTTCGTTCCGGCGCTTAACCGACTGCCAAACAGCAGCATGCTGATGCTGACAGCTGGCCTATTGACGCTGGTCGAGGGTCTCGTTCTGATCTTTTGGGGCAGCCAGCCCTTCAATCTGCCCGCATTTTCAGGGGAGGCCCCTGTTCAGATATTCGGGTTACGCGTTGCGACACAAGCATTCTGGATCGTCGGCGTGGTCGCCGTCGTCGTGTGCCTTCTATGGTACCTGTTGACCCGCACAATGATCGGAAAGCAACTACGCGCCTGCGCAGAAAACCCCATGGCTGCTCGGTTAATGGGGATCAACGTCACTCTGATGAGCACCTTGAGCTTTTCGCTCGCAGCGATGATCGGGGCGATCGGCGGCATCGTATTGGCGCCGATCACGTCTCTGCAATTCGATTCAGGCACGTTCTTCACGATCTCCGGCTTCATTGCCGTTGCCATTGGCGGAATGGGATCGTTTGTTGGCGCGATCGTGGGCGGCCTCATCCTGGGAGTCGCTGAACAGTTTGCGGCGGGTTATATCTCGTCGCTGTTCAGTAACGGCATTGCAGTCATTCTTCTTCTGGTGGCTCTGATGTTTCGCCCCAACGGCCTCTTTGGCGTTGGCGGATCCAGACGCGTTGATGTCCGGGACGAGCAGCAGGTTCACCTAGGCATTGTGCGGATCCAAAACGGGCCTGCCGTGACACTCTCGACAGCGATCGTGCTTCTCCTGGCAGTGCTGCCTTGGACAGGCTGGTTCGACAGCATCCTTCCATCGTTGATCATCACCGGCATCCTCTTTATCGGCGTGCTTGGACTGGATGTGCTGATGGGCTTCGCAGGCCAGGTCAGCCTCGGCCAAGGGGCTTTCATGGCGATCGGGGGATATGCAGCCGCCATTCTGGCGGTCCAGTACGACTGGCCGCCGCTCATGGGCGTCCTTGCCGGAATCGTGCTCTCCCTGGCATGCTCTATGGGCCTTTCACTCGTGACGATGCGGCTACGTGGCATTTATCTTGCCCTAGCGACCCTCGCCTTTGCGATGCTCGTGGACTCCCTGATTACTGGGTGGATGGACCTCACCGGTGGCCCTTCTGGTCTGGTCGGCATCCCCGCCCTTTCAGTGGGAGGGTACGACTTCGCCACGCCATTCTCGATGTATTATTTGGTTCTGGCGCTCGGCGTGGTGCTCGTGCTTCTCCTAACGGGGCTTATGAGGTCAAGCTTCGGTCGCGCGCTTAAGGCAATTCGAGCCGACCAGTTGGCCGCGGCCGCATTGGACATCAACATTGGCCGCTACAAGATGGCGGCATTCGCGATCAGCGCAGTCTTTGCGTCTATTTCAGGAAGCCTCTTCGCATTCAATTTCCATTATCTCGCACCCGACATGGTCGGCATCCCTCGCTCGCTCGAGATGGTCACGATGCTCGTCGTGGGCGGAGAAGGAATGCTCGTGGGCCCTCTGGTTGGTGTTGCCCTCCTCACACTTCTTCCCGAAGTGTTCCAGCCACTGGCGCTTTATAAGACGCTGGCCGAGGGCATCCTCCTGGTTATGACGTTTCAATATTGCCCTGCTGGTCTCGCAGGGCTCACGATCAAACAATTGCATGATGTGTTCGAATGGTTTGCGGCTCGCAAGCATATCAGCCCACGTATCACACAGGAAGATCTTCGATGATCGGCCCAGCGCTCGTGGTCGCCAATATCAGCAAGAGGTTCGGGGGCGTCACAGCGATCTCCGATGTTTCGTTCGAGGTGCCGCGCGGCTGTCTCACGGCACTGATAGGACCCAACGGCGCAGGCAAGACAACCCTATTCAATTTGGTCACCAACCTTTTTCCGTGGACGTCCGGTGACATTCTCTTCAATGGAGCGTCCCTGAAGGGCTCGTCATCGAGACAGATCGCAGCCCTCGGGCTCACACGAACCTTTCAGACCGCCCGTGTCTTTCCAAGAATGACGGTTCTGGAGAACGTTCTGGTTGGGGGGCACCGCCATGTTCGGTCCCACCCGATCGCGCAAGCGCTTTGGCTCCCCTCGGCCCGTCGCGACGAAATGCAGCTGCAGGCGAGAGCCGAAGAATTCCTGGAACTCGCTGGCCTCACGCGATACTGTCACGAGCCCGCGACAGACTTGCCGATGGGATCACAAAAGATGCTGGAGGTCGTCAGGGCCTTGATGACCACCCCGCAACTTTTGCTCCTGGATGAGCCCGCGGCAGGATTGAACGATAGCGAAACAGCCGAATTGGCGGCCCTCCTATGCGCCATCCGCGACTGCGGTGTCACGATCATGTTAGTCGAACACAATATGTCGCTCGTCATGAGCATCGCGGATCAGGTCATTGTGCTGGACGTGGGCTGCATCATCGCTTCGGGTAATCCAAAGGAAATTCGACGCGATTCACGTGTGATCGCCGCCTATATGGGCAACGACGGGGGGCAAACCTGTGCTTGAGCTGCGTGGGCTGACAGCTGGTTACGGGAAAACGCCCGTGGTTCACGATATTGATCTCACCGTGCAACCCGGGGAGATCGTCACCCTCATCGGCGCGAACGGTGCGGGCAAGTCGACGATGGTAAAATCCATTTCCGGACTCCTGCGGCTGCATAGTGGCCAGATTGTCTTCGGTGGCAAAAGAATCGAGAATCTGTCCCCGCGAGCACGCGTCCAACTTGGAATTGCGCATGTCCCTGAAGGTCGCCAGACGTTTACCGGTCTTACGGTGGCAGAGAACCTTGAACTTGGTGGCTTGATTGGCCGAGGGCGGCCCGGGCGGCACCAAGCGAAACGGATCGCGGATGTCTGTGCTCGATTTCCGGTCCTGGGAGAAAGAATGAATGAAGTGGTCGTCAACTTCTCCGGTGGCCAACACCAGATGCTTGCGATCGCTCGCGGGCTGATGGCTGACCCGATATTATTGATTCTCGACGAGCCATCGTTAGGACTTTCCCCAACCCTCGTAGAAGATATCTTTCGGTTAATTTCAAGTTTGCGCGAGCAAGGAGTGGCCATTCTCCTGTCGGAACAAAACGCCCGACTGAGCCTCGCGATTTGCGACAGGGGTTATGTCATCGAGAATGGCCGGGTGACCATGTCGGATACGGGTCATGAATTGCTCAAGTCAAACGTGATCGTGGAGAAATACCTGGGTGGGGAGGCGAGCTTAATTCCCAGGAGATCGCTCAGGCATGACGAGATGGTGTTCGCCTTAGGTCGCCTTCTTAGAGCCCGACCTGAAATTGGTTGACGACCTCTGGCCTGAATCTGCGTAGTTTGCAAAGACTTCTGCAGATTCATGAGGCCGTGGTGCGAGGCCGATCGGGCGAAGTATGATGTGCTTCGCGAACGCTATTCAGTCGTCTGTGAAGAACGCCATTTAAGCGATTACGTTGGATCGTAGGTCGGGTCGACAGCACGCAAAAGTGCCCGTCCATGACCCATGACGATCTCTGGATCCGGGCTCACGAGATCGGTCCATTGCGGAGGAACTGACCATATGGTGGCGCCGTCGCCTTGCAGTAACAGGCGTTCGCCATACCGGTTGTATCGTTTGCCGACGCAGGGAAGCTGCCGCCCGAACAACGGGTGAAATGGATGCGTCACTCGCACAAACTGCCGCGCTGCATCCGAAGAGTCTGCATTCTCAGTTGAGGTACAAGCGGCTGGAGGACGGCGAGTTCCGTTGGTCCAAGATCGGCGACGGCGTGATGAGATTGTCGGCAGCGCAATTTTCGGCGTTGCTCGAGGGGCTGGATTGGGAGCGCGTGCAAGCAAGGGAGACGGCGGCGCCGACGCTGCCGGGATAGGCCGCGACACGTTGAATCAGGACCACGAAAATCGTCGAAGGTAGCCGGAAAATATGGTCTTCTTGGACCCTGCCGCAGGCAATCGATACACTTCCAGACGGCGCCGGTCTTGCGGGCCAGCACCACGCCGTCGAGCATCAGCGCCGTGTAGCCATTCTTGAGCGGCCAGCGGTGAAAGGCGGCGACCGCCTGATCGAGGGTCTTGGCCACCTGGCTGACGGTGGTGGCGCTGACCTTTTGGCCAAGCATGGCAAGCAACGTCTCACCGACCTTCCGGGTCGACAGGCCGAGCACGAAGCCGGCGAGGATGACCCGGTCGATCTCCGCCGCACGACGGGCATAGGCGCGGATGACCGCGGTCGGGCTGAAGCGTCGTGTGCGCGGCACGCACAGCTCGATGTCGCCAAGCGTGGTCAACAGATGGTGCCGGTAGTGGCCGTTGCGCCGGTCGGCCGTCTCATCGCCGTCGAGCTGGTCGAGATAGCGCTCGACCGCCGCAGCCATCTGATCCTCGATGACCTGCGCCAAGGCCCGGCGGCCGATAACCCTCACCCATTCCAGCCCGTCGCTCCGCATTGCCTTCACGAACTCGAACGCCATCGGTAAGCTCTCAATCGTCGCAGCGCGCTGTGGCATGGGGGTGCCCCTTTGCTGGGTCTTGGTCACCACAGGGAGCACCCCCCTTCCGTTCCTGACACAGAAATCCTTACGTCACCGGCTCAGAAAAGCCGTTGACACGATAGTACGATAGACATACCATTCTGCAAGCATCATTTAAAGGGCCTTAAATGCTCGCGATCGGAGGACGTCATGGGTGACGACTCGTTGGCTGCGCTTGAGGAGCGCATGTCTGCCGCGAACTTGGGCGGACAGTGGCAGATGGCTTCGAACCGGCCGCAAAAGGTTTCGAAGAATCAAATGGGTGTCACAACAGGCGAGCCGGTGCCGGCCGGTTCCATACACGTCTGGCGTTGGAGCGACGTGCAACCCCTGCTGGAAAGCGCCTGCGTCGCGATGCCCGAGAGCTTCACCGCCCGCCGCGCTCTCATTCTGAGCAATCCGGGTTTGCATCATGTGAAGCTACCGGTGAGCGCCTTCACGGAAATCATGAAGAACCCGGCTGTCGTCGCGATGAAGGACAGCCATAGAGCTCCCGAAGAGTGCGACGAGCTGATGGCGCTCGCCAAGGGTCAGCTCAGTCCTTGGCCGCAACTGGCTCTGCGCGATGCGGTTCGAGCCAAGAATGGACCGCTTGCAAAGGCCATCACGGCCGATCTGGCGCCTTCGCCGGGAAGCCCACTGCCGAATTTGTCTTGGCGCGAAACGGCGTCGAAGATAGGCATCCGGATGGCCGGCTATGTCTATCCGGGACCGCTGCGGCCGCCGTTCCTGGAGATTCCCGCCGAAGTGATTGAACGGTAGCGGATACGCATCGAACGGTGGAAAGAGCTGTGCCCCAAGTACCGCCCAGTGGCCCATGCCACCGAATAATTGCTTTGGTTACCGCATTCTATGGATTAGATACGATGAATAATAATTTAGGGGGACGCTGAGATGAGAATGAGGCTCGTTGCATCAGCACTGGTGCCTATTGCCCTTTCGATGGCAACGTTTGATAGACTTCTGGCTCAGGAGTATCCAAATAAAGACATAAATATTGTAGTGGGTTACTCGGCCGGAAGTGGCCCTGATCTGGTGGCTCGTTACTTTGCAGAAGCCATACGGGAGGGCTCAGGTAAGAATGTGATCGTTGACAATCGTCCAGGTGCCCTGACCAATATAGCGGTTCAACGCGTCGCAAAGTCGAAGCCGGATGGTTACACAGTTCTCATAACCTCTGGAAATTCAAGCTGGGCGATAAATGGCGCCATATTCAAAGAGCTTCCGTTTGATCCTATAAATGACTTCACACCGGTAACGTCGTTGATAACGACGCCGTTCGCCATTGCTGTGGCAGAAGGTTCCAAGCTGCAATCAATCGCCGATCTAACCTCATTTTTGAAATCTAAGAATGGACTGGCGAAGTACGGATATCCAAATAGTATCTCGTTTGCATGTGCTGAATTGTACAAACATGTTGCAGGTGTGGCGGCCACCGCAGTCCCTTACAAATCGATTCTCGATACGCATAGTGCGCTGTCAAACGGTGAAATTGATTTTTTTGTAACAGATCTGACTTTCCGCAAAGGAAAATTGCTGTCGCTAACAACCCAACTGCGATCGCCTGTCGCGGTTGGAGTGCCGTCTGCTCAGGAAGAAGGGCTATCGGATTTCGACCTCTTCGCCTGGTTCGGCGTCTGGGTACCAAAAAACACGCCAGCCGACGTCGTGGAAAAGCTTACAGAGTGGGTCAGCAAAAGTGTCAAGACTCAAAAGACCAAAAATTATTTCTCGAAACTGGGCATGGAGCCTTGGGTTGATGTTAGCGGAGAAAAACTTCGCGAGTTTACACGCGCTGAGATGGTAAAATGGAAGAAGGTTGCCGATATCGCAAAAATTCCAGCGCCTCAATGATTGCCTTTTGCAAGGACGAATTTACTTAGAGAACTCGCTCAGCAATAGAAAATCAAGATGATCCCATCTATATCAGTAGATCGCCACAAGCGCGCCAGCCGATGGGCTCTTGAACCCAAAAAGGCGTGAAATGAAAAAGTCGCTTCTTATGAAGACTTAATGAGGTCGCGATAGGCGATCAGGGAGTTTACCACAAAGTTCTGCGCAATAACGCTCGCGTTAAGCAGCTTCATATGAATATGTTTAACCAGAATGCAGTTTCAATTACGGATCGTCGTCAATAGGCGTCGAACTAATGCACGCAATGTTGAAATTAAAAATAAGCTGGCCAATGAAATAACCTAGCGCGTCGATAAATTGCCGTCAGGCGCGCTGATGATTCAGGACCCGCGCAGTTCAAGAGCATTACGGGAGCCTCCGATGGGTTGGTACAGAATTAAAGCAATTTTTTTCACAATGCTAATGTCAACAATCAGCGTGAGCGCCGCTGAGTGGCCGTCTCAACCTATCAAATTATATGTCGGTTTCCCGGCGGGAAGCGGCGCTGATATTTTCGCCCGACATTTCGCGAATAAGCTATCAAAACTTGCGCCAGTACCCGTCATCTTGGAAAATAGACCCGGAGCAACAGGGAATTTGGCAACCGGGGCGGTGTTTCGCGCAAAGCCGGATGGCTACTCTATTCTCCTTGCAGCGAACTCGAATATGGCTGGCAGTAAATTTCTTTTTAAGAACCTGCCTTTTGACACCGAAAAAGATTTCATACCGGCGGCAGCTTTTGGACAGATCGGCTTTATTTTGGTTGTCGGCCCCGAAACTACGTCCCGGACACTCAGCGAACTAACGAAATTATTGAAGTCAAATTCGCAGGTCAAATATGGCTATACGAATCAGACATCTCAGTTTTCGACTGAATACCTAAAAGCGAAAATTGGCCTGAGTGCTGTTCCCGTGCCTTATCGCACCGCTCCTGATGCTTTGCCCGATGTTGTAGACGGAACGCTCGATTTCATGATCATGGATGGAGCGTTCGCCGCAGCAAATATAAAGGCAGGGCGGCTAAGGGCATTGGCTGTAACGACCAAGAAGCGTCTCGATGATTTTCCCGAAGTTCCTACCATGGGAGAGGCGGGCGTTTCAGACTATGACTTCGTCTCGTGGTGGGCCGCATATTTGCCAGCGGGAACGCCGTCGCCAATTGTCGAAAAGATTGGCGCATGGTTTAATATCATCTCACGCGATCCCGACACTCGGCAATTTCTTAGAACGATTGCCGGGCAGCCTTTACAAGACAACGGGCTCGAAGCGCGGCAGCGTCTAGCTGACGAAGCAAAGAAATGGGAGTTCGTAGTAAAAGCTGCTGGGATACAAGCTCAATAACCGACCACGCTTACAGCGCCGGGAAGCTTAATCCGGGAGATAAATTCATGACACTGGCTATCGTGCCCTTGGCACCTCACATCGAGGCAGAAATTCAAGGTGTAGATCTCAGTAAACCGATTGCCGCGAATGTTCGGAAAGAGATTCATGATGCCTGGCTAAACAACCTTGTCCTACTTTTCCGCAATCAAAATCTCACGCAGCAAGACCTGCTCACAGCGACAACAGTATTTGGTCGAATCGGAAAAATCTCGCCACGGTGAATTAGGGCTCGGCGGCGGCGTTGTGTACGATTCTGGCGGCGCCTCCGAATATGCCGAATGCAGGCTCAAAGGGGCGTTCTTCGAAGAGGGGCGCCGACCATTGCAGTTGATCGAGACGCTTCGCTATGAGGGCGGTTTCCACCGTCTGGAAAGCCATCTCTCACGAATGGCAAATTCGGCATCGGTATTTGGACTACGATTTGATAAAGCTCGAGCTCTTAATGTTCTTGAAGAGGCGGTGGAGAGCCATGCGGGTCCTCTGCGTGTGCGGCTGACCTTGGATGAAGTGGGGCGGCATCTAGCGACGGTATCGCCGCTGGACACCAATCCCTCCCGCTGGACGTACCGAGTCTCTCCTGTCCGCGTTGTGAGCACCGATCTGCTGCAACAGCATAAGACGGATTGGCGGGAGGTGTACGACGGCGATTTGGCAGAAACCAACGAGGTCATATTCCTCAATGAACGGGGGGAGTTGGTGGTAAGCGATGTTTTGCGGCCACCTACCAAGCAGGCCGCTGACTGTGGATGCTGTTGTGATCGTGGCCTGCTGGGCATGTGACGATCACGGAGCATATGCACATGTCGAAGGATGATGAGGAAGCGTTCCGCCGGATTGAAGTGTTCACGGGCGCGGGCCGGCGGCGGTCGTGGAGCCGGGACGACAAGGCGCGCATTGTTGCGGAAAGCCATGGCGAGGGGGAGACGGTGTCGGCGGTGGCGCGCCGGCACGGGATATCGGCGCAGCAACTGTTCGGCTGGCATATGAAACAAGCAGTGAATTTAAAGCGAGGGCTACGAGAAACGCCGGCGGCAGTGGGGATCGCGCAAGGCTGAGAGATGACCAACAAATGACGCAGATAGCTAATTTCGGCATCGCGAAGCATCCGAATTAACTAGGGCGCGTCGTCATTTAGGACTCTGAAGCTTTGCAACCTCAGCTTCCTCGGTCCGGACCGTATGGACAACCTATCGAAAGCTCATAGCTAGGTCTGCTTTCGCTTGTCGATGCCGCCTATGAAGCGCTGCAGCGATGTCTCGGAATGCGGCACTGCCACGCCGTTCGTCCGCGCCAGATCTTGGATGATCTTCAGGTCCTTTGTCATGTTGCGGGTCGACAGCTCAGGAAACGAGCCGCGCACCATATCCTTGGCGAAGGTGCGCCGGATGGTCGAATCGGCGCTGCTGTCCTGCAGGCTGTCGATCACTGCGATGGGATCGAGACCGCAGCCGATCGCATAGTCGAGCATCTCGGCCCAGATCGCGATTGTGTTGGCCACGATCGCCTGATTGCATGATTTGGCGATCTGCCCGGCGCCAGACGGCCCCATATACGTCATTCGTTTGGCATAGTGACGGACGATCGCCTGGGCCCGCTCCGCAGCGACCGGCACGCCGCCAAGCCAGACCGCCAGCGTGCCCTGCACCGCCGCTGCTGGACCGCCTGAGATCGGCGCATCGACCCAGGCGATGCCAAGCGATGCGGCGCGCGCGGCAAGAGCGCGCGTGACCTCGGGATGGGTTGAGGAATGATCGATGAGAAGGCTGCCCGCCCGCATTTTGTGCGCGGCGCCGACGGCGCCGAAAGCCGCTTCTTCCACCGCTTCGCTGTCGCTGACGCACAGACATATGGCATCGGCGTTCTGGGCCGCATCCGCAGCAGACGTCGCAGGCCTGGCGCCGGCCTGCACCAGCGGCATCATCGTCTTGTCATCGACATCATAGACGGCCAGCGAAACGCCCGCTCTCAGGAGGCGCTGCGCCATGGGCGCTCCGATGCGGCCGACGCCTATCCAGCCAATGTTTGTCATGATTCTCTCAGGTTGTTGCAGCCTGGCGACCGAGCCCGGCGCGCTGGCCGATGGTGCGGGCCAGAATCGCCGCCGATACTGTGAGCGTCGTGATGATGACGCCGATCACCGATGCCTGCTCGAACCGGCCGGAATCAAGCAGCGTCAGTTGCAGGACTGACAGTGGTTGCGTCGCTCCCGTGCCCAGCATCACGATGAGACCGACAGCGGCATTGGCAGTGGCGAAAATCTCCAGCCCGACGACCGCGACCGAAGGCGCGATGAGCGGCAGGATGATGCGGCTGAACGTATAGAATTTCGATCCGCCGGACACCCACGCCGCTTCCTCGAGTTCACGGCCGACCTGCCCGATGGCGCTCTTCACGATCTGTGTGCCGATGGTCATCGTGCCCATCAAAACCGCGATGATCAGCACCGCCATCGAGCCATAGAGCGGTCGCAGGAAAGGGAAGAAGGTGAAAACCTGCAGCAGCCCGAGGCTGAGGACCAGACCGGGTATCAATGTCGGAAGCCAGGTGGAGAAGTCGAGGACATGGCGTCCGGCGAAGTCGCGCTTGGCGGTGATATAGGCGATCACGCTGAACACGACCATGCCCACGAGCGCGGCGCCGATCGACAATTGCAGCGTATTGCTCAACGCCTGCGAAATCTCGCCTCCGAACAGCGCCCGGTCCCAATTGTCGAGGGTCCATGGATTGTCCATGCCGAACACGCCGAACATGTTCATGAAGGTCGATATGACTAGCAGCACGAACGGCACGATGGTCATCAGCGCCAGAAGGCCTGAAATCGCAGCGAAGGCCGGCCAGCGCCACTTGCCGAGATCGAGCGTGCGATTGTGAAATTTGCCCGAGATCGACGCATAACTGTGCCGACCGACAAACCATTGCTGCGCAATGACCAGCGGAATGATCGATACGATGAACACGATTGACAGGGCGCTGGCCAGGCCCTGCGCCGGCGGCTCGCGCGTCATAGCCCCAAAGATGACCGTGCTATAGACGGAAATCTGCTTCGGCGCGCCCAGGATCAGCTCGACCTCGAACGCCTGCATCGACCGCACCATGCTGATCAGGAACACCACCAGCAGCACCGGCGCGAGGATCGGAATGACGATCCGGGTCAGGGTACCGAACAACGACGCGCCACTGGCGCGCGCCGCCTCTTCCAGCGATGAATCGAGACTGCGGAAGGCCGGCGCCAGCAGGAACACCTTGATGGCGATGCTCGACGTCATCAGATGCACCCAGACGATGCCCCACCAGGAATAGACCTCGAAGACTGGTTTATCGACGAACGGCAATTGCATGACAAGTTGATTGAGCAGGCCGCTGCGCCCAGCCGCCAGCAGCACCCACGACAGGGTGACAGGCAGCGCCGGCATGAACAGTGCCACCCAGAAGCCGATTTCCAGCAGGTTGCGATAGGGCAGATTGGTTCTGGCGATCAGCCAGGCGATGCCGACGCCGATCGCCATGCCCAGCGACTGGCGCGCGAAGCTCAGCGACAGGGTGTTGACCAGCGCTTCGCCGAGGCGCGCGCCGGTGAACACTCGCCACCAGTTGTCGGTGCCGATCTGCACCGCCTGTCCAAGCCTGTTGGTCTCGAAGCTGTTCATCAGCAGCATGAACAGCGGACTCAGCACCAGAAACGCCACGACAAGCAGGAGCAGGCTCGACCAGAGCACGGACATATTCGCCGTCCGCCAGGATGCTGCCGGCGCGACAGTTTTGGATTGCCTTTCCTCGACCAGTGCTGTCATCGATTCAACATTCAGCGCGGGCCGCCCTTGATGTCGGCATAGATTTTCATCGCCTCTTCGAGCACTTCGTTGCCCTCATCCATGCCAGGAATGAAAGCCTTGTCGAGATGCGCGTAGTCGGGAACCGTCGCCAGATGGTCTGGTCCGGGCGGCGGCACATCCTTGCGGCGGCTGACCGCACCTGATTCGTTCAGCTTCGCGAATTCCGCCAGGTGCGCCGCTTGCCCCTCCTTGCTGAGAAACCAGTTGATGAAGACCGTGGCGGCTTCCTTGTTCGGCGCGTTCTTGAAAATCGCGACGCCGCGTGTGCCCATCACCTCGCCGAACGGCAGCGGCTCGACGTTCTTGCAGCCGCCGGCGCGCTTGCAGCGGCTGATGACATCGGTGGTGATGCCGGTGCCGATGGCGAGATCACCGCGCATCACCGCATCGGCGGCCTGGCGCGGGTTCATGTTGACGACCAGATCCATCTCGGTGAAATATCGCTTGATGAAATCGCGGCCGCCGAGCTTCAAGAAGGCGCCGAACGTCCATGTCCCGCCGTTGGCGTGATAAGGATCACGAATGCCGATCTTGCCCTTCAGCCTGGGATCGAGCAGATCCTCCAGTTTGGTGACGCGGAAGCCGTTGGAATTGTCCATGTTCTGGAAGGCGAGATTGGTCGTGTACAGGCTGTTGATGAAGATCTGCTTGGCCTTCGGCGTCGTCCACTGATAGTCCGGCGCATTCCAGTTCGACGGGTCAGCGACCTCGGGCAACAGCAGGAACGGCTCGAGATCCTGAAACGCCCCGGCCGGAATAAGGCTGCTGTTCATGTTTGTCGTCGACGCCCACATCACGTCCCAGGCGAAGACATTGTTCTTCTGCTCGTTGAGCACGCGCGTGACCATGGCGTCGGGAATGATTTCGGTGACCGACACTTTGATATTCGGAAACTTGCGCTGAAACGGCCGGATCGAAGCTGCGTAGCCGTCCTGCGAATGCACCGAGATTACCAGCGACTGGCCCTTGGATTTCTCCAGCGCCGCATCCCATTTCGCCTTCCAATCCGGAGGCGCCTGCGCATGTGCGCCAAACGACACCATGGTAGCGATCGCTACGGCTCCCATACGCTTCATCTGTCCCTCCCGCTTTTATCTTGTTCTTGATTGCCGTTGATCTTGCTATGCCACGTGTCTGACGGTCAGCGGACGCATCGCCTCTTCGACCACGGCGTTCCTGGGCAGAAGCGTATCGATTGGACGCACGCGATAGGCCCGCGGCGTTCCGGCTTCGGGCGGTTCGATCCCTTGCTGAAGCGCCTTCGCCGCGTCGAGCAGCCGCTTGCGCATGGCGACGATAGCGGTGTCTGAACTCGTCAATTTCTCCAGGCTGCGGTCAGCGATCCAACCCGGCCCCTGTTCTTGCGTCACCGCGAGATCCTGAATGGGAATCGCCTTGATGCCAGTGAACGTGCGCTTACGCTGCTCTTCGCGGTCAATCAGATAATTGTTGGAACGGTTGGCGACCGGCGTGAACGTGCCGGGAATCATTTCCGGGAAGATAACGCCGGCTGCTGCATTGTCGCGGTCGACTGCTGTCAACGGCCGATCTATCTGGGTCCAGATGCGGAACTGCATCGTGTGCTCGTCGTCGATTGGCACGCGAACATTGGTGATGAACGGCGCATCCTCTGGCGACGCCACCATGGTAGCGAACGGGAACAGCCATTGGTTGACCCGCCAGTGATAATGCTCCGGTCCGCCATCCCGCTGCGCCGCCAGCATCAAGCCGTAGTCGGTCGGCTTTACGGTCCAGCGCGGTGAGGTGTCCTGGAAGGCAAAGGCTGACACACGCGAACCCGGCAGCGCCGACTTGTCGAGCGAACTGTGCAGGAAAGAGACGTGGCTGGAATCAATGTCACCTTCGGCAAACTGCAGATAGTTTCCTTCGACGACGATCTTGCTGATGTGACGATGGCTGTCGCCAACTTCGAACAGTTCGGCGGCAGGCGGCTCCGGCTGCAGTTCGGCCGGGCCAAAATAGCCCCAGATCAGACCGCCTCGCTGCAGCACTGGATAGGCCCGAGTCTTCATGTTGCCCTTGATGCGATCACCATCGGGCGCGTTCGGCAGATCGACGCAATTGCCGTCGACGTCAAATTTCCAGCCGTGATAGGCGCAGCGCAGGCCGTAGTTTTCATTGCGCCCCCAGATCAGATGGGCACGGCGATGGGTGCAATAGGCATCGAGAATACCGATACGGCCGTCGGTATCACGAAAGGCGACAAATTCCTCGCCAAGGATGCGCAATCGCACCGGTTCGCCATCGGGCTCGGACAGTTCGGAGGCGAGCATCACCGGCAGCCAGAAGCGCCGGAATAGATTGCCCATGGCCGTTCCCGGCCCAACGCGAACCAAAAGTTCGTTGTCCTCGCGCTTCATCATGGCGCTTCCTCCATTTGTTTTGCTTTTTCGTCCGACCGCCAGGAATTTCAGTACGTTACCACGACAACGCTCGAAAGGCCTGCTTATGTCAATCTGGAACGAGTATTGTTCTTTTTATAATGCGCTTTCTTGCACGGCTAATATATTCGCCTGCAATAGCTATAAGAATTTCCTACTGCCGGAGAGCCGGTAGGAAAAAGAGATCGGGGAAACGCCGTGTCGCATGATCCGCAGTTCACCCTGCGCCAGTTCCGCTATTTCATGGCCGTGGCCCGCTGCGGCGGCTTCAATGCGGCGGCCCGCAGCCTCGGCATCTCCCAGCCGGCGCTCGGGTTGCAGATACGCAACCTCGAAGACGTGCTCGGCGTCGCCCTGTTTGAACGCTCGGCGCAGGGCACGATGACGACGCCGGCCGGCAAGGCGTTGATGGAAGAAGCCGAGTTTCTGTTTGGACGCCTCAAATTGCTGCAGGACAATCTCAGCACCTATCGCGACAACACCGCCCCCAAACTCATCGTCGGCGCCACGACGACCGTGGCCCACGCCTTGCTGCCCTATCTGATGCCGACAGGCTCGCAACCCTTTACCATCTCTCTGCACGAGGGCGGGGAAAGCGCCGCGCTTTTGGAGAGTGTACGCGCCGGCTCGCTTGATGCCGCGCTTTGCTATGAAGCGCCCCATGCCGACGTCAGGCAGTTGCGTCTGTTCGACGAGGACTTCATGCTGGTCGGCCTCGCCAGCCGCATCGGCCATCTCGGCTCGATCCCGCTGTCGCGCATCGGCGACTACAGCCTGATCGTCGGCCCCAACGACGACACCAAGCGCCACACCCTTTTGCATCTGGCGCGATCGGTCGGCGCGACCTTGTCGATTGGCGCCGAGATAAACTCCATAACGCTGAAAGTGGAGCTGTTGCGCCAAGGGCATTTCATCGTCACGCCTTACGGCCGTTACCTACAGGAAGTCGAATCCGGCGAACTCGCGGCCGTATCTTTCGATCCACCGTTCACCCGCACCATGAGCCTGATGATGCGAAAAACGCTGGGAGAGGCGGCGATAACCTGGCTGATTGCCCTGATTCAGAACGGCGTCAGCGAACGTATATCCGAAGGCCGCTTCCGCTGGCGACACAATATGTCCGGACAAGCATAACGAAGATTGTTCATCAATTGAAAAAATCGCGGAGATGATGGCTAGTGTTGTGACTCTAACACTTGTTTCGCCCGGGCGACCTTTTCGAGGATTTCGCCCGCAGACTTGGTCCAGATGAAGGGTTTTGGATCGGCATTATGGTTTTCCAGATATTCCATGATGGCGCTCTTGAGCTCAGCGACGCTCTTGAAGACGCCGCGTCGGATGCGTTTTCGGGTGATCTCGGCGAAGAAGCGCTCGACCATGTTGAGCCAGGACGCCGAGGTCGGCGTGAAGTGCAAGTAGAAGCGCGGATGTGTCTTGAGCCAGCGCTTCACCGCCGGGGTCTTATGAGTGGCATAGTTATCGACGATCAGATGCAGATCGAGTTTGGCGGGGGTTTGCTGATCGATCAGCTTGAGAAAGCGCAGGAACTCTCGGTGTCGATGGCGCGCATGCAAGTTCCGATAATCTGGCCGTCCAGCATGTTGAGCGCCGCGAACAGGGTCGTGGTGCCGTTGCGCTTGTAGTCGTAGGTCATGGTGCCGGCGCGGCCCTTCTTCATGGGCAGGCCAGGCTGGGTGCGATCGAGGGCTTGAATCTGGGAGGGTGTCAGTAACTCCGTGTAAGATGGTTTCTGTGAGTTTACCTTTGACAGGAGACTCACATGGCTACGGATTTTTCACCTGAGATTTTGGACCAGATTCTTGCAGGGGGCAGCCTCAAGCCGGAAGACCTGGCCGGCGAAGACGGTCTTTTCCGACGACTGAAGAAGGCGCTTCTGGAGCGCGCCCTGGGTGCGGAGCTGACCCACCACCTTGGCTATGAGAAGGGCGATCCGGCGGGCCGCGGGTCGGGCAACAGCCGCAACGGGACGAGCAGCAAAGCGCTGTTGACGGACGATGGCGCGATCAAGATCGAAGTCCCGCGCGACCGCGCCGGCACGTTCGAACCGGTGATCGTCGCCAAGGGCCAGACCCGCTTCGACGGCTTCGACGAGAAGATCATCAGCCTCTATGGGCGGGGCATGACGGTGCGGGAGATCCAGGGCCATCTGGCCGAACTCTACGGCACCGAGGTGTCGCCTGATCTGATCAGCAAAGTCACCGACGCGATCCTCGATGAGGTCCGCGAATGGCAAAGCCGGCCCCTGGAATCGATTTATCCGGTCATCTTTTTCGATGCGCTCAGAGTCAAAATCCGGGATGAGGGGATGGTCAAAAACAAGGCGGTCTACGTCGTGCTGGGCATGACTGGATCGGGCGAGAAAGACGTTCTCGGTCTTTGGATCGAGCAGACCGAAGGCGCCAAATTCTGGCTCAAAGTCATGAACGATCTGAGGAACCGCGGCGTCGCCGACATCCTGATCGCCGTCGTCGACGGCCTGAAGGAGAGCGGTGTTTTCAGGCCACGTCTCTGAGGTTTGCCGCGGACGGGTAATTCCACGGCATGAGATCGTCGATCTGGCTGTTGAGGTGGCCGTTGAGGATTTTGGTCAGGACGTCGGTGAGATACGCGAGCGGATCGATGCCGCTGAGTTTTGATGTCTCGATGAGCGAGGCGATGAGGGCCCAATGTTCACCGCCGGCATCTGATCCGGCGAACAGAGCGTTCTTGCGGTTGAGCGCAATTGGCTTGATGAGACGCTCGACCGTGTTCGAGTCGATCTCGATGCGCCCGTCGTCGATGAAGCGCGTCAGGCCTTCCCAGCGCGAGAGCGCGTAACGGATGGCCTCCGCCAGTTTGGTTTTCTGGCTGAGCAACGAGAGTTTTTCCCGGAGCCATGGCTGCAAGGCGTCGATGATCGGCTGGCTGTGTTCCCGGCGCACGATGCATCGCTGGTCGGGCGTCTGGCCACGGATCTGATCTTCGATGGCGTAAAGCCCGGCAATGCGTTGAAGCGCTTCGCTGGCGATCGGCGCCGGGCCGGCTGCGGCAAGTTCATAGAAGCGGCGGCGAACATGCGCCCAGCAGAAGGCCAGTTGAACGCGGTTCCCTCCAGCGATCTGGCGATAGCCGGCGTAGCCGTCCACCTGCAGCACCCCGACGAAGCCGGCAAGATGGGCCACTGGCCGCTCGCCCTTGCGATCAGGCGCATAGACATATGCTACCGCCGGCGGGTCCGTTCCGCCCCAGGGCCGGTCGTCCCGCACGTAGGTCCAGAGCTGACCAGTCTTTGTGCGACCGCGCCCGGGATCGAGCACCGGCGCTGTCGTCTCGTCGGCGAAGACTTTCGGCGAGGAGCGGATATG
>JARHVB010000086.1 GCA_029222685.1 Terripilifer ovatus | reverse complement strand
CCCGGCAGCTAAACTTGCCCCAGACAGGCAGCAAAATAAGACCGCGTTCGTCTAAACAACAAGAAATCTCAAAGCTTCACAGGCTCTCAGGATGAGGGCTTCTGTTAGCTGGCGCAACTTACAAAGAAGCCCTCATCCTGAGGAGCCTGCGCAGCAGGCGTCTCGAAGGACGAGGGCGTCAGCCTCGATGTTACGCCGCGATCCGCAATATCGGCTTCACCGTCGTGCCCGCCTCACTGTCGTGAAACGCATCGGCGATCTTGTCGAACGGATAGAACTTCACAAGCTTGTCGAACGGGAAGCGGCCCTGCATGTAGAAGTCGATCAGCATCGGAATGAACACATCCGGATTGCTGTTGCCTTCGATGATGCCGCGGATCTTGCGGCCGAACAGCAGATGGCGCACCGAGACGGACAGCTCGCTGCCGTCCCACGGGCTGGTGACGAAGCCTGCCATGCCGCGCGGCGCCAGCGAATCGATCGCCTGCCGCATCACGCTCAGCACACCCGTCGTATCGAGCGCGAAATTGACGCCGTCGGGCACGAAGCCCAGCACCTGTGCCGACACCGGATCGGCGCCGGCGACGATCGTCTCATCGGCGCCGAGCTCCCTGGCGAGATCGAGGCGATGCTGGTGCCGGTCGATGGCGACGATGCGCGAGGCGCCGGCGATCCGCGCCGCCATGATGGCGGACAGGCCGAGCGCGCCGACGCCGAACACGGCGAGCGTCTGTCCCGGCTTCAGCTTGAAGTCGTTGAGGATGGCGCCCGCGCCCGTCTGGATGCCGCACCCCAGCGGCCCAAGCAGTTCCAGCGGCGCATCCTTGCGCACCTTGACGACATTGCGCTCGTGGCCCACCGCGTGGGTAGCGAACGACGACTGGCTGAAGAAGTCGCCGTGCACCTCGGCGCCCCCGGCATCCTTGAAGCGGAGGCCCTCGACCGGCGAGCAGAAAAAGTTGAGCGCGCCCTGGTTGTGGCAATAGGCAGGTTCGGCATCGTTGCAACTGGCGCAATGGCCGCAGAAGCCGAAGGTCATCACCACATGGTCGCCCTTGGCGACTTTCGTGACGCCGGCGCCGACAGCTTCGACGATGCCGGCCCCCTCATGGCCGAGCACGACCGGCTTCGGCACCGGGCCGGGGCCAGAGGATTTCAGATCGGTATGGCAGACGCCGGTGGCGACGAGTTTCACCAGAACTTCGCCGGCGCGGGGGCCGGCAAGATCAAGATCCTCCATCGACGGATTGTGCGTTCCATCCCGAAACACGGCAGCCTTGATCTTCATGTCAGTTTCCTTAGCGCAAGCTGAAAAATCGGCGCGACCATGTCATCCCGCCGGGCCGCAGGTCAATGTCCCTTTGCGGGATCAATGCGTTGCATCATATAGACAGCCCGCTTGCGGCGCAGCCATTTGCCGTGCAAATGTTGTCTCCAAGAGGACGCGAACGGTCCGGACGGCGAGGGAACGACCCCATGCGTGGATTGTGCAGAACATCATTGCTGGCAACGCTGCTGGCGATGACGCCGTTTGTAGCGAGCGCTCAAACCCAGAGCGCGCCATCTGCGACCGGCGCCTGGCCGACGCAGCAGATCCGCCTGATCGTGCCATATTCGGCCGGCGGCACCACCGACTTTCTCGGACGCCTGGCCGCCGACTATATCAGCAAGCGCACCGGCCAGAACGTCATCGTCGAAAACCGTACCGGGGCGGGCGGCAATATCGGCGCCGATATTGTGGCGAAGTCTGCACCCGACGGGCTGACGCTGGCGATGATCACCGACGGCGTTATGACCACGAACCCCTATCTTTATCGCTCCATGCCGTTCGACTCGGCGAAAGACCTTGTGGTCGCCGCCATTGTCGGCGAAGCGCCGCAGGTTATCGTCGTCAACAAGGACGTGCCGGCGAAAACCCTGCAGGAATTCGTGGCGTTGTCGAAAGCCAGGCCCGGCAGCATCAACTATGCCTCAGCCGGCATCGGCTCGTCGAACCAGTTGTCGGCGCTGCAGCTCGAGCGCATCGCCGGCATCAAAATGGTGCATGTGCCGTATCGTGGCGCTGCGCCCGCCGTCGCCGATCTCGCGAGCGGCCAGGTGCAGATGATCTCGGTGGGCGTTGCCCCGGTGATCAGCCTCGTCCAGGCCGGACAACTGCGCTTGCTGGCGGCAACGACCAAAAAGCGCATGCCGCTGTTGCCGGATCTGCCGACGGCAGCCGAATCCGGCGCGCCCGGTTATGAATCGACCACATGGTTCGGCATCGTCGCGCCTTCGGCGACGCCGGCACCCATCATCGAGCGCATCAACGGCCTGATGCGCGATCTGGTCGCCGATCCCGACACCAAGAAGCGCTTCGACGACAACTACCTCATCGCCTGGAACCTGACCCCGCCGGAAATCAGCAAGCTCGTCGCGGACCAGGCAGCCATGTGGGAGAAGATCATCAAGGAAGCCGGCATCAAGCTGGATTGATCGCAATGCTGGACGGCCGTGCCTGACGCCCACTTCTTAAAGACAGGGACCGCCTTCGAGGCGCAACGCCTGCGCGTTGCTCGAAGGACGGGGGGCGTCAGCTGCAATCTATAAAGTGCCTCTACGGCTTCACCGGAACGAACCGGTCTGTGTAAAGCGTGTTGCGCGGCGGCTCTTTCTCGAGGATGCCGAGCTCCACCAGCGACGAACTGATCTTGTCGATCGCCTTCGGGTTCCAGGCGCCGTCGTCCGACAGCATTTGGAACTGGGCATCCATCGCCTTGGCGATCGAGCTTTCCGAATATTTCATCGCCGCGGCCGATTCCTTGATCGCAAAATCCTTGTGAGCCTTCATATAGGCGACGGTGGCGAACCAGCCTTTCAGAAAGCGTGCCACAAGGTCAGGGTTCTTCTCGATCAGGGCCGTGCGTGCAAATAGCACGTGGGTGTGGAAGTCCTTGACCAGATCGCCGAGCTGCAGCACGCCGCGCGCTTCGTTCTGTGCGACATATTCGGCTGTGGTTTCCACCGTTGTGACGGTGCCGTCGAGATCGCCGCTCTTCATGGCGACGAGCTGCGTGCGCGGCGCACCCATCGGCAGATCGATGATGCCGCCTTTCCCCCAGCCTTTCTGGCGCGACAGTTCGCGCACCAGCCATTGCGTCATCGAGCCGGCGGTGGTGACGCCGATGCGTTTGCCCTTGAGATCGTCGACGGTCTTGATCGGCGACTCCGGCCGCACCGCGATGGTGAAACTATAGGGGGGGCCTGCGACCGCGGCGACGGCGATGGCCGGCACGCCTTTTGAGTGATAGCCCATGCCCGGTCCCGATCCGAAGCCGAAATCGACTGAAGCGGAGGTCATGGCCTGTTGCATCACGGCGTCGCCCGCCAGTGCCACGCGCTCGACGTCGATGTCGTATTTCTGCCAGGTGCCGGCCTTCATGCCGGTGTCGATGAAAGTCCATAGCAGCGCGAGACCCGAGGTTCCGACTTTCACCTTGTCGGCCGCAAGCGCACTGGACAGGCTGAACAGGCTCACTGCGCAAGTAACTGCGACGGTCCGCAACATACGACTGGCCATAAATCCTCCCCAAGGATTTTCTAGTTTAGAGCGGGATTCTCACGAAAAACCGGTATCCACTTTTTCGCATCCCGCTCTGCGCCGCTCACGCGCGCGGCTTTCATCCGATGATCTTGCGTCGCGCGGCATTTGGCAATGCCGGCTCAGCTCGTTCGCTTTTTATTTCGCCGCGAAGATCAGGCAGGTCTCCGTGCCGTGGGCAAGCAGGCGGCCCTTGGCGTCGAGCAGCTTGCCTTCCGAGGTGGCGATGGTGCGCCCGCCGTTGATGACCCGGCCCTCGCAGCGCACCGGTCCGGTGTCGACCGTGATGGGCCGCACGCAGTTCAGTTTGAACTCGAGCGTTGTATAGGCCTGGCCGGTCGGCAGGGTGGAATGCACCGCGCAGGCCATGGCGCTGTCGAGCAGGGTCGCGGCCCAGCCGCCGTGCACGGTGCCGAGCGGATTGTAGAATTCGAATTTGGGCGTGCCTTCGAACACGACAAAGCCGGCTTCGACGGTTGTCAAAGTAAAGTTCAAGGTCAGTGCGATCGGCGGGCCGGGCAGCTTGCCGGCGATCATGTCGCGCAGAAGATCGAGGCCCGGCCGCCCGGCGAGCTGATCGGTCGGCACGGTCGCAAAGGAGGGCTCAGGCGAGGGATTGGACAAGACAGGCTCCGCATGTCGCAGGGTGCGAGGTGGCTTGCGAGAATGCCCGCGAAAGGAAAATCCGTCCATCGCCGACGCGGGGCCGGCTAAACCGGTGCCGACGGGCACCATCAAGGGGTCGCCGCCATCTCAGGCCGATGGCGCATGATTGATTTATTTAGATCATGTTTTTCAATATATTATAAGGGGTTGGCGAGACCTCTGCCACGCCGTCGTTAACCATGTCCGGCCGGCGAAAATTTCTTTCGCAGGCTCTTCTTGACAGTCGCGGCTCAGTTCCATACTTCCCGCTTGGAGCTATTAGCACTCGCTGAGGAGGAGTGCTAATAGTCCCGTCCCATCAGGCAACCGGGGTTTCGCCAAAGTCTTCGTTGGTCATCACCCCGTAAGCAACAGGAAATGCTCACATGAAGTTTCGTCCCCTGCACGACCGTGTCGTCGTCAAGCGCCTCGAAGGCGAAGAGAAGACCAAAGGCGGCATCATCATCCCCGACACCGCCAAGGAGAAGCCCCAGGAAGGCGAGATCGTCGCCGTCGGTTCCGGGGCCCGCGACGAAGCCGGCAAGCTCGTTCCGCTCGACGTCAAGAAAGGCGATCGGATTCTGTTCGGCAAGTGGTCCGGCACCGAGGTCAAGATCGACGGTCAGGACCTGCTGATCATGAAGGAATCCGACATCATGGGCGTCATCGCCTGATTGCCAGATCGATTGAATCGAATTTTCGCCAGTTAAGTCCAGGAGACTGAAGTTATGGCAGCTAAAGAAGTACGTTTTTCGGCCGATGCCCGCGAGAGAATGCTCCGTGGCGTCGACATTCTCGCCAATGCGGTGAAGGTGACCCTCGGCCCCAAGGGCCGTAACGTCGTCATCGACAAGTCGTTCGGTGCACCGCGCATCACCAAGGACGGCGTCACCGTCGCCAAGGAGATCGAACTCGAAGACAAGTTCGAGAACATGGGCGCCCAGATGGTGCGCGAAGTGGCCTCGAAGACCAACGACACCGCCGGCGACGGCACCACGACGGCCACGGTTCTTGCCCAGGCCATCGTCAAGGAAGGCGCCAAATATGTGGCCGCCGGCATGAACCCGATGGATCTGAAGCGCGGCGTCGACATGGCCGTTGCCGAAGCCGTCAAGGACATCCAGGCTCGCGCCAAGAAGATCAAGTCCTCCGATGAAGTCGCCCAGGTCGGCACCATCTCCTCGAACGGCGACAAGTCGATCGGCGAAATGATCGCCAAGGCGATGCAGAAGGTCGGCAACGAAGGCGTCATCACGGTTGAAGAAGCCAAGACCGCCGAGACCGAACTCGATGTCGTCGAAGGCATGCAGTTCGACCGTGGCTATCTCTCGCCGTACTTCATCACCAACGCCGAGAAGATGATCGCCGAACTCGACGACCCCTACATCCTCATCCATGAGAAGAAGCTGTCCTCGCTGCAGCCGATGCTTCCGGTTCTGGAAGCCGTCGTGCAGACCGGCAAGCCGCTGATCATCGTTGCTGAAGACGTCGAAGGCGAGGCCCTGGCCACGCTCGTCGTCAACAAGCTGCGTGGCGGCCTCAAGGTTGCGGCTGTCAAGGCTCCGGGCTTCGGCGATCGCCGCAAGGCCATGCTGGAAGACATCGCCATCCTGACCGGTGGCCAGATGATCGCCGAAGACCTCGGCATCAAGCTGGAAAACGTCACGATCGCCATGCTCGGCCGCGCCAAGAAGGTGCGTATCGACAAGGAAAACACCACGATCGTCGACGGCTCGGGCAAGAAGAAGGACATCGAAGGTCGCGTTGCGCAGATCAAGGCGCAGGTTGAGGAAACCACCTCGGACTACGATCGTGAGAAGCTCCAGGAACGTCTCGCCAAGCTCGCTGGCGGCGTCGCGGTCATCCGCGTCGGCGGCGCGACCGAAGTCGAAGTCAAGGAAAAGAAGGATCGCGTTGACGACGCCCTGAACGCCACCCGCGCTGCGGTGGAAGAAGGCATCGTTCCGGGCGGCGGCGTTGCGCTGCTGCGCGCCAAGGGCGCGGTCACCAAGCTGAAGAGCGACAATGCCGACGTTCAGGCCGGCATCAACATCGTGCTCAAGGCTCTTGAGGCGCCGATCCGTCAGATCGTCGAAAACTCGGGCGTCGAAGGTTCGATCGTGGTCGGCAAGATCGGCGAGAACAAGTCGCAGACCTTCGGCTTCAACGCTCAGTCCGAAGAGTATGTGGACATGATCTCGGCCGGTATCGTCGATCCGGCAAAGGTCGTGCGCACGGCTCTGCAGGACGCGGCCTCGGTCTCCGGCCTCCTCGTCACGACGGAAGCCATGATCGCCGACAAGCCGAAGAAGGACACGCCGATGCCCCCGATGCCGGGTGGCGGCGGCATGGGCGGCATGGATTTCTAAGGAAATCCAGGTCCGCCCCCTCTATTGGAATGTTCACGTCGCGCAGGGCGCGACGTGAATGGCGGCATGGATTTCTAAAAGAAATCCAGGTCCGTTCGGGTTCTGCAAAAAGTCACAGGTCGCACCGTACCCGGTGCGGCCTGTTTTTTGGACCCGGCATGACAGGGACGGTCAAGGTGTTCGCCAGATGAAGTCCCATCGTGCCAGGCCAATCAACCATCGTGGTGCGATAAATGCAGCATGATAGCGGCGCGGCTATTGACTTGGCGGCGCGCTATTGCCGACTTCTACGTCGGGCTTGTCGAGCGGCCGGCAGTATGACTTTGAAACACCGCAAAAAGCTGTTTTGAATTGGTACTGCTCAAGTAAAAAAACAAGATATTTCCAACATGGGCGTCACAATCACAGATTTTTTCCCTTTGACACACATGGCTGAAAGGCGTTCACTTCCCCCAATAACAATGCTGGCAGGGGCCGGGGATCGTTTTACGAATGCGCTGTCATACAGCGGCTCGTTCATGTTCCACTGCGAGTATGCGGCCCGTTATGACGGGGTCGCCGACTGTTGTGTGTTTTTTAGCATCAAAGGCGGCGATGAGACATGACAAACAAGACGCTTACCCGCGCTGATCTCCTTCATGCGGTTTACGTGACGGGGCCGGGATTATCCCGTGTTGAGGCCAAGCAGATCGTCGAAATAGCTATCGACGAGGTCTGCAGCGCCCTCGAAACCGGGGAGACAGTGAAACTCCGTTCCTTCGGTACATTTCATGTGCGCTCGAAACGCCCGCGTGTCGGACGCAACCCCAAGACCGGCAAGGAATATCCGATCACGGCGCGGCGGGTGCTGACGTTCAAGCCGTCTCCCCGGCTGATCGCTTCGGTCAACGGCGAAGAGTTCACCGGCAAGGACGGCGACGACGACGAGGCGGACACGCCGTCGCACCAGCCGGTTCCTGCTCGCCGGGCGGCAGATCTGTGATAAATTTCTGCCTGTGATAGGTTTTTTCCGTTGAATTGGCTGATTCTCGTATGCGGGCCGGCGCTCGCCGGCCATGTTCGCGCGAGAGATGATGCATGAAGTTTCTGGGTCTGGCTGTTGCGCTTGCCGCGATCGTTTGCATCGTGGCCGGTGCGGCCAAGGGTAGTGTTGCTGTTCTCGGCCTTTCCGTCGATCCGACGATGATCGGCGTCGGTCTCGTCGGTCTTGCCCTTGCTCTGGCGACCGTTCGCGCCGCACGGATTTCCACTTTCCTGCGGATTTTCTCCAAGCTGTTCGCGGTGGAATTCACGCTGCTGGCGCTGGCTTACGCGGCGGGTGCCTATGGCCTCTGGCCGGCGGCACTCTCCGAGGCGTTGCCGCCGGCCAGCCTCTGCGTCACCATCGCCGTCTTCGGCCTCATCGTCTACGGCATCTCCTTCATCCCCGTGATCCGCCAGATCACCCGGCTGGCCGACCTCTATTTCGATGCGACAGAAGACATTGACGTGCCGACCGGCCTGTTCGGCATCCGGCGCATGCGCGAGCGCCATTTCGCCACCGGGCTGATCATGACCCTGGTCCTGATCAACCAATTGCAGGTCGGCATCAGCGTTCGTCTCAGCTTTTTCAATCGCGACTGGTTCAACGCCATCCAGAACAAGGATCAGGCGGCGTTCTGGTCGCTGCTGCTGACGGTGTTTCTGTTCTGGGCGTTCATCGCCATCGCCAGCAATCTGATCGAATATTTCTTCGACGCGGTTTTGAAGATCAACTGGCGGCGCTGGCTGACGGCGCGCTATTCGGGCGTCTGGCTCAACGATGGCGGCATCTACCGGATGGGACTGATCGGCGACGGCGCCGACAACCCCGACCAGCGCATCGCTGAAGACGTGCGCAATTTCATCCTCGATACCTATTCCTATTCGATTACCCTGATCCAGCAGATCTCGACCCTGGTGTCGTTCTCGCTGATCCTGTGGGCGATGCCGGCCGAGTTCGTGTTTCCCGGCACCAATATCGTGGTGCCCGGATTGCCGTTCTGGGTCGCGCTTGCCTATTCGACCTTCGGCACCTGGATCACCCATCTTATCGGCAGGCCGCTCGTCAGACTCGAATTCGCCCAGGAACGCTACGAAGCTGATTTCCGTTTCTCGCTGGCGCGTCTGCGCGAATATGCCGAACAGGTCGCGCTGCTGCGCGGCGAGCGTTCGGAACTGGGCATTCTGGGCGGTCACTTCCGTGACCTGGTGGCGAACTACTATCGCATCGTCAAGCGCGTGCTGAAGCTGAACACGTTCATCTCGTTCTACGGCCAGATCAGTCCGATCCTGCCTTACGTGATCATCGCGCCCTATTATTTCCTCGACAAGGTGACTCTTGGCCAGATGAGCCAGGTGGCAGGCGCGTTCGGGCGTGTCGAAGGCGCGTTGAGTTTCTTCATCGACCGCTATCGCTCGGTTGCCCGTTACAAAGCCAACGTCGATCGTCTGCAGACGTTCAGCGAAGCGCTCGACAAAGCCGGTACGCTCGGCAAGACGCCGCCGCATATCGAGGAACGGCATCAATCGCAACAGGATCTCACTTTGCGTGATCTCTCCCTGCGCCTGCCTGACGGGCGCGAGATCGTGCGCGCCCCTGCGCTTGGCTTCAAGTCCGGCGGTGCGACGCTCGTTACCGGTCCTTCCGGTTCCGGCAAGTCAACCTTGTTCCGCGCCATCGCCGGCATCTGGCCCTACGGACAGGGCGTCGTCGATCTGCCGCAGAACGCCCGCGTGCTGCTGCTGCCGCAGCGTCCCTATGTGCCGTCGGGAACATTGAAAACCGCGGCGACCTATCCGGCGCCCGCCGATACTTATTCGGACGAACAGGTGCGCGAGGCGTTGAAACTGGCGCGGCTGGCGCCGCTGGCCGACAGGATTCTGGAAGACGAGAACTGGGGCCAGCGCCTGTCAGGCGGCGAGCAGCAAAGGCTGGCCATTGCTCGCGCCATCCTCGACAAGCCCGACTGGCTGTTTCTCGACGAGGCGACATCGGCGCTCGACGAGAAGCTGGAGGCGGAAATCTACGCCATGCTGCGCCAGCACTTGCCGGCGACGTCGATCGTCTCCATCGGTCACAGATCGACTCTCATCGCCATGCATGATTGGCGGGTGGAAATGAACGCCGGCGACGACGGCGTCTTCGTTCCCGCCGCCACGGGTTAAGCCAGTTGTCGGTCATGCCGTCCGATATCGAACTCGCCCATGGTCCACGGCCGGGCCTGGCTGAAGAGATCGTCCGCCTGCACAGGGTCTACTATTCGCGTGAATGGGGCCTGGGCACTGCCTTCGAGACTATCGTCGCGGCGGGCGTCGCCGACTTCATGCCGCGTTGCGAGGAGGGCAATTCCCGGATCCTTCACGCGAGCCGCGAAGGCCGACTGCTTGGATCCCTGACGCTTGACGCTGGCGAGCGGGGCACGCCGGAGGCTTGCTGCCATCTGCGCTGGTTCATCCTTGCCGACGCGGCGCAGGGGCAGGGGATCGGCACGGCCCTGATGCGCCAGGCGATGGCGTTCATGGATGAACGGCAGATTGCCCATTGCTGGCTGACGACCTTCGCCGGCCTGGCGGCGGCGCGAAAGCTTTACGAGAACCACGGCTTTCGTCTGACCCAATCGGTCACGGCCTCGACCTGGGGTCGCGCGCTTGAGGAGCAGAGGTTCGACTGGTTGAGACCTTTATAGAATCTATTGGTATAGAATCTATTTGGGGACGAACCCGCGCTGCACCAGCCGATCCTTGATCGGTTCAGG
Source organism: Terripilifer ovatus (assembly GCA_029222685.1). Lineage (GTDB taxonomy): Bacteria > Pseudomonadota > Alphaproteobacteria > Rhizobiales > Beijerinckiaceae > Terripilifer > Terripilifer ovatus. The sequence goes on along the minus strand of JARHVB010000086.1, from coordinate 468,043 downwards.
CGCATTGGACGCACTGAAGGCTGCGGGGCTCATGTAAGTCACGTGTCGCTCGTCACCGGCCACCTTGACGACTTCATAACGGACCACGGCCGAGCCGCCGTCTTCGCTGACGAGCGACCAGACTTCTTCTACGTCGCCACGGATAATTCGGCCGAGTTCTTCCGGTTCCTGACTCATGACTGCCCCGTAGCAATTGTTAGATGCACCTAGGAGATGTCAGGACCGTTCGTACAATAACTTATGTTAGGCACGGAAAAAAATGTTCGGCATTGGACCGGCGGTCCGGTCGTTCCATCTACAGGCATCCAAGGAACGAAACCGTACTCTCACCGTTAGGCGGTCTGGTTCTACGGTTGGATTTCTCATGCCGCGCTATTATTTCGATTTCAGGGATGGCGAAACCGATGCCCGTGACGAGATTGGGCTCACCTTCAAGGACCTCAAGGAAGCTCGCAGTGCCGCCATCAAACTCCTGCCGGACGTCGCCCATGAGGAGCTTCCCAACGGCGATCAGCACGTATTCTCGGTCCGAATTCGCGATGAAGCCGGTCATTATCTGTTCTTTGCGACCCTGACCCTGATTGCCCAGGATTTGGCTCAACCGGAGCGTTAACGCTCGCGTTTGATGAAATTCAAATATCGCGGGTCGAATCCGCTAAATTGGGTAAGCTTCCCAAAATCATGAATGACGATCCTGGATCCCTGCCAGGTGACAAGCCCAGCCTTGCGCAAATCCTGAATGGTGCGATTCATATGCACGACCGAGAGGCCGAGAATATCCGCCAGCTCCTCCTGAACCAGTGGAACGTCGTATCGATGATCCTGTGCCAGTCCCACCACGGAGAGGCGGCAATCCAGCTCGCACAGGAGATGGCCTAACCGTTCAAGGGCCGGGCGACGGCCCAAGGATGCAATCGTGGTGCGCTGAACCGCGCCGTCGATGGTGGTAAGCATCCAGAATAGTCGCGTCAGATGCGGCGACACATGTGTTATTTTTTTCAATTCGTCGTGACGTACGAAAGCGACCTGGGTCGCTGTCAGCGCAACGACGCTGTGATCCATGTATTTGAGCGTGAAGCCATGCAGATCGACAAAGTCACCAGCAATGTGAAGAGCGGTGATCTGCCGTTTGCCGCTTTCGAGGTACACGGCACGGCCGGTCCAGCCAGTCATCATCAGGCAGCTTTCAGACACCTCTGAATCCTGCGCGATGATCTCTTCTCCCTTGCCGTACGTCGCAATACGCAGGGGCATCGATCGCAACAGCGCAATATCATCAGATGAAAGATCGTCGCGTGGCGTGAACGTTTTTATCAGGCGCTCGTAGGCATCCATGTCGGTCATCCGGGCATCCGTTAGACTACGCTCCAATCAGCAACGGCGCGAGTATGTGATACGCCGGCCAGCTCGAACCAGCAAGAAGACCGCGCGGAGCTGAGAAGAACCGCCGATGGAAGATCGTCTCGCGCAGGAGTCCTATGAGCTTCGAGGCGGCCGATCACAAATAACATAGGTTATAAGGGGCCGGATTAACATTTGATATATTGGGAGAATTTATGGAACGAAGTTGAAAAGCCTTCGTTAGGCTCCGTTCGCGCGATGCGATTAAGGAGCTCCTCCATGTATCATCACGTCAAATCCCTCATGTATACGGTTCGTGTCGATGAGCCGGATCCAAGCTTCGGCAATATGCTACTCGAACAGTTTGGCGGTGCCAACGGCGAGCTGGCCGCGGCGATGCAATATTCCATCCAGGGCCTGAACTGCGACGATCCGGGCCGCAAGGATTTGCTGATGGATATCGGTACCGAGGAAATGAGCCATCTGGAAATCGTCGGGACGCTGGCTCGCCTGCATCTGAAGCCGATGAAATCGATAAGAGAAGAAGCTGAGGCCGATCCTTTGATCGCCATAGCTGGAGGTGGCGGCGTCAATCTGTACAATTCCATGGGCAACGCCTGGACCGCCGACTACCTCAAGATCACCGGTGAACTCGATGTCGATCTGCGCAGCAACATTGCGGCCGAAGCACGCGCCAAGATTGTCTATGAGCGGTTGATCAATTTCTGCCGCGATCCCGGCACCAAGGACGCCCTGCAGTTTCTGATGACGCGCGAAATCACCCACATGCGCGCCTTCACCATTGCCCTGGAAACGCTGGGGCGTCCGGCGTTCAGCATCGGTCAGATTGCGCCCACGCCGGGTCTCGTCGATCAGTTCTTCAACGATTCCACCGGCCGCGGCGAGCACGGCGAAGTCGACACGCGCGGGCCCTGGAACCAGGGCGATCCCTGGCGCTTTGTTCAATCTCCTGCTTTGCAAACGGAGGAAACGGAGCAGGCTGAGGACGCCGACGAAGCCATTCAGGCAGCCAGCGCCGATCTCGACGATCCGAGCTTCATCAGGGAACTGCTGATCGATCAGCTTCGCGACATTTTGCATGCCGAAAAACAGGTGCAGAAGGCCCTGCCGAACATGATCGAGGCCGCGCGTTTCACGCAGCTCCAGAATCTTTTCACCCAGCACCTCGCTGAAACCGAAGAACAGATTGAACGCCTCAACCAGAGCCTCAAGATGCTCGGCGGCCCGGCGCGCGCGAAGCCTTGCAAGGGCATGGCGGGTCTCGTCGAGGAGGGCGATGAGGTCATGGAAGAAGGCAGGGAAAAAGACGATGCCCCGGCTGACCTGGGGTTGATCGGCGCGGCGCTTCGCGTCGAGCATTACGAGATTGCCGCCTATACGACGGCCCGCAATCTCGCATTGCAGCTTAAAGAGTCCGAGATCGTAAAATTGCTGACGCTGTCGCTTGGCGAGGAGCAGAATGCCGGCCAGCTTCTCGATCAGGTGGCGCAGCCATTGATGTCGGCCGCGCGGATGCCCGCCAGCGTGGAATAAGCGAAGAACATCAAAGCTTCATTCCAGACATCGTCCCGGCGTTCCCGAGCGCGCCGGGAGGATGGTGCTCCCCTATGACCTGGGCTCTTCAAACATTGCACTTTGCAGGATTGGGCAATGTCGAGCGGTACAATGATCAGGAACCTGGCGACATCCGCGGATCGCCGCTTGGTAAAGGCTCGGCTGCTGGCGTTTCTGATGCTGTCAATCTTGGCGATGGCAGCGCTTGCCTATTGGGCGTTGCGACCGCGAACCTATACTATAGCAGTTCCCCGGGATTCCGGGCGCTACGAACAGCGGCTTGACGCCTGGGCGAAATATCTCGAAACCCACAGCGCCTCGATCCGTGCCGTGGTCCTGCGCGTGCCGGACGTCACATCGGCGCTGCGGGCGATATCGGAAGGGCGGTCCGATCTTGCCGTCGTTCGCGTCGATGACGAGGTCCCGGGGGAGATGCGCTCGTTCGCCATCTTAGGCAGACGCGCCCTTCTCGTCACACCGACGACTCAAAGCAGCGAGGATAAAGACGTTGCCTATCTCTCCGACCTTTTTCGGAAGAATGGCGGTGCGCGGCAGAATCTTGTTCTCACGGAAAATGCCGCAGCTCCCGTCGAGCCCGGACTGCGAGCGATCCCGGAGATGGAGCGCCTCAAAGAGCAATTCCCTTTTCTGGTCAGTGTAGCCGTCGCGCAGAAAACCCGGACCGGCGCAGGCGAGACCCTCGATACGCTGGCCCTCACCACTCAATTGGTAGGGAGCGACAGCCTGTCCAGGTCGGAAGGAGTTGAAGTTGGTCGCTGGATTCAAAACGGCCGTCGCATTCTGGGCGCCGAAGATCCCGGCGGCGTGATCTTCCCAAATCATGAACAAGACGAAGGCCTGCGCGCCCATGATGGCATCGCGGCCTTCAAAACCCGCGAGGAGACATCGTTCATCCAGCGCAACAGTGACCTGATCTATATAAGCATGGCAACCTTCGGCGCTGTCGCGTCGCTGCTCGGCGCCATCGTCGCCAACATCCGCAGCAAGTTGCGGGACGGTGGATTGCGCTTCATCGGACGGCTTGAAACCCTGACCAAGGAATTGCGAGGCACCGACGAACCGGACCGCATTTATCGCATCGCCGATACCGGCCTGGAACTGGCTCAATCCTTCGCCCGGGAACTGGCGGCCCATAAGGTGGAAAGCCGCATCGATGCCTCGTTTCAGACGCTCTATCGGGCCTTCCGCGCCGAAGTGGCGATCAAACTCGACCGGTCAGTGCACCGCCTCAAATCTGAGGCCTGATCGTGCTGCATAGCTAAGTGTCAGCCAAAACAGAGAGTTAATCACAAGTTTTTTGTTCTAAAATTCAAGATGTGGCTCGGCTTTTCAATCCGCAGCTCATTTTTTGAGACGTTCTAATGACGGTCGAATCCGGTTGACGGAGGCTTTACGGTTTTGTAATTCGGATTTGCTCCGATGGATCTAACTTACTGTAAACAAAGGTAATTTAGAATCGTTATAAACTGGGCTGGAAGCGATGATCGTGTGTTCCTGCAATGTCTTCTCGGACAAGGACGTTCGTAACGTTCTCTGCAACCGGGATTCTTCGGTGCGTTGCGTCCGGGAGGTTTACAACGGCCTCGGCTGTGCGCCGCAGTGCGGACGTTGCGCAAGCACGATTAAGTCGTTGATCGTCGAGGAGGAAGGCCGTATCTCTTCCCATCACGGCATGCCTCGTGAGGATACGGCAGCGTTGTTGACGCTTTGATCCTTAGGCAGGCCGTTCCACACAGCGGCCTGAGGAGTGACCATTGCGCGGTGACAAGAAAGTTCTCGAATACCTCAACAAGGGCCTTCGCAGCGAACTGACCGCGATCAATCAGTATTGGCTGCACTACCGCCTGTTGAAGAACTGGGGCTTCAACGATCTCGCCAAGAAGTGGCGCGAGGAATCCATCGAGGAAATGACCCACGCCGACAAGTTCGTGGATCGGATTTTGTTTCTCGATGGCTTCCCCAATATGCAGACGCTCGATCCATTGAAAATCGGCCAGACGGTCGAGGAAATCATCGACGCCGATCTGGCCTCCGAATTGGCGGCGCGCGCGCTCTATCTCGAGGCGGCGGCTTACAGCGAGAGCGTCAACGATCGCGTCTCGAAAAACCTGTTCGAGCAACTGGCGACCGACGAGGAAGAGCACATCGACTTTCTCGAGACGCAGATCGAGCTGATCAAGCAGGTCGGCGTCCAGCTCTATTCGCAAAAGCACATCGGCGGCCTCGACAAGTAGGTCGAAGCCTCAGCCATTCCCCTTCAACTGCGCAATCCGCTGCGCCGCCATTTCGATGCGGCCAGCGGGCAGCCGCCCCGATGCCACCGCATCCTTGACGGCGCCGATCACCGCCACCGGCAGGTTGGGGTCCGGCGTGCGCGAGTTCGACAGCAGCAGCAGGTCGTTGCCGGCGGCGATCGCGCGGATCACGGCTTCTGTCAGCGGATAGGCCGAGCGGATGGCGGCCATGTCGAGATCGTCCGTCATCGCCACGCCCTGGAAGCCGATGTCACGGCGCAGCACGCCTTCGATGGCCGTACGCGACAGCGTCGCGGGCTCGCCGCCCGTGAGCTTGGCATGGGCCAGGTGGCCGCTCATGACGATATCGATCGCGCCGGCGCGCGCCATCTGGCGATAGGGCTCGAGCTCGTCGGCCCGCCACGTCGGCGTCAGGTCGACAGGCTTCTCGTGGCTGTCGACCAGCGTCGAGCCATGTCCGGGGAAATGTTTCAGCGCGGTCAGCACGCCGACGGAGCGGTGGCCGGCGACGAAGGCCGCGCCGTAGCGCGCCACGGTGGCGCCGTCCTTGCCGAAGGCGCGGCCCCATTTCGCCACGATCGGATTGCGCGGCTCGAAACCGAGATCGACGACCGGCGCCAGATTGAGATTGAAGCCGGCGGCCTTCAACTCGCGCGCCATACCGGCGTAGATGGCCCGCGCGCCGTCGGGCGAATTGCGCGCGGCGACGGCCTGGGCCGGCGGAACCGGCGTATAGCCGTTCTTGGCGCCGAGCCGCTGCACCGAGCCGCCTTCCTGGTCGACGGCGATCAGCGGCCTCGCCTGGCGCGCCGCGGCGGCGAACAGCCGCGTCAGGCTCTCGATGCCCTGCTGCGTGCGGGTATTGTGACCGAGAAAGCAGGCGCCGCCGGCGCGGCCGGCCGCGATATGACGCGCCAGGTTCTGCGCCCCGTCGGCATCGCTGCCCGAGCCGGAAAATCCCAGCAGCAGCATTTGCCCGATGGCGGCATCGTCCGCCGCAGCGCTGGCCTTGGTCACATAGGGAGCGGCGAGGGCTGCCGAAGCTGCCATGAAACGACGGCGGGACAGGCGGCTTGGCATGCGGCGGGGCTCCAGAATCGCGGGAAAATCAAATGCAGCGGGGCAATAAAATCAAAGCGCGCCGCTTTCGTGGCGTGTCCAAAGCAATCCCGCGATTTATGGATTTATCCGATGCGCTTGGCCAGCTTTTCATAAAGCGGATTGACCGCGCTGAACACATAATCGAGCGCGGTCACGGTGACGTGTTTGGCGCCCTGCATGATCAGCCAGTCGGCGAGCGCCGGTGTACGTTCGACCGGGCAGACGAGTGTGACGACTTCGCTGCCGGTGCCGAAAATGGCGCGCGCCTTGAAAAGTTCTTCGGCCTGTTGAGCATACATGGTGGCGCTGTAGGGAATGCGGGCGCGCACCTCACGCGACGTCCGGGCGTCTTCTTCCGCGGCGATACGGGCAAGCAGGCTGCGCGCCAGCTTCTTGCTGCCCTCGTTCCAGTCCGCCTTCACGGAGGCGACGAGATTGGCCTGCGATTCCAGCATGACGCCGTCGTCTAGAATCTTCAGCGCATTGGCGCGCAAGGTCGCGCCGGTCGTCGTGATGTCGACGATGAGTTCGGCCTGTCCCGCGGCAGGTGCGCCTTCCGTCGCGCCGAGCGATTCGACGATGCGATAGTCGGTGACGCCGGTCTTGGCGAAATAGCGCTGGGTCAGGTGAATGTATTTCGTCGCCACCCGCATGCGCTCGCCGCGCCTGGCGCGATAGCTCGCGGCCACGTCCTCGAGATCGGCCATGGTCTTGACGTCGATCCAGGCCTGCGGCACGGCGACCACCACATTGGCGTGACCGAAACCGAGCGGCTGCAGCAGTTCCATGCGCGCATCCGCGTCCGCCACGGTCTCGCGCACCAGATCTTCGCCGGTGACGCCCATATGGACATTGCCGCTGGCAAGCTGGGATACGATTTCGGAGGCCGACAGGAAGGCGATTTCGACGCCGGGCATTTCCTGGATCGTGCCGCGATAATCGCGTGCGCCGCGGCCCTGCGCCACGGTCAGTCCGGCACGGGCGAAGAACTTCGCGGCATTCTCCTGCAGCCGGCCCTTGGAGGGCACGGCGATGATGAGCGGGGTTGTCACAGTCTCGCTCATGCCGTGGCCCCCAGCCGGTCGCACCAGATCGCCGCGCCCACGGCGGGAATGTCCTGCGTTGCGCCGAGCGTTCGCAGCAGCCCGTCATAGCGGCCGCCGCCGATGATCGGCCGCATGTCGGCCCGCGCCGGATCATGCGCTTCGAAGACGAAGCCGGTGTAATAATCGAGATTGCGGCCGAAGCGGGCCGAGAAATCCAGTTCGCTCACGTCGAAGCCGTGCGCCGCGATGAAGCCGAGCCGGGCATCGAAGGCATCGAGCACGTCGGCAAGATCGAGCTTGGCGTCGGCGGCCAGCGCCCGCAATTTGCCGGAGGCGGCATCGGGATTGCCCTCGATGGCGAGATAGCGCTCGATCAGCGAGCGCTTCTCGGCGGCGATGGCGCCGCCGGCCTTCAGCGAGGCCTGTTCGAGAAAGCGTTCGGCGATTTCGCCGGCGCTGCGTCCGCTTACCGACGAAATGCCGGCAATCGACAGCAGGTCCTCGACCAGCGCCCGCGCGCCCGTCTTGTCGGCGCCCTCAAGCGCCGCCAGCACGCCGGAATGATCGCCGCCATTGCCGTTTTCCGGCGGCTTGAACATGAGGTCGAGCGACTGGCCGCGGGCATGGCCGCGGCGGATGCGCCGCAGCCACACCGGCGGCAGGTCGAGCACGGCGAGAAAGCGTGTGAAAAGACCAGCATCGCCGATCTGCACCTTGAGCCGCCCGGCGCCGCCTTCGCGCGCGCCTTCCACCGCCAGTGTGAAGATTTCCGCGTCAGCGGCCTCCCGGTCGGTCCGCCCGAAACTCTCCAGGCCTGCCTGGTTGAATTCGGCCGGTCCATTCGAGCGATAGCGGAACACCGGCCCGAGATAGGAAAATGCCGCGGGCTGGCCTGCCTGCGCCGAGGCCAGATATTCGCGGCAGACCGGGATCGTATATTCCGGCCGCAGGCAATATTCGGCTCCCGAGGCGTCGCCGGTCAGATAAATGCGGCCGCGAATGTCCTCGCCGGACAGATCGAGAAAAACGGAGGCCGGCTGCAGGATCGCCGGTTCGGCCCGGCCATAGCCTGCCGCGACAAGGCGGGCGATCAACGCCGCTTCCCGTTCCGAAGTCCTGTCCTTATCCGTCTCGATGGTCACGCCAATTCCTCAAATTTGCGCCTTCTCTTAGCAATTGCCTTTGGCGGATGCGACCGGATTCGCCGCGAAGGGTGAACAAACCGGCCTATCCGGCGGCGGCCTGAGTGAGCGGCGCCGATATGAGGCGATGGAAAGCTGGAGAGCAAAAAGCTGGGGCCGGACGGCAAAAATGAGCCGGTCAGGCCTTTTTCCAGGGTGAGACCTGGCCGAGGGCCCAGTCGCCGGATTTGTCGCGGCAGGCAGTGCCTTGCACCGATTGATCGGGCACGCTGCCCGCCAGATCGGCGATGAACGAGCGGCATACCTTGTCGTCGACAGGCTTTGCCTCGCCGACCGGGCGGAAGACGCCCTTGGCGCCCGATTTCGGATTGTCCCAGGTGACGGGCATGCCATTGCCTTGCGGGTCGAGCGCAACGCTCATGGCGCCCTTGGCCCGCCGCCAGTCTTCGGCGTCGAGCGACGGCGACAGCGGCGAAATTGGCCGGATCGAGCCGGTGATGTCTTCCTTGGCGATAAAGGACGGCAGCGGAATGGCGGTGGCGCAGCCGCCAAGCCCGAAAGGAAGTCCGAAAACCAGGCCGAGCAGGGCAAGGTGCGACAGGCGACGCGACAAGCCCGCCGGGACAAAAGCGTCCCCGCGCCCTATATTTGCGGTGCGAAAATATGAGACGCGATCGCGCACGCTGAAATCCACAACTGAAAATCTTGTACGGGAATTAAACCATTGAACCAGTTAACAGCCGGTGACTTCACCGACACGGCCGAGCCCTTCGCCCTGTTCGAATCCTGGTTCGCCGAGGCCGTCAAATCCGAAATCAACGACCCCTCCGCCATGGCGGTGGCGACGGTCGATCCCTCCGGCCTGCCGGACGTGCGCATGGTGCTGATGAAGGAATGGGATCAGCGCGGCTTCGTCTTCTACACCAACAAGGAGAGCGCCAAGGGCACCGAGCTCGCCCACAACATGCGCGCCGCCGCCAACTTTCACTGGAAGAGCCTGCGCCGGCAGGTGCGACTGCGCGGGCCGGTCGAACAGGTGACGGATGCCGAATCCAATGCCTACTTCGCCTCAAGGCCGCGCGATGCCCGCATCGGCGCCTGGGCCAGCCAGCAGTCGCGGCCGGTGGAATCGCGCTTCGCTTTCGAAAAGGCGATCGCTGCCTACACGCTGAAATTCGGCATCGGCGACGTGCCGCGTCCCGATTACTGGGTCGGCTTCCGTATCATGCCGGTCGAGATCGAATTCTGGCACGACCGGCCGTTCCGGCTGCATGACCGCATCACCTTCCGGCGCGAAGCGGCGGAAGCCGAATGGCGCAAGCAGCGTTTGTTTCCATAATGCGGCGCTGACGCCTGTTTTGACGTGTCATGAGTTCTTCACTTTGGCACTCGATATGCTTGGTCGAGGCATATGGAGGCGGCCCGACGCTGTCTTCGACAGTCCCCCGTTCCCCTCTGATCCCAGGCAAAACCATTTCATGTATGACTTCGACATGATCGTCATCGGCAGCGGCCCCTCGGGGCGGCGCGCCGCAATCCAGTCTGCCAAGATCGGCAAGTCGGTGCTGGTGGTTGAAAAAGGCCGGCGCGTCGGCGGGGTATCGGTCCACACCGGCACCATTCCGTCCAAAACGCTGCGCGAGACGATCCTGAATCTGTCCGGATGGCGCGAGCGCGGATTTTATGGACGCGCCTATCGTGTCAAGCAGGACATCCAGGCGCCCGATCTCATGCTGCGGCTGCAAAAAACCCTCGAACATGAAGTCGAGGTGCTGGAACATCAGTTCAATCGCAATGCCGTCAGAACCGCGCATGGAGAGGCAAGGTTCATCGGGCCCCATGGGATCGAAGTGGAATCCGCGACAGGCGACAAACGCCATTACACGGCGGCCAATGTTCTGATTGCCTGCGGCACCCGCCCGTTTCGCCCGGACTATGTCCCGTTCGACTGCCAGAATGTGTTCGACAGCGACGAGATGATCGACCTGCCGGCACTGCCGCGCAGCCTGACGGTGATTGGCGCCGGCGTCATCGGCGTCGAATACGCGACAATCTTCAATGCGCTCGATGTCGCCGTCACCTTGATCGACACGCGACCGACGTTTCTGGACTTTGTCGACCGCGAACTCATCGAGGAGTTCGTGCATGATCTGCGCGACCGCAATATTTCCCTGCGGCTCGGCTCTGCCGTCACCGCCATCGACGTCAATGAAGCCGGCCGGGTGACGACCAGGCTCGCCAATGGCCGCAGCGTGAGCACGGATATGCTCCTGTTCGCGGCCGGGCGTGTTTGCGCGACAGACCGCCTCAACCTCACGGCGGCAGGCCTTGAAACCGATCAGCGGGGGCGGGTCGCGGTCGATCCGCAAACCATGCAGACGGCGGTGCCGCACATCTATGCTGCCGGCGATGTTGTCGGCTTCCCCAGCCTCGCCTCCACATCGATGGAACAGGGGCGTGTCGCGGCCTGCCATGCCTTTGATATGGCGCCGCACCCGCCGCCGGAATTCTTTCCCTACGGGATTTATTCCGTCCCGGAGATTTCGACCGTCGGCATGAGCGAGGAGGAAGTCAGAAAGCGCGAGATCCCCTACGAGTGCGGGATCGCGCGCTTTCGCGAGACATCGCGCGGCCACATCATGGGACTGACAGGCGGCTTGATGAAGATGATCTTCTCGACCAGGACGCGACGTCTGCTGGGCGTGCATATCGTCGGCGAAGGCGCAACCGAACTCATCCATATCGGCCAGGCCGTGCTCAATCTCAAAGGGACCATCGATTATTTCATCGAGAATACCTTCAACTATCCCACGCTTGCCGAGGCATACAAGATCGCTGCCCTCGATGCCTGGAACCGCATGACCAATGCCTGATTGCCGCGCCGTAAAAAGGCAGTGGCACAAACGGCGCTTGTTCCCGTAATCTGTCGGCAAGGCTGAAAACGGGAGTGGAATTTTGCCAGGAAGAGCAGGGCAGCCGGGCGACATGCCTGGCGACTATGATGTCATCGTCGCCGGCGGCGGCGCGTCCGGCCTGATCGCGGCGGTGGCGGCGGCGCGCAATGGCGCCAGAACATTGCTGGTCGAACGCGAGGCCTGCCTCGGCGGCACCGCGACAGCGGCCTATGTGGCGCAATATGTCGGCTTCTACAACGGTAATACCCAGGCGGTCTGGGGCATGCCCTATGAATTGACCCGGCGCATTATCGCGGCCGGCGGTTCTTCGGATTTCGGCCACTACACAATGGCCGAGGCCGCCGAAAATCCTGTCACCATTCACCACTTCCCATTCAATCCGGAGATCGTGAAAATCGTCGCCGACGAGATGGCCGAGGAATGCGGCGTCGATGTGCTGCTGCACGCTCAGATCGCCGCTGCGCTGGTCGACGACGGTGCGGTGCGCGGCATAACGGTCGAGGGCATCGGTGGCCGCCGCGACTATCGCGGCAAGGTGGTGATCGACGGCACCGGCGATGCCGTCGTCGCCCATTCCGCCGGCGTGCCGGTGATGGGCGAGGAAGACGAGATCAGGCTGTCGCGGCAGCCGATCACGCTTGCGTTTCGTCTCTCCAATGTCGATGTGGCGCGTTTTCGCGCCATGCCGCGCGAGCAGAAGCGCGGGCTTGCCCTGAAGGGCCTCGCCAGCAACGAATTGTTCTGGGAGAGCATGTCGTTCTGCTCGACGCCGAACGGCCATGACGCAATCTGCCTGATGAGCCGCATCACCGGGCTCGACGCGCTCGACGATTTCGATCTCAGCGCGGCCGAGCGCATCGGCCGCCAGCAGATCAAGAGCATCGTGGGTTTTTTGACGCGCGAAGTGCCTGGCTTCGAGCGCGCTATTCTCGCCAGCATCGCCTCGCGGGTCGGCGTGCGCGAGACGCGCCGCATCGAAGGGCAATATCTGTTGAGCGAAGACGACATCATGCAGCAGCGCCGCTTCGAGGATACGATCGCGCTCGGCTGCGGGCCGATGGACGTGCACGATGCCCATGGCACCGGCATTCGTCTTTACATGCCGCCGGCGCCCTTCGATATTCCGATGCGTTCCATGCTGCCGCGCGACATGGACGGGTTGATCGTCACCGGCCGCGCCATCTGCGCGACGCGCGAGGCCAATGGCGGCGCGCGCCACATGGCGACCGCCATGGCGCTCGGCCAGGCGGCGGGCACGATGGCGGCGGTCTGCCTGCGCGACGGCGTCACGCCGGCTACGCTCGATGCGCAGCGTGTGCGCGCATTGCTGCGCCGGGACGGAGCCGCGCTGTCGGTTGACGACTGCGCGCGCCTCATGGGCGGCGGCGCATAACGGGAGCTTCAGACCGCTGGTGTCCGCCCCGCGCGACGACGTTCTAAGACCCGCTACCTCTTTTTGTTTCGCTTTCCTTGGTTTCCTTTCGATCGGCGCTGGCTGCTTGTCTACGCGTGATCGTCGGTGGGTCGCTGGCTGGAAAGGACTGCTTCAACTCCTCCGTCAGTTCCCGGTCGGCCTCTCCTTTCGAAAGCCTGGATCTGTCCGCCATCGCGGATTTGTGTGATCTTTGCATCATCGGATAACCCATTCAAATTGACGCGGGCAATACCGGAGTTCGGTTCAATCTGATGCGCAATGAACGCCGAGTAAATGCCTCGATTGGACGGAACGTCGGTCGTCTTGCTCTGTTGGGGAGGCGTGGCAATGGCGCCATGCAAACCCAAAGGAGACGGAAAGATGGCACAGGGTAGAGACGGCACGTCCCAGCGCGGCTTCGCTTCCATGGATGAAAGCAAGCAACGGGAGATCGCCAGCAAAGGCGGCCAGAGTGTGCCCGATGAGAAGCGCAGTTTTTCCCAGGATCGGCAGCTTGCTCAGGAAGCCGGCCGCAAGGGAGGGCAGAGCGTGCCCGACGAGAAGCGCAGCTTTTCGCAGAACCAGCAGCTTGCACAAGAGGCTGGCCGCAAGGGTGGCGAACGCAGCCACTCAGGACAACAGTCCGGTCAGGATGACAACAGCGGTCAGCAAGGCGGCAACCGCGGCCGTTGAGCCATGAACGTTGCCATGAACCTCGGGTCGGCCGGACTGGAAATCCGGCCGACCCAGAATCTCCTGTGACGAAGCGCTCGCGCGGCTGGATTTCTCCGGAACTGCTCAGGTGATTGTGCGTTGGAAGGCTGTCATGTCTGCGAATTGACGAGCGCTTCGCGGCAACGATCTGCTCATGAGTGGTCTCGTTGATGCGCCGTAAGCGGACGCGACGCTCATTCAGCCCAGGGGATGTGGGATGCCGGAGACGCTGCTCGGCCGACGGGACATAATTCAACGAGCTTACGAGCTCGCCGATAGCGGCAAATTCATCAATAATTCTCAAATTTATATGGCGTTGAAGAACGAAGGTTTTACCGATGTTTTTCGCGCTCTGACCGGTCGCCTGCTGAATGCGGAACTGCGCCGGCGCAGCCGTCTCGCGCGCGGTCTTGCCGCTGAGCCCCGCGCTCCTCCCGTCGTAAGGCGAATACGCCCGCGCTCTCGATATGACAGCCTGTAACTCAAGCGTTGCGCGACCGCGCGGAACCGCGGCGCTTTGATGGCGTTTGCAAGCGAGACAGTAATGTCAATAACAACAACAATGAGGAGAGCGACATGTCCGCTTGGCAAATCTTTCGCCCCCACCGTTGGGCCCGCCGATCAGACGCCGAAAAATCGGTTCGTTTCAGAGAGGTTCTCGCCGCAATCCAATCCGCGCTTCGGACCGAACGCAGCGCGCATGGACGCAATGCAAGGCTGGCCGAGACTCAAATGGTTGTGAATCTGCCGGGTAAAGCCGCCAATGGCGGCGCGCAGGCCCCCGATATGTAGGTGCAACCTTCGACCAACGTCCTCGTTGGGAGCGGGGAGCCCTCATGACCCATCCAAAGAGAAACGTGACCCAGCTTCGTGCCGTCATCGATCGCGGCAAAACCGGTGACAAAGTACCGGCCGCCGATCCCGCCGCCGCGCCTCTGGGCACCGACGAAGAAGCCGCCGGAACGCCGTTGTCCAGGTCGGCGATCGAAATGGCTTACAGATCGGAGATCGCACGTCGCGATGCCGACCTTGACCCGCAAAGATCTGTTGTGACTGCCGTCATCGTGGCGGTCTGTATTGTCGTTGCCGGCATCGCGCTTGTCGCCGTCATTGCCGCCAGCCGGTCATGATTGTGTTTTCGGCCTGTGACAGCCGCCGGAGGATCCCATGGATGAGACGATTGCGAAGCTGAAACATCTTGCCGAAGAACTGGCGCGGACACACGACGAAACAAAATATGGCCGCATGATCGCCGAGGCCGTCGCGCATCTAGATCATCGACGCACCGACGCAGGGCTGGCGACCGAGCTGGGAACCCTTTCGGCGCGCTACATCGCCGAGGGAAAGACCAAGCAAGGCGAACTGCTGGCCGATGTGACAGAACGCTTGAAGGATCAAGGCGTGCCCAATTCGGTTCGACGGCCGACCGATAACATCGCCGACACGTAGACCGAGGATCGCCTTGCATTAACGAGCCTTTCCCTGGCCAAACCGCAGCACCATCGGCCATACATGCCAGATGCCGATCAGCAGAATCGCGCTCGCAAGGCTCGCCAGCAGGGCCGGCGTGGCTGAATCCAGCAGGAGGTTGCCGATGAACCGCACTTCAACGGCGATGCCGACAGCAAGAAACAGCGTGGCTGCCGAAAGGAGACCGCTGGCATATGTGACGAAGCGGGGATTCTCCTGGCTGTTGTACGCGATGCGGTGAACGGCGGCGGGCGCCATGAGCAACAAAGTGGAGCTCGCGATCAGGCCGAGCGCTGTGCCGTGGATCATCTTTTCAGAATACAGAAGCTTGGCGAAGCTTTCGGAGAAAATGATGATGAGCTGAAAACCAAGCAGGGCCTGGGCTCCAGGCAGAATGATACGGGCCTCGGTCAATACGAATTCGATTCTCTTGGCTAAAGGCGGAACTTCCGTCGCATGCCTGTCGGACATTTTAGTCTTGCCTCTCAACCAGGGCGCGATGGCGGCAGCCATCGCAAGAAGCGCCGTAAATGCGAAAACGCCCGCCGCCGATTTAAAGCCGATGGCGTATTTGAAAGCGACATACAGATCGATCGCCAGGGCTATGCAGAATATTGGAAGCATCAACGTCGAGCAGAGATTGGCTATTTCAAGCATTCTGTCGCTCGCGTTGCCGTGCTCGGTGATCCGATGAAATGAACCGGGCGCAATGAGCAGCGCTATCGTCACAAGTATGAGCAGCAGAACGATGAATTCGAGATGCCGCTCTTGGGCGGAAAGTTGAGCGAAGGCGGTCTGGAACGGGAGTTGAAATTGGAATCCAAACAGGATCTGTGTGCCCAGCATCAACGCCCGGACATCGTCCAGCGCCAGTTTGACATCTTCCGAAAGCTTCATCGTTTCCGAAGGCCTTCCTCTCCCGGCGGGCCGTTGAGCATTCGGCTCACGGTGCGATCCACAAGGATGCCTGCCGCGAGGCCGACGGCCACGTCACTCAGCCAATGCGCCAGGAGGACAACACGCGACCCGGCAATTCCTATTCCACCAATCATCGCCACGCGACGCCAGTTTGGAAACAAGCGCGCGATAGAACCGCAGATGGCGCCCACATGGACGGCATGGCCGGATGGAAAGGCGTCATATTGTCGTCCCGAGAAAGGGATACCCCAAAGGTGGCCCGCGACGAATACTCGATCGGGACGTTTTTGCGAGCATATTCTCTTCACAACATGCGGAGTGAGCGCGCTAACGATCACATCGGCGAGGAGCGTATTCGAGACGAAGCGGGTACGTTCTGAACTTGCTCGCGTGAGGACCCATAATGCAGCAGCGGATGCCAGCAGAACCTTTTCATCGGCCAGCCAGGTGATCACCGTGGCAACGTTCTCTATGCCGGGCGTGGTATGATCGTTGATCGCCTTTGCGACCGCCACATCTGTTTCCGTCGGTTCTACTCTAAACCTTGCCACCAGCATTTCTCCACGATTGAAGGCTGATCGAACCTTCAACGCCGTCTTCTCACTTCTTCTTCGGCACCTTCTTTCCCGCCTTGCGTGCCTTCGACAGGCCGATGGCTATGGCCTGCTTTCGACTTTTCACCTTGCCGCCTTTCCCACCTGGTCCGCTTCGCGCCGTTCCTTTCTTCGTACGGTGCATTTCCCTTTTGACGTCGGAGCCGGCGCTGGGGCTGTACTTTCTTTTGGATGCGGGCTTTTTTCTTGCCGCTTTTTCTTCGCTGCCTTTTTGGCCATTGGCGTTCTCCCTCAGCGACGGAACATGCACTGCACCTCCGGCCGAAAGACCCGACCGGCGAAATTCTTCAATCCCGAACGTCATGTTCGTGAAAAAGTTCCTGAGCCGCGCCTGGAGTCAGGCTCCGACAGACTAGCAAGGGAAATAGTCCGCCTGGAACTTGTCCGCATTTCAGCCGTTCCCGTCGCACAAACAGGAGGCATCGATGTTGTCCAAATCAACAGTTCGCAGATCTATCATCATCGGGGCGCTGGCGCTGTCGACGGCTGCCTTTGCCCAATCGGTCGGGGAACGGTCCGGGGCGAATTCCGTTTTGGGTATCGCGCCGAAGACGGGAGATTTCGTCAGTCAGGCGGCGCTTTCCGACATGACTGAAATCGAGGCCAGCAGGCTGGCCGCAGAGCGCGGCCCAGCCTCGCAGAAGTCGTTTGCCAATCAGATGGTCACCGACCATAGCAAGACCAGTTCGGAACTCAAGGACCTCGTTTCATCGTCGAAGGTGGGCGTTGCGATTCCAACCACGCTGGATAAATCGCATCAAAGCAAGATAGACAGTCTCAAGGCGGCAAAGCCGGACCGCTTCGCTGCCGAATATAAATCCATGCAGGTCGCTGCGCACAAGGATGCCGTCTCGCTCTTCGAGCGTTACGCCGATAAAGGCGACAACCTGGCCATCAAGACGTGGGCGGCAAAGACGCTGCCGGATCTGAAGCACCATCTCGAGATGGCCCAGGCGCTGCCGGAGAAATAGCCGCGGCCGCCCTAAGGCTCCGCGCTGAGCCTGCTGCGGGCGACGACCAGGCGAATGGACAGCCCCTCCGGCCGCCAGTCGCGTGTAATCTCGCCGTCGAGCTGGCCCTTGACGGTCGCCCTGCCGAGCAGGGTTCCAAAACCTTCGCCGTCGGAGGTGCGTTCGACGGCAGGACCGCCGCTTTCGGACCATACAAGAATGAAGCGCCCGTCTCTCTCTTCGCACGAGATGTCGACATGGCCGTCCGGCGTCGAAAGGGCGCCGTATTTGGCCGCGTTGGTTGCGAATTCATGCAACAGCAGCGCGAAGCTCGTGACAGCGCTGCCGGCGACCGGGATGTCGGGCCCCGTCACGGTTGTGCGCGACGTTTCACCGGGGCCTCCGCCATAGGGTGCCAGAATCGTCCGGAGCAGCTCGTGCAAAGTCGTTGTCTGCTCGGTTCGTGTCGACGCCAAGGACGTGCGCGGCACTGTCAGCGCATGCGCCTGCGCCAGCGCACCCAGCCGCGCGGAGACGTTAGCCGCCAGTTCCCTGGGCGTAGTCGACGACCGTGCGCTCAATGTGACGACCCCACTGGCGAGCGCGAAGAGGTTCTTTACGCGATGATCCATCTCCCTGATCAGCAGATATTGCTGTTCCTCGGCCCGCCGCCGCTGGGTGATGTTTTGAGCGATCTTGGATGCGCCGATGATACGTCCATCCCGTCCTCTTACCGGGGAAATGGTCAGCGAGATTTCCACCAGGGTGCCGTCCTTGCGGCGCCGGATCGTCTCATAGTGGTCGACTCTTTCCCCGCGTCGAATGCGTGCCAGTATGTCCGTCTCTTCGCCATGCCGGTCCAGCGGAATGAGCATGGTGACCGGATTGCCGATCGCCTCCTCGGCCGTGTAGCCGAACAAACGCTCGGCGCCACCATTCCAACTGGTGATCCTGCCGTTCAGATCTTTGGAGAGAATGGCATCATCGGAGGATTCGACGATAGCAGCCAATCGTTGCGCTGCCTCATTCAGGGTTGCACGTTCGGTAAGGTCGATCAGCATGTTGACCCCGCCGATGAGAGTCCCGTCCGCGTCAAAGATCGGCGTGGGAAACGGCAGGAAGGAAACGCGTGTGCCGTCGGGACGCTCCGCAACCGCTTCCTGCCCCCGTATGGGGCGTGCCTCCCGCAGTGCCAGTGCCATCGAGCATTCACCGTGGGGGAGGGGAGTGCCATCAGGCCAGTATAGTTTCCACGAACCGCAAAATTCAGCTGTTCCTAGTTGCGGTCTTAGGCCCCACAGTGCAACAGCGGCTTCGTTGTAGAACGTGATCCTGCCGCTTGCGTCTGTCGTATAAACAGCTTCGGGCAATGCCTGCAGAACGTCTTCAACGGTCAACTTGTCGCGAGGTCCCAGGGCGGATTGGCCCTTACCGCCGGAGAGGGCGGACTGGTCGGTGCGGGCCTCGCCTTCGCGCATCGACGGGGGACGCATTCAACACTCCGTTGTCGGGCGATAGTTAACGCCTGGATTTTCACGCAGCGGAGCTGTTCCGCAGCATGCATGTCTCATGAAAACATAGGAGAGGACATTATTTCAAGCAATTGCATCGATGGAATTTTACGTGCAGAATCCGGACGATAGAGTACAGTACAGGCTCTTCGCAGCAGGTCCGATTCGGTGGGCATTCCATGAACCAGACCTAGGCGCAGGGATCCAGGCCGGTCCCGCCGAAACCCATAACCCGTTCATATTCGGCTTCCGCCACGCCATAGGTCGAGCCGGCAAGCTGCAGCAGGGCTGCGCGATCGACGATATCGATGCTGCCGCGCTGGGTCGAGACGTAGCCGGCGGTACGAAACCTATCCAGGGTAGTGGTTACGCTGGCTCGGCGAACGCCGAGCATCGTCGCCAGGAATTCGTGCGGTATCTCGGCCGACGATGGAGACCAGCCCACATGTCGGAAAATAGACGTGGGTAACGCTGCGGTAGCCGCGCATGACGGCGAAACCGCGTGGAGTGTGAATATGCTGCAAATGCGGCGAAAGCAGAGCCAGGTCGGTGGCAGTCAGTCCATTCAAGAGTCTGTTTGTGTGCAAGGATTGAGGCAATTCCACTCCCTTCTGAAGAGGAGGAGGCCCTCGACATCGTCGTAGCTAAAGCTGGAATATACACGTGGGGGAGTTGATTAAGCGACGGTATCGTACCGCGTTATTGTACCGATGCGTTTTATTTATGCTGGAGTGCGCGTCGAAATAGGACGATTTCAAGCACATTTCCGCTCTCATCGGCTATTTCGAACCGGGAACCATCGGGTGCTATGCCCGCGCGCGCCTCCTCGCTCATCAATTCCCTGGCTGCCTCTATGGTTTCGTCGCTTACGGCGGCCAGGTCGCAGGGGTTCTCGCCTTCCTGGTCTTCAATATAGGAGGATGCCGACCCGACGATTTCGACGTCGGCGAGGACCCGTTGTTGTGCTCGTTGGACGACGGCGTCCAGAGACAGCGCGCTGCCCCTGGACGCCGTATTACTACGCTGCTTCACGCGGCAGGTTCAGTCGAGCGAACCGATGACGTTGCCGTTCGCGTCGACCAGAAGATACTGGTTGTTGACGCGCGCGTAGCGATACGCGTTGTAGCGGGGATCGCCCTCGATCGTATACGTCCTGACCTGACGTGGCAGCGGACGTCCGACAGCCAGCGGCTCATGGATCACGACCGGATCGACCCGGCGTTCCGTTACATAACCGCGGATATAGGTGCGATCGTCCGGCGTGAGCGCTGCACCTGCCGTACTGCCGACCGCGGCACCTGCAACACCGCCGACGACGGCGCCAACCGGGCCGCCGACGACGGCGCCGCCAGCCGCACCGGCAGCAGCGCCCGAGAGCGCGCCGCCGGCCGCTGCGCCATCACGAGAGGATTGAGCATAAGCGCCGCCCGACAGAACGGCGATCGACAGCAAAGTGCCGAGACTGATTGCTTTGATCATGATGACCTCCTGATAATCAGACCCGCAGATGCGAGAAACTGACCGGCCGAAAACGTCATCAAAGAACGATTGTTCCATCGTTCGGAAAGCACGCATCGGCAGCATGCAGCGCTTTTCCCAGGTGCCTATTTGATATCAGAAACGCAGAACTGCGGGCTCGCGCGTGTTGCCAATGGTGGCCGGTTTGATGGCCGGATCATGGCGGTTTTGTTGACGCCATGCCCGCAGTTGAATGCAAACCCATGAGACGTTTTTGCTTTGCGCCGCAAAGACCAAGGTTGTCGAAAAGTGGCAGCAGGCAGGAACCGGCCCCCATCCTCGACGTTGGTTTGAAATATGTTGGAGCGTGCCAATGTCATTGCTGTCCGATGAGATGCAGCGTTGCATCACAGATTGTTTAGCTTGTTACAGAACGTGTCTCTCCATGGCGATGGGGCACTGTCTGGAAGTAGGCGGCGAACATACGAAACCGGCGCACTTTCGCTTGATGATGGCCTGCGCCGAAATTTGCAGGACAAGTGCACACTTCATGCTGATCGGCACGCCGCATCATCGGCATACATGCCGGGAATGCGCGGAAATCTGTGAAGAATGCGCCAAAGACTGCGAACGGATCGGCGACATGGAGGATTGCGTTCAAGCCTGCCGTACCTGTGCAGAAAGCTGCAGGCGCATGGCGAACTGATTTCACAGCAGGTAGAATCATGACCAGGACGATTGACGATGGTCCCCTCGACGTTCTCACCATTTCGCCGGAGCAGGTCTGCTTCGTCGTGGTCAAGGCACGCGAGTTGAATGCCAAAGACGAGTCGAGTGCGACTAACAGTGGCTCGAACGCCTCCGACGACAAGGCGATTTCCGTTCTGGAAGATCGTCCCGGCGATGAGGTCGAGGCGGAGCTGCGTGGTCTCATCGCCGCACTCTCCAGCGACGAACAGATCGATCTGGTGACATTGACCTGGCTGGGGCGAGGCGATGGTTCCGCGGCCGACTGGAACGAATTGCGCGGCGAGGCGCAGCGCGCCCACAACAACGAGACCGCATCCTACCTTCTCGGCAATCCGCTGCTTGCGGACCATCTTGAGGAAGGGCTGTCGTTGCTCGGCTTTTCCTGCGCCGAATTCGAGATCAACCGCTTATGACAGGAGTCGTCGATGGGCAAAGCCGTTTATGAAATTGTCCGGAATGGCGCCGGCTGGGGCATCGCACACGATGGCATGACGGCCGGCGAATACCTGACCAAGGAAGCAGCCTTCGAGTCCGCCGTGCCTGCCGCGTCCCTCGCGATCAAACAGGGCCACGAGGTGACTTTGCGCGTCACAGGCCAGACGCAGGGGCAATCGCCTGATGGGCTTCCGACAGGAAGCGGCATTCCGCAGGCATAAGGACCTCGCGCATCGGGCAGAACGCTCATTGCGACAGGGCGCGGTTCTCCGCCTTGATGCGCGTATAGAGAACCACGCCGTTGACGACGGTGAAGACAAGCGCGAACAGCGGTTGTCCGAAGGCCAGCGGCAATGCCGCGATTTCGCCGGCGACGACGGCGTAGTTCGGATGCGACAGATAGCGATAAGGACCGCTGCGCACGAGCTTTTCGCCGGGCACCACCAGAATGCGCGTGGTCCAGCGTGGGCCCAATGCGACCAGAACCCAGATGCGCAAGCCCTGCAGTACGCCAAAGGCCGCCAGCCAGAGAAGATTCACCGGCGCGTTCCAGGCGACGATCCATAACCCGAACAGCCAGGCGGCATGGACGGCGACGATATGCGGATAATGTTCCGGCGCGACTTCA
The DNA here is from genome assembly GCA_029222685.1 of Terripilifer ovatus. Lineage (GTDB taxonomy): Bacteria > Pseudomonadota > Alphaproteobacteria > Rhizobiales > Beijerinckiaceae > Terripilifer > Terripilifer ovatus. The sequence continues at coordinate 445,785 of JARHVB010000086.1, read as the reverse complement.
TAGGCGCCCCTGGCGAGCAGTGCGCGCGTGTTGCGGCGCGCCCATAAAAGCTCCGCAAGCCTCTGCAGCGTCACGAACGAAAGAATGAGAATGGAAAGGATCATGCGTTGGCCGAGAGGCTGAGCGCCGAGAGAGTAAAGCCTGGACCCAAAGCCGCCAATACGCTCTTGCGAGGCAGCCCCGCGGCGAGCAGACGTTCGAGCACGAACAGCACCGTCGGCGCCGACATGTTGCCGAACGCGGCCAGCACCTGCCGCTCGTGATCGAGGCTGCCTGCGGGCAGCGCCAGCGCCGCTTCGATCGCCTCGATCACTTTCGGTCCCCCGGGGTGGCAGACGAAGCGATCGACATCCTTGCGCGCGATGTTCATGCGCGTCAGCAGATGCGTCATGGCGGCGCCGAGATTGTCCACGGCGAAGGGCGGAATCGATCGGTCAAAAATAACGCCGAATCCTTCCACATCGACGCTCCAGCCCATGATACCCAACGTATTGCGCCACATATATTCGGCCGCGGTCTCGATCCGGGCGAGACCGCGGCCGCGATCTCCTTCGCGCAAGACGCAGGCGGCGGCGCCATCGCCGAACAGAGCCGTGGCGACGATATTCGCCTTGCTCATCTGGTCGAGCCGCACCGCCAGCGTGCAGGCTTCCACCGTGACGAACAGGACGTTGGCGCCCGGGGCGGCCCGCGCCAGCTTGGCCGCGACCCCTAAGCCGGTGACGCCGCCGGCGCAGCCGAGCCCGAAAACCGGCACGCGGGCCACATCGGGGCGGAAATCCATGCTCTGCGCCGCCCGCGCCTCGAGGCTCGGCGTGGCGATGCCGGTCGAGCATACGGTGACGATCGTGTCGATGTCGGCTGCGGTCAGGCCGGCGTTGCGGATTGCCTTGTCGGCGGCGGCGATCAACAGCGCGGTCGCGCCCTGGGTAAAGGCGGCGGTGCGTTCCGGCCAGCCGTGCGCAACCCCGTACCAGTCCATCGGCATGATGCCGTACCGGCGTTCGATCCCGGCGCTGGCGAACACCTGCGCCATCCGTTCAAAATCGGCATAGCGACCGCCGAAATGCAGGCTGGCCCGCCGGGCAACCTCGGTTTGCGGAAACACATGGGAGGGAACCGCGGTGGCAACCGACAACAGGGCGACCAATTGAAATCCTTCCGCTCAGACGGGCCAGTCTCGCCTGTTCCCGGCAATGTTACCAGTGCCAACGCATTCCTTCGATAAAAGGCGTTGCTCCGATACACCGAGGCCATTGCCTTAAACGATTGTGTTGGCTTTAACTGGCGCCCGTCGCCAGTGTGACAAGCGAGGGTTGTTTGCGATGACCGATTCGAGGGACTATCCGGCGCGGCCCATCCTTGCCGCCAGCGCCGCCGTGTGGCGCGGCGGCAAGGTGCTGCTTGGCGCGCGGCGCAATCCGCCGTTCGACAAAGTGTTCAGCCTGCCGGGCGGGCTGGTTGAGACCGGTGAAACCCTTGAACAGGCGGCCTTGCGCGAGGTCGAGGAAGAGACCGGCGTGCGCGCCGAGATCGTCGCTTTCAACGGCTGGCGCGAAGTGATCGCCCATGACGACGACGGCAAGGTGAAGCGTCACTATGTCATTGCCTCCTTCGCCGCCCGCTGGCTGTCCGGCGAGGGCGAGGCAAGTGAGGAACTCGGCCAGGTGATCTGGGCGGACGAGGCGCGGTTCAGCGGCCTCACGCTGACGCAGGGACTGGCCGAGCTCCTCCTCAGTGCCCGGGTTATGGTCGCCGAGCGCGCATGAGACTTTTTTGCGCCGTGCTTTGCTGCCTGCTGGCTGCACCATTGGCGCAGGCCCAGCAGCCTGCGGCGCCGGCCGCGCCTCCCGCCAGTCCCGAGACCACCGCGCCGCCCTATGAGGGCCAATTGCTGCGGCTGGCCGAAATCCTCGGCGCCCTGTCGTTTCTGCGCGACATCTGCGGCGACAACGACAGCGCCGAGTGGCGCCGGCGCATGGCGGCCCTCATTGAAGCGGAAGGCGTGACCGAGGCCCGCAAGGACCGGCTGGCCGGCGCCTATAACCGCGGCTTCCGCAGCTATGAGACCATCTACCGGGCCTGCACGCCCAACGCGGAACTGGCCATTGCCCGCTATCTCGACGAGGGCCAGAAGATCGTCCGCGACGTCTCCGGCCGCTACGGCGGGTAACGCGTCGGAACGGCACACTTCCGGAAAACCGCCAAATCCATCGTTAACCCTTTTTTTATTCCAGAGTCGCGGCTTCACGGCCAAACCACTAGTGTTCCGCCATGATGACGACAAAACCTACCGCCCTTGTCTCGGAATTCCACGCCGCTGAAGAACGCCGCGAGGCGCTCGGCTATTTTACCGAGGCGTTCGCCGAAGCCCTGCTCGCAGGGGTCGAGAGCGGCTGTTTTGCGCGTGCCGCACTGGATGCCGCCTTCCACGAACTGGTCGGCATCCATGGCGAGGAAGAGGTCGCCCTGTTCGCCGAACGGCTGCCGGAACGCATTCGTCACGGCGAATTCACAGTGACCCGCAAGCACTGAACCCATCTCGACAGACGCCTGAAACCCCGACATGATTGGTCCAAGCAAGAGTGCCGATGCGGCGCCATGCGGGGAGGGGCTCTATGTTCGGCAGGTTGTGCACATCGGTTCTGGCATTTGGTGTGCTGATGGCAACGGCTGGCCATGCCGGCGCCCAGCAGGATTTTCCCAACAAGCCGATCCGCATGATCGTGCCCTATGTGGCGGGCGGCGCGACGGATGCATTGGCCCGCCTGTTCGCCGCAAAATTCCAGAGCCAGATGAAGGTCGCCGTCATCATTGAGAACCGCGCCGGCGCCGGCGGCAATATCGGCACCGACGCCGTCGCGAAATCGGCGCCGGATGGTTATACGGTCCTCTTCAACATCAACGGCCAGGCGATTTCGCCATCGATCTACAAATCCCTGCCATTCGATGCCGACCGGGATTTCATCCGCGTCACGCAACTGGTTTCGACCTCGACGGTCGTCGTCGTCAATCCGAAAGTGCCGGCGCGCAATCTCAAGGAACTCGTGGCGCTGGCGAAGTCGAAACCTGGTGTCCTCAACTATGGATCGACAGGCATCGGCAATTCGCTGCATCTGTCGATGGAGCTGCTGAAGCGCGAGACCGGCACCGATATCCAGATGGTACCGTTCCGCGGCGACGCGCCATTGTTCCAGTCGCTGCTCACCGGCGATATCGAGATCGCGCTGGTGCCGACATCGGCCGCCAAGCCGCAGATCGAAGCAGGCTCCGTCGCCGCCATCGGCATTACCACGGCGAAGCGCTCGCCGACCTTGCCCGATGTTCCCACCATTGCCGAACAGGGCCTGCCGGATTTCATCGTTTCGGGATGGATGGGGCTTTTCCTGCCGGCGGGCACGCCGCACGATATCGTCGAACGCTACTGGCTGGAGACCCGCTCGGCGATCGAGGCGCCCGACATGCTGGAGCGCCTCGCGGCGATGGAACTGCAGCCTGTCGGCAGCAGCCCGCAGGAGTTCGACGCGGTTTATTTCGCCGACCGCGAACGCTTCGCCAAGGTGATCAAGGAAGCCAATATTCCGCTGCAGGAATGAGGCTCAGAAAATATGCCCGGCGGTGATCTTCATCGCGACGCGCTCGCCGACGGCGGGCGCGACGGCGCTGGCGAGATCGAGTTCGAGACGCCTTGCATAGCCCTTGACGGCGACCTCGAGCCTGCGGATCGCGCCGTTGCGGCGGATATGCGCGACCACGCCCTGCAGCGACAGCGGTCCATTGTCGACGAGCTTGATGTGCTGCGGCCGTACATAGAGCGAGGCGGGGCCCAAGTGGTTCTGGCCGTTGCTGCGGAACACCGGCATGTCCTCGAAGAAGGCCTGACCGCCGGCGATATGCACGGGCAGCTTGTTGGTCTCGCCGAGGAACTCGCAGACGAAAGCCGATTCCGGCTGATCGTAGACCGCATCGGGCGAGCCGATCTGCTCGATCGCGCCGAGATTGAGAATGGCGACACGGTCGGCGAGTTCAAGCGCCTCTTCCTGGTCGTGGGTAACGAACACGGTGGTGTGGCCGGTGCGCCCATGCAGTTCGCGCAGCCAACTTCGCAGATCCTTGCGCACCTTGGCATCAAGCGCGCCGAATGGTTCGTCGAGCAGCAGCACGCTGGGCTCGATCGCCAGCGCGCGCGCCAGGGCGACACGCTGGCGCTGGCCGCCGGAGAGCTGCGCCGGAAAGCGTTTTTCCAGGCCCGCCAATTGCACCAGGTCGAGCAGATCGCCGACCCGCCGCCTGATATCGGCTTCGGCGGGGCGCTTCGCGCGAGGTCTTGCCCGCAGCCCGAACGCAATGTTCTCGAACACGTTCATGTTCTTGAACAGCGCATAGCTCTGGAAGACAAAGCCGATGCGCCGTTCGCGCAGCGACAGTCGCCGCGTGTCGACATCGTCGAACAGGACGCGGCCGTGATCCAGCTGCTCGAGGCCGGCAATGGCGCGCAACAGGGTCGTCTTGCCGGACCCTGACGGGCCGAGCAGTGCCATCAGTTCTCCGGGCTCGACGGTGAACGAGACGCCACGGAGCGCTGGATAGATATCGAACTGCTTTTCGGCCTGGTCGATGACAAGGGTGACGGACATGATACTGGCCTTACGAGTGGCGGGAGGCGGCGATCGAGTCTGCGTATCGCCATTCCAGAAACGTTTTCAGGACGAGGGTGATGAGCGCCAGCGCTGCGAGCAGGGAGGCGAGCGCAAAGGCAGCGACGCCGTTATATTCATTGTAGAGAATTTCGATCTGCGTCGGGATCGTTGTGGTCAGACCACGGATGCGGCCGGAGACGACGGAGACGGCGCCGAACTCGCCCATGGCGCGCGCGTTGCAGAGCAGCACGCCATAGAGAAGGCTCCATTTCACATTCGGCAAAGTGATCTTGAAGAAGGTGCGCCAGCCCGATGCGCCGAGCGTCAGTGCCGCCTCTTCATCGTCCTTGCCCAGGGCCTGCAGGTGCGGAATGAGCTCGCGCGCGACAAAGGGAAACGTGACGAACACGGTGGCGAGAACGATGCCTGGAACCGCGAAGATGATCTCGATGTCATGGGCCTTGAGCCAGGTGCCGAAATAGCCCTGCGCGCCAAACAGGAGGACGTAGATGAGGCCGGCGATGACCGGTGAGACCGAGAACGGCAGATCGATCAGGCTCGTCAGCAGGTTCTTGCCCTTGAAGTCGAATTTGGCGATCGCCCATGCGGCAGCGATGCCGACGACGACATTGAAGGGCACCGCGATGGCGGCGACGATGAGCGTCAGCCGGATCGCCGCCATCGCATCGGGATCGTCGAAGGCGGCGAGATAGGCATCGAAGCCGCGCTTGAAGGCCTCGGCGAAAACCGACACCAGCGGCAGGAACAGGAAGAGGACAAGAAACGCCAGCGCCAGCAGGATGAGCAGGGCGCGCACGGCGAAACCCTCGCGCATGCGATCGGCATAGCGGGGAACGGGCGCGCTGAGTCTTGCACTTGCGTCAGACATCACCACGCCTCTTAAACATCGCCAAGCCTTTTGCGGCTCCACGCCTGCAACAGATTGATCAGAAAGATCAGCAAAAATGCGGCCAGCAGCATCAGCATGCCGACCACCGCCGCGCCGGCATAATCGAACTGCTCCAGCCGGATCACGATCAGCAGGGGTGCGATTTCAGAGATCATCGGAATATTACCGGCGATGAAAATCACCGACCCGTATTCGCCGATGGCGCGGGCGAAGGCGAGAACGAAGCCGGTGAGCAGGGCAGGTGCGACCGCCGGCAGGATGACGCGGAAGATCGTCCGCAGCCGGCTGGCGCCGAGCAGGGCCGCCGCTTCCTCGATATCGACCTCGGATTCCTCGAGCACCGGCTGCACCGAACGCACGACGAAGGGCAGGCCGATGAAGATGAGAGCGACAAGCACGCCGGTCGGCGTATAGGCGATCTTGAAGCCATGGGCCTCGGCGATCGACCCGACCCAGCCGTTCGGTGCATAGATCGCCGAGAGCGCGATGCCGGCAACGGCGGTCGGCAAGGCGAAGGGCAGGTCGACGGCGGCATCGATGAGGCGGCGGCCGGGAAACCGGTAGCGCACCAGGATCCAGGCGATCAGTAGGCCGAACGCGGCATTGACGATCGCGGCGATGAAGGCCGCACCGAACGACAGCCGCAAGGCCGCGAGCGTGCGCGGCGATGTTGCGATGGCGAGAATGTCGGCTGGACCGGCGCTCGCGGCCTTGATGACAAGGGCCGCGAGCGGGATCAGCACGATCAGGCACATGACGGAGAGCGTCAGCCCGAAGGCCAGTCCGAAGCCGGGCAGAATGCTCGGCTTCCGCCAGCGTACCTCTGACGCGACGAGGCTCATCGCGCCGGCTTGTACAATTGATCGAACGTGCCGCCGTCGCCGAAGTGCTCGGGCTGCGCCTTGGCCCAGCCGCCGAATTCACCGTCGATCGTCACCAGCTCCAGCTTCGGAAAGGCGGCGATGTCCTTGGGGTCGGCAGCTTCGGGCTTGCGCGGACGATAGTGGTTCCTGGCGATGATCTTCTGCGCGTCCGGCGTGTAGAGGAATTCGAGATAGGCCTGGGCGACGGCGCGCGTGCCCTTCTTGTCGACATTGCCGTCGACGATGGTCACCGGCGGCTCCGCAAGGATGGACAGGCTCGGCACGACGATGTCGAACTTGTCGGCGCCGAATTCGTCGAACACCAGGAAGGCTTCGTTTTCCCACGACAGCAGCACGTCGCCGAGGCCGCGCTGGGCGAAGGTCGTCGTCGAGCCGCGGGCGCCGGTGTCGAGCACGGGAACATTGCGCAGGAGGGCAGCGATATAGTCGCGCACCTTGGCATCGTCCTTCAGGTTCTTCTTCGCCCAGGCCCAGGCGGCGAGATAGTTCCAGCGTGCGCCGCCCGATGTCTTCGGATTCGGCGTGATGACGCCGACGCCCGGCTTGATGAGATCGCCCCAGTCCTTGATGCCTTTGGGATTGCCTTTGCGGACCAGGAAAACAATGGTCGAGGTGTAAGGCGTCGAGCTGTCCGGCAGACGCTTCTGCCAATCCTTGGGGATCAGGGTCGTGCGCTCGGCGATGGCGTCGATGTCGCTGGCCAGCGCCAGGGTGACGACGTCGGCATTGAGCCCGTCGATCACGGTGCGCGCCTGTGCGCCCGAGCCGCCGTGGGATTGGCGAATGGTGATCGCCTGTCCGGTCTTGGCTTTCCATTGTCCGATGAAGGCTTCGTTGAGCGCGCGATAGAGCTCGCGCGTCGGATCGTAGGAGACATTCAGTAGGGCCGTCTGCGCAGAGGACGTTTGGGACCTTGCCCCCCAGGAAACGAAGAGCACGAAGGCGAACGCCGCGAGAATGGCCAGAATATCGACGACACGCCGCAAGCGGCCCAAGGCGGGAGGATTGCCAGGGGCGGCGAGAACGGTCGGATTGCGCGAAGACATGCGGACTCTCCTTCAAACATTCCGATAATGTTGATCAGATTAATCGACATTACAAGTGTGTTTTTTGGAATGCGAACACGTCTCGAATATGTGAATTAGATTCCGGCTCCCATGAATAGCCCGGGCTCCATTGAAATCGCTCCGTTTTTAGCCACGGCGCTGCTCTTCATCGCGTCGGCAAGCGATATCTTTTCAAGCACTTCCAGCTGCGCCGCGAAGGCTTCGGCAAATCCGGCGCGCACCGCGCAGGCGGTTTCGTCCGGGCAATCCTCGCAGCGCCGGTAAGAATGACGCGACAGACATGATAGCGGCGCGATGGGTCCGTCCGTCACCCGCAGAATGCGGCCGATGCTGATTTCGGCCGGCGGCAGGCAGAGAAAATAGCCGCCTTCCTTGCCGCGCCGGCTGGCCACCAGACGGTTGCGTTTCAACTCGAGCAGGATCTGTTCGAGAAAGGCGCGGGGGATATTCTCCTGTTCCGCGATCTGGCGGGTCTGCACCGTTTCGCCCGGAGCGGCACGCGCCAGGGCGGCTAGAGCTTTGAAGGAATAGCGGGCCTTTTGGGAAATCATGGCTCTGGTTAGACCAATTTGCCGAAAAACGCACGTCATCAGCCAATTCGAGCCGTCACAATTTTGCGCAGGCTCCTGCTCGCTTCGCTGTCGCAATTGCGTCTATTCCCGAGCCGTCTATTGTCGCGCCATGGCCCAGACACCGCGCCGCACGGCAACGCCCCCGCCGCCGGTCGAGATATTCTCCGCGCCGTCGAGCGATCTCGACGCCCTGCCGCCGCGCGTGGCGGAGATGCGCGAGCGTATTCTCAACGCCGCGCAGTCGCACGACATCGAACGTCTGCGCCCGGCGATCGAATGGAACGAGACCCTGCCGCTGTTCGGGCGCGGCGCCGAGCGGCCGCGGTCGTTCGCCACCGTCGTGGATTTTCTGAAGTCGTATTCCTTCGACGGTAAAGGCCGCGAAATTCTAGCGCTGCTCGAAGCAGCATTCGAGGCGCCTTACGTGAAAAGCACGCGCGGCAAAACCGAAGTCTATATCTGGCCGTCCTTTGCGGTCGTACAGAAGCCTGATCCTTCGCCGGACGAGCGGCTTGCGATGTTTCGCTGCGTGCGTTTCGTCAATCTGGGTTTGACGAACGATATCGGCTTGCCGCTTATTCAACGCGCCGGTATTGGCGCGGATGGTACGTGGCACTACTTTCTTGCCGGGTAGATTCGTGCCCGCGCCATTTTATGCCGCGCTGTCACCGCGCTGTTGTCTTGCTTTCGCCAAAATTATATCGTAGTTAGAATGATCGACTTTGGCCTGACGATGGCCGTCTCGCCTCTCAAGGCTGGCGCACTCTCTACCAAATCTCGAAAGCCGACACACATCTAATAGGGAGGTGCGTCGGGAACGTGCACCTGTCTATCGAAAGGACTTCCTATGAATACCGGAACCGTGAAGTGGTTCAATGAGCAGAAGGGCTATGGATTCATCCAGCCCGATAGTGGTGGCAAGGATGTGTTCGTCCACATTTCCGCGGTACAGGCCGCCGGTATGCATGGATTGAATGAAGGCCAGAAGATTTCTTATGAGATCGTGACCGACAAGCGCTCCGGCAAGCAGTCGGCGGGCAACCTCAAGGCTGCTTGATTTTTCGCCGGTTCATCACCGGATGTATCGCCGGCCTTTGGCCGGCGATTTTGTTTTGAAGGCTGCCACGGCTATTCGGCCGCTGCCGTATCCGCTGCAGCTGATTTTTCCGATGCCAGTTTCTCTGCTGCCTTGTCGGCCTGCCCTAACAACTGGTCGAGCAGCCTCCTGAGCATCGCGACCTCCGCGCCCGACATGCCGGCCGTGAGCCCGCGTTCATAGTCGAGCGCCAGCGGTACGATGGCGGCATAGATATCCTCACCCTGGCGGGTCAGCCGCAGGAATGCTTCCCGGCGATCCTCGCGGCTGGTGCGGCGCGTGACGATCCGCCGCCGCACGAGATCCGCGGCCGCGCGCGACACCATCGTCTTGTTCATGCGTGCATGGACGGCGATATCGCGGGCCGTCATCTCGCTGTTCTCGCCCAGGGTCGCGATGATGCGCCATTCCGGAATGGAAATGCCGAATTCTTGTGAATAGCGCAGCGCCAATCCCTCCGAGACCGCCTGCATGGCGATGCTGAGGCGATAGGGCAGGAATTGCGCGAGCAACAGTTGCTGTCTGGCCATGGCTTCCACGAGAACAGAAGACTTGACGCCATTAGTTACATATGCAACTAATTTTCTCAAGTCGATTTTCAAGTTCAATTCAAAAGTGGGGAGAGGTCCGATGACGACGCGCTACATGTCCGGCTTCGGCAATTCGTTCGAGACGGAAGCGCTGGAAGGCGCGCTGCCGGTCGGCCGCAATTCCCCGCAGAAATGCAATTACGGCCTTTATGCCGAACAGATTTCCGGTTCTGCTTTCACGGCGCCGAAAGCGAGCAATCAGCGGTCCTGGGTCTATCGCATTCGTCCGAGCGTCCAACATTCCGGCCACTATGTGCAGGCCGACAAGGGCCAGTTGCGCAGTGCGCCGGCAGCCCGGGAGGAAAGCCGGTTGCCGATCGGCCAGTTGCGATGGGCGCCCCTGCCGATCCCCGATACGCCGCTGACATTCGTCTCCGGCCTGTTCACGATGACGACAGCAGGAGACGCCGACACGCGCGCCGGCATGGCGGCGCATCTGCTGCTGATCACGCGCTCGATGCAGCGCGAATATTTCTTCAACGCCGACGGAGAAATGCTCGTTGTTGCGCAGGAGAAATCGCTGCGCTTCTGCACCGAGTTTGGCACCATCGAGATAGAGCCGGGAGAAATCTGCGTCATTCCGCGCGGCGTTATCTTCCGCGTCGAGTTGATGAATGGCCCGGCCCGCGCCTATGTCTGCGAGAATTACGGCGGCTCCTTCGCGCTGCCGGATCGCGGACCGATCGGCGCCAATTGCCTCGCCAATGCGCGCGATTTTCTCACCCCGGTCGCAGCCTTCGAGGACAAGGACGAAGCCTCGATACTCTACGCCAAATGGGGCGGAGACTTGTTCAAGACTGAGATCGGCCAGTCGCCGCTCGATGTGGTCGCCTGGCACGGCAATTACGCACCTTATAAATACGACCTGCGTCGGTTTGCCGCCGTCGGCTCGATCTCCTTCGACCATCCCGATCCGTCGATCTTCACGGTGCTGACATCGCCGTCGGAATCGCCGGGGACGGCCAATATCGATTTCGTCATCTTTCCGGAACGCTGGATGGTCGGCGAGAATACGTTCCGGCCGCCGTGGTATCACCGCAATATCATGTCCGAATTCATGGGGCTCATCTATGGCGTCTACGACGCCAAGCCGGAAGGCTTCGTGCCCGGCGGTATCAGCCTGCACAATTGCATGCTGCCGCACGGCCCCGACGACCTCGCGTTTGAACATGCAAGCAATGGCGAACTGAAGCCGGTTAAACTCACCGGCACCATGGCCTTCATGTTCGAGACGCGCTATCCGCAGCGGCTGACCAAGTTCGCGTCGGAGCTCAAAACGCTGGACCAGACCTATATCGATTGCTGGGCCGGCCTGAAGAAGCATTTCGATCCGACCCGCCGCGAGCCGTGAAAGCCTACCAGAAGCCCTCATCGTGAGGAGGCGCGTAGCGCCATCTCGAAGGACGGGGGCAACAGACGGGATCTGTGTGCAGGGCGATCCAGCGTAAAGCCGATGCAGTCGCTGTTGAATATTCACTCGAGAAACAGGCTTCTCCGAGAGGCTGCGGCTTGACGCCGCCGTCCTTCGAGACGCAACGCGTTGCTCTTGAAGGCAAAGGCTAAGACTTTGGTTCGGCCTCCGACTTTCCAGGGTCGCCTGGTTTTGCGTCTCCAACCGTCTCTATAGAAATCTTGGTCTCAGTCTTTCCGCCTTCGCCAGTCTCGCTCGCAGGCACGACCTGGTCGACGATTTCAGCGACGACTTCCTCCTTTGACTTGTCTTTGCGGCTCTTCATCAATCGTTGCAGCAACTGCTCGGCAATCCTGATCTTTGTCGGCTGGCTGTCCTGCACCGTTGCCGGTTCACCTTTCTCTCGTACCAGGACGATTTCCCTGGTATGATATTTGTCGAGGCCGGGGCGATGGGCGACATGGATGACCATGGCATCCGGAAGCCATTCACCCATCAACTCCATCATGCGTCTCTGGCTCAATTCGTCCAGCGCCGACGTGGCCTCGTCCATGATCACGACATCGGGATGTTTGAGGAAGATGCGCGCGAAGGCGAGCCGCTGCTGCTCGCCGCCCGAGAGGATTGCCGACCAGTTGTCGTCCTCGTCGAGTTTCGGCGTCAGGTGCTCGAGCCCGCATTCCTCGAGAACCTTTTCGATGTCCTTGTCGTCGATGACTTTGCCGTCGTCGGGATAGGATAACGCTCCTTTCAGCGTTCCAAGAGGAATGTAGGGGCGCTGCGGCATGAAAGAGAAACTGGCGCCATGGGGCAGCAGGATGCGCCCGCTGCCCCACGGCCACAGTCCGGCGACGGCGCGGATGAGCGTGCTCTTGCCGCTGCCGGATTCGCCTTTGACGAGAACCTTCTCCCCCTTCTGGATCAGCGCATCCGCATCGCTGAGCATGATCGTGCCTTCGGTGTCCGAGACCGAAACGGAGATCAGGTGGATGGCCCCGTCGTCGCTCTCGTCGATGACGATGGCCTTGCCCAGCCTTTTGTCGGTCATGCGGTCGAGATCGTCATAGGCCACATCGAGCGCCGCGACGCGCCGGGCGGAGGCCGACCAGTTCGCCAGGTTGAGCGCATTGTCGGCGAGCCAGTTCAGGGCGGTCTGCACCTGCGAGAATGCGGCCGTCGCCTGCATGAGATCGCCCAGCGTCATCTCGCCGGCGAGATATTTCGGTGCACCGAGCAGCAGGGGAACCGCGGGCGCCAGCACATTGTTGCCGTTCGACAGAAAGATCATCTTCGTCTGCTGCCCGATGACGGCGATCCAGCGCGTCGCCAGTTCGCTGAAAGAGGTCTTCAGCATCAGATGCTCGTCTTCCTCGCCGCCGATCAGGGCGATCGTTTCGGCGTTCTCGCGCGTGCGCGTCAAGGCATAGCGGAAGTCGCCTTCGCCGGCGGCCTTGGCTTCCACCCTTTCCACCAGCGGGCGACCCAGGCGGTACATGATGAACGACGTCAGCCCGGTGTAGAGGATGACGGCGAACACCAGATAGCCGGGAATCGTGAAGCCGGCGACGCTATAGGACCCGCCCACCTGCCAGAGCACGACGATGAATGCCAGTGACACCATGAACGTGTTGAGGATGCCGCCGGCAAGATCGACCAGCAGTTCGATGGACAGGCGGCCATCCTCCGCGATGCGTGCTTCCGGGTTGTCGACCGACTTGAGAATATTAAGTTGATAAAAGCGGCGCTCGCCGAGCCATCTGCTGACGAGTGTGTCGCTCAGCCATTCCCGCCACCGCAATTGCAGGCGCATGCGCGCCTGCGTCAGGCCAAGTGAGGCGAAGGCGGTCGCAACCGCCAGGCCGATGACGAGCGCGATGCTCCACTGGATCGCTGCGATATTCTTGTTCTGGACGGCGTCGAAGAAATACTTGCTCCAGCGATTGACGGCGACGGCCATCAGCACGTTGACGACCAGCGCGGCGAGAAAGCCGGCGGCGAGAATGGTACCGATCCGCCTGGTCTTTCCCGACCAGAAGCGGAGTGCCAGGCGGATAAACCGAAACAGCAGATTGGGTGGTCGCCTCGTCAGCCCATTCGACACGGCCAGCCTCCGTTCGCCGGCTTGCTGGCTGCATCGATGGTGCAGCTGCCCGTACAGAGCCCTGCGAAAGTGTCGTTTCCAGACATACCGGTCATCGAGTCTCGCATCTGGCCGGACTCTCCGGACCAGCTCTCTACAACGCGCGTCGGGGCATTTTGTTCAAACCGGCAAGCGGTTTACGGAAATCGCGAACGGTCGATCGTCATTCATCCAGCGGCTCGGTGCCTTTCGGCTTGCCATCGGCGGCGAGCGAAATCTTTTCGATGCGGGCTTCCGCGCTTTTCAGCAGGGTCTCGCAGTGGACTTTGAGCTTTTCGCCGCGCTCGTAGAGCTCGATCGATTTGTCGAGCGCGACCTGCCCGCCCTCGAGCTGGCTGACGATGGTCTCCAATTCCTTCAATGCTTCCTCGAAGGGCAGTTTTGCAAGATCGTCTGCTGTGCTGGCCAAAATTCCTATGCCTCTCAAAAATTCATTCTTCCCAGTCTAGCACGTCTCGGGTCAGGCTGGCGCGTCGGCCTGAGGGTTTTCCTCAGCAGGTGCGGGGCGGGCAAAAACAAGTTTCTGATAGACCAGCCCGATGCCGATGAGGACCGCGCCCAGGCCGATGAAGCTGAGCGCCCGCAGAATGCCTTCGAGTCCGGCAAGATCGAAGAGAAACACTTTTAACACGCTGACGGCGACGAAGACTGCCGAGGCAAGGCGCGCCTCGCGCGAATGGCGCAGCAGCCCCCATGCCAGCAGGGCGACGCCGAACGCCAGCCAGACGGCCGAATAGGAGTAGAACTCTGCCCCGCTGGTGTTCAGCAACAGGCCGATTTTCGGTCCCTGGAACAGGCGGCGCGTCTCCAGGGTCAGATAGAGGAAGACGAGCAGGATGGCGAGCACGCGCGCGGTCGTCACATACCAGGCCGGCCGCACGCCATTGGCCACAATCGACAGAACGAACGCGAGCACGGCCGGCAGCAGATAGGCGATCAGAAGCGCGTTCACGATTGGCCCGCCCTCGACCCCTTTGAAGGAAAAATATGGATTGCCGACGAAGCACAGGCCGACAAGCGTATAGGCGAAGGACAGCAGCCCGAAGCAGAGCGAGGCCGCGCGGAATACAATGGTGTTGCGCGAAGCATCGAGCTTGGTCAGCACAATGGCGAAGGCGAAACTCGCGACAGCGAAGAGCCCTTGTTCGATCGTCGCCGACGTCGCCGCGAATGCGTCGCCATTGTTGATGAAATGCCTGATCTCGAAAAACACGAGAAAGGCCGAAAACAGGATCGTCAGCGCCTGCGCGATTTGCACCGGCGTGTCTTCGCCGCCATTGCGGCGCATCAGCCGCGCCGCATAGCCGAAGGCAAGCGCCGGCACGCCATAGCCGTAGAGCAGCCAATTGAAGATCGGCGTCGTGCCGGGATTGGCGATGACCCGCGGTTCCCAGGCGAGGCGGGCGGCGACGACGAGGCCTAAGCCCGCCACGCACCAGCGCAGCGCTGGAATGTCGAGCGTGATGGCGACATAGGCCGCGCCCAGCGCTGCCAGCGCCAAAGCCACCGTGAGCACGCCGCCGTCGAGCGCGAAGGTAAAGCCGAGCGCCAGGGCGGCGATGGCTGCCGACGCGAAGACGCCGGTGGCCAACTTCAACGCCGGCGGCGCCCCCTCGCCGTCGAGATCGCGGAACTTCGCCGCCGCGGCCACGAAGACGAGCGCCAGCGCCGCCGCTGCCGCGGCGAACGAATAGCTGGTCGTCGCCTGCGTCATGCGCAGCCACGCCAGAATGAGAACCGCCAGCGGCGTCAGCGCGGCGGCCGCGCTGTAGATGGACTGTGTGATATTGGGCAGCGCGCGCGCCAACAGCAGCCGCCATGCGCCCAGGCAGAAGATCGCCAGCGAGGCGATGATCATAAAGCCGGTGAAAAGGCCCGGATTCAGTGGGCCGAGGAAATAGTCGGAGGCGAAATCGGGCAGTTGCGCGCGCGCGTCCGGCGTGATGACCCCCGGCCACATGCGCGCCACCGCCACCACCATGAAGCCGGCGACCGCCAGCACGACCGATGCCGGAGCGACCAGAAAGCCGATGATCGCGAGCAGGCCGATCATCACCGCGGCGAGCGCGACCCAACCGGTGCCGAACTGTCCGGTGAACACACCGGAATTCAACGCGAAGATTGACAGGATGCCGAAGATCGACGGGCCGAGCGTCGAAAACGGCTCCGGCAGGGCATCTTCTTCCGGCGTGCCGCGCAGCGGTTGGATGCCGAGGAAATAGCCGGCGAGCGCCGCCTGCGCGATAAGATGCAACATGGTCGCAGGAAAGAAATGCGCGGCATCCTCGCCGAGAATTCCGTAGAGCAGCAACAGGCTCCACAGGGCGGCGCCGGCGGCTGCGCTGATCGCCAGCCAGAGCCAGATGCGCAGGCGTGCGAGCCCATAGGCCGCAGCCGTCAGGACGGCGAGATAGAGGACAACCGGCCAGGGGCTCGGATTGTCGCTGTCGACCAGCATCGGCGCAAGGAAGGCGCCGACAAGTCCGACGCCTGCCAGGGCCGGCCCGTGCAGCGCCGAAGCAAACATGCAGGCGATGCCGGTCCCGCCGAGCGCGATGAAGGCGGGGCCCGCGCCGATGAAACCATAGACGGCATGGGCGGCATAGATCGCGCCGAAGGCGGCGACAGTGCCGGCGGCGGTCAGGATGGCTGGAATGCTGGCGACTGCGAAAACGCCGGTGGCCTCAGCCGGCTTCCACGCCGTCTCTTTGCGCCGCAGATATTCTCCGCCTGCTACCAGCACTATGGCCAGGAGCAGGCCGAAAGCGACTCTCGCGGCGGGGCCGAAATAGCCGGCCTCGATCGAATAGCGCACCAGCAGCAGCGCACCGAGCCCCAGCGCCAATCCACCGACCCAGACCGTCCAGCGTGTTCCAAAGGACTCTTCAAGGCTGCGTCCGGGCTTGCGCGGCGGCGCTGCGCCGACCGTCGGCGATTCGGGCGCGCCGACGGGAGCTGTTTCTGGCGGCGCGCCAGGCAATGGATCGGGCGAGGGGGCGGACACAGGACCGGACACGGAAGGTGTCGCGGGCTCCGCCAAGGGAACGGCAGCAGGCTCGCGCTCGCTCGCCACGGGTGCTTCCGTGGGCTTTTCCACAGGCTTGGGCTGCGTTTGCGCGATTGGCCGGGGAGAAACGGCGGTCGACGCGCTTTCCAGGGCGACGACGCGAAGGTTGAGCCGCTGGAGCTTCTCTTCAGCCTCGCGCAGTCGCGACCGTGTGCCGAGCGTCAGAAAGAACGCGATCGGGCCCGTCACCGCGATGATGAACACGGCGAAGCCCAAGAGGGCGAAAAACTCGTCCATGAAGAGGATTCTCCCAGTCCCGGCAATAGCATCGCCCAGACCAGCAGTTTCAGCAAGCTTTGGGGGAAAAGGGTGTGTATCTTCGCACAGTCCGGCTTGCAATTGGGTGATTTGTCCCCAAATCAGGAAGCGAGACATAGGCATCCGTGCCAATTCCGGGCGGAGCCGGCACTGGGCTCATAGATACATGCGTGATCCTTATACAGTTCTTGGCGTGTCGAAAACTGCCTCGGCGGACGACATTAAGAAGGCGTATCGACGCCTGGCCAAGAAACTTCATCCTGACCAGAACAGAAGCGACCCCAAGGCGCAGGACAAGTTCGCCGAGATCAATCAAGCCTATGAAATCCTTGGCGACGAGAAGAAGCGTCCCCAGTTCGATCGCGGCGAGATTGACGCCGAAGGCAAACCGCGCGGTTTCGAAGGCTTCCATCCGGGCGCCGGCGCGCGCCGCGGCGCGGGGCAAGGTGGAGGACCAGGCGGCGCTCAATACTATGAATATGAATTCGGCGGTGCCGGCGGCGCCCGCCCGGGTGCCGGTTTCGACCCCTCCGATCTGTTCGGCGATATTTTCGGCGGCGGGCGCAGGGGCGGCGGCCAGGCATTCCGCCGTGGCGAGGACATCAATGCGGTCGTCACGGTTTCCCTGCCTGACGCGGTGCAGGGCGGGCAGGTACGCGTCTCGCTGCCGACCGGGCGCATGCTCGACGTCAAGATTCCCGCCGGCATCGATGCCGGCCAGCAGATCCGGCTGAAGGGGCAGGGTGGCCCGGCGCCGTTCGGCGGTACGGCCGGCGATATTCTGCTGACCGTGCAGATTGCACCGCATCCGCTGTTCAAGCTCCACGGTCGCGATATCCGGCTGGAACTGCCGCTGACGCTCTACGAAGCGGTTCTCGGCGGTAAGGTCGAGGCGCCGACCCTGACCGGTGCAGTTGAAATCAATGTCCCGCCTTATACGAATTCCGGCCGAACGATGCGTCTGCGCGGCAAGGGCCTGCCGGAAAACGGCGGCAAACCGGCGGGCGATCTATTGGTCGTGATCAAGATCGTGCTGCCGGAAAAGGCGGACACCGAGCTTGAAAACCTGATGCGCAAACTGCAGGCGGAAAAGCCGTATAAGCCGCGCAACGGACTACTGTAAGCAGGGGCGACTGCCTTCTAGCGGCTATCCTGGCTGGTCGGGGCCGGCGTATAAAGCGCCGTGATGCGGCTGGCCCCGTCGATCAGGGCGATGGCCGCCAGCATGGCGACCGCGCCGGCAAGAAAGGCGGCCACCGCGACGATCAGCGTGTGCCGGCGTTGGCGCTTGCCGATCAGGGCCAGGCCCCCAATCCCGCCGCCCACCGCACCGCGAATCGGTTCTTCGCTCGGACGGCTGCTTTCGCCCAGCACCCTGGCCTCCGGCCGCCGGTCGCGCGGAAACACTTTCTGATCGAGCGAGCGGGCGAGCGGCGCCATCGGCCCGGCGCCTTCGCGAATTGCCGGCGCGAATGTGGTGCGCAAAGCCTCCTCGCGCTGCCGCCAGCGCGTCAGCCGCTGCGCATCGGCCGGCGAGGTGCGCAGATGTTCGCGCAGCAGGGCACGCCGCGACGGATCGGTTTCGCCATCGAGAAAGGCGCTCAGTTCGGCGGCGCTGACGAGTTTGCTCGAAAACATCACAGCCTCACTCGCTGGCTTACTTCACGATCCGCAAATGGCCCGGCGGGGTTCCGCGCGTGGCACTGCTGCGCCGGCTTGCTTCCTCAAAAAAATCGTCGATTCGCATGCGCGCCTGCGCCACTCGTGTCGCAAGCACGTCATAGGGGATACGCATGACGGTGGCGGCGTCGGCGTAGCCGAACTCTTCCAGCGCCACGAGCAGATAGGCGGTGCGCTCTTCGAAACGCAGGTTCGCCAGCGCCGCAATCATGTCCGGCATGTCCGGGTCTGCGGCCGCAATGGCGGCCGGCGCTGGCTTGTCCTTCTGCGCCGCGCGGGCCTTGTCGACCATGTGATGGAAAAGGCAGATACGGATGTCCGACCGTTCGACCGTGTCGCGCGCGGTCAACGCTGCCTCAATCGTCTCGCGGACCAGGTCGTCCGCCGCGCCCTCAGGCTGGTCCGCATGCAGCGCACGCGCAAATCGTCTTAGCCGTCCGGTCAGCCGTTCAACTATGTTGCGTTTCACTTGGCCAAGGTCCTTACCTGCCCGCGTTCCCTAACGACGGATACTATGCCGAAGATACGGCGGCGGTCACGTCTTTTACTGCGGAAAAAGTGTTGTCCGCCGGATTCTCTGGCGGCTATGCGTTTTTCGCACAATAGAGTGTCGCAACTTCGACATCCGCGCAAAATTGTCTGGGCCAAAGCCGTTTTTTACCGACTCATTTTCACCCTTTGAGAACCGTTTTTGCCGGGTATCGGTTCCGCGTCGGCCACCGCGTATAAGCCTGGAAACCACGGCAGCGATCATCTCTGCGCGCCTTTGGTGCCTTCGCCGGCCCAACCGGGTACCTGCGCGCTTTAATATCCCCCGGTTTGCGCCCGGTACCGCCCACAGGCGCGCTTGCCTTGGGAAATCATAGCGCTTAAACGGCTGATGAAGGCAGCCGTCGTTTTGCGTCATGCAAGGGTCGAAATTGCCGAAAACAGGTGCCGGATCAGATGGCAGAGGCGCAAAACATTTCAAGTTCAGGTATTTTGGCGGGCAAGCGTGGTCTGGTCATGGGGGTCGCGAACAATCGTTCGATCGCCTGGGGCATCGCCAAGGCGGCCCACGATGCGGGCGCGGAGCTGGCTTTCACCTTCCAGGGCGAGGCGCTGGAAAAGCGCGTGCGGCCGCTGGCCGAAGGCCTCGGCGCGTTCGTGGCCGGACATTGCGATGTCACCGACGAGGCCACGATCGATGCGGTTTTCGCCGCGATCGGCGACAAATGGGGCTCGCTGGACTTCATCGTTCATTGCATCGCGTTTTCCGACAAGGACGAATTGACCGGCCGCTATGTCGATACGACCGCCGGCAATTTCTCCAAATCCCTGCTGATCTCCTGCTATTCGTTCACCGCCGTGGCGCAGCGCGCCGAAAAGCTGATGACCAATGGCGGATCGATGCTGACATTGACCTATTACGGCGCCGAAAAATGGATGCCGCACTACAATGTCATGGGCGTTGCGAAGGCGGCACTCGAGGCGAGCGTGCGCTACATGGCCGCCGATCTCGGCGAGAAGAACATCCGCGTCAATGCGATTTCGGCCGGGCCGATCAAGACGCTGGCCGCTTCCGGCATCGGCGACTTCCGCTATATCCTCAAATGGAACGAATACAACGCGCCGCTGCGCCGCACCGTGACCATCGAAGAGGTCGGTGAGACGGCGGCCTTCCTGCTGTCGCCGATGGGTCGCGGTATCACCGGTGAAATCCTGCATGTCGATGCCGGCTATCATGTCGTCGGCATGAAAAATCCCGCCGCTCCCGACATCAGCGTCGTTGGCAAGGATTGACATGCCGCGGCCTGCGTCGACGTTGAAAGCGTCACGTGATGCCGCTTGACCGGCTTTTCTTCATTCGTCACGGCGAAACCGACTGGAACGCGCAACGCCGGCTGCAGGGTCAGCAGGATATCGGCCTGAATGCCCGCGGCCTGCATCAGGCCGGCGTCGCCGGGCGCAAGCTTCTCGGCATTCTCGGGCTCGAGCGCATCCGCGATCCGCAACTGGCCTATATCGCCTCGCCACTGGTGCGGGCGCGGCGCACCATGGAGCTCGCCCGCACGGCGATGCAACTCGATCCCTCAGGCTACACGACGGATCCGCTTCTGATGGAGCTGAGCTTCGGCACATGGGAGGGCAAGACCTGGCCCGAAGTCCAGGCCGATCAGCCCCAGGCCGCCGCCTGGCGCGAAGGCGACAAATGGAATTTCGTGCCACCCGACGGCGAGAGCTACGCCATGCTCGGCGAGCGGATCGCGCCCTGGCTGAATGCACTGGACGGCGATTGCGTGGTTGTCTCCCACGGCGGCGTCGCCCGGGTGCTGATGGCTGTGCTCGGTGGACTCGCTACCAATCGCGCCGCCATGGCCGACATCTGGCAGGGCCGGGTGATCGTGTTCGAGAACGGCCGCTTCACCTGGGTTTGAAGTCGAAATACCTGCCCGCAATAGAGCCGATTAGGGTGTGTTGAGATTCACGTCAGACCGAGCCGAAAATGGCGGTTCTCGAGAACCGGAGCGGAGCGTACGTCTGTACGTGAGCACCGGAAGCGCAGAGAACCGGCATTTGCAGGCCGGTATCACGTGAAGATCAGCACACCTAGCGCGCGTCGAGCTGCGTCTGCATCTCCTGGCTGAAGCGCTGGATGCGCTGCGCATTGGCGCCGAAGTCATGCCGTCCAAATCGCGAGGCGGAGCGGATGTCGATGCGCGTCTGCGCCGCCAGCGGCCGGATGCGCACGGTGATATCGTCGGGAAATCCCATGATGAGGGTGCGGGCGACCGCATCGACCCTGCCGATGCCGGCGCGGCCGCCCGGTGGAATCTGGTCCACGACCTGCCAGCCGAGCGCCGCGGCGGCACGCAGTACTAGCTGGTAAACCTCTTCCGGCTCGAGATCGATATTGATCGGCTGGATGGAGGGATAGGCCCGGCGCTGGTCGAGGCGCCGCTCCGGCGCGACCTCCGGCGGCACCACGCCGCCGCGGCCGCGCAGCGCCCTGGCCGAGCGCGAAAAGGCCGGCGGGTCGTTGAGATCGGTCGAAATGTCGTTGAGCACCGGCAGGCGCACGGCCTGAATCGCCAGCCAGCCCGGATAGGCCAGAACCACCATCGCCAGGAACACGGAAGCCACCGTAATGCCAACGCCGCGCACGCCGGTGCGCCAGATGACGACGGCGGCGGCGCCCGCCAGCAGCAGCGCCACGCAGGCCAGGAAGATGGCCGCGCCGAGCACGGACATGCCGGCCGTGACATCGGCGGTGCGGGTGCGCAGCAGCACCACCGACATGCCCGCCAGTGCGATGGCGAAAACGGCGAGCCGCCGGGCCCAGATGGCCGACGCCGAATTCGGTTCCTCGAGTATCAGCCGCCGCATCCGGACCTGGACCGTTCTGTCTGCATTGTTCCCTTGCAGCAAAACCACCTTCGGCACCGGATCGCAAGGTCTGCCTCGCTTCAAGCCGCGTGCGGGTGAACCTCGACATTGTAGACCAGGCCTGCGGGACCGGCCTGCCGCGAGACCGCGATCATGTCGTTGGGGCCGACGGAACCGAGATCCTTCTCGCCGTCTGGCAGCAGCGCCAGACAGCGGGTGCCGCTGCGGACGAAGATGAAGCGGCCCTGCGCGGCGAAATCCGAAACCCAGCGCTGGATGGTCGCGTGATAGGGCTCCTTGCGCCAGGCGTTGGCGAAATTGGGGTCGACCGCGATCAGAACATTGCCGCCATCCGGCATTTCGGTGACCAGAAACCGCGAGCGCTCCGGCTTCCATTCTTCGCCGACCCTGCCGTCCTGCATCCACAGGCAGAAGAACTGCCGGCAGGTTGCCGGGCGGTCCTCGTAGATTTTGCAACCGGCGCCCGGCTTGACGTGGCTGCACCAGCGCCCGGCAGGTTTGTCGAGATCGGCAATGTGAAGAACCTTGCAGCACATGGTGCAGCTTCCGCATTCGCGCCCGGGCGCCGGCTGCGGGAGGTGGTCTGCGTCGTCCATCAAGTCCTTGAGCCTCAGGTTTTCGGGTTTTGCGTCTTCGTGTTCTGCCCGGATGGGCCGCAAATCTGTTTCAACGCCGCCCATTCGCCCGCGTCAAGCAAGGGCGGGCCGGGAACGGCGGGCGGACTGGCGGACATGCGCTGCAGCCTTGCTTCCGACAGCGGATGGCTGGCGATGAAATTGAGCAGGCCGCGATCTTCCTTGCCGGTGATGCGCAACAGCAATTCGCCCATCGGCTGCGGCGACCGGCCGAGCTTGTTCATGGACTCGATGGCGACATCGTCGGCGGCTGCTTCGGCGCCGCGTGAATGCGAGGCGTCGAGCAAGGTGCGGGCGGCGAAGATCGCCGCGCCCGAGCCGGTCACGTCGCCCAGCAGCAGGCCGAGAAGAAACGATGTGCCGCCGGCCTGAAGCAGAATTCGGACACTGTCGCGATGCTTCACGTGGCCGAGTTCGTGCGCCAGGACGCCGGCGATTTCATCTGCGCTCTCGGCCTTTTCCAGCAGGCCCCGAAACAGATAGACCTTGCCGCCGGGCAGAGCGATGGCATTGGGCACGCCGGAGCGCACCACCGTGGCCGTGATCGGCACCGAGAGTCCGGTTGTTTTCTGCAGATCGCCGATCAGCTTGCCGAAGGCGCGAACGCCATCCGGATTCTGGCACGGCGTGGCATCGAAAACGGTGGTGACCTGGCTGTCGGCCATTTCGCCCAGCCGTCGTTCGAACGAGGCCGGAATCAGCGGCGTCAGCCGTTCGGCGATGAAGGGAATGCCGTAGAGGCCGATGAGAATGAGCGACGTTGCGGCGGCGAGCGACCAGAACACGATACGTCCGGTCGAGGTCGTGCCGGATGGGTCGTTGTGTTCGAGACGCGGGCACGCCTCCAGCACCGATCTGGCGAATGTTTCGTCGATCAGAACCAGCCGTGCCAGATCCGATCCATTGGTCGTGCGCAGGCGGATTCTGCCGTCGCTTGAATCGGCGCGCCGTATCCATTCGAATGGCCAGCCCGCAATCATGAGGCCGTCCTCGACGATCTCCAGGGTCGCCCCGATGCGCAGTGTCACCGCGTGCTGCTTGTTGGAAAGCCCGTCGTAATAAAGCGCGCTGCCTTCGATCATGATATTTCCTAAAAGCCCGCCACATCGAGGCCATCGGCAAGACCTTCGCCAAGCGCGTTGGCCGCCTCGCCGCGCGCCGCGACGCCATCGAGCGAAGCAACACCCTGGATGGTGAGCGATCCGACCACGGCACGCCAGACTTCATGCTGCGAATAGAACCGCTGCACGACGCCGATCGTCAGGCCGAGCAGAAGATAGCCGGCGACGATGGCGATGCCGCTTGCGATTTTGGCGCCGAGCGGCAGGTCGGCAAAACTCTTGAATTCGCCGAACGAGACATAGAAAAGGCCGGCGACCACGCCCGCCAATACGCCCCAGCCGATCAGGACGAGCAGCACCCAGCCCAGGATCTTGAGATAGATTTTCAGCAATTGCCCGCCGCGCAGCGACGACTGCATCGAGACGCCGCCGATGCGCACGCCTTGCGCCCACCAGCGCCATTCGAGCGCCTTGAGGTAGGGATAGACAAAGGGCGCGGCAATGAGCCAGAGGGCGATAAGAACGCCGAGAATGGTGCCCCCGCTCCTTGGCAGGTGGGAAAATCCGTTTGCTGCGCTCATCGCAATCGCTGCGATCATGAAGACCAGCGCCATGCCGATGGTCATCATCCACATGCCGATGCCGCGCCGGAACAACTGGCCGGCACGGCCCTCGAAAGCGCCCGGCGCGTCGCCGTAAAACGTATGGCGCATCTTGTAGCGCTCCCGCCAGGCTGCATACCAGGGATAAGCGAGGCCGATGCTCAGAGCGACGAGGATCTGCATGCCGAAGGCGCGCAGGCCATAGACCCAGCCCGAGCCAGACATCCAGAAGCGCACGCCGCGCCACACCGTGCGCGTCAGCCGGTAGCGCCGCGCCCGGTAGATGGCGAACTGGCCGAAAATGGCCATGAACAGAACGAGCGGCAATGAGGTGAAGGCTCGCAGGCGCTCGAACTCGATGCCGATGAGGAAATAGACGATGTAGATCGGCACCAGGATCGCCAGGGCGAACAGAAACCCGATCAGCAGTTCGCGGCCGGTTCCGGTATATTCGAAATTCTCGCCGGCAACCGACGTGCGTGACCACAGATGGCGGCGGATCGACGTGCTCAGCCAGAACCGGTAGAAGCCGAACGTCACCAGCAGCAGCAATGCGCCGCGCGCGAGCATGCGGAGAAATGTTCCGCCCTCGTTGACGAAGTCGATCCGGTTGACGGGCGGCGGAGCGGCAGACGTCGGAATGCTGCCGGGCAGGGCTATGGGATCGTGCATCTTCAAATCCATTGGCTGCAAAAATGGAAGCAGGGGGGGAAAATTTGAAATATATCCCACCCGCGCCAAGGATTTTGCCCTGACGATCGCCCTGTTTCAATCGCTTCTGGTCGATCGCCGGTTCGCAGCGTGCGTTTCGTCACGTTGCGGGAAGCGTGTAGGCAGCGAACATCTCGCGTAGTTTGACCTTGTTGATCTTGCCCGCCGCCGTATGGGGGATCTCCTGTACGAATTGCACATCGTCAGGCATCCACCATTTGGCGATCTTGCCGGACATATGGGCGAGCAGGGCCTCGCGGCTGACCTCGCTGCCAGGCTTTTGCACGATGATCAGCAACGGCCGCTCGTCCCATTTGGGATGGACGACGCCGATCACCGCGGCCTCCGCGACGCCCGGACAGCCGACCGCGAGATTTTCGAGATCGATCGACGAAATCCATTCGCCGCCGGATTTGATGACGTCCTTCGACCGGTCGGTAATGCTCATGTAGCCGTTGGCATCGATGGTCGCGACATCGCCCGTATCGAAAAATCCTTCGTCATCCAGGATCGGATCGTCGCTGCGAAAGTAGGCCTTGGCGACGGCAGGGCCGGCGACCTTGAGGCGCCCGAACGTCTTGCCGTCCCACGGCAGTTCCTTGCCGGAATCGTCCTCGATCTTCATTTCGATGAGGAAGGGCGGGAAGCCCTGTTTGGTTTTAAGGTCGTAGAGCGCTTCGCCCTGCAGATCCTCGACCGAATGTTTGATCGAGCAGACGGTGCCGAGCGGGCTCATCTCGGTCATGCCCCAGGCATGCAGAACTTCGATGCCGTAGTTCTTCTCGAACGCTTCGATCATCGCGCGCGGCGCGGCCGAGCCGCCGACCACCAACCGCTTCAACGTCGAGAAGGTTTTCTTCTCCTGCTCGAGATAATGCAGCAGCATGGCCCAGACGGTGGGCACGCCGGCCGTGCAGGTCACGCCTTCACTCTCCAGTAGTTCATAGACCGAAGCGCCGTCGAGTTTCGCGCCGGGCATGACCAGCTTGGCGCCCATCATCGGTGCCGAGAAAGCGATCGACCAGGAATTGGCGTGAAACAGCGGCACGACGGGCAGGATCGTCGTCTTGCTGCCGATGGACAGGCAATCGCCGCTGCTGGCGCACAGCGAATGCAGCACATTGGATCGGTGCGAGTACAACACGCCCTTGGGATTGCCGGTCGTGCCCGACGTGTAGCACAGGCCGGCGGCAGCGCGCTCGTCGACCTCCTTCCAGCGGAAATCGCCGTCGACGCCGGCGATCCAGTCCTCATAGGCGATGGCGTTCTTGAGCTTGGTCGCCGGCATATGGGCGCCATCGGTGAAGACGATATAGCGTTCCACCGTCGGCAGTTTGTCCGCGATCGCCTCCAGCAGCGGAATGAAAGTGAGGTCGGTCATCACCATGCGGTCCTCGGCATGGTTGATGATCCAGACGATCTGATCGGGAAACAGGCGGGGATTGACCGTGTGGTAGACGGCTCCGGCGCCGGTGATGCCGTACCAGGATTCCAGATGCCGCCATGTGTTCCAGGCCAGGGTGGCGATCCGGTCGCCTTCGCGGACGCCCTCGCCCGCGAGGCGCTGCGCCACCTTGAGGGCGCGGGCGCGGACGCCGGCGTAGGTCGTGCGGTGGATCGGACCTTCGACAGACCGGGACACGACCTCTCGTGTGCCGTGCTGCCGTTCTGCGTGGTCGATGATCTTGGGGATCAGCAGCGGCCAATCCTGCATAAGTCCGAGCATCTGCCCCTCCCTGGTTTCATTGCAGATTATCTCGTTTTACGGGGCTGCATAGTAGGCAGCGGGTCTTCTTATCCGACTGCCTGCTGCGCACTGCCTTCTCCTACGGCGTCGGCCGTCCGGCCACGAGGCATTCATACCGTGTCTCGCACATGCGCCAGTTCAGCATCGACCAAAAGACATCCAGCCACCGCGATCGGTCCTCCCGAAACGTATCGAGATAGGCGTGTTCCCAGAGATCGCAGACAAGAATGCCGGGCTTGCGCAGCGGCAGCACGCTGCCGTTGTTTGGCAGGACGACGATCTCAAGCCGGGGATTGCGCGGTGCAGCAAGAGAAAGAAACGCCCAGCCGGAACCTTTCAGGTCCAGTGCGCGTTCCGAGAATTGCGCCTGAAAGCGTTCAAATCCGCCAAAATCGACGTCGATCGCTGCCGCCAGCGCGCCTTGAGGCAAAATTTCTCGCGGATCAGTACGGTCATTCCGGCCGAGAATTTTCCAGAAGAACTGGTGATTGGCATAGCCGCCGCCGAAATGCATCGCATCGTCGCGAATGCTCGCGGGAAGCAGGTCGGGATGAGAAAGAATTTCTTCGATGGATTTTTCGGAGAATTGCGGCAGCGGGGCGAGCAATGCGTTGATGGCGTCCTTGTATTGCGCGTGAATGGTCTCCCGATGCCAGCGCATCACGCCTGGCGCGATGAGGCAGTCAAAGTCTTCGTATTTAAAGAGAAGCGGAATGAGAGAAAACGTCATACGTGACACTCGGTTAAAATCCAAGCAGATGCTACGCTGTAAAATTAAGCGAGCAAGGCAAATGGGCGCAGCCGGCGTTGCGCTGCCGCCCGCACTCCGGCATGATGTCGGGAACGAATGCACCCGCTCCACAAGCACCGGATAGGGCAAGGGGCAGACTACAGGGACAGGGCAACAGGGGAAGACGACGATGGTTTCCCGAACGTGGACTCTTTGGGACGATAGGGAACTCCTGCGGGTTTCCGTCAACGGCGTCGCCAATGGCAGCATCGAAGGCGAGAGCCGCGCAGCCATGGAACGCGGTGTCGCCGCACTGATCGAGGCAGGGTTCAAGGATGGACATATCGTGCGCAGCCGTTTGTATGCTCGCGATGCCGACGTGCGCCGCGCCGCCAGCGATGCGCGCCTCGCCATGCTGGCAGCCGACCGCCGCGCCGCCAGCTCGAGTTATATCGATCCTGAGCGGCTCCCTGCCGGCGCCAATATAGCGATCGACCTGGTCGCCCTGCGGCTGAGTTCCGCCGGCGCTTCAAAGGAGGTGCGCGAATATGATCCACGCGTCGCGCCGCCGATGTTCGTGGCGCTTGACGGCATGGTGTTCCTGTCAGGCAACACCGATACTGCGTCGGATTACGAAGCCCAACTCGCCAACATCCGCCGCAACATCGACACCAGCCTTGCCGCTGCCGGAACCGGCTGGGACAAGGTGCGCGAGTTTTCCGTGCATGTGTCGAAGACCTTGGGCACCGGGCGCGTGACGCGCGGCCTCGCCGCGCATTTCCCCGAAGCCTTCAACCTGGCGACGATCTCCAGCGTCGAAGGTTATTCCGCGCCGTCGAAACTGGTCGAGATCGAGGTCGCGGCCACCGCTTGACATAAGGCTGCGGCGTGACGCCCCCTCCTTGGAGACGCGCTCTACGAGCGCTCCTCAGATTTGACTGAAAATGCACAGCCGTGCTAAAGGCTTGTTATGCTGCCAGCGACGGCCGATGTTATCCCGTTGGCTTCTGGATCCCCGCTCGCGCTTCGCACGTCGGGGATGACACTGCGGCGACATGCAGCAACCAATGTCATTCCCGACGCGCGAAGCGCGAGCGGGAAACCAGGAGTCAAGGGCTGTACCTTGCGGTGGACAGCGGGACTTTAAGCTGACTTTTCAGTCAGGCTCTCAGGATGAGGGCTCTTGGGGCATTTTGCCCTCTGCCCGAGGCACTGATCTCACAGAAGCCCTCATCCTGAGAAGCAACGCTTGCGTTGCGTCTCGAAGGACGGTGGCGTTATGCAACCATCAAAATTCCAGCAAGACCGCAGTACCGCCAGAAAATCCTATGCTAACATCTCCGCCAATGATCCAGTGATCACATAGGGGGGAATCTGATGCGTGGTTTCGCACGGCTCGCGACTATTGCTGCTCTTCTTACGACACCCGCTACCCTGCGGGCCGACCCGATGCTCGATTTCTACAAAGGCAAGACCGTTCGTCTCGTGAACGGTGGCGCGGCCGGCTCCGGCTATGATCTCTATTCGCGCATGCTGCAGCCTTATCTGGAAAAGAAACTCGGCACCACGGTCATCGTCGATTCACGCCCCGGCGCCGGCATGATGATCGCCATGAACCACGTCTGGATCCAGCCGCCCGACGGTCTGACCTTGATGCTGGCGCCAGGCGAGGGCGCGGTGCTCGGCAAGCTGACCGACGATCCGGCGCTGCGGTTCGATTTGATGAAATACGGCTTGCTCGCGCGCGTGAACACCGCGCCGCGCGTGCTGATCGTCTATCCCAAGTCGAGCTATTACACGGTCGCTGACCTGCTCAAGCAGACGAAGCCGCTCGAAATCGGCGCCAACGGCAAAACCGATGCCGCCTCAGACACGTCGGCCGTCATGTGCTACGCGCTTAAAATTCAATGCAAGATTACGATCGGTTACAAATCGTCCGCCGATTTCGCGCTTGCCGCCGTGCGCGGCGAAGTCGATGGCACGGTTCTGGTCGAGGATTCCTCGGCGCGCTATGCCCAGGGCGGGCAGTTGCGCGGCGTGCTCGTCACCGCGCGCGAACGCTCCAGGATGATGCCGGACGTGCCGACGATCTATGAGGCGGTTAATCTCGATCAGGAAGCGCAATGGTGGCTCGATTTCCGCGAGGACATCCGCAAGATCGGCCGCCTGCTCATCGTGCCGCCGGGCATGGACGCCGAGAAGCTGGCCTTCCTGCGCAAAGTTTCGAAAGAGATCCTGACCGACCCTGAGGCGCTCGCCGATTTCGAAAAGCGCCAGCAGCCGGCGCTGTACGGCGACCCCGAGGA
This sequence comes from Terripilifer ovatus, assembly GCA_029222685.1. Lineage (GTDB taxonomy): Bacteria > Pseudomonadota > Alphaproteobacteria > Rhizobiales > Beijerinckiaceae > Terripilifer > Terripilifer ovatus. The sequence continues at coordinate 416,291 of JARHVB010000086.1, read as the reverse complement.
AATAGGCAAGCTGATGGAACGCAGCCTGGTCAGTTTGTCGCCGGAACGCCGCCAGGAAGTGAAGCACGTCATCGTCGACAAATACTACTAGGTGAGGCTGGTCGATTTGACGGCCGGCCCGCCTTGACGCAAGCTTGCAGAAAATAAGCGAGGAAACCCCTAAGATAGAGGCGCTCATCATGCGTGGAATTGCGATCGGTTTCGGCGTGGCTGGCTTGCTGTTCGCGGCGTCGGTTGCGAGCGCTGACGATGGTTTCTATCGCGGCAAGCGGGTTTCGGTTCTGGTCAACTACGCCGCCGGCGGGCCGACCGACATCGAAGCGCGTGTCTTCGCCAAACACATCGGCAAATATCTCGACGGCAATCAGTCCGTCATCGTCCAGAACATGGATGGCGGCGGCGGCATCACCGGTACGAATTATCTAGGCGAGGTGGCTCCGAAGGACGGCACGATATTCGGCTATCTGACCGGCACGGCGTTTCAATACGCCAACGATCCACGCGCCCGCCGTACCGATTATAGCACATATGAATTTGTCGCCTACCAGCCCGGCACCAGCGTTTATTTCATGCGCACCGATCTGAAGCCGGGCATGAAGACGGCCACTGATATCGTCAAGGCACAGGGCCTGATTTCGGGTGGGCTCGGCGTCGACAATGCGAAGGATATTCTGCTGCGCCTGACGCTCGACATGCTCGGTGTCAAATTCGGGTATGTCACCGCCTACAAAGGCAGTCAGGGCGCGCGCCTGGCCCTGCAGCAGGGCGAGATCAATTTCTATGCGGAATCGCCGCCGTCCTACCGCGGCGTCATCGAGCCGAGCCTCGTCGCCAAGGGCGAAGTGATTCCGGTCTTCTACGATCCGAGTTATGACGGCCAGAAGTTCATGCCGACAAGCCAGATGGCCGGCCTCGACATTCTGTCGTTTCCGGAACTCTACAAGAAGATCAACGGCAAGCTGCCCGAAGGCAAGCTGTGGGAGGTTTACAAGTCGATCATTGCCCTCAACGGGGCCATGCAGCGCATGGTGGTGATGCCGCCATCGGTGCCGCCGGCCGCGGTTGCGACCCTGCGCGCGGCGATCAACAAATTGAACACCGATAAGGCCTATGGCGAGGACGCCATGAAAGCCTTCGGTTTCGTTCCCGAATGGGTGGCCGATGACGGCGCTGCCGAGCGCGTGCGCAAGCAGCTCGTGCTCGCCCCCGAGACCAGGGCATTCCTGCACGACTACATTCAGAATCCGCCAAAAAACAATTGAAGGCTGAAGACCCGATCGGGCTGCAGCGAAAGGGGGAAACCATGAGCAGAAGTCCGATTCTAAGGTCTGCACTGATGCTGGCTGCAGCAGTGTTCCTTGGCGCGCTCCCGGCTTCCGCGGCGAGCGATTTCTACAAGGGCAAACGCCTGACCATGCTCATCAACTTCGCGCCGGGCGGCCCCACCGACATCGAAGGCCGGCTGGTGGCGCGTTTCCTGGCGCAATATCTCGACGGCAACACCGGTATCATCATCCAGAACATGGACGGCGCGGGCGGCGTCATCGGCATCAATTATCTGGGTGAGATCGCGCCCAGGGACGGCACGATGATCGGCTTCGTCACCGGCGCTGCCTTTCAGCACGCGATCGAACCGCTGTCGCGCAAGGTCGATCTGAAGACCTACGAGTTTGTGGCACATCAGACCGGCACCAATGTCTATTACATGCGCACCGACGTGCGCCCGGGCATGAAGCAGGGCACCGACATCGTGAAGGCCGAGAACCTGGTTGCCGGCGGGCTCAGCGCCGACAGCACCAAGGATCTCCTGATGCGGCTCGGGCTCGATCTGCTCGGCGTGAAATTCAATTACGTCACCGGCTACAAGAGCAATCAGAACGCCCGCATGGCCTTGCAGCAGGGCGAGGTCAACATTTTCTCGGAATCGCCGCCCGGCTATCGCGGCATCGTCGAGCCGTCGCTCGTCGCCAAGGGCGAGGTCATTCCGGTGTTCCATGACCCGTTTTACGACGGCAAGAAATATTTCACCTCCAAGCAGATGGAGGGCCTCGATATTCCGACCTTGCCGGAATTGTACACCAAGATCTACGGCAAGCCGCCGTCAGGCCCGCTGTGGGATGCTTACATCGCTGTCGTCCTGCTCTCCAACAGCATGCTGCGGCAAATCATCATGCCGCCGAATTCACCGCCCGAGGCAGTCAACGCACTGCGCGAGGCGATGAAGCGGCTGAACACCGATCCGGCCTTCGCCAAGGAAGCCATGACGGCCTTCGGTTTCGTTCCGGAATGGAGCGCGACGGCCGACGTCAACGAGGTCGTGCGCAACAACATGGAGCTTGATCCGAAAATCCGCCAGTTCATCGTTGATTACATGAAGAACCGGCGCGGCAAGGGTTGAGCCGCAGACGCACGTAATGTCATCGGGGGAGGGGCGAATGCGCATCGCATTGTCGGGCATGGCCGCCGTGTTAGGCCTGGTCGTCACGGCCGGAACGGGGCTTGCCGCTGAAGATTATTACAAGGGAAAGCGGCTGACGGTTCTGGTCAATTTCGCTGCCGGCGGTCCCACCGACATCGAAGGCCGCATCTTTGCCAAATACCTCTCCAAATATGTCGAAGGCAACAGCGGCGTCATCGTCCAGAACATGGATGGCGCCGGCGGCATTGTCGGCGTGAATTATATCGGCGAGATCGCGCCCAAGGATGGCACGGTTCTGGGCTTCGTCACCGGCGCGGCCTTCACCTACGCGATCGATCCGACGCCGCGCCGTATCGACTTCAGCGCCTTCGAATTCGTGGCGATGCAGCCGGGCACCAGCGTCTATTTCATGCGCGCCGATGTGAAGCCCGGCATGAAGACGGCGACCGACATCGGCAAGGCGGAAGGCATTATTTCCGGCGGCCTTGGCGCCGATTCGCCCAAGGACATTCTGCTGCGTCTCACACTCGACATGCTCGGGCGCAAATACAACTATGTGACCGGCTACAAGGGCAGCAACGGCGCCCGGATGGCTCTGCAGCAGGGCGAGATCAATTTCTATGCGGAATCGCCGCCGTCCTATCGCGGCGTCATCGAACCGGGCATGGTCGCCAAAGGCGAAGTTGTGCCGGTCTTCTACGATCCCGAATATGATGGCCGGAATTTCTCGACATCGAGCCAGGTGAAAGGTCTCGACATCCTGCCGTTCCAGGAACTCTACCGCAAAATTCATGGCAAGCTTCCCGAAGGCAAGCTGTGGGAAGCCTATAAGACGGTGCTGACCTTGCACGGGGCCATGCAACGCCAGATTATTCTGCCGCCGAAGGCGCCACAGGCCGCGATCGATGCTTTGCGCGCCGCCATCCTCAAGGTGAACACGGACCCCGCCCACGCGGAGGATTCGATGAAGACCTTCGGCTTCGTGCCGAACTGGATCGCCTCCGCCGACGTCAACGACAGGGTGCGCAACAACCTGACGCTGAAGCCGGAGATGAAGCAGTTCATCATCGATTATGTGAAACGCGAACTGAAGTGAGGCGCCGCCGCTAAGCTGGCGCGTCAGAAGCCGATCGCCATGAGGCCAAGGCCCGTCCAGAAGCCCAGCGTGCAGAGGACAACGGCAGCCGTGGCCAAGGGGGCAGGGTGCGAGACAAATGTCGCTTCGGTGTCGAATTCAATCTGTTCTTGAGCAAGCCAAGCAGGAACTTTCATGTCGGTTCTCCAGCTATAGCCGGTGCCCGCACGGAATGGTGCGATGGCGGCGGTCTCAAATTTAGCTTTTGATGGGTTGTGAGCGGCCCCACCGCAAGTGCGGTGCAAGCGAGCGTCGGATTCGACCCGGGCAGCGAACACGGCGGCGCGAATCAAAATGGTCCGTCGATAAGCCCCTTTATCGAGCCAAGCTGCCCAAACATGGTTAATAAAGTGTTAATTTTCGTCCCGCATCACGCTTCCAACGGCTGCGCTTCCTCTGCTATGAAAACGAGCGGGGCCAGCCCGCAGGAATGGGGTCGACAACATCCATGAATGCGAAATGCGGGCGCGACGTCGTCATCGTTCACACCTCCGACGTCCATGTCGATCACGAATACACGGCCCGGATGTTCGACGGCGACGGCACGGGCAGCCTTAAGATTGTCCTCGACGCGGCGCGCAAGGTGAATGCCGATGTCGTACTTCTGTGCGGCGACACGTTCGACAATCACCGTCTGCCTGCATCCCTGCTCGAGGAAACCGGCCGCACGCTCGGCTCCGCCAGCATGCGTGTGGTCATCCTGCCCGGCAATCACGATCCCGCGGTCGAGGATGCGGTGTTCCATCACGCGGCTTTCCGCGGCCTCGAGAATGTCGCGATCCTTGGCGTCACCCATGAGGACGCGGTCGGCTTTCCCGATCTCGATCTCGAAGTCTGGGGCCGGGCGCATCGGCACTATGGCGACATGGACCCGCTGGAATTCATCCGTCCGCGCTCGACGCGCTGGCAGGTCGCGATGGCGCACGGACACTATGAGCCCAAGCCCGATCGCTCGACGCGGCTGCGGCCATCCTGGCTGCTCGGCGATATCGAGATCGGCGCCACCGGCGCGGACTATCTGGCGCTCGGTCATTGGAATCGGCCGGTTCAAGTCGGCCCCGGCCATGTCGCGGCTTATTATTCGGGCTCGCCCGACTATGCCCGTACGGTGAATGTCGTGCGGCTTGCTGCAGACAGAGGCATTGAGGTGACCCGCGAACCGCTTGAACTGCCGGCCCACCTTCTGGCCGAAAATCACTGAAGCAAGGATCAGCAAGCCGGCCGTTATCCTTTAGACGTAGGACGAAGGGTGCTTCCGCATTGCACAATGGCGGGATCAGCTTTGACTAGGCCTGATGCGTGCTGCCGATGCCGCAAAAATGGTCGGTTTCCGAAGCTTTGCGGACTTGCGAGCGCGTGAAAAGTGTTCAAAGGTCGCGCCGCATCGTCCACGAAAAGCAGTATCAAGAGGGTAACCATCATGCAGCGCAGAACCGTTGTCGCCGGACTTGCTGGAAGCGCGTTCGCCGCCACGTTCGCTGGCGGTATTCAGATTGCCGCCGCGCAGGAAGTCGTCAAGATCGGGCTCATCGCAACGCTCACCGGTCCGCAGGCCGCCTCCGGCCGCCAGAAAGTCGCTGGCGCACGGCTGTTTATGGCCCAGCATGGCAATAAGGTCGCGGGCAAGACCATCGAGCTGATCGTCAAGGACGACACCGGCGTGGCCGACCAGACGCGCCGCATTGCGCAGGAACTGATCGTCAATGACAAGGTCGCGTTTCTGGCAGGCTTCAGCCTGACGCCGCTGGCGCTGGCGGTTGCGCCGGTCATCACCCAGGCGAAGGTTCCCGCCATCATCATGACGGCCGGCACCTCGGTCATCACCGAGCGCTCGCCCTATTTCGTGCGGGTGAGCTTCACTTTGCCGCAGCAGACCGTGCCGCTCGCCGAATGGGCCGCCAAGAATGGCGTCAAGACCGCCGTCTCGCTGGTCTCCGACTACGGGCCAGGCATCGATACCCAGGACGCCTTCAAGCAGCGTCTCGAAGAGCGTGGCGGCAAGGTCGTCGAGCAGATCAAGGCGCCGCTGGCCAACCCCGAGTTCGCGCCCTTCCTGCAGCGCGCCAAGGACCTGAAGCCGGATGCGCTCCTCCTGTTCGTGCCGGCACCGACGGCGGGTTCGCTGATGCGCCAGGTCGTCGACCGCGATCTCGCTGGCGCCGGCATCAAGGTGATAGGCACCGGCGACATCACCGACGACGACCAGCTCAACAGCATGGGCGATGCGGTCATCGGCCTCATCACCTCGCATTTCTATTCGGCGGCGCACGATTCACCGCTGAACAAGAAGTTCGTCGCCGAGTTCAAGCAGGCCAATCCCAACATGCGGCCGAACTTCATCGGCGTCAGCGGCTATGACGGCATGTATGCCATGTACGAAGCGCTGAAGAAGACCGATGGCAAGACCGACGGCACCGCACTCGTGGAAGCCATGAAGGGCATGAAGTGGGAAAGCCCGCGCGGCATGATGTCGATCGATCCGGCGACCCGCGATGTCATCCAGGACGTCTACATCCGCAAGGTCGAAAAGAAGGACGGCGAACTTTACAACATCGAGTTCGATGTCGTGAAGGACGTGAAGGATCCGCTGCACAAGTAGGATTAAGCCAGTCCCCGCAGCGCGCTGCGGGGACATGTTCCTGGGCTGGAGAAAAGTGTGCTGACCATCCTGTTCGACGGCGTCGCCTACGGCATGCTGCTCTTCGTCTTGTCCGTCGGTTTGTGCGTGACTTTGGGATTGATGAATTTCATCAACCTGGCCCATGGCGCCTTCGCCATGGCCGGCGGCTATCTGACCGTCGTGATGATGAACTGGTACGGAATCTCCTTCTACTGGTGCCTGCCGGCTGCCTTCATCGTCAGCGCGGTGCTCGGCGTCTTCCTCGAGCGTACGCTCTATTCGCGCCTCTACGACAAGACGCACCTGGATCAGGTGCTGTTTTCCATCGGGCTGATCTTCGTCGCCACCGCGGCCGTCGACTATGTCATGGGCGCCAGCCAGCAGATCATCAATCTGCCGGCCCATCTCAACGGACGCTTTGAGTTTCTCGGCGCCAGCATCGGCGTCTACCGGCTGTTCGTCATCGTCATTTGCGGTCTTCTCACCGTCGCCCTGCAATTCGTCATCGGCAGGACACGCTTCGGCAGCCGCCTGCGCGCCTCCGTCGACGACGGCCGCGTCGCGCGGGGGCTCGGCATCGACGTTACGTTTATCTTCGCGCTGACGTTTGCGTTTGGTTCTGGCCTCGCCGGTCTTGGCGGCGCGCTCGGCGCCAGCATCCTCAGCATGGATCCGACATTCCCGCTGAAATACATGATCTATTTCCTGATCGTGATCGCGGTCGGCGGCACGACGACGATTACCGGGCCGTTCTTCGCATCCATCCTGCTCGGCGTGGCCGATGTGGCCGGCAAATATTTCGTCCCGTCCATCGGCGGTTTCATCATCTATTCCATCATGGTGCTGGTCTTGATCTTCAAGCCCGAAGGATTGTTCGCGCGGAGCACAAAGCGATGAGCGTCGCCTCCGCCACCGATATGTCGGCCGCTGCAGCCGGCCCGGCAAGCCTGCGCCTGATGTCGGCCGCGCGCTGGCGCTGGTACGAGTTCCTGTTCTGGGGCATCGCCGTCGCCTGCGGCCTCAGCACGCTGGCCCCCGCGCTCGGCTTTACCGTGCCGGTTATCCCGACCAAGCTGATGCTGATGAGCGAAATCCTGATCCTCGGATTGCTGGCACTCTCCATCGATCTCACCCTCGGCTATGCCGGTCTCGTCACCCTCGGCCAGGGTGCCTTCTTCGGCATCGGCGCCTATACGGCGGGGTTGATGGCCAAATATGGCGCCGGCGTCGCGCCATTGAGCGATCCATTGCTGGGCCTGCTCGGCGCGGGCCTTGCGGCGGGCGTCGTCGGCTTCGCCACCAGCTTCCTGGTGCTGCGCGGCTCCGATCTCACCCGTCTCATGGTGACGCTCGGTGTCGCGCTCATTGTCGAGGAACTGGTCAACAAGTTGAAGGACATCACCGGGGGCACCGATGGCCTGCAGGGCGTCATGTCGTCGAGCGTGCTCGGCATCTGGGATTTCGATCTCTATGGCTATACGGCGTTCTGGTATGCGCTGGGCATCACCTTCCTGTGCTTCTGGTTCTGCCGCCGGCTGGTGAATTCGCCGTTCGGCTATTCGCTGCGCGCCATCAAGGGCAATGCGCTGCGGGCGCGGGCCATCGGCATGCCGGTGAACGCGCGCCTGATCCAGGTCTATACGCTCTCCGCTTTCATCGCCGGCGTTGCCGGCGGCCTGCTGGCGCAGACGACGCAATTCGCCTCGCCCGATATGGTCGCCTTCCACCGGTCGGCGGATTCGCTGCTGATGGTCATCTTCGGCGGCGCCGGGCATCTGTACGGCGGCCTGATCGGCGCCGCCATCTTTCGCGTCATGCAGGACTTCCTCAGCAACATCACGCCGCAATACTGGTTGTTCTGGGTCGGTATCGTGCTGATCCTGCTGGTCCTGTTCGTGCGCAATGGCGTCATCGGCCTGATGATGGCCGCTTCGCAGAAATACATCGCCAAGGTCCCTCCCAAAAGTGGGGCCTTGAAATGACGACTGTCCTTGAAACGCGGGTCCTGCGAAAAGCCTTCGGCGGCATCACCGCAACCAACGATGTCTCGTTCACGCTGCCGGCCGGCGCGCGCCATGCGCTCATCGGTCCCAACGGCGCCGGCAAGACGACTTTCGTCAATCTTCTCTCCGGCGTGCTGCTGCCGACATCGGGAAGCATCTTTCTCAACGGTGAGGACGTGACCGAATGGTCGGTGCGCAAGCGCTCGCGCGCCGGTCTCGCACGCACGTTCCAGATCAACCAGCTCTTCGCCGATCTGACGCCGCTGCAGACGATCATGATCGCCATCAATGAGCGCGAGAACGCGGCGCGCTCCTGGTTCCGCTCGTTCGGCGCCCGCAAGGATCTGGTCGGCGAAGCCGTCGAGCTGATCGAAAGCCTCAATCTGGCCGATGTCATTCACAACCGCGTCGGCTCGCTCGCCTATGGCAAGCAGCGCCTGCTTGAAATCGCCATCGCCCTGGCGGCAAAGCCGAGCGTGCTGTTGCTCGACGAGCCCGCCGCCGGCGTGCCGGAATCCGAACGCGACCAGATACTCAACGTCGTCGCCGCGCTGCCGGCTTCTGTCTCGCTGGTGCTGATCGAACACGACATGGACCTCGTCTTCCGTTTCGCCAAAACCATCTCCGTGCTCGTCAACGGCGCACTCTTCGTCGAGGGATCGGCGGAAGAGATCGCCAGGGATCCGCGCGTGCGTCAGGTCTATCTCGGCGAGGAGGTGATCAACCATGGCTGATCTCCTCAAGCTCGAAGGCTTGCGCGCCGGCTATGGCGAGGCGCTGGTGCTCAACGGTATCTCGCTGTCGCTGGCGCCGGGGCAGGCGATGGCGCTGCTCGGCCGCAACGGCACCGGCAAGACCACGCTCATCAACACGATCGTCGGCCTGACCCGCTGGCGCGGCGGCTCCATCTTTTTCGACGGCCGCGATTTCACCCGCCTGCGGCCGGACCAGCGCGCCCTCGGCGGCATCGGCTGGGTGCCGCAGGAACGCAATATTTTCAAATCGCTGACGGTCGAGGAAAACCTCACCGCAATCATGTGCCCGGGCCCCTGGGGACTGGACCGGATCTACGCCATGTTTCCCCGCCTTGCCGAGCGCAAGCGCAATATGGGCAACCAGCTATCCGGTGGCGAACAGCAGATGCTCGCGGTCGCCCGCGCCTTGGCATTGAACCCACGTTTGCTGCTGCTTGACGAGCCCCTTGAAGGGCTGGCGCCCATCATCGTCGATGAATTGCTGGCCGCTCTGCGCAAGATCATTCGCGAGGAGCAGATGTCGGCGATCATCGTCGAGCAGAGCGCCCGCAAGATTTTGCCACTGACCGACAGCGCGGTCATACTGGAGCGCGGTGCGGTCGCGTATAGTGGAGAAAGCGCGGCGCTGGCACAGGACACCGAGACGCTGTCGCACCTGCTGGGTGTCGCCGAGCGTGGCGTTCACTGAGTTTCGTCGTTTGCAATTTGTTTGCTTGAGGAGAGTCGCATGCAACGCAAGATACCGCCCTTCCGCGCCGACCATGTCGGCTCGATCCTACGCACGGCGCCGCTCAAGGAGGCACGCACCAAGTGGCACGCCGGCGAGATCACCGCCGAACAGCTCAAGGCCGTCGAAGACACCGAGATCAGGAAGATCATCGCCAAGCAGGAGGAAGTCGGCCTGCATTCGATCACCGACGGAGAGTTCCGCCGCGCCTGGTGGCACTTCGACTTTATCAGCCAGCTCGATGGCGTGAAACTGGTCGAGGTCCAGTCGGGCATCAAGTTTGCCGGCGTCACCACCAAGGCCGAGGCGCCGTTCGTCTACGCCAAGCTCGGCTCGAAGAGCCATCCGCAGATCGAGCACTTCAAGTTCGTGAAGGCGAACACCAAGGAAACACCTAAAATGTCGATCCCGTCGCCGTCGATGCTGCACTATCGCGGCGGCGACAAGATGGTCGATCGCGCCGTCTATCCGAACCTCGAGGATTTCTGGCACGATCTCGGCCTTGCCTACCGCCAGGCGATCAAGGGCTTCTACGACGCCGGCTGCCGTTATATCCAGATCGACGATTGCTCGATGGCCTATTTCTGCGACCAGACCCAGCGCCAGATGTTGATCGACCGCGGCGATGATCCCGATGAACTCGAAAGGCTCTATGCCCGGGCGTTGAATGTCGCGCTTGAGGGCAAGCCGGCCGACCTGGTCGCCACCATGCATGTCTGCCGTGGCAACTTCCGCTCGACCTTTGTCGGTTCCGGCGGCTACGAGCACATCGCCGATCTGATGTTCAACAAGATCAATCTCGACGGCTATTTCCTCGAATGGGACAACGACCGCTCGGGCGATCTGGCGCCGCTGCGTCACCTGCCCAAGAACAAGACCGTCGTCGTCGGCCTCGTCACCTCCAAGACCGGCGCGCTTGAAACCAAGGATTCGATCAAGCGCCGCCTGGATGAGGCGAGCAAATATGCCGATCTCGACCAGCTCTGCCTGTCGCCGCAATGCGGCTTCGCCTCGACCGAGGAAGGCAATACGCTGACCGAGGAAGAGCAATGGGCGAAGCTGCGTCTCGTCGTCGAAATCGCCGAAGAGGTCTGGGGCAAAAACTGATCTGCGGCTTCGAATTTAATGGGCGGCAAAGTTTCTGCCGCCCGTTTTATTTTGAAAACTTCGCGTTTCAAAAGAATTGCGATTAAAGTGGGCTGAAACGCGAGTAGGAAGCGCCATGCGTACCCAGGTTGGTATTATCGGGGCTGGTCCGGCAGGCCTGTTGCTGTCGCATCTGCTGCATCTTGAAGGCATCGAGTCCGTCATTCTGGAATCGCGCAGCCGCGACTATTGCGAGCAGAGAATCCGTGCCGGTCTGCTGGAGCAGGGCTCCGTCGACCTTTTGAATGCGACGGGCCTGGGCGAGCGCATGCGCCGCGAGAGCCTGGTGCATGACGGCATCGAAATCTGCTTCCGCGGCCAGCATCGTCGCATCGACATTCACGAATTGACCGGACGGCAGGTCTCGATCTACGGCCAGCAGGAAATCGTCAAGGACATCATCGCCAGGCGGCTGGCCGACGGCGGCAAGATCCTGTTCGAGGCGCAGGCCAGAGAGGTCGGCGGCTTCGAAGGCGACAAGCCGTTCATCCGTTTCGAGCACAATGGCTCTGAACAGACCCTGGACTGCGACTACATCGCCGGCTGCGACGGCTTCCATGGCATCAGCCGTGAGGCTATTCCTGCGAACCTCTTCAAAGGCTATGACCGGCAATATCCGTTCGCCTGGCTCGGCATGCTCGCGGCAGCGCCGCCGACCTCGCCCGAATTGATCTATTGCCACCATCCCGAAGGCTTCGCCCTTTTCACCATGCGCTCGCCGACGGTGTCGCGGCTCTATCTGCAGGTGGCGGTGGATGAGGATGCCAAGAACTGGTCCGACGATCGCATCTGGAGCGCGCTGCAGCGGCGGCTGGGTGATCATGACGGCCTCAAGATCAGCATGGGCAAGCTGTCGCAGATCGCGGTGACGCCGATGCGCAGCTTCGTCACCGAGCCGATGCGGGTCGGACGCATGTTCCTGGCGGGCGATTCGGCCCATATCGTTCCGCCGACCGGCGCCAAGGGCATGAACCTCGCCATCGCCGACGTCAGCGTGCTCGCCCGCGCCTTCATCGCCTACTACAAGAAGAACCGCACCGACTTGTTCGACAGCTACAGCGACACCTGCATGAAGAGAGTCTGGCGCGCCCAGCATTTCTCCTGGTGGATGACCTCGATGATGCATCCGACATCGTCGAGCGATTTCGACAACGAGCGCCAGATCGCCGAACTCGACGCCGTCACCTCGTCGCGCGCCGGCTCGACATTCCTGGCGGAGAATTACTCCGGCCTGCCGCTGGCGCCGTGGCGCGACTAGGGCATGATCCCGAAAAGTGGAAACCGGCTTTCGGAAAAGATCATGCCTGAAACAAAAATGATGTCATCGAACACTTCTACCGGTGTTCCTTTTCTCGATCATTGCGGCATCGAACGGCTGCACCGCAAGGATGGTGTCTGCCGCGGCGCGGTCGATATCGTCCCCGAGCGGACCAATCCCACCGGCGCCGCCCATGGCGGCCTGCTGATGACCTTGCTCGATTCGGTGCTCGCGGGCGCCTGCATGTCGACCTTGCCGGAAACGAAAATGGTCGCCACCATCGATATGCAGGTGGCGTTCCTGACACCCGGGCGGGGCCGGCTGGAAGCCGAGGGACGGCTGCTGCGCGGCACGAAGGCTTTGATGTTTGCCGAGGGCGAAGTCCGCAACAGCGACGGTGACATCGTCGCCAGGGCCAGCGGCCAGTTCTGGATTCTCGACCGGGACCGGGTGAAGGCCAAAGCCAGGGAAAAGGCGGCTATGAAGACATCGGCACGGCTAGAGGATTCTTCTAACCCCTAGCTGCCTTGCCGAGAAAGGGCTTGAAACCGCGGGTTGACCGGCGCATTGTTATGCTAACGAGCCGGTTTCACTCCCGTCCGGGATTGTCCAGGTAGATCGCATGGCGGCAAATTCTCAAGGAAACCGGGCAAGTCAGGGCCAGATTCTGCAAGGCCGGATTTTGAACACCGTCCACTCGCATCAGGCCCCGATCGACTATTCCCATCGCCATTTCGTCAATCTGGCGGCGACCATCGTCTTGCTGACGCTCGCGCTCGCCTCGATGTGGACGATCAAGGCGATCGACAATCAGGAAAAGCTCCAGCGCTGCTTCAACTCCGGCCGCAAGGATTGCATTCCCGTGGCGGCGCCCCCGCGCGGCATGGTCCAGTTGGTGCGGTAGGCTTTCCGGCATTCTTCGCGCAGGCATAGATCGCCGCCACAAGGCGAGCGGATGTCGTTTGAATGGGAGGATGCCGATGTGTGACGTTTGCGATGCCCGCGGGCAAAATATGCATTTGTTCTCTCGCCGTAATTTCATGGCAGTTGGCGCTGGAATTGCCGCTTTGGCGTCATCGACGCCCGTATTGGCACAATCTTCTGCGCCAACGACCGGGGCGCCTGCGATGCCTGGCGAATTCGTCATCCGCAACGCCACCGTGCTGAGCGTCGATCCGACGATCGGGAATTTGCCTGATGCGGACATTCATGTCCGCGATGGTGTTATCGTGGCTGTCGGGCCGAATGTTCAGGCTGCGAACGTTGCGTCAGTGAACGCGCGCCGGATGATCGCAATTCCGGGTATGATCGATACGCACTGGCACATGTGGGGAGCGGTGGCGCGCAACATGGCCGGCGAAGACCCGAAGACGGGTTATTTTCCCAACAGCCGTGTGATCGGCAGCCAGTTCTCGCCGCTCGACAATGCGCGCGGTGTTCGGCTGGCGCTGGCTGAATCACTCTATTCCGGCATCACCACGGTTCACAATTGGTCGCATAATCTGCTTGCGCCAGATTTCGCCGATGCTGAAATCGCGGTTCATCAGGGCGTCGGATCGCGTGTACGCTTTTCTTACGGCTATTCCCGCAATACGAAGACGAACGAGCCGCTCCCTCTCGACGACGTCCGCCGGGTGCACAAACGGTACTTTGGAACCGGCGACAAGCTATTGACCCTTGGCATCGCGTCGCGGGGTCCCGAGTCGAACACGATGGACATTTGCAAGACCGAATGGGGCGTCGCGCGTGAACTGGGCATCCCGATAACGTGTCACATGGCGACGGCGCCGTTGGCCGCCAAGGGTGTCGATGGCGTGAAACTGCTCAACGAGGCCGGACTGCTCGGTCGCGACGTCTTGCTGGTGCATTGCACGAATAACGGAAAGGAGCATTTCGACATCCTTGCCAAAACACGGACAGCGGTGAGCCTGAGCCCTTATACGGAAATGCGGACGGGGTTCGGCTTTCCGCCGATCCGCCAGATGCTGGCGGTCGGCGTCCAGGTCTCTTTCTCGATCGACACCACCTTGCTCTGCGGTAATGCCGATATGTTCGCCATTATGAAAGCCATGCAGAATGTTGGCGATGGCGCAGCACAAAGCGAATTTGAGATCAAGCCGCAACGCATGCTTGAAATGGCGACACTCGATGGCGCAAAGGCGCTCGGGCTGGAAAGCGTTGTCGGATCCATTACTCCGGGCAAGAGAGCCGATATCGTTCTCGTCCGGACAGATGCCCTTAACATGGCGCCGATGACAGAGCCGGTTCGCATGGTCGTACAGGCTGCGCAGCCACATAATGTCGATAGCGTCATCGTCGACGGCCGCTTCCTGAAGCAGGGCGGGCGTCTTACGACGATCGATGTCAATAAGGTCATGGACGACGCTCAGGACACAATGGATCGGGTGCTGGCGAAAATCCGCGCTGGCTGAGCCGGGGTTGAAGCGGCGTCCTGTGGCCAGCCTTAGCGCATTTTCGAGCGAAGTGGCTGCCGGTTCGCGTGAAGAAAATGCATCAAAACAAAAACCTAGAGCATGATCCGGAAAAGTGGAAACCGGCTTTCCGAAAAGATCATGCTCAACAAAAAGATGCGCGCCTAAGTCAGACGCCCGCTGCGGGGATGCAGCGGGCGTCGAATTTTCAGTCGTTTGGTCGTGCTTAGTGTGCCACTTCCTCTTCGCCGTGCCGGCTCTTGAGGAAGTAGCCGACGGCGACCACAAGGGCTGCGCCGAGCGCGGGAATGCCAAAATGGATAAGGCTGGAGGGCCAGCTGGCGAAGAACGGAGCCAAGCCGCGCTCGGTGGTCAGTTCGTCGGCGATCAGCTCGCCGGCGACCCAGCCGAGCAGGGCGGCGCCGAACCACACCAGCCACGGCCAGCGCTCCAGCATCATGATCACGAGCTGCGCGCCGAAGACGATCAGCGGGATAGAAATACCAAGCCCAAGTATGATCAGCAGCCAGTCGCCATGGGCGGCCGCCGCGATGGCGACGACATTGTCGAGCGACATGACCAGGTCGGCCACGGCGATGACCCGCACCGCGCCCCAGATGTTATTGGATTCCTTGATGTCCTTCTCGTCGGCATTCTCGAGCAGGAGCTGCACCGCGATCCACAGCAGCAGAAGGCCGCCGATGATCTTCAGATAGGGCAGGGCCATCAACTGCGTGACGACGCCGGTGAAGATGATGCGCAGAACGATCGCCACGCCCGCGCCCAGAATGATGCCCCACTTGCGGTTTTGCGGCGTAAGCCCCCGACAGGCAAGCGCGATCACGACTGCATTGTCACCCGACAGCAGTATGTTGATCCACATGATCTTCAGAAGCTGCACTACAAAGGTGCCGGTATCCGCATCCATAATGCGCTGTCCCCCACAGGTAAAAGGTCGTCTGACCTAGGGCAGGGAGGCTACCGGGTCAAGTCTACGGATCATCGCAGCGGATCGTCCGTGCCGGAAATCTACGGCACATCGCTCGATGGCCGCGGCGATCGCCTCCGTCGCCTCCTGCAGGCTTGGCTTTACGAAACGATGGAAGGGATCTGCCCCATTTTTCAGTCGACGGCGCAGACGTGGCATGTGGATGAAGCCCGCAGGCCCGTCGAACAATCCGAGAGTGAGATAAAGCGTCTGGTTGCAGAGATAGTCGCCGGCGTCGATGGAGGGGCGGGTGAGCGCACCGCACCGGCTCATCGCGATAGCCAGAGGAGTGGCTGCCCAGCGGGCACGCCGCGCCGGCTCGCCGCCGCGCAGCACCGTGCTCGCGCCAGAGAAGCCGCCGGTCGCATCGGTATGGATCGACGTCAATCTGTTGAGCGCGCGCGTTTCGACGCTCAGCGTCTTGCGCCGCGCCGCCAGACCGAGATGGATGACGATATCGGGCTGGTGTGTCTCAAGCAGCGTTGCGATCCGTGCCGCGACGCCTTCGAAGCGAACCGGCATCACCGCCGTCACCAGTTCGATGTGCAAGCGCGCGAACCGGCGTCGATAAAGCAGACGCAAACGCTTCACGACATTTTCCGTCGGATTGCTCGGTGCGCCGGGAAATGTGCCGAATGCCGTCACCAGCACGCGGATTGGCCGCTGCAGGGGAATAAATGCCGCATCCGACTGCGGCTTTCTTGCCACTAAGGCGCTTTCTTCGACGTTTTGCCGGGCGCTCACGATCGTCTGGTCCCATTCTCGACAAGTTTCACGGGCATCCACACCATAGCAGCGCGTCGTCTCCGGAGACGCAAGTCTAGTCTTAACCCTTCATTCATTTCGCTCTCTCATGGAATGAATGGCCGCGTTTGGAGTTTCGCGCCAAACGCCAGGCAGGCGTCGGGCAAGCGTCGGGATTGTCGCCTTTATGAATTGGTTTTCTCCGGCGACGCCGTATCGGGCGGCGACCGCTCCCAGAAGAGTCCTGAGCCTGGCGACGGTATTCGGCCTGGCCATCAGCGTCAGCGGCTGCCTCGGCGACGGCGTCACCGACATGACGGCATCTGCGGTATCCAGCGCCGGCAATCTGTTCGCCTCGACGCCTGCCGGCGAGCCGATCCCGATCGATATGTTCGTCGCTTCGACACGGCGCAACGACCGCGGCGCGTCCGAGCGCAATCTTGCCGAAGGCACGGCGCATTATTCGTTGTTGACGATTACGGTTCCTCCCGGTCATCGGACAGGGAATATCGAGATGCCGACGTTCGGCCGTCCCAATCCGCGCAATCATTTCGTCCTGGCGCAGTCGCGCCGCCTCGGCAGCGAGACCTTGGCGCAGGATGTTGCGACCCATGTGTCCGGACGCGTCGGCTCCAATCGCGACGTTCTCATCTACGTGCATGGCTTCAACACCACGCTCGACGAGGCACGGTTCCGTCTGGCGCAGATTGTGGCCGATGGAAGATTCGGCGGCGTGCCGATCTTGTTCACCTGGCCGGCGCAGGACGGGCTCCTGTCCTATGTCTCGGCCAAGGAAAGCGCCACCGTCTCGCGTGATGCCTTGACTGGCATGCTCAACGATCTCGCCGCCATCCCGTCGATCGGCCGCATTCATGTGCTGGCGCATTCCATGGGCGCCTGGCTCGCCATGGAAGCGTTGCGCGAATCCGCCATCGGAAACCCGCGCCTGTTGAACGGCAAGCTCGGCAACGTCATGCTCGCCGCGCCCGACATCGATTTCTCGGTGTTCCGTCAGCAGATGGCGAAGGTCGGGCCGGACGCCAATGTCTCCGTTTTCACGTCGACCGGCGACAGGGCGCTCAGCCTGTCGAGCCGCCTTGTCGGCGAGCGCCTGCGCGTCGGTGCGATCGATCCGAACAAGCCGCAGGATCGCGCCGAACTCGATCGGCTGGGCGTGAAGGTCTACGATCTGAGCTCCATCTCCGACGGCTGGATCAACCATGGCGCCTATGCCACCGCGCCATCCGTGGTGCGCCAGATCGGTGCGCAATTGACCAAGCCGCGCGCCGAGGATGCACGTGAGACGTCCATCATCGATGGCGGCATCGTGGCAGACCGTGCGCCGGTGCGGGCCTCGCTCATCGAGACGCAGCCTCTGCCGCCGCCGACGCCGGCCCCAACTCCGGCTCAGTAGAAGAACTATCGCCGCCGGCGACGTTCGCGCTTGCCTGGCTGCGTTTCCGCCGCCGGTTCTTCCGCCACAGGTTGCTCGGCTTGCGGTTCCGGAACGGCGACGGGTGTCGGCGCCGGTGAAAAGATCGACGCCAGTGCTTCAAGCGGCGAAGCCGGAGCGGCATAGGCCTGCGCCTCGACGGGCGGCGCACTTGGCGGGACGACCGTGACAGCCACGGCCTGCTGCGGCGCTTCGGCGGCGGTCGTGTCGGTATGGCCGGAGGTCAATTTTGCCAGCATGCCTTTGCGCTTGGCGGCATAGTAATAGCCGCCGGCATAGAGTTGCACGGCACGGTCCTCGTTGCCGCCGGCGACCCGATAGGCGTTGGCGAGATAGGGAACCGCATAGGTCAGGTTGGTCCTGGCGACGAGCAGCCCGGCAGGCGTACCGCGATAGCCCATGCTCCGCGCCGTTGCCGGCTTGATCTGCATCAGGCCGTAGTTGCCGCCATGCTGAGCCCGCGCATTGTAACGGCTTTCGCGCACGATGATGCGATGGATCAGGCGTTCCGGAACCTTATGGCGTTTGGCCAGTTCGGCAATATCCTGGCTGTACTGCGCCCTGTCCTGAGCCTGTGCCGGCACGACGGCCAGCAGCGTCCCCACGGCCAGCAGGCCGGATGAAAATCCACGCATCAAATGGTCTCCCCGCTCGTCGCTGTGGCGCATTCTAGCTGTGCTGAATGGGGGATGGCCGTGGCAAGAACAAGGCAAGGGTCGGTCGGTCGAGCTAAGCCCTTATTCCGCCGCGGGTTTCTGCGCGTAGCCCAGGCGGCTGTTGAGCTCTTCGAGCAGCTTTTCGGCGGATTCCGCCACCGGCGTGCCGGGCGGGAAGATCGCGGCGGCGCCGGCCCTGCGCAAGGCCTCGAAGTCCTGCGGCGGGATGACACCGCCCACGACGATCATAATGTCGTCGCGGCCGAGGCTTGAGAGTGCGGCCCGCACTTCCGGCACCAGGCTCAGGTGGCCGGCAGCAAGCGAGGAAATGCCGATGACATGGACATTGTTGTCAGCCGCCTGCTGCGCCGCCTCCGCCGGCGTGGCGAACAGCGGACCGACGTCGACATCAAAACCCATGTCGGCGAAGGCCGATGAAATCACTTTCTGTCCGCGATCGTGGCCGTCCTGCCCGACCTTGGCGACGAGCACCCGCGGCTTGCGGCCTTCGTTCTCGGTGAAGGCCTTGGTCATGCGCTTGACCCGATCGACGGCGTCCGCAGCAAGTCCCTCGGCGAGCCCGGCGGCGCGATCGTAGACGCCGCTGATCGTGCTGATCCTGGCGACATGACGGTTGAAGACGTTTTCGAGCGCCAGCGAAATCTCGGCGACCGTCGCCTTGGCGCGTGCCGCCTCGATGGAGAGCGCCAGCAGATTGCCGTTGCCGCGCGCGCCTTGCGTCAGCGCCACCAGCGCGCGGGTGACGTCGCCCTCGTTGCGCTCGGCGCGCAGCCGCTTGAGCTTGTCGATCTGCTGTGCGCGCACGGCGGAATTGTCGACCACCAGCACGTCGATCTGCTTCTCGTCGTCCTGGCGATATTTATTGACGCCGATGACAGCCTGCTGGCCGGTGTCGATGCGCGCCTGGGTTCGTGCCGCCGCTTCCTCGATACGCTGTTTCGGCAGGCCCATGTTGATGGCCTTCGCCATGCCGCCGAGACCTTCGATCTCGTCGATATGCGCCTTTGCGCGCATCGCCAGTTCGGCGGTCAGGCGCTCCACATAATAGGAGCCGCCCCACGGATCGATGATGCGGGTGGTGCCGGATTCCTGCTGCAGGAAAATCTGCGTGTTGCGGGCGATGCGGGCGGAAAAGTCCGTCGGCAAGGCCAGCGCCTCGTCGAGCGCATTGGTGTGCAGGGATTGCGTATGGCCCTGCGTCGCGGCCATCGCCTCGATCTGCGTGCGCACGACGTTGTTGTAGACATCCTGCGCGGTGAGCGACCAACCCGATGTCTGGCAATGGGTGCGCAGCGCCAGCGATTTGTCCGACTTCGGATTGAAGGGGCGGATGAGATTGGCCCACAGCAGGCGCGCCGCGCGCAGCTTCGCCACTTCCATGAAGAAGTTCATGCCGATTGCCCAGAAGAAGGACAGGCGTGGCGCGAACGTGTCGATATCCATGCCGGCGGCGATGCCGGCGCGCACATAGTCGACGCCGTCGGCGAGCGTATAGGCGAGTTCGAGGTCCTGCGTCGCGCCGGCTTCCTGCATGTGATAGCCGGAAATCGAGATCGAATTGAACTTCGGCATATGTTTCGACGTATAGGCGAAAATATCCGAGATGATGCGCATCGAATCCTTCGGCGGATAGATGTAGGTGTTGCGCACCATGAATTCCTTGAGAATGTCGTTCTGGATTGTGCCCGACAATTTCTCCTGCGGCACGCCCTGTTCTTCGGCGGCGACGATATAGAGCGCCAGCACCGGCAGCACGGCGCCGTTCATCGTCATCGACACCGACATGCGGTCGAGCGGGATGCCCGAGAACAGGGTGCGCATGTCGTAGATGGAATCGATCGCGACGCCGGCCATGCCGACATCGCCCGCGACCCTCGGATGATCGGAATCGTAGCCGCGATGGGTGGCGAGATCGAAGGCGATGGACAGGCCCATCTGGCCCGCCGCCAGATTGCGGCGGTAGAAGGCGTTGGAATCCTCGGCGGTGGAGAAGCCGGCATATTGCCGGATGGTCCACGGCTGGTTGACGTACATGGTCGGGTAGGGGCCGCGCAGAAACGGCGCCAGGCCGGGCCATGTGTCGAGGAAGTCGATGCCCTCGAGATCCGGGGGGCCATAGCAGGACTTGACGGCGATCCCCTCGGGCGTCTGCCAAAGCTCGGCCGGCTCCGGCGCCGCTGTGAGAGGCGGCCGGACAAAGTCCAGGGAGGCGAAGTCAGGAATGCGGCTCATGGGCGACCGGGGCTGATGAAGTTGCGGCATTATAGGGTGTTGCGGCCAGCCCGGCTATCGGCGGTTTTGCCGGTGGTACGCGGTCGATACTGCCTCCGCGACCGCTTCACAAGGAATTGTAGCCACAGCGAAATCGGTCATGCGGCTGAACGCCAAAGTTAACACTCCGGGAGCAAAATTATGACACGAAAGTCCATAGACATCGATTTATTGACTTGACGTCTTTGGTTTTGAGGAGCGTTCGATGAGTTTCCCCTCCCGCCATCATTCAGGCGAGACAATCCAACTGCGGGCTATCACCCGGCAGGCAATAACACGACGGGCCTGGTTGATCGGCTCCCTCGCAATGGCCGGCCTTGCGGCCGGATGCGCTCCGCCGCCGCGGCCGGTGGCCATCGCCGAACCCATCATCGATCCCGGCTTTCTCGCCATGTACGACGCTCGTCCGGACGAGCGTTTCCCGTTGCCGGCAACGGACATTTCCCATGTCGATCCAAAATATTTCCGACAGGAGGTCGACTATCCCCGCAATGAGCAGCCGGGCACGCTCGTCATCGATCCGGGCAATAAATTTCTTTATCTCGTCCGCGCGAACCACAGGGCCTTGCGCTATGGCGTTGGCGTGGGCAAGGCGGGCCTCGCCTGGAGCGGCAGGGCGCGCGTCAGGCGCAAGGCCGAATGGCCGCGCTGGACGCCGACAAGCGACATGATCGCTCGCGATCCCGATCTCAACGGGCCGTGGCGGAACGGTATGGCGGGCGGCCTGACCAATCCGCTTGGCGCCCGGGCACTCTACCTCTACGAGGGCGACCGCGACACCATGTATCGCATCCACGGCACCACCGAACCCAATACCATCGGCACGAACGTATCCTCGGGCTGCATCCGTATGTTCAATCAGGACATCATCGATCTCTACAGCCGGGTGCCGCTGGATACCAACGTTCTGGTTCTGGACGCGAGTGAACACGTCGAGCCGTCCATGCCTTTGGTCGCGGACAATCGCGGGCGGTACTGATCGGATTGCGTGATAACTGCGGTATGACGCCCCCGTCCTTTGAGACGCAATGCTCCGCATTGCTCCTCAGGATGAGGGCTTCTGTCGGCTTTCTCACGCAAGAAAAAGCTACTGCCGCAGCCCTAAACATCATAGAAGCCCTCATCCTGAAGAGCGCCTGAAAGGCGCGTCTCGAAGGACGAGGGCGATACGCCGCAGCTTATCCCGTGGGTCTCTCAATCCTTCTTGGCGTGCCACTTACCGCCGCAATAACGGGTGCCGGAAGACCAGGTGCCGGAGCCGGAGGCGCCGGCAAGCTTGCCCTGGATGCGCACTGTGTCGGCAGGGGACGTGAAGCGCACCCACATCGTGCCGTTGTTTTCGATGAAGCCGACGGTCTGTGCCGGGGAAGCGGCACTGCCGCCGATATGGCCCTTGGCGACGATCATCGGAAATTGCTGAACCGGTTCGCAGGGCCCGATCTCGGTCATCACGTCGACTTCCCATTCGCCGTCGACGGTGGGGGCCGCAGTCGCGCCATTGAACGCGCCGAGCATGAGCACAGCGGGAATTGCAAAAAAAATATGCCTGATGGTCATGGCCGCACTGGTCCCTGGATGATGATGCGCTGAAGCCGAATCGGTGGGCGTTCCCTTAGATCACAGCGGGCGCACGATCAATCCGCTGCGGTATGATCGAGCGCTTCGCCGAGCGTTGAGACCGCATCACAGCCGGCGAAGGCAAAACCGCTGATGCCGGCTTCGCGGAGCGCTGCTTCCAGCTCGCCCGGCCGGCCGGCCAGGCCGATCCATCGTGCCCCAGCCTTTTTGAGAGCGCGCGCGCAGGCAACAGCCTGTTCCGCATAGATCGCGTCGCTCGAGCAGATGCAGGCGAGGCGTGCGCCCGATTGCGCGAAGGCCTTGGCTGCCGCTTCCGGGGTGGCGAGCCCATCGCACGCCAACGCCTCGATGCCGCCGGCTTCAAAGACATTGCGCGCCCAGGTGGCGCGGGCGGAGAAGGCCGCGACGGGACCGAGATTGGCGAGGAAGATTTTGGGGAAGGCGCCGGTCGTGCGTTTGAAAGCATCGGCCCTTTCACGCAAGTGTTCGAAGGGTTCGGCCAGGCGGATCGCCGCAAGGCCGTTGCCGCGCTTCCACGAGTCTTGCGCGCTGAGCGGCGTCAGCACCTTGATATCGGCTTCCTGGACGCTGGCGAATTCGCTGGTGCCGGTGATCGGCTCCTGCCGCCGGGCGATCCCAGCGGCGCGCCGCGCCTGCACATCGGCGATCGCATCTTTCAGCGTGCCGGAGCGCAGCGCGCCGGCGATCCCGCCGCCGTGCTCGATGTCCTGGAAGAGGCTCCAGGACTTGGCGCACAGCGCTGCGCTGATGTCTTCGAAAGCGCCGGCGCCGGCGGCGGGGTCTTCGACGCGGCCGAGGTTCGATTCGTCCAGCAGGACGAGTTGCACATTGCGCGCCAGCCGCCGCGCCGTCGCGTCGGGCAGGCCGAGCGTCTGGGTCAGCGGCAGCACGCTGATCGCATCGGCGCCGCCGACCGCCGCGGAGAAGGTGGCGACGGTGGCGCGCAGCACGTTCACCCAGGGGTCGCGCCGCGTCATCATCCGCCAGGCGGTTTCGGCGTGAATATGCGCCGGCTTCGGTTCAAGACCGCAGGCGCTCTCGATGCCGGCCCACAGGGTGCGCAGCGCCCGCAATTTGCCGATACTGAAAAACTCGTCTGCATCGACGGCGAGACGAAAGCCGATCATGTCGCGTGCCCGCTCGAGCGAGAGACCGGCTGCTTCCAGCGCGCGCAGATAGGCAAGCGCAGTCGACAGCGCATAGGCGATCTCCTGCGCCTCCGAACCGCCGGCCTGATGCACGATGCGTGCGTCGGCGACGCAGAGCGGGCCGTGAAAGCCTGGACCGGCAACTGTGGTTGCCAGATTGCCGAGGCTTGCGGCAAGCTGGCCAGCATCCGGCGGCGTCTCGCCGGTCAGCGCCGCGGCGCCGATCGGATCGACCCCGAAGCCGATGCGCGTCCGCGAGGGATCGATGTTGGCGCGTTCGACGAAGGCCGCGAGCTCTGCAGCCAACCGGGCGCCGTCCGCGCCGGCATCGATTTCCAATGCAGCTCCGGCGAGATCGACGCCGGCGAGCGTCTGCAGGGCGGCATCGCTCTCAAGACCGAATCCATGCGCGCCGGCAGAGCCTGCCATGACGAGATGCAGCCCGGTGGCGCCGCCTTCCAGATCCGCTAGGGCCTGCCGGTTGGCCTCGGCAGGATCGGCATGGTCGATCCGCGTCATCACCCGCCACACGCCCCGGTCGCCGCGCAACGGCCGGAAGCCTGTTGACGTGGCCCGTTGCGACAGCGGACCGAAGGTGATGCCGTCATATGTCTTCGAGACGAGCTTATCGAACGGCGCGCCGTTCAGCACTTTGGCGACCAGAGCCCGCCATTCGGCCTCGCCGGGGCCGGCAAATGGAGCGCCAAAGGCTTCGATCGCGTCGTGCCCCGCTTTCACTCCCTTGCCCGCCATGTGCTTCGGCTCCGAACTGTCAAGATTGGGGCGAGCCAACCCTCATAAAAAACGCCCGCCGGGCGTTTTGCCACGGCGGGCGGTGGGAAAGCAAAGTCTTCGTAATTGGCTAGGGTGTGTTGAGATTCACGTCAGACCGAGCCGCCATTTGCAGGCCGGTCTCACGTGAAGATCGACCACCCTAGACGAACTGGCTGAGACCGGGGATGGCGCCGGCAATGGCGCCCATCGTGTCCTCGCCAGCGACTTCCCTGCCATAGGCGAACAATTCCTTGCCCAAGGTCTGGATCTGGCCCATGCCGAGGCCGAGGCCCTGCAATTGCCCGGCAAGGCCCATGATGCCGCCGCCCATCAGGCCGCCGAGCGCACCCATCAATCCGCCACCACCGCCGCCATCGGCTGCCGCCGCAGCCATGGCTTCCGCGCCGCCGGGAATTTTTTCAAGCAATTGCCCGACTTCCTCGGGCGGGCCTTCCTTCTGCAGAAAGTTCAACACCGCGCCGATCGCCTTTTGCGCCGTACCGGCGTCGAGGCCTGTTGTGGCCGTCACGCGTGCAATCAGATCTTCCATGTCTTTCCCCATCTGTACGACGCCCGGCGGGCGCCCGGCATTTGCGCTGCGTTTCGCCGCTCGATCAAGCGGAGAGTTGCGATATTCTAGTCAGCTTTTATCGATCCGCGCCAATACAGTTTTTGTGACCGTTTCTTGATGACGATTTCAAGGCGGCGCGGACGGTGGCAACCTCCTCATTCCTGTCCTATAAGGCAGGAGCAGTTTACAGGATGATAGCAATGGCTGACGATCCGCGCATGGTGGCTGGCAAGATACTCGTAGGCAAGAGCGACAAGTATGAATATCTGACGCTCTCCGTCGGCAACCGCCATGGCCTGATCACCGGTGCGACCGGCACCGGTAAAACCGTCACCCTGCAGACATTGGCGGAAGGCTTCGCCAACAATGGCGTGCCGGTTTTCGCCGCCGACATCAAGGGCGATCTCTCCGGCATCGCCATGCCCGGCGACTCCAAGCCGCCCTTCGTGCAGCGCGCCAAGGAACTCGGTTTCGAATATCAGCCCGACCAGTTCTCCGTCACCTTCTGGGACTTGCTGGGCGAGGCCGGTCATCCGATCAGGGCCACGGTTTCCGAAATGGGGCCGCTGCTCACCTCGCGCCTGCTGCAATGTACCGATGCTCAGGAAGGCATCATCAACATCGTCTTCCGCGTTGCCGATGAAAACGGCTGGCTGCTGCTCGACCTCAAGGATCTGAGGGCGCTGCTGCAATATGTCTCGGACAATGCGGCTGCTCTGAAAGTCAAGTACGGCAACATCGTTCCCGCTTCCGTCGGCGCCATCCAGCGGCAGCTGCTGGTGCTGGAAAACCAGGGCGCCGACAAATTCTTCGGCGAGCCGGCGCTGGACCTCACCGATTTCATCCAGACCGACAAGGATCGCCGCGGCGTCATCAACGTTCTGTCGGCGCAAAAGCTGATGGAAAGCCCGCGCCTTTATGCCACCTACCTGCTGTGGATGCTGTCCGAACTGTTCGAGAAACTGCCGGAAGTCGGCGATCT
Source organism: Terripilifer ovatus (assembly GCA_029222685.1). GTDB lineage: Bacteria > Pseudomonadota > Alphaproteobacteria > Rhizobiales > Beijerinckiaceae > Terripilifer > Terripilifer ovatus. The sequence continues at coordinate 390,589 of JARHVB010000086.1, read as the reverse complement.
GCCGAAGCCGAAACTGGTGTTCTTCTTCGACGAGGCGCATCTCCTGTTCGACGACGCACCAAAGGCTTTGCTCGATGCGATCGAGAGGGTTGTGCGCCTCATCCGTTCGAAAGGCGTGGGCATCTATTTCGTCACCCAGAACCCGCTCGATATTCCCGATAACGTCCTGGGCCAGCTCGGCAACCGTGTGCAGCATGCACTGCGCGCCTTCACCCCGCGCGATCAGCGCGCCGTGCGTGCCGCCGCCGAAACCTTCCGCCAGACGCCAGGCTTCGACACCGTCAAGGCGATCATGGAACTGAAGGTCGGTGAAGCGCTCGTGTCGATGCTCGATGAAAAGGGCATGCCGGCCATGGTGTCGCGCACCTTCATCGCGCCGCCGTCCGCCCGTGTCGGCACCATCACGCCCGACGAGTTGAAGGCGACGATGGGGAAAGATCCGATCAAGGGCAAATACGATACGCCGGTCGATCGCGAATCTGCCTCCGAGATTCTGGCCAAACGGGCCGGCGGCCAGATGGAAGATGCGGGTGCGCCGCCGGTGGAGGCGGATGCCGGCAGCGGCGGCATTCTGAGCGAAATCGGCACTGCAATCGGGGGCGCTCTCGGCGGCGGACCGGTGAAGATCAATCCGAAGACCGGCAGGCCCATGCGCGTGCCGAAAACCATGACGCAGACGATCGTGCAGAACGCCATTCAATCAGCCAGCCGCGCGATCGGGTCACAGATCGGCCGCGCGATCCTGCGCAATGTGCTCGGCGGCATTTTGGGCGGGGGCGGACGTCGGTTTGCCGATCTGCCAAGCTCGCCCAGTCAATCCGAAGCCCAGGTGGCAGCCAATGAATCGCCGCTGGATAAGAAGGGCTGAAACGAAGCGTAACGCATAGAAGGCTTGCATCCATATGGCATCCAATGAAGCTGCTCTCGCGAGCATCGACAGCAATCTCGACGCGTCCGTCGCCCGCCTGTTCGACCTGTTGTGCATTCCCTCCGTCTCGACGGATTCGCAGTTTAAGGGCGATTGCCTGCGCGCCGCGCAGTGGCTTGAGGCCGAGCTGAAAGGCATCGGCTTTGACGCTTCCGTGCGCCCGACCGCGGGCCACCCCATGGTCGTCGCCCACGCCAAGGCTGTCCGGGAAGATGCGCCGCATGTGCTCTTCTACGGCCATTATGATGTGCAGCCCGTGGATCCACTCAACCTGTGGGAGACCGATCCGTTCGCGCCGCGCCTCGTCGATGCGCCCGGCGGCAAGCAGATCGTCGCGCGCGGCGCCTCGGACGACAAAGGCCAGTTGATGACCTTCGTCGAGGCCTGCCGCGCCATGCTCGGCCATGGCGGCCTGCCGTGCCATGTCACCATTCTCTTCGAGGGCGAGGAGGAATGCGGTTCCTCGTCGCTGCCCGCATTCCTGAAGGCCAACAAGCAGGAGTTGCAGGCCGACATCGCGCTCGTCTGCGACACCAACATGTGGGACACGAAGACGCCTGCCATCACCACGATGCTGCGTGGCCTGGTGTTCCAGGAAGTCGTCATCCGTGCCGCCAGCCGCGATCTGCATTCGGGCATGTTCGGCGGACCGGCCGCCAATCCCATCCGCATCTTGAGCCGCATCCTCGCCGGCCTGCATGACGATAACGGCCATGTCACCTTGCCGGGCTTTTACGACGGCGTTGCAGAACTGCCCGCGGACATCGCCGCGCAATGGAAGGCGCTGCCGTTCGACGCGGCGAAGTTTCTGGGCGATGTCGGCCTCTCGGTTCCCGCCGGCGAGAAAGGCCGCAGCGTTCTCGAACAGATCTGGTCGCGGCCGACCTGCGAGATGAACGGGATTATCGGCGGCTATACGGGAGAGGGTGCCAAGACCGTTCTGCCCGCCGAGGCACGCGCCAAGGTTTCTTTCCGTCTTGTCGGCACCCAGGACCCGGGGAAGATCGTTGCGAGCTTCCAGAAATATGTCAGCAGCCTCGTGCCGGCCGACTGCCATGCTGAGTTCATCTCGCACGGCGCGTCACCAGCCTTGCAACTGCCGTTTACCTCGAAGCAATTGACGCAGGCGCGCGCCGGCCTGCAAAGCGAATGGGGCCGCGACACCGTGCTTGTCGGCTCGGGCGGGTCGATCCCAATCATCGGCCAGTTCAAGAATGAGCTCGGCCTCGATTCGCTGATGGTCGGTTTTGCGCTGGAAAGCGACAAGATCCACTCTCCCAACGAGAAGTACGAGCTCTCGTCCTTCCACGGCGGCATGCGCTCATGGGTGCGTGTGCTCGACGCGCTGGCGGGGTAGTTTTTGCTTCAGTCCCGGGTGTCATTCCCGCCAAGCGAAGCGCAGAGCGGGAATCCAGGAGGCAACGTGACGGATCGAGGTAGTAGCCAAAGCGGCGGCCTTGACTCCTGGATTCCCGCTCGCGCCTTCGACGCGTCGGGAATGACAACCGTTGCCAAGTCTACAGCACGATCTGTCGCAGCAGCGTGCCGACATCGTCCAGCTTCTCCAGCGCAAAGCAGGTCTCGACGATGCGGTCGACCTGGCTGTCCGTCAGGCGACCATTGGCGCAATCGATGAACTTGTTGCGCAGGTCGTCGTCGGTCATCTTGTTGCCGGTGTTGCCTTTGGGTTGATCGACCCTGCGCTTTAGAGTTTTGTTGTTCCGCAGCGTGATCTCGACCTCCGCCGCCGGAGGGATCGGATCATATTCGGCCACATGTTCGAGCACCACCAGATCGGTCAGCCGGCGGATGGTGGCGTCGCGATAGGCCGCCTCGGTGAACGAGAACGGCGTCACGCGGCCCTTGCCGACAATGCAGAGCGCGCTCATGAAATAGGCGCTGTGATCGGCGGTCTCCTTGTTGTTGGGATATTTCTTCGCCGGGTCGCCATTGTGTTCGATGGCGCGCTTGTTGGTTCGCACCGTAACGCCGGAAATATCGTCGGGCGTGAGATTGTGCGCGATGACAAGCTCGCTCAAGGCCGACAGATGGCCCTGAATGGTCGATTCCGTCGGAAAGAATTTTGTCCGCGCCTGCATGATGTAGGGTTCGTCGGGCACGGGCTTCAGGCGAAAATTGTCCACGCCGTGCAACACCGAATGGGCAAAGCCCTTGTTGCCTTCAAGGATACGCTCCGGACCTGTGACGCCGCGGCGGGCGAGGAATGCGCCCAGCACACCGCGTTCAACCATGAAGCCGTCGGCCATATTTTTGGTATTGTTGTATTCCTCTCCTTCGGCGTCATTGACGCCAAGGCCGATGGCGGTTGACCCGCCGATGCCCATGGCATGCATGATCTGCTCGGCATTCATGTTGAGGAGTTTGCCGGCGATGACCGCGCCGCCATAGGGCATCACCGTCCCATTGTGGAAGCCCACGGGCGACAGCCCTTCCGCCAGGCCATCGACGATCCGTGCGATCGTCTGATAACCGGCGACAGTCGCTTCGATGATTTGACGGCCGGACGACTTCTGCCATTCGGCAAGCGCGAAGACCGCCGCCAGGGCGTCGCTTGGATGGGCGCCGCCGATCTTTCCCGGGCTTTTGGCGAAATAGAGAACGTCATTGAAGTCGAGATAACGGATCATCGTTTCATTGGCGATGATGGCCGACGACAAGCCCACCTTCTGGGTTTCCCCGATGAGGGTCGATTGCGGCAGGGGTGTCAGCTCTTTGGCGACTTCGCGTGCGGCAGCGCAGGACTCGGCATCGAAGGCGCCCACTGCGCACGCAAGGGTGTCGAGGATATGGCGTTTTGCCTGATGCCTCACTTGCGGAGCCATCCCATCGTAATTGAAGGTGACGGCTTCCTCAGCCAGAATGCGCGTCATCGTTGCAGACATGATCCCCCCAAGGGTTGGCGCCGGACATCTTCACGCGCGCGGCTTCCTGTTTATTGATCTTAGCGTTTTTACATGTCAACATCATCTAAATTGAGCTGTGATCGCTGTATCGTCTTTTTGATATTGGGGAGGATTTATGCTGCGCCATATCGGCCTTGCGTTGCTTGCCGTCCTGGCACTCGGCAATTCGTCTGCGCGCGCGCAAACAGGTTATCCGCAGGAGGTCGTCCACTTCGTGTCGGGATATGCTGTGGGAAGCGGCGCCGATCTTCTCGTTCGTTTCTTTGCCGATCGCTTTGCCAAGTTGTCCGGCGCCACGGTTGTCGTTGAAAACAAGCCGGGCGCCACGGGCAATATCGCGACGTCTTACGTGGCGAAGTCGAAACCGAACGGCTACACCGTTCTTGTTCATGCCGGCAGCGGGATGGCCGGCAACATGCACCTCTATGAAGGTGAAATGGTCGATGTTGCCCGCGACCTTCAATTGGTGGCAACGCTCAACAAGCAGGGGACTGTCCTGGTCGTCGCCGGCAGCAGCCCGGTCAAGACATTGTCGGATCTCGTCAACGAACTGCGCGCGAAGCCGCGGGCCAAATATGGGACCTCGTCCACGTCCGGAACGATCACCGGAGAGATGTTCAAAAAAGTGGCCGGCGTTGACGTAACGCTCGTAAACTACAAGAGCAACAATGATGGCCTGCGCGACCTGACAGGCGGGCAGATCGACTATGTCATGGTCGATCCGCTGCTGGCGCTAGCCCAGGCGCGGAAGGGCAATATCAAGATTCTCGCCCTCAGTACCCCGGAGCCGATGGCATCCTTGCCCGGCGTGCCGACTTTCCGACAGTCGGGGCTTGATATGGAGCTGACAGGCTGGTGGGCGGCTGCGGTTCCAAAGCAGACACCACGCCCGATCGTCGACAAAATGAACGGCTGGTTCAACCAGATTCTCGCGACGGATGAAGCCCGCAAATTCCTGATCGACAACGGCGCCGAAGCCTTTATCAGCACGCCGGACGAGGCGCAGCGTTTTCTCGAAAAGAGCATTGCCGATTGGGCCGCCTATGTCCGCCTGGCAAACCTCCAAAAGCAATAGTTTGAACAGCCATCACGGCGTCGACGTTGGCGCGCGACGATGCATCGTCGCCTGCTCATAGGCGTAGGCAAGCTCGATCATGCGTGCATCGGAATAGGGCCGACCCAGGAAGGTGATGCCGGCGGGAAGATTGTCCGTCGTGAAGCCCGCCGGAACGACAATCGACGGCACGAACATCAGGAAGGTATTGATGAAAGGGGCTCCTCGCTGGTCGACGAAAGGCGGGGAGATACCGTCCTTGATGAGCGTCGGCTGCTGCTCGACGGCCTTGTGAACGATGGCGTCGAGCCGATGCTCGGCCATGACATTCATCAGGTTCGTCATCAGTGTCGTACGTGCCTTGCTCTGCGCCAATTGCTGCTCGACCGTGGATGCGCCGCGCCAGCGGTCCTTCGATTGAGGCCCGACCTTCTCGAAGAGCGGGGAAGCTAGCGCCGCGGCTCGGGTCGGAAACGGCGCATTCGTGCCCTTGATGTAGTGTTCATAACCCGCATCGTCTTCTTCGGTGCTTCTTGCACGTGTCTTTAGAAGCGCGTTCAGATTGGGAATGACGACGGGATCGACGATCTCGGCGCCTGCCTTGCGCAAGTCGTCGACCGCGGCGGAGAATACAGCATCGACCTTCTTGAAGTCCTCCGAGTCGGGGGCTACGCCAAAGCCCATCGGTTCCCGCAGGATGCCGATGCGAGCGCCGGCGAGCGATGTCTTGCTCAGGTTCGCCGCATAGCTGGCCGGCTTCTTGTCGAAGCCGTAGGCCGTTGCTGGATCATCGGGATCGTAACCGACCATGCAGTCGAGAAGCTTGGCGAGATCGGTCACCGTCCTCGCCATCGGCCCGAGCGAGCCGTTGAGCGCCGGCCAGCCGCCGAAAGCGCCGGTCCGGCTCACAAGGCCGGCGGAAGGCCGCATGCCGACGATGCCGTTCCAGGTCGACGGCCGGCGAATGGACGCAAAGCCTTCCTGTCCGATCGATGCGGTGCAGAAATTCGCCGATACGGAAGCGCCGCTGCCACCGGAAGACCCGCCCGCTGTGCGCTCAAGGTCATAGACATTCTTGGTCGAGCCAAATAGAGACCCGTGCGTGTCGCCGCCGCCAAGTTCGCCCAAGGTCACCTTTCCCAGAATAATGGCGCCCGCGTCCTTCACTTTCTTGATGACGAAGCTGTCGCGCTGCGGCCGATAATCCTGGAACAGAACCGAGCCAAGCGTCGTCGCCATGCCGTTGACGTCAACCTGGTCTTTGATCAGCAAAGGAATGCCGTGCAGCGGTCCGACGAAGGCGCCTGACATGAGGGCAGCGTCAAGGCGATCCGCGTCAGCCAGTGCTTCCGGATTGAGCGAAATAATCGCATTCAGCGCCGGCCCTCTCTGATCGTAGAGCTCTATGCGCGCGAGATATTGCTCGACCAATTGGCGGGCTGTCAATCTGCCGGTCTTGAAAGCAGCGTGGATGTCTTCAATCGTCGCTTCAACGACAGCAAATGGCTCCAGTTCGGCATTCCTCGGCAGAGATGACATTGTGGTGCTCCATTGATCGACATAGGTTCGCATTCATGTTGAGCCGTATCGAGCAATAAATATGCCAGCCAGATATGGCCGGGCCGCAAGCCTTGCTTGCGTCTTGTCACATCGGCTGCGTCGCATCCTGCTGCTGCAGCAAATCACACAGTGCTCTGCCTTCAAATCGTCGATTGTCTAGGGCTATTGAAGGCCGGCAACTCAATGGCCGCGTGACGCTCATCATCTGCAGATGAATATCACACCGGCGCGATGCTGCAGATCAATAGGAATGTTCCGCAGCCGGAAAACTCTTGTCTTTCACAGCCGCAACGTAGCGCGTCACCGCATCGTCGATGCTGCTCGCGCCGACCATGAAATCCCTGGTGAAGCGTGGGCGCTTGCCGGGGTAGACGCCGATCATGTCATGCAGCACCAACACTTGCCCCGAACAATCCACACCGGCGCCGATGCCGATGGTGCCGGCCTCCTGCAAAGAGGCCGTGATCTCGCCGGCAAGGGCGGCAGGCACCATTTCCATCAACACGAATGTCGCGCCCGCGTCCTGCAGGGCGCGCGCGTCGTCCTTCATGATGGCGGCCTGCAATTGATTGGCGCCCTGCACGCGATAGCCGCCGAGCTGGTTGACGGATTGCGGCGTCAGGCCGATATGGGCGCATACGGGCACGCCGCGCTCGACCAGAAATCGTATCGTCTCGGCCATATAGGCGCCGCCCTCGATCTTCACCATATGCGCGCCGGCCGCCATCAGGCGCGCCGCATTGCGCATGGCCTGGGCCGGGCTCTCCTGATAGGAACCGAACGGCATGTCGGACATGATGAACGACCGGTGCACGCCACGCGAGACGCAGCCGGTGTGATATTCCATGTGTTCGAGGGTGACGGGCAGCGTCGAGGAATGGCCCTGCAGCACGTTGCCGAGCGAATCCCCGACCAGTTGAATGTCGACGCCGCAGCGGTCGAGCAAAGTCGCGAAGCTTGAATCATAGCTCGTGAGCACGGCGATCTTCTCGCCGGCGGCGCGCATCTTGGCGAAATCGGTCAGCTTCAGCGGTTTCGCATCGGAAAGATAAGCCATGGTGCTTGTCCTGTGCTTGTATTACGCGAGCGGGACGGGGATGTTGTCGATCAATCTCGTCTTGCCGAGTCTTGCCGCCACCAGCATGCGTGCGTGACGCTGCGTCGGATCAGGTGCGCCGAGCGACATCGCGTCGCGCAATTCCAGATAGTCGAGCACGAAACCGGCCGCCGTGAGGCTCTTGCCTGCTTCCGCAAGGCTTTTCGCGGCCTCGCCGCCAGCTCTGATGCGCGCCGCGCAGTCCTGCAACGTCTTGTGCAGCAACGGCGCTGTCGCACGCTCCCTGGCGTCGAGATAGACATTGCGCGAGGACATGGCGAGGCCGTCATCTTCGCGGATGGTGGGGGCGCCGACGACATCGACGGCGAGATCGAGATCCTTCGTCATCTGGCGGATGACGGCGAGCTGCTGGTAATCCTTCTCGCCGAAAACCGCCACGTCAGGCATGGCTTGCGTAAACAGTTTGGCGACCACGGTGGCGACACCGGCAAAATGCGTCGGACGAAACCTGTCTTCAAGACCGGCAATCGCGGGGCCGGCAAGCGAAATGGTCGTCGCGAATCCCTGCGGATACATCACGTCGGGAGCCGGTGCATAGACGCCATCGACGCCAGCCGCCGCAAGTTTTGCGAGGTCCGCCTCGAACGTGCGCGGATATTTGGAGAAGTCCTCCTGCGGCGCGAACTGCGTCGGATTGACGAAGATCGACACCACGCATCGCGCGGCCTTTTGCCTGGCCAGATGCGTCAGCGAAATATGCCCGGCATGCAGGGCGCCCATGGTCGGCACCAGTGCGATCCGCTCCTGCGCGTTGCGCCAGGGACGCAGCGCTTGGCGCATCTGTTCGACGGTCGTGTAGATCGCAGGCTGGGTCATCGATGGTCCAGTTGGGCGTTGCAGAAAGGTTATGTAAGCAGGCTGGCTCAGACATCCAAGCCTGCGACATCCAAGCCTTCGACATCCGAGCCTTGGACATCCGAGCCTTGGACAAGCCTTAGACATCCAGGCCCGGCACGTCGGCAAGGCTGCGCACGGTCCGGATCGGTTTCAGATCCGTATATTCGTCGGGCTGGTTCGAGCGGTTGACCCAGATCGGCCGGAAACCGAATTTCTTGGCTCCAGCGATGTCCCAGCGGTTCGAGGACAAGAAGCAGACCTGTTCCGGCCGCACGCCAAACCGCTCCGTCACCAGTTCGTAAACCGCGGGCACAGTCTTGAACGCCGCCAGGTCGTCCACGGAAAGCACCGCATGGAATTGCCCGTCGAGCCTGGCTGCGGCCAGCGCCGCATTGAGCATGCCCGGCGTGCCGTTCGACAGAATGGCGAGCCGCGCGCTGCGCGCGCGCAAGGCATCGAGGCAGGGCTTGACGTCCGCATAGGCGGCCAGCGTTTCGTAAGCCGCGAGCAGGTTTGCGCGCGTTTCAGTGTCGATGCCGCCGAAGCTGGCTGCAGCGAAGTCGAGCGCCTCCGCGGTCAATTGCCGAAAATCCCGGTAGGCGCCCATCATGGTGCGCGTCCAGGTATATTCGAGCTGCTTCCTGCGCCACAGATCGGAAATGCGATCGGCGTTCGGGCCGACCGCGGCGCGCTGGCGCGCCACGGCGGAATGCACGTCGAACAGCGTTCCGTAGGCATCGAACACGAAGAGTTCGCTCGGCATGCTCAGCCTCCTATGGTGGTCTGGCCGACGTCGGGCGCGGCCTTGCTCCGGCGCAGCGGGCGCAGGCGTCGAAATCTTATGCCCAATGCCAGCAAGCCGGCGCTGAGCACACCCACGTAAGCGAGGCCACCGACAAGGCCGAGGGCCAGCAGTTCAATTTCGTTGATCCAGCGGCCGGCGTCGGCTGCGATCGCATGCGCGGACGCGCGGCCGGTCAGCGCAACGGCAGCAAGCGCGGCGCTCGCCACGGCGACGGCAGCGAACACCTGGATCGTTGTTTTGTCGGGCTGCATGTCGCCCTTGCGCATGGCGAGAAAGGCCAGCAGCAGAAAATTGATCCAGGCGCCGGCGGAGGTGGCGATGGCGAGGCCTGCCGCTCCATGTGAACGGAACAGGAGAAGCTTCAGGCCGACATTCACGGAGACGGCGAATAGCGAGATCAGCATCGGCGTCGTCGTATCGCCGCGCGCCTGGAAGCTGGCGACTGCGGCGCGGATCAGCACGATGGCGGGCAGGCCATAGCCGTAGGCCATCAGCACGCGCGCTGAGGCTATCGCGGCTTGTTCGTCGAACGCGCCGCGCATGAACACGCCGCGCATGATAAGGTCAGGAATGGCGACGAAGGCCACGAAGAACGGCGCGCAGAGCGCGATCGTCAGCGCCATCGTACGGTTCTGCGCGTCATAGGCGCTGCTATCCTCACCCGCGGCAAACCGCCGGCTCATCTCTGGCAGAAGCACGGTGCCTGCCGCAATGGCGATGACCCCGACGGGCAACTGATAGATGCGGTCGGCGTAATAGACCGATGACACGCCGCCGGCCGGCAGCAGCGAAACGATGATCGTGTCGACGAACAGGGCGATCTGGACGCCGGCCGAACCGACGACCGCCGGCACGAAGGATTTGAAGAAACGCCGGATGTCGTCGTCCCAACGCACGCGCGCAAACATGGCAAGCAGTCCGGCGCGTTTTGCCGCCACAAGGACAAGCGCCAGTTGCAGCGCGCCGGACACCAGCGTGCCGACGCTGGCCGCGATCCCGGCGTTGGGAAATAGGAAGGCCACGGCCAGGAACGCCATGATCGCGAGATTGAGCAGCACCGGCGCGAAGGCCGCGGCGGCGAAGCGGCCGTTGGCGTTCAACGTGCCCGACACGAGCGTGACGAGCGTGACGCAGAGCAGATAGGGAAAGGTGATGCGCGTCATCGTCATGGCAAGTTCGAGCCGCTGCGGATCTTCGTCGAGGCCCGGCGCCAGCACCGCCATAAGCTGCGGCATGAACGACCATGCCAGCAGCAGCAGGATGACCTGCGTCGCCGCCAGCAAGGTGAACATCCGCGCCGAGAACAACTTGGCGGCGTCAGGCCCCTGTCCCTCAAGCACCTGCGAATAGGCCGGTACATAGGCCGCGTTGAACGCGCCTTCGCCGAAGATGGCGCGGAAGTGGTTGGGCAGGCGCAGGGCGATGTAGAAGGCGTCGGCCAGGGCGCCGGCGCCGAGCAGGGCGCCCAGCAGCACGTCGCGGGCAAAGCCCGTGGCGCGCGACAGCAACGTGTACCCGCCGACCGACAGGAGATTGCGGGCAAGTCCGCTCACTGAATTGCCCCGCTCATTGGACTGTCTCGATCACGGAAGGATCAGGCTGGCGGCGCGTTTGGGGAGCGGCGTATCATTATCGCCTTCGATGCCGATGCGTTCAGCGACGAGATAAAGCGGCCGCCGCTTCACCTCGGCAAAAATGCGGCCGACATATTCGCCGAGCACGCCGAGAGAAAATATCTGGATACCGGCGAAGAACAGGATCGACACGATCAGCGAGGCATAACCAGGGACATCGACGCCATAAGTGGCAGTGCGAATGAGGTAATAGGCGGCGAGGACCAGCGACGCCATCGACACGAACATGCCGATGAAGGTCCACATGCGCAGCGGCACGACGGTAAACGACATCAGTCCATCGAGCGCGAAGCGCGTCAGCGAGCCATAGCTGAACTTCGAATTGCCGAACGCACGTTCGGCTGATGTGAACGGAATGCCGATCGACCGAAAGCCGACCCAGGCATAAAGGCCTTTGGAAAAGCGGGCCCGCTCGCCCATGGCGCGCAAGGCGCTGACCGCCTTCCTGTCGAGCAAGCGGAAGTCGCCGGCGCCCGGCGGCAAGCGGATCTCGCCGAACATGGCGAACAGATTGTAGAATTTTTCCGTCAGCACGCGCCTCATCGGGCTGTAGCCCTCCCGGTCGTTGCGGATGCCGTAGACGTTTTGATACCCTTCCTTCCACAGCTTTATGAACGAGGCGATCAACTCCGGCGGATGCTGGAGATCGGCGTCCATGATGACGACCGCGTCGCCCCGGGCATGATCGAGGCCTGCCGCGATGGCGACCTCCTTGCCGAAATTGCGGCTGAAGGAGACGGCGGAAATGCGGGGATCCGTAGCATGCACCGCACGCAGGATATCCATAGTCCCGTCATGGGAGCCATCGTCGACGAAAACAATTTCGAACGAGTCCGTGCATCCTTCCAGCACGGGAATCAGTTCAGCGACGAGGGGCCGGAGGTTCTCCGCCTCGTTGAACATCGGAACCACAATCGAGATTTGTGGATTCGCCGAGATCTTGGACTTGTCCGGTTGAGACAGAATCGTGGGGTCGTCGGTGCTCGTTTGCGTCATTGCCCTGGCTTTGTCCGTGTGCGCAGATTGCGTCTGTCGCCCGCTATAGCGCTTTCCGGTCCAGTTGGATCGGAAGGACGCCTCCAATCATCAAAACGAGAGCATTTTCTTCATGCGAAACGTCTCTGCCTCGCCTGAAGTGCTCTCGTCGTCGAAGACCTATGCGGGGACGCCGTTTTGTGCAAGGTGCCGGTTCGTCGCCGTCGGATATGGAACACAAACCATTGGCCGCTTCTGAGTTCATTCTATGCGCTGACGATTACGGCCTTTCCCCGGCTGTCAGCCGCGGCATTCTGGAAGCTCTCGCGGCGGGCCGCCTGAGCGCCACGGGGGCGATGACGAATCGCCCCGACTGGCCGCGCGCGGCCCGGGAACTGGCTGCTTTTGCAGGAAAAAACTGGCTGGGCGTGCATCTCAATCTGACCTTGGGGGCGCCGTTGTCGGCGATGCCCGGTTTTGCGCCCGGCGGCGCATTGCCGGCGATCGGGCGAATCGCCCGGGCACGGGCCGCCGATCTGCCCGGGCACGAGATCGCCGCCGAAATCGCCTGCCAACTCGACGCCTTTTCGCAGGCGATGGGCCGGGCGCCGGATTTCGTCGATGGGCATCAGCATGTGCAGGCGCTGGCAGCCGTCCGGCCGCATCTATTCGAAGAGCTTTCGCGCCTCGATCTGCCGGCGTCGTTCTGGCTGCGCGACAGTTCCGACACTTTGCCGCGGATCCAGCGCCGCCGCGTCCAGATGCTGAAGGCCGCCACTGTCGCCTGGCTCGGCCGCGGCTTTGCCGCCGAGGCGCGGGCGAAAGGTTTTTCCGTCAACGACGGCTTTGCCGGCTTCTCGTCTTTCGATGCGCAGAAGGACTATGGCCGGGCTTTCGATCGCTATCTGGTAGCAGCAGGGAACCGCCACCTGGTCATGTGTCACCCGGGCCACGTGGATGCCGAATTGCAGGCCGTCGACCCGGTGCTCGAAACGCGCGAGCAGGAATTGGCCTTCTTTCTGTCCGACCGTTTCAAATCCCTGCTTTCGCAACGAAATGCCGCCCTGGCTTTGCCACAACGGCAACAGCCTTAACGCCAAATTAAGCGTAAAGCCGCAAGATCGTGCCGCCGGGCAAGGCGCTTTGCGGTGCCGTTGCGGCATTTCACGGTTTCGAGGCGACGATGCAGACTGAGGGCAAATTGGCAGCGGACGTTCAGCAGAACTGGCCGCAGTCCGGTGGCAAACGCACGCTGCGCGACACCATCGTCAAGCTGGCGTCGCTCGTCAGCGGCATCGCTGTCGTCGTCGTGATGGTCGTCGCCTCGGTCAGCCGGTCGCAAGGCTCCAGCAACATCGCGCAGGACGTGCTCTGGGCCATCGGCGCGGCGCTGCTGATCGGGACCATCCTGACGGCCGTGTTGAATTTCGTCCTGCACCGGGCCACCCAGCCTATCGAACAATTGACGACGGCGCTGCAGCGGCTTGCGGCGGGAGACCTTCAGTTCAGCCTGCCGCCGGTCAGCGACAATCACGAGATCGGCCAGATGGCGCGCGCTGTCCGCGAGTTGAAAGAGCGCCTGACGGAGCGCGGCGAATTGCTGCGCACGGTCGAGGCCAGTACCGATGCCGCCCATGCCCGCCAGAAGAAGATCGACGCGCTGATCCTCGACTTTCGCACGACGGTCGGCGACGTGCTCGGACAGGTCGCCTCGCAAAGCGAGCATATGACCCTGGCGGCCGACAGCCTTTCGACGATCGCTACCGAAAGCGCCCGGCGTTCGCGCGACGCCTCCGGTTCGACAGCCGAGGCTTCGAGCTATGTGATGACGGTCGCCCGCGCGTCGGAGGAATTGTCCGCCGCCATCCGCGAGATCGAAAACCAGGTGGTGCGCACCCGCAATATCGTCATCGAGGCGTCGCGCACGACCGCCAAGACCAGCGAGACGATCGACGGTCTGGCCGAGAAAGCCCAGAAGATCGGCGAAATCATCGGCATCATTCAGGCGATCGCGGCGCAGACCAATCTGCTGGCCCTTAACGCCACCATCGAAGCGGCGCGCGCCGGTGAGGCGGGCCGTGGTTTTGCCGTCGTTGCGCAGGAAGTGAAATCGCTCGCCCACCAGACCGCGCAGGCGACCGATCGTATCGCCGAGCATGTGGTTTCGATCCAGAACGCGACGTCCGGCGCGGTCGAAGCCATCGGTTCGATCGCCGCGACCATGCAGCAGGCGGAAGGATTTACGGCGGGCATCGCCGTCGCCGTCGAAGAACAGGCCGCCGCGACCAAGGAAATTTCGCGTAGCGCCGCGGAAGCCGCCGACGAAACGCAATCGGCCTCCGGGCACATGGATGGGCTCAAGGCCGTTGTCGGCGAGACCGATCAGGCTGCGGCGCAGGTGCACCGCTCCGCCACCGACGTGGCGCATCAGGCCAAGCGTCTCAACAATACGATCGACGGCTTTCTGCGCTCGGTTGCAAGCGCCTGAGCCTTGATGCTTCGAGACAAGGACGAAAGAGGCCCGCACGGGGCCTTTTCATATCGATGCCGACAAGCCGGCGTTTTTGCTGCGCCACCATGCAATACAGCGATATCGACGGCATCGCATTGGTGCGCGAGCCCGCCCCCAAAACACATTATTGCCATAATTGGCCTCGGACTCCGGGCAGGTTCAGATGGTCATGAATCTGTCCTAAAGCGCACGATATCAAACAGATTCGTGTGTCCGGCCAGGTCGTTAGATGTAATTTTAAGTATTTGGTCGTTCTTTTTATATTTTGAGGAACCTGTTGATGCGAAACGCGATTGATTCGTTTCATCGCTTCGCTGTTTGAAAGGCAATATCCATGCGGCGCACCATTCTTGCTGCCGGCCTGATCTTTGTAGTTCTTGGCCTGGCCGCCATGGTCAACGGTTGGACGATTGTTCAGGTGGAGCGCGGTTGGGCCCAGCTCATTGCCGGCTCTGCGCTGTTGAGCTCGGGCGCTCTCCTGATGGCGATGAGTGTGGTGGTCGCGCGGCTGGAGGCGCTTCTTTCGGTCGGCGTGCCTGCCAACAGTTCCGGCTATTCCAACTATGTCCCCGCCGATATCGCTGCCGATATTCCCGCCGAAGCAGCGGCGCCGCCGGCTCGTCCGGTGCCCGAACGTCCGTTGCATGAAGCCCCGGCGCATGAATTTCCGGCGGATGAACCTCCGCTGCCGGAGGCGCCGCACGTGTCGGGCGCGCTTCCACTCGAAACGTTCCGTCCGCCAGTACCTGTCGAACCGCCGGAAGGGCAGACCGCCGGCTCTGCGTTCAAACGAATTTCGGTCGGCGCACTGGCCGGTGCGACCACCGCTGCAGCAGGGGCCGCCTTCGGCTCGACGTTGCGGCCACCGGAAGCGCCGCCCTTCACGCCTCCACCTCCGCCGCCGCCCCCTATTATGCCGCCGCCGCTTCCCTTCGACGTGCAGGCGTCGCCTGACTCGAGGCGTGCCGCCACCGAGTTTGAGGAACGATTGTTCGGAGCCACGATCGCCAAGCCGATCGAGGCGCCCATGCCCGCGGTGCAGCCTGAGTTCGATGTCCCGGGTCTGAACAAGCCTCAGGAGAATACCGCCCAGACGGCCGAGCGCGAACCAGCCGATGTAGCCGATGACGAATTCCCCGATACGCCCCCGGCAGCACCGGCGCTCGGCTCGGTCGGCGATCCGGAATTCAGCGAGGAACTGGATGAGCTTCGCAACGCTCCGGCCGAATCCGAAACGCCCGAAGCCGAGACTGAGCCCGAGCCCGAGCCCGAGCCTGAGACGGCGGCTGAGACCAGTCCGGAAATCGACGAAATGGCCTGGCTGGATGCAGCATTGCGCGGCGTCGAAATGCCAAAGCAACCGGAATGGGCGCCGCCGCCGCCGCTTCCCCCGCAACGGAGCGTGGAGCCGCCGCCGCCGCTGCCTCCCGAGCCCGCAGTGCACGAGAGCACGGCGCCGGACGAGGGCGAGCAGCCCGAAGCCGCATCGAAGGGGAACGTCGTCCGCACCTATGAATCGCAGGGCGTGATTTACTCTCTCTACGACAACGGATCGGTCGACGCGCAAACGCCGAACGGCCTGTTCCATTTCAACTCGGTCGAGGAATTGCGGGAGTTTCTGGCCAAGTCAGCCTGAACTCTCTCAAGTCAGGCCCGTGCGTTCGTTCGCAATCGCCCGACACTCTGGGTTCTTTTGACAGCGCATCGTTGTTGAGAAAACCGGCATCCACTTTTTCGCCGATGCCTGAATTCACTTGATGAGTTGCGATAGCGTTTTGAACTGCGTTGTGCCGGCGCGCTCCAGCCATTCGAACACGGCCATCTCCGTCGTCGCCACGTCGACATCATGGGATCGCATGCGCTCGATGGCGAACGATTTCGATTCCGCTGTCCGTGACGAAATGGCGTCGCCAATGACGACGACGTCGAACCCGTCGGACCTCAGGTCCAGCGCCGTTTGTAGCACGCAGACATGCGCCTCGATTCCGCAGACGACGACCTGCCGTCTCAGATGAACCTTGCCGAGTTCGTTGATGCGCTGGGCGAGGGCTTCCTCGCGCAGGCAGGAAAACGTCATCTTCGGCAAGACCATTGCTTCGCTGCCGCAGGCGTCGATCACCCCCGGCACGGTCGGGCCGATGCCCTTGGGATATTGTTCCGAGATCGTGATGGGGATGTCCAGCAGCCGCGCTGCCTGGCACAGGCGCGCGACATTCGCCATCAACCGCTCCTGCTCGGCCATGACCGGCAGCAGCCGCGCTTGAATGTCGACGACAAGCAGTTGTGACTTTTGCCGGTTCAGGATCATCGTTCAAGCCTTCAACTTATGTTGCGCGGCCAGAATGGCGAAGGCGAATTCGACGGCGATTTCCTCAAGCCGTTGAAACCGTCCAGGCGATCCGCCATGCCCGGCGCCCATATTGGTGCGCAGCAGGATAGGACCTCCGCCGGTCATCTCGGTGCGCAGCTTCGCCACCCATTTCGCCGGTTCCCAATAGGTGACTCTCGGGTCGGTCAATCCACCCTCGGCGAGGATCGGCGGATAATATTGCGCCCGCACGTTGTCATAGGGCGAATAGGCGCGAATGGCATCGAAAGCTTCCGGACTGACAATCGGATTGCCCCATTCGAGCCATTCCGGCGGCGTCAGCGGCAGGCTGTCGTCGAGCATGGTGTTGAGCACGTCGACGAAGGGAACCGAGGCGATGATGCCCGCGAAAATCTGCGGCGCCATATTCGCCACCGCCCCCATCAGCATGCCGCCGGCGCTGCCGCCCATGGCGATGATATTGCCTTCCGACGTGAAACGCTTCTTCGCCAGATGTTTGGCGCAGGCGATGAAGTCGTGAAACGTATTCGGCTTCTTTTCAAGCTTGCCGTCGAGATACCAGCGCCATCCCTTGTCGGTTCCGCCGCGGATATGGGCCGAGGCATAGACGAAGCCGCGATCGACGAGCGACAGGATATTGCTGCGAAAGCCCGCGGCCGTGGCGTAGCCATAGGAGCCGTAGCCCTGCAGAAACAGCGGCGCGCTGCCGTCGAGCTTGGTCTTGCGCGCGTAGAGGATCGACACCGGCACTTCGACGCCGTCATGCGACACGGCGAAGATGCGTCGCGTCTTGTATTTGCGCGGGTCGTGGCCGGACGGAATTTCCTGACGCTTGCGCAGCACGCGCTTGCGGCTGACCATATCGTAATCATAGGTTTCCCACGGCGTCGTCATCGACGAATAGCTGAACCGCAGCACGTTGGTGTCGAATTCGAGCACTTCGCCGAGGTTGAGATCGTAAGCTTCTTCGTCGAAGGAGATTTCATGCTCCTCGCCGCTGGCGATCTCGCGCACCACAATGCGCGGCAGGCCGTTTTCAAGTTCGGCGCGCACGAGATGGCGGGCGAACACTGTAAGGTCGGTGATAAGCCGGCCTTGCTTGTGCGGGATCACGTCTTTCCATGTATCCGAAGACCGGCTGCCGACAGGCGTTTGCACGATCTTGAAATCCTCCGCGCCGTCGGCATTCGTCAGGATGAACAGCGTGTCGTCATGATGGCTGACTTCGAAGCGCACATGTTCGCGGCGTTCGGCGACGATGGTTGGGCGCGGCGTTTCTTCCGTGAGGTCGATCAGGCAGGCTTCCGATGTCTCGTGGTCGGCGATCTCGATGCGCACGAAGCGCCCGGAGCGGGTCTTCGAAAGATGGATGAACCAGCGCGGATCGGCTTCTTCAAACACCAGTTCATCGGTGTCGGGATTGCTTCCGACGCGATGGCGATAGACGCGGTAGGGTCGATGATTGTCGTCCATGCGCACGAAATAGAAGGAGCGCGAGTCGGCGCTCCAGGCAATTGCGCCGTCGGTATTCTCGATCTTGTCGCGGCGGTCCTTGCCCTTGGCTGCGTCCCGCAGACGGATGACGAAATATTCCGATCCCTTGGTGTCAGCTGCCCAGGCGACGAGATTGTGGTCCGGCGAATGCTCGGCCGATTCCAGATCGAAGAATTTCTTGCCCTTGCCGAGGGCCTGGCCGTCGATAAGGATCTGCTCCTTGCCGCCGTCGCGCGGCTTGCGGCAGACGAGGGCGTGCTGTCCGCCCTTGCGATAGCGGTCGTAATAGAGCCATGGGCCGTCGGGGCAGGGTACTTGTGAATCGTCTTCCTTGATGCGGCCGCGCATCTCCTTGACGAGCTGCTTGCGCAGGGCCTTGGCCGGCGCCAGCATCGCTTCGGCATATTTGTTTTCGGCTTCCAGAAAACTGCGGATCGGTTTCGGCAGGGCGGCTGGAGTCTTGAGCACCTTCTGCCAATTGTCGGCGCGCAGCCAGGCAAAGTCGTCGACGATGGTGCGGCCGTGATGGACTTGCGCACGGGGGATGCGCGCCGGCGCGACCGGGGCGCTGACCTTTGTGCGGCGAACGGCGGCTTTGCCGGATTGGCGCGCCTTTACTGGGGACTTCTTGGCTGCGGTTTTTTTGGCAGCCGTCTTTGACGAACTCTTCTTCAGTGGTTTTACCTTGGTTCTTGCCGGCTTTTTCATTTTACTGCCTCGGAATCGGTCATTTTAATCCTAGCATAACCGGCATGTACGACAGCGAAATTCGCCCGGAACCAAATTTATAAAGTCTACCGGGTCGTGAGCCGTATATAGACTTGTATATTGTTACCGCCGCTGCGCCCGAAGCAGGCTTGATTTATATTTTTTGCAAGCATATTTTTTTATTGAGCCGTAAGACTCACATGTCATGAAATGTATACTGGGGCAGGATTTTGAAATTATAATACTAAGTTTCTGATTTCAAATATTAATTGGCATGGAAAATCCAAATGGTTGATACTGGCGAAGCGAATTTCATCGAACTGGCCGCAGATATTGTTTCGGCGTATGTCGGCAATAACCCCGTGCCGATGTCGGAACTCCCATCACTTATCAGTGAAGTCCACTCCGCCCTGGTCCGCATTGGCGGAGCGCCGGTGCCGAAGGCCATCGAGCCGCCGAAGCCGGCGGTTTCGGCGCGCCGCTCGGTGCACGATGACTATCTGATCTGTCTTGAAGACGGCAAGCGGTTCAAGTCGCTGCGCCGGCATCTGCGCTCGCAGTACAACATGAGCCCGGAGCAGTACCGCGAAAAATGGGGCCTGCCTGCCGATTATCCGATGGTGGCGCCCAATTACGCCAAGGCCCGCTCGCAACTCGCCAAGCAGATGGGCCTCGGCCAACAGCGCCGTCGCAACAAGCGCTAAAGCGCACGATATTCTAGGTCACATGCCGCTGCGGCGCGCCCAATATTCCCACGCACGTGACATCGACACGCTCGAGAAATGCAGTTCGCTCGACAGTTCGATCTCGCGCTCGCTCAGGAACGTGATGTCGCCATACGGCAAAGTCGCGAGTTGTAGCTTCGCGTTGACCGTCAGATAGATCGTCCGCATCACCACCTGCTCGATCGTATCCGCCACCACCGTGCAGCCGTGTCCCCGCATCAGGACGACGGCATTTGAGCCGAGGCGTTGGGCCAGGTCACGCCCGTGGTCCATGGTGAGGACGAGAAGATTGGTGTCGCCGAAGCGGGAGCGGATATCCCATACCGGCAGCTCATGCCCGATGCAGGCGGCTGAATGGATCATCGGCCGCAAGGCCAGGTTGCGGCTCACCGTATAGGGCAGGACGTCATGCGAATGATTGTGCACGATCGCCTGCACGTCGGGCCGTGCCTTGTAGATCGCGCCATGGATCGGACGTTCGCCGTAGAGACGCCGGTCGTCCGGCGCAACCGGGTTGCAATCGAGATCGAACTCCATGAGGTCGTCAAGGGTGACGAGTTCAGGGCTGCGCGAGCATGACATAATGAAACGGTCGGGCTGGTCCGGATGGCGCATGCTGACATGACCATAGGCGTCCATCACATTTTCGTGCGCGAGAATCCGGTTCGCGACAACAAGCTTCGCACGACAGTCGTCGGGATTGCTCACCTGCTCCTCCCAATTTTCTTGCCCAGTTTTCTTTGCGGAAGCCGGCACCCGCTTCGGTTGTCGGCTTCTTCCACGACCCTTAAGGTGAATTCATCCGACATGCGAGGTGAAAAAGGCGATCATGATCTCACCCTATCGTTTCGGCTATCGGATGAACCGGGCCATGGACGTGCTCAACGAGCACGCCAATCGCCGCATTCGCCCGCATCGGCTGCGCCTGCCAGGCGTCCGCGTCCTGCTCTGGCTCTTCGAACAGGAGCGCCGCAGCGCCGGCGATCTCGCCAACGACATCAGCGTCGATCCGTCAGCCTTGTCGCACTTGCTGGCGCGGCTGACCCGTAACGGGCTGGTGCGGCGCGAACGCGTGTCGCATGACGCCCGCTCGGTGCTCGTCAGCCTGACGCCGAAAGGGCGGCGCCTTGCGGCGACGCTGACCCCTTATTTCAAGATCTATGACGAAGTGCTGGTGCGTGATTTCGATGCCGCCGAACGCGCGATGCTGGAGGGGTTTCTCGATCGCATGTACCGGAATGTGCTCGACTTTGATGCCGGCGGTGCCGAGCCAGGTGGCTCAGCGGACGCTTTGCCGCGCCGCAGCAAAGCCGCGTCCAAGACCGGCTGACGGTCCGCATTGACACGTCGGCCAGAATATTATTTGATGTCGTCAACAATTATCGGGGAGGGTGCAATGTCGCTTGCCGCAAGAGCATTTGGACTTGCTGTGACGGGCCTTATTCTATCGATCGGCAGCGCCGCCGCGCAGGACGTGCTGAAAGTGGCGATCGGCCAGAGAGGGGCTTGGGAGAATTCTTCCGCCGAACTCGGCCAGAACCAGGGCATCTTCAAGAAGCACGGTTTAACCCTGGAAATTCTCTATACCCAGGGCAGCGGCGAGACCATGCAAGCGGTGATTTCCGGCAGTGTCGACATCGGCGTCGGCATCGGAACGCACGGTGCTCTCGGCGCCTTCGCCAAAGGCGCGCCGGTGCGCGTGATCGGCGGAACCTTCACCGGCGTCGATGATCTCTATTACTATGTAAGCACGGACTCGCCGTTGAAATCGATGAAGGAGGCGGACGGACGCACGATCGCGATCTCGTCGACCGGTTCGGCCGGCCATATCATCGCGCTCGCGCTCGGCCAGCACTTCGGCGTGAAGCTCACGCCGCAGGTGGCCGGAAGCTACGCCACCATCCTCACGCAGGTTTTGACCAAGCAGTTGGATATCGGTTTCGCCACCTCGCCATTCGGCCTTGAAGCCGTGGAGCAGGGCAAGGTCCGTATCCTCACGCCGGCGAATGTCGTGCCGTCGCTGCGCAATCAGACGGTGCGCTCGCTGATCGCGAATATCGCGGTGATCGAACGCCGGCCCGAGGTTTTGAGTCGCTTTATCGTCGCTACCCGCGAGACGCTCGACTGGATGTATTCGGGCGACCCCCGCGTGATGAAAGCCTACGCAGTCTTGCTTGGGATGCCGGAGGCAACGGCGGCCAAGGCCATTAGCGGTGCCACGGGCGGCTATCATCCGCGCGCGAGCGTCGAGCCCACGCGCGTCGACGGGCTGGATGCGATCCAGGCTGATGCCATCCAGTTCAAATATATCCCGGCGCCTCTGACGGCAGCGCAGATGGCTGACTTCCTCCGCCTCCCGGCGGATCGACAAGGGGCAACAGAAATGACGGGTGATGCGACTCTCCGGCCGGATGCGAACCTGCGGCAACTGCCGCTGGTCGACGCCGCGCGGGCCCTGACACCGTTCCTGAACGAACAGGCGCCGTTGAGCGAAGCGGCCGGACGCCTCACGGACGCAACCATCCAGGCGCTGCGCGATTCCGGCCTGATGGGCTTCTATATGCCGAAATGCTTCGGCGGTTCGGAGGTCTGGCCGCTCGAGGCGCTCGAGATCATCGAGGCACTGAGTTACGCCGACGCATCGACAAGCTGGGTGACGATGGCAGCCCAGGTGTCGATGGCGACGGCCGCCGCCTATCTGCCGCCGTCGGCGGCCCGCCAGGTTTTCGGCACGACGATGTCGATCGTCGCCGGCCAGGGCGCGCCGTTCGGACGCGCCGACATGGCGGAAGGCGGATTTCGCCTCAGCGGCAAATGGGGCTATGGCAGCGGCATCTATCATGCCGCCTGGACCCACACCGGTGCGATGGTGCATGAGAACGGGCATCCGCGCATCGTCCCCGGCACCGACACGCCCGACGCGCGCATCTTCATCGTGCCGGTCGGCGAGGCCGAGTTCCAGGGCAATTGGGATGTGCTGGGGCTGCGCGCCACCGGCAGCGTCGACTATGCGATGCAGGACGTTTTCGTGCCCGAGGAGTTCACCCATCGTCAGAACGCCAATCGGCCGTACCAGGGTGGCGATCTCTACCGGCTCGGCATTTCCGGCCTCAGCACCAGCGGTCACAGCGGCTTCGCGCTCGGCGTCGCCCGCCGCGCGCTCGACGAGATCGCGGCGCTGGCTGTCGCGCCGCGGCGTACCGCGATGATTGCTGATCTTGGCGGCGGCGAGGTCTTCCATCAATTATATGGACAGGCAGAAGCGGAGCTGCGCGCCGCCCGTTGCTTCGTCTTCGATGTCTGG
The DNA here is from genome assembly GCA_029222685.1 of Terripilifer ovatus. Taxonomy (GTDB): domain Bacteria; phylum Pseudomonadota; class Alphaproteobacteria; order Rhizobiales; family Beijerinckiaceae; genus Terripilifer; species Terripilifer ovatus. The sequence goes on along the minus strand of JARHVB010000086.1, from coordinate 367,683 downwards.
GCCGATGTGCAGGCGCAATTGCAGCGCGGCGAGGACATGACCGTGCGCCAGATGACGCTTCTGCGCATGGCGCTGAATCACGTCACCTCGGTTGCCGCCCGCGCGACGGAATTCGCCTACAAGTATGGCGGCGGCACCGCCGCCCGCGCCGGCGCCCTGCAGCGCTGCTTCCGCGACATGTCGACAGCGACGCAGCACGTCACCGTGTCGCCCTGGATCCTCAGGGAGTGCGCCAAGGAACTGCTGGGTCTGTCGAAGGGAAAGGTCTGGGGCTCCCGCGCCATGGTCGAGCCCTCGCAGATGGTCCGGCCGACCATTGTCGCAGCGACCTAGCCTTCAGCCAGCGCATTCGTCGCGTCGCGGCGGATTCGCTCCACCATGGCGCGCACGCCGTTCGAGCGCTGCGGCGTCAGATGCTCGGTCAGCCCGAGCTGCTGGAACAGCGCCAGCGCATCGGTCGCCAGAATGGCCCTGGCGGTCTTGCCCGAATAGGTCGCCATGATGATGGCGATGAGACCGCGCACGATATGGGCGTCGCTGTCGCCGCGGAACGCCAGCACCGGGCCATCGCTCCCATTGGGCTGGACCTTGGTTTCGAGCCAGACCTGGCTGGCGCAGCCGCGCACCTTGTTGGCGTCGTTATGCGCTTTCTCGGGCAGGGGATCGAGGCTGCGGCCGAGTTCGATGACATAGCGGTAGCGCTCCTCCCAATCGTCGATGAGCGCAAAATCGTCGGTAATTTCTTCGACCGTCGGCATGTGCAGAAACGTCCCTTTCTGCAGTCTATATGGGAGAGCCAGGCGCACGAAGCCAGCGTAAACTGCCAAATCAAGCGGAATTCGGGGGTTATGCCTGATTTGAGCCTAGCTGGACGGTCGCGTTTTGACGGGCCGGGGAGCAGGGTTTGCAGCGTCCCATTCGAGCAGTGATTCGATGCTGAGCACCTGCTGGGCCTTGCCGACCGCCGCCAGGCAGTCGCGCGGGGCTTTTGCGCAGAATGCCTCGATCTGCGCCGGAGCGGCCGCCGCGGCATCGCGGGCAAGGCTCATCGCCGCGGCGCGCGGGCCGACGGTCGTGCCATCGTCGCCGTGCCAGGGAATCCAGGAAAACACGAGTCCGAGCCAGAAAATCGAGCGAGCCAGAAAGAACATGCCCTTGCCTTGGATGCATCCGCCGCTGTCTGCAGCCATGTGAGCGTGCCCCAATCGAATCAAATTGACGTCAAAAAGACCGGGTAAATCCGAATCGTGAAAGATACGAAGCTTTCACCATGCTGCGGCAGTGCACGCCGAGAGAACCGAGCCGGACGCGTCTTTCCGGTACAAAAGACCGTGTTCCGGGTGGTCCGCTTGGCAACTTCTCTTAAACCATGCGTGCACTTTCCCCGCTCCCACAGGCTCGGAACGGCCACTTGCAGCCTTTTTAGGCGATCTCCGGCCGGCAAGTTTAGGGTTCACTAAGGTGCGCCTGCGAAGTTTGATCTATCGTCGACCGATTGGGGCGGCGTGTGGGTACGAGTGGCGGCGTGTTCATACTGGCAGGACTTTGGGAACGGATCGGCAGCCTCGTGCACGAGAGCGCCGCGAGTCCGGTCGAGAACATGCAGCATCGCGTGTTCATTGCCAGCCGTCTGGTCCTCGGCGTCGTCGGCCTCGCTTTCGCTCCCGTATTCATCGTTCTTTATGGCGCCCCCACCTTGCGCGAAAGCGCGATCCTGGGACTTCTGCTTCTGCCGTTCGCAATGGCCATGGCCGTCAGCCGCAGCGGACGCCTGGTGCTCTGCCAGGCGATTTCGATTGTCGGGATGATCTGCTTCGCCACCATAGCGGGCCTGGGCTCGGCGTCCCTCTCGGGACCGGCGATGGTCTGGTTGGCGATCGTGCCCGTCGAGGCTCTGTTCAGCGCCAATGCGGCGCTCATCGTCTGGTCCTGCAGCGGTGCGGTCGCTGCGGTTGCCGGGTTGCATCTGGCGCGGCTGCTGATGGATGTGCCGCCGCCCGCGAGCGCCGCCCCCGATCATGCGGCGGCCGTCATGTATATCGCGGCGATCGTCTATGCCGGCGCCTTGGCGCTTGCGGGTCTGAAGCTGCAGCGTGTTCGTCAGTTCGCCGGTCAGCTCAATGCGGCTCAATATCAGGCGCTGTCGCAGGCGGTCGGCGATTTCGTGCTGCGTCTCGATCGTTCCGGTGCCGTCGTCTACGTGTCGAGCGACACGTTCGATGGACCCGGCCTGCAAGCCAAGGATGTCATCGGCCGTGGCCTGTTCGAGCGCGTTCACGTTGCCGATCGTCCGGCTTTTCTGAAGGCCGTCGCCGATGCAGCCTGCGGCAGGAGTGTCCAGCCGGCGGAATTGCGCGTGCGTGGCGTCTCGCGGATGGATGAGTGGGGTAATGCGGAGGATCCTGTCTTTCAGTGGGTCGAGATGCGCGTCCGCAGGCTCGATCTGACGTTGGCCGAATCGGCCTTGCATGGCGGCGAAAGCGTTGTCGCCGTGCTTCGCGATATCTCGCAGGTCAAGCAGCATGCCGTCGAACTTGAACAGGCCCGCGAAGGCGCCGAGCGCGCCAACTATTGGAAGGATCGCTTCCTTGCCAATATCAGCCATGAATTGCGCACGCCGCTGAACGCCATCATCGGGTTCTCCGAAATCCTGGGCAGCGAAGACCTGTCGCCGAAGGAAGCGGCCAAGCGCCGCGAATATGCCAACATCATTCACTCGTCCGGTGAACACCTGCTCGCGGTGGTCAATTCAATTCTCGACATTTCCAAGATTCAGGCCGGCAGTTTTGATATACTGCCTGAGCCGTTCGAGCTCGCGCCGCTGCTCGATCAATGCAGCAAGATGGTGATGTTGAAAGCACAGCAGGCCAATATCGCAATCGTGCATGATATCCCCGCGCGGATCGACGACCTCGTCGCCGACAAGCGTGCCATCAAGCAGGTGCTGATCAATCTCCTGTCCAACGCCGTCAAATTCACGCCGCAGGATGGAACCGTGACGGTCGCCGTGCGCCCGCAAGGCAATGGCCTGGCGATCTCGGTTGCCGACACCGGCATCGGCATCCTGGCCAAGGACCTGGCGCGGCTCGGCGATCCCTTCTTCCAGGCGCGCGACAGTTACGACCGGCCCTATGAAGGCACCGGCCTCGGCCTGTCGGTGGTGCGTGGACTTGTCGGGCTTCACGGTGGTGAAATGACGATTGAAAGCGGGCTCGGCGAAGGCACGCGGGTCACCGTCAAACTGCCGCTGGATTGCCGCCATGATATGGGCACCCACAGCGGCCGGCTCGCCGCCATCCATACGGTTCCGCGCGGCCCCGCCGCAGCCAAGGCTTTGGCTCCCGCTTCAGTGCCCAATTCGTCATCCATGCCGATCGAAATGGTGAAAAAAATTGCGTAACACCTATCAACTCGATGAGTCCGATTACGCTCCGGCCGCTGCCCCGCGGCGCCGTGCCTCCGCACGCAGCGCCGCACAGGCCCGTCCCGCAGGACGCACCGAAGCGCTGCGTGGCCTGTTGCGCATGAACTGGCGCAAGTTTCTGATCATCACCTCGGCGGCGCTGCTCGTCGCCATTGCCGCCAATGCCCTGTTCCTCCAGACCGCGCGTCATCCGGCACCGCTGTTCGCCGGCGCCGGCTCGCCCACGCCGCAGCAGGGCGGTCAGCAGGCTGGATTGACTCAGCCTGCCATTCCGGTTCCCTCGCCGCGTCCGGCCGAACTGGCCACCGCTTCGACAGCCCCGGCCGTGACCCGTGCCACGGCACCCGCCCGCGACATCGCCGATCTGATCGAGCCCAAGTCGAGGGATCCGATCTCGAAAGACCCGATCGCGGCGCTGTTGAAAGGCGCCGTGCCGGCGGGTCAGGTTCCCGTCGTGGCTGCGTCCATGCCGGAAGCCTCGAAACGTGTTGTCGCCGCGCAGAAGGCGCTGGCGAAACTCGGCTACGGCGTCACGCCAGACGGTGTATTCGGCGCCGGTACGCGGCAGGCGATCCAGCGCTTCGAGCGCGATCGCAACCTGCCTCAGACCGGCGAAGTCGCCGGCCGCACGATGCGCGAACTGGCGGCGCAATCGGGCATCCAGATCAACTGACGCCATGCGCCTGCGCGCCGACATATGGGTCTCGGCCTATCTGCGGCGCTGCATGGTCGAGGGCGTCTACGCCACCTTGCGCCGGCGCGGCGCCGCCGAGGCGGGCGCGATCTTCGTCGTCGTCGACAGGCTCGATGGCTCTCAGGCGCTTTACGGTCCAGCCCCGCAAAGCGAAATGCGCGATGACGGCGTCGAGCGTCTGTGGATGCGCATGCACGACGACGAATGGACCGATGGGCAGACGATCAAGAGCCGGCTGGACAGGGAACTCTCGTTCGATCCCGATCTCTGGATCATCGACGTCGAGGATCGGCAGGGCCGCCACTTCCTCGATATCGCGGAGCGCAATCCCGGTCGCTGACCGTTTATCCACAGCGTCAGCGCATTTTCAAGCGAAGCGGGTACCGTTCGCGTGAAGAAAACGGGCTTCTTATTGGGTGCTTCCCGTGTGTGGTCACACACAGATACGATCCGCCGGCTGCGCGAATATTATCCGCAAGAGATCGCGTGAGTGCCATTGGTCAAAGTCGGGAATTTTTTGTTGGCAATTCGTTGACACATAATTAACCTTCCGACCCTCTAATGCCGTCGTTCGACTTCATGCTCACTGAAGGAGCGCATTTGGTCCCGGAGCTTGTGCAATGTCCAATATTATTGGTTTCCCAGTGCAAAGGCGGGTCCTGAAAGACCATATTGCGACTGCTGGGAGCAGTGCAGAGATCCTGTTTTTCACCGGCGTCCGCTACGAGCGCCAGATCGAACCCGACGCCAAAGCCGGTCTCCAGGTCGGCATCAAACGAAGCCGGATGACGCGCGCCAGTGCCGGCATGCGCTCGACGCGCAAGCGCAAACAGCAAGCCTGATTTTTTGCCTGCTTATTTTCTTTAGTTCTTTGTCCTGATTTTCCGGTTCAGCGATTGCCTTCCGCCTCGCAGCCGACCTGCGCAATGCGCGCCTTCGCTTCCGCCAGATTGCCGCGTTCCGGGCTGATGCTGCGGATAAGCACGAACCCCTCTTTCGTCGGCCCGACCAGCCGCAGTTCCTGCGGCAGCTCGTCTTCCGGATCGAAAGCCTCCACCGCCTCCAACTGTTCCGGCGTCAGAACCAGCACATCGAGCCGTCCGCGCAAGGCGCCCTTGTCCGTCATCGAATAGAACGTCGTGCCGAACCGGTTGTGGAACGAGAACAGCAACAGACCATCGCCGCCGAGCGCCCCGCGCAGCCGCAACGGTGCGACATTGAGATCGTAGCGGCAGACGCCGACGACCAGCGCGGGGTCTTCGAAAGGCATCAACGTCTGGCCTGGCACGCCCTGCGGCAGCACCGCCATCTTGTCGAGCGGAGCCGCCGGCTCCAGCCGCGCGAAGGCATCCTTCGGCGCCAGATAGGGCATCGCCATGATCGATGTGATGTGCGTGATGCCGGCGATGATCGCCGTGCCCGCGATCCACGGCAGATTGCTTATGAATGTCTCGCGAAGGCTCATGCGCAGCGTCCCCGCTTGAGCTGCGGCATCGGCGTGATGCCGATGGACGAACTGGCGGAACTGAGCGGCGTATCGTAGAGCCGCAGCACCAGCACGAATTCGGACGTGTCGCCCAGCGGCAGCCAATTGCCGGCGCGGGCCTGCCGCGAGACGGTGATTTCGAATTTGCCGCGCATGTCGCGGACGATTTCCGCCGAGGTCAGGCCGAAATGCCCGGCGGCATTGTCTATCAGCGCGCCGTGCGGCGTCATCGCCGTGATCGTCCAATAGCGTGCCGGCGGGATCGGATCGGACAGGACGTAGTCGCAGGCTGGATCGAGCAGTGCGCCGGTGTCATCCGTCCGCGCCATGAAACTCAATCCTTCGGCCAGGCCGAGGGGCACTTCGCCGCTACGGGCGATGACGGCACGCGCATAAGGATCGGCCTCGCGCGACCCGGTCTTCGGCCAGCCGGTCCAGGGCCCGGAGCTGACCGCGCCGAAGCCATAGCCGCGCTCGACGGCAAGCCACGTCGCCGTCAGTCCGAGGGCGACGCCGACGATGGCTGCCAGCAGGGTTTTCGCGAATGTGATCAAAACCTATTTTCCAGATGAATCACTGGTCCGGCTGCCCAGCCAACGATTGCCATGCCGTCGGGAACCGTGGCAAGAGCGGCCTTTCTGCCGGCCATTTTGGCGGCGACCCGGCAGGCCGGGCCGTATAAGATCGCCAGGCGACATTTAGGGAGGAATGGCATGCTTCGTGGTCTGGCGCGGTCGGTGGCGACGCCTCTGGTGGGGGCTGCAATGATGCTCCTTGCGGGTCCGGTTTTGGCAGGCGCAGTTTCGCGGGCGAATGCCCAGGATGGGGCTGCCTTCTACAAGGGCAAGACCGTCAGATTCATCGTCGGGGTGGGCGTCGGCGGCGGTTTTGACGCCTACGCGCGCATGATCGCGCCCTATCTGAGCCAGACGCTTGGCGCCACGGTCATCGTCGAAAATCAGGTCGGAGCCGGCGGTCTGGTCGCGCTGAATCGCGTTTCCGCGGCGCCGCCCGATGGCCTGCTGGTGCACATCGTCAACGGCACACCGGCCGCGCTCGGCCAGCTCCTCGATCAGCAGAACGTGCGCTACGACCTGACCAAGCTGGAGCATCTGGGCATTGTCGCCGCCTATCCCTGGGTCTGGCTTCTGGCCAAGGATTCACCGATCAAGACCCCGGAGGATCTCTACAAGCCTGGCGTGCGCATTCGCTGGGGCGGTACCGGCCCGACGGACGGGCCGGGCGATGGCGCGGCGATCACCTGCGAGGCGCTGAAGATCAATTGCCAGATCGTCATGGGTTACAAGGGCAGCGCCGAGATCGCGCTGGCCATCGAGCGCGGCGAGCAGGACGCGCTTTATGTGTCCGACTCGTCGGCCGCGCAGGTCGACAAGGCCGGCCAGGCACGGGCCTTCCTGTCGATGGGGTTGAAACGCTCGCAGCTTCTGCCGAACGTTCCCACCGTGTTCGAAGCCATAAAGCTCGACGCCGATGCGCGCTGGTGGCTCGAGTTCCGCAATTCCATCAACGATCTCGGCCGTATTCTCGTGACCACGCCCGGCGTGCCGCCGGAGCGCCTGGCGTTCCTGCGCGCCGCGGTCAAGAAAGCGCTCACCGATCCGGCCCTGATCGCCGAAGGCGAGAAGACCCAGCGCTTCGTCGGCTTCCAGGAACCTGACGTCGCGCGCCAGCTCGCCATCAAGGCGCTGAGCGCGGTGACCCCGGAACAGCGCGAGCGCATCCGCAAGGTCGTCCTGCACAACCAATAACAATTGCGCCCGGTTTCGCGCCGGGCGTAAGCTTGCCGTAAATTGACGGGAGGGCTGCATGTTGAAGACGGAAGCTGTGGTCCATTTCACCATACCGGTGAAGGACCTCGACCGGTCCGAGGCGTTCTACACGCAGGTCCTCGGGCTCGAGAAACTCCGCCGCACCAATCATATGGTGTTCATGAACGCCCATGGTGCCAGCTTCGTGCTGACCTATTCGGAAAAGCCGATCGATCCGAATGTCGGCGACAAGCATGAGATCCACACGGCCTTCAAAGTCTCGCCGCAGGAATACGACCGTGCCAAGGCGTTTCTTGCCGGCAAGGGCATCCGCATCTTCAAGGAAGAGGATCGCCGTGCCGGAACCTTTCAGGGCCGCAGTGCTTATTTTCATGATCCCGATCGCAATGTAATCGAGATCATCGATCTCCAGCGCGGACCCGTGGCCGAGCGCGACGATTGAACAAAATTGGGAGGGCTGATTGCAACGTATCATTGAAAGCGCCGCCGACTGGCGCGGCCCGGACATGGCTCAGTCCAGCGACTGGATCTACGAGCTTTCGAAAGCCGATGTGGCGGAGATCGAGACTGCCCTGAAGTCCGCCAAGGCGATGGGGCTCTCGTTCGACACGCTGACGCGGGAAAATTTTGTCCTGCCGAATTTTTCCAGGGTCATGGCCTATGCGCTCGACATGCTGGAGAACGGCCCCGGCATTTATCACCTGCGCGGCTTTCCGGCGCAGCGCTACGACAAGGACGATCTGCGCCTCATCTACTGGGGCCTTGGGCTCTATCTCGGCACGGCAGTCTCGCAAAGCAAGATGGGCGATCTGCTCGGCGACGTGCGCGATTTCGGCGTCGATATCGCAAGCCCCGAAGGCCGCGGCTACAAGAGCCGCCAGCAGCTTTCATACCATTGCGATTCCTGCGACGTCGTCGGATTGATGGTGCTGCGCACCGCGAAGGAAGGCGGATTGAGCATCATCGCCAGCTCGCTTGCCGTGCGCAACGAGATCGCGCGCACCAGGCCCGATCTGCTCGACGTGCTTTACCAGCCCTATCCATGGAGCTGGAACACGCAGGAGCCGCCCGGCGAAAAGCCCTGGTACATGCAGCCGCTCTTTTCGCAAGTCGGCGACAAATTCTCCTGCCGCTATATCCGCATGCAGGTGCTCAACTCGCAGCGCTTCGAAGATGCGCCGCGTCTCACCGACCAGCAGCGCGAAGCCATGGAACTGATCGACAAGCTCGCCTCCAGCGATGAATTCCGCTTCTTCCTCGAATTCAAGCCGGGCGACGTGCAGTTCATCAACAATCACGTGGCGCTGCATTCGCGCACGGAATTCCACGACTATCCGGAGGAAGACCGCAAGCGCCATCTGCTGCGCATGTGGCTGTCGGTGCCGAATTCCCGCGAACTCGCGCCCGGCATGGGCATCATCTACCGCGACCGCCGGGCAGGCGCATTGCGCGGCGGCTTTCCTTCACGCACGGGCCAGCATCTCTATCACACGGTGCACGCGCCGGCGACCGATTGAGTGATAGCAGGCCGCGACCGCGATCCCAGAAGCCCTCATCCTGAGGAGCCTGCGAAGCAGGCGTCTCGAAGGACGAGGGCGTCGTGCCGCAGCTCTCAGGTCACGCACGGCACGGCTTCCTCACACGCCCCCGTCCTTCGAGACGCGCTCTGCGAGCGCTCCTCAGGATGAGGGCTCCTGTTGGCTTTCCGCCAGCCTCCAGACACAACCTCACCGCGTCAGCCGAAAATCATCCAGTTCGAGCTTGCGCGTGCGCAGCCAGTATTTGTGACTGGCGCCCGGCCATTGGGTGACGATCTTGCCGGCGGCGGTCATGAAATAGCTGGTGCAGCCGCTCGCCCATGAGGTGGCTTTCAGCCTGTTCTGCACCTCTTTGTTGAACGCGGCCTGGACGCCGCTCGCGACATCCATGTAGCGCAGCTTCTTCTTCTCGATCGTGCGCAGGCATTTGAGGATGTAATTGACCTGGCATTCGATCATGAAAATGATCGAGGCAGGCGCATTGGTGTTGGGCCCGTAGATCATGAAGAAATTGGGAAAGCCGCTGACGCCGATGCCGAGATAGGCCTCCGGCCCGTCCTTCCAGGCATCGCGCAGGTCCTGACCGTTGAGGCCGCGCACCTGGAACGTCGAGAGATAGTTCGACGGCGTGAAGCCTGTCCCATAGATGATCGTATCGACGGGATGGCCGGCGCCGTCCTTCGTCACGATGGCGTCGGCCGTGACGTGATCGATCCCCGAGGTGATGACATCGGCATTCGGCCGGTCGAGCGCCTTGAGGAAGGTTCCGGACCTGACATTGCGTTTGCACCCGGCCTCATAAGGCGGCAACAGCTTGGCGCGCTTCGCTTCGTCGCTCACCTGGCTGGTGATGAAGGCGGCGACATCCTTGCCGCGCGCCTTGCGCAGCTCCGGCTCTTCCTGCACGCGGAAGTTCTGCTCGTACCGATAGAAGATTTTCAGCCGGTCTATCTGGCGCAGGATCGGGAACAGGCGATAAAGCCGCCGCTGCCGGTCGGTGAAGGCTGCCTCCTGGCGCGGCCCGACAAAGGCCGGCGTGCGCTGGAAGACATAAAGTTTGTCGGCCGTGCCGACGATCTCGGGAACGAACTGCGCGGCGCTGCATCCGGTGCCGATGACGGCGATCTTCCTGCCGCGCGGATCGAACGTCGCGTCCCATTGCGCTGAATGAAAACGCGCGCCCTTGAACGTTTCGATGCCGGCGAGATGCGGGATCAACGGCGCATTGAAGAGGCCGCAGGCCGAGATGAGCGTTTTCGTCCGCAAGGTTTCGCCATCCGCCGTGCGCACGATCCAGGTGCCGCTGGCCTGGTCGAAGTCTGCGCTGGCGACGCCCTTGTTGAACCTGATGTGTCTGAGCAGGTCGTATTTGCGCAGGCAGTGTTCGAAATAGCGCAGGATTTCCGAGCGATTGCCGTGCGGTCGCTCCCAGTCGAAATTGGTTTCGAACGAATAGGAATAGAGGTGGGATTCCACGTCACAGGCGGCACCCGGATAGGCATTCGCGAACCAGACGCCACCGGCGCCGGCGGCCCGTTCCAGAATCACAAAGTCGTCGATGCCGGACTTCTTGAGGCGGATGGCCATGCCGATGCCGCCGAAGCCCGCGCCGATAATCACCGCTTTCCGAATGCCCGCCGGATCCGGCATGCTGAATTCCTCCCGATTTATCGTGATGAAGTCGAGCATCCGGCAATCGCAGTGTCAACGACAGATCCCGGTTGATTATTCCACCAATGGATCATCGACCGATATGAATGGATCATCGATCAATATGATCGTGCCAGCGTTCCAGAAAAACTTCGATATGAAGTTCAATCTCATCGCCGCGGGCAGCGCCGGCAGCGATCCAGAGGTGCATGCCGACACCAACCCGGATCGCATCGTCGGCCTCGACAGCATCATGGCCGAGGCGATCAATATGAAAATTCTCGCCGGCCCGCTCTCGGCCGAGCAATTGCGGACGCTGATCCGGATGCAGCCGGAGAAGCGTTAGCGCGCCAGCATTTCCACCGGCGACCGCGCACTGCCCAGCCGCACGACCGGCGGCGTATCGGCGGTGAAGGTCGCGGGAATGGAGGCATCGGCCTTGCGTTGTTTGCTGGCCGAGCTGCGCATGAGCGTCTCGAGCCTGTTCAATGCTTCCGTGGACTTGCGCGACAGGACGACCGGGCGTTGCGGATGTCCCAGGGCCGTGGCCTGGTTTGTCCCGCCGGCGAGCGCCGCGGCGATGGCTTCCGGTGTCGGCGGCGGCGCACTGAAGAAGGGCTTCAGCTCGATGCCCTGATGGGCGAATTCCATGACCTCGTGCCAGGTCGAGGCGGGCAGGGTGCCGCCCGTCATATTGTTCATCGAGGTCGGCTCGTCATTGCCGTACCATACGGCGCCGACGTAATTGCCGGTGAAGCCGACGAACCAGGCATCGCGATACGCATTGGTCGTGCCCGTCTTGCCGGCGACTTTTATGCCCGGAAGTATGGCGCGGCGCGCCGTGCCGTTTTCCACCACCGATGTCAGCATGCTGTTGAGTTCGGCGATCTTGGCCGGCGGAATGACCTGTTTCATCGCCGCTTCGGCATCATGCCGGTAGATCAGGTCGCCACGCGAATTGCGCACCTCGACGACGCCGAAATAGGGCGCGCGTTTGCCGCCGTTGGCGAAACTGGCGTAGGCATTGGCGTGTTCGAGCGGCGTCACTTCGTCGGCGCCGATCGGCAGCGACGGCGTATCGATGAGCGGGGCGGTGATACCGAGCTTGCGCGCGGTATCGACAATTTTCGCACGGCCGACCTTGGCGTTGCCGTCGCCGATGGCGATCGACAGTTTGACCGCGATCGTGTTGATGGAACGCGTCAGCGCCGTGATCAGTGGCATCGAGCCGCCGTATCCGCCGCCGTAATTGTGCGGGCACCAGTTGCCGATGCACACCGGTCCGTCGGTGACGATGGTCGACGGTTTGAATTTGCCCGTCATCAGCGCCGTCAGATAGACATAAGGCTTGAACGATGAGCCGGGCTGGCGTAGCGCGTCGGTGGCGCGGTTGAACTGGCTGGCGCCATAGTCGCGGCCGCCGACCAGTGCGCGCACCGCGCCGTTGGGTTCCAGGATGACGATAGCGCCCTGCTTGGCATGATATTGCTTGCCGTACTGGCGCAGGCTGTCTTCGAGCGCTTTTTCGGCCTGGCGCTGGATGCCCGAATCAAGTGCCGTACGCACCGTCAGCACGCGGTCATCGCCGAGCTTGCCGGCCTGCGCGAGCTTCTTCACTTCCTCGAACGCCCAGTCGAGATACCAGTCGGGCGAAGAGGCGCGGTTGCGGTCGACCGGGGTGGCGGGGTTCTTGCGGGCGCCGAAGACCTGGCCGTCCGTCATGAAGCCGGCATCGACGAGGTTCTGCAGCACGTCGTTGGCGCGCGCGCGGGCTGCCGGCAGATTGATGTGCGGCGCGAATTTCGTCGGCGCCTTGAACAGGCCGGCGAGCATGGCGGCTTCCGCCAGCGTGATGTCGCGCACCGATTTGCCGAAATAGAAATCCGCCGCCGCCTGCACGCCGAACGTGCCGCCGCCCATATAGGCGCGGTCGAGATAGAGTTTCAGGATCTCGTTCTTGCTGAGCCGGTATTCCAGCCACATCGCTAGGAAGGCTTCCTTGACCTTGCGCTCGATCGAACGTTCGTTGGTGAGGAAGAGGTTCTTGGCCAATTGCTGGGTGATGGTCGAGCCGCCCTGAACGACGCCCGACGAGCGCGCATTGACGGTCAGCGCGCGCAAGGTGCCGATCGGGTCGATGCCGTAATGCTCGTAGAAGCGCCGGTCCTCGGTGGCGAGAACGGCCTGGATGAGAAAGTCCGGCACCTGCTCGAGCGCGAGGGAATCGTCGTGCTTGATGCCGCGATGGCCGACCTCCTCGCCATAGCGGTCGAGAAACACCACCGCGAGATCCTGCTTCTTCAGCCAGTCGTCGTCGCTGGTTTCGCGAAAGGCGGGCACCGCCAGGGCCAGCATCAAAATGGCGCCGGCGAGACCCAGCGTCAGACCTTCGCAGGCGACCTCGACGGCGGCCCAGCGCCATCCCGACACGTGGAAGCGATCCATGAACGCGGCAAAGGCGTCATAGCGCTGGCGAGCGCGCTGCCCGCTTTCGTACAGGCTGGAATCGACCCAGGAGTCGAAGGCGAGCAGCGCCCGCGCCAACTTCTTTCCCAGTCCCGTCGTCTTGAAATCGTCGAACACCGGCCGAAATCTCGTCTTGAACCGCGTCTTGGCTCCCAACTTGGTTGCCAACTTGGTCGTCTTGCAAGTTGTAACACATTGTTAACGCTCTTGACGATGGTTATGGCAAGGGGCATGCCGCTAGGGTGTGTATCGTATCGGAACAGGAAGGTGCCGGAGATGGCGAAGATGAATGCGGCGAAGAAGGGAAGCGGTCCCGCTGCCGCCGTCGCCGCGCCAGCGGGAGCCAAAAAACCAGCGGGGTCAGAGATATCTGGGCCGCCGGTCAGGCCGTTCTGGAAGAAGCGCCTGGAAGACATGACCAAAGGCGAATGGGAATCGCTGTGCGATGGTTGCGGCCGTTGTTGTCTGGTCAAGCTTGAGGATGAGGATACCGGCAAGATTCACTTCACCAATATCGTCTGCCGGCTGTTCGAGTCGCAGTCCTGCCGCTGTTCGGATTATCCCGGACGGAAAGCCAAAGTGCCCGATTGCATCAAGCTGACGCCGGCGCAGGTCCGCGAAATCAAATGGCTGCCGCCGACCTGCGCCTATCGCCTCGTCGACGAAGGCAAGGATCTCTATCCCTGGCATCACCTGATTTCCGGCTCGCGCGAAACCGTGCACAAGGCCGGCGTCTCGGTGCGCGGCCGCGCCGGCCCGTCCGAAGACGACGTGCCGGCCGGCGACGAAGTGGACTATATCGTGCAATGGCCTGGCAAGGTGCCGCCGCCGCGTAAATTCTGAACTCCTACACCAGCCCGTTCAGCCGTTCGATCTCGTCGGTCAGACGTTGCATGCTGGCCACCGTCATCTGCCGAGCTTCGATGTCGATGCCGATGGATTTCAGCCGTGCGAAGGAGCGTGACAAAGTCTCTTGCTTGAGACCGAGCGAGGCTGCGATGTCGCCTTTTGTATAGGGCAGGCGCACCACGCAACTCTCTTGCCCCGGCGGGCAGAGCGAGAGCAGAAAGCGCAGCACCCGCTGATCGGCCGTCTGCGCCTTGAGGTTTTCGATTTCGTCCATCAGCGCGATCACCTTGGCTTGCGATTCCGCGATGATGGAAAAAGCCAGGTCGGGCGAATCGCGCGTCACCTGCACCACGAGCGCGCCCGGCAGCCTCGCCACGACGGCCGGTCCTGCGGCCTCTGCAGTCGTCGTGTGCCGATCGCCGGAGACGACGGCTGATTCGGCGATGCTTTCGCCGCGCCCGAAAATGTGGATCAGCGTTTCCTCGCCGTTCGCCGACAGTCGCGAGACCTTGATGAAGCCCTCGATGACGACGACGACCGATTGCGCCAGATCGCCCTGGCGGAAGATGATGTCGCCCTTGACGTGGCGTTCGATGCGCGCCGCCTGCGCCAGGCGCGCGAACGTTGTTTGTCCCAGCGCGGCAAAGAAGGGCACGCCGCGCAGCGCCTCGATTTCCTTGGAAATCGGAGACATGGTTTCATATCCTCGGTTCAGTGGCGGCAAGATGGATCATGGTGCTTTGGCGTCGACAAGAACGAAGGCGATCCGGCACGTCTCGCTGCCGCGGTTGATCCAGGCATGGTTGGTGCCTTGCTGCACGATCACGTCGCCGGCCTTGAGGCGCACTTCGCTGTCGTCCAGCATCATGTCGATTTCGCCCTGCATGATGATGGCGTAATCGATCGAACGGGTGCGATGCATGAACGGATGCTTCGGCGGCAGGCCGCGGATCGCGCCTTCCTTTGCAAGCTCGGCCATGCGCTGCGAGACGTCGAGCGTCTCGGCTTTGCCCATATCCGGCGGATAATCGACGACGCGGAACACGGTGCCATTCTCCGGCGGCGACGTGCCCTTCGCAAGTTTGGAGCGATCTTCGCTTCCTTGAATTTCCGCGGGCGCGCCGGCGGTCGCCCAGATGACGCGCGAGACATTGCCGCGCGCCGGGCGAACATTGCGGTTGGGGTTCTCGCCGTCGAACAGGACGACGGCCTTGCCTTCTGCATCGAGCGTCGTAACGACCCGGCGCAATTCGTACTTCTCTGCCATGACCTTGCACGCTCCCTTTATCGCGTTCAGCCTCGGCGCCGCGTCAGCGCAGGTCAAGCGCGAGTTGCGTATCTTCCAATAAGAATAATTCCAATATAGGGAGCCGGCTGTTTACGTGAACACTCTCATCCCACCCTTGCTGCGCAAGGGCCATCTTTCCAGCGCTAATGGGAACACGCGCAGATCCTCGTCCCGCTTACGGAGAAGGTGGCCTCGCATCGCCAGGGTCGGATGAGGGCTTATCTCCTCAGCATCTTCTCCGTCGCCCGCAGCGCCAGACGCGCGCGCTCGGCCGCCGGCAGATGCGCATATTGCGCGGCCGGCGCCTCGATGCTGATGGCGACGTCGGCGGGAAGCGCCGCCATGAGCTCACCGAGCCAGAGGCTGCCTTCGCCGGGCAGGAGCCGGGAGGTGCGGGATTCCTTGCGCACCTCGTCCTCGCTGCGCTGGGCCGGCGGCAGGGGCGGCGCGTCGCAGAGATGTACCAGCGGCAGAAGCGTCCTGTCGATGGCTGCGACCTCGCGCGGATGGCCGCCTGATCGCGACAGGTGGAACGCGTCGACGAGCAATTTGCCGTTGCGACGTCCGCAGGCTTTGACCATGTCCAGCGCCTCGTCGAGCGTGCGGCAGGCGCTGTAGGGATTGAACTCCACGAGAACGTCGAGCGCGCAGGATTCGGCAAGATCGCAGAGCGCGCCGAAGGTTTCGACACGGCGGGCTTTGTTGTCGTCCTCCACCGGGCAGACGATGAATTGCGCGCCGATCTTGTGACTGAAGCTCAGCACGGGGCTGAGCGCCTCGAGATCCATGTCCGGGCGGATCGGGAACACGCCGATCTCGAGCACGTGCATGCCGGTGGCGGCGATGAGGTTCTCGACCTCCTGCATGGCCGCACGGTCGCCGACGATCTTGCGGTCGCTCGGCAGCAACGGCTGCAGCCGCAGGCCGACGGATTTGAATCCGGCCTCGTGCGCCGCCTTGATCTGCCCGGCGGGGCCTGCGTCCAAAATCGTCAAAGCGGCTAGCGACAGTTCGCTCATCGGATCCTCCCTCGATCTATTCTCGCCTCAGCGGCCCAGACTTTCCAGCGTGCTGTTGATCCAGTTCCGTTGCGGGGCAATCAAGGCGCCCTGGGTCAGTTCCCCGCATTGCCTGCCGTTCGGGCCGCGCGACCAGACGGTGATGGCGACAAGCTCGCTGGCGTCGCTGGAGAAGATCGGGCCGCCTGAATCCCCCGTGCAGGCGCCAAAGCCCTGCTTCGTCGGATCGTCGGCCCAAAGCAGGATGGTGGACAACGGTGCGCGTGCGACGATCGTGCCGGCGCGCAGGGTGCCCGCAGAACGCTCGTCCCCCTCGCGCGCCAGACCGAAGCCCGCGATGTAGAACATGTCGCCGACAGCCAGTTTGCCGCGTGCCGACAGGCGCACCGGCCTCAGGTTTGCCGGCAGCGGCCGCGACAGTTTCACCAGGGCGAGATCGATGGAGCGCTGGCGCGTCTTGATCGCATCGGCGCGATAGCCGGGGTGGATCGATGCGTTGCTGACCGGGATCGGCTCGCCCCCGACATAGGCGGCGAGACCGCTGGCGCCCGACACGCAATGCCCGGCGGTCAGGACGATGTCGCGCGTCAGGACCACCCCGGTGCAGAACCCGGACGCGTTGCTGGTGCGCTTCAGGAGCATGACCGTATAAGGCGCCGCGTCGGCGGGGTCTTGCGAGGGGCCGACCAGGGCTTGCGCCGGCTCCAGCGCCGAAAAGGCCAGGATCGAGGTCAGGAAAAGCGAACCAAAAATTCGAAGCATTTGAAGCACCGGGGTGGGCGGGAGTCCGTGCGCTTGTAATGCGATTGTGAACAAGCGCCAAATGCCTTTGTACCTCCTCGTTTTGACCGGTTCTCAGCGCGCGGCGGCCGGGCGTCCGTGTTTGACGTCACTTGCTTGCCGATTCCAATAGGGAAAGCATCCCCCTCAAAATCTCGATTGGCCGTGGTGGACAGCCGGGAATGTGGAGATCGACGGGCAGGACTTTGGACACGCCGTCCATGACGGCATAGCTCCCGGCGAAACAGCCGCCATTTTGTGCGCAATCACCGATGGCCACCACCCATTTGGGATGTGGTGCCGCGTCGTAGGTCTTTTGCATCGCGTCGCACATGTTTTTGGTAACCGGACCGGTAATCATCAGCACGTCCGCATGACGCGGTGAAGCGACGAAATGGATTCCGAAGCGCTCGATATCATAAAATGCGTTGCTCAACGCGTTCATTTCGAGCTCGCAGCCGTTGCAGGAACCGGCATCGATCGCCCGGATCGACAGGCTGCGTCCAAGTTTCTTGCGCGAAGCGCGATGAAGCGCCTGGGCCAGCTCCTCGACGGCGGCATCGCTTACCTCTGGCGGACGTTCTGTAAGGGGCGATTTGAGCAGGCTTTTGAGCAGAAGCATTCGCATGACAGCGCGCCTTTACAGGTCGTGGCCGGAGTAGGAGCAGTTGAAGGATTTGTTGCATAGAGGAAAATCGGCGACGATATTGCCTTCGATCGCCGCCTCAAGGAGAGGCCACTGGAACCATGAAGGATCCCGCAGGTGGCATCGCTGGATCGTCCCGTCTTCCGCGATTTTTATCCAAACATGAATATCGCCTCGGAACCCTTCAACCAGCACCGAGGCCTCTCGCGGCCCGTTCGCCTGTGATATCTCTACGCCATGCGGGCCAGCAGGTAGCCGCTGAAGAATTTGTTCGATGAGAGAAAGACTTTGTTCAACCTCACGGATGCGCACCCAGACGCGCGCGTTGACGTCGCCTTCCTGCAGCAGCGGGACTTCAAAATTCAGTTCGTCATACGGCGCGTAAGGGAAAAAGCGACGGCTATCGAAGTCGCGCCCTGAAGCGCGGCCGATATAGCCGCCCGCGCCAAATTGCTTCGCCAGGTTTGCCTTGAGATGGCCGGTACCGACCGTTCGATCCTGAAGCGAAGCAGTGTTGTCATAAAGATCGATGAGGTCCGGGAAGCGCTCTCGGATTTCAACAACCATTGAATTGATCAGCTTCTGTCCCTCTGCCGACACATCGTTGGCGACGCCGCCAGGGATGATCTGATCTCTCATCATCCGGTGCCCAAACACTCCATCGCATACCCGCAACACGCGTTCGCGCAGGATGCCGCAATGAGTGTGCATGAGGGGAAAAGCCGCATCGTTGCAGATCGCTCCGATATCACCCAAATGATTGGCCAGACGCTCCAACTCAGCCATGAGCACCCGAAGCCAGGCCGCACGCCCCGGTATTTCAAGACCCAGCGCCACATCAACGGCGCGAGCGAATGCATATGCGTAAGCAACCGTGCTGTCGCCGGATGTCCGGCCGGCCAGCTTCGACGCTCGGTCAAGGGTGGCGCCTTCCATCAAGGCTTCTATGCCTTTGTGGGTGTATCCGAAGCGCTCTTCCAGTCGCACGATCGTCTCACCACTTGCCGTGAAACGAAAATGGCCTGGTTCGATGATGCCTGCGTGGACGGGGCCGACTGGCACCTGATGAAGGTTTTCCCCTTTCGATTCCAGAAAGCGATACCGGGTAGATTCTGAAGACGCCGGCATCGGATCGCCCAACGGAGACCGCAGGCCCCATTGACCATGATCAAGCCAAGGCCGGGAATCGTTCGCGCCTTGCGGCAACAGTCCAAACAAATCGGCAGCGGCACGTTCCAGACGTATTGCTGGAGGATGCACACGCCCGACGGAGGGAAAACGTCCATCGGGACACTCGAGGCTGATGACGCCCCGGTATCTCGCTTTGATATCCAAAAGCGCCATATGAACAGTGCCGCGATCCCCCCAAAGATCAAGCAGGGTCCAATGGTCTTCGGCTAACCGCTCCGTTGCAGATGTCCAGATTTCCGGTGCAACTACGGCACGCGGCACCGGGACGTGGTGCTGCACGCGGTTCCCTGCCAAAATGAGATCTTGTAACGCCGGCACTTCGTTTTTCCTTATCGGCTTAACCCAGTATTTGCGCCACGTGCTGAAACCATGAAACCAATGGTGCAGGCAGGTAGACGCCGGCGACCATGACCAATGCCAAATGTGCATACAGCGGAAAATAGGACGCCTCGACCGCTCCTGTACGCCCCTGAGGCTCGCCAAACGCGACATTCGTCAATCGCAGCAGCAAGGCGCCAAAAGCGAGCAGAATTCCGAAGACCAGGGGAATTGCCAGGAGTGGTTGTCGTGCGAAGGTCGAGCTGACAACCAGGAACTCGCTCATGAATATTCCCATCGGCGGGAGTCCTGCGATGGCGACCACGCCGATGACGAGCGCCCAGCCAAGGCCGGGATGCGTCTGCGTCAGCCCGCTGATCTCCTTGATCTTCTGCGTTCCCTTGACCTGAGCAATATGCCCGACCGCGAAGAAGATCGCGGATTTCGTCAAGCTGTGCATGACCATGTGCAGGAGCCCGGCGAAATTGGCGAGCGGGCCGCCCATGCCGAAGGCGAAGACAATGATGCCCATGTGCTCGATCGAGGAATAGGCAAAGAGACGTTTGATGTCGCGGCGGCGGTAGAGCATGAACGCCGCAAAGACGAGCGACGTGAGACCCATCGTGATCATGAGGGGGCCCGGAGCGACGGCATCCGGACTTGCCGCGAGCAGCATCTTGAAACGCAGCACTGCATAAAGTGCGACATTGAGCAACAATCCAGAAAGCACCGCCGATATCGGTGTCGGACCTTCGGCGTGTGCATCCGGCAGCCAGGCATGCAGGGGAGCCAGGCCGACTTTAGTGCCGTATCCGAGCAGCAGGAAGATGAAAGCAACGTTGAGCAGGGCTGGATCGAATCGAGCGGCGTGATCGATGAGGACCGTCCAGACCATGGCCGCTGTTCCCTCACCGACGATTGGTTGAGCCGCCATATAGACGAGGATCGTGCCAAAGAGGGCGAATGCGATGCCGACGCTGCCTAAGATGAAGTACTTCCAGGCAGCCTCCAATGCCTCATGGGTGCGATATATTCCGACCATGACGACGGTGCTCAAAGTGGCAAGTTCGACAGCGACCCACATCAAGCCGATGTTGTTGGATACGAACGCAAGGTTCATGCCGAACATCATGATCTGATACATGGCATGGTAGAAACGCAGGTTCGTTTTGGTAAGGCGCCCGGTCTCCAGTTCGTGAGAAATATAGGACGCGCTGAATATGCTTGTTGTGAAGCCCACGAATGTGTTCAGCACAATGAAAACGATATTAAGGTCGTCGACGACAAGATAGGGGCCGGGCTCCGGGCGATTCGTGACAAAAAGTGACAGTGCGGCAACCAGGGTCAGAAAGCTCGCTGCGACGTTCAGGCCTGCCGTGACCCTATAGCTGGGTAGCGCCGCCAAAAGGCCGGCTGCCACAACAGGAATGATCAGGATCAGAGCGACCGTATCGGAGAACGATCCAATCAACGTCGTTCTCCCCGGTGGTCGTCCAGCGCTCGGACATCGACCGAGTCGAACCGCTCGCGAATGCGGAACAGGAAAACGCCAACGACGATGAAAGCGATGAGGATCGAGAAAGCAACACTGATTTCCACGACAAGCGGCATGCCCTTGGCCCCGGTCGCGGCCAGCACCAGGCCATTCTCAAGCGACATGAAGCCGACGACCTGGCTCACGGCATTCCGGCGCGTAACCATCACCAGAAGGCCCAGCAAGATGATGGAAAGCGCGAACGCCAGATCCTCACGGGCGAGGGCATCGGCCGTCGCCGTGACGCGCAACATCAACACCATTGACAGTGTGACCAGACCAATGCCGGCGAGCATGGTGGGGCCGATGCCGACGGCAGTCTCGATATCACGATGGATACCCAGCCGAAGGATGATGCGGTGGAGCCCTATGGGGATGACGATTGCTTTGAACAACAGCGCAATAGCTGCCGTCACGTAGAGATGATGGGCGTTTTGTATATACGCCTGCCATCCCACGGAAAGCGCCAGCACCAGGGCATGGAGAGCAAACACATTGATCAGCGCAAACAGACGGTCCTGGTAGAGCATCATGAAACTGATGAGGACCAGGCCGCCTGCGAGCAGATGAGCGATGTCGAAAGTGAGACCTTTCATCACAGGCTCCGCGAAACAAAGAGCAGGAGCGTGCCGAGCAATGCCAACATGAGCGCCGCGCCAAGAAAATCAGGGACCCTGAAAACCCGCATTTTGGCGATAGCGGTTTCAAAGAAGGCAAGCAGAACACCGCCGATCAGGAGCTTGCCGACATAGGTAACAAGCCCGACAGCGTAGGCTTCTGGACCGGACCCGACGGTAACCAGCCCCCATGGCAAGAACACACAGGCGATCAGGGACATGTAGAGTAGAAGCTTGAGGAATGAAGCGAATTCGATCATCGCCAGATGCCGGCCGGAATATTCCAGCACCATCGCTTCGTGGACCATCGTCAGCTCAAGGTGTGTCGCAGGATTGTCCACCGGGATACGCGCATTCTCAGCGATCGCAACCATGACCAAAGCAATCAGGGCCATACCAAGCGATACGCGGAGCCCAACCGCAGAAGAAGTCATGAAGGCCGCGACGGTGGAGAGCTGCGTTGCTCCGGCCACCAGTGCGAGGCTGAAAGCAATAAGAAGCATCGCCGGTTCCGCCAGCGAGGCGATCATGACCTCGCGGCTTGAGCCGATGCCGCCGAATCCCGTGCCGACATCCATTCCCGCCAGGGCGAGAAAAAAGCGGGCGCTGCCCAGGAGTGCGACGATGGCAATTAGATCGGCCGTCCAACTGAATGTCAGGCCCGTCGCAAAGGTTGGGACGAGTGCTGCGGCGACCCATGTCGCCGCAAAGATCAGGTAAGGGGTAACGCGAAAAAGCCAGGATGCATTGTCCGCCAGAACAACCTCCTTCCGCATGAGACGCAGAAGGTCACGATAAGGCTGCACCATGGAAGGTCCCTGGCGGCGCAGCAGCCGCGCCTTCATCTTGCGGACAAATCCGGTCAGAAGCGGTGCCAGCAGAAGCACCAGGAACATCTGTATCCCTTGAACGATCAGATTTTGAACTAAAGCCATAGCGCAACCACCAGAAGCAGCGTCACGAGCGAGCCGAAAACCAAAGTCAGATATCGTCGAATTGTCAGGAATTGCAGACGATTGAGTTTTAAGGTCGCGTATTCGAGCCATCCGGTAATCGGGTCGTAAAGAGCCTCCCAGATGACGTCGTGTGTCTCGACGTCCAGGCGTGCCGGGCTGATGTCGCCGGGCGGCGTCATCTTCACCGTCTCTTTCGCACGGAAGGCGAAGGTGCCGAAGACACGCCGAATGGGTTGGGCGAAGCTCGTTGCCGTGTATTGCGCATCCGGGGGCATATCGGGGAAACCGCACCCCCAGGCCGGACCCCGACGCAGTTCATGTGAAGCGAAACGATGGATGACATAGACCGCGATCGAGGCCGAGATCGTGATGAAGACGAATACCAGCAACCCGTTATAGGAGCTGCGACTTTCCGCAATCGGCACGATCGAAAGCCAGGGCTGTGATATCTGCGTCGGCATTCGGCCGCCAATCAGTGCCTGGGTGACGGGCGACAGGCCATCGATAACGAAGCCGGGCAGGATACCCGCGAGCAGGCACAGCGCCGCGAGAGCGGCCATCGCGGTCAGTGAGTAGCGATCGACCTCATGTGCCCGATCGACGGCTTCGCTCCTTGGCCGGCCGAGAAAAGTGATCCCGAACGCCTTCACGAAACAGGCCGCCACCAGCGCGGCCGAAAGCGCCAACATGCCGCCGGCGGCCGGCACCAGCACTTTCAATCCCCACTGCGGCAAATCGGGGCTGAGCAGGATGGCCTGAAAAATCAGCCATTCAGATGCAAAACCATTGAATGGCGGAAGGGCCGAAATCGCCACGCAGCCAACCAAAAAGACGAAACTCGTCACCGGCATACGGTGGATCAGTCCGCCCAGCTTCTCCATGTTCCTTTCGCCCGTTGCCGACAGCACGGCTCCGGCGCCAAAAAAAAGCAGGCTCTTGAAGAAGGAATGGTTCAGCGCGTGGAAAAGCGCTGCGGTCAGCGCCAGGGCCGCAGGCCACCCCATTCCGTTTGCCTGGAAGGCCAGTGCAAGGCCAAGACTGACGAAAATGATGCCGATATTCTCAATCGTGCTGTAGGCGAGGAGGCGCTTCAGGTCGCTTTCCATAAGCGCATACAGGATGCCGAGAACCGCCGTCGCGCTGCCGAGGACAAGGACCACGACGCTGGACCACCACGTTGGCGGACCGAGCAGGTCAAAAAGAACCCGAATGAAGCCGTAGACGGCAACCTTTGTCATGACGCCGCTCATCAGAGCCGAGACGTGACTCGGGGCGGCCGGGTGGGCGAGCGGCAGCCAGACATGCAAAGGAACCAGGCCGGCCTTTGATCCAGCTCCGAGCAACATCAGGATGAGTACGATCGTCGCTATCAACGGCGCCGGAGGTGATGAAGCGCGCATGACTTCGAAAGTGTAATTTCCGGCCGGGCCAGCCAGCAGGCCGAAAGCAAGCAGGAGCGCCAGGGTGCCGAAACTTGCCATAACAAGGTAGATATAGCCGGCGCGCGTGTTGGCCGGTTCCCGATGATGGGCGATCACGAGTGCCCACGAAGCGAGCGACATAAATTCCCATGAGAGCAGGAACGTGAAGGCATCATCGGCCATCACAACAAGGTTCATTCCGGCCAGGAATGCGGGAAAGAACGGCAGCACGCGATGCGGCGCGGATTCATGTCGGCCGTATCCAAGTCCGTAAAGACTGGATAGCGCGCCCCCGAGATTGACCACGACGAGGAAGAATGCCGAAAGCGCATCCAGTCGGAAATGCGCGCCGATCCACGGCAGTCCTACAGGCAGTGTGGTTGATGTCACATCTGTTGGGCGCAGAACAAGGCACCAGAGAGCGATCCCCAACAGGAAGCCGCAGACGGCTAAAGTGATCAGATAGATGAGGCCTGTCGCAGTGGATCGACGGCTGAGCGTTACAGCCAGTACGGCGGTAATCATAAGGGCCGCGACGCCCCATAGCAGAGCTTCGACCCCGGGAATCACGCCACGTTCCTCACTCTGTATTTTGCCGCTGTGGCATCGCTCTGCACCCTGGCCAGGTCATAGTCGGCCTTCAGCCGCACACCGCAGCCTCCAACCTGACTGGAAGCTCGATCCGCGATCAGTTCGACACCCGCTAGCTCGAGCGCGCCGATAAGCTTCATCAGGGAGTCGACTTGCCCACGGATCATAGCCCCGCTGGCTTCCATGCGCTGGATTGTCGGCACCGACAGCCCGGACAACTCCGCCAGTCTGCGCTGGTCAATACCGAGAAGCGCCCTCGCGGCGCGTAACTGTGCAGCAGCTATCAAGGATTGGCTCCTTGTACTGATTTGAGATATCAACTCTACTAATTAGAACATACATTAGAATGTTTTATTATCAATAACTGATATCTGAGCCATCTCTCTTGATGGCTGGAGCCGCATCGGCGGCAGGACCCTCATATCTCTGTGCCCGGTTCGCTTTGTCGACCGCCGTCGTTTGGCTGGGGACGGGAATAGGGAGCACGCGGCCGCCATCGCCGCGCTTGCCGTCGCGCCCCCACCTCGCCGACGGTCATCGCCGAGATTGTCAAAGGCGCCGTGGGCCTCTGGGCCCGCTCCTGGAGACGTGATCTGAAAGCGTCGCTTCCATAATTCTGAGGCAGCCATGCGATCGTTGGTGTAGCATTGCGGAGCACACCCGCCGTGATTGTCCTGCTCGAAGCGATTCATATTGAGACGTAATTCGCGGAAGGATCAGTCCGATGCCATCGCTGTTCCAGGCTGGACTTGTTGCTGCTAGCGCTCAAATCATAGCTATTGGGGCCGTCACCGCCGTCGCGCATTTCGCACTTCAACATGGAAGCATAGCGCCGAATTCGAACACGCTAATGCCGTTTCTTCAGTGGTGCTACGTCTTGCTTGCCCTGGGAATAGCTTTGACCAGCCATCGGTTTGTTGAGTCCACTGCCGCCCGAATTCGCGTTGCGTCCGGCTTGATGCATAGAGCTGACCCGAGCCACGCGGCAAAAAGCCTGCTGACTCAACTGACGTTGGCGTCAGTTAGCCTGGCGATACTGGGGCTTCGCCCTGCGCCCGATCTACTCGTTAAACTTACGCACCACTTGGGATCTGGCTGGCTGGCTAGTGTTGCATGGTCGGGGCTGATGAGCGTCGGGGCGGCAGGTTTTGGGGCAAACGCTTACGCAGCACACAGGGCGCTGCGTAGCCATGATTTAAACAAGAACGGATAAGCTTGTGCCATTTGCAGACCGCCGGGCTTGTTGCCGAGGGTCGGTTCATCTAGCGTTCAGGCGTCCGGCGCAAAGGTAGGGTATGCAATTTATTTCGGCGGTCGCCATTCTCGGGCAGATAGCCGTCTTGCCGGTCGTCCAGATCGCCGAGGCGGAAGCGACGCGCACTTGCCTGTCGCCGTCGGAAACGCGGGAAACGATCGCCCAGCGCAAACTCGTCGATCCCCTGGTCTCCATGCGCAACGCCACTCGCGGTGGCGCCGAACCGCTCAGGACAAGGCTCTGTCGCTGGGGCGACAAATTCGTGTATGAAATGGCCCTGTTGCGCCGCGACGGCAAAGTGGTGCGCGTTTTCGTCGATGCGGCGGATGGATCGCCGGTCAATCCACCCCGTTAGCCGATTTTTAGCCCATTTGCCGGGCGCGAGAGGAGACGTTTTTGCGCTTGCTGGTGATCGAGGACGACCGTGATTTGAATCGCCAGCTTGTGAGCGCGCTCGAACAGGCTGGCTATGCGGTCGATACCGCATTCGACGGCGAGGAAGGCCACTTCCTCGGCGATACGGAGCCTTATGACGCCATCGTGCTCGATATCGGCCTGCCCAAGAAGGACGGCATTTCGGTTCTTGAGGACTGGCGCAAGGCCGGCCGCAAGACCCCCGTGCTGATGCTGACCGCGCGCGACCGCTGGAGCGACAAGGTGCAGGGCTTTGATGCCGGCGCCGACGATTACGTGGCCAAACCCTTCCATATGGAGGAAGTTCTGGCGCGGTTGCGCGCCCTGGTGCGCCGCGCCGCGGGCCACGCCACCAGCGAGCTGGTCTGCGGGCCGGTGCGCCTCGACACCAAAGCCGGGCGCGTCGTCGTCGACGGCAATCCCATCCGGCTGACCTCGCATGAATACCGGCTGCTCGCCTATCTCATGCATCACGCCGGCCGCATCGTCTCGCGCACCGAACTCGTCGAACATTTGTACGATCAGGATTTCGACCGCGATTCGAACACCATCGAAGTCTTCGTCGGCCGCTTGCGCAAGAAGCTCGGCGTCGAAGTGCTGCAGACCATTCGCGGCCTTGGCTATCTGATCGCGCCGCCGGGCGAGGCACCGCCGTCGCCCGCCAAATCGAGCCGATAGGGCTGATGGCCCTGTCGCGCCGCGATGCGCTGTCGATTCCGACGCGACTGTTTCTGTCGGCTGCGTTCTGGAGCACCCTGCTGCTGCTGATCGCCGGCATCGGCCTCGTCACCGTGTTCCGGCGCACCACCGAACAGGCTTTCGACGACAGGCTGTCGGTCTACCTGCGCGCCCTGGTCGCCGACGTCGCTCTGTCCGGCGATGAAACCTCGAATGCGCCGGGCCAGCAGCTTGGCGAGCCTTTGTTCGAGCTGACGCGGTCGGGCTGGTACTGGCAGGTGACGAGAGTCGACGGCGCCACGCCGCAGATCCGCGCCTCGAAGTCGCTGTTCGCGACGCGCCTGCCGAAACTCGCCGATCTCGGCGTGCGGCCGGACCAGACCGGCCTGCGAAAGGGCTTCGTCGACGGGCCCGACGGGCGCAACCTGCGCATGATCGAGCGCGTCATCGATGTCGGCGACGACGGCACGTTCCTGGTCCAGGTCGCAGCGACCAACGAGGACGTCGAAGCGCAGATCCGGCGCTTCACCCTGACTTTGGCGCTGGCCTTTGCCATTCTGGCCTTGGCGCTGGTCGGCACCACGGCGCTGCAGGTCCGCTTCGGCCTGCGGCCCCTGCGCGAGTTGCAGGGCGAGGTCTCCACCATCCGGCGCGGCGAGGGCGAAAAGATCGCCGGCGCCTATCCCCAGGATCTGTCGCCGCTGGCCAGCGAGCTCAACCTGCTGATCGCCTCGAATCGAGAGGTGATCGAGCGGGCCCGAACCCAGGTCGGCAATCTTGCCCATGCGTTGAAGACACCGCTGAGCGTCATCGCCAACGAAGCCGGGGCCGATGCCTCGCCTTTCGGCGCGAAAATCCGCGAGCAGACCGATGTCATGCGCGATCAGGTGACGTTCTATCTCGACCGTGCCCGGCTGGCGGCGCGCTCGAGCGTCATCGGCACGATCACCGAGGTCGAGCCGGTCCTCGACGCGCTCATGCGCACGTTCGAGAAGGTCCATGCCAGGGTCGATTTCGATTTCGATGGCGCGGCCCACCTGCGGTTTCGCGGCGAGCGGCAGGATCTAGAGGAAATGGCCGGCAATCTCATCGACAATGCCGGGAAATGGGCCAAAGGCCGGGTCGAAGTCCGGGCACGAGCGACGGAGGATGGCTATTTCGACGTGATCGTTGAGGACGACGGCCCGGGCCTGCCGCCGGAACGGCGGCAGGAAGCGGTGAAGCGCGGCCAGCGGCTCGATGAGACCAAGCCGGGCTCGGGACTCGGCCTCTCGATCGTCAGTGATCTGGCCCTGGTCTACGGCGGCCTGCTGACCCTGGAGGATGCGCCGCTGGGGGGCCTGCGGGCAGTCTTGCGCCTGCCGTCCGCATAGCTATCAGAATGGCAGCCCGACGTAGTTCTCGGCGAGCGAGCGCTGTGCGGCCTCCGATGAGAACAGATAGGCGAGTTCGGTTTCCTGCAGCTTGTCGTCGTAGGCAATGTTGTCGGGGAAGCGATGCAGCATCGTCGTCATCCACCACGAGAAGCGCTGCGCTTTCCACACGCGCGCCAGCGCCCGCTGCGAATAGCCGTCGAGACCTGCATCATCGCTCTTTTTGTAGTGATCGATCATCGCATGGTAGAGATAATAGATGTCCGAGGCCGCGCTGTTGAGGCCTCGCGCGCCGGTCGGCGGCACGATATGCGCGGCGTCGCCCGCCAGAAACATGCGGCCGTAGCGCATCGGCTCGACCACGAAGCTGCGCAGTGGCGCGATGCTCTTCTCGATCGACGGACCGGTTATCAGCTTCGCGGCGATGTCCTCGGGGAGGCGGCTTTTCAGTTCCTCCCAGAATGCCTCGTCGGACCATTTATCGACGGTATCCTCAAGCGGCACCTGGACGTAGTACCGGCTCAGCACCTGGGACCGCATCGAGCAGAGCGCAAATCCGCGCTCGTGCTTGGCGTAGATCAACTCGTGAGAAGCCGGCTTGGTGCGTGACAGGATGCCGAGCCAGCCGAACGGATAAATGCGCTCGTATTCCCGCAGCACGTCCCTGGGGATGGACTTGCGGCTGACGCCGTGAAAGCCGTCGGCGCCGATGATGTAATCACAATCGATGCGGACCGTCTGGCCTTCGTGACGATAGGTGACATAAGGCTTGTCTGTCTTCATGTCGTGCGGCGTGACATCCTCGGCATTGTGGATGACCGTGCCGCCGGCGCGATCGCGCGCCTCGTAGAGGTCGCGCGTCAGTTCGGTCTGGCCGTAGACGACGACCGAGCTTCCGCCCGAATATTTATAAAGATCGACGCGGTCCATGACGCCATCATGGGCAATATGGAACCCGTTGTGAATTTCGCCCTCCCGGTCCATGCGCTCGCCGCATTGGGCTTCGCGCATCAGTTTGGCGAAGCCATGCTCCAGCACGCCGGCACGTATCCGGGCCAGCACATAGTCGCGACTGTACTTTTCCAGGACCACCGTCTCGATGCCCTGCAGATGCAGAAGCTGGGACAGCAAGAGACCCGATGGCCCTCCGCCGATGATGCAGACCTGGATTTTCATGCGGTTTCCTTTCCCGATGCTTTTGCACTGCTGGACGATTTGGCCCGTTTGACCGTCGCCGGGAATGGACAGTCCTGTTATTGTTTTGCACAATTCGAACATGCGCCAGACCTCACCGAACCGAACCATTCAAACATTCAACCTGTTCGGTGATGCGAGCGATCTGCCCGATGTCGTGCATTGCGAAACCATCGCGGAGCGCTCGGTCCTGCATGAATGGGAATTCTCACCCCACCGCCATGCCCGGCTACACCAGATATTGTTGATTGAAAGCGGCGGCGGGCGGGCGACGCTGGAAGGACAAATCCATCCGCTGCGGTCGATGCGGATCGTGAATGTGCCGATCGGTCATGTCCACGGCTTCACTTTCAAACCGGGAACGCAGGGCTGGGTGGTCACCGTCGCTGCGGAAATGCTGGACGAGGTGTTGACCCCGGCCGAAGGGTTGCGGCGCGTCCTGGCGCATTCGACGGTGGCGCGCGCCACGCCGCAGATGCGCAGGGTCATGCAGCACATATTTGCCGAATTCGCGGGGCGCCATTTTGCCAGGGCGCATCTGCTGCGGGCATCGACTGCCACCCTGATTGGGCTTGTCGCGCGCGAAATGGCCGGAGAAACGCCAGCGCCGGCCGGAGCCGTGAAGGCCGATCTGTTTCATCGCTTCGAGGCGCTTCTCGAGCAGCACTTCCTGGAGCATTGGACGGTGGCGCACTATGCCGACGCGCTGTCCGTGACACCGACTCATCTCAGCCGCCTGACCCGTTCGGCGACCGGGCACGGTGCATCACAATTGATCCTGGACAGGATCATTCGTGAAGCTCGACGCAACCTGGTCTATACCAACTTGCCGGTTTCGACGATCGCCTATGCCCTGGGATTCAACGACCCGGCTTATTTCAGCCGCTTGTTTTCGGGGGCAACGGGACGGTCGCCGCGCAGCTTCCGCGACAGAAGCCAGCAGGGAGGCCTGGCGGCCCTATCCGGAAAAGTTCGCGCTCGGCTTTGAAAATTCGTCGAATCTTATGATTTTGGATGGAATCGACCAAATTTGTCCGGATCCGAAAGCTATTTCGGCCAACATTCGCGTTCAGTTTCAGGTAATGAACCGCAGACGCTGCATGTCGGATCCGGGAGCGAAGTCCATGCGAATTTCGTTGGTTATAGCATTTCTGAGCTGTGGATTTGTGGCTGCCTGCTCGCCGTCGGCGCCGCCGCAGGCAGCAGCTCCAGCTTTGCCGCCGCCGAAGCCGTTTCTCGATGGCGTCGTCATAGGCGACGCTGGCAGGAGCCTGACCGATCAGGACCGCCAGACCGCCGGCGAAGCCCAATATGCCGCTATCGAGACCGGCCAGCGCAAATCCTGGCGCGGCAAGGGCGGCACCTATGGTTTCATCGAGCCAGGCGCGGAATCCAGCTCCTGCCGCGATTATTCCCATACGATCTACGTCGACGGACGGCCGAAAACCGGCAAGGGAAGCGCCTGCCGCGAGCAGAACGGCAATTGGAAATATCGCTCCTGACAATCATGTGACTTTGTGCCGGCTTCTAATCGCCGCGAAGTCATGAAAGAAGCCATTTCATGATCTGGGCCGTTTTCGCGTTTATGACCGGTGCTGCAGCGCTTTGCGTCCTGCTGCCGCTGGCGCGCGGGCGGCAAGCCCGGCAAGCCAGTCAACATGCCGCTGATGCCGAATTCTACCGCAGCGAACTGGCGGTGATCGACCGCGACGTCGAGCGCGGGCTGATCAGCGACGTGGACGCGCGGGCGACGAAGGCGGAAGCCGCCCGCCGTCTTCTGTCGGCCGATGTGGCTTCCCGCCAGCCTGCACCGTCGCTGTGGCGCCGGCGTGTCGCCGCATTGGCGTCCATCGCGACGATCGGCGGCGTCGGGCTCGGCCTCTATGCCGTGATCGGCCATCCCGGTCTGCCCGATCAGCCGCTGCTGGCGCGCCAGTCCGCGCCGCCCGACCAGACCGACATCATGACGGCTGTGGCGAAGATCGAGACGCATCTGGCGCAAAATCCCGACGATGGCCGTGGCCACGAGGTCATCGCGCCGATCTACCTGCGGATGGGCCGCTACGATGATGCAGTGAAGGCCTGGACCCAGGCCATCCGCGTTCTGGGCTCAACGCCGGCCCGCGAAACATCGCTCGGCGAGGCGATGGTGTTTGCAGCCAATGGAGCCGTGACGCCCGAGGCCCGCGCTGCCTTCGAGCGGGCGCTCACGCTCGCGCCGGACTCACAGCAGGCGCGTTTTTATACCGGACTGGCCGCCGCCCAGGACGGCGACAAGGCGAAAGCCCGCACGATCTGGTCGAAGCTGATCGCCGAAGCGCCGCCAGGCGCCGCCTGGGCCGATATCGTCCGCGAGCGTATCGCCGGCCTGGATGCGCCGCAAACCGGACAGCAGGATCCACGGCCATCGAGCGAAGCCGGCCGCAATGTCGCTGCGCTGCCCGAGGCGGAGCGTAACGCCGCCATTCGCGGCATGGTCGACAATCTGTCGGCGCGGCTGGCGCAGAATGGACATGACAGCGCCGGCTGGGCCATGCTCATCCGCGCCTACACCGTTCTGAAAGAGCCCGACCTGGCGCGCAACGCGGTCAACGATGCCAGGCGCGCGCTGCAAGACGACACTGAGGCCCGCCAGAGCATCGATGCGCTGGCGCGCGAACTCAACATCGAAGGATGACATCATGACGCGCAAGCAGCGCCGCCTCATCCTCATCGGCAGTGCACTGGGCGTTCTCTTCGTCGCCGCGGGCCTGGTGATGTTCGCCCTGCGCGACAACATCGTGTTCTTCTATACGCCCTCGGAGATCGTTGCCAAGGCGCCGGCACCCGGTACGCGCCTGCGTCTGGGCGGTCTTGTCCGGCAGGGATCTGTCGTGCGTGGCGAGGACCGCGCGGTGACGTTCGATGTCGTCGACAGCGAGCGGCAGGTCAGCGTCTCCTACAAGGGCCTGCTGCCCGATCTGTTCCGCGAAGGGCAGGGCGTCGTCGCCGAAGGCGTGCTCATCAGCCCGACGCAGTTTCGCGCCGACAACGTGCTCGCCAAGCATGACGAGACCTACATGCCGCGCGAGGTGGCCGACGCGCTGAAGAAGCAGGGCCACTGGCAGCCGAACGGACCGCCGGCCGGTGCGGAAGCAAAAAAGTGAGCGCGCAGCAATGCAAAAAGCGAGCGTAGCGGAATGCAAAAATGAGCGCGCAGCGATGCAAAAAGCGAGCGTAGCGGAATGATTGTCGAGACCGGACATTACGCGCTTGTTCTCGCCTTCGCCCTGGCGCTGGTGCAGGGCGTGCTGCCGCTGTGGGGCAGCCGCAAGGGCGATGTGGCGCTGATGGCGATCGCGCCGTCGGCGGCGATCATGCAATTCGTGCTTATCGCCATCGCCTTCGGCGCGCTGACATGGGCCTATCTGTCGTCGGATTTCTCGCTGCTCAACGTCGTGCAGAATTCGCACTCGCAGAAGCCGCTGATCTACAAGCTCTCAGGCGTATGGGGCAATCACGAAGGCTCGATGCTGCTGTGGGTGCTGATCCTGTCGTTCTTCGGCGCGCTGGTGGCGCTCGGCGGCCGCCGCACGCCGCAGGAACTCCTGGCGACGACGCTCTCCGTGCAGGCCTGGATCAGCGCCGCCTTCCTGCTGTTCATTCTGCTGACCTCCAATCCGTTCGCGCGGGTAATGCTGCCACCGGTGGAAGGCAACGATCTCAATCCGATCCTGCAGGACCCCGGCCTCGCGATCCATCCGCCGCTGCTCTATCTGGGCTATGTCGGATTCTCGATGACCTTCTCCTTCGCCGCTGCGGCGCTGATCAATGGCCGCATCGATGCGCAATGGGCGCGGTATGTCAGGCCATGGACCCTGATCGCCTGGATCTTTCTCACGCTCGGCATCGCCATGGGCTCGTACTGGGCCTATTACACCCTGGGCTGGGGCGGCTTCTGGTTCTGGGATCCGGTCGAGAATGCCTCGCTGATGCCTTGGCTCGCCGGTACCGCGCTCTTGCATTCGGCGACAGTGATGGAGAAGCGCGACGCGCTGAAGGTCTGGACCATCTTCCTCGCCATTCTCGCCTTCTCGCTGTCGCTGCTCGGCACCTTCCTGGTGCGCTCCGGCGTATTGACCTCGGTGCATGCCTTTGCCACCGATCCGCGGCGCGGCGTGTTTATCCTGGCGATCCTCGTCGTCTTCATCGGCGGTTCGTTTGTGTTGTTCGCGTTGCGTGGCCCCATGCTCAAAGCGGGTGGTATCTTCGCGCCGGTGTCGCGTGAAGGCGCGCTGGTGCTGAACAATCTGCTGCTGACGACGAGTTGCGCCACCGTCTTCACCGGCACGCTCTATCCTCTCGCGCTCGAAGCGCTTACCGGCGAAAAGATTTCCGTCGGCGCGCCGTTCTTCAATTTCACGTTCGTGCCGCTGTTCATCCCGATCTTTCTGGCCATGCCGCTCGGGCAGGTGCTGGCTTGGAAGCGCGGCGATTTTCTCGGCAGCGCCCAGCGCCTGACTGTGGCCTTCATCATTGCCATCTGCGCCGGCCTTCTGCTCGCGGCCACGCGCGGCGAGCCCGTCGTCTCCGCCGTCTTCGCCGGCCTTGCGGTGTTCGTCATCATCGGATCGTTCGTCGAGATCTGGACGCGCATTTCCAGCGGCGGTCTGGCGCCTGGCATCGTCCTGTCGCGCGCCAAGGGCCTGCCGTTTTCGGCCTGGGGCACGGCGCTCGCCCATGCCGGCGTCGGCGTCACGCTCTTCGGCCTTGCCGCGACCGGCTGGGGCGTCGAGCGGATTCTCGCCATGCGCATCGGCGACCAGGTCAGCATCGGTCCCTATGCGCTGACGCTCGATGCGGTGGCGCCGCGCAAGGGTCCCAACTACGACGAGACAGTCGCGCGTATGACGATCCGCTCCGGCGGCGTCGAGATCGGTCAGATCGAGCCGTCGCGCAAATTCTATCGCGCCCGCCAGATGACGACGACCGACGCGGGCCTGCGCACCTATTCGCTCGGCCAGATCTATGTCGTCGTCACCGAACAGGAGGCCTCGGGCGCCATCGACGTGCGCATGTACTGGAAGCCCTATGTGGCGATGATCTGGCTCGGCGCGCTGATCATGGCGCTGGGCGGCGGCATCTCGCTCGCCGACCGCAGGTTGCGCATCGGCGTCGCACGCCGCGCGCGGACTCGGCCCATCGCGCAGCCGGCGGAGTAGAGCGATGCGGCGTGCACTTCTTGCAGGCGTGTTGCTGGCGATGGCGACTGCAAGTGCTGTCGCCGTCGAGCCGTCGGAACTCCTCGCCGATCAGAAACTCGAGGCACGCGCTCGCGCCATCTCATCCGAACTGCGCTGCCTCGTCTGCCAGAACCAGTCCATCGACGATTCGAGCGCGCCGCTGGCGAAGGACCTGCGCATCATCGTGCGCGAACGTCTCGTCGCCGGCGACAGCGATGCTGACGTCCGCAACTATCTCGTCGCGCGCTACGGCGAATTCATCCTGCTGAAGCCGCCGCTCAATGTCGCCACAATCCTGCTGTGGGGCACGCCGCCGGCCATTCTCCTCGTCGGGGCCCTGGCCCTGGTGCTGCGCACCCGCCGCCGCCAGGCCGATCACGGCGAGTTGAGCGAGGAAGAGCGCCGGAAACTGGCGGCCATTCTGGACGAAAATCCCGGCTGAACGCCGTTTCGCCAACCTTACAAAGAATTCATCTGGCGGAAATGGCGGGGAAAAGCGTCCCGCCCCATGTTCTTCTCCACGAGCCGGCACGGAGCCGGCCAGTGAATTCGGAGAAGAAGTCTATGTCCGCTCCCTTCCATAACGAAGACCAGAAGCATCTCGTCCGCGCTACCGGCAGAAGGCCGGTTCGCGCCGCCCTGCTTGGCGCTGTCGCCGTGCTGGCTCTTGGCGGCGCTTTCGGCGCCGTGACTGTGATGCCCAATGTGTCGACGCCGGCCCATGCCGAAGCGCCGCTCCTGAACAACTCGATGCCGTCCTTCGCCGATACCATCGATCATGTGCGCGGCGCCGTCGTGTCGGTGAAGGTCAACATCGTCGAGAGCGCTGATGACGACGACAGCGGCCGCGCGCAGGTGCCCCGCCTGCAGCCGGGCGACCCGCTCGAGCGCTTCTTCCGCCGCTTCGGTGAGGAGGGCTTGCCGGGAATGCCGGGAATGCCCGGCCCGCGCCATCAGCAGCGCCGCGGCATGGCCCAGGGATCGGGCTTCATCATTTCGGCTGACGGCTATGTGGTGACCAACAACCACGTCGTGAAGAACGCCCGTGGCGACGTGTCGCTCGTGCTCGACAGCGGCAAGACCCTGACGGCCAAGGTCATCGGCACCGACGAGAAGACCGATCTTGCGCTTCTCAAGATCAACGAGGCCGGCACCTACCAGTTCGTCGATTTCGCTGCGGCCGCGCCGCGAGTCGGCGACTGGGTGGTGGCTATCGGCAATCCGTTCGGTCTTGGCGGCACCGTGACGGCCGGCATCGTCTCGGCCCGTGGCCGTGACATCGGCGCCGGTCCCTATGACGACTTCCTGCAGATAGACGCGCCGGTGAACCGCGGCAACTCGGGTGGCCCGACGTTCAATGCGGCCGGCAAGGTGGTCGGCGTCAACACCGCCATCTATTCGCCTTCGGGCGGCAGCGTCGGCATCGGCTTCGCCATTCCGGCGAGCACGGTGAAGGACGTGGTTGCTGCTCTTCGCGACAAAGGCTCGGTGGCGCGTGGTTATATCGGTGTGCAGATCCAGCCGGTGACGCAGGACATCGCCGACTCTCTCGGTCTCAAGGACGCCAAGGGCGCGCTGGTTGCCGAAACCCAGCCCGGCACCCCGGCCGCCAAGGCCGGCCTCAAGTCGGGCGACGTGATCGTCTCCGTCGATGGCGAGACCATCGATGGACCGCGCGAACTGTCTCGCAAGATCGCGGCCTATGGCCCGCAGCACAAGGTCGACGTCACCTACATCCGCGGCGGCAAGGACCAGACGGCTTCCGTCACCCTGGAAGCGCTGCCCAATACCCAGCAGCGTGCTGACGCCGGTTCGTCGCGCTCGCGCAACGGCAGCGGCGCCGAACGGCTCGACGAGAAGTTCGGACTGTCGCTGGCGCCTGCCAGCTCGGTTGCCGGCGCCGGCAACGAGGGTGTCGTTGTCGCGGAAGTCGATCCCGATGGCGCCGGCGCGCAATTGGGGCTGCGCACCGGCGACGTGATCCTTGAGGCCGCGGGCAAAACTGTGACCAAGCCGTCCGACGTGTCGAATGCCCTGGCGGATGCCAAGAAGAACGGCCGCAAGGCGGTCCTGCTGCGCATCAAGTCCGGTGAGAATACCCGGTTCGTCGCCCTGGCGACCAACCCGGCCTCGTAAGGGCCGGGTCTGCCAGCCACTCCCCCGGTATGAGACGGCAGGCCGGCACCCCCGGCCTGCCGTTTGTTATGAAAGTCCGCTATATGTCCGGGATGCGCATTCTCATTATCGAAGACGACCGCGAAGCGGCCAACTATCTGACCAAGTCCTTTCGCGAGGCCGGGCATCTGGCCGACCTCGCCACCGACGGCCTGGAAGGCTATGCGATGGCGCGCGAGGGCGCCTATGACGTCCTGATCGTTGATCGCATGCTGCCGAAGCTCGACGGCCTGTCGCTGATCGGCGGCCTGCGCGAACAGAAGGTCGAGACACCGGTTCTCATTTTGTCGGCACTCGGCCAGGTGGACGACCGGGTCAAGGGTCTGCGCGCCGGCGGCGACGACTACCTGGCCAAGCCCTATGCCTTCTCCGAATTGCTGGCCCGGGTCGAGGCGCTCGTGCGCCGACGTCCCGGTGGCGCCGGTGAAACCACCGTCCTGCGCATCGCCGGTCTTGAGCTCGATCGCCTGGCGCATACGTTGACGCGCGACGGCAAGGACATTCCCCTGCAGCCGCGCGAATACCGCCTGCTGGAATATCTCATGCGCCACGCCGGACAGGTGGTGACGCGCACCATGTTGCTGGAGAACGTCTGGGATTATCATTTCGATCCTCAGACCAATGTCATCGACGTCCACATTTCGCGTCTGCGCAGCAAGATCGACAAGGGGTTCGATCCGCCGTTGCTGCATACCATTCGCGGCACCGGATATATGATCCGTGACAGCGCTCGCTAATCTTTTCCGCACCACCGCTTTCAAGCTGTCGCTGGCTTATCTCGTCATCTTTTCGATCGGCGCCGGCGCGGTCATCGGCTGGGTGGCGTGGAACGTCGGCCGCCTGCTCGACGAACAGATTGCCGCCACCGTAGAGGCCGAGATCAACGGCCTGTCCGAGCAATATTCGCGCGGTGGCATCCGCATCATCGTCGAGGTGATCGAGCGGCGCACGCGCCAACCCGGCGCCTCGCTTTATCTGATCACCAATTTCGCCGGCCAGACGATTGCCGGCAACATCGCTGCGCTGCCCCCCGGCGTGCTCGATCAGCCCGGCGTGCGCGAGACCACCTATGAACGCCAGGGCGAGCCCGGGGTCGAGCGGCGGGCACTGGCGCGCATCTTCCTTCTGCCCGGCGGCTTCCGCCTGCTGGTGGGGCGCGATCTCGACGATCGCGAGGTGCTGCGCCGCGTCATCGGCCGCGCGCTGCTCACATCCCTGTTCTGGCTCATCGTCATCGGCACGCTCGGCGGATTGCTCGTCGCACGGCGCGTGCTGCGCCGGGTCGACGCCATGAACGACAGCGTGCAGACGATCATGCACGGCGACCTCAGCCGCCGCCTGCCGCTGGCGGGCGCCAACGACGAGCTGGAGCGGCTCGCCATCAATCTCAATTCCATGCTCGACCGCATCGTCGAACTCATGGCCGGCCTGCGCGAGGTGTCCGACAACATCGCGCACGATCTCAAGACGCCGCTGACGCGCCTGCGCAACCGCACCGAAGA
Organism: Terripilifer ovatus; assembly: GCA_029222685.1. Classification (GTDB taxonomy): domain Bacteria; phylum Pseudomonadota; class Alphaproteobacteria; order Rhizobiales; family Beijerinckiaceae; genus Terripilifer; species Terripilifer ovatus. Next base: position 329,612 of record JARHVB010000086.1, on the reverse strand, counting down.
GGCCTTGCGCACCGCCAAGAGCCCCGACGAATTTCGCGGCGCGCTTGAAAGGAACATCGAAGAATCCGACAGCCTCATCAACATCTTCAATGCGCTGCTGATGATAGCCCGGCTTGAGGCGGGCAGCACGTTCGAAGGTATGCAGAGTTTCGACGCCGGCCAGGTGGCCCGCGATCTTGCCGAACTCTACGAGCCCGTTGCCGAAGATGCGCAGATGCGCATAGAAACCGACATCGCCGACGGACTGATGGTCCATGGCAGTCGCGAACTGATCGGGCAGGCGCTGGCGAACCTGATCGACAACGCGCTCAAATACGGGGCGTCGCCAAAGCCTGACCTGCCATCGGTCGTGCGCGTCAGCGCCCGCAGGGAAGGCGCATCCATCTACCTGCAGATCGGTGATCGTGGTCCCGGCATCGCCGCGGCAGAGCGCGAACATGTGCTCGGGCGCTTCGTGCGGCTTGAGGGCTCGCGCTCGCGGCCCGGCTCCGGCCTGGGCCTGTCGCTTGCCGCTGCGGTCGTGCGCCTTCACAATGGCGAGATCAGAATCGAAGACAATGCGCCGGGGCTGCTTGTGACGCTGGTGATCCCGGCTCTGGCGCCGGTGGCGGGACAATCGTCGAGCGGGGCGGACGTCAAAGCGGAAAGCAGGAATGAGCGCGGCGAAAAGATCGAAGCCGAAGCCGGAAGATAAAACACTCGTTGCGAGTGTCGTCTCTGCGCCGCTGGTGCAACGTGCGTCGGTCGCCGGCGACAAACTCAAGGATCTGAGTGCCGGCGCCGGCGGGGTCAGCGCGCTGCTGGCGAAGCCCGGTCCGCCTCTGCGGGCGTTGCTGAGCGCGATCGCCGACCATTCGCCCTATCTCTGGTCTCTGGCGAGCGCCGATCCGCAGCGGCTGTCCGATCTTCTGGCAAGCGTTCCGGAAAGCAGGTTCGATGCCTGTCTGGACCGAATGCGGCGCGGCGCTGAAGCAGCAGCGGACGACGAGGCGATGCTGCGCGCGCTGCGCCTGGGCAAGCAGGAAGGCCATCTGCTGATCGCCCTTTGCGATCTCGCCGGCGTCTGGAGCGTCGACGACGTCATGATGGCGGTGACGCGGCTTGCCGATTGCGCCACCCGCTGCGCGACGCGTTATGCCCTCCGTCAGGCGCACCGGCAGAAACGGCTCAGGCTTGCCGATCCTGCCGATCCCGAGCGCGGCTGCGGCTTCGTGCTGCTGGCGCTGGGAAAACATGGCGCCATGGAGTTGAACTATTCGAGCGACATCGACCTTGTCGCCTTCTTCGATCCGCAGACGCCGGCGCTGCTCGATCCTGCCAACGCCACGACGATCTACGTGCGCGTCACCCAATTGATCGCACGCCTGCTGCAGGAGCGCACCGGCGACGGCTATGCCTTCAGGGTCGACCTGCGCCTGCGACCGGATCCAGGTTCCACGGCCGTCGCCGTTTCGCTGCCGTCTGCCTTTTCCTACTATGAAAACCTCGGTCAGAACTGGGAGCGCGCCGCCTTCATCAAGGCGCGGCCAGTGGCCGGCGAAATCGGCCTTGGCGAGAGTTTCCTCAGGGATATGACACCGTTCCTGTGGCGGCGTTATTTCGACTATGCGGCGATCGCCGACATCCACGCCATGAAACGGCAGATCCATGCGGTTCGCGGCTATGCCGAGATCGCCGTCGCCGGCCACAATATCAAGCTCGGGCGCGGCGGCATTCGCGAAGTCGAATTCTTCGTCCAGACGCAGCAATTGATCTTCGGAGGCAGGCGTCCGAACCTGCGCGGCGCGCGCACGCTCGAGATGTTGCGCGAACTCGCCAACGACGGCTGGATCACGTCCGAGGCGACGAAAGAACTGAGCGCCGCCTATCGCTTCCTGCGCGAGATCGAACATCGCCTGCAGATGATCGCCGACGAGCAGACGCAGAAGCTTCCCTTCGATCCAGGCGAGTTGAACGCATTCGCCATGTTCTGCGGCTATGCCGACGCCGAGGCTTTCGGTGCCGCGCTGACCGGGCAGCTCGAATGCGTCGAGCGCCACTATGCCCGCTTGTTCGAGACGGAACCGGGCCTCGCCTCGACATCGGGCAGCCTGGTTTTCACCGGCGTGTCCGACGACGCCGAAACCCTGGAGACCTTGTCGAAACTGGGCTTTACCGATCCGGCGCGCGCGGCCGAAACCGTGCGCGGCTGGCATTTCGGCCGCCGCCCGGCCATGCAAAGCGCCCGCGCCCGCGAGGTGATGACCGGGCTTGTCCCGGCCCTGCTCGAAGCTTTCGGCGGCAGCGGTGATGCGGATGCAGCGTTGCTCGCGTTCGACAATGCGCTGGCGCGCATGCCGGCGGCGGTCGAACTCTTCTCGATTCTAAAATCCAACGACAAGGTTCGCGAGCTGTTCGCCGATATTCTTGGCGGTGCGCCGCGTCTGGCCCAGATCGTTTCCCTGCGTCCGCATGTGCTTGATGCCGCCATCGATCCTTCGCATATGGACGTGTCCTCGAGCGCGCATCGCCTGGAAGACCGTGCCAACCGGATTTTGGCGAATGCAGTCGACAGCGAGCAGTTTCTCGACGATTGTCGCGATCTTGCGCAGGAAGAGAAGTTCCTCATCGGCATCCGCTTTCTTGCCGGCGTCATGAGCGCGGATGAGACCGGCCGCGCCTATACGGCGCTTGCCGAAACCATGCTCAGAACGGCGTTGATCCATGTCTCGGATGTGCTGGCCGCGGAGCACGGCGTCGTGCCAGGCGCGCGCTGCGCCATCGTCGGCATGGGCAAGCTCGGCTCCCGCGAGATGACGTCTGCCTCCGATCTCGATCTCATCCTCATCTACGATTACAACGATGCAACGCCGGAGTCCGATGGCGCCCGCCCGCTGCATGCGGCGCAATATTTCGCGCGCCTGACCAAGCGGCTGGTGGCGGCGATGACCGCGGCCACCAGGCGCGGCAAGCTCTACGATGTCGATCTGCGTCTGCGGCCATCGGGCGGGCAGGGGCCTGTCGCGACGAGGCTTTCGGGTTTCGTCGACTATCAGAACAATGAAGCGGAGACCTGGGAGCATATGGCGCTGACGCGCGCGCGCGTGATTGCCGGCGAGGCGAGCCTGGCGCGAGACATCGAGGCCGCGCAATTCGCCATCCTGGCGAAGCCACTGAATATTCAAAAGTTGCGCAAGGACGTGCTGGCCATGCGTCGCCTGATCGCGAAGGAGAAGGGCGAAGACGATCCATGGGATCTCAAGCTGGCGGCGGGCGGCATCGTCGATATCGAGTTCATCGCGCAATATCTGGTTCTGGCCAACGCCGGCACCACGCCCGGCATCGTCGATCCATCGACCGCCGGGGTGATCGCCAAGGCGGGAGCGGCCGGCGTTCTTCCTCTTGCGACCGCCGATCTGCTCGTCGATGCAGCCCGGGTCTACGCCGCGGTCACGCAGATGATGCGCCTGGCCATCGATGGTCCGTTCGATCCGGGGCAGGTCGCCTCCAGCGTGCTCAGACGCATCGCCAACAGCGTCAACCTGCCGGATTTCGCCAGAGTGGAACTCGAACTGCGTGAAAAGCGTGCCGCCGTGCGCGAGGTGTTTTTGGATCTCTTACGTTAGCAGAACCACTCAAGCCCGGCTGCGGCGCAGTGTCTGCAGTGAGAAAGCGCGCTCGCCGCGCTCGCTGCGTGCTTCGCGTGCAATGGACTTCAGCGCCCGCGGCGGCAGCGGCAGGCGCACCCGCACCAGCGTGCCGGCGTTTTCGACGGAGCGGATGCGCAACGAGCCACCGTGCAGTTCGGCCAGCGAGCGTGCGATCGCCAGGCCGAGGCCGGAGCCTTTCAGCCCGTTCTCAAGCGGCGCATTGATCTGCTCGAACGGCCGGCCGATGCGCGCCATCGCTTCCTGCGATATGCCGCAGCCCGTATCCTCCACATAGATGTTGATGGCGCCGTCGATGAGGCGGCAACGCACGCCGACCTTGCCCTCGCTGGCGGTGAAGCGGACGGCATTGCGCAGCAGCTTGCCGAGGATGCGTTCGATAGCGTCGCGGTCGGCGCTGACGTGAACGTGCGGACAGGCGTCGGCGGTGAGAACGATGTTCTTGGCGAGGCTGGTGTCGCGAACGCTTTCGATGGCCGATGAGATCGCCAGTGCGATGTCGAATTCGGTTTTCTGCAGGGTGACGCGGCCGGCTTCGAGCGACGACATGTCCAGCACGTCGGAGATGATGCCCAAAAGATGCTGGCCGCTTTCGCGGATATGCGCGGCATAGTCGAGATATTTCGGCGAACCCAGCGTGCCGAAGGTCTCCTGCTCCATGATCTGCGAGAAGCCGATGATGGCGTTGAGCGGGGTGCGTAACTCATGGCTCATATTGGCCAGGAATTCCGATTTGGCACGGTTGGCGAGTTCGGCTTCGGCTTTTTGTTCGAGATAACGCTCGGCCATGTCCGCCAGTTGCCGGGCCTGAATTTCCAATGTCTGGCGGGATTTCCGCAGGTCGGCGACCGTCGCCATCAGGCGGCGCTCGGATTCCATCAGCTTTTCTTCGTGCAGCTTGTGGGCGGTGATGTCCGATCCCACCGAGACATAGCTGCCGTCCTTGGTGGCGCGTTCGTTGATCTGCAGCCAGCGCCCGTCGCTGAGCTGCGCCTCGTAGGATCGCGCCTTGATGTCGCTGCGTTCGTTGACCGGCACCTGCATCAGCACCACCGGCGACGTCGCCAGCGCCAGCACCTCGTCTATCGGCGTTCCTTCACGATCGCTGCCCGGCGGCAGGCTGTAAAGTTTCATGAAACGCGAATTGCAGGCGACGAGCCGTTTGTCGGTGTCCCATAGAACGAAGGATTCCGAAATCGACTCGATGGCGTCCTGCAGGCGCTCGCCGGCGGTGCGCGATTTTTCCGCGAGCCGCCGCTGTTCGGTGATGTCGAGAGCGATACCGACCAGATGTGCCGCGCCGCCCTGCGTCTGCGGCACGATTTCGGCGCGGGCGCGCAGCCACAGCCAATGGCCGTCCGCATGGCGCATGCGGAAGGTGCGGTCGATCGTCTGTTTCTCCGATGTCAGCAGGAACTTCGCCACGGCATTGAGGTCGAGATCGTCGGGATGGATGAGTTTGGCGGCATCGCCCACCGATATGAAGCGGCCTTCCGGCGCAAGGCCGATGAGCTCATACATGGAGTCCGACCACATGATGCGGCCGCGCGCGATATCCCAATCCCACAACCCGCAATGACCGCGATTGAGCGCCATGTCGAATTTCGAGCCGAGCCGCTCGCAAATGGCCGCCGCCGCCTGGGCGCGATTTGCCTGCAGGAAATACCCCAGTGCCAGCACGCTGATGATGAGGACGACGAGGGCTGCGAAGATTGCCAGCCGCAGAATCGAGGCGCGCCAGTCGGCAAGCGCCGCATCGAGCGGCCGCGCCACGACGACCTGGCCGAACGGCTCCCGCAGCGTATAGGCGCCGGCCAGGGCTTCGCGGCCATCGGCCAGCCTTGTGCGGATGATGCCGGCTTTCTCGCCCAGCACCACGAGCGGCTGGGCGTCGCCCAGATAGTCCGCCAGGGTGCCTCGGACCGCTGTATCGCCTGCAGCGGCGGCAACGATGTCGCCGGCCGCATTGCCGAGAAGCGCGATGGTTCCAACCGTCGGGTTTCGGGATTTGAAGGCATTGGCGAGAAGTTCGTCGGCATTGGCGATCGGCCGGGCAAGCTGGCGGGCAAGCTGTTGGGTTGGCGCGGAGCGATCGATCGCAATGGCCAAAGCCGTCGATGTCAGTTCGATGTCGGCTGCTGATTGTTGCAGGGCCTGCTCGCGCAGGGCGGTGGCGACGATCCAGGCCGCCGAGATCAGGACGATGCAGAACAGGGCCGCCATCAGAGGGACCGCAAGCCGCAGAACGCCTTCATAGCGCGGGCGGCTTGCCCCATCCGTCAGCAAATTTGCGCGTGAGTTCGTTCTGGAAGAAACTGCGCAAGCAGTCGCGTCCAGCACGTTTGCACGTGCCATGAGTGGCCCCCAGGATAAAAACATTGATCGCCGTCATGTGCCGCATCACAGCGAATCAAGGCCAGTTGAATCCCGGGCCGATGATTTGTCCAGCGTTTAATCATTCGTTTACGATTTTTTGCGCGGCGTCACCGCTAACCATAGCGTTTTCCGATCCTCTGGATCGGAAAGACGCGTCCGGTTTCTTGAAAGAGCCCATTTTCTTCACGCGAACCGGTGTCCACTTCGTTTGAAAATGCGCTGACTGTTAGGCCAGCGAGCGGGTGACGATGTCGCGGACGTCAGCCGACAGCGCGTTGGCTGCGGCGATGCGCTGGAGGGCCGCATTGGCCTTCGCCCGCCGCACCGGCTCAAGCCCTTTCCACGACCGGAACGCGACCAGCAGTCGCGCCGCAACTTGCGCGTTGCGCTTGTCTATATCGAGCACATTGGTCGCCATGAATTCGTAGCCCGATCCGTCCGCCGCATTGAACTGGGTCGGATTGGCCATGGCGAACGTGCCGATGAGCGACCGCATGCGGTTGGGGTTCGACATGGAAAACGCCGGGTGCTGCATCAAGGCCCGGATGTGGTCGAGGGCACCGGCCTCCGGGATCATCGCTTGCAGGGAGAACCATTTGTCGACGACGAGATGATCAGTCTCGAACTTCTTATAGAAATGCTCCAGCGCCTCGTCGCGCAGCGACGGCGCATACAGCACGAGCACGCTGAGCGCGCCGAACATCTCGGTCATATTGTCGGCGCTGCGATATTGCTTCAGCGCCCGCATGCCGCCTTCGTCCGGGTCGGCTGCGGTGATGAGGTCGAGCGCCGTCAGCCGCAGGGCGCGCCGCGCGGCGCCGGCCGCATCGGGGACGAATGGCGTCGCCGTCGACAGTTCATCGTGAATTTTCGTCAGCGCTGCCGCCTGCGCCTGGCCGAGCGCCGAGCGCAGTGCCCGCCGCGCATCATGAATCGCGCTTGGATCGACATCAGAGGCGATCTCACGGGCAAGGTCGGATTCACCGGGCAGGGTCAGCGCCAGCGATGCGAAGGCCGGATCGTCGCGCCATTGCTCGCCCACCCGCGTCATCGCCGCACAGAAACCTGCCGGATCGGCGGGCCTGCCGCCATTGCGCAGCGCGGTGACCGAGGCCTGCATCAGCCGCGTCGCATAGGTCTGCGCCGCCTGCCAGCGGTTGAAATTGTCGGAATCATAGGCAAGCGAGAGGCGCAGCGCCTCTTCGGAGGAATCAAAATCCAACCGCACCGGTGCGGAAAATCCACGAAACAGCGAAGGGACGGGCTTTGCCGCGACATTTTTAAAAACGAGTGTGCGTGTCTTCGCCGTCAGGTCGAACATGCCGCGCGCGACTTCCTCGGCGCTGGCGCCGCCCGCCTGGTCGGCCGCGGGCGTCTCAAGCGCGATTTCGGTTCCATCCTGGGCGATGAGACCCAGCGAAATCGGAATCACCTGCGGCAGTTTTTCGATCTGCCCCGGTGTCGGAGGGCAGGACTGTTCGAACTGCAGCGCGTAAGTGCGCGCCGCTGCATCGTATGTCTCGCGAACCTTGACGACGGGCGTGCCGGCCTGGCTGTACCAGCGCATGAACTGCGTCATGTCGCGGCCGGAGGCATCGGCGAAACAGGAGATGAAGTTTTCGACGATGGCGGCCGTGCCGTCATAGCGCTCGAAATAAAGATCCATGCCGCGCCGGAACGCGTCGTCACCGATGAACTCCTTGAGCACCCGGATGACTTCGGCGCCCTTCTCGTAGACGGTCGGCGTGTAGAAATTGTTGATCTCGTGATAGAGTTCCGGCCGCACGTTGTGGGCCAGTGGGCCGCCGTCTTCGGGAAATTGCGCCGCGCGCAGATTGCGCACCGCGCCGATGCGTTGTACCGGCCGCGAGCGCTGGTCGGCGCTGAATTCATGGTCGCGGAAAACGGTGAGGCCTTCCTTCAGACAAAGCTGAAACCAGTCGCGGCAGGTGATGCGATTGCCGGTCCAGTTGTGGAAATACTCGTGCGCCACAACGGTTTCTATACCGGCATAGTCTGAGTCCGTCGCCGTATCGGGCGACGCCAGGATATACTTGTCGTTGAAGACATTGAGGCCTTTGTTCTCCATCGCGCCCATGTTGAAATCGGACACGGCGACGATGTTGAACACATCGAGATCGTATTCGCGGCCGAACTCCTCTTCATCCCAGCGCATCGACCGCTTGAGCGAATCCATGGCGTAGAGCGCGTGTCCGCTTTTGCCTGGTTCGACATAGATGGCGAGATCGACCTTGCGTCCCGACATGGTGACGAAACCGTCCTTCAGCGCGTCGAGCACGCCGCCGACCATGGCGAAGAGATAGCAGGGCTTGGGATGGGGGTCGTGCCAGACGGCGAAATGGCGGCCGTCGGGCAGATCGCCGGTTTCGACAAGGTTGCCGTTGCCCAGCAGCACCGGCGCCTCCGTACGGGATGCTTCGATCCGCGTCGTATAGACCGAGAGCACGTCGGGCCGGTCGAGGAAGTAAGTGATGCGCCGGAAGCCTTCGGCTTCGCACTGTGTGCAGTAGGCCGAGCCGGAGCGGTAGAGGCCCATCAACTGCGTGTTCGCCGCCGGATCGACGATCGTCTCGATGTCGAGCGTGAACGGCCGCTGCGGCGGATGCGCGATTTCCAGCGCGTCGGGAGACATGCTGACTGACCCGGCCGGCGGCGCTTCACCATCGATGGCGGCGAGCCGCCCCGACAGTCCGTCGCCATCGAGAATGAGCGGTGCGCCGACACGGCCTGCGGGATTGGGACGCAAGGCCAGCCGCGACGAGACCTGCGTATTGCCGGCCTCAAGCCGGATTGTCAGGTCGACAGTCTCGATCAGGTAATCGGGCGGACGGTAATCGGCCAGGCGGACAGGGCGGGCAACATCGGTGCGCATATAGCAAACTCGCTTGAAAATCTCGGTTGCGGATATGTACGGCGGCGTCAGCACCGAATGCAAGTTGGGCCGGCTCCGCCTTGCTTTTATGGCGCAATTTCAGGCGTGCCGAGCGCCCTGCAGACGGCTTGCGCGATTTGTGGCGCCAATGTGCTCATCGATCCGGCAAGCCTGCCGTAAAGCTTGTAGACGGCCGGCTGGATCGTCGCCCCAAGCGCCAGCGCCGCCGCAAGATCGGGATCACGGATGGCGACCTCGCCGCGGTCGATGGCCCGCGCCATGATCTGCTTGAGCGCCTCGACGACATTCGCCTGGTCGCCGATCAGGCGCAGATGATCATGCTGATTGAGCAGAATGAAGGCGAAGACCGACGGCTGCTCGTCGAACAACGTGCAGAAATGCGCCACCAATTGCTGCACGGTCACGGCAAACGGCTGCGCTCGCGCTCCGATCTCCTCGACGCTGCGGGCGAGCGCGCCGTAATGGCGGGAGAAAATTTCTCCGGCGATATCGTCCTTCGAGCGGAAGTGCCGATACAGCGCCGCATCCGCAACGCCGACCGCCAGCGAGATGTCGCGGATCGAAGTGCCCTCGACGCCCTTGCGGGCGAAGAGCTGCAGGGCCTCGCTGAAGATTTTCTCCTTCGTGACCGCGCCATTGCGGGCGCGGCCCTTCACGACCATGGCTTCCTGCCTCATGTCAGGCAGCTCCTGCGGTCGAAACCAGGCGCGCCCGGACCATGCGATTGAGCTCGACGTAGTCGGTCTTGCCAGATCCCAGCAAAGGCAGCGCCGGAACGATCATGATTTCCGCAGGCGTCATCAGTTCGGTCGCGCCCTTCGACTTCATGAAGGCCTGCACCTCCGAGCGCGTGGCGTCGGGTTTCGTCGTCACCATGATCAGGCGTTCGCCCTTGCGTTCGTCAGGCACGGCGACCACGCAGGGCGTGTTTTCCGGCCACAGCGGCGCACACATCTGTTCGATCGCGGCGAGCGACACCATTTCGCCGGCGATTTTTGCGAACCGCTTGGCGCGACCCTTGATGGTCACGTAGGTCTGGTCGTCGACGGTGACGATATCGCCGGTGTCGTGCCAGCCATCGGCCGGCGGCTCCAGCACGCCGGGGTTTTCCGCCCGGTAATAGCCCATCATCACATTCGGGCCTTTGACGAACAGCCGTCCGCCCTCTTCGATGCCGGGCACGGTTTCGAGTCGATATTCGAGGCCCGGCATCAGCCGGCCGACGCTGCCGCTGCGGTTGAACATGGCGGTGTTAACCGCCAACACCGGCGCGGTCTCGGTGATGCCGTAGCCTTCGAGAATGCGCAGGCCGAATTTCTCCATGTAGACCTTGCGCGTCGTCTCCTTCACCGGCTCGGCGCCGCCGACGAGATAGCGCAGCGAGCGAAAATCGTAAGGATTGGCGGTGCGCGCATAGCCGTTGAAGAAAGTATCGGTGCCGAATAGGACGGTCGCATTGGTGCCGTAGACGAGTTCGGGAATTTGCCGATAGTGCAGGGGCGAAGGATAGAGATAGCATTTCATGCCCGCCAGCATCGGCAGCAGCATGCCGCCGAGCAGGCCGAAGGAGTGAAACACCGGCAGGACGTTGAAGATGATGTCTGCCGGCGTGATATCGAAACGGGCTTCGACCTGCGCCACGTTGGCCAGAAAGTTCCGGTGCGACAGCACGACGCCCTTCGGCACGCCTTCCGACCCGGACGTGAACAGTACGACGGCGGGATCGTTGGGCTGGCGCTGCTCAAGCGACGTGCCTGCTTCCCGCATGCCGCGCAGTTTGTCGCCGATGCCGACGGTCTTGGCGACATCTTCGAGATAGACGAGCATCAGCGTCTTCTCGAGCTCGGCGGCAAGCGCGCCGAGATTGGCCTTCTCGATGAAGCCGCGCGAGGTGAGGATAGTGCGGATTTGTGCTGCCCGACACGCCGACTGCAGGTTGGAAAGGCCGGCCGTATAGTTGAGCATGCAGGCGACCCGGCCTGCCGACTGCAGGGCAAAGAATGTCACTGCCACTGCATTGGCATTGGGCAGCAGAAGGCCGACGTTTTCGCCAGGCGCAGACATCGCCGCGATCTTGCGCGACAGGATGGCGATGCGGACCAGCAGGTTGCGGCCGTTAAGCTTGCCGGTGATCGGATCTTCGAGGACGACCTTCGATTTGCCGGACTCTTTGATGGCCGTCGCCAGCGCCTGCATCAGGGTGCGGTCGATCTTCGTCGTGCGGAAGACGAGATCGGACATCACGTCATAGAGAGCCGCACCCGCCGCCTGCCGGCGCTTGCGTCCCATCAGGCCCGCGGGCATGGCGAGCTTGCGCGGCGGCAGAAACGTCACGCGCACTTTCGGGAACAGGGCGCGCCGCACGAAGCTGCGCGGCAGGCGCGTGAACGGCGTGCGCTCCAGCCCTTCGAGGCGCACCGGCACGATCATCGCGTCGGCCTTGTCGGCGATCATCGCCGCGCCGTCATAGACTTTCATCAGCGAGCCGGTGACGGTGAGGCGTCCTTCCGGGAAGATCACCAGCTTGTTGTTGTTTTTCACTTCGTTGATGAGCGCGCGCGTCGATAACGGCTTCGTCGGATCCATGGGAAAGCAGCGGGCAACCCCGAGAAACGGTTTCACCCACCAGGCTTTGGCGATCTGCCAGTCGATGGCAAAAACCGGTTTGTCATCGAGCAGCGACAGGATCACCGGCGCATCAAGGAAGGATAGATGGTTGACGGCGATGACGCAGCGGTCGCCGGCAAGCTTCACGTTCTCGATGCCCCTCACCTCGATGCGGAACACCAGTTTGAACACCAGCCGTAGAAAATCCGCCATGAACGAGCCGGGCAGGTTGCGGAACAGCCAGATGCCGGCCAGCACGTTGAGCGCGCCGAGCATGACGAGCAGGGTCGGCTCGCTGAGGCCGATCAGGCTGGTCTGCAGGACGGCGGTGACGAGCGCGCCACCGACCATGAACAGCGCGGTGATGATGTTGACGGCAGCGACCACCCGGGCGCGCCGGTCTTCGCCGGCCCAGGACTGGACGGCGGCGAAGGCCGGCACGACGAAGAAGCCGCCGGCAGCCGCAATGCCCGCCACATCGATGGCGATGCGCAGCCCCTTGGCGCTGGCGAGGAAGGCGGTGATGTCGATCTCGCCTGTGGCCATAGGCAGCGACCAGGTGGCAAGGCCGAGATCGACCAGGAAGGCCGCCATGGCAAAGGCGGCAAGCGGCACCGGCAGCAGCACGATGCGGCCGTGGGCGACGATCGCCGCGCCGATCGAGCCGAGCGCGATGCCGATGGCGAAGAGGGCGTTGATGACGGTTTCCACATCGATGCCGCCGCCGATGCGATGCTTGATCAGCACCGGCACGAGCGACAGGCAGACGGCGCCGGTCATCCAGAACCAGCTCACCGCAAGGCCGCCGGTCCAGATGCGATGGTCATCGCGAAGCTCGCTGGCCAGCCGCCAGGTCGAGGCGAAAATATTGCGGTTGGGGCGCAGGTTCGGCGCCGCCACGACCGTCGCCGGAATGGCGCGGCTCGACAGCCAGCAGGCCACGGCGATGACCATCAATTGCACGACGACACCGGACGGATCGCGGCCGTGCGAGGCGGCATAGCCGCCCACGACAATGCCGAGCAGGATGGCGACGAAGGTGGCGCCTTCGATGAGGGCATTGCCGGCCGGCAATTCCCTGGTTTCCAGATGGTCAGGCAGGATGCCGTATTTGATCGGGCCGAAGAGGGCGGCGATGGTGCCGAGGCCGAACAGGGCTGCATAGAGCAGCGGCAGCGAGGCAAACCAGAAGCCGGCGGCGGCGACCATCTGCACGAAGATCTCGCCGAATTTCAGCCGCCGTGCGATCAGCGCCTTGTTGTGGGCATCGGCGATCTCACCGCCGAGCGCCGAGAGGAAGATGGAGGGCAGCACGAAGATGCCGACCGCCAGGGTGACGAGCGCGCCGGTCTGCTCCGCCCCCAGCTTGAACAGGATCAGCATCGCCAGCATGTTGCGGACGAAATTGTCGTTGAAGGCCGAGAAAAACTGGCACCAGAACAGCGGCGCAAACCGCCGCGACGACATCAGGCCTGCAAACATGGCGAACCCTCCGGAAATGCAAAAATAGATCTGTTATAAAATGTAAGTGAATATTCACTAACTAAATTATCAGGTCTTGTCAATGGCTGAATCCCGCGGCAGCTCCCTTTAGGCGGCAATTCTCCAGCGCCGTGTGCGCAATGGCACTCTTTCAGATCAGGTGGATGGAGACGATTTCTCTCAAGACGATGTCCACTTCGCCCGGAAATGCTCTAGTCTCGGCTCACGAACAAACCGGAAAACGGAATCGGCCGAAAGGCCGCGATCGGAGGAAACAGGTGCGAGCCATTCAAGGGGCGCTGAGCGCGCTGATACCTGCCTGTCTGCTTGCCGTCGTCCCGCTCAAGGCAGCGGCCGCCGAGTCGTCGGCGGAGACCTTCTACAAGGGCAAGGCGATGACGATGATCGTGCCGTTCTCGCCCGGCGGCTATTACGACCTCGGCGCCCGGCTGGTCGCCCGCCATATCGCCGGCCATATTCCCGGCAAGCCGGTCGTCAACACGGCGAACCAGCCGTCGGCCGGCGGCATCGGGCTGGCCAACCGCTTCGCCGCCGGCGACAGCGATGGCCTCACCATCGGCGTCCTGCAGCGTGGCCTGCCGCAGGTGGCGCTGACCGGCGACCCCAACATTCGCTTCGATCCGCTGAAAATCAACTGGCTCGGTTCGGTCTCCGCCTATGCCACCGACGCCTATGTGCTGGCGATCAATGCCACCCATCCGGTGAAAAATGCCGCGCAGATGCGCGATCCCGATCTCAAGCTGCGCATCGGCGCCAATCGCTCCGGCTCGACCAATCTCACCGTCGCGCTTGTCGTCAAGGAAGTGCTCGGCCTGAACTACGAGATCGTGCGCGGCTATCCCGGCGCCGCCGACATCAATCTCGCCCAGCAGCGCGGCGAGGTCGATGCACAATTCGCCGACGTCAGCTTTTTCGCCACCAACATGCGCGACTGGTGGGAGAACCACAAGCTCACACCTGTCATCCAGGTCGGACGCCGCACGCGCCTGCCGGAACTGCCCGATGTGCCGATGGCGCGCGAACTGACGAAGGATCCGGCGCAGCTTGCGCTGCTGGATTTCGCCGAAATGCCGTTCTTCATGGCACTCCCGGTCGCGGCCCCCGCCGGCCTGCCGAAAGACCGCGCCGACGCCTTGAAGCAGGCCTTCCGCGACATGATGACGGACCAGGCGTTTCTCGATGAAGCGAAGAAGATGAACTTCGTCGTCGATCCGATCGACGGCGACGCGGTTCTGAAAATCATCAAGCAGGCGGCGAAGACGCCGAAAGATGTGATCGAGCGCTTCAAGAAGATTATTGAGCAGTAGGTGTTGGGCTTGGCGGTAGGACGTTTGTCATTCCCGACGACCGCGTAGCGGGCGAGCGGGAAACCAGGAGTCAAGGTGGGAATCCACGATCAGGTTGCTCCTGGATTCCCGCTCTGCGCTTCGCTTGGCGGGAATGACACACCAAGGCTGAAGCAAAACATAAGGCAGGCGCTATTCCGCCGCCGCCTTCGGCACCCCTTCACCCAGTACGCTCTGCCAGGGCTGCGAATGCGGCACCATGCCTTCCGCGCCGCGCAATTTGCCATAATCGAAATCCGTATTCAGCCCCGGCGGCAGCGCGCCTTCGCTGCTGAAACGCTCGACGGCGTCCAGCATCAACCGGCGGAAATGAATGACGGCGAGATCGCTGGCGCCGAGATGCTCCTTCGAGCGGTCGAACACCGGCCCCATGCTTTCCTGAACCGCGAAATCTTCCACATTGATGCCGAAGATGCCCGAGAACGTCTCGCCGCGCTTCATCGCCTCGCGGTCCTGCATCCAGTTGTTGTCGCGCGTGCGGATCTTGCGGAAATTCTCATCCATGTCGACGCCGACCCTCAGGCCGTGGTTGAAGGCATATTGATCGCGCGTCTGCTGGTCGAACGGTTTGTCGTAGGACCAGAACACATAATAGAACATCGTGTGCGTATCATCGATCGGCACAAAGAACTGCATCATGCCGAGGCCCTTCGGCGCCGGGATGATGCCGAAGCAGGGCGCCACATAGAGCGTCACGCGCACATAGCGGTTCTGCTCCGGGTTCTGCAGCGGCTTGCGTAGCGCCGCGTAGCGAAAGCCATAGGGCTGCGTTTCCACTTCCAGCTTCGGCGCGCCGTCATTGGAGGGCCGGCCGAACTGCAGCTTTTCGCCGACATGGGTGACGGCGAGGCCTTCCTTCGGCTTGATGCCGTTGGAATGCAGGTAGTTCGAATGGGCGGAATCGATCACGCCTTCCTGGCATTGCGCCCAATTGCATTCCTCGCGCGAGCGCATGATCATGATGTGGTCTGCGGGCATGCCGGTGAATTCGAAATCGGGCAGTCGTGGCTCTTCGCCGGCAGGCCCCATATAGGCCCAGACAACGCCGCCGAGTTCGTGCACCGGATAGGCGGTCGAGCGTACTCTTTCCTTCAACTTGCTTTCGGGAGGTTCCGCCGGCGTTTCCACCACCGTGCCTTCTGCGTCGATGGCCCAGCCGTGATAGATGCAGCGCAGGCCGCAGTCCTCGTTGCGCGCCAGCATCAGCGAAGCGCCGCGATGCGGGCAATATTCGTCGACGAGCCCGACCTTGCCGTCGGGCGAGCGGAAGGCGACGAGATCTTCGCCCAAAAGGCGCACACGCCTGGGCGCGCCTCCCGCTTCAAGGTCGCCGCTTGTCAGCGCCGGCAGCCAGTAGCGCCGCATCATCTGTCCCATCGGCGCGTCGCCTTCGATGCGGCAAAGCAGTTCGTTCTTGTCACGAGTCAACATGATCATGTCTCCCGTATGATTGTCGGGTTCAAGCCTGCAGATAAAAATTGTGGCGATAGGCGTCGGTGATGCGCGCCATCTCCTCGGCGCTCAAAGGTGGAAACGCCGATGCCTCGGCGATCTCCTGCAATTGCGCGAAATCGGAGAAGCCCCCGACGACGGTCGAGACGGCTTCATGCGCCAGCGTGAACTGATAGCCGGCGACGGGCAGGGTGCGCGGCGGCTGATGCAGGAAGGCGAAGGCGCGGCCGCGCTCGACTTCGGCGCGAAACGACTCAGGTCTGCGCGTATACATGCCGCCCGCATTGGCATGGCGGCCGGCAGCGCCCATATCGACGACCTGCTGGGTCAGCGCGCCGCCCGACAGCGGCCGGATCACCGCGACGCCGACGCCATTGCGTCCCGCTTCGCTGATCATGCCGTGATAGTTTTCGTAGTCGCGGCCGTAGCGCACGCCGTCGGGCATGGTCACGCCGGCCGTCGGATTGACGATATTGTACCAGCAGTTGATCACGTCGAAATGGCCGCTCTCGAGCAGCGGCTTCACGGCGGCAGGCTCGGCATTCTCGCAGGTGAAGCCGAAATGCTTTGCCTTGCCGGCTTTGCGCACGCGCTCCAGCCCTTCGAGCGCGGGGCCCAGCATGTCTTCTGGCGTCAGCGGCGGCCAATGCGCGGCATCCAGGTTGCGCGACAGGCGCGGCGGATTGTGGATCATCAGCACATCGACGCTGTCCATGCCGAGCCGTTTCAGGCTGGCATCGAGGCTGCGCACGACGGCGCCGGGAATATCGCCGAAATCCGGCGGCATGATTTCCACCTTGGTGGAGACGATGACCTGTGCGCCGATCTCCTTCAATCCCTTGCCGAGATTGGCCTCGGCCGCGCCCTTGCCGTAGTCCGGCGAGGTGTCGAAATAATTGATGCCAAGGTCGACGGCGCGGGCGAGCGCGCGGGCGCGCTCATCGGCACTGGCGTTCATCATCAATCCGGCATTGTCGCCGGTGCCGAAGGAAATTTCCGAAACCTTGAGGCCCGTGCGGCCGAGCTGGCGGTATTTCATTTCATGTTTCCTTCATGGGCCCCTACATCGGCGGCTTCATGATCAGCCGGTCGAGTTCTTCCGGCGTCAGCTTGCGGGTCAGGAGCTTGGCCTGGATGGCGTCGGTCATGATCTGGTCGAGACCGGTGAAACGATTGTAGGTGCGCGACTCTTTCGTCTGAAAGCGGTCGGACGCGATCTGTCCGAGTTTCGGCGAGACGTTGATCGACGCCGACCACAGCGTGATGGCCTTCGGATCGGCATACATCCAGTCCAGCGCCTCCTTGTAGGCGGCACGAAAACGGTCGAGCACCTCGCGGCGCTTTTCGATGAACTGCAGTGAGGCGATATCGACACGCACGGTCTGGTCGCGTAGCGACGGCGCATCATTGCCGCTGGCGATGATGCGCAGCTTGCCGTCCTCCACTTCCTGTAAGGCGAAGGGCGGGGCGGAATAGCCGACGTCGATCTGGCCCGACATGACTTGTGTCAACGTCGCCGCGACGCTGCCGCCGGGCTGCGGCTTGCCCTTGGAGCCGACTTCTTTCAGCAGGGTCAGCAGGGCGATATGGGTGCTCGAGCCATTGCTGGAAAAGCCGACGGTGGTATTTTCCGTCGCGTCACGCAGGCTCTTGAGCGGCGACTCCGTTTTCACATACCAGAACAGATCGCCGGCGCCGGTGAAGTTAGAGCCGACGATGCGGATCGGCGCACCTTTCTGGAACGCGCTCATCGCGCCTGACGTGCCAAGCCCGATGCCGATATCAGCCGAGCCGGCGATGACCGCCTGCAGGGTCTCGCCGGCGCCCGCCGTGCCGTAGATGTCGAGGATCAGCCCATGCTTCTTGAAGATGCCGCCCTGCTGGCCGACTCTCGGCGTCTCCACCGACCAGAAGCCCAGGTTGGAGACGGCCACCCTGATCGTATCGTCCGCCGCGGCGGGACCAGTCATGTGCAATAGCGCTGCAATGCCGATGCTCCGCAGAGCCGGGACCATTCGCATCGTCGATTTCCTCCGTCACCCGTCGCCGTCTATGCAGCCATCGGAGGTAGGATCATGTCACAGGCTGGCGGCTTTGGGAATGCTGCTTGCAGAGAACGGGCTGTCATCCCCGACGCCCGCGGAGCGGGTGAGCGAGGATCCAGAAGTTAAGGGCAGAAACGTTGGCTTTTCAGGTTGCTCCTGGATTCCCGCTCTGCGCTTCGCTTGGCGGGAATGACAAACCGGTTTTTAACGAAGCAACTACGACCCGAACGGCTCCGCGTGGCCGACGATCCGCACCACATCCGGGAACTGCGTCTTCACCG
Organism: Terripilifer ovatus; assembly: GCA_029222685.1. GTDB lineage: Bacteria > Pseudomonadota > Alphaproteobacteria > Rhizobiales > Beijerinckiaceae > Terripilifer > Terripilifer ovatus. The sequence continues at coordinate 311,441 of JARHVB010000086.1, read as the reverse complement.
CGCGGTCGAGGCGGTCGACCTCGTCATGCACGTCGCCGACGCTGGTGTCCGCATCGGCCCAGCAATGATAATTGACGACGAGGCCCACGGGCGTGACGCGAGCCCGCACGTCGTGGACCTCGGTCACGACCTTCGATGTCGCGGCGATGGCCTGCAAGGCTGCGGTGATCTTGATGGTGTGCTCCGCCACCGCATTCTCGCCCTGCAGTTCGCGCACTTCAAGCGGCTCGATATGGGTATCGACCTCGATCTCCGTGCCGAGTTCGTCACGGATCGCGCTTTCCAGGCCTGAGGCGACGTCATGCGCCGCGCCGAGCGTCATGCGGCCGTCGACTTCCAGATCGAGGCTGATCGATTTCACGCCGTCGATTTCCTGGGTCGTGACGTGATGGACCGGCAGGCGCTTGCGCGCCGCCGCCATCAGCACGCGCTCCATCACTGTCTCGTCGCTGAGCGCGCGCGTGTTGACGATGACGGTGATGCTGGAATCGGGGATACGGTCTAGGATGCGTCGCGACATCTCCTGCTTGATCGCCATGATGCGATCGACCGGCAAGGTGCGCGCTACGCTGACGGTCACCTCGCCGATCACGGTCGCGCCGGTCTGGCGCAGGCGCAGGTCTTCAATGTCGGCGACGCCCGGAACGCTGTCGACGATCTCATGCAATTCATCGGCGACGCCCTCCGGCGCCGCATCAACGAGCGTATCGATGGTCCGCCGCCCGAGCCTGTAGCCGGCAATGCCGATGAAGGCGGCGACGCCGATGGCAGCGATGGTATCGCCCTGCGGATAGCCGTATTTCGTTGCGATCAGTCCGATGGTCACCAGCACCGAGGCGACGAGATCGCTGGAAAAATGCAGCGCGTCGGCGGCGAGCGCATCGCTCTTGGTCTCGCGCGCGATGCGCGCCAGCGAGCGCCAGCGCACGGCATCGACAACGATGGCAATGCCGAGCACGGTGAACACGAGCCATCCCGTTTCCACCGGAACGCTCTCATGACCAAGGAGCCGCCTGACCGCCTCGTAAAGCACGCCGCAGGCGAGCACGATCAGCAGGCCGGTTTCAGCCAGCGCCGCGACGGCCTCGATCTTGCCGTGTCCGTAGTGATGCTCGTCGTCGGCCGGCTCATCGGCGGCGCGGACGGCGAACCAGGTCAGGATGGTGGCGCCGGTATCGATCAGGCTGTGCAAGGCTTCCGACATCAGCGAAAGCGAGCCCGACAGCAGCCCGGCCACGAGCTTGCCGATAGTGAGCAGCGCGCTCGCTGCAACCGAGAGGGCGGCGGCGCGCTGTTTGAGGGCGGAGGAAGCCGCGGTTATGCCCGCCGGAGTATCGGTCATTCTATGTTCATCTGCCGGAAAGCCTCACCGCGCAACTATGGCCTAGCCCTTGAGCTGGGCAAGCTGGCCCGCGATATCGCCCATCCCCCAGTGTTCCACAAGCTTGCCATCCTTGATCCGGAATATGTCGCAGGATGTGAACCGCAGCTTGCGACCGGTCGGAGGCACGCCGAGATAGGTGCCGCTGTGCGTGCCCTCGTAGACGAAACTCGCCGCAACCTTGTCGGCGGAGGCGACGACAGCCTCGATGGTGACCTTCAGGTCTGGCATCCCGGCCAGCCGCGCCTTGAAGAAACCGACAGATCCCTGCTTGGGAGACACGGTTGCGGGTGGCGGGGGAGCGGCGGCGCTCACCTGGTGGTTGCTGTAGTCGTCCCCAAACAGCGCGGCGAACGCATCCATGTCATGGGCGGTCAGGGTCGAGGCGAAGCGCTCGGCGAGTGCGCGCGCGTCGTCCACGGGGTCAGCCTTTGCGGCGATGGGCAGGGCCGCTGCGAAAGCAGCGCCGGCAATGAATGTTCTGCGCTCCATGTGAGATCCTCCTCGACACCTATGATCGCATAGTATGGCCTCAGCAGGATGATTGGCCACCTCGGTCTCTTGAAATGCCAAAGGAAAATTCATCTGCCGTATTGGACGGAGCCTTACCTTGGCGCTGCGTTCGGGTTAAAAGCTTTGGAAGCATTCAAAGCAAGAGGACGATCCTATGAGATACCTGCACACCATGGTTCGCGTCGCCGATCTCGATGCCTCGCTGGATTTCTATTGCAACAAGCTCGGGCTGGTCGAAGTGCGCCGGGTCGAGAGCGAGCAGGGGCGGTTCACGCTGATCTTCCTGTCGGCGCCCGAGGATGTCGAAGCCGCGAAGGAAACCAGGGCGCCGCTCGTCGAGCTGACCTACAATTGGGATCCGGAAGCCTATACCGGCGGCCGCAATTTCGGCCACCTCGCCTATCAGGTCGACGACATCTACGCGCTGTGCGACCGGCTGATGAAAGCAGGCGTGACGATCAACCGCCCGCCGCGCGACGGCAAGATGGCCTTCATCCGCTCGCCCGACAATGTTTCCATCGAGCTCCTGCAGAAAGGCGATGGGCTGCCGAAGGCCGAACCTTGGGCATCGATGCCCAATACCGGCGTCTGGTAATCAAAAAAAACCCTCGCGAGCGGCTCGCGAGGGGAATTTCTGTTCGAAATTAAATCCGGCCTGTCACCAAAAACGCCGGCGATAGAACCGGCGGCGATAGACATAGCGCGGCCGGTAATAATAACGTGGCCGACGATAGACGTAGCGCGGCCGATAATAGTAACGCGGCCGGCGATAATAGAAATACTGAGATTCCGTCGCGCCTTCGGCGGGCACATCGGCATCGAGCGTATCGGCGGGAGCCACGGGCTTGACATCGGCTTTGGCGCGCGGAGCGGCCATGGCTTCATTCTCAAGTCCGAGCACCGGAACCAGAGCCGCGGCACCCGCGGCTGCGACGAGTGATCTCAGAAAAAATCTACGATCCATACAAGTCTCCTTTCGATGCGGTTTCCCCCGCTACGAATTGCTTCGCCGCGAAGGCATGATTCCCCAGAATTATGACGTTAGCAATGCCTTTCGCGGCCGATGTGCGTTTCCGCACGGACGGCAAATAGATCGTTGTCCGGAACATCAGCCGGCCGGCATATCGACAGGGCGGCAGTGATCGTGTCAGAAAAGCGGATCGAACACAGCAACGCTTCATTGGGGGAATTCCATGTCCGAACTCACGCTCGACCAGGCCCAGACAATTGTGAAGGACGCGCTTGCCCACGCCCGCGGCGGCAAGTTCAATGCGCTTGCCATCGTCGTCCTGGATGCCCGCGGCGCGCTCAAGGCCAGCGCGGCGGAGGACGGGACCAGCCTGATGCGCTGGAAAGTGGCGTTCGGCAAAGCCTATGGCGCCGTTGCCTGGGGCGCCGGCAGCAAGCGCATCGAAAAGCTTGCACTTGACCGGCCGCATTTCTTCGGCGCCGTCACGCATCTCGCCGACGGCGGCATTCTGCCGGTCGGCGGCGGCGTGCTGATCCGCGACAAGGACAATCGCATCATCGGCGCTGTCGGCGTGTCGGGCGATACGTCCGACAACGATGAACTCGCGGCGTCGACGGGCATCAAGGCGGCCGGCCTCATCGCCGATGGTGGTTAGACAAGCGGATTAAGGACGCGTGCATTAAACACGTCCTTGCCGCAAAAGAATCACGTTCCAGGCCCGCCAGGTCATTTTCCTGTCGGTTTTCACCCCTATGTAGCCTTCACGAAGTTCCTTCCCGGTGTGGTGCGTATGGCCCACCGGGGCCTGCCGATAGCAACCAGACGCGTCTTTCCGATTCAAGCGGATCGGAAAACGCTTTGGTGGGGGCGGAACGAGATGGAGATGCATATGGAGATCGAAGAGATCATCGCGACCTGTTCGCACCCAAAAGTCGCCTCGGCCGCGGTCCTTTCGATCGGCGGGGCATTCAGAAGCCGGATGGCGCTGCTGGCAGCGGCAAGCGGCGTGGACGTGGGCGAATTCGTCGCCGCGCGAGTCGGTGAATTCGCTGAAACGGTTGATACCTGCGATCGGCACGGACTCCGGCGCGCCGTAGCCCGCCATCCGATGCCGGTGCTCGGCGGCCTGCAGTTGATCGTCGAGGCCGCTCTCGACGATGAAGGCGGCCGCGCGTGGCGAAATCTGGATGAGTGCGAAGACCGCAAACGCGCGCGCCAATCAGCCGAATTGTCCTGAATCGGTCGACTGAAAATTCACCTTCCAAGATTCGAGCCCCGCTCCGGCCCATCCGCAGCGGGGTTTTTATTTTCAGCGGCTGCCTGCTTGCCCGCCCGCGCGGCACTTGACACGGCAGTCGCACCAAGAGAACATCTATAAAATGACTTAGAGTTTCATTTTACGACACGATCAAGATGGGAGAGAAACACTTGAGGGGCGCCTCCGGCGCAGCATGAATCGTCCCAGCAACGAACGATCAGAAGCTTATTTTGACGAACACGGAGCGGTGCATCTCGCGGATGAGGGCGGGAGAGCATCATGAAAAGCCCAGCCAGATTTGAAAATAACCGAAGCGGAATTTCAAAGGGAGGGAAGCCATGACGCAATTCATGACGCAATCCATGCAAGGGGGCAGCCGAGAACGCGCCGGTTCGACGAGACGCGGACTTCTGACAGGCGCGGCAGCGAGCAGCGCGGCCCTGGCGCTCGGGTTTCCGGCACCGGCGATCCTGGCCCAGACACGAAAGCCTTTACGGCTTGGCATCATGAACAGCTTTACCGGACCGACGAGCTACGCCGCGAGCGACAACGTCAACGGCATGAGCCTGTATTTCGACAGGATCAACTGGACGATCGCGGGCCGCAAAATCGAGCTGATCAAGGAAGACGACCAGTTCAACGCGCAGATAGGCCTGCAGAAAGCGAGAAAGTTCGTCGAAAGCGACGAGGTCGACATGATCGTCGGGCCGCAAGCCAGCAATGTCGCGCTGGCCATGCTCAACTTCGTCAAGCAGAGCAAGGCCTTCCTTGTCGTTTCCGGCGCGGGCAGCGACCAGATCACCTGGCAGCGCATCCCCTATCTTTTCCGCACGACCATCACGACCTATCAGCTCTGCACTCCCATGGCGCAGTGGATGTACGACAACCTGGCGAAGGATGTCGTTCTCAGCGGCACCGACTACGTTGCCGGGCGCGACACCTTGCGCGCCTTCGCCAACGCTTACGTTGCCAAGGGCGGAAAGGTCGTCAAGGAAATCTACCCGCCGCTGGGAACCACCGACTATTCGGTTTATCTGACCGATATGGCCGCTGCCGGCGCATCGGCGAGTTACAATTTCTATACCGGCACCGATGCGGTGCGTTTCGTGCAGCAGTACCAGGCGCTCGGCGTCAATCGCAAAACCCGTCTCACCGGCTTTTCCGCGATCGTGGACAGCAACGTGCTCGTTGCGCAAGGCAGTGCTGCTCTGGGCATCATCTGCCCGCAGATCTATACATCGGTGCTAAATACGCCGGTGAATCTCCAGTTTGTCGCCGCCTATCGCGACAAATATAAAGTCCTCCCCACGACATTTTCCGACTATGGCTACGTCACGGCGCGGGTCATCGATGAGGCAATCAAGGCGACCGACGGCAACACGACCGACAAGGACAAACTTGCCGGCGCCATGGCGAAAGTGTCGTTCGATGCGCCGCGCGGCCCCTTCCGCTTCGACCCGGTGACCCACCATCCCATCCAGAACACCTATATCTGCGAGGTGAAGGAGATCGATGGCACTGTGGTTATCAAGGATTTCATGACAGTCGAGAATGTGCAGGATCCAGGCGTGAAAACGTTCTGACTGAAGCCGGCTGCCGCCGAAAAACATAACCGCGGGAAGGAAACGCCTATGAAACTCAGCACCGATCGCATTCTGACGACCCATGTCGGCAGCCTGCCGCGCCCGCCGCGCCTGTTCGAATTGCTGGCGGCACGGGAAAGCGGCAAGCCGGTGGACCCGGCGCGCTTCGACACCGTCGCCGCTGAAGCGGTCGACGAGATCGTTGCCAAGCAGAAGGCGTCGGGTATCGATGTCGTCAATGACGGCGAGGTCAGCAAGCTGTCCTACACGTTCTATATCAAGGGCAGAGTTGCCGGCGTCGGCAATTCGCCGGAAGCCGCCGCCGCGAGCCGCAACGTCATGATGGGCCGCGACCGCCTCGACCATCCAGATTTCAAGATGCGCGGCCAGCCCTTCGAGCACTTCGAATATCCGGCCTGCATCGGTCCCTTGTCTTATACAAACCGCGAGCCGCTGGAACAGGACCTCGCGCACTTCAAGGCTGCCGTCGCCAAAAACAAACCTGTCGACGCGTTCCTCACCTGCGCCTCGCCCGGCGTCCTCACCAAGTTCATCGTCGATACCTACTACCGCAATGAGGATGCCTATATCGAGGCCTTGGCCAAAGTGATGGCGACCGAATATAAGGCCGTCGTCGATGCCGGATTCGTCCTCCAGATCGATTGTCCGGATCTGGCATCGGCGCGCAACAATCAATATCGCGACAAGACCGACGAGGAATTTCTCCGCATCGCGCAGCGCAATATCGAGGCCCTCAACGCGGCGACAGCGGGGATCCCCTCGGAATCCATGCGCATGCACATCTGCTGGGGCAATTACGAAGGACCTCACACCTACGATATCCCCTTTGCCAAAATCCTGGATACGGTGGTCAAGGCGCGTCCGTCGGCGATCAGCTTCGAGGGCGCCAATCCGCGCCATGCCCATGAATGGGAAGATCTGAAGTCGGTCAAAATCCCGGACAACAAGGTCCTCATTCCCGGCGTCATCGATTCGACGACGAACTTCGTCGAACATCCGCGCCTCGTCGCCCAGCGTATCCAGCATTATGCCGATCTTGTCGGACGCGAGCGGGTGATCGCCGGCGCCGATTGCGGTTTCTCCACGGTGGCTTCGGCCGAGCCGCTGATCGCACCGACCATCGTGTGGGCGAAGTTCAAGGCCCTTGCGGAGGGCGCTGCCATTGCAAGCGACCGGCTCTGGCGCAAGTAAAACTCAAAACATATTGCGGTTGGACGAGGCGGGGCGGGGAGCAGGGCGGGTTATGGATTTGTTTCTCGTCCAGTTGCTGAACGGCCTCGTTTACGCGATGCTGCTGTTCCTGATGGCGGCCGGCCTCTCGCTGATCTTCGGGCTCATGAATGTCGTGAGCCTGGCGCATGGCTCGTTTTTCATGCTCGGCGCCTACATCGGCCTGTCGATCTATCAGATCACCAATAATTTCTGGCTTGCCCTCGTGCTCGCCCCGATACCGACGGCGGCGCTGGGCATGGTCGTGGAAATATTGTTTCTGCGGCCCTTGTACCGGCGCGGGCATCTCGACCAGGTCCTGATGACGTTCGGCTTCACCTTCGTCTTCTTCGACCTCGTGCGCTCGATCTGGGGAAGCAACATCAGGAATATGGCGGTGCCGGAGGCGCTTGCGGGCGCCGTGCAGATCGGCGCCGGCATATATCCGGTCTATCGGCTGTTTCTGATCGCCATCGGCCTGGCGCTGGCCCTGATCCTCTGGCTCTGCATCGAGCGCACGCGCATCGGCGCGATGGTCCGCGCCGGCGTCGACGACAGTGCGATGGCATCCGGCCTGGGCGCCAACGTGCCCTTGCTCTTCACCGGCGTCTTCGGTGTCGGCGTGGCGCTCGCGGCTCTCGGCGGTGTCGCTGCCGGCCCCATCATGGGTCTCTATCCCGGCATGGATTCGGAGGTCATGATTCCGGCCTTCATCGTCATCGTCGTCGGCGGCATGGGCAGCCTGCGCGGCGCCTTCGTCGGCAGCGTGCTCATCGGCATGGCCGATACGTTCGGCAAGACCTATGTGCCCTCGATGGCGCTGTTCCTGATCTATCTGGTGATGGCGGTCGTGCTCCTGACCCGTCCGCAGGGATTTTTCGGCATCAAGCACATGGGGTCGTCGGGCAACATTCCGCCGCGGAACGCGGTCGCGACGGCGCCGACCACACGGTCCAGGATTATCGGCGCCATGGTGGTGGCCGCCATGGCGATCGCGCCGCTGTTCGTCAACAACCATCAACTGACGCTCGTCTCGGAGATATTCATCTTCGCCATTCTCGCCATGAGCCTCGATATCCTGCTCGGGTTCACAGGGCTCCCGTCCATGGGTCACGCCGCATTCTTCGGATTGGGCGCCTATGCCGTGATCGTTCTGGCCTCGCTCTTCAATGTCGATCCATGGATTGGCGTTGCCATCGGTGTGCTGCTTGCCGCAGCCGGATCGGCCTTCGTCGGCTATTTCTGCGTGAGCGCCACAGGCATCACCTTCCTGATGCTCACCCTGGCGTTTTCACAGCTCGCCTATTCCGTCGTCGTGAAGTGGCGCGACGTGACGGGAGGATCGGACGGCATCGGAATCCCCGAGAAGCCGGCCTTCTTCATCTGGAGCCTGGAGAGCCGGATGGTGATGTATTATATGACCTTCGGCTTTTTTATCCTCTGCTATCTGGGCCTGAGACGGATGATCGCGTCTCCGCTCGGTCACGTTCTTGTCGGCATCCGCGAGAACGAAGGGCGCATGCTGGCGATCGGCCACAATGTGCAAGGCTACAAGCTTCTCGCCTTCATCATCAGCGGCACCATTGCCGGGTTTGCGGGGGGCCTTTATGCGCTCTTCAACGGCTTCATCTCGCCTGATGCCATTCACTGGAGCGCATCGGGCGACATCCTCATCATGGTCATGCTGGGCGGTGGCGGAACCCTGATCGGGCCTGCCATCGGCGCGGCGATTTTCCTGCTGATGAAGAACCTGGTGAGTTCCTACAGCGATCACTGGATGCTGATCATCGGTTGCGTCTTCATCGGCTGCGTCCTGTTCTTTCCGGAGGGATTATGGGGCACATTCCGTCGTCTCAAACCGGTGCGGGCGTCATGAGCGTGCTGCGCACCGATCGGCTCTGTCGCTCCTTTGGCAACCTCGTGGTGACGAGGGACCTGTCGCTTGAGGTGCAGCGCGGCGAGCGCCACATCATCATCGGCCCCAATGGCGCGGGCAAGACAAGCCTGGCCAACCAGATCGGTGGCCAGTTGCGGCCGAGTTCCGGGCGCATCTTCCTCGAGGATGTCGACATCACCGGTCAGTCTCCCGACCGCATCAACAGGCTCGGCATTGCCCGCACCTTCCAGAAGAACAATCTGTTCCCGAACCTGAGCATTCTCGAAAATCTGCGCCTCGCGGTTCAGGCCCGGCGCGGCCACACATTGAACTGCGTGCGGCCGGTGGCGCATTATTCCGCCGTGCTCGATCGCGCCAGGGAACTGGCGGCCATCGTCCACATCGAGGGCGAAGGCTCACGCCTCGTGCGCCATCTGTCCTATGGCGAGCAACGGCAGCTGGAAATCGGCATGGCGCTGGCGAGCGAACCAAAGCTGCTGCTGCTCGACGAGCCGACGTCGGGAATGTCGCCGCTTGAAACACAACGCATGATCGAACTGATCCGCGACCTGCCGTCGGACCTGGCGATCCTGATGATCGAGCATGATATGAAGGTGGTGTTCTCTCTCGCCGACAGGGTAACGGTTCTCTATTATGGCGAGGCGCTTGCGAGCGGCACCTGCGCCGAAGTCCAGGCCAGCGCGCGCGTCCGCGAGGTCTATCTTGGCATGGCGGGCTAGCCGATGATCGAGCTCAGCGACATCAATTCCTACTACGGTGAAAGCCATATCCTCCATGGTGTTTCGCTCGCGGTGCAGGACGGCGAAATCGTCTGCCTGCTCGGGCGCAACGGCGCCGGCAAGACGACGGCGATCCTCACCATCATGGGCTATCTCAAGCCGCGCAACGGCGCCGTCTGCTACAACGGCCGCGACATTTCCGGCCTGCCGACCCATGCGATCGCGCGCCTGGGCATCGGCCTGGTGCCGCAGGAGCGCGGTATCTTCCCCAGCCTGACGGTTCGCGAGAACCTGACCGTGTTCGCCCGTCCCGGCGCCAGGGATTCGTCGCGCCCCAAAGATCCCTGGACGCTCGAGCGCATCTACAGGCTTTTTCCGAGGCTGAAGGAGCGCGAGAGCAACCTGGGCTTCCAGCTTTCCGGCGGAGAGCAGCAGATGCTCTCGATCGCCAGGGCCCTGATGCTGAATCCGGCGCTCCTGTTGCTCGACGAGCCTTCGGAAGGCCTGGCCCCCACCATCGTCGATGAGATCATTCAAATCCTGGAAGGGCTGAAGAAGGAGGGACTGGCTGTCCTGCTCGTCGAGCAGAACCTGCGAGTGGCATTGGCCGTCGCCGACCGTCATCATGTCCTGAACAAGGGCGAGATCTGCTTTTCCGGCAGCTCATCGGATCTCAAGGACAACGATTTCGTCCTGCGGACATATCTGAGCGTTTAAGCGTTCAATTTCCGCGCGGCCGAGCGCAAGCCTTTGAGGCAGCGTTCCACAAGGTCCGGTTCGATCCGCCCGGAAGGAATCTGGATGGATAGCGCGGCATGCGCACGGCCGTCGCCATCGACAATGGGAACGGCGAGGGTGCGATTGCGTGGAGGTGATTTTGCCGGAGCGTTGATCTTCGCGATGCTCTCGCGTAGCGCCCGCGTGTCGGATGCCGTCATGTGCGAACAACATTCCTCCATATAGGCTTCGAGTTGTCCTCGACTGAAGGTCGACAGCACGGCGAGTCCGGCGGAAGTCTCGTGCAGGGCGGTATAGACGCCGATCGTCGGCGCCTCGATGATGCCGTGGCGGCTGAGGAATTTGTCCAGGTTCAGGATCAGGTTGCCGTTGCGCGTCGACAGCACGATCGTCTCATTGAGTTCGTCGCGCAACTGTCTCATGACCGGCGCGGCGCGCTTCCGCAGATCGCTGGCGGCTAAAATCGTGTCCGCGCATTTCAGGGCAAAAAACCCCAGCTCATAAGCGCCGCTCGCAACCGGCTGATCGAGAATGCCTGCTTCCACCAGCGTCGCCAGCAGCCGCAAGGCCGTCGCCTTGTGGATGCCGGTCCGGTCGGCGAGCTCCTGCAAGGTCGCCTTTTCGTGCGTTTCATCGAAGCATTCGAGAATATCGATCGCGCGATCGATGACCCTGACTCCGGCGGGTGAGGCGTCTTTTGCCATGTCTGTCTTGCGGCGGGGGGCTGCGGTCTTGGCCAATGGAATGCCTCAGGCCGATGGATTGGAGGCTGGCGCATAACCGAGGCGCCGCGAGATTCGCTGGGCCCCGTCCATGGCGAGACGAATGGATTGGCTTCGCAGGTCGTCCGTCAGCCGCGACAAGGGAAAGGTGATCGTCAATGCAGCGACGACTTCGCCCCTGTATGACCTGATGGCGGCCGAACTCGAAAAGCTCTCCTTCGTGATCTCCGCCTTCGAGGTGAGATAGCCGTCCTGGCGCGATTTCCTGATGTCGGCCCAAATGCGCTTGGGATCGGTCATCGTATCGTAGCCGTAGTTGATGAGCTTCGCCCGCGACAGGTATTCGGAAATCTCCGCATCGCTCAATCCGGAAAGGATGGAACGGCCGGACGAGCCGACATGCAAGGGTATTTCGTCACCAACCTTGCTGACACGCCGGATCGGCTGCGTGCTGATCAGGCATTCGGCAATGATCCGACGATCGCCGTCGCGCACGCCGAAAATGAATGTTTCGTTGAGCTGTTCACGCAACGCGTAGAGGATGGACGTCGCAGCCTCGCGAATGTTCGTGCGATTGCGCTTGTAATCGGCGATCTGCAACCAGTGCGGCCCGAGCGACCACTCGCCGTTCCGGCCGGTGGACGACAGCAGTTTCCGTGCCTCGAGCGTGCTGACGATCTTCGCCGCGGTTCGTACCGGAATGGCGGTCAGACGTGCGATCTCCCGCAGGGAAAGGCTGGGGCGTTCCGCTGAGAACAGCGCGCAGATGCTGGCGACGCGCTGCACCGCCTCCACATTGTAGCGCTCTCTGTTCGGGTCATCCCTCATCTGCATCCCAATTCGACATAGGCAACTATCACATAGCCATCCGGCGGCAAGGTGTGTCGTCAGGCAAACCTGCCATTCAGAACCTTGACATTGTTCGCCGCGACGCCGTAAATTTATAAATAAGATACAGTTTCATTATACGACATACCGTCCCGGGAGGAAGCGCGAAGACGCGCCGACCCGCCAAGTCGCCGGCGGCGAAGCCTTCGTGACGTCAACGTCGGACACACGGGAGAGGGATGGAATGGAACTCAGGCCGCTGACAACCACAAGCGTCGGTAGTTTTCCGCGCCCCACCTGGCTGGCCAACACGGTGCGCAGCCGCGCGCAGTTCCGCTTTGAAGGCCCCCAACTGCGAGAAGCCCAGGACGATGCGACGGTCATCTCGCTGCGCGAGCAGGAGGAGCTAGGCCTCGATATCGTGACGGACGGAGAGCAGCGCAGAGAGAGTTTCGTCTATCACGCCGCCACGACCTGGGACGGAATCGACCTGGTCAATCTCGGCACGAAAACATTCTACCGGGGCCAGGCCAACTATCCGCACATGGTCCCGCGCATCATCGGCCCGATCAAGCGGCGTGCGGCCGCGACCGTCGACGATCTGCAGGTCGCCAAGAAGCACACGGCGCTGCCGGTCAAAATGGCAGTGGCCGGCCCGCTGACGATCGTCGACAGCACCCTCGACGAGGCCTATGGCGATGAAGCCCGCCTTGCCATGGATGTCGCCGCCGCCGTGAATGCGGAGCTGCTCGACCTGCAGGCGGCGGGTTGCGACATGCTGCAGATCGATGAACCGGCCATGACGCGCTATCACGACAAGGTCTCGCAATTTGCCGCGCAAGCGCTCGACCGGTGCCTGGAGGGAATTCACGTCCCGACGATCGTGCACCTGTGTTTCGGCTATCCGGGCGGGCGCGCCCTCCAGCACCATTTCACCTATCCGGACCTGCTCGACAAATTGATGGAGACGCGGATTTCCGGGTTCAATGTTGAGTTTGGCCGGAGCACCTTCGATCCGGCCGTGCTCAAAGCTTGCCGCGACCGGCTCGTGATGTTCGGCTGCGTCGATCCTGGCGCCTCCGCTGTTCCAACCATCGAGCAGGTGAAGAGCCGGATTCGACAGGCGCTGGATTATCTAGATCCGCGCAAGCTCCTCGTCGCGCCCGATTGCGGCTTGATGACGATCGACCGTGCGCTTGCCCGCGACAAGATCGCGGTGATGGTCGCGGCCGCCGCCGATCTGCGCAGTGAAATTCGCGTATGAGACCCGCTCACTACGGTCTCCGCATGTCATTCCCGCCAAGCGAAGCACTGAGCGGGAATCCAGTGGCACAGGGGTGGCTTCCGGATTCCCGCTCGCCCGCTGCGTGGACGTCGGGAATGACAGCGTTACTTTTCAGCCCAGCGTTGAGGCGGCCTCAGTGCGGAGTCAGTCTCGAATAATAATCGAATGAGGGCGTGTTGCTCGAGCCATCGTTGCGGATAAGGTCATCGAGTTCATAGGTCGGTGCGCCTTCAAGCTGTTGCCGCGACAGCTTGACCACATAGCCGCCCTGCGCAGGCACATAGTCCAGCATGGACCACGGCATGGCGTGATACTTCTCTCCGATGCCGAGAAAGCCGCCGAAGCCGAGCACGGCGAACAAGACTTTGTCCGTCAGCTTGTCAAGAACGATATCCTCGACATGGCCGATGGCCTCGCCGGCGGTGTTATAGACGCTTGTGCCTTGCACCTTGGAGGCTGCGATGGCGCGAGTATGACCTGATGCTGTGGGCATGGTGTCGTTCCTTCCGGTTCAATGGTGTTGGCGCGTGAGCAACGTCGATGGGCCTGGATCGTTCCAGCCGACACACAAATGCGTCACGGTTTCGGTGCCGGCCGATCGATGGCGAAATCCTCGAACCAGCGCTCGAACTCACCAGCGATCATGCGTGCGATCATCCGGGAGGCGAGAAAGCTGAAGGTGATGCCATTCCCGCCATAGCCATATGCGGCATGAAGCCGGCGATGTCCCGGTACCCGGCCGATCAGGGGAAGACCATCACCGGTCTGTCCGAAGGCGCCCGACCAGGCGAAGGCGGCGCTTGCCTCGGCGGCGGGATAAAGCGCTTTGAGCTTCGCCAGAATGATCTCCTTCTTGCGCGGCATCAGCCGGTCCCGGTCGTCCTGTTCGACGATGGACTCATCGTCTTCGCCGCCGACAACGATACGATTGTCGGTCGTCGTGCGTGCATACAGATATTTTTCTGACGCCTCCCAGATCAGGACTCCGCCGCGCCAGAGCGCCGTTGGAAGCTGCGGCGCCGTCGCGATCGCCCAGCTTGAAGACGTCCGGTGAAGATCGCTGTGCACGATATCGGGCATGGCATAACCGGTAGCGAGAACGACGTATTCGGCCTCGATCACGTGGTCGTCGGCAAGACCGACGATCACGCTTTTCGCTCCACCGTCGAAGACCTGCGCCTCGCCGACGACGAGCCTGGCGCCACGACGGATCGCGGTCTGCAGCAGGGCGTGGGTCAGGCACACCGGGTCCGCGTCGGCCGAACCGGGGGAGAGAATAGCGCCGTTCCGTTCGAATCCGAATTCGGACGCCAGCTTGCGATCATCGAGAAAGAAGCCGGGCAGGTTAGCGCGCTGCCGAAGCTCGTGTTCCGCCTGCAGTGCCTTCGGATCGGTTTCGGCGCTGGCGAGATAAAGCGAGTATCTGTCGCGGAAGGCACAATGCAATTGCTGCTGGCGCACCAACGCCATGAGCCCCGAGACCGCCTGCAGGCTGCGGCGATAGATATTGACGGCGCGCTCGAAGCCATAAAGCGATGTCAGGTCGGAGAGGGAGCGGTCGATCTCCCACAACAGCATGGAGGTGCTGGCGGCCGTGCTGCCGCGGATCGGCTCTTCCTTTTCGAGAATGACGACCTCAAAGTCGCGCGATGTCAGGTGCTCCGCCATCAGCGCGCCGGTGATGCCGGCGCCGACAACCAGCACCTGGCATCGCGTGTTCCGGGTGAGCGGGGAACCCGACAGACTTTGCGGCGCATGCCGCCAGGGCGGATTGCCACCGCGCAGATCGGCATGGTCGGTGTTGTCGGCGTCTAGCAAGGGCTGATCCGGCAGGAGGGATAGGCCTCTGGGAACCCATACCGATGGGCCTTGGTTCCGCCGCACGCGGAACCGAACGCCCGGGCGTGCGTTGGAGTGGCGGCTGGTTCCGCCAGCCTGCATCCGGTCCAAGCGGCGGGAGGTATCCATGGCTGACCAGATTCAGGTGTTTCTGCTCGCTATCGCGGCAGCCTCGGCGCTGCTCATCGGTGTTTTCGGCGCCTATTGAGCACGACCAAGCGGATCGAGATTGTGGACATTAGCCGCCGGAGGGGCCGGCCGTGCGGGTTATGTCGTGTTCCTTACGAGAGGAGCGTCAACAATCGGCCCAATGCTGCGGGCGCCTCCAGCCCGAGCGTGATTTCCTCGATTTCCGCAGCGCTTTCTGGCTTGGCGCCCAATTCCATCAGCCCCCGATATTTGTTGATGACCGCTGCTCGCGGCAGCGGGTTCCTGGCGTCGCCGAGCGCCACGTTGACCTGCTTCGTCAGGACCGTCCCATCCGACAGCGACACGGTCAGCTCCGGCTCCCATTCTTTCCCGAGGTCAGGCTCCGGCTGGATGCGGACACGCGCGGCCAGTTCCCGTGTAGCCCGGTCGTCGAGCCGTCCCGAGAATTCGGCAAGCGATGCCCGGCCTTTGATTGCCGCGACAGCAAAGCTGTACGGCAGGCTGAACTGGGCCTGGAGCCGCGTGACAGGCGTTCCGTTCCCCAATTGGACGGCCTGGCCAGGGGTGCAGCGCACGCCCACGTCGCTGATGGCATCCGCATCAAACCCGGGCTCTTGTCGCATGGCCAGGACCGCATCGACCGTGCTGTGCAGCCCCCGGCAGCAGGCGTAGGGTTTGATCCCGGCCATGGCCAGCCTGAGATCCTCCCCGAGATCCGAGACCATCTTGCTCGCGTCGAAGTTTCCGGCCGCATAGGTATTGGCGTAACCGCCCCAGGGCGCTTCGAAGATTTCCTTGGGGCCGGTAAATCCCTGGCTTGCCAATGTCGCAGCCACGAGGCCCGTCTCCGCGGCCCTGCCGGCATGATAGCGTTTGCTCATCGCACCGTCGGCGCCGAAGGCCCATACGCCGCCGGTGAAAGACCCCGCCACGCCCAAAGCCCAGGTGATATCTTTCGGCGGCAGGTCCCATAGCTTTGCGACAGCGGCCGCGGCCGCAAAACTGCCGCAGGTTCCGGTCGTATGCCATCCGGCTGCGTTATGAACACGGTATCCGCCCGCAGCGTCGAGAAGCCTGCGGCCGACCTCGTAGCCAAAAACCATCGCGGTCAGCAATTGCGCGCCGGTGACGTCCGGCCTCATCTCGGCGGCAGCAAAAAGCGCCGGCAGCACGACGGCGCCCGAGTGATCGACGCCGTTGAAGTCGTCGAGCTCAAGCGCATGCGCGACAATGCCGTTGAAGAGCGCTGCCGATTGCGGCGTGCTCTTCCTGCCGGTTCCCCACAGCGTCGCACTTTCGGATGCCCCTCCCAACACAAGGCAGGCCGCGAGCGTGATCGGCCACTCCTCCGTCGTCTTTGCCGCAAGGGCAACGCCCAGTAGGTCGAGGACGAGGAGTTTCGCAAAGGATGTCACGTCTTCGGGAATCTGCTCGAAGCTCAGCTCGTGGCCGAACGCGGCAAGTTGTTCACTCAATGTCGGCATGAACTATTTCTCTGTCAGGTCTGAGGTGAGGCCCAAGTCGCGCCGCAGCCTGGCAAACTCCATCGGCCACTCGGACAGCCATTGCCGGCGAAGCGCTTCGGGAAGCCAGGCGCCCTTCAGGCCGTTCAGGGTGAATGTCAGGATATCGTCCAGGGTGAAATCGAAGTCCTTCATCATCATCGTCCAGGCCTGTGTCGGCGTGACATGGTGCAGGGTCGGGTCGTCGGTGTTGGGGTGGATATGCAGGCCCAGCGCCGCCATGGCCCGGATCGGATGATCCTTGGCCCAGCGGTCGGGCGGCAGCGTGCGCAGGTAGTAGGAGTTCGTCGGCACCACCGTGAAGACGATCCCCCCATCCGCGTAGCGCCTTGCCAGGGCGGGATTGTCGACAATGGTATAGCCGTGATCGACGCGGTCCACCTTGAGGAGTTCGACCGCGGTCTCGACATTGGTCCACGGCATCCCGAATTCCCCCGCATGCGCCGTGACCTTGAGGTCGGCCTCCCTGGCATTGCGGTAGGCTTTCCAGAAAAGCTCCGGCGGGAAGTCGTTTTCCCTGTAGTCGATGCCGATGCCGAGAACCTCCTTGCGCGGATGGTCGATCACCCATTGCACCATCTCGACGGCATCGGTGGTGCTGGCCTGCCGGTCGATGCTCGGAATGATGCGTCCGATGATGCCGAAGTCGCGCTGGGCTTCATGCACCGCGCGGATCATCGCATCCACCGCCGCCGGGTAGGGGACGCCCGATACGTTGGCGGTGCCTGTCGGGTTCCAGAAGAACTCGCTATAGCGCACGTTGTGCGCGGCCATGTCCTCAAGGAACTCGTAGACGAGCCGGTGAAAGTTCTCCGGCTCTGTCAGGATATATTGATCGAGCGCGCGCAGGATATGGAGGACGCCCTTCGGCTTGTCCCCGCGGGTATAGAAATCTTCCACCTCGGCCTTCGAAATCGGGAAGCCGCGCTGTTCGATCAGGTCGAGAAAGGTCGCCTTCCTGATGGTGCCGAGGAGATGGCTATGAATGTCGACCTTTGGCATCGCGTGCAGAAAAGCCACGACGGAATCCGAAACATTCATGCGCAGGCTCCAGAAATGAGGATGGTGCTATGCAAACGAGGCAGCCTTCTCCAGCGGCAGGTCGATGCGGACTTCGCTGCCGAGGCTAACTCTCCCGGCTGAAGCAGGCGTCTCGGCTTTGATGATCCCGAGCGGGGTATCGACGAGATATTCGATCGACTGCCCGAGATAGGCAGCGGCGCGAATGGTGCCGGGGATAGGGCCGCCGCCAAGGACGACAGCGGCCGGCCGCCACGCGAGCGTCGTGAACGGCACATCCATGGCGATGTCGCTTAACGCTCCATCACGGCCGCAGGCACGTCCCGCCTGGACGGTGACGATGTTCTCGAAGCCCATGAACTGGGCCACAAAGGCCGTTTGCGGCCGTTCGTAAATGTCGCCCGGCGATCCGACCTGTTCGATCCGCCCCTTGTTCATGACGACGACACGGTCGGAGAGCGCAAGCGCCTCGCTCTGGTCGTGCGTGACGTAGATCATCGTCAGCTTGAGATCGCGCTGCAGCCGCCCCAGCTCGGCGCGCATCTCGACCCTCAGTCTTGCATCGAGATTCGACAGCGGTTCGTCGAGCAGGAGAAGGCGCGGCCGCACGACGATGGAGCGTGCCAGGGCGACGCGCTGCTGCTGGCCGCCCGAAAGTTCCTTGGGAAGGCGCTTCGCATAGCCCGTCAATCCGACGGACGCGAGCGCCTCGTCCACCAGCCTTGTGAGCTCACCGCCGCGCATGCCTTTCAGCTTCAGCCCGAAGGCGACATTGTCGAACACGGACAGGTGCGGAAACAGTGCGTAGGACTGGAACACAAGCCCGATGTCTCGCTTGTTCGGCGGCACCCTGGTGATGTCCTCGCCGCCCAGAAAGATCCGGCCGGCGCTGGGCTGCAGAAGCCCCGCAATCGCCCGCATCGTCGTCGTCTTGCCGCAGCCGGAGGGGCCGAGGAGAGAGACGAACTCGCCGTTTGCGACCTCGAAGTTGAGGCCGGCGACGGCGACGCTGGCGCCGTAGGACAGGGTGAGATCCCTGATCGTCAGGTAAGCGGAGCTAGACATATTTTGACAATCCGAGCAGCCGCTCCGTTGCGAAGACGATGATCAGCGACAGCACCGCCAGCATCACCGACAGCGCGGCCATTGAAGGGTCGAACGTCGCCTCCACATAGGCGAGCATATCGATGGGCAGGGTGCTGACGCCGGGCCCGGTCAGGAACAGGGAGACCGGAACCTGGTTGAAGGAGGTGATGAAGCCGAGCACGGCGGCGGCCATGACGCCGTTTTGGATGTTGGGCAGGACCACGCTGCGAAACGCGCCCAGCCGTGTCGAGCCGAGCAGGACCGCCGCTTCCTCGATATCGACCCGCAGTCCGGCAAGGCTCGCGCCGACCACGCGGACCGAATAGGGAATGAGCAGGGCTGTATGGGCGACGAGCAGGGCGCCGATCGGATCGAGCGCGAACGGCACGACCACGAAATCGAGCAGCGCCAGTCCGACGACGATGCCTGGGACGATGATGGGAGAGGAGAGGAAAAGCCGGATGGCTTCGCCGAACGGGACCGTGTAGCGGCTGAACGCATAAGCGGCGGGAAGGCCGAGGAGGAGGGAGAACACCGTCGACGCGACGGCGACAAGCAGCGAGGTCATGAAGCTGGCGCGAAAGCTCTCGATCTCGAACACCCGCGCCATCCACCGCAGCGAAAGGCCGTCAGGTGGAAATTCCAGCGTCTCTCCCGCCGACAGCGCCGTGAGCGCAAGCAGCAGCAGCGGGCCGATGAGGAAGAGCAGTTGCGCGACGAGGAGCGTTCGGCCGATCAGTTTCACGTCAGGTCTTCCTGCTCGACAGTTTGCGGATCACATAGTTCGCGACAAAACTTAAGCCCACCAGGATGACCGCGATGACGCTGGCCGTCTTGATGTCATTGCCGAGATGGACCCGCTGATAGAGCAATGTCTCAAGCATCAGGACCCGCGAGCCGCCCAGGACGGCAGGCGTGATATAGGCGGTGATCGAGCCGGTGAAGACGAGCGTGCCGCCGATGATCAGTCCTTCGCGGGTGAGCGGCAGGATGACCTTGAAGAACACGGTTAGCCAGCCGGCACCGAGCGTGCGGGCGGCGGTGACCACATCCGGCGGGAGATTTTCCAACGCGCTGACGAGCGAGAGGATCATCAGCGGCAGGAAGAGCTGCAACAGGCCGAGATAGACGGCGGTCTCGGTGAACAGGAAGCGGACGGGCTGTTGCGTAACGCCCAGGAGCTGGAGAAAATCGTTCAGGACTCCCGCCTGTCCCAGCAGGACAAGCCAGGCATAGGTCCTTGCCACCGGCGAGATCATCAGCGGCAGCATGGTCAGCCCGAGCACGCGGCCCCTGTTGCCGGCGGACAGATCGACGATGCTGAGGGCCGCGATGTAGCCCAGCACGACGGAACTCAACGTCACGAGGACGCCGAGCCTGATGGTGGTCCACAGAACCCTCCGGTTGAGCGTGGACTGGAAGAAGGTGCCGAAGTTCTCGAACGACCAGCCGGCGTGGCCCTGCAGACTGGTGCTAAGTAGCAGCAGCACCGGCACGATGAAGCAGATCAGCAGGAAGCAGAACGCCGGCGCAATGAGCCCGGCGACCGGGCGCGAGGAGCTGCTCATCATTTCGCTCTAGCAGGCTGCTGAAAAAGGTTTTTGAACCTTGGAATTCAAACTTTTTGATTCCTATCCGTTCACGGTTCGATTCCAGTCCGTACTCAATTTTTAGGCCCAAACAGACGGTCGATCCGACTTTTTCAGCAGCCTGCTAGGGCTTTATCTTCTCGTTCCAGGTGTTGACCCAGCCCGCGCGCTGCTGATCGATGATGTCTGGCCGGACCAGATGGATGCGCCGGACGTTGTCTTCGCCGTAAGTCAGGTTTTCGGCCGCTTCCGGCGCGACCTGCGCAGCCGCGTTCCCCGGGCTGTCGATGCGTTCGGCGGCAAGCTTTTCCTGAACCTCGGTCGACAGCCAGAAGTCCATGAACTGCAGGGCGAGATCGCGGTTCTTCGATCCCTTGGTCACGACCATCACATTCATGCCGCCGGAATCCCCTTCCGAAGGGCTGGCCCAGGCGAGGGGCAGTTTCAGCCGCTTGATCAGCGGCCAGTTGAACCGTCCCGTCACCGCGGCCCAGATTTCATCCTGCTGGAAGAGCTGCACCAGCTCCGTTCCCGCCGAATAGAAGCTGACGACGCCGCCTTTCACCACCGCGACCTTGTCCATGCCGGTGCTGAAGGCTGGATCGCTGCCGCCGAAGGCGCGCTCGGCCATCATCAGCAGCATGGGACCTTGCGAGGAACTGATGTCGGGCAGGGCCAGTTTGTCCTTTAGCTTGGGGCCCCACAGATCCTTCCACGACGAGATGGAAATCTTGTCGGTACGATAGACGATGCCGGTCGCGTAGAAGGTGTAGCCGACCCCGTAGTGGTTACCGATCGGGTCGCGCGCAAATTCATACAGCTTCGTGTAGTTGCTGAGCTGGGAGACGTCGATCGGATCGATCAGGTCCTTGCGGGCCGCATAGACCGCGCTGTAATCCGGCAGGATGGCCAGGTCGATCACAGGCGCGCCCTTGCGTGCTTCCAGCTTTGCCAGCCGTTCATTGCTGTTGCCCGCCTCGACGATGAGCTTGCAGCCGCATTTTGCTTCGAACGGAGCATAGAGCAGGCGGCGATAGGCATCCTGACTGGCGCCGTAAACGGAAATCGAGAGATCCCGCGCAGGTGCGGCGGTTGTCAGGCTCAGGAAGGCGAATGTAGAGGCAAGCGTTGGAACCAGCGTCGCTGTGATGATGTTTTTCAACGTGTGATCTTTCCTGCTCGGGGTGAACGTGTGGATCGCTTGGGCGAAGCCCGGCGGGCCGGTCCTGACGATCCACGGATGATGAGTTCTGTCGGAATCAACGTCGCCGGGCATGGCTCTCCGTCCAGTCTGGCAATCGCGGCATCGGCGACCGCTGCATGATCCATTCTGACCGACGTCAGTTGCGGGGAAAAAAACCTGCACCATACAAGGTCGTCAAACCCGGTCAGGCTGACGTCTTCAGGAATTCTGATGTTGCGCTCCCGCAACTGTGCGAGGGCGCCCAGCGCCAGCAGGTCGTAAGCGCCGACGATGGCGGAATGGGTTCCGGGCTTCCAATCCTGAACAAGCGCACTGCCGATATCAAGCGTGACCTCGGAATAGACGATGTCGAAGCGGACGGCATTGGCGGAAAACACCTCCTGCATGCCGGCGACGCGCTCGATGCCGACATCCGACGCCTGCGCGCCGCCGAGGATCAGGACGCTGCGATGCCCATGCGCGACGAGATGCGCGGCCACGGCCCGGCCGCCGCTGCGATAATCGCTGCTGACCGTGTTCAGGGGCGATGCGGCGCTGCTGATGATTGTGACAGGCACATGGACCGGTCCGACGGCCGAGCCCCGGCGGGGAACGATCACCAGGCTGTCCGCGCCACGGGCAAGCAGGGCCTCGATCTCGCTCGCCTGGGTGGCCGGGTTGTCGGCGCTGTTGGCAACCATGACGCCATAGCCGCGGCGCCGTGCTGCCAGCTCCAGCTCGCTGAGGAGGGTCGCCATGACGGGATTGGCGATGTCGGGAACCAGCAGGCCGATGGTTTTTGTCCGCCCTGCGCGAAGGGCCCGGCCGGCATGATCGGGCACGTAGCCGATCTCCTTGGCGACGGCGCGCACCTTCTCGCGCAGATCCGTGGAGACCCGCCCGGTTCCATGCAGGGCATTCGAGACGGTCGCGTCCGAAATGCCCAATCGCTGTGCAATATGTCGAAGTGAGGGGCGCATTCTGGTCATTGATTAGACGTTTAATCATGGGCAAGGTTCTCCGCCCGGTCAAGATCAATCAAGGCCAGAATCGTGCCATAGCACGGTGTGCGTGTCGGCTGATGCCAGTTAATGTCTGGGTGAAGCTGGTTGCGCAGGCTTTCGCTCCGGCGTCGCCTTTCTGGCGACCGGCGCCGGGGCCGGAGCGGCCGCCGGCGGCGGAGCGACAAGAGGTTGCGGGGCAGGGGCCACGGGCGCCGCCTGTCCGAGCGCCACCGAAAGACCGAACAGCCGCCATTGCCCGTTCACCGGAGCGAAGGCGAGATCGAAATTGACCTGCGAGGGCACTGACGGAAAAAAGCCTGACATGCGCATCAGGCCATTCGGTTCGATCTGTGGCAAAAGGCTGAGCTGCGGGTCGATCGCGGCAACGCCGGACAGGTCGAGATTGTCACTTCGCTGCTTGGCGAAAATCTCCGCCAGCCGTGCTGCCGTATTGACCTGGAAGGCCGGCGCGCCGAGATCGCGCAGCACCGTATAATTTCCGGTCTTGTTGGCCTGGTCGAGGGCGAGCAAGGTGGAACGGATCAGGATCAGCACGCCATTGCGATCGATTTGCGCGGGCTTTGGCCCGGCCTGTTCAGCCGGCTTGGGTTGCGCTCGCGCCTGTGTCATGGCGGCCGCGATGAAACAGCAACCGCAAGCAACGGCCAGCGTCGCGAGATACGATCTCAAATAATTGAAAAAATTCTCTCTCACCAGGCGAATGTTATACCTGCGCGTCCGCCAATGCCACTCTGCTGAAACCCGCCACCGACGCCGACGTTGATGACGGCGTATTCGTTCAGCCGCATCTGCGCGGAGACAGCGACGGCATTCTGTCCGCGAAACGTACCCCAATTGGTCGAGATCGCGAACTTCTTGTCGGACGGCAGCGCCGCGCCGCCCATGGCGATCGCGATGGCGGTGCCTTCGAACCCCTGTTTCACCTGCTTCTGCAGAACGCCCACATTGGCGTTGAGCAGGGCGATGTCCGCCGGACCGAAAGGTGACGTGGCAAGATTTCCCGACGCATCGCTGGTGACGAAGTTGGTCGGGCCTGTTTGCGCTGCGAGGCTGGCAGCGGAGTTGATGCCGGCCATGCGATAGGTGTTCGTCGCCGTGCCGAAGGCCATCTGGTTGGCGGCGGTCGCCGTGGCGCCATTGCCGAAGGCGCTCGAATTGTCGAAGGCCGCCGTCGCATTGTTGCCGAAGGCACTGGAGTTGACGCCGGTCGCGCGCGCATCCGCGCCATAGGCGGAAGCGCCATCGGCCGTGGCCCGGCTGGACCGGCCGGTGGCGGTCGTGCCGCTGCCCTGGGCGCGCGCATCCTGGCCGTAGGCGGTTGCATCGGCGCCATCGGCGATGCTGGCTTGGCCGGTAGCTGTTGCAAACGCGCCGTTGGCGTTGCTGAAGGCGCCGGTTGCCGTCGCCCGGTCGCCGTTGGCATTGCTGTTCGAGCCGGTGGCCGACGCGGCAAAACCATTGGCGAAACTTCCCTGGCCCGTCGCTGTCGCGGTGTCGCCATTGGCAGTGCTGCCCTGGCCAGTCGCGGTGGCGCGGGCGCCGTTGGCCGTGCTGGCCTGGCCTGTCGCCGTCGCGGTCCCGCCGGTGGCATTGCTGAAAGCACCGAAGGCGCTCGCCCGATCGCCGTTGGCGACGCTGCTTGCGCCCGTTGCCGTCGCGGCTGTGCCGTTGGCATTGCTGGCCTGGCCGGTCGCGGTCGCATTGGCGCCGTTGGCCGTACTGCCCTGACCGGTCGCCGTCGCCTGGTCACCATTGGCCGTGCTGGCCTGGCCAGTCGCCGTGGCGAAGGCGCCGTTGGCATTGCTGAAGGCGCCTGTCGCCGTTGCCCGGTCGCCGGTGGCGACACTGCTCGCGCCCGTCGTGGTTGCGGCTGCTCCATTGGCGGTGCTGCCCTGGCCGGTGGCGGTGGCATTGGCGCCGTTGGCGGTGCTGCCTTGGCCTGTCGCTGTCGCCTGGGCGCCATTGGCTGTGCTCGCCTGGCCGGTCGCCGTGGCGAAGGCGCCGTTGGCATTGCTGAACGCGCCGGTCGCCGTCGCGCGGTCGCCCGTTGCCGTGCTGCGCGCGCCTGCCGCCGTCGCTGCCAGGCCGTTGGCGGTGCTGCCCTGGCCTGTGGCTGTTGCCAACTCTCCATTGGCGGTGCTGCCTTGGCCGGTTGCGGTCGCGTTGGCACCGTTGGCCGTGCTGCCCTCACCGGTCGCCGTTGCATTCGCACCGTTGGCGACGCTCAGCATGCCCGTCGCCGTAGCGTTGGCGCCGACGGCATTGCTTTGCGTGCCCGTTGCCGTTGCCTGGTCGCCGACCGCATTGCTGAAGGCGCCCGTCGCAACCGCTCCGGCGCCAAAGGCCTTGGAGCCGACACCGGTCGCCGTTGCTGCAGCGCCGACGGCGTTGGAGAACGCGCCGGTCGCGGTCGTTTGATTGCCGACGGCGTTGGCTCTTGCGCCGGTCGTCGTGGCGGAAATGCCGGTGGCCGTGCTCCAGGCACCCGTTGCGGTCGCATTGTCACCGGTCGCAGTTGTTTCCGCGCCTGTCGCAGTGGCGCTTTCGCCGACGGAGTTGGCCCACGCGCCTGTTGAAGTGGCATTGTTGCCGGTGGCATTGGCGAAGTAGCCCGTCGCGGTCGCTTGGAAACCGACGGCGTTGGAGGCGGCTCCGACCGATGTCGCGCCGCTGCCTTCGGCCTTGGCCTCTTCGCCGAACGCACTCGCGGCATTGCCGTTCGCGGTTGCCAGGCTGCCGAAAGCCGATGCATTCGCTCCGGTAGTTGAGGCCGTGTCGCCAACGGCGGTCGCGAAACCTGATGGCGGATTGATGAAGGCATTGCCGGCGGAATAGTCGGCGGCGGAGGCGAGGCCCGCGCCCGCCCCGACGCTGGCGGCGAGCACCAGACCCCGCAGCGTTCCCCCGGCAATCGCGCTGCTGGTGAGCAGATGTGTGCGGCGAGCGCCCGGTCGCGACGTGTTCGATACTTCTGCCGCAACGATTGCAGCAACACCGCTTCCGCAGCGGGTGGATCCTGATGTCATTGATTCGGGCCCCAGCCTTCGTCTATGCAAAGTGTGTCGAAGGCCGATACAGGACGCATCATCCGTTCGGTTGAGGCGAAGCGAAAATCTATTCAGCGCGGCACGCGCTATCGGTCCTCGCGGCCGTTTCTGCCAAGCTGTTGCAAAATTGCATCGAACAACCTGCTCGAAACGGCGAATCAGTGCTCGGCCTGTTCGCCGATCCCTGCCACCAGTTTGATCAGGTCGCTTTGGCGGCTTGTGCCGCTCTTGCGGAAGAGATGCTGAAGATGCGTCTTGACCGTCGCGTCCGAAATTCCAAGCATCTCGGCGATCGCCCTTACGCTGCCCACCTTCACGACGGCATCCAGGACTCGCACTTCGCCTGCCGTCAGCTTGTATTTTTTTGCCAGCACTTCCAGCGGCGCTGCGCCGCCTGGCGATACCTTGCGCACGAATACCGCCGCGACGGCGGCATACATCGAGGCAGCGGCCTGGCGATGTCCCGAGGTCAGCGGTAGCACGTGGGCGAACCAACGGTTGTCCGCCGAGGCGGAAAGTGGCACCGCCACGCCGCGGGCGCCGATCGACGCATCGCCGCTGGCCGCCGCCTGGAAAATGTCGCGAAGCATGCGCTGCGCCTCCGGTACCACGGCCACGAGCCCGCGGTTTCTCTCCCGCAGGATCGCTCCTTCGTCGAGCATCGTCCGGCCCAGCGTGTTGACAAAGGCGATATGTCCGTTCACGGCAACCAGGAACACGCCGGCCTCGACATGGTCGAGGGTCTGCGTGAGCATGGATTGCGTCTCCTTGCCCTGGTCGAACAATCTTCCGATGGCAACGGCGCGCTGGAACTGCGGGACGATCAAGCCGAAGCGCTGTCTCACCTCGTCGGTGACGAAGCCGTTGTCCTCGGTGAACCTGATGGCCAGCAGAGCCGAGCTGGTCGCGGTTTTCTCCAGGTTGGCGCCGACAGCCTCGATCATGCGCTGCGGTTGCATCCATTCCTTATAGAAGCGGGTCTGCACCAGTTCGTTCCAGGGAACGATATCGAGGGACGTGTGCACAACACCCGGCGCCATGAACGTGGCGGCGGGAAACATCGGATCCATCGGCACATATTTCTCGAAATAGATTTGGGTGTAATACGGATCCTCATTGTAGAGATGCATCGCGGCCGAGCGCTCCGAGGCCGCGTCATGCCAGAACAACGCGGCTGAATCGCCGCCGACAAACGTGCACGCATGTTGCAGCGCCAGTCTCCACAACGTCGGATCAAGCGCGGCGTCGTAAATCTCGCAGATCAATTGCGATAGCGCCGTGACGTCGAAGCTCACAATATCCTCCGCGCAGCTCGGTCAGATGAGGCCATCGGCTGGGCGGCGGATGAAAACGAACGTTATCTGAAATGTATTTTGCCACCCCATGGCTACGCCCGCAGCATAATGCATACCCCGTCACACAAAAGCGAAATTGTACGGCATATTCAACGGATAAGCCTAAGCCATCCGAAGCAACGCCTCGGCGGCTACCATCTGTTTTGCGCCCGCAGGCTCTGCTCCAGATCGCCCTGGAACATATACTGGCCGAGATGGCCAAGCTTGCACTCGAGATCGACCCAGATCTTGCCGCCCATGTCGCGCCACAACCGGCAGAAGGCGTAGTCCTCGGACAGATAGCGTCCTGAATCCGGATCAACCATGCAATCGAAGAAGCGCCAGTGCAGATGCGCCTGCGGATGATTGGGCGGCCCGTCGGGCACATAGTTCAGGTGCGGATAGCGCTGCATCATCTGCGGGAAGACATGGCGCTTGATGACCATGAATCCGGTCGGCGCCTCGGCCACTTCGACGAAGCCCTCCGCGTCGGCATGCGGGCTGACGGGCGTCGCGCCGTGGTCGATCGGATTGAACGGATATTCGGTGAACCGCTCCTGAAACTGCTTGTAGGTCATGCCGGCGGGCAGGCCCTCGGCCGGCCATTTGAACGACTTCATCGGATAGACGCCACAGGCAACGTCGCGGTCGGCGAGCAGCAGGCGGAACACCGAAGCGGGTGAAAACACGATGTCGGAATCGATCCAGAACAGATGGGTAAACTGCTCCTCGGCGAGGAACTTGCGGACAATATTGTTGCGCGCGCGGGTGATCAGGCTCTCGCTGTGCATGTGCAGGGTGCACGGCAGGCCGTAGTGCCCGGCATCGAGCGTCATGCCGAACAGGCTCGTCACATAGTTCATCGTCACCGCCGAGATGTAGCAGGGCGTGGCGAACAGCACGTTCATCGACTTCAGGGCGGAATGCGGGAGCATGGGCGCCGGAACTCCGGTGGAATGGCGAGATTGTTGCGGCATGACCGGCGATGCATGCCGCACGCGTCGGACGCAGATCATTCATACGCCGGCGCGGTTCGTCAACTGAGCGGCAGCCGGCGAGGAACGACATGCGGCACCCTCGGGCTTAATCTTTCGATTTCCTGGATTGGCTTTTTCGGCTGGCAACACCACTGGCGGGACTTTCGTGTCGCGAGCGCAGACCATCCACAAAGACGTCGACCAGGCGGACGGCCGCGTGTTGCCAGCCTGGCTGCTCGGGCGCGTAGCACATGCCGATCACCGCACGCATCATGTCCTCCGGCGTGATGTCGCCGCGGATCTGGCCGGCGGCCACGGCCTTCGCCATCAGGTCATTGATGGAACGCGTCAACCGCACGGTAGAATCGGCGTAAAGCTCGTTGGAACTGCCGGCGGCGGGGGCCAGCGCCGCCAGCATGCCCTTCTTGGTCGCCACCATGCCGATAAAGGCGTGGAGCCAGCGCCGCAGCGCCTCCAGCGGCGATCCCTCGGCGGCGAGCGTGACGGCGAGATCGACAAGCTGGTCGACCTCGCGCCGGTAAACCGCCTGGAACAGCGCCTCGCGCGTCGGGAAATGACGATACAGCGTACCGATCCCGACGCCTGCGGCGCGGGCCACGCCCTCGAGGCTCGCGTCCGGACCACCGGCGCTGAACACGTCACGTGCCGTCACCAGCAAACGCTCGCGATTTCGCAGCGAATCCGCCCGCGGTTTGCGGTTTGCCGTGTCCGACACCTGTCTCATTTCTCCTCACTCTTAAAATAAACGGAAGCCCCCTCCGTTTTGGCTTGCAAAACGGAGGCGCCCTCCATATAGTACATTTCAGGCACGCGGTGCAGCTTTTCTCGAAGCGACCCGTGCCCAGCCTTTGAAAGCGCTGTTGCCTGCGTCGCACAGCCGGCCCCATCACGTCGACAAAAATCCAGACATTACCGAGCGGAGCAATCATGCCTCTGTCAATAAGCCTTGTCGTCAACGGCGTCCGCAAGGACGTCGTGCTCGAAGATCCAAGAGTGACCTTGCTCGACCTGCTGCGCGAGCGGGTCGGCCTGACCGGAACCAAGAAAGGCTGCGACCGCGGCCAATGCGGCGCCTGCACCGTGCTTGTCGACGGGCGGCGGATCAATGCCTGCCTGGCACTGGCGGTCAGCCTCGACGGCGCCGACGTGCTGACCATCGAAGGTCTTGCGAAAGGCGGCCAGCTAGATCCGGTGCAGGCTGCCTTCATCGCTCACGACGGCTTCCAATGCGGCTTCTGTACACCCGGCCAGATCATGAGCGCGGTCGGCCTCATCCGCGAGGGCGAAGCGGGCGATGATCCCGAGCGCATCCGCGAAGGCATGAGCGGCAACCTGTGCCGCTGCGGCGCCTATGTCGGCATCATCGAGGCTGTGCGCGATGCCCGGAAGCAGCTTGCCATTTCTGCCAATGAAGACCGGAGGGTCGCATGAACCTGTTCGATTACGTAAGGCCCGCGTCTGTGGCCGAAGCCGTCGCTGCCGGCTCGCAGCCCGGTGCGGCCTATCTTGCCGCCGGCACCAATCTGCTCGATCTGATGAAGGGCGGGGCGCTGCGCCCTGGTCGTCTCGTCGATGTGACCCGGCTGCCCGGGTTGGACCGCATCGAAACCCTGGCGGATGGCGGCATGCGAATCGGCGCCATGGTGCGCAATGCCGATCTCGCCCGCGATCCGGCCTTTGCAGCCGCGTATCCTGCCGTCGCAGAGG
Organism: Terripilifer ovatus; assembly: GCA_029222685.1. Lineage (GTDB taxonomy): Bacteria > Pseudomonadota > Alphaproteobacteria > Rhizobiales > Beijerinckiaceae > Terripilifer > Terripilifer ovatus. Next base: position 281,816 of record JARHVB010000086.1, on the reverse strand, counting down.
CACTGCTCTCCGGCGCCTCGCCGCAGTTGCGGAACGCGGCAACGGTCGGCGGCAATCTGATGCAGCATACGCGCTGCGCTTACTTTCACGATGCCGCCAGTGCCTGCAACCGGCGTGATCCGGGTGCCGGCTGCGATGCGCGTGGCGGCGAGAACCGCAACCACGCTGTTCTTGGCTGGTCCGACGCCTGCATCGCCACGCACCCATCGGATTTCTGCGTGCCCCTCGTCGCTCTTGATGCGGTGGTCGAGATCGAAGGACCGGATGGTCGTCGCGACGTGGCGCTGGAAGATTTTCATCGTCTTCCGGGCACAACGCCCGAGCGCGAGACTGTGCTGCGCGCGGGCGAACTGATCACCGCGCTGCGTCTGCCGCCGGAGGCGGGCGGCTTCCGCACGCATGCCCGCTATCTGAAGTTGCGCGAGCGCACCTCGTTTGCTTTCGCCATCGTCTCTGCCGCGGCCATGCTGCGCATCGAAGGCGGAACGATTCAGTCCGCGCGGCTTGCGCTTGGCGGCGTCGCAGCCAAACCGTGGCGTGCGAAGGCGGCCGAGGAATTGCTCATCGGCGCAGCGCCGACGGTCGAATCCTTCGCAACAGCGGCGGAGGCGGCGCTTACCGAGGCAATGCCGTCTGGCGATAATGCCTACAAGATCGAGCTCGCGAAACGGGTGCTGAAATGCGCCTTGCTGCTCGCGGCGGATGGAACGCCGCGGCGCATGCCGGCGCTGCCCGCTTCCGTTTTCAACTTCGACACAGGATGCCACTCCCATGCCTGATCATATGTCCGATACTATTCCTTTCTCCGCAGCGCCGCATGTCCGTCTCGGCTCCAGCAGCGGCCAGCCGATCACCCGTCGCGACGGCGTGCTCAAGGTCACAGGTGCCGCGACCTATGCCGCGGACAATCATCCAGCCGGCATGCTGCATGCCGTCATCGCCGTCAGCACCATCGCCCGCGGCAGGGTTGCCTCCCTCGATGTCGCGGCGGCCAAAGCCCATCCAGGTGTCGTCGAAGTGATCACGCCCGCCAACCGTCCGCCGCTGGCGCTCGATCCGGATGTCAAGCACGGCATGTTCGGCTTCCGTTTCGATGCCCTGCAGAACGATCGCGTGCGCTATGCCAAACAGCCCATCGCCGTCGTCGTTGCGCAAACACTGGAGGCGGCGACCGAGGGCGCGCGCCTTCTCAGCCCGACCTATGAGATAGAGCCCGCACGGATCGGCTTTGATGGCGGCGAGCATTTCGATCCGCCCATGGTCAGCATCGGCGCGCCGCCCAACTTCGATCGCGGCGATCTTGCCGCCGGCCTCAGCGCGGCCGCGCATCTGATCGATACGCACTACGAGACGCCGGCCCAGTATCACAATGCCATGGAGCCGCATGCCATCGTTGCCGAATGGGACAGCGACCGGCTGACCATCGACACGCCGAACCAGGCGATCGTGATGATGCGGGGCGCTTTTGCGGAGTTCTTCGACGTTCCGGCCGAGAACGTGCATCTGCGCAGTCCATTTCTGGGTGGCGGCTTCGGCTCGAAGGCGATCATGGCCGGTCCGCACATCCTCTGCATTCTCGCGGCGCGCATGCTACGGCGACCGGTCAAACTGGTGCTGCCGCGCGACCAGATGTACGGACCCGTCGGACATCGCGGCGCGACGCAACAGCATCTGCGTCTCGGCCTCGATGCCGAGGGCCGGCTGACGGCGCTGGAACATCACGCGCTGGCGACGACGAGCAGCTTCGATGATTTCATCGAGGCTGCCGCCAACGCCTCGCACAACCTCTATGCCAGCCCTGCCATCTCGACCCGGCACCGCGCGGTGCGGGTCGACATCGGAACGCCGGGCCCGATGCGGGCGCCGGGCGAAGCCTCAGGCTCTGCAGCGCTCGAATGCGCGCTGGACGAAGCTGCGGCGGCCTGCGGCATCGATCCACTGGAGATGCGCCTGCGCAATTACGCCGACATCGATCCCGCGACCGGCAGGCCATATTCGGCCAAGGCATTGCGCGCATGCTATGCGCAGGGCGCCGAACGCTTCGGCTGGGCCGGGCGTCCGCTGGCGCCGCGGCAGATGCGGTGCGATGCCGGCCACCTCATCGGCTGGGGCATGGGCTCCGCCCTGTTTCCTGCGCCGATGTTTCAGGCGGAGGCGCGCGCCACCTTGCGCGCCGATGGAACGGCCCTCGTCGAAACCGCCGGCGCCGACATGGGCCAGGGCGCCTGGACCGTGCTGGCGCAGATTGCCGCCGATGGGCTGGGTCTCGATATCGAAAAGATCGAGTTTCGCTCCGGCTCGTCGGACCTGCCCGACGGCGGCGTCGCCGGCGGCTCCGGGCATACGGCCACGGCAGGCAGTGCGCTCCACAATGCCGGCACGGATGCCATCGCTAAACTCGCCGAGATTGCCGCCAATGATCCGGCCTCTCCGCTGTTCGGCACCGGCAATGCCGGCGTCGAGGCGCGCAACGGGCGGCTCTATCATCGCAGCGATCGTTCACGCAGCGAGAGCTATGGAGATATCCTTGCGCGCGCCGGTCTTGCGACCATCGAGGGCAACGGCAAGGGCGGCCGCGATCCGGCCGCCGCCGAGGCGCGGGCGATGTTTTCGCACGGCGCAGTCTTCGCCGAAGTGAAGGTCGACCCCGATCTCGGCCAGGTCAGGGTGACGCGGCTCGTCGGCGCTTTCGCGGCCGGGCGCATCATCAACCCCAGGCTGGCGCGCAGCCAGCTTTACGGCGGCATGATCTGGGGTCTCTCGTTCGCCCTGCATGAAGAGGCGATCCATGATCGCCGCTCAGGGCGCATCATAAACGCCGACCTCGCCGGCTATCACATCCCCGTCCATGCCGATATTCCGGAGATGGAGGCGCTGCTGATCGACGAGGACGATCCCTATGTCAACGGGCTGGGGATCAAGGGCGTCGGCGAGATCGGCATCACCGGCACCGTCGGCGCCATCGCCAATGCGATCTGGCATGCGACGGGCGTCAGGGTGCGACGGTTCCCGATCCGCATCGAGGACCTGATCGGCTGAGCTTTTACTCTGCGGCATCGGGCGGTCCAAGGAATGCCCGATGCTCTAGGCTGCGTCCGATATCCGCATGTCGACATCGAGACTGGCCGCTCCGGTCATTGTGACCAGCGTATCGAGATCGAACAGGTCGATCTTGGCGCGCATGAGATCGGACAGGCGTGGTTGCGTCGTGCCAAGCAGTTTCGCCGCTTCTGACTGGCTCAACCCGGTTCGCGCGATATGGTCTTTCAATGCCGAGATCAGCGCCGAACGGAGCTTCATATTGCCGGCCACGCGTCGGAGCGGCCGGGCGGCCTTCGCGGCAGGCCTCGCAGCCGACATGGCACGCAGGCCGCCGGCGAGAAACGGCAACAGGTGACGGAACGCCGCATCGGTATCAGCGGCGTCGCACTTTCCGCCGGAAAGCGCTGATAGCCATCCTCGGCTCGGGTTCACGAAATCGAGCGCGCCAAGCAGGAAAAACAGGCCCCAGTTCAAGGCTTCGTCGGTTGCGTCCGGCAGGGCCTTTCTGCTGGCTTTGACGAGGACTTTCCAGGGCGGGTCAAATTTCCTGCGCAACACGAACACCGATGTGAGGTGGCCGAACTATGCATCGGTTCTCGATTACGAGCTGGAGTTCGGGGTCTTTTCGGCAGGGGCGGCGCGAATATCCCGGACCGGACCGGCTGGATTTTCAGGACATGGCGGCGATCGCTTCACGTGTGTTGGGAAAAGCTGTGACCGCGCGGGCACGAGCCCCGGAAGCCGCGCTTGCCGGGCGCGGCTTCACGGCGCAGATGGAGGCCGAGGCGCTAGCCATGTACGCGCACTACGACCGGCACGGCCTGCCAGGAAATAGCAACGTGCTGGAGATGATTTTGAGGCGGATGCCTGGCAGCTTCGAGGCCTCAGTGACACGTCATTTCTCTGAGACGCCGGATCATTGAGGCACAGCGATTGAACGCATGAATATCCCGCTGTCGAGAGCATTATTTTACTAAAACAGTAACATCCTGTTCGATCTGTTCTCGCATCAGAAGGCTTGACCGTAAGCGCTCGGATCGGCGATGATGCCCGCTCCGCACAAGTCCCAGAAGACGGTCGTTCCCAAACCGCAAGATAGCCTGGAATGCTCTGATCGGGCATCGGGGGGTATGCCATGGTTGCAATCGTCGCCGGATCGGGGCGTGGCCTTCTCGATACTTCACTCGATACGCTTGGCCCACAGGGCGGCGTCGGCCAGGCCGGCCTTGGACAGGGACAGGCGCAGGCCTTCGTCAACGTGGCGAACGGCAATCTGGTGCTTCAGGCGCAGGATGCACAGCTTGCCGGTCGAGGCGAGGATCTTCTTGCCGCGCGCAACTACAATTCCCTCGCAGCGACCTTCGGCGGCGAAGAGTCCGGCTGGCGCTGGAGCGTCGATCAGAGCGTGGAGTTCAAGGGGCCAGGCACGCCCGCGCACCCCGGTTCCGGCGCAACCATCGCCCGCATCAATGGCGACGGCCACGAGACAAGTTATCAATGGGACATGGCGCTCGGCATCTTCGCCAGCACCGAGGGCGGCGGCGCCTATGATGAACTCCGCTATGACGGAGCGGCCACCGAATGGGTGTGGACCGAAGGTGCGACGCGCGTCACCGAACGCTACACGAATTCGACAGGGCCAAACGACAAGGGCCGTTTGTTGCGTCGCGCCGACCCCGGCGGCAACAGCATCGACTTCGGCTATGAAGGCGGGCTGCTGACCACGATCAGCGACACGGCCAGCCGGCAGCAATTGCGGCTGCTTCCTGGCCCGGCCGGCGATGCGTTCCGTCCGCAGGGGATCGAGGCGCGAGCGCTGGTCGATGACGCCGATGGCCACGCCACCGCGACGCTTGGAAATCCGCAGCGCCTCATTGACTACGCTTACGATGCCAACGGCCGACTGACCTCTGTTATTCGCTACCTCGACACGGCCGGAGGCGTGACCACCGGAAGCGCCGCTTTCGTCACCAACTATGCCTATGATGGCGCAAGCACGCGCATCACCGGCATGACGCAGGGCGACGGCGCCGCGCTTGGCTTCGCTTATGATGCCGCCGGGCGGGTGGTGACGGTCAACGACGGTGCTGCCGCTCCAGGCATCGCCCTCAGTCTCGCCTATGACACGCCGCACGGCAGCGCCGTGGTTACGGACGGCGTCGGCCAGGCCTGGACCTGCCGCTACGAGCCCGCGACGGGACAGCTCACCGAGATCGCGGCGCCCTTGGTCGATGGCCCACCGATCTCGACGCGCTTCGCCTACGATGCGCAAGGCAACCTCATCGCCGTCGCCGGTCCTGGTGCTCAGGCCAGGACGCTTGGCTATGATACGGCCGGCAATCCGACCTTCGAGCGCACCGCCACAGGCGACACGACGGCGCGCAGTTTCGATGCGCGGAACCAGGTGCTGACGGAGACGCGGTACCGCATTGCCGATCCGGACGGCGACGGACCCGGCCTGCCGGCCGATCCGGCGACGACCCGCTACGCCTATGACGCGGCGTCGCGGCTGCGCTTCGTCGTAAGTCCCGAAGGGCGTGTGCGCGAAAGCCGCTATGGCAGCGACGACGGCTTGCTGGCGCAGACACTGACCTATGCTGGCACGCGCTACGATGTCGATGGGCTCGATCCGGCTCAATCTTTGAGCGAGGCGCAGCTGACCGCCTGGGTGCAAGGCCTCGCCGACAAGGCGCAGATCGAAATTACTGCCTACGACCACGACCTGCGCGGAAACGTCAGCCGGAAGACACGCTTTGCGACGGTTGGCGTGGACGGCGCCGGTGTTTTGGACGCGCAGGCCTGGATCGAGGAATTATCGTGCGACGCCGCCAGCCTGCAGCGTCAGCGGATCGCGGTGCGCGGCGCCGCCCGCGATCAGCGTGCCGTTCTCGCGGATGCGACTTATGACGGTATGGCGCGCGTGACGCGCAGTACCGCCGCCGATGGGCATCAGACGACCCAGTTCGACGATGCCAACAGCCGCATCGTGACGACGATGGCGAGCGGGCTTATGGTGACGCGTACGTTCGATGGCCGTGGCCGGTTGCTGACACTCGACCAGTCCGATGGCGCTGTCGTCCGCCGGACACGCTACGCCTACGACGATGCCGACCGTCTGAGGATGATCGAGGACCCGGAGGGAGGGCGCAGATACCGCTTTCATGATGCCGCGGGGCGCCTCGAATGGCAGGTCGATGCGACGGGCGCGGTGACCCGGTTCGAGCGCGATGCGGCCGGCCAGATCCTCCGCCAGACCCTCTACGCAAATCGCGCCGGGACGACTGGCTGGTACGACGAGGCGACCGGCAAGGTTGTCAAAAATACGCTTTCGACCGGCGGACCGGGAAGCGATGTGATCGTGGATGCCGCGCATGACCGTGTCACGGTCCATGCATATGACGAAGCAGGTCGCCGCACGGAGACGACCGACGCGCTCGGCACGGTCACGCACTATCGCTACGACGGCCTCTCGCGTCTGGTCATGACGCAGACCGCCGATCGAGCGACCCGTTTCCTCTACGACAGGGACGGCAATCAGGTCGGCGTCATCGATCCGCTTGGTTACCTGACCGAGCGGACGTTCAACGCCGCCGGCCGTCTCGTCGAGACCGTGCGCTACAGCCGGCGCAGCGTGGCTATGGCAGACGTCTCCGCGCCCGCCTGGATCGGCGTCACCGACCAGTTCGTCACCGGCGGACAGCGGTTGCGCTATCGCCTGCCGTCATATGATGCGGATGGCGATGCCACGACTGTCGCCGTGATCGGCAGCGTGCCCGCCTGGCTGAGTTTCGATGCGGCGACAACGACCTTGTCAGGCACGCCGCCAGTCGCCGACGTCATCGATACGATCACCTTGCGCGCCGACGACGGGCGCGGTGGGGTTTCGGATATAACCGTGCGCCTTGTCGTCAGCGCCGCCGCGCCCATGTCGGGTCTGCCGGGTGGACCCGCCTGGCCGGCGCTGCCACCGCTCGATGCTGTCGCGGGCGCTGCAGTCAGCTACGCCGTGGCGCCGGCAGCCGGTGCGTCGCTGACCTACGCCGTGCTCGGCGGCCTGCCGACCGGCATGCTCTTCGACGGGGCCGCGCTCACCATCACGGGGAGCTGTGCACACGCCGGCTGCTATTCCATCGCGCTGCGTGTCACCGATGCGACGGGCCGCTCGACCGATCGCACGGTCTCGGTGAGGATAAGCCCGGTTGTCAGTGCAGCGCTGCAGCCACTCGGCAGCGACCAGATGTCGGCCTGGCGTCCCGCCGGTGATCCCGATGCGCTGCGTTCTTATGCCTTCTATGACGGACAAGGCCGGGTGATCGGCGCCGTCGATGAGCAGCAGTTCCTCACCGAGACCGTCTACGATGAATCCCTCAACACGCGCCGGACGCTGCGCTACCTGACGCCGGTCGCGGTCGCCGCCGGTGATGATCTCACGGCGCTGCGCGGCAGGGCAGGGGCGGCGCTCCAGCTCTCGCTCGTGTCCTTCGATGACTTCGGCCGCGTTCGCGAAAACATCGGTCCGGACGGATCGACCGTCACCCGTTACACTTATGACGCGGCCGGCCGGCTGATCCTGGTCGCCGCCGCCGCCGATACCGTCGACGAGCGCTCAGGCTCCACCTTCTACAATGCCTTCGGCGAGGTGATCGCGACGCTTGGCGGCGAGGGCACGGCAGCGCTCGGGACAAGTCCCACGCCGGCGCAAGTCGAGGCGATGATCGACGGCTATGGCGTCCGCTACACATGCGACACCCTCGGCCGCGTGATCCGCCGCGTCGATGCCGGCGGCAGCCTGACGCTGTTCTATTATGACCGCGAGAACCGGCGCACCCATACCATCGGCGTCATCGGGTCAGCCACCGACGGCAGCCTTGCCGGCGAAGTGAGCGAGACGAATGTCAATGCGTTCGGGGAGCCGGAAATCGCGCGGCGCTATGCGGCGCGCATCGACAATGCCGGGATGACCACGCTGCTTGCCGATGGCGGCGGCGGGACGGCCGGACAGGCGCTGTTTAACATTCTCGCCCCGCTCGTTGACGCTTCGCGCGACCAGGTGAGCCGCTACGAATATGACGGCTGTGGTCGCGTGACGAAAGCGACCGATGGCGAGAACGGCATCACCGAGACCCTCTATAACGTCTTTGGCGAGCCGGCGGCGCAAGTGCACTCGATCGCCGACGGGCAGAGCACTACGCGCCAGTTCGACCGCGACCTGGCCGGACGGGTGATTGCCGAGACGGGCGATACCGGTGGCATCAACGCCTGCACGTCCACCGGTTACGATGCCTTTGGCCGCGTGATCGGCACCGTCGACGCCGCCGGCCTCGCGAGCCTCAGGACTTATCCGGACAACGGACGAAGCGTGGTCGAGACCGACCGGCTCGGTTCCGTAACCCGGACCGACCTCGACGCGCTCGGCCGCCGTGTGCTGCTGTCGGATGCGCTGGGGCAGCAGACCCGGTTCGCCTATGACGAGGCCGCCCGCAGCACGACGGCGACGACGCCTGAGGGGCTGTTGCTGGTGACGCGGAAGACGCCCCACGGCGAGACTGCGAGCATCACCGATGCGCGCGGCAACGTCACTCGCTACGCCTTCAACCGTGACGGCCAGCCGGTCAGCACGATCGATGCGCTCGGCCAACCAGTCGAGCGGATCAGCTACGACAACAGCGGCCGCAAGCTTGAAACGACCGATGCGCGCGGTACGGTGACGCGCTTCGGCTATGACCAGCGCAATCGTCTGATCGAGCAGCGGATCGATCCGGCAGGGCTGAATCTGACGACGCGTTTCGTGTTTGACGCACTCGGCCGGAAGGTTGCGGAAACCCGGGGCGCCGGGACAACGGCGGCGCAACTCACGACCCATGCTTACGACCGCAAGGGACGGGAGATCCGGGCCGTGGTCGATGCGGCGGAAGGCGGGCTGCAACTGTGCACGACCTATGGCTATGACGCACGCGACAATGTCGTGAGGCTGGCGCGCGGCTCCGTTCCGCAGCCAGACCAGCAGGTCACGCTCTACACGTTCGACAATCTCGGCCGCCGCACAGGTGAAATCGCGGCGCCGTCCGCTGTCTTCGGCGCCGGCGCCGCGGGAACCCGCGACCTCACGACCCTCTATCGGTACGACGTCTGCGGCCGTCTCTCCCGGCGCATCGGCGCCAACAGCGCGAGCACCTGGTACGTCCAGGATGCGGAAGGCCGGCGTACGCATGAGATCAGTGCACTGGGTGAGGTCAGCGAGAGCCGGTATGATCGCTGCGGCAGGCTCGTCTACAACCGCGCCTTCCTTACCCGGCTGGGGAGCGCGCAAGTCGCGGCCTTCGGCGATGTCGTAACTGCGGCGCCGCTGCCGGCGGCGTTGCCGAACGACCGGCAAAGCCACACGGTCTACGACCGTGACGGCCACATCTGCTTCAGCCTCAAGTCGGCGGATGCGAACGGTTGGACCATCACTGAGAGCCGGTTTGACAGCAATGGCAACATGGTCGAGGCGCGCGCCTATGACAAATTCCTGCCCGATGCTCGTGTTGCCGCGCTTGCTCCGCCGGCAGGCTCCGGCATCGACGTCGCCGCGCTTCGGCAGGAACTCTCCACGACGCTCGGCTACCATGACGGCGATCCGGCGACGCTGGCGGGCGTGCAGCGCAGCTCCTTCGTCTATGACGCGGACAATCGGCTGCACTTCAGCGTCGACGCTTCGGGCTCTGTTGGCGAAGTCATCCGCGACGGGGCTGGCAATACCATCGCCACGGTCGCGTTCGCGGCCCGTCCGGTTCTGGCCGATCACACCGAGGCAGCGATCGATGCCGCAGTGGATCGTGGCAACCCCGACAACCGGGTCACGCACACCGCCTATGATGCGGCCGGGCGGCGGCGCTTCATGGTCGATCCGCTCGGCGCGGTGATCGAGGACCGCTTCGATGTCCGCAGCAACATCGTCACCAGCATGCGCTGGGCTACGCGTCCAGCACTCACGGATTTTAGCGAGAGCGCCATCGCCGCAGCACTCGCCGCAATGCCGGCAAGCGGGTGCGACCAGATCACAAAGCAGGTCTACGACTTCGGCGATCGCCTGCGCTTCACGATCGATCCGCTCGGTGCGGTGAGTGAAACCCTGCGCGACGCCTTGGGCAATCTTGTCGCCGAAACACATTTCGCCGAACGTCCGGCTGCGATCCCGGACTATACGGTGGACGCCGTCGCCGCGGCGGTCCAGCCTTTGCGCGGCGACGCCGCCAATCAGATCCGGCGCTTCGCTTACGATCCCGTGCAGCGGCAGCGCTTCACGGTCGATGCGCTAGGCTCCCTGGCCGAGAATGTCTACGACGCGACCGGCAAGCTGCTGGCGACAACAAGCTATGCCGCGCGGCCGGTACTCACGCAATTCGACGAGACGGCGATTGCAGGCGCAGCGGCGCCGCTGGCGGGCGACACGCGCAACCGTGTTACCCGCTTCGCCTATGACGCGCAGGGGCGCCAGCGCTTCACCGTCGATGCATTGGGCTCGGTCAGCGAGCGCGTGCTCGACGCACAGGGCAGTGTGACGCGCAGCGAGCGGTTCGCCGTGCGTCCGGCGCTCACCACCTATTCCGAGGCTGCGATCGACACGGCGGTGGCGGGCCTGCGCGGACAGCCCGGCAACCGCCTCGACCATCAGCTCTACGACGCGCTTGGCCGCGTCCGCCATCGCCTGTCGCGCATCACGGCCACGCCCGGCGCGGACGCATACAGCGTGACCAGTGCCGCGTTGAACGCGCTCGGCCAGACGATGTCGGCCACGGCTTATGCAGGCGCCGTGATCCTTGCCTCCATCGACGAGGCGGCGATTGCCGCCGCTGTAAGCAGCGATCCGGAGCGCGATCGCGTGCTGCGCTTCGCCTATGATGTGCTCGGCCAGCAGCTCTACCGCGTGCAGGCGGTTTCGACCGATGCAGGGGAGAGCACGTATCGCGTCAGCGCGCAGCGCTTCGATGCGCTGGGCCAGATGACCGGCAGGACCGACCATGCGGCGACAGTCAAACCCAACGCCTTCGATGCGGGCACCATCGCGGCAGCGGTCGAGGCAATCGCGGATTCAGCCAGGGATCGCATCACCGCGACTGTCTATGACCCCGCCGGACAGGCGGTCTACGGGTTGCGGCAGCTTCAGCCCGGCGCATGGCAGGCGAATGCGCAGGCCTATGATGCGCTTGGCCGGGTCGTCGCCACCACCCGTTATGCGAAACTTATCGGGCCGCTCCCCGACATGCGCCGCGCCGCTGTCGCGGCAGCGCTTGCCGCCAATGCCGATGCGGCTGATCGCAAAACGTGCCTTGTCCAGGACCAGGCCGGGCGGCAGCGCTTCGTGCTTCAGGCCGATGCGATCGGTTCCTGGACGCTCGGGGAGAGCCGGTATGATCTGTTCGGCAATCTCGTCGAGACGCGGCGGTACGACCGTTATCTGACCGACGCATGGATCGCGAGCCTCGTGCCCACGCGTCCTGACGGTCTGACTGAGGCCGACATGACGGGCGAGCTGGCCTCGCTCGGATACGAAGACAACGCGCCCGCGTCGCTCGCCGGGTTGCAACGTTCGCGCTTCGCCTATGACGGGCTGAACCGGCTGCGGTTCACCGTCGATGCGCTCGGCGGCGTCACCGAGAACACATACGATGCGCTCGGCGACAAGGTGTCCACGGTTCGCTATGCGGCGCGGCCGGTGCTGGCGGCCTTGTCCGAGGCAGCCATAGATACCGCCGTGAACCGCGCCGATGCGGACAACCAGGCGCGATGGTTCGTCTATGATGCCATCGGGCAGCAGCGCTTCGACCTGCAGGTCATGACGCCCAATGCGACGGCCGGCGACCAGCACCGGGCAAGCGAAATGCGCTATGATGCGCTGGGCCAGTTCGTCGAAAGCCGCGCCTATGCGACGCTTGTGGGCCCTCTTGCCGCCTATGATGAGGCGACAGTTGCGGCTGCCATCGTCGCCGACCTGGCGAACGACCGCCACTCGGCGGTGGCTTATGACGCAGGCGGGCGCCAGGTCTTCGCCTTGCGTGAATTGCAGGGCGTTCCGGCAAGCACCTATGTGGTGACGCGGCAGGTGCAGGATGCGCTCGGGCAGGCGGTCCAGCAGGTGGTCTTCGCAACGCCTGTGGCGCCGGCGCAACTTGGTGCTGCCGGCATCGAAGCGGCGCTTGCGCCGTCGCCTGCAGGCGACCGGACGACCAGCTACGTGCGCGATGCCGCCGGGCGGCAACGCTTCGAGATCCGGCCGGACTCTTCCTTCCTTGAGAGCTGTTTCGACGCGCTCGATCAATTGCTCGAACAGCGGCTGTTCGATTTCCGCCTCCCCGCCAATGCGCCGGCCCGGGAAAGCGAACTTGTCGCGCAACGCGGAACGCGCGCCGTGGGCGACGGCAAAACGCGCGGTGAACGGCATGCCTATGATGCCGGCGGCCGGCTCGTTGCCTCCACCGATGTTGTCGGCAATGCCGAGCACCACGAATACGATGTCTTCGGCGCGTCGACCCGCTGGATCGACCGCAACGGCTGCGACTGGAGGTATGTCTACGATCGGGCAGGCCGCAAGATCTCCGAAACGGGACCTCTCTTGCCCTTCAATCTCAGCGGCGAGGCGCTGGATACGCCAGCGCCGCAACGCAGGCTCGAGACGCAATTCGCTTATGACGCCTTTGGCAATCTTGTCCGCCGGACTGAGGCGGCGAATTTCCCCGGCGATTCATCGGCCACCGATTACCAGTTCGATACGCTTGGCCGGCCGACCGGCACGCTCTTCAACGGTTATTATGATCCGCCGAGCGGCACGGTCCTGCGTCAGGCGGCTCCAAACCGCTTCCGACCCGAGGCATCGATCGTTTACGACGTCGTCGGCAATGCCGTCCGCATCGGCACGCGCACGGGGCCGGACCAATTCCAACTGAGCTATCGGACCTACGACTGCCAGGGCCAGATCGTCTATGAGGTCAATGCGCTCAACAATGTTACCGGCCACACCTGCAATGCCTTCGGCGATAAGGCGACGGTGACGCGCTACAGTGTGACAATTCACGGAACGCCGGCGAACGGGCTCTACTGGACGACCGGCGAGATTGCGCCACAGCTCAACTGGGGACACGACGAGAACGGCAACCTCCTCGAGGATGTCTACGCGCGCACGATTCGGCTCGATTATGACAAGCTCGGTCGCAAGGCCGTGGTGACGCAGCCCGCCGCGACATACTATTCGACCCATATGCCCGGCGACGCCAGTCAGGCCAACGATTTCCGTCCCAATCCGGCATCGGTACCCTCGACGCAGGACGCCGCCGCCACGCGCTTCGACTATGACGCCTTCGGCAGCGTCGTCCGCCAGCGGGTCCGCGCCAACGTCATCGTCGAGTGGCAGGATACGACGTACACCTATGATGCGATGGGACGCCGCACGCAGATGGTCGATGCCGCAGGCAGCGTCACAGGCAGCGGCTATGACATCGCCGGCAATCTCGTCCGGCAGGAAGAGCTTACAAGCCTCGGCGACGGTTCCGACCGGATCACGGAATTCATCTTCGACCTGCTCGACCGTCAGGTTCGGGTTGATCGCTACGGCCTGCGCTATACCGATGCCGCGGGCGTCGAACATGGCGTCGCCACATGGACGTGGGCGAACGGCGGCGAATGGCTCGATCCGGATGCGGACGTCGCAACCACCGTCCGTTTGGCGACCTACGATGCCGTGGGCCGGGCGCTCACCGTTACCGACGCCGCCGGTAACCTGACGTCCACCCGCTACGATGCACTCGGCCGGGTGCTCGAGATCGTCGCGCCGGCGCGATTGCTGGCGCCGGTCGCCGCCAACGGCGAGGACGGAGTCGATCCGTTCCGCAACCAGATCACGGATGCGCTTGTGACGACGATGTCGCTCGACGCCTTCGGCCGGCCGGTGCGTCAGGTGCGCGCCACAACGCATGGCGAGGATGCGCGCGAAATCCGCCAAGCCTACGACGCTGCGGGAAATCTCGTCAGCACCACCGATGCGCTGGGCAACGTCAAGATGCGCGCCTGCGATCCCGCGGGCCGGGTGATCCGCGAGACGCAGGCGATCCACGCTGACCTGGGGCCGCTCGGCATCAATACGGAAGGGCTGGAACGGCGCTACGTCTACGATGCGCTCGGCCAGCTCACCGATACGCTCGATGTCTATCTGGACGGAACCGATCGCCTCCAGAGCGGCAAGTCGGCGCTCTACAATGCGTTTGGAGAAGTCGCCGAGGAACGGCGCAAATGGGGCCCTGCGGACCAGGCCCCGGAAAGTCTCACCACCGCGCGGATCGCATGGCATCACTATGACAACGCCGGCCATATCTTCGAACAGGTCGGCGCCGACGGGTTGACGCTCTTCTTCTACAACCTGCTGGGCCAGGTGACCCGCCAGGAGAAGCGTGGCAATTCCGGCGGCATCTATCGCATCACCGAGTTGCAGTACGATATTCTCGGCCGGGCCACCATGATCCGGCGTCCCCTGTTCGATGCCGATATCACGCCGGAAACAGGCACCATAACCCGCCCGGTGACACCCTATGCCGTGCGTACGTTCGACCGCTGGGGCAATGTGAGGGGAACGCAGGAAGGCGGCTACGAATTTGTCAACGGCCAGCCGTCCTACGCGCCCAACCGGATCTTCCGCAGCTATCTGTTCGATGACAACAACCAGGTCATTCTCGAAAGCCTCGGGACGTTCGGTTATGTGAACGACGCCGGGCTCTCGCGCAACACCCAGATCTCACGGCGCAGCGGCCGCAATCTGCTTGGCAATGTTGTCATCGAAGCTGACGAGGCGCGGGAACCGCAGACAGATGCATTGCTCAGCACGCGGATCAGGAAGAAGCAGTATGACGCCGTCGGCACTCTGATTGCGGAAATCGACGCCACCAATCGCAAGCTCGAATATGCCGCCAATATCCATGGCGAACGGCTTGGCACGCGCAATCCGCGCGGCACCGTCCTGTTCGACCGTCGTGATTCCAACGGCAACATTCGTTTTCATGGCATCCTGCGCACGCAGAGTCCGGCGGGCGCCGGCGAATACAACAGCTTTGCCGGCACGGGCACGATCGCGCGCACCTATCTGAACGCCTATCTCCACGACCAGGCCAATCGCCGCTGTGCCAGCAAGATCTTCACCGAAGCCGCCAACGCGCCTTGGAGCTACACCTGGTTCGATGCCCGCAATCTCGGCACCCAGCAGCGCGACACTATGGGCGTCGTCACCCACTATGGCTTCGATCCGTTCGGTAACAAGGCGCTGGAGATCGATGGCGCGGGCGTGCGCAAGCAATGGATCGCCGCCACCGGCGATTATGCGGTCGGACGCATCGATAGTTATTATCAGCCCAACGCGACCGCCCTCAGTGAGTACGGCCATTACGTCTACAACGATTTCGGCGAGGTCAAGCTGCACGCCTATGGCAACACCAACATCAGCTACGACCGGCATAAGAACGGCCTCGTCGCGCAGGTCACCAATCTCGTCGATGTCACCCAGCCGAACAAAAAGGAGATCACGACCTATCGATACGATCCGCGTAGCCAGATGACCGCGGAGAGCCGTATCTATCCGACCTCGCTGCAGACGATCATCGTCAGCTACGACAATCAGGGGCGGCTGTCGCGGATCGAGGACCAGAACAAGTCGCCTGCCGGACCTATCTGTGATGTGCATTATGCCTATGACGAGTGGAGCAACGTGCGCCGCATCCAGTCGAACTATACACAGACCGCAGTTGAAGGACCGCTTGCGAGCGACAGCTGGTTTACGTACGACGCCGCGGGTCGGATGACGGTTTCCAACGGCATGCTCGCCAATGGCCGTATAACTCCGAAGGTGCGGACGCCGGCCAGCGTCGCGCTTGGCTACGACGTCGTGGGGCGCCGCTCTCAGGCAACCCAGTACGAATTTCCCAACTCGGCGTCGATCGGCCCGCGCGGGTCACCCCGGTTTATCCGCCACTGGGATACGATGCGCGACGAGCGCTACAGCTATAACGACCTTGGTCATTTGGTGACGATTGACCAGCGGCTCCGCAGCGTCAATATCGTCAGATTCGACATCAGCGGTCCAGGCGAGCCAGCGAATGAGCCCGACGAAAACGGTCCCTGGCAACCGCTGTCACAGCGGACGGCGAACCTGCGCGGCGATGTCCTGACCGATCAGCAGTGGACGTATGTCATGGGGACGCCCAACAACTTTGTTTTTCGCACCCCATCCCGCCTGGGAACGACGACGACGGTCTACCGCGCCGACGGCAAGGTTGACTGGACGAAGTATGATGCGGTCGCAGCGAATGGCAACACACACACCCAGAACGCCTATAATGCCCAGACAGGTCTGATCGATTCCTATCAGTTCAACGCCTTCCGGTCCAATGGCCAGCCGTTCAACGCCTGGTTCGAGTATCGCTACGCGTTTCATAACGGCGACCGGGTCATCAGAAGCGTCGGCGATGGTACGCTTGATACGACCAAGAGCTACGATACTGCAGGACGACTTTCTTACGAGAGGATCAACTTGCAGAAGCCCAATGGCGACGGCACCGATCGCTATGAGGAACGCTACTATACCTATGACGCGCAGGGACGCATCATCTTCAAGGATTCGCGGCTGCGTCTCTCGGTCGGCAGTTCATCTACGGTGCCTCTGCCGGTCCCCAGCACCGGCGTCCAGACCTATGTCTATGCTGGGGCCCGGACGGTTGCCACGGTCGGCGCCGATCGCCTCTCCGGTTCGACGAAATTTGATTTCGCCTACACGCAGATGACGGAGGCGGCCGCCAATGGCCCTTCCTACTATGTCGTCCAGGCTGGCGATACGGTGATCGGCATTGCGGAAAGCAATTATGGCGACGGTTCGCTGTGGTATGTTATTGCGGACGCCAACGGCGTTGTCGACGATCCTTCCGAGCCGCTCCCGAGCACCGAGGTCGGCAAGGCTTACGAGATTCCCGCTACCGTCGGCTACAGTCGGAACGCCAATACTTACGCGCCCTACGATTTCGCGGCGATCATCGGGAATGACCGGCCGATCGCGATCCCGCCGCCGCCGCCACCGCATTACAGCGACATTGAGCAGCTTCTTGTCGCGGCTGCTTCGATCACGGTGCAGATCGTCACGACCGCCGGCCTTTCGGCACTGGGCGTGCCGCTGCCGGTGAGTGCGGGAATTGGCGCGGGTCTCAGCAATCTCGCGGGGCAGGCGACGTCATGGGAGCTCGGCATGCGTTCGCCGGGCCAGGACGCGATCGACTGGGATGGCGTCGGGCTTGCGGCGATGGGAGGATTCGTTGTGTCGATGACCGGGCCTCTCAGCATTGTCAGCCGCGAGGTCTGGGATCAGGCGCAGGGCGGTTTCGCTGGCTGGGTGAGCGGAGGCAGCGCCAACTGGAGCGGCATCGGCGGGTCACTGTTCAACATCGGATTCAATGCCCTGGGTCCGACGCTCGGCGGACCGACGAAAGGGCCGTTCAGCTTCAGTCTCGCCGGCCTTATCAACAGTGCCTACAACCCGCGCACGGGCTGGGCCATCCAGGGCAGCGGCCGCAGTCCGGTGGTCGGAGCCTTCGAATATGCTTATGACGCGGTGGCGAACGGGCTTGCGAATATCGGCTACCAATGGATTCAGGAGCAACTTGCGCCGCCGACGCCGGCGTCGCAGCCGGCGCGCCCGCGCTCAGTCGATGCGAAGGGGCCGATCTCGCAAGAGCAGATCGACCTGTGGGACAAGATCGACCGGGAATATACCGCGGAGCTCGATCGTGCGGCGCTCGCCGCCGCCAACGAACAGACCGACGCGGCCAGCCGCGAAAGGATGGGGTGGCAGATCCGGCTTGGCCTGCTACAGGACCAGATCGATCACCTGGGCGAGTTCGACGACCGGTCAATCATCGCCGCGGCATTGCAGAACGCCAATGCCGAGCGCGTCCAGCTCGAACAGGAGCAGGCGCTGGCGCAAGCGCGCGCCGACGAGCGCAGCGCCAGGCTGCGCGCGAACCAGGCGAGGCTGGAGGCGCAGATTGCCGCGCAGCAGGCGCGCGGTCCTGACCCAGCGCTGGTAGAGTATCTGCGCGGCATCGACGAGATCAATGAGGATCACGTCAAAGGCCTCTATGCCGACGGTACGTACACGCGTGTTTCCGAGGGCGTCAATTACGACGGCCTGAAGTTCGAGACGCGGAGCGGCATCTACGACGCAAGCGGCGCTCTCACGTTCAAGAATGACGAAATGGACGACATCGTCGGCATGTATCGCAAGCTTGTTGCCCAGCAGCCTGCCGACGGTCCGATGCTTGTGGGCAACGAGGTGATCGTCATCCATGACGTCGTGACGCCGGCCGAGCAGTCCCGCCGCCTCGGCCTGGACGACGTGCAGAACTTCTCGGCGTTCAGCAGGACCTATCAGTGGCAGAACAAGACCACAAAGGGCGTTGAAAAAGCCTTTCTTGACTATCATCAGAAGCAGTCCGAGCGGATCGTCGAGGACTGGCGCCGCATCGACAATGCCTCGGGCGCCGTCAACCTGATCGTCGGAACGGGACTGACAGCGCCGCTGGCCGGCTTCGATCCGTTCCTCATCTTCGGCCCGATGCTGGTTGGCGCCGGCGCCGAAAAGATTGCGAAGTTCGCAGGCTATGACGATGTCTTCGCCGGCGGCGTCGGCTACATTGCGAGCGTCGCTTCTGGCTTCCTTATGCCTTCGGTGGGTTCTCTCGGGCTCGGGCGGGCGGAATCCGAAATCCAGAAACTCCTGAACGCCGAGCGCGCCGCGCGCTGGGACATGAACGCCGCCCGCATGGCGGAGCAGGGTCTGGAACTGGAGATGAGCCGGGGCATCGATCTGGGCAACGGCGTGACCCTTTACAAGCGCATGCCGGAAAGGGCGCTGGCGGCGAAGCCGGCCGGTGTTTTCCCTGAAAGGCCGCTGCTCGAGGCGCCCGCCGCCCCGCCGGTTGCGCCTCCTGCGCCGGCGCCCATGCTCCCGGCAGGCACAGGCGGCCTGGCTGCGGTGGCTGGACGCGACTATTACCCGCCGGCCAGTATCGCCGAGCCGGTTCCCTATGAGACGACGGGGCCATATCCGGGCGACGCCATGCAGATCGGCGGACGGGAGCCCGTGTCGGCGCTGACGCCGACCATCTCCTCCGGCGGCGGCTTTGGCGGCTTCGGAGGTGGTGGAGGTGGTGGCGGCCAGCTCGTCCCTGGCGGCGGCCGTCCCGCGGCGATGTATAACGGCCGGCTGATTACGACGTATCAGGGGCGTGGGCGGCTCGGCGCCTATTATCAATCGTCCGGCGAGAGCCCGAGCATCTTCGAGGATCCCGCCTTCGAAGGGGGCAGCTTGCTATTTTACAAGGAGCCTGGTGCGTTCTACCCGTTCTTGGGCATTCAGGAGCAGGGAAACATTTTCGCCAACCGGGGTTGGTTCATCAAGGGTTTCACGAGAGGCCCGGAAAACCGACATGTGCTGCAATGGAACATTCCGCGAAATCATGCATTGCAGGGCGAAATCTTCGCCGAGCCGGTGATCCTCAACCAGCCTGAGCAGGTCAATCAATGGCTTCAAAGCCAAGGATATCAGCCCTGGACCAATGTGATGGATCACCTTGGATTCTATCCCGATGTCGCGTTCTAGCCGGTGATCGTGCCGGATGACGCTCAGGCCTTTCCCGGACGTCGGATCGTGAGGCCTCTGGCGCCTGCCGGCGCACTTGCTCCATTGTGGCGGCCAAGGGATTTGGAAATCTCCCGCGCCGTCTCCTTCAGGGCCGCCAGCGAGCGCCTGTCTGGTACGGCAGAAACATACTGTATGGAGCCGACGATCGCGATCGAGCCGACACAGACCTGCGCCTCGTCGAAAATCCCGACCGCAATGGCATTGAGCCCAAGAAGCATCTCTTCCGCAGCCGATGCGTAGCCGAGCTCCCTGATCTTCTCGAGCTCGGCCTTCAATTCCCGCCGGCCGGTCTTCGTCTTGGAGCTGAACGCGCGCAGCGGCTTTCTCAACTCGCGCTCCTGAAGAGCGGGAGGGGCAAACGCCAGGAGGATTTTCCCCTGGGCGGACGAATGAAAAGAAAGCTCGCTGCCAAGCCGCACGACAATCTCTATGGGCGAAGATCCAACCAGCGTTGCAAGCACCAGGGCGCCCCGGGGCGTCATCTCCGTGAGAGACACCGTCTGTCCCAGGAGGTCCCGCAGTTTTCGCATGGGGCCATCGGCGGCCCGAACGAGGTCCAGCTCCGGACTGAGTTGCGACAGCAGACGGCTCTTCGAGCCAAGATAATAGCGGGTCGTCGCGGCATCCTGGGCCAGATATCCGCGATCGACCAAAGTCTGCAAATGCCGGTGGACCGATCCCTTGGTCAGACGCACCCGCTCGGCAATCTGCGTCACGCCGGCCCCTTCGCCGTAAAACGCAATGGACTCGAGAATGTCCAGCGCTGTCTTTACAGACTGGATGCCGTTGCCGTCCTCGGACATGAGACAACCCCATTCATTGCAACTCGATAGGCAAGTCGTTTCGCTCTGCGAAACGAGCACACATTTAACATGGCCCTGCTGTTTGGGCCAAATATTGACTTGGCGATATAAAGCGTTTTCTATGTCGATAGTCCGGTTTTGCCAGAAAGAACGGCAATGCTTAAAGGCCGGGCGCTGGCGCGACGCCAGCGGTGGGGAAATCGCGGGGGGCATTCAATGACTGCAAATGCGGTGCGGTTCGTTGACACCACGTTTCGGGATGGGGCGCAAAGTCTCTGGGCGATGAACATGCGTGGCGGCATGATGGAGGCGGTTGCCGCCAATCTCGACCGCGCCGGACTGGATGTCATCGAGATTCCGGGCAACTCGATCAATTTCAAGAAACTCATTCGCGACCTGAAAGAGAATCCCTGGGACCTCATGCGGCGCCTGGCGCAGAAAATGCCCAACACGCCGAAGAGCTGCATGGGCGGAGGGTTCAATCTCAATCCGCTTGGAACGCCCACACCGCCGGAATTGGGAAAGCTCTTCTGGACATTGCAGGCGGAAATCGGCGCGCTCAACCGCATTCAACTGACGTCCAACACCTCCGATCAGATCGAGCGGATGTTTCCGGCGCTCGTGCCGTTTCTGCAAGGGATCGGAATGAAAGTCGCCTGTGCGCTTTCGTTCAGCATTTCCCCGCGTCATACCGATGAGCATTACGCCGAAAAGACGCGCGCGCTGCTGCCGTTGAAGCCGGACGTGATTTATCTCAAGGATCAGGGCGGTCTTCTGACCATCGACCGGCTTCGTACCATCATTCCCACGATTCAGGAGAATGCGCCAGGCATACCGCTGGAGATTCACTCTCACTGCACCACCGGGCTTGCGCCTTCGGTCTACATGGAAGCGCTGAAGCTCGGCGTAATGACGCTTCATACCGGCGTGCCGCCGCTCGCCGAAGGCTCGGCGCAGCCATCCGTTCTCAGCACCGTAAAGAACGCCCGTCTGCTGGGATATTCCAGCAATCTCGATGAAAAGCTGCTGACGTCCATATCGGAACGTCTCAAGGCCTTTGCGATCCGGGACAATATGCCGATCGGACAGCCGCTGCCGTTCGATTGCTATCAATACGTGCACCAGATTCCCGGCGGCGTCATTTCCAACCTGAGGTTCCAGCTCGGCGAGCTGCATTTGGACCACCGGCTTGATGAGGTGATCGCCGAATGCGTGACGATCCACCGCGAGCTCGGTTATCCGATCATGATCACGCCGTTCTCGCAATATGTCGCGACACAGGCGATGATGAACGTCGTGACCGGCGAGAGATACAAGGTCGTCATCGATGAGATCATCCGACTTGCCAGAGGATTCTATGGAGAAGATTCAGGCTTCCGCTCGATGGATGAGAATCTCAAGGATCGACTGTTGAATTCGGCCAGGGCCCGGGAGCTCGCGGACATCGACCGTCGCGCCCAGCAGCCGCTTTCCCTCAGGGAAGTGCGCGAAAGCATCGGCGGTCCGGGCGTCTCCGACGAGGAGCTTCTCATGCGCGTGATCATGCAGGGAACCAGCGAAATCGACGCGATGCGCGCCAGTGGCGCACCCAGGCGTTATGACAGCAGTCGTACACCTTTGCTGACGCTGCTGGAGGAACTGACGAAGCATAGCGGCGTGCGCTCCGTCCACATTCGCCGCGGCCGGGATCAGATCTCTCTGCAAAATCGATCGATGAATTAAGACGGCCGCGGCCGCTACGGGAGCTAAGCGCGTGAGCAATGACTTGAGTACGCTGGACGAGGAACATGTGCGGCAATTGGGACGCATTATCGAAACGCTGGAGCGATCGACGTTCGATTTCATCCAGTTGGAGATCGGCGATCTCAAAGTCACCATAGGGAAAGGCAATATTCCCGTACCGGAAGCAACGTCGCCGCCGGCACGCCCCGCGGTCGCGGCACCGGGGACGATGCCTCCATCGGCCCCGGCTCCGGCACAGACCACTCCGGCGCCTCGTCAGGTCCAGTCATCCGGCCATGCGCATCCCGGCGCGGTCGACATTAAATCGCCGATCATGGGTCTGTTCTACGCGCAGCCGGAGCCGGGAGCGCCGCCGTTCGTGACGGTGGGCGCGACCGTGGGTGAGGACTCTACCGTCGCCCTTGTCGAGGTGATGAAGACCTTCAACGCCGTCAGCGCTGGCGTGCGCGGCAGGATCGTCGAGGTCTGTGTTCTGGATGCGCAGCTTGTCGAATTCGGGCAAGTGTTGTTCCGGGTGATGCCGGAATGAACGAATGGTGATGACGTGACGATATCCCGGGTCCTGATCGCCAATCGTGGCGAGATTGCGCTGCGCATCATCCGTGCCTGTCAGGAACTGGGCATAGAGACGGTGCTGGCGACGTCAGAAGCCGATCGCGACAGCCTGCCGGCGCGTCTCGCGGACCGCGCCATCTGCATCGGGCCGGCGCGTTCGGCGCAAAGCTATCTGAACCACCGGGCGATCGTCACCGCCGCAATCGGCGCGGGGGCAGACGCCATCCATCCGGGTTACGGTTTTCTGGCCGAATCGCCGGACCTGGCCGAGGCATCTGCATCGAACGGGATCACCTTCGTCGGCCCGACGGCCGATCACATGCGCAGGATGGGCAACAAGATTCAGGCCCGGCTGCTGGCGCGCGAGGCCGGCGTGCCGACGCTTGCGGGATCGGAAAAGATCGGGTCTCCGCAGGAAGCGCTGGCCGTTGCCGAGCGCGTCGGTTTCCCTGTGATCCTGAAGGCGGCGGCAGGAGGCGGCGGGCGCGGCATGAAAGTGGTGACGAGCGCCCGGAACCTGGAGCAGACGTTCACGGCGGCGTCCGCCGAGGCAGGTTCCGCCTTCGGCGATCCGACGCTCTACATCGAGCGCTACATCTCCAACGCGCGGCATATAGAAGTGCAGATCCTCGGCGACCGTTTCGGCAATGTCGTGCATGTCGGCGAGCGCGACTGCTCGCTGCAGCGCCGGCATCAGAAGATCGTCGAAGAAGCGCCGGCCCCTTCGATTGCGGAGAATCTTCGCGAAGAAATCCGCAATGCTGCCGTCAAACTGGCGCGTAACATAAATTACGAAAACGCGGGCACGGCCGAATTCATCTACGACGAAGACGAGAAGCGCTTCTACTTCCTCGAAATGAACACGCGTATCCAGGTCGAGCATCCCGTCAGCGAGACGATCTCGGGCATCGATCTGGTTCAGGAGCAATTCCGCATTGCCGATGGCCAGCCGTTAAGGGTTGCCCAGCCGGATATTGTTTTCCGCGGCCATTCCATCGAATGCCGCATCAATGCGGAAATTCCGGAAGACGGTTTTCGCGCCAATGCCGGGCTGATCGAGGAATGGGCGCCGCCGGTCGGTCCCAATATCAGGATCGACACGCACTGCTATGCCGGATACCGGGTGCCGATTTTCTACGACTCGATGCTCGCCAAGTTGATCGTCTATGGCTCGACCCGCGGCGAGGCCGTGCAGAGGATGAAAAGGTCGCTCGAACGGTTCGTCGTGACCGGAGTCGGAACGACAATTCCATTTCTGCACTTCATGATGCAGCGGGAGGAATTCGCAAGCGGGGCCGTGACGACGCATCTCATCGAGGACGTGATGCCCCAGTTTTCCGGTTCTTCGAGGTGAACGGCCCGGACGTCAATGCATATCGGGAGGGATGGAAAATGACGCAACTTACACGCCGGCATTTTACAATCGGAGCATCGGCAATCGCCCTTGCTCCAACGGCGCCGCCCGCGCTCGCGCATACCTATCCGTCACAGGATCTGCATCTGATTTGCGCCTTCCCGCCTGGCAGCGGGGCTGATGTCATCGTCCGCTTCTTCGGCGAGAAACTGCGCGGGCTGACAAATCGCACAGTGATCGTCGACAACAGGCCCGGCGCGTCCGGCAGCATTGCAACCGAAGCCATCGCGCGCGCCAGGCCGGATGGCTACACCATCATGATTCATGGCGGCACCGCGCTTTCCGCCAACATGCATCTGTTCAAGAAGCCGACGGTGGATGTCGCGAAGGCTCTTCAGATTGCAGCGACGTTGAACCGTCAGCCAACCATGCTTGTCGTCAGTACGCAAAGCCCATGGAAAACAGCGGCGGAGCTTGCGGCGGCGATGCAGAAAAAAGGCGATAAAGCCTCTTACGCAACGTCCAACACAGTCGGCAAGGTGATGGGAGCGACGTACAAGAAGCAGGCCAAACTGGAGGCCATTGAAATTTCCTATAAACTGACGTCCGAGAGTTACAACGATCTGCAAAGCGGGGCTCTCGACTTCGCCTTTCAGGACAACATCTCCGCCATAGCGATGGCAAATCAGGGGAAAATGCGCATCCTTGGAGTCAGCACGGCTGCCCGGCTGCAAGCGGCTCCCGAATATCCGACCATGAGCGAGCAAGGTTACCCCATGGATATGGTCGGCTGGTGGGCCGCGATCGTTCCCATGGCAACGCCTCGGCCGATTGTTGATCAGATCAACGCCTGGATCGGCGAAATCGTATCGAGCAAGGACGGCAAGGCTTTTCTGAAGAATATTGCAAGCGATCCATGGCTCAGTTCGCCTGACGAAGGCCAGGCCTTTTTCCGCGCGCAGATCGACCAATGGGGCGTGTGGGTGCGTGAGGCGAATATAGAGCAATTGGGCTGACGAAGAAATTCCCGATCTATAAATTCCATGAGGCATCGAATCTATGAACCAGTCATTCGACGTCATTATCGTCGGCGCGGGTCTTGCCGGCCTTTCCGCGGCGTTGGCGGCGCGTGAAGAAGGCGCTTCGGTCTGTGTGCTGGAGCGTGCACCGGAGAGCGAGCGCGGCGGCAATTCGCGTTTCTCCAACGGCGCGATGCGGGCAGTTTATTCGGGCCTCGACGAAATTGTCGACCTTGTCGGCGAGATCAGTGAGGCGGAGCGTGCGCGCGCCGACTTCGGTCGCTACACGCGCGAAGAATATTACGACCATATGGGGCGTATTACGCAGTATCGCACCGATCCCGCCATGTGCGAGATCCTCGTCGAGCGCAGCAGTGAGACGATGCATTGGCTGCGGCACCAGGGCGTGCGCTTCCTGCCGCTCTATGAGTGGCAGTTCAAGACGGCGGAGGGCCGGATCATCTTCTCCGGCGGTTCGGCGCTTGAAACCTATGGCGCGGGCGACGGACTCTCTTCTGCCCTGTTTGCGGCAGCCGAACGCGCCGGCGTGACGGTCAGATATGAAACGCGGGCTTTGAGCTTGTCCCGGACCAACGGTGTTGTCGATGGCGTCAAGGTCTTTGCCCGCGGCGCAGGCGGCGGCAGGGAATTCGTCATCGCCGCGAAGTCCGTCGTTGTCGCGGCCGGCGGTTTCGAGGCAAATCCCGAATGGCGCACCCGCTATCTCGGGCCGGGATGGGAACTGGCCAAGGTTCGCGGATCGAGGTTCAACACCGGCGACGGCTTGCGCATGGTCCTTGATGCCGGCGGCAAGCCCTACGGCAACTGGTCCGGCTGCCATTCGGCCAGCTGGGATCTCAATGCACCCGATGCCAACACCCTGGAGTTCGGAACGGTTTTCAAGCGCGACGATTTTGCCAACGGCATCATGGTCAATGCGCGCGGGCGCCGCTTCGTCGACGAGGGCGCCGATGTCAGCGCGCTGACCTATGCGAAGATGGGACGCGCCATCCTCGCCGAGCCCAACCAGATCGCCTGGCAGATCTACGATGCCAAGGCGAGGCCGTTCATTCACGGCGAATATCGCATCAGACAGGCGGCGCGCTTTCAGGCCGATACGATCGAAGCCCTGGCCGCGAAGCTCGAAGGCCTCGACCAGGCGGCGCTCGTCGACACGATCAAAGAGTTCAACGCGTCCATTCCCGATGACATTCCCTTCGATTCCGGCAAGAAGGACGGCCGCACGACACGCGGCCTGCCGCTGCCGAAATCCAACTGGGCACGCGCGCTCGATACGCCCCCGTTCGAGGCCTGGGCGGTGACCTGCGGCATCACCTTCACCTTCGGCGGCGTGCAGATCGATACGACAGGGCAGGTGCTTGATGTCGATGACATCCCGATCCCCGGTCTTTTCGCGGCGGGAGAAATGGTCGGTGGGATTTTCTATTTCAATTATCCCGGGGGAGCGGGGCTGATGTCCGCGTCCGTATTCGGCCGTCTGGCGGGGATGTCGGCGGCCAAGGCCTGCGCGTCGCAGGTCGCGACGCGGTAGGTCATCGTCAACAGCTTGTCGGACCCTCGAACCGTCGGCAGAAATGTAACGGTTTTACGACAGAGAACCGCTGCGGCACAGACGGTTTCAACAAGTGGCACGGCACGCGGACGGTTGACTTTGTAAAGACAACCTCTAGCTTTAGGGATATTCGGAAGCGGTTTCTGCCGGGGGAGGAACGCTATGCAATTGGTGACCAAAGCGGGCGCATGGTGCAACGGAGAAGTGGGCTACATCGCCTGGGACGTCGCAAAGGAAATCGACGACTGCCTGGGTTTCATGGTGACGCGTATCCATGAAACGGGCGACGATGCGGGGCAACATCGCATCCTGCCGACATGGATCGCCTTCACCGATCAAAGCAATCCGAACTGGAATGAGCAGGACTCTTCGGTCTGGCCGATCCAGCGTTTTGAATGGCGGGATCTGACCCTCCGCAAGTCGCGCGATACCACCAAGGTGCGGCCGATCGACTTCGAGGTTCATTACGAGATCGTGCCGGTCGGAAGTGCGGGCGGTGCCGGCCGCAAGCCCATTCCCGCATCGCCGACTGCGCCTGCAACTGATGCGAACGGCCAGCCGAGCTATCAGGGTCCGCGCCGGCAGTTGTTTCAGATCGGCGAGCCAACACGCACGAATACCATCAATGTGACCCACGACTACGGTGACAAAGTTGCGGCAACCTTCAACAACGGCATCCTCTCGACCCAGAATATGTTGAAACAACTTGAATCGGTGAACAAGGCTCCGCCGAAGCGCGTGCTGGCGGCGGCAAAGTCTCCGGACAAAAAGGTCCGGATGGCGGCCGAGAAAGACAAGGAGAACCACCTCCTCAAAACGCTCAAGACCGAGATCGCTGAACCGACATCGAAGATCCGCGCCTTCCTGACTGGCGACGTTTACGCCTTTCTCACAAGGTTCCTCGAGAAGGCTGCCAAGGAGAAAGGTCAAGTCTATCTTGCCCTCTATGAACTGCACGATAAGGCGCTGATCGATCAATTGCTCAAGGCCACGAAGAAGGGGCTCATCCACATTATCCTGACGTCCGCCGGCAACCTGGATCCCAACGTCAAGAATACGCCCAAGAATAAGAGACAGCCCGTCGCCTGGGATACCGAGAACGATGATCCGCGCCGAAAGCTGCATGCGCTCGCAACTGGCAAACTCAAAGACCGTGTGATCGACCGGATGTTCAACTCCAGCTCACGGATTGGTCACAACAAATTCGCTGTGTATGTGAAAGATGATCGCGCGCAAGCCGTGATGACGGGGAGCACCAACTGGACCGAAACCGGTCTTTGTGCCCAATCCAACAACACAATTATCGTCACCGATGAGAAAATCGCCAATGACTACTGGGACTATTGGAAGCGTCTGCGCGACGACAAGCAACCCAAGCGTGAGCCGCTTACGGTAACCAACAAGCAAGGCAAGAAGGTCCGCGGTGCGAAACCAAACAGCAATAAGCAGGCTGGCGCAATCCGCACCGCCGACGCGAAGTCGCCTGGACTGCGTGCGTTAGGCAAGGGGAACGGGAACGCTGAATTATGGTGCTCGCCGAATACCAAACAGCCGGCCGTGCCGAAGCAGAATCCGGCCCGTCCACCCGATCTCAGTCATGTGTACGATTTGATGGATC
Organism: Terripilifer ovatus; assembly: GCA_029222685.1. Lineage (GTDB taxonomy): Bacteria > Pseudomonadota > Alphaproteobacteria > Rhizobiales > Beijerinckiaceae > Terripilifer > Terripilifer ovatus. The sequence continues at coordinate 253,401 of JARHVB010000086.1, read as the reverse complement.
GTGCGAAACAGTCCATCCTGTTCCTGACCTTTCTTCCCGGCCTATCTGGCAAGAACAACATCATCGGCGAGGCCGCGGCGCTCGCCGAGGAGCAGAAGAAGCTGTTCGTGATGGGAGCGATCAGCGATCCCAAAGCTTTGCCCAATTATAAGCCGGTCAAGAAGGGAGAGCCCGACCCGAATGTCTATGTGGATGCGAAGGGTAAGACCCAGAAGCTGCCACAACCCGCGATCTGGTGGCCGGGCGGAGAGCAAAGCCGTATCGTCATGATTCGAGCCGCCGCCGTCCGTATCCCGTTCGGTAATCTGCGCCCCGAACTTCTTACCGCGGGCCATGCGATCATCCATGACAAGATCATCGTGATTGACCCGCTCGATGAGGACAATTGTGCTGTCATCACCGGCAGCCACAACCTTGGTTATAAGGCGTCGTATTGCAACGACGACAACCTTCTGATCGTCCGGAAGAACCGTGAACTTGCGATCTCATATGCGGTGCATGTGATGGATATTTACGATCATTACGTGTTTCGTGCACGGCTTGAGGAAGATCTGCGCAATCAGCTCAAGGCTGGAAAGATCAAATCCTTCGCAGAAGCAGCAGCCGAATCGAAGCCTGGTGGAATGCTGCGTACAGACTCTGGTTGGCAGGCTAAGCATTTTGCTCCCCGAACGCAGTCAAGCCTCGACTACTTTCTGAAACATGTGTGAAGTGATGCGGATATCGGTCGTGTTGAAGTATTTTCGTGCATGTCGCATGAGGCCTTGAGACGGAAGCCGGCTCAGCGAGCGGAAGCGCCGTGGTTACACTCGGCCGTTTAAGATATTGCACCGCGTGAGCAGCATGGTCTCGATCAAAATCAATGTCCGGCGAAGTACTGCGGGATGTCTTCAAACATGACGTCTAGCTGGCCACAACGCGTACTTGCGAGTGACTCACGTCACTCAAATCGCCAATGCTGCAGGCGTGGCGAGCCTCTTTCGCAAATCATCCATGAACCGCCCCCCAACGGCACCATCGATGACGCGATGGTCATAGGCAAGGCTGAGCGGCAGCATCAGTCTCGGAACGAAAGCGTTGTCCATATCGATCATCTTGCGCGTCGCGCGAGCCATGCCGAGCACCGCCACCTCCGGCGCGTTGATGGTGGGTGTAAAGGCCGTTCCGCCAAGCCGGCCAAGGTTTGTTATCGAAAAGCAGCCGCCCTCAGTTTCGCTAAATGCCAGCTTTTCCGAGCGAGCCTTGACTGCGAGGTTGCTGATTTCGGCTGCGAGCTGGAACAGCTCTTTCTTATCGGCATTCTTGACTACCGGGGCTATGAGACCGTACGGCGTGTCCGTCGCGAAACCGATATTGAAATACTTCTTGAGCACAAGATTGTCGCCGGTTGCATCAAGCGATGCGTTGAACTCGGGAAAGGCTTTCAACGACAGCACGCAGGCTTTGACGACAAACGCCAGTAACGTGAGCCGCACGCCGGCTGCGTCAGCCTTTGGCTTCAACTGATCGTGCAGGACTTCGAGTTCTGTAATATCAGCCTCGTCGAATTGAACCACCATGGGGACGTTCACCCAGCTCGCGTGCATTCGTCGAGCGATGACGCGCCGGATCTTGTTCAATGGACGAATTTCGACGGCGCCAAACAGGGAATAGTCGTAGGTCTCGACGACGGGAAACCGCGGAGGATTGTCGATTTGCTCTGGCATTGGCGACTCTCGATAAGTTTTGGCGATCCGCAAAGTCCGCTTCTACGCGGCGAACATCGTGTCGCCACTCTTGCCGTCAAGCCCGGGGTGACCATCAAACCGCACAGCACCCACTGCTGCCTTGCCGGCAACGGCGCTTGCAATCCGAGCGGTGCCTTGGACGCCGAAGCCACCACACAGTTCGATGGCGGTTATGCCTTGCTCGACCAGCGTCCTTGCGACGTTCTCGGCTTGCGCGTAGTTGGTTGCGCCAACGACCGTCAGATCAATCTGAGGCGTTCGCACCATGCTTCGATGCTTTGCCGGATCCGCCTCGGGAGCAAGGAAAATGAACGCTGCCTGCAATGCCATCGGTGTCTCCTGCGATTTGGACGAATGCTGGACGATAGGTAGTGAATCGAGCCGCCCGACACGTTGGTGAGGGCAACTCCTGTCATGCCGTTTGCTCCGGTCGATACGAAGATATGAAGCCGTCGACATCAGCATCGGGCACGTCGGCGGCGGCCAGCACGCCAATGAGGCTGCCGACCGGCAACGTTTCGCCTTCCTTTGCGATCTGCCGTCGCAGGATGCCGCTCGCGGGGGCCTCGTATTCCGAGGTGATCTTCTCAGTTTCGATGTCCGCGATTGGTGTGCCTTCCTTGACCTCGCCGCCCGGCTTCACGTGCCAAGCGGCGACCTTGCCCTCTTTCATTGTGAGACCAAGCTTCGGGATGGTGATAGGAACGATCGTACCGGTCATCAGTGATACCTCACGACTTCTGACACCACAGCCTGAATTCTGGCCGGATTCGGCACGTAAAGATCCTCGAGCTCACCGGCGAATGGTACCGGCGTATGCGGTGGCGTCACCATTCTGATGGGCGCCTTGAGCGATTTGAACGCACTCTGTGCCACCATCGCCGAGATATCGGTGGCAACGTTGCATCGCGGACTTGCTTCATCGACAATCACAAGCCGGCCCGTTTGAGCGACGCTCTCAAGAATCGTAGCGGTGTCGAGCGGCGAGGTGGTACGAGGATCAATCACCGTACACTTGATGTTCTCCTTGGCCAGCGCTTCAGCTGCCTGGATCGAGAATTTCACCATCCGCCCGATTGCTACGATCGTGACATCGGTTCCACGTCGCGAGACGTTGGCTTTACCGAGCGGAATCGTATAGCTCTCATCGGGAACTTCGTCCGTGTCGGCGTACATCGCCTTGTGTTCGAAGAAGATCACTGGATCGTCGTCGCGGATAGACTGTATCATCAAACCCTTGGCCTCGTATGGGGACGATGGAATCACAACCTTGAGCCCCGGAATGTGGGTAAAGACTGGATAGAGGCACTGACTGTGCTGGCTGGCTGCACGAAGCCCGGCCCCAAACAACGTCCGGATGACCACAGGCGTTGTTGCCTTGCCGCCAAACATGTAGCGGAACTTGGCCATCTGGTTGATAATCTGGTCGCCGCAGACGCCAAAGAAGTCGACGAACATCAATTGTGCGACCGGCCGCAAACCATTGATTGCAGCGCCGGCGGCTGCACCGATGAAGGCACTTTCGCTGATCGGCGTGTCGTATATGCGTTCTCGCCCGAATTTCGGAAGAAGTCCCTTGCTGGCGCCGAGGACATCGCCCCAGGCATCCTGCTCACCCTTGGCGCCCATACCACCGGCAATATCCTCACCCATCATGATGACCGTGGGATCACGCTCCATTTCCTGGCGCATCGCCTCGTTGAGTGCCTGACGAAATGATTTCTTGCTCATGACCATGCCCCTCAATAACTCTGGTAAACGTCAGTGGTGAGTTCGCTCGCCTGTGGCGGCGCTGCGGCCTTCGCATCGGCTACGGTTTTGTCGATCAGTTGGGTGATGTTACGATCAATCTGATCGAGCGCATTGTTTTCAAGCAATCCACCACTTGTGACGCGAGCCCGGAAGAAGCTGAGACAGTCGAGGAAGTTTCGTTCCTCTGTCACCTCGCCCGGCGGACGATAGGTCATGGCATCGCCTTCGAAGTGTCCATAGTAGCGCGTGAATTCGATATGGAGGAATTGCGGACCGCCACCTTCGCGAATACGGTCGATTGCCTCCTTGGCTGCACGGTAGACAGCAAAGAAGTCGTGTCCGTCGACACGCTCACCAGGGATACCGAAACCTCTGGCGCGCAGTACCGGATTGTGTCCGCCGATCGACCAATCGCTCGACGTGCTTTCTGCGTAGCCGTTGTCCTCAAGCACGAAGAAAACCGGCAGCTGATAGACGGAGGCAAAGTTCATCGCCTCAAGGGTCGTGCCCTGATTGAACGCGCCGTCTCCAAAAAAGGCGACGGCCACGCCGCCCGTCTTGCGCTGCTTCGCCGCGAGGGCCGCGCCGCAGGCAAGCGGCGGACCGCCGCCTACAATGCCGTTGGCGCCGAGCATGCCCTTGCTGACGTCGGCGATATGCATTGAGCCGCCCTTGCCCTTGCACAGCCCGTCCTGCCGGCCGTAGATTTCCTTCATCATACCGCCAACGTCACAGCCTTTGCCGATGCAATGACCATGGCCACGGTGCGTGCTGGTGATGTAATCAACGCCATTGAGCTGCATGCAAACGCCGATGGCGGATGCTTCCTCGCCGGCATAGAGATGAACGAATCCCGGAATCTGCCCGGTTGCAAATTCCTTGTGAACACGTTCCTCGAACACGCGGATCGTACGCATCTTTGTGTATGCATTGGTGAGATCGTCGCGGCTGAGCTGCATTTTACTTCTCCTTGCTCAAGCGTTTTCCCATTTCGCATTGGCGATCAACTTCGCCGCGCTTGATGCAATATTTCACGATTGCGCTGGAACCCGTTTGATTTGCATCAACACGGCGGCAGAAGTATTTTGTGCAACGCAAAAGCCTGTGCCTTCGCTTCCCAGCACGCCTTCTGCCCAGCGGCGCGTTGATTTGATCAGCATCAAAGAAAGCGCAAACGGCGATCATTGACTTGAGTCAAGATCGTCCAGACGGAACTCGCTTTAGATGTCTAGCGTGACGACTGCGAAGGAGCGTTCGCGGGGCGTGCTACATATGACAAAGCGCAAGGGAGCGAAGTTCGCTATGGCGGCTGGTTCTGATACTCCCGCCGACTGCCCATTGCAGGGAAAAATACGGCCCTCCGGATGTTCGAATATCGTCATGGCTCCTCGATAATCTTGCAGGCGTCATAACCCGACATATAGAGCAGCGGAATCTTTGTTTGTTGCCGGTCTTTTCCGTGGATCCCTGCGATCGCGAATGAGGAGCATTCGTGACGCCGCATCAAAGTCCTTCCACTTGACCCGGACGATTTCGTCTTGCCGCATCGCCGTCGCGCCTGCGAAACGAACAATGCGATCGACTGGTATTTTTTGTCGCTCGTTCCCTTCAGATCTCCCGATTTAATCTGCTAAAGGTAGCCAAGGCGTGTGCGCTCCGCGCAGGACGTCGCAAAATTGAGTGCACACGACAGCAATAATGATCTGAATGTACTAAAATGCAGCAAAATCAATCATATAGATTTTCAGTGGCGCCCATGATGGACTGGACCGACCGGCACTGCCGGGCCTTCCATCGCGTCCTGACGCGCCGGGCGCTGCTCTATACGGAGATGGTGACGACCGGCGCGGTTCTGTTCGGACCCAGGGATCGCCTGCTTGGCTTCGATGCAGGCGAGCATCCCGTTGCCCTGCAACTCGGCGGCAGCGAGCCCGATGCGCTGGCGCGCGCGGCCGCCATCGGCGCCGATTTCGGCTACGACGAGATCAACCTGAACTGCGGCTGCCCATCGGACCGGGTGCAGAACGGCGCGTTCGGCGCGTGCCTCATGCGCGAGCCGGAGCTTGTCGCCGAAGGGGTTGCGGCGATGAAGGCCGCGGTCTCCATTCCCGTCACGGTGAAGTGCCGCATCGGCGTCGACGATCAGGAGCCGCGCGAGGCGCTGTGGGCGATGGCGCAGGCCGTACGCAATGCCGGCGCCGACGCGCTGATCGTGCATGCCCGCAAGGCCTGGCTGAAAGGCCTGTCGCCGAAGGAAAATCGTGACGTGCCGCCGCTGGATTACGCGATCGTCCATGCGTTGAAACGCGATTTCCCGAACATGCAGATTTCCATCAACGGCGGCATCCGCAGCATGGATGAAACGCTCGAACAGTTGCGCCATCTCGACGGCGTCATGGTCGGCCGCGAGGCCTATCAGAATCCCGGCATGCTGCTCGATGTCGATCCGCTGCTGTTCGGCGAGGCGGCGCCGGTGGACGATGGCTTCGAGGCGCTTGCCGTCTACGAGCCCTATATCGCGGCGCGCCTGGCCGAAGGCATCAAGCTGTCCGACATGACGCGCCATCTGCTCGGCCTGTTCGCCGGCATGCCGGGCGCGCGCCTGTGGCGGCGCCATCTTGCGATGGAAGGCGTCAAGCGCGGTGCAGGGCTTGAGACCTTGCATGCGGCGCTCGCGCATGTGGAGCGCGGCAGCGAGCGCTACGTTGCCGCTTGAGCCTCTGGATATCTGCGAAGCATGAGACTGAGCGTCTCGAAAGACGGGGGCGTCACTCTGCAATCACTACAATCTGGCTCTTCATACACGGCAAGGTACAGCCCTTGACTCCTGGCTTCCCGCTCGCGCTTCGCGCGTCGGGAATGACATTGGTTGCAGCATGCCGCCGCAGTGTCATACCCGACGTCTGCGCACCAGGCGAGCGGGGATCCAGAAGCCAACTGGATAATGTCGGCCCGCCGCTGGCAGCATAACAAACCCTTCAGAACGGCTGTGCATTTTCAGTCAGGCTCTCAGGATGCGGGCTTCTGATACCGCGGGCGCTCGGAGAGCCTTCTGTCAGCTTTAGGTACAGTTTCTTTCGCGCACGTCCAAGTGGGCATCATCTTGCCCATTGCCCATTCCTCGCATCACCACTCACGTTGACACGTGTTCGACCGGGTCTATGCTTCGACGCACAAACAATCGAAGCAGGCTGCCTCGACGCATGCTTTGCTCAATAAATTTGGAGGAACGCCATGAGCGATGTGCTCGACACCATCAGGACTGTTCGCGTCGACCAGATCGGCAGTCTCGTCAATCCGCCTGCACTGCTGGAGGCGTTTCGTGCCTTCGAAGCCGGATCGCTTTCCGAGGACGAGCTGTCGCGAGTGCAGGACGAAGCGATCATTGATACCATTCGCAAGCAGGAGAGCATGGGCCTTCCCGTCGTCACCGACGGCGAGATGCGGCGGCGCAACTTCCAGGACAATTTCGGCCATTCGGTCTCGGGCTTCGATGTGCCAAAGGCATTGTCGTATCAGCAGGCGCTGTCAGGCATCACCGAACAGGTGCTGGCGCGTGCCGAGCAGAATTTTGCCGCGGCCGGTCCGGCAATCCTGACGCGGCGGCCGGTGGTCGAGAAGCTCAAACTCGTGCGCAACATCCCGCTCGAGGAATATCGCTTCGCCGACCGGCATACGAAACAGCCGGTCAAGGCGACGATCCTCAGTCCCGATCGCATCGTGCAGCGCTTCGCCTATGAGGACTCGCGCAAGGTCTACGCCGATCGCGAGGCGTTTCTGGCCGACGTGGTCGCCATCAGCCGCCAGATGATCCAGGACCTGGTCGATGCCGGCTGCCGCTACATCCAGATCGATGCGCCGGGCTATACGGCCTATGTGGACGATGTCTCACTGGAGCGCATGAAGGCGCGGGGCGAGGATCCGCAGGCCAATATGGATATGTCCATCAAGGCCGACAATGCGATCATCGACGGCTTCGACGATGTCGTTTTCGGCATCCATCTCTGCCGTGGCAATGCGCGCACGCGCGATCCCAGGACCGGCAAGGTGGCGCCGCAATTCCATCGCGAAGGCGCCTATGATGCGATTGCCGAAAAGCTGTTCAACTCGCTCAATCACGATCGCTGGCTGCTGGAATATGACAGTGAGCGGGCCGGCGGCTTCGAACCGCTGAAACACATGCCCAAGGGCCATATCGCCGTACTCGGCATCGTCACGACCAAATCGTCGGACATCGAACCCGAGGATTTTCTCAAACGCAGGATCGACGAGGCCGCCCGCTTCATTCCCGGCGATCAACTGGCCATCAGCCCGCAGTGCGGCTTCGGCGGCTTTGGCCATCCGACGATTTCGCAGGACGAACAATGGCGCAAGCTCGAGCAGCTCAAGAAGGTTGCCGACGCGGTCTGGAACTGACGCCTGTCTCTTCTCTGAAGTCGAGGGCAATCCCATGCCTGCATTCGTTCGCCGGCCGGTCCTGGCTTTCCTGCATGCCACGGCCATTCTTGTCATGGCCATGTCTGCCTCGTCTGCGCAGGATGTTTCATTCGCCGGCAAGATATTCGTGATCAATGTCGGCACCAGCGCCGGCGGCGGATACGACCTTTATGCGCGCTCCCTGGCGCGCCATCTGCCGAAACATCTTCCCGGCGCACCCACGATCAATGTGCGCAACATGCCGGGGGCCGGTGGGCTGATTCTGGCGAACTATCTCTATAATCTTGCGCCGAAGGACGGCACGGAGATCGGCGCGTTCGAGCACGGAACCGCCTTCGCGCCGGTGCTCAACGGAACGCCGGTCAAATTCGACCCGCTCAAATTCGGCTGGCTCGGCAGTCTCGACTCTTTCGTGCCGATCGTCCTCGTCTGGCACGACAAGCCGGTCCGTTCCGTGGAGGACCTGAAGACGCGCGGGATGAGCGTCGGGGCGTCGGGCATCGGATCGAACACGGCAGGCTATCCGTTTGCCATCGATGCGCTGCTCGGCCTCAAGATAAAAGTCGTCAACGGCTATCCCGGCAGCGCCGAGATCAACTTCGCAGTCGAGAAGGGCGAGGTGGACGGGATATCGAGCTGGTGCTGGGACTGCCTGAAAAGCCAGAAGCCGGATTGGCTTGTGGAGAACAAGGTGAGGGTGCTCCTGCAACTGTCGATCAATGGCGATCCGGAATTGACGGCCATGGGCGTGCCGACAGCCATGCAGCTTGCGACGACGCAGGAACAGAAGAAGCTTCTGGCGATCGTTTTCGCCTCGGCCGAATTCGGCCGGCCGTTTGCCGCTCCGCCGGGTCTCGATCCGCAGCGGTTGAAGGCGCTGCAGAGCGCTTTCGCGGCAACCGCGCAGGACCCGGAATTCATTGCCGACATGACGGCGCGCAAATCGACCGTGCGGTTCTCGGGTCCGGCCGTCGTCGAGAAACTATTGGAGACAGCCGGATCGCTCGATCAGGCGACGCGGGACAAATTGCAGGAGATCTATTCCGGGCGCAGACATTAAGACGTCCGCCGGAGCATATGGCGGCGACCGCCCAGGGCCGCCGCCAAAGTCTCACATCATTTCTCGGCGAAGCAATACAGCAACCCGGCGCCGCCGGTGCTCTTCAGATTGTCCTGGCTGCAGCCGCGCGAGGGATGCGAGGAATTCCACGACTTTGCCGGCGCGTCGTCGGTCAATCCCAGCCGGTCCGCATGGCCGAGCATGGCCGAGCCCTCGCCGCTCTTGGTCCAGTTGCCGCAGGTGGTGTCGGCGGTTCCCGTTATGGCGCGACCGTCCGGGGTCGAGCCGGTGAGGATATCGTGCTGGTTGACTGGATCGCCACGTCCAGGATTGACCTCACCCTTTTCCGTCAGCGCGGTCTGCTTGGTGATCTTGTTGGCCGTGTGAAGTTCTTCGACATTAAGAGCGATCAACTCGCCCTTGGCATTGTGCCAGGGACCTGCGCCGATGCGGTCGCGGGCATTCGTGGCGGTGCCGCCGGCCGTAGCGGTCGTGCTCAGATAAGCGCGCCAGGTGCGCGCACCGGCGCCAGCCGCTGCCGCCCGAGTCTGGCAGAGCTGGTCGGCACCGGCCAAACCGCCGAGATCGGCGCCTTTGCCGCTGCCCGTGCTGGTGACGAAAAATGTCATCTGCGGCGCTTGCGCCGAGGCGATATTGACGAAGGCCAGCGGTGAGGCCAGCAGGACGGCACAGATCAGTCGGTTTGAAAATTTCATCGGCTCCTCCTCAAGTCGGTGATGATGCAGGCGATCCCCCATCGCCTGCGCCGAATATCGGCATACGAGTCTTATCAGCCGGGTGGGGGACGTCGTCTCACATCCGCGTGAGAGGCAATCCGTGCCCCCCGCCGTCCTCGACCCCGCCTTTTGCCTTGCGCCTGCCGCCGCGATGCAGCAAAGGTCCGCCTATAAAAGCGGGCCGGGGACGTAGAATGACGATATTTGGAATGTCGGTGCACGAATTCGCCTTCATGGCGGGAGCCTTGATAGCGGCGGGCGCCATTACCGGCCTGCTCGCCGGGGTGTTCGGGGTCGGCGGCGGGGCCGTCATCGTCCCGGTGCTTTATGAAATCTTCCGCATTCTCGGCGTCCCGGACGATGTGCGCACGCCGCTGGCCATCGGCACCTCGCTGGCGATCATCATTCCCACCTCGATCTCTTCGTTCCGGGCGCACAAGGCGCGTGGCCAGGTCGACATGTCGGTGCTGCGCGTCTGGGCCGTGCCGGTCGTCATCGGCACGGCGCTCGGCGCTTTCGCGGCGCGCTGGGTGCCGACCGAAGTGTTCAAGATCGTCTTCGTGGTGGTCGCCGGCCTCAGCAGCATGAGGCTGCTCAGCGGCTTTCCCTTCCGGCTCGGCAATGATTTTCCGCAGGGTCCGCTCATGCGCGTCTACGGCTTCATCACCGGCATCCTGTCGGCGCTGATGGGCATCGGCGGCGGCCAGATCTCGTCCATGATGATGACGCTCTACAACCGGCCGATCCACCAGGCGGTGTCGACCTCGGCCGGCATGGGCGTGCTGATCTCGATCCCCGGCGCTATCGGCTATGCTTTCTCCGGTCTCGGCAAGGCAGGCCTGCCGCCGTTCTCGCTCGGCTATATCTCGCTGCTCGGCATCGTCCTGTTCGCCCCCATCAGCGTGCTTACCGCGCCGTTCGGCGTGAAGCTGGCGCATGCCATGTCGAAGCGGACGCTCGAGGTCGCGTTCGGCCTGTTCCTGCTGGTTGTGTCGGCGCGGTTCATCATCAGCCTGTTGGGATACTGACGAATTAGAGTCAAAAACCAGTCACATGCGCCGCGAAGTTGAATCAATGTCTGAACGACTTGAATCAGATTCTGAAGTTGAATCGATACATGAAGTCGGCGCTCAGCTTCCCCGCAACACCAGCCGGTTCTTCTCGACGCTATAGCCCGCGAGCTTGTCCAGGAACGACTGCCCAAGCAGGCTCTCGCCCAGCGCGCCAGGGCGTGCGACCAGGCCGCGCACCCGCCGCACGGTGATATTGCCGACGGTGATCGCGTCGATCGTATAGGGCGCCGCCATCGCCGTGCCGTTGGCGGTCGACACCGGGATCGAATAGGCGAGCTTGGTCGTTTCGACGCCGAGCCGGGCGGCGTCCTCCGCCCGCAGCACCACGCTGGAGGCGCCGGTGTCGAACATCATGGTCAGGGGCTTGCCGTTGACCACGGCCTCGAAGGCGAAATGGCCGTCGCGCCGGCGCACCGCCACGGCTTCGCCGGGCGCGGATTCGATCGTCCGGCCGGGAACCAGTTCGTCGAGCATCCGCGTCGCCACGCCGGCAAATTCCTGCCGGTAGGTGTAGCCGCCCATGACGACGGCGAATATGCCGATCCAGGCGATGATCTGCAGCACCGTCGTGCCGAACCGGCCGCGATGGGTCGCCAGATACCAGGAGAGGTTGAGGAGCGCGAAGGCGGACAGGGCGAGCACGGCGGCGAAGGCGCCGGGCGACAGCCCGAAAATCAGCCGGTCGCCGAACAGCGAGGTGCCAGCGGCCATCGCCAGCGCCAGAAAGATCAGGAAGGCGGCGAACTTCATCGAGCGGTCATCCGGTTCGGGTCTGCAGACTTCAAATGGCGACTCATGTCAGAAAAACCAGAAGAAAGACGATTTCGGCCACCTGCTGGGTGGCGCCTGCGACGTCGCCGGTCTGACCGCCGATCTGGCGGTAGGACAGCGCCGTGACGGAGAGGGCGCCGGCGAAGGCGGTTGCGCTTGCGGTCAGCCAGAGGCCTAATGCCGTATCGCCGAGATCGACATGCGCCAGCGTCAGCAGAAGCGCGATCGCCGCGCCGCCGGCCACAGAGAGGATGTAGGCGTCCGCCGGCAGCGGACCGGCCGCCTGCGCCGCGCCATCCGTCCGGGCGGGCGGGAGCGCGAACAGCGGCGTCAGTCCAAGGGGGCGGGAGAAAGCGGCGGCGGCGATCAGGATCAGGAGGGCCGCCTCGGTGCCGCGCATGTCGATGAGGGCGGCGAGGCCGCTCCAGCGCAGGCCAAGCGACAGCACCAGCGCCGCGCCGCCGTAGGTGCCGATGCGGCTGTCCTTCATGATGTCCAGCTTGCGCGCGCGCGTCGTGCCGCCGCCGAAGCCGTCGGCGGTATCGGCCAGTCCGTCCTCATGGAAAGCCCCGGTGGTCGCCACCAGCGCCGCCAGCGCCAGGCCGCTCGCCGGCAGGGCCGGAATCCCGGCGGCACTGGCGATGGCCAGCACCACGGTGGCCGGAAGGGCGATGATCACGCCGGCCACCGGCAGCACCCGGGCGATACGCGAAAAATCCGGCATGATGTGCGGGTCGGCCTCGAAGGCGAGGGACGGCACCGGCAGGCGCGAGTAGAACCGCAGGCAGGCGAGAAGGTCCGCGGCGAAAGCTTTGAAGTCGATCATGGCGCAGCATCGGCTGCCGGAAACGGCTTGTCGAGCGGTTGTGGACGTTCTTTTGCATTCGCGCCTGCGACCGGCTACATCCGGCGCGTAATTGGAATCCCACATGTCCCATACGCCCACCGGCCTTCCCTTCGACGATATCCGCGCGCTGCTGCCGCAAATGCCCCAGGCCTCCGACACCTGCGTCGACATCGTGCGCGCGCGGGATCAGGAGCTGGTGAAGCCCGCCGGCGCGCTCGGCCGCATGGAGGAGATCGTCGAATGGCTGGCCGCCTGGCAGGGCCGCTCGCAGCCGGCCGTATTGCGCCCGATGGTGGCGGTGTTCGCCGCCAATCACGGCGTCGCGGCGCAGGGCGTCTCCGCCTATCCGCAGGCGGTGACGCGGCAGATGCTGGAGACCTTCGCCGCCGGCGGCGCGGCGATCAACCAGATCTGCGCCACCTACGACATCGGACTAAAAGTGTTCGACCTGGCGCTCGATATTCCCACCGGCGACATCACGCAGGAGGCGGCTCTGGATGAAAAGGCGGCCGCCGCGACCTTCGCCTTCGGCATGGAGGCGATCGCGGGCGGCGCCGACCTGCTCTGCCTGGGCGAAATGGGCATCGCCAACACCACCATCGCCGCCGCCATCTACCACGCGCTCTATGGCGGCGAAGCGCGCGACTGGGTCGGGCGCGGCACCGGCGTCGATGATGCCGGGCTGAACCGCAAGGCCGCCGCCGTCGAGAAGGCAGTGGCCCTGCACAAGGCCCATCTGCGCGATCCGCTGGAAGTCATGCGCCGGGTCGGCGGCCGCGAAATCTGCGCGCTGGCCGGCGCCATCATGGCGGCGCGGATGGAGCGCATTCCCGTCGTGCTCGACGGCTATGTGGTGACGGCGGCCGCCGCCATCCTGCATGCGCTCGATCCGTCCAGCATCGATCATTGCATCGCCGGCCATCTCTCGTCCGAGGGCGCTCATGGCGAAGTGCTCAGCCGTCTCGGCAAGAAGCCGCTGCTCGATCTCGGCATGCGGCTCGGCGAAGGCAGCGGCGCCGCGCTCGCCGTCGGCCTGATCAAGGCGGCCGTCGCCTGCCATAACGACATGGCGACGTTCGAACAGGCCAAGGTGGCTTCCAAGCCGAATTAGGCGGACTGGCGTATCGACGCTTCTGCAAAGACCCACTAAGCTTCGCTGCAACGGCGGGAGGAGCACATGCGGATGATCGATTTCACGCGGGGAATGCTGGCGTCGGCGGCGATGGCAATGTCCAGCCTGCCGATGGCGGCGGATGCGCAATCGGGCAATCTCCTGACCATCGACCGTCTCATCGATCACACCTCGACCGTGCCCGCCATCGCCGGCCAGAAGATCGATCTGTTCGTGCGCGAAAAGATCGGCGCGAAATTGCTCGAGGCCGGGCAGGGCGAGGCCTTCGATCGCAAGGTCGTGCTCTTCGTCCACGGCGGCTATTCGCCCTCGACGCTCGCTTTCGACGTGCCCTATCGCGACTATAGCTGGATGGAATTTCTCGCCCGCGCCGGCTTCGATGTCTTCGCCATGGACATGACCGGCTATGGCCGCTCCGGCCATCCGATGATGGACGATCCGTGCAATCTGTCGCCGGCGCAGCAGAAATTGCTGATACCGAAGACGCTGCCGGACGTCTGCGAGCCGAAATACAAGTTCGAACTGGTCAACTCCGACAGCGAGACGGCGGATGTGAACGCCGTCGTCGACTACATCCGCAAGCTACGCAAGGTCGACAAGATTTCCCTCATTGGCTGGTCGGGCGGCGGCATCAGGACCGGCACGTTCGTTTCGCGCTTTCCCCAGAAGGTCGACCGCTACGTCATTCTGGCCTCGTCCAACTACAACCGCAAAAATCCCGACACGGCGCCGCCCTTGCCGAAGGCCGGCGTGCCGGTGACGATCCAGACGCGCGCCGTCGGCATCGATCAGCGCTGGCTCGGCACATCGAAATTTCCCGACACCATCGAGCCGGGCATGCCCGATTATATATGGGCGCTGAACGGCCCGGCCGATCCGCTCGCCGCCACCTGGGGCAGCGGCGCCCTGCGCGCGCCGACGCGCACCTATTGGGGCTGGAATGCCAATGCGGCGAAGAAGATCACCGTGCCGACATTGCTCATGGTCGGCGAGCAGGACGAGTTGACGAAATCCAATGTCGATCTCTTCGCCGATCTCGGCGCGGCCCAGAAGGTGTTCCTCGGTATTGCCGCCGCGACCCATTTCGTCGTCTGGGAAAAGCAGCGCCGGGTGCTGCACCGGGCCTCGCTCGACTGGCTGCGCAACGGCAGCCTCGGCGGCAAGACATCAGGAACCTTCCGCGCGGATGAAACGGGCCGCGTTACGGCGAAATGAGGCGCTAATCAGATCTCGGTCATGTCGGTGAGCTGGGCCAGCACTTCGGCAAGAACTCTTGCTCCGGCAGCGAGGTCCGCCCGCGACACGGCCTCCGCCTCGTTATGGCTGATGCCCTTTTCGCAGGGTATGAAGATCATTCCGGAGGGGGCGACGACATGGACATTGCGCGCGTCATGGCCCGCTGCCGATGGCATATCCATGTTCGATATGCCGAGTTTTGACGCGCTGTCCCTGATGAGATCCTGAATGGCGGCAGGAAAGACAAGCGAGGGCGCGTCGACCAGCCGTTCGATCGTCGCCGTACACGGCGCCGCCGAACTTTCCACGATCTCGACGAGCCGCTGGCCGAAGGCTTCGAGAGATGATTGCAGCGGATGCCGGAGGTCAACGGAAAACGTGACTCGTCCTGGTATGACAGATGGCGCATTGGGGACGACCGTCAAACGCCCGATCGTGAAACGGACCTGATCTTCATCGTCGCGGATTTCGCGATGAAGCGCGTGGATGATGCCGGCGGCACTCGCCAATGCATCTTTCCGGACGCGCCGCGGCGTCGTTCCGGCATGGCCTTCCTCGCCCAGGATCGAGACGCTGAACGTCTTCTTGCCCTGGATGCCGGTGACGGTGCCGATCTGGCGCTGCGTGATTTCCAGTTCCGGTCCCTGCTCGATGTGCGCCTCGATGAAGGCGGCGATCGGGAATCCCAGCGGTCTTTGCGGCAGGTCGAGACGATGTTTGAGGGCTTCGGCGACGGATATGCCCGCGCCGTCTTTGACGTCCAGAATCGTTTGCAAAGGGCGGACGCCGGCGAAAGCCTCCGACCCCATCATGCCGGGGGCGAAGCGAGACCCTTCTTCATTCATCCACGCGACGATATCGAGAGGCCGGAGCGGCTGTACGTGCGCCTCGCGCATGGCGGCAACGACCTCGAGCCCGGCCAGCACGCCGAAGGTACCGTCGTATTTGCCGCCCGTCGGCTGTGAGTCGATATGCGAGCCCGAAAGCACCGGCGGCAGGTTGTTGTCGCGCCCTTCCATCCGCAGGAACAGATTGCCCGCCGCATCCGCGGACGGCGACAGATCGAGCGCCTGCGCCCAGGCGATGAGCTGTCGCTGCGCCGCGAAATCGGCCTCGGACAAGGCTTGCCGGTTGACGCCGCCGCGCTCCGTCGCACCGAAGCGGGCAAGATCCTCGTGTCGCTGCCAGAGCCGGTCTTCGTCGATGCAGGCGGCGATCCGGCCGAAACGAGTCATGGCGCGCCGACCTGCATGATCTGCTCGGCTCTGGCGCGCGGATCGCGCGGAGCCCAGCGGCCCGCTTCGACCATCGCAAGAAATTCGGCGACCGCCTGATTGAAGACTGTCGGCTCTTCCAGATTGACGGCATGGCCGCTCTTCGGCACGACCATGAGGCCGCTGGCCGGAATGGTGCGCTTGAGAAAAATGCCGGGCTGCAGGCAATGATCGTCTTCGTCGCCGACCACGATAAGGGTCGGCACCGCCATGTTCCGGAACCCGGCCTCGAGATCATAGAGCGACGGACGGCGCGCCTGGACGCCACGCATCGTATTGGCCGCGCCGCGCGAATCATGTTGCGCCAGGCGCGCGATGAAGCGCTGCCAGCCGGCGGGGTTCTTGTTCTGGTACTGAACGCGCGAAGCACCCGAGCCGTAGATGCTCGAGAATGCCTTGCTGCCCAGGGTTTCAAACCGCTCGGCGACCTGGTTCGAGACATCGCGGAAATACTGTTCATGCGCCTTTTCGGCACCATAGCCGGCTCCGGCGGCCACCAGCGAAAGCGCCCGGTCGGGATGGTTCAAACCGAAATGCAGCGCCGCGAACCCGCCCATCGAGCACCCGATGACATGCGCGCGCGGCACCTCGTGATGGTCCATGACGGCAAGAATATCCTGCATGGCAAGCGCCTGCGAATAAGCATCGACATTCTGCGGCACGTCCGACGGCGGATAGCCGCGCGCCGCAAAGGTAATGCAGCGGTAGCGGCGGGAGAAAAACTCGACCTGATGATCCCAGGAGTGATAGTTGTCGCCGAATTCATGGACGAAAACGATCGGTGTACCCGAACCGGTTTCTTCGGTGTAGAGGCGCACGCCGTCGGCAGTTGTCGCATAGCTCATGGCCGATCTTTCCTATGAGGCGATGAGTTTTGTCTCGGCGTGGCCCATGCCGAAGGGCAGCGATGAAACAAAGTCGGCAAACCGGTCGCCCAGAAGATTGACATGATCGCGCATCGCACGATGCGCCTCTTCGCCATCGCCGCGGCGTATGGCATCGACGACCAGTTCGTGCTCGCGGACCGACTCAAGCATCCGGCCAGGCTGATAGGTCACGTAGCGCCGGTACGGCGACACGCGATTGCGAAGGGTTCGCACCGATTCCTGCAGGAACTGGCTGCCGGACGCCTCGTAGATCGAATCGTGAAAAACGCGATCCGCGGCATAGAAGGCTTCCGGATCGTTCGCGCCCACGCCGTCCGCGCAAGCCCTGTGATGTTCCTCGATCTCGCGCAGCTTCTGGGGAAGGCAACGCCGCGCGGCCAGTCTCGCGCACAATCCCTCCAGTTCGGCCATGACCTGAAACATCTCGATCAATTTTGGAATGGGCAGCGTTGCCACCACGGCGCCTTGCCGCGCCCGCATCTCGACGAGGCCCGTGGAGGCGAGAAGCCGCAACGTCTCGCGCACAGGCGTGCGCGACATCTTATAACGTTCGGCCAGTTCCTGCTCTTCCAGGCGCGCACCCGGCGGATACTCACCCTGAATGATCGCCTCTTCAAGGATAGCCCGCAATTCCTCGCCCCTGGTATTGCGGGTCTTCACGGCCGCTTTGACAGACACCGTAGTCTTTTTTGCTTGCACCATCATCAAGACCTTATGCTTTGCCGCGCCCACTCCGCCTAGATCGCTTGCACTTGTCCGCCATCGATGTCCAGCATCGTTCCCGTCACGAAACTGGCGCGGGCGGAGGCGAGAAACACCACCGCGGCTGCGACCTCTTCCGGCAGGCCGAAGCGTTTGAGCAAAGTCACGTCGGCGAGGATGCGTTTCGCGGCCGGCTCTGAAATTCCAAGCTCGGTCGCTTTCTCCTTCACCAGATAGACCATCCGCTCCGTCTCGATCGGACCGGGATTGATGACGTTGACGCGGATATCATAGGGCGCCGCAGCCTCGGCCAAAACCTTGCTGGCGTTGATGAGCGCTGCATTGGAAACGCCTGCCGTGACGGAATACGTGCGCGGTTGCCGGCCGTGTGTTCCGGCCATGAAGAGGATGCAGCCCGAGCGCTGTTCCTTCATCACCCGAAAGGCCTCACGCGCGCAGCGGATCTGCGCCAGTATCTTTGTCTCGAAAGCCTCGCGCCATAGTGCGTCGGTCATATCTTCGAACGGCGCTGTGCGCGGCCCGACGGAATTGCACAGCATCACGTCGATGCGGCCGCACCGCGAAACGGTGTCGGCGACCAAGGCCGCGATGTCGCTTTCCACCGTGCAGTCCGCAAGCTGGATCAACGGTGTGACACCCGTCTTTGCAGCGATCTGGTCGGCGGCTGCTTGCAACCGCTCCTTGTTGCGGGCCGCGATGACGACCGTCGCTCCTTCCGACGCAAATTCTTCCGCGATCGATCTGCCAAGGCCGCCGCTTCCCGCGGTGACGACGACGACTTTGCCTTCATATCCCAGATTCATGTCGCTCTGCCTAACATGTGCGCATACTACGATTTAATGTACGCAAATTTAGGCTTGTGTCCATGCAAAAATCCTTCTAGCGTACAGAAATCAAATCGGCTGGATCGCACGAATGCTCGATCTTCTTCCCCAGTTCGTCTTCAACGGCCTGCTTATCGGGATGAGCTACGCGTTGGTGGCGATCGGCATGACGATGATCTTCGGCATCATGAACATCGCCAATTTCGCCCATGGCGAATTTTACATGCTGGGCGGCTGCATCACTTATTTCATCGCCGCGAAGCTCAATGCCCCTTATCTCGTCGCTGTGCCGGTTTCCGTTGCGGTCGTGACAGGTCTCGGGTTTCTTCTCGAGCGCGTGGTGTTCCGGCAGTTGCGCCTGAAGTCGGCGATGTCCAGCGTTCTTGCGACGATCGGCCTTGGCCTGATCCTGCAGAATGGCGCGCTCATTTTCTTCGGGCCGCAGCCACAGGCCATTCCGACATCGTTTTCGGCTTTTCCCCTGCAGTTAGGTCCGATCTTCACGACGGAAGCGCGGCTTTTCGCCGTCGCCGTCACCGCAGCGACGCTTGTGTTGATGTATGTGTTCCTGAATCACACGCTCTACGGAACGGCGATGCGCGCGACGTTCCAGCAGACGGAGGCGGCGGCCCTGGTCGCCATTCCGATCGATCGCATGCGCGGCATCACCTTCGCCCTGGGCGCCGGCCTCGCCGCATTGGGAGGCGCGCTTCTCGGCGCGATCTTCTTTGTTCAGCCGGCCATGGGCGCGACGGAATCGCTCAAAGCTTTTATTGTCGTCATCCTTGGAGGTCTTGGCAGCATTCCCGGCAGCATCGTCGGCGGGATCTTTTTAGGCGTTGCCGAAAGTCTGGGGACGGTTGTCTCCTCGGCCTATAAAGACGCAATCGGCTTCGTCCTCGTGATCATTATCATGCTGTATCGTCCCGATGGCCTTTTCAAGAAATCTTGATCCGCGCACCGGATTGTTCCTGCGCTGGCCGGTCCTTGCGGCTGTCCTCGTCGCTTTGCCGTTCATCGGCCTGACGGGGTACGAATTGCATCTGCTGATCGTCTCGGCGATCTTCGTAATCCTTTCGTCGAGCCTTTCACTGATCATGGGCTATGGAGGGCTTCTGTCCCTCGCTCACGCAGCCTTCTTCGGCATCGGCGCCTATACGTCCGCGCTGCTCTTTATGAATTTCAAGTTTTCGATGTGGGTTGGCTTGCCCGCAGCCGGAATCGTAAGCGCAATTGCCGCGATCTGCGTCGGCTCTCTTTTCCTCAAGGTTCGGGGTCATCGTTTCGTTATTACGTCGCTGGCATTTGTTGAAATCATGCGTCTGATCGCCGTGAACGCGGTGGACCTGACGCGCGGGCAAATGGGATTGCCGGGCATTGCGGCTCCGGTCATCACGATCCCCGGCGTCGGCACGATCGACTTCGCATCCAAGACCGCCTTCTATTTCCTGGCCGTCGGTGGCGCAGCCATCTGCGTCTGGACGGTCGCGCGCATCGTCCATTCCCCCATCGGCTGGGGATTGCTGGCATTGCGGGAAAACGAAAACCTGGGCGAGTCCGTCGGGGTCAGCGCGTTTCGCCATGCGATGATCGCTTTCGTCGTTGGCGCATTCTTCGCCGGCATCGCGGGCTCTCTCTATGCCCACTACACAGGCTTCGTCAGTCCCGACCTGTTCTTTTTTTCCTACACCGTGACGATGCTGGTGATGGTGGTGATCGGCGGCAAGGCGACGATCCTCGGGCCGATCGTCGGCGCCATAGCCTTCACGTTCCTGCCCGAATATCTGCGCGTCGTCGCGCAATACCGACTGGTTCTTGTGGGCGTCGTCCTGCTGGCAACCGTGCTGGCTTTCCCCAACGGTATTGTCGAATTGTGGTCACGCTGGCTGCGTCCGGCCTTTCTGCGTCTGCGGAGCCGCGACCATGCTGCTTGACGTCGACAACATCTTTATGAATTTCGGCGGCATCGCGGCTCTGAAAGGCATCTCGTTTTCGGTGCCGGAGGGACAGGTCGTCAGTGTGATCGGCCCCAATGGCGCGGGCAAAACGACGCTTTTCAACATCGTGACCGGCTTTCAAAAGCCGACGGCAGGGCAGGTCAGGTTTGCCGGCTCTGTTGTTACGGGGCTGTTGCCGCACAGGATCGCAAAACACGGCCTGATCCGGACGTTCCAGAAAACCGAAGTGTTTCCGGCGCTGACGGTCATGGAATGCGTGCGCATCGGCCTGCTGAACAATTTCCAGCCGAGCCTCTTCAGCGTCCTGACCGGCAAGGCCGAGGTCGCGGCCTTCGTCAAGAACTCGGTCTTGGAAGTTGCCGACATTCTCGAAATGGTCGGCCTGCACAGCAAATCCGAATATCTCGCGCAGGAGCTGTCCTACGGCGAGCAGCGGTTGCTGGAAATCGCGGTCGGATTGGCGGCACGCCCGCGCCTGTTGCTGCTGGACGAGCCGTCCAGCGGCTTGAATGCAGAGGAATCGTCGCGGTTCTCGACATTGGTGCGCCGATTGCAAAAGCAGAAGATCACTATCGTCCTGGTCGAGCACAACATGAATGTCGTGATGGGGGTGTCGGATCAGATCGTCGTCGTTCATCATGGCGAGAAGATCGCGGAGGGTACGCCGGAGGCTGTCAGCCAGAACCGTGATGTGATCAAGGCCTATCTCGGACGCGAATGGGTGACCGATGCTGTCGGTTGAATCCCTGAGCTGCCGCTACGGCGGGGTCGTGGCCTTGCGGCAGATTTCCCTGACCATAGCGGCAGGAGAATTCGTTGCCCTCATTGGCGCCAATGGGGCCGGGAAGACGACGTTGCTGCGGGCCATCTCCGGATTGACGCCGCCATACGAGGGGCGGGTTATCTTCAACGGCCAGCCGATCGAACGCGCCTCATGCGCGCAGATTGTCCGTGCCGGAATTGCTCACTGCCCCGAGGAGCGCAAGATATGGCCCCATATCACCGTTCAGGAACATCTGCGGCTGGGGGCGTTCGGGCGAAAGGACACAAAGGAAGTCGCCCGAGACATCGATCGCGTTTACGCAATCTTCCCGAAAGTGCTCGAACGCAGAAAGCAAGTCTGCGGGACGCTCTCGGGCGGCGAGCAGCAGATGGTTGCGATCGGCCGCGCCTTGATGTCGCGGCCCAAGCTGCTGATGCTGGACGAACCCAATCTCGGACTGGCGCCGCTCGTCGTCGAGCAGGTGATCGACGTTATCCGCGCCATTCATCGCGATGGAACATCGATTCTCATGGTTGAGCAGAGTGCGGCGCTCGCGCTCCCTCATGCGGACCGGGCCTTCGTTCTCGAGAACGGCAGCATCGCCAAGCAGGGCCGCGCACGCGATCTGTTACAGGATCCGGATGTGAAACGCGCCTATCTCGGCGAAGAAAAGCAAGGCCGATTGATACAGGACCCTTTAGCCAAGGACCCTTTAGCTACCACAAGATGAACAGGAGCTTCGCCATGGTTTCTATGCGTTTTTCCACTCTGCTGCTTGCCTGCACCCTGCTCGCCCTGCCGGCGCATGCAGACGACGAGATCGTGATCGGCACGATCTATCCCCTGAGCGGAGGGCTTGCGCTCGACGGCCAGAGCAATCTCAACGGTGCGCGACTCGCTGCCGATGAGATCAACGCCGCCGGCGGCCTGCTCGGCAAGAAGGTCAAGGTCCTTTCCGAGGATGGCGCCTGCAACCCCGCGCAATCGGTCAGCGCGGCGGAGAAATTGCTGACAAAGGACAACGTGGTCGCTCTGCTGGGCGCCAGTTGCAGTTCGGCGACGGGAGCGGTCGCCGAAACCATCCGGAAATACAATCGTCCCCTGATCACCGGTGTTTCCACTGCGGAGCGGCTGACCGAGGAAGGTAATCCCTGGTTCTTTCGTGCGACGACGACGACCAAGCTGAACGGCATGTCCCTTGGAAAGACATTGATGGAAGTGACGAAGGCCAAGAAGGTCGCTTTCGTCGTCACCTCGGATGATTGGGGGCGCTCGGCGGCGCCGGCCTATGGCGAAGCCTTCAAGGCCCTGGGCGCCACCGTCGTTGCAACGGAGTTTTTCGACCGGGCGCAAACTGATCTCACGGAATATCTGACGAAGGCCCGCGCGGCAGGCGCAGATGCGGTCTTCTCCGTGGGTGGGTTTCAGAACGCGGGCAACCTCACCTCGCAGGCGCGCCAGATCGGCTTCAACGGCCCGATCATGGGAGAGGGCGCCTTTTGCACCGAGCCCTGGGCGAAGCTTGTGGGCGCATTTACCAACAATGTGATCGGCATTCTCGAATGGGTGCCCGGCATCGATGACGCCGCAAACAAGACGTTCACGGAAGGATATAAAAAGGCCTTCAAAGAAGCGCCGACCAAGTTTTCCGCGGCCGGATACAATACCGCGCATATTCTGATGGACGCGATCAAGCGCGCCAACAGCACTGAGCCGGAAGCCTTGCGCAAGGCGCTGGCGGCAACGGATTACACCGGCATCATGGGCAACTACAAGTTCGACCAGAAAGGCCAAGGCTATAATTTCAATATGTTCCTGGTGAAATGGCAGAACGGCGACAGCGCTGTTCTGGAAGCCACCAAAATCAGCAAGCAATAGGCGGGAGGACACGAACATGACCATGGAGAACGTACCGGTCATTGATCTGAGCCCTTCGTTTTCAGGCGGTGAAGAGGGACGTCAGAAAGTCGCCGAAGCCATTCGTGCTGCCTGCGAGGACATCGGTTTTTTTACCGTCGTCGGCCACGGCGTTGCCGATGCGACGATCGAGGCCCTGCGCAGAAATGCGCGGGAATACTTCGCCCTGCCGCTTGCGGAGAAGGAGAAAGTTCCTCAGCCTGTCGAAAGGATCAGCCGCGGCTACAGCCACGTCTGCAGCCGCGGTCTTGCCTATTCGACAGGCAAGGAAACACCGCCGGACCTGCAGGAAAGTTTCGCGATGGGTCCGATCGATGAAGCGCCCGATGACGTTCGCGGCGCCCTGGCGGAACGCTATTTCTTCCGTCGCAATACATGGCCGCACACGCCCGCGGGCTTCGCCGCCGCCGCAGAGGCTTACTATCGCGAGATGGAGCGCCTGTCGCTTCATATCCTGCAGCTTTTTGCCAGAGCTCTGGGCCTCGACGATCATTATTTCGACGACAAGCTCGATCACCATACCAGCACGATGCGGACGATCTATTATCCGCCGCAGAGCGAAGCGCCACAGGCGGGCCAGCTCAGGGCAGGCGAGCACACCGACTATGGCACGCTGACGATCCTGACCGGCGACGATGTGCCGGGGGGATTGCAGGTCAAATTGCGCAACGGAGGCTGGGTCGATGTTCATCCGCTTCCGAACGCGTTCATCTGCAACATCGGCGATCTGATGATGCGGTGGACCAACGACAAATGGGTGTCCAATCCCCATCGCGTCGCAAATCCTCCTGCCGAATATGCTCACATCGGCAGGCTCAGCATTCCTTTCTTCCATAACCCCAACGCCAATGCCGAAATCCGGTGCATTCGCGCTTTCTACGGTGAGGCGGAAGCGGAGAAATACCCGCCGGTCAAGTTCGGTGAATTCTATCTGTCGAAACACCTGAAAGCGCAGAACATGACTGTCGAGACCGCCTAGCGATGACAGTTCCGAGACACGCGCCTGCTCGCGAGAGTCGCCATGAATGATTTCGAGATCCGGAACCGGTATTTCGACCGTCTCGTCAACACGCCTGGACTCAGGTGGATGGGGCAGAATACCAACCATCATCCTTTGCCGGACGCCGTGCGGCAGGCGATGATTGACTGCATCGCCGCCGATGAATTCCGGATTTACGCTCCGCCTCTGGGCTTCGAGGATTTGCGTTCCGCCATCGTCGCGGACATAGGGCTGCCCGAGGCCGTCGCCATGGTGACGGATGGCGGCGTGGAAGCGCTCTATCATGTCTGCCATACATTCCTGGCCGCGGGAGACCGGTTCGTTACGACCGATCCCGGATGGAAGTGGCCGCCGTCCTTTGCGCGCGCCATCGGTGCCGAAGTTGTCGAGATTCCCATCTATGATCCCGTCCGCAACTACAGACTGGCCGCAGCACAGCTCGAAGAGGTTGCCGACGGGCGTATGAAGGTCATCTATCTGGTCGATCCCAACAACCCGCTTGGGACATGCATCGCCGCCGACGAGATGAAAGACATCGCGCAGATCGCACGCAGGCACGACGCCATCATCATCCACGATTGCACCTACAGGCACTTTGCCGAAGGTCACACGCTTGCCGCCAACTTCTATCCGGAAGGAACGTTGACGATCTACAGTTTTTCCAAATGGCTCGGCCTGGCCGGCCTGCGCATCGGCGCCGTGCTCGGCGTGCCGGATCTCATCGCCAGGCTGGCAGCAGCACCGCCTAATAATCTGGGTTCCAATGTGATCTCGCAACGCGCTGCGATGGCAGGTCTTGAGGTAAAGGATAGCTGGTTTCCCGACGTGCAACGGGTGCAGCGCCGGAACCAGCAGAAAATCAAGACAGCAGCGGAAGAGCTTGGCCTCCACGTGCCGGTGTATCCGTCAAACGGCAATTTTCTTGTCGTGGAATGCATCCAGGCGGGTATCCAGCCCGAGGCGCTCGTTGCGGCCATGCAGGAGCACAACATCATGATACGGCAGGGCGTATATCATACGCCGCGGTTTGGTGACCGCTTCATCAAGGTCAGCACATCGGTGCCGGAACTCTGGGCTGACGAATTCTGCGCCCGGCTCCCCGAGGCAGTCCAGCATGCCAGGACAAGGCCTGCAGCCATGAAACTGTTCTGAGTCCCCACTTTGTCACCGAGGTTGAGCCATGGCAGATACATCGCAAACGGGAACGTCCCTGGGTTCCATTCCGATTATCGATCTTGTGCCGCTCTTCGAAGGAAAGCCGGAAGCAATCGGACATCAAATCCGGGACGCCAGCAGGGACTACGGGTTTTTCTTCATACGAAATCATGGTGTCCGGCAGGATATGGTCGATGGTGTTTTCGCGGCGGCAGAAGCCTTCTTTTCGCAGCCCGAAGACGACAAATTGAAGCTGAAGGTCGACAGCAACAATATCGGTTTCATGCCTTTTAAAGGCAGCACCTTGCGGACCGAGACACTCAACAACAATACCAAGCCGAATTTGAATGAATCCTATTTCATCATGCGGGAGCGCGATCCCGCAGATCCGGACGTGGTGGCGAAAAAGCCGTTTCGCGGCCTGAACAAGTGGCCGGAAAACCTGCCATCGTTCCGCGAATCTCTATTGGGTTACACAGGCGTCGTGGAGGCGCTGGCGAAGCGGCTGGTGGAAGGCTTCGCCGCGGCATTCGGCGTGTCTATGGAGTATTTCCGGACGCCTTTTGCCGATCCGCAGATCAGTCTGCGTCTCGCGCACTATCCGGATCAGAAGATCGTCGGCAACAATGAATTCGGGATCGCGCCGCACACCGATTTCGGTTTCATGACGATCCTCGCGCCGACCAAGGTGCCGGGCCTGGAGATTCGACCGAAGGGAAAAGACTGGATTCGGGCGCCGGTGCTGCCGGATTGTTTCCTCGTCAACACAGGAGATCTCCTGCAGCGCTGGACAAACGACGTCTTCATTTCCACGCCGCACCGGGTCACCAACAATACCGGCAAGGAGCGCTACAGCATTCCCTTCTTCTTCAGCCCGAATTCCGAATATGTCGTCGACACGATGGACGTGTTCATATCCGAGCAGAGTCCGAAGAAATACGAACCCATCACCTATGCGGAACTCTATGGCAGGGCCATTCGCAAGAACTACGATCATCTGAATGATAACCGGGGCGTGACCGTGGACGTCGCGTAAGGCAATTCGCCCCGGCTGATTATCGCTGGCGCCTGAACTCGGGGATCTGCGACAGCAGCACTTTCAACGGGTCCGGCACCCAGGCCTTGGTGACGAAATCATTGTGCTCGACGTTGCCGGCATCAAGAAACCAGATGCTGCCGGGAGATAGGACAGTAGGCCGGCCATCGCGCGGGCCTAGACCCCGCGCAGCCAGCATGCGCTTCATCGTGGCGTTCTGGGCGCGCGAGGCTGGGCCATAGGCGCTGATAAAGAAGGCATCGTTGCGCTTGTTGACCAACCAGTTGACGAAACGCTCGTGCTCGCCGAACAGCGCATCGAGCAGGATGACGCCATGCATGCGCCCGGCCGCGCCGCCGATCTGCAGGGCGTAAGCCGCCGGATTGTACCCGCCGCTGTAGGCGACCAGCACGATCGGCATGGAGCGAAACACCGATCCGCTCATCTTCGTCATTTCGCCGAGACGCGAAGCGGCCTCGTTGAGGAAGTCGGTGAAGAAGTTCGGCTCCCAGAAATGCCCGGCGCTTGAATCCAGCGCGTCCAGGGCGAATTGCGGCGCCACCAGCACGCCGTTGATGCCCGACGCATCGAATTGCGCCGGCACCCTCTGGCGATTGCGCACATCGCGCACCAGGGTGGCGCGATTGCCGTGCAGATAGACGACCAGCGCCGCGGGCTTTGAACTGTCGAAGCCGGCGCCGATGTGCAGCAGCACGCGCCGGTCCGTATAGGTCGGGCTTTCGGGATAGAAGCCGCCGCGCGGCGATGTGTGGCCGCGCCGTCCGTCCTTGGTCGCGTCGTAGAAAGGCGTGTCGCGGTCCGGCACCCGGCCGTCATAGGGAAACGGCGAGGCGAGGAATTCGACGATCGTCGTGCGTCCGGCAGGCATTTTCGCGTTTGGCGTTTTGGCGGCGGGCGCGGTTTGTTGCTGCCGACGGCTCTGCGCCAGCGCATCCTTGGCCGTGAGGAGAGGCGCTCCAGCCAATAGCAATCGTGTCATGTCGCGGCGCGACAATTCCATGCGAGCGTTTTTCAAGCCAACCTTCGTCAAGCGAGCCGTTCCCGTTGCAGCGGCCGCAGTACCGCAAAGAAAGCCGGAATGGCAACCAGATAGGCGACGCCGCTGACGGTGAGCACCGTCGCCAGGCCAAAGGAAGTGGCAAGGACCGGCACAAGTGCCGCGCCAATCACCGAAAAACAGCCGTTGATGCCCCAGGCCCACACGAACATGTGATCCTTGCCAATCCGTCCCAGGGTCGTCATGGCGGCCGGCATCGGGAAGCCCATGAGAAAGGCGGGCACCGAAATCAGGGCGAAGCACCAGCCGAGCCGCGCCAGATAGGGCAGGGCGCCGACGGCGTCGAGGGCGCGGTCGATGAACAGGCCATAGCCGATCAGGATGAGGCCGATGGCCAGAAAGACCGCCGGCATGACGCGGCGCGCCACCGGCAGGACTCGCTCTGAAACGAAACTGCCAAGCCCGGAGAAGATCAGCATGCCGGTGATGAGCACGGAGGCCGATATCGTCGCATTGCCGAGCGCCAGGATGAAATGGGCGATCAGGCCGACCTCGACCATGATGTAGCCGAGGCCGAGACAGGCGAAATAGACGATCGTCAGCGTCTTGCCGGGATAATGGCTGAAGATCGCCCGCCAGCCGAAGATGACCGGGAGCAACACCAGTGACATGGCGGCGATACAGGCGACGCCGAGCGTCGCCCAGATCAGCAGATAGCCCCATTCGTCCTGCAGCAGCTCGAGCCGGTCGGTGACGCGCGGCAGATCCTGTGGCTTCACATAGGCGGCGAAGTAAGGCTGCGCATTGGTGAGGATGCGCGTGTCGAACACATACTTCTGTGCGATCTCCGGCCATGTGCCTTTGACCAGCGCCTGCCAGGCGAGGCGTCCCAGCGCGGTCGCCGGCAGCACGGACGGCTTTGCGGTTTCCGGCGGTGGCGGATCGATCGGCATGTCGGGCGGCAGATCGGCGGGCGGATCGCCGGCGGTTGCTTCCGTTGGCGGCGGATCGTTCGGCACCGTCGCGTCGATCGCCCCGCTGCCGAAAATCTGGTTGCGGTAGTCGTCCAGCAGTTGATCGGCGTCGGTGATGTCGGGCGTAAATCCGGGCGAATAGATCTCGTCGAACGACATCGCCTTCGTATGCGACCGCAGCTTGTCGATCTCGGCGCCTGAAAAACCGTCGCGCTTGTAGAGCACGGTCGCCGTCGACAGGTAGCTCGAGACGACGAAGAACTTGTCGGCGATGTCGCCTGAGTCGGCGCGCCGCGCGGCGGCCGCCATGGTCGCATAAAGTTTGAGGATGGACTTTGGCGGTTCTTCCTTGTTCCACAAGGTGACGGCGAGAATGCCGTCGCGCTTGAGCGCCTGCATGTAGTGGACCATCGCCTCGCGCGTATAGGCATATTTCTCGACGATGGCGAAGCCGCCGGGATTCGAAAGGCCGGCCGAATCCGCCAGGCTGAGATCGATGATGTCGAAGCGGTCGCGCACGCCGGCCACGTAGAGGCGGCCGTCATAATCGACGACGGAGACATTCGGCTTGCGCAGGATGTCGCCGGTGAAATCCATCAGCGTCTTGTCGGTGCGGAAGGCATCGAGCAGCGCGCGATTGCCCTCCGCCACCGTCACGGTCTTCGAGCCCGAGGCAATCGCCAGCGAGGTCGAGATGCCGCCGCCGAACTGGGCGATGAACGTGTCCGGATTCTGCTTCAGCACATAGGGATAGAACATCGGCAGATAGCGGAAGTAGGCGACCTGGTCCTTCGGCAGGTCGCGGATGATGCCGCTTGGGCCTTCGCCGTCGATGTAAAGGCCGAGATAGGCATTGGCCGGCATTTGCGGCAGGTTGAATGCCGCATTGTCCGACAGGCCGGGCGCGAAATGCAGATAGGAGCTCGCATAGACTTCGATGAAACCGAACGGCGAGCGGCTCTCGAACACCTTCTTCGCATCGGGAAATTTGCGCGCATAGGCGACGCCCTTGTAATCGGACACCGCCAGCTTCGGAATGCCGGTCAGGGCGGGAAGTCCCAGATGCGCGCCGAGCGCCGCCGCCGCAACGATGCACACAAGCATGATGTTGCGCATGCTGTGCTGGGCGGCAAACCAGAGCACCGACCCGCAGAGCCACAGCACCAGCGGTGCCACGATCATGTCGTCGGGGCGCAGCAGATACATGCTGCCGAGCGTAACGAGACCGCAGGCGCCGGAGCCCGCGAGATCGGCAAAGTAGACGCGGTTGAAACTGCGCTGCGCCTTCAGGAAGACCACGCCGAGAAACAGCGCGCCGGCCAGGAACGGCAACAGGTAAAGCACGAAGTTCAGCGCCAGCCGCCATTTCTGCACCGGATCGGAGACGATGAAGATGGCGTTGAACGGATATTGCTGTGCCAGCAGGTTGGAGCCCACGGCGAGCGGACCAAACAGCATCAGCGCGGTCGTCGCCAGTCCGCGCCAGTGACGCTCGAACCAGCTCTTGGACACGCACATCACCGCGCTGGTGAGGCCGAAGCCGAGCATGGCGAGACTCACCACGAGCGAGCCGAAATGCGCCCAGCTTCCCACCGAGAAGACGCGCATGATGGCGATCTGCAAGGCGATCACCGCGCCGGCCACCAGCCCGATGGAAACATAGAGCGCGATGCTCGGGCGTTCGGTCAGGTCGGCCCCGCCCGCTGCGGGGGCGTTCACTGGTTGTGCGTTCCCTTGATCGCCTCGCCTTCCAGCTTGGTGAACGGCACGAAGGGCACGATCTTGCCGCCGTAGATATCGGAGCGGGTGACGTTGATCGTGCCGTCGGCAGCCTTCTCCTTGGCGACCTTCAGCACGCGCTGGGCGCCCGGCGGACCGACGGGGATGACCATGACGCCGCCGGACTTCAACTGCTGCAGCAGCGGCGGCGGAATGTGGTCGATGCCGCAGGTGACGATGATCTTGTCGAACGGGCCGGCGTCCTCCCAGCCGTAATAGCCGTCGGAATTCTTGCTGGTGATGCCCTTGAACTCGCTATAGCCCTTGCCGATCAGGTCGTCGTAGGTGGCTCGCGTCCGCTCGGCCAAAGGCTTGATGATCTCGATCGTCCACACCTTGTCGGTGAGATAGGCGAGATAGGACGACTGGTAGCCGGAGCCGGTGCCGATCTCGAGCACCTTTTCGCCGTCCTTCACGTCGATCGTGCTGGTCATGCGGGCGACGAGGTGGGGGCCGGAAATCGTCACGCCATAGTCGATATCGAGGAAGGCATGGTCGTAGGCGCGGCCGAGATTCTTGGCGAGCACGAAATCCTCGCGCGGCGCCAGCAGAAAGGCGCGCTGGTTGCGCTTGTCCCACAAATCCTTGTTGGCCATCAAAGCCCCGTAGCGGCTCCAGCGCTCGCCGAGAAACTTCGGATCCTCGCCGCGGTTCTTCACCATCCAGGCGATATAGGCGTCGCGATTGGTCAGCGGCGGCATCGCCTCCTTGTCATAGGGCGTGGGCATCGCAGCAAAGGCGGACGAAACGGCCGGGGAGACGGCAGCGGCGCCTGCCATGGAGGCGGCGCCGATCATGAATTCGCGACGTTGCATGCTTACCTCGAGACGTGACTGCGGGAATCAGCAAGCTTTTCTATGGCTTATGATGCCCCAAGAGTAGGCCCTGCGCCAGCCCCGCCGTGCGCAACGTCACGGCGCGACCATCATACTGCGAACATCGTCACGGAAGCGTTTCCGCGAGTCGTCGCGGGCATAGAACATATGGCCGCCGGTAAGGACCTCGAAGCGCAGCCGTTCCGGCGCGCCGATCTCCGGCATCTGGTCGAGCACCATCTGGGTCTCGAAATAGGGCGTCACCAGGTCGGTGAGCCCGTGGGCGATCAGCACGCGCAGGTGCGGGTCGAGCGCCAGGGTGCGCGACAGGTCGCCCACCGCTTCCTGCTGCCGATTGCCCCAGTCCCATTGCCGCCCCGCCTGCTCGCTCATGAACTGATAGCGGCCGTTCTCGACCACCCAGCCGAGGCGGTTGCGGTAGAGGTCGACCATGGCCTGGGTGATCGGCGCGTGCAGGCCGAGCCGCATCTGGTCGTCGGCGTCGGAGCGCGCCGAGCCGGGAAACGGATCGAGACCCAGCACGCTGCCGTCATAGGCGCTGGCAACCTTGCCCTCGTTGCGACCGAGTTCGGACGCGAACATGGACGCGGTGATGCGCCCCTGGCGCCGCGTCACGAAGGCCGGGTCGAGGCCGGTGAGCTCGGTGACGCGCTGCGTCAGCCGTGCCTGCGCGCCTGCGTCTTTTACCCCGCGCATGAGATCGGTGAGGAATTCGCCGCGGGCATAGTCTTCCACATCGCGCAGCCTGGCGCGGTCGACCGGGCCTTTGGCCTCCCGTGCGGTCGCCGCCATCGACGGCAGGCCGGCCACATAGGTGAGAACGTTCGAGCGCGCATTGAAGCGGCGGAAGTCGAGCACCGGCGAGATCAGCACCAGGCCGTTCACGCTGACGCCCTGGTCGGTGGTCAGCTCATGGGCGATCTTCGGCGCGCGAAAGCCGCCGTAGCTTTCGCCGGCCAGATATTTCGGTGACTGCACGCGGTCGTTGGCCTCGACCCAGCGCCGGATCGTGGTCGCCAGCGAATTGATGTCGCCGTCGACGCTCCACAGCCGTTTGCGCACGTCGTCGCCGCCCAGTACGCGGCTGTAGCCGGTGCCGGCCGGATCGAGAAACACGAGATCGGTGAATTCGAGCCAGCTCTCGGCATTGTCCACCGGCACGGGATCGGCGCTGGGGAAGGCGGCCTCGGGGTCCATGCGCAACCGCCACGGTCCAAGCGCGCCGAGATTGAGCCAGCCCGACGCATAGCCTGGCCCGCCGTTGAAGGCGAAGGTCACCGGCCTCGTCTTCTTGTCGGCTTGCGGAAGCTGGTAGGCGATGAAGGCGATATCGGCGATACCGCGCCCGCTCTGTGCATCCGACAGGCGGATGGTCCCGGCTGTCGCGGTGAATTCGAGGGTCTTGCCGCCGATCTGCAATTTATGGGTGGTGGTGCGGTCGGCGGGCAGGGGCTTCAGTTCCGGGGGCCGTTCCGCCGTCTCCGCCGGGCGTCCGCCCGGACCGGCCGGGCGGCCCTGGCTCTGGCTCTGTCTTGCGCCTTCAGGCGTCCCGGCCGTCTGGGCCGAAACGCTGGCGAGGCTGGCGGGGAAGAACGAGAGGGCAGCGGCCAGCAGGGCGACGCGGGAAGCAGCGATGGGGGACATGAGGCACCAGGTTTCCGCTCGTCCACCAAAACGGCTCCGATCGCGGACGCCGACTGTATCCGGCGAATGTGGCGGCGCAAGCGCGCCACGAAGTCACGCCGCCGGTCGCCGGACAAATTTGCGTGGGGCGGGCTTTGTATCGTCGCTGGCGACGCTGAGATGCGGCAGCGCGTCCATGATGCGCTCTGGCGGGAAGATGACGATCACTTCCGTGCCGACACGCACTTCCGACTTGAGCATGAAGGTGCCGCCGTGCAGTTCCACCAGCCCTTTGACGATGGGCAGGCCGAGGCCGGTGCCTTCCTCGGCGTTCTTCTGCGCCATCGAGCCGCGCCCGAATGATGACAGCACGACGGGGATTTCGTCGGCTGGAATGCCGGGGCCGGTGTCGCGGATTGAAATGTACTGGCCGCCCGCCGCCGTCCAGCCGACCTTGATGGTAACCTGCCCGCCTTGCGGCGTGAATTTGATGGCGTTGGTCAGCAGGTTGAGGGTCACCTGGCGGATGGCGCGCTCGTCGGCCCAGATGCGCGGCAGATTGGGTTCGATCGTATTGATGACGGTGATCTCGCGCTTCTTGGCGCGCAGGCTCAGCAGATGCTGGCAATCCTCGACGATATGGGCGATGGCGATCGATTCCTCGCGCAGTTCGACGCGGCCGGCCTCGACTCTGGAGAGATCGAGAATCTCGTTGATCAGTTTCAGCAGGTGTTCGCCGCTGGAATGGATGTCGTTGGAATATTCACGATAGGCCTGGACGCTGTGGCTGCCGAACAGTTCGCCCTTCATCACCTCGGAAAAGCCGAGGATGGCGTTGAGCGGCGTCCGCAACTCGTGGCTCATGGTGGCGAGAAAGCGCGACTTGGCGAGATTGGCCTCTTCGGCGCGCCGCCGCGCTTCGTCGGAATTCAGCTTCGCCGTTTCCAGTTCGGCGATGAGATCATCTTTCTCCATCGCCAGCGACAGCGATTTGAGATTGGAGGTGTAGAGCCGCTTGGCCAGGATGGCGAAATAGACGGGCGTCGCTGCTGCCATGATGGTCAGTGGCAGGGCGCCCACGCCGATTGTCGTCTGCATGAAGACGATGATGGCGATCGTCACCGGCAGAAGGCCGCAATAAACCGCCATCAGCAACGGCGCGGACAGCATCGCGCTCATCGCCGCCACCAGCAGCAGCACGAACAGCACGAACATGCGTGCGCTCTCGTCAGCCACCGGCATCAGGATGACGACGATCGCGGCCCAGGCGAAACCCTGCAATGTCTCGACAATGACGAAGCGGCGCTGCCAGCCATGCAGCCGCGTCTCCGGCTCGCCATCGGCCAGAAACTTCATCGCCATGCCGTAGCTCAAGGCAGAGGCGCTGGCGACGAAGGTGATCCAGCCGAGGATGCGAATCGGCGGCACCCAGATATTGGCGACGACCGCGATGACGATGGCGAGCCCCATCATCGCCGGAATGGCGGCCTTCCGCGACTGCGCGAACTGGCGCATGAGTTCGAGGTCGAAGGCCCGGTGGCCGGAACCCGAGGAGGTGATGCGTTCTCGGGTCTCGCGGATTTTCGACGCGATTTCGCGCCGCTGCTGAGCAGTTCTCGGATCGAGGCCACGGCCTCGTTCGATCATTTCGGCGGTGACCTGACGCATGAACTCAACGCATCTGACTGGAACGCCCGCATTTCGCGGTTCGGGCATTTTCAATCAAAAAACTTAACGTTCGCCTGATTTTGCAAATTGAATTGGTTGCCTCATTTCGGCCTAGCGATGGCCGCAAGGACAGATTATCGCATCTCGGCCAGCCGCTTCGATTTGCAATCGGACCGGAACGGTGCCTTTAGGCATCTGATAAAAAGACATTTTCTACATGCGGGCCGATATTGGCTTCACTTGAAAATGCACGCCGACGCACAATTTTTTGAGAAAAATGTGCGTTTCGGCACAGTGCGGCGTTTTAATTTTAGGCGAAATGGCTTCTTTTCCGGAAGGATTCCCGCCGCCGTCCACAGCACTGCAAATTCAGGAACCGGAAATCCAGGAACTGGAAAATTTATGTTTTCATCGGACCAGTTGAAAGATATTCGCACGGCACATGAACATGGCGTCAGGCCCGAGGGCGCGCCGGTCGCCAAAGGGAAACAGATGCAATTGACGGTCGTCGGCAGCGGGGATGCCTTCGGAAGCGGCGGCCGTTCAAATACGTGTTTCAGGCTCGACAGTGGCGGCCATACGCTGGTGGTCGATTTCGGCGCCTCTGCGCTCGTCGCCTGGAACCGGCTCGGTCTCGCGACGGTGGATATCGACGCCGTGGCGATCAGCCATCTCCATGGCGATCATTTCGGCGGCCTGCCGTTTCTGCTGCTCGAATGCCAGTTCGTTTCCGCCCGCACCAAGCCATTGACGATCCTGGGGCCGAAAGGTCTGCGCGCCCGCCTCGAAATGGCATCCGAGGCGCTGTTTCCAGGCATGTGGGCCAATCGCTGGTCGTATCCGCTCACGATCGTCGAAATGGGACCGGGCGAAGCCAAAGAAATACCCGGCTTTCAGGTGTCGGCGCTGGAAGTGAAACATCCATCCGGAGCCATAGCCACGGCACTGCGCGTCGACAATGGCACGAAAGTCTTCGCCTATTCCGGTGATACTGCCTGGGTCGAAAACCTCGTGCGGATTTCCGACCGCGCCGACCTCTTCATCGTCGAATGCTATTCCGGCGACAAGCCGATCCCCAACCATATCGACTGGCCGACGCTGAAGGCCAATCTTCCGAAACTCAATGCCCGCCGCATCATGGTGACCCACATGGGCGCGACGGCGCTGGCGCGGCGCGATGAGATAGCGGCGGCCGGGCTCCAGATCGCTGAAGATGGCAATATCCTCCACGTCTGACACGAGCCTGCCTGCTGATGCCGGTCCTTCTGCCGCGCGGACGCTCGACCGTCTGGTGGCCAGGGTCCGCGCCTGCCGGATCTGCCACGATCAACCCGAAGGCCGTCCGCTCCCGCATGAGCCGCGGCCGGTGCTGCGTGCCTCATCGACAGCGCGGCTGCTCGTCGCCAGCCAGGCGCCGGGCGTCCGCGTGCACGCCTCCGGCCTGCCGTTCACCGATGCCTCCGGAGACCGGTTGCGGGCCTGGATGAACGTCGACAAGACGACGTTTTACGACGAGCGGCGCATCGCCATCGTGCCGATGGGCTTCTGCTTTCCCGGCCACGATGCCAAGAAGGGCGATCTCCCGCCACGCCGGGAATGCGGGAGGCACTGGCATGCGGCGCTGATGGCGGCGATGCCGCAGATCGAGACGATTCTCACCATCGGCATCTACGCCCAGACCTGGCACCGGGCGCGTCTGGGCCTGCCGCCGTCGCCGTCCGGGGGCATGACCGAACTCGTGCAGAATTGGCGTGAGGGTTTCGCCGTGACGCCGAAGGTCATCGCCCTGCCGCATCCATCCTGGCGCAACAGCGGCTGGCTGAAGCGCAATCCCTGGTTCGAGGAAGAGGTGCTCCCGGTGTTGCGCGCCGAAATCGCGCGGCTGATCTGAAGCTGACAATCGAAAGGGCGGATCCGAACAAACAGGGAACAAACCCTTGACTTCGCGCCTGATCTGGCGCGTTATTTCTGCAGTGGATTGGCTGAAACGACCGTTTTCGTGACACGTTGAAATTGCCGTTCATCGGCTGGTCATCTGAAACAGTGTGGTATGGCCGGCGCGACGTGGGACCGATTTGCTGGAGGAAGCTGAATGCGCAATTTGTGGGCTCTGTTATTGGCGTTCGGTTTTGCTGCAGGGTTTGCAGCGCCTGCACCCGCCCAGGCTCCCGCTCAGCTTCCCCCATCGCAGGCTGCCGAAGCGCGCTTTGCTTTCGTCATCGGCAATGACAATTATACGGAAGCGCCGCTGGCGACATCGGCGAACGATGCAGCGCTCGTGGCCGATGCCTTCAAGGCTGCCGGCTTCGATGTGACCGGTGCCCGCAATCTCGACGGCGAAACCTTCCGCGCTTCCTATCGTGAGTTTCTCGAAAAGATCGCCGCGGCAGGTCCGGGTGCGGTCGCTGCTGTCTATCTGTCGGGCTACGGTCTGCAATCGGAGGGTGAAAACTATCTGGTGCCGCCGGGCGCGCGCGTCGCGCGCGAGAGCGATCTGGCGTTGAATGCCGTCCGCATTTCCGATCTGCTGCGGCCGCTGCAGGGCCTGCAGAATCGCGGCAAGATCATCCTCCTTGATCTCGCCCATGCCGGACCGTTTGCAAAGGAAGGGCAGCCACTCGCGCCGGGCCTCGCCCTCGTCGATCCGGACCCCGGTTCGCTGATCGGTTTTAATGCCGGTCCGGGCGAGGTCGCACCTGCCGCCAAGCCGCCTTACGGTCCCTATGCCCAGGCGATTGCCGAAATGATCCGCCAGCCCGGTCTCGACGTGAACGAGATCATGACCCGCGTGCGCGGCAGGGTGGCTGAATTGACCAATGGCGCCCAGGTTCCGTGGCATTCCTCGAAGATCGCCCCGCCGCTGGTCTTGCTGGAGCGCGGTCCCGACGCGCCGCCGCCGGATGTGACGCCCGAGCAGATGGCGCAACGGCGCGTCCGGCCGCTGGGCGAACTGCCGGTCGAACAGGCCTACGCCGCGGCGCTGGAGCGCGACACCCTTGCCGGTTACGAAAGTTTTCTGCGGGCCTATCCCAGCAGCCCCTACGCGCGCAACGTGCGCGGCATGCTGGCCGCCCGGCGCGAGGCGTTGACATGGCGACGGACCCTGCTGGTCAATACGCCCAACGCCTATTGGTCCTATCTGCAACGCTATTCGAAAGGCCCGCACGCGGCCGATGCACGCCGCCGGCTGTCGCGCCTGTCGGCCGCGCTGGAGCCGCCACCAAGCTTCGCCGCCATCGACTATGATTTCGGCCCGCCGGAGCCCGATGAGGTCATCTATTTCGAGCAGCCGCAGCCGCTGTTCTACGACCCGGGCGTGCCGCCGCTCCCGGCCCAGGTTTTCTATGCGCCGCCGCCGCGCTGGTGGCGGCCGCCGCCGCCGCCCGTGTTTTCGGATGACGAAGACTATTACCTCGCCGAGCCGGAAATCGTCGTGGCTCCGGCCTGGGTGCGCCCGCCGGCCTATGTTGTCGCCCCGCCGGCGCCGCTGATCTACGAAGACCGCCGGCCGCCGCCGGGCGCGTCCATCGTGCCATATGTTGCGATCCCGGCTGCGCTCGCCGCCGGCATTGTTGCAGGCCGCATCATCAACCGTTCGGGCAATCGCAATCCGCCGCAGGGCCTGCCGCCGGGTGCGGGACCGCGTCCGGGCGGCCCAGGAGGAGGGCCGGGCGGCCGTCCGCCGTTCCTTCCGCCGGTCGCCGCGCCCGCAGGTGTGCTCGGAGCCCAGCCGATCCGGCTGCAACCGGGAACCGGCGCGCCGGTCCGCACCGCGCCCGTCGTGGTCAAAGGCGGCTCCCAGCAGCTTCTGACCCAGCCAGGAACGAGGCTACCGGGCCAGCCCCCGCAAACCGGCCGTCCGGGCGGCCCGCAGCTTCCCGGCAATTCTCAACTGCCCGGACAACCGCTGCAACCGCCGAGAACCGGTGTGCTTCCGGGCGGTCAGACGCTGCCGCAAGTCCAACCGGGCCAGCCTCAGGGGCTGGGCCGACCTCAAGGCACCGGTCAACCGCAAGGGTTCGGTCAACCGCAAGGACTCGGCCGACCGCAAGGACTTGGTCAGCAGAACCAATTGCCGGGCGGGCGCACCACGCCGGGGCAGGGTCTGCCTCAGGTGCAGCCGCTGCAGGGCGTTCAGCCGGGACGGCCTGCAGGCAGCGGCCTGCCGAATGTCGGGCAGCAACAGCAACAACTGCTGCAGCAGCAGCGCCAGCAGCAATTGCAGATGCAGCAACAGCAATTGCAATTGAAGCAGCAACAGCAGTTGCAGCAAAAACAGCAGCGGCAGGAGCAGACGCAGGAACGCCTCAAGGCGCAACAGCAACGCGACCAGCTCCAATTGCAACGAAATCAGTTGCAGCAGAACCAGACCCAACAGCGCCTGCTGGAACAACGCCAGCGCGAGCAATTGCAACTGCAGCAGCGTCAGAAACTGCAGGAACAGTCGCAGCAGCGCATCATGCAGCAACAGCAGCGCCAGCAGGAGCAGTTGCAGAAGCGCCAGCAGCAGCAACAGGAGCAATCGCGCCAGCAGCAGTTGCTGCAGCAACGCCAGCAGCAGATGCAACTGCAGATGCAGCGCCAGCAGCAGCAACAACAGCAGCAACAGCTGCAGATGCAGCAGCGCGTCCAGCAGCAACAGCAGATGATGCAGCGCCAGCAGTTGCAGCAGCGCCAGCAGCAAATGCAACTGCAGCAGCGTCAGCAGCAGCAATTGCAGCGGGCCTGCCCCATCGGCAAGATCTGCCGCTGAGATTCGCCGCCCTGAAAATGCGAAAGGAACGGTCCATATCCGGACCGTTCCTCGATAACTGTGGTTCGTGGAGGCATCAGGGCTTGTTGAGGCGCGCCAGCAGGCTCGACGTGTCCCAGCGGTTGCCGCCCATGGCCTGCACATCGGAATAGAACTGGTCGACGAGGGCGGCGACGGGGAGATGCGCGCCGTTGTTGCGGGCCTCGGCGAGGCAGATCGACAGGTCCTTGCGCATCCAGTCGACGGCGAAGCCGAAATCGAACTTGCCTTCGATCATCGTCTTGTAGCGGTTCTCCATCTGCCAGGATTGCGCCGCGCCTTTCGAGATCACGTCGATGACGGCCGCGGCGTCAAGCCCGGCCTTCTGGGCGAAGGCGATGCCTTCCGCCAGTCCCTGCACAAGGCCGGCGATGCAGATCTGATTGACCATTTTCGTCAACTGCCCGGCGCCCGGCCCGCCCATCAGCCGGCACGAGCGGGCGAAGGCCGCGATCGCCGGTTCGGCGCGGGCATAGGCGGCAGCCTCGCCGCCGCACATCACGGTCAGCACGCCGTTTTCGGCGCCGGCCTGGCCGCCGGACACCGGTGCGTCGATAAAATCGACGCCGAGTTCCTTGGCCTTGCCATGCAGCTCGCGCGCGACATCCGCCGAAGCCGTGGTGTGATCGACGAACAGCGCGCCTTTCTTCATGCCGGCGAACGCGCCTTGCGGTCCAAGCGTCACCGAGCGCAAGTCGTCGTCATTGCCGACGCAGGCGAAGACGATATCCTGTCCCTTCGCCGCCTCGGCCGGCGTCGCCGCCGCCTTGCCGCCATGCTCGCCGGCCCATTTCTGCGCCTTCGCGCCGGTACGGTTGTAGACCGTGACGTCATGACCGCCTTTGGCCTTGAGATGACCGGCCATGGGATAGCCCATGACGCCAAGACCGAGGAATGCCACCTGCATGCGTCCGCTCCTTGTTCTAAAGTCTAATGCCTTCCGACTCTGCGCAATCTGCCCAGCCTGTCGGATAGAGCAAGCCGTATTTTTGGACAAGCATTGGTCAAACCGGGCAAATTTGACTATCTTCGGTCGCATTCACTCGGTAATCCAAATCCCACCGTTTGCGACTATTGAAACGGCACCTGCGCAGGGAGCATTCGTCTATGAGCATGAAGCGTCGTCAATTCATCAAGACCGCCGGCATTGGCGCAGCCGGTGTCGCGATCGCCGCACCTGCCATTGCTCAGAGCGCGCCCGAGATCAAATGGCGCTTGACGTCGAGCTTCCCCAAGTCGCTGGATACGCTGTACGGCACTGCCGAAACCTTCGCCAAGGCGGTGGCTGAGGCGACGGACAACAAATTCCAGATTCAGTGCTTCGCGGCCGGCGAGGTTGTTCCTGCGCTGCAGGCACTCGACGCGGTCCAGAACAACACCGTCGAGTGCTGCCACACCGCGCTGTACTATTTCTGGGGCAAGGACCCGACCTTCGCATTCGGCACGACCGTGCCGTTCGGCATGAACGCACGCCAGCAGGACGCCTGGTTCTACCATGGCGGCGGCAATGACCTGATCAACGAATTCCTCAAGGACTATAACGCCGTTGCCTTTCCCGGCGGCAACACCGGCACGCAGATGGGCGGCTGGTTCCGCAAGGAGATCAAGAGCCCGAAGGACCTGGACGGCCTGAAGATGCGCGTCGGCGGCTTTGCCGGCGCGGTGCTCACCAAGCTCGGTGTCGTGCCGCAACTGATTGCAGCCGGCGATATCTATCCGGCGCTTGAGAAAGGTACCATCGATGCGGCCGAATGGGTCGGCCCTTACGACGACGAAAAACTCGGCTTCAACAAGGTCGCGCCGTACTATTATTTCCCCGGCTGGTGGGAGGGGAGCGCGGCGCTGCACTTCCTCTTCAATCAGCAGAAATTGGCAGAACTGCCGAAGACTTATCAGTCGGTCGTGCGTACGGCAGCCGCCATGGCCAACAAGGACATGCAGGCGAAGTATGACGCGGTCAATCCCGCCGCGCTGAAGCGCCTGGTTGCTGCCGGTGCGCAGTTGAAGCCGTTCACGCAGGACACGATGGAGGCCTGCTATAAGGCCGCCAACGAGGTCTATACGGAAACATCGGCCAAGAACGAGAAGTTCAAGAAGATGCACGACGCCTATATGGCGTTCCGCAACGACCAGTATCTCTGGTGGCAGGTCGCCGAATACAACTACGACAACTTCATGATCCGCGCCCGCGCGCGAGGCTGAAGGTTTTCGATCGCAAACGAAAGGCCCCGGATCGCATCCGGGGCCTTTTGATATGAGCGTCGCTTAAAACTTCAGCGGCGCCAGCGTGTCGTTGATCGGGATCTCGATCTTGATCGAGTTCGGATCGACCTTGGGACCCTTGTCGAGCCAGTAGGTGACAGACTCGGGCCAGGCGATGACGATCACCACGAGGATGATCTGCATCAGCACCCAGGGGATCGCGCCCCAGTAGATCTCGGAACTCTTGACTGATGGCGGCGCGATGCCGCGCAGATAGAACAGTGCGAAGCCGAACGGAGGATGCATGAACGACGTCTGCATGTTCACGCAGAGCAGCACGCCGAACCAGATGAGATCGATGCCGAGCTTGGCGGCGACCGGCGCCAGCAGCGGGATGACGATGAAGGCGATCTCGAAGAAATCGAGAAAGAACGCCAGGAAGAAGATGAAGATGTTGACGAAGACCAGGAAGCCGATCTGACCGCCGGGCAGGCCAGCCATCATGCTCTCGATCCAGCGGCCGCCGTCCATGCCCTGGAACACCAGGCTGAACACGGTCGAGCCGATCAGGATGAACACTACCATCGATGTCAACGTCATAGTCGACGCCATGGCCTGGCGCACCAGTGGCCATGTCAACCGCCGGTGCAGGGCCGCCAGCGCCATCGCGCCGACGGCGCCCATGGCGCCGGCTTCCGTCGGCGTGGCCAGTCCGTAGAAGATCGTGCCGAGTACCAGGAAGATCAGCACGATCGAAGGGATCATCCCCCACAGCACACGGTTGATGAGACGCCAGCCCATCGGCTCGCGCGCCTCGACCGGGATCGGCGGCATCGAATTGGGCCGCAGGATCGCCAGCGCCAGAATGTAGAGCAGGAAGATGGCGATCTGCAGAATCGACGGGCCAATGGCGCCCAGATACATGTCGCCGACGGATTTGCCGAGCTGGTCGGCGAGCACGACCAGCACCAGCGAGGGCGGGATCAATTGCGTGATCGTGCCCGATGCGGCGATGACGCCCGTCGTCACCTTCATATCGTAGCCGTACCGCATCATCACCGGCAGCGAGATCACGCCCATGGCGATGACGGAAGCGGCGACCGTGCCGGTGATCGCCCCGAGGATGGCGCCGACCAGGATGACCGCGACGGCAAGACCGCCGGGCAGCGGCCCGAAAAGCTGGCCGGTTCCCTCGAGCAGATCTTCGGCAAGACCACAGCGCTCAAGCAATGCGCCCATGAAGGTGAAAAATGGAATCGCCAGCAGCAATTCGTTGCTGATGATG
The DNA here is from genome assembly GCA_029222685.1 of Terripilifer ovatus. Lineage (GTDB taxonomy): Bacteria > Pseudomonadota > Alphaproteobacteria > Rhizobiales > Beijerinckiaceae > Terripilifer > Terripilifer ovatus. The sequence continues at coordinate 210,915 of JARHVB010000086.1, read as the reverse complement.
CCGTGAATGCGGAACGGCAGCGCCTGCAGGAAGCTGGCATCGAAATGGCCGGTCGCGATGCCCAGCAGGCCGAAGAACATGCCGACCGCGCCGAGCGAGAAGGCGACCGGAAACCCGATCAGCATGAAGCAGATCATGCCGGCGAACATCAGCGGCGGCATTATGCCGTGTGAAAACATGGATCAGATATTCCCCGGGTCGGACATCACAGAGCCGATTATTGCAGCGGCTTTTCGTATTTGGTTTCAATTTCAATGACGCCTTCGAGCGCCGCGAAGCGTTTGATCAGTTCCGATATGCCCTGCAGGGTGAGCAGACTGAAGCCCAGCGGCACCAGCAGTTTGGCCGGCCAGAGGATGAGCCCACCGGCGTTCATCGAGACTTCCCCGCTGGCGAAGGACCGCAGGAACACCGGAACGCTGAGATAGATGATGAAGATCGTCACCGGCAGCATGAAGCAGAGGAAGCCGACGGCGTCGACGATCAGGCGGCGGCGCTCGCTCAGGTTCGAATAGATGACATCGACCCGCACATGTTCGTTGCGCTTGAGCGTGTAGGACGCCCCCAGCAGCACGACCGCGCCGAACATGTACCACTGGATTTCAAGGAACGCGTTCGAGCTGTAGCTGAAAAGATAGCGCATCATCGCATTGCCGGCGGAGACGAAGCAGACGATCAGGATCAGGTAATCGCATATCCAGCCGATGCGTTCGTTGAGGGCATCGACCCAACTGCTGAATCGCAGCAATCCTTCCATAGACGTCCCCAATGTCGCGGAGAATCGCTCCGCTGCCGGTTGTGCGGGCAACTCTGCAGCCGCTTGATAGCACCGGGGTGTGCGCCACGCCAATCGAACGGAATGGCCTGGTCTTCACCTTTTGTCGCAGAAAAGCATCGCGAACCGACAGCGCGGTGCGGCGACGGGCCTAGCCCCCGGTGACGCTCATGTGCCGGCCGACCGCGGGCAGGCGCGTCGTGCGGTCGATGATGAAGTCATGGCCCTTCGGCTTGCGCAAGATCGCCCGTTCGATGGCGTCGTTGAGCGGGCCATCCGTCTCCGACGCACGCAACGGGCCGCGCAGATCGGCGGCGTCTTCCTGGCCGAGGCACATATAGAGCGTGCCGGTGCAGGTGATGCGCACGCGGTTGCAGCTCTCGCAGAAATTATGGGTCAGCGGCGTGATGAAACCGAGCCGGCCGCCGGTCTCTTTCAAGGTCACGTAGCGCGCCGGGCCGCCGGTACGGTAATCGCTGTCCTGCAGGGTGAACCGGTCCATCAGGCCGGCGCGGACCTTGTTCAGGGGCAGATATTGATCGGCCCGCTGGCCTTCGATTTCGCCGAGCGGCATGACCTCGATGAAGGTCAGATCGATGCCACGGCCGTGCGCCCATTCGATCATCGGAACGAATTCGTCTTCGTTGACGCCGGCAAGTGCCACCGCGTTGAGCTTCACGTCGAGCCCGGCGGCCTGGGCAGCGTCGATGCCGGCCAGGACTTTCGACAGGTCGCCCCAGCGGGTGATCTTGCGGAATTTGTCCGGATCCAGCGTATCGAGCGAGACATTGATGCGCCGTATGCCGCAATCGGCCAGTTCGCCGGCGAAGCGCGCCAGTTGCGATCCGTTGGTGGTGACGGTCAATTCGTCGAGCGCGCCGGAACCGAGATGGCGCGACAGCGAACGGAACAGGGTCATGATCCCGCGCCGGACCAGCGGTTCGCCGCCGGTCACGCGGATCTTGCGGGTGCCCTTGGCGACGAAGGCGGCGCAGAGCCGGTCGAGCTCCTCCAAGGTCAGCAGATCGCTCTTGGGCAGAAAATGCATGTCTTCGGACATGCAGTAGACGCAGCGGAAATCGCAACGGTCCGTCACCGAAACACGGATATAGGTCACCGCCCGCCCGAACGGATCGATCAGGGCGGAGGAGGCCTTCGCGATATCTTTGTTGCTCGTCGCGATATTCATCAATCCATGTCGCTCGAAAACGCTCTGGCGATATAGCCCACCATATATAGCCGGCAGGGGACGAACAACAGGGCGGATCGCGTCTGTGTGATCATAAAATGAAAAAGCCGGGTTTCCCCGGCTTTTCCAAAAGCTGTTTGAACCAAATGCCTTAGCGGATAACGACCACGCGGGTGCCGACCCGGACGCGCTCGAACAAGTCGGTCACGTCTTCGTTGGTCATGCGGATACAGCCGGACGAAACGGCCTGGCCGATTGTATTGGGCTCGTTGGAACCGTGGATGCGGTACAGCGAGGAGCCGAGGTACATGGCGCGGGCGCCGAGCGGATTGTCGAGGCCGCCCTTCATGTGACGCGGCAGATCAGGACGGCGCTTCAGCATTTGCGCCGGCGGCGTCCAATCCGGCCATTCGCGCTTCTGGGAAACGATCTTGGTGCCGGACCACTCGAAACCGGGGCGGCCGACGCCGACGCCGTAGCGGATGGCCTGTCCATCGGGCATGACAAAATAAAGGCGCCGCTCGGATGTCGAAATCAGGATCGTGCCGGGCGCGTATTTACTGCTGAACGAGACGACCTCGCGCGGAATGGCGCTGGCCTGCGGCCGGCCGGCCGGGGCATTCTGGAACATGGCCGAGAAAAAGGACGCGGACGTCTCCTGGGCGCGGACACCGGGAGCAAGAAGCATAAGTCCGGCAACGGCTGCCGCTGCGGCGGTTAATGAACGTCTCATCAGGGAAATTCCTCGATCAATGCGGCGTGGTTATCAATTGACGGGTCCAATTGAGTCGCCCCAATCGTGCCGCATTCTCATCAACCATAACTGCAAATGCAACCGGATTTTCCCTCACATCTACTTGATGAGGCAAGCAAAAGACGGGCGTTGCGCTTCAGCAACAGTTGTGTCTGGAATCGATCGAAAGTTCAGCAGGAAGAAGGCGCTGTGCGTTCGACTTCCATATGAAACAGGGGCCGCAGCCAGGTGCCGCACCAGTTGCCGGCCAGCGCCAAGACGATCCAGACCCAGCCGTGCAGGCTTCCCGAAGCGATACCGCTGAAATAGGCGCCGATATTGCAGCCGTAGGCGAGGCGCGCGCCATAACCCATCAGCAGGCCGCCGATGACGCTGGCTGCGATGTGCCTGAGCGGCACCCGCCAGCCGGGCCGGAAATGGCCGGAGAGGCCGGCTGCCAGGGCAGCACCTAGCATGAGGCCGATATCCATGACCGAGGTGATGTCTGCCAATACGCCGCCGGCGAGCCAGGCCCGATTGCCGGGGTCGGCCCAGGACGGCCAGTCGGCGACACCGACGCCGAGCCCCTGCAGGGCGCTGGCGCCCCAGAGCGGAAAGGCCGCCGTGATGCCCCACGGCCGGCCAGCCAGGCAAAGGGTTGCGAAATTCAGCACTGCGAGGCCGATGGCGCCCGCCACGAGCGGCCAATGGCGGGCCAGAAACGGCCGCTGCCGCTCGCTGTCGCGCCAGGCCGTGATCGGCGCCAGCCGGCCGTGCCGGCCGATCTCGAGCCGGCGAGCCGCCAGCCAGATGCCGCCGAAAATCGCCAGGCTGAGCGCCAGCGAGGCCGGCCAGCCGAGGCGATCGACGATCGAGACCGGGGCAAAGTGGGGCATGCTTTCCCACCAGGGCAGATGCGCGAAGCCCGCCATCGAGCCGGCGATGAAGAAAATCAGCGTCAGCAGCATGCGGGTGTTGCCGCCGCCGGTGGTGAACAAAGTGCCCGAGCCGCAGCCGCCGCCCAATTGCATGCCGATGCCGAACATGAACGAGCCGAGGAGAACGGGCAGGCCGATGGGAAACACGAAACCACCGACCGGAACGCCGAAGGCCGAGCCTGCCGCCAGAACCGGGAAAAACAGGGTGCAGGCGATGGCCAGCATCAGCATCTGCGCCCGGATGCCGGCGCTGCGCCGGTCCGAAATCATCACCCGGAAGGCGGCGGTAAATCCGAACGAGGCGTAGTACAGCACCAGTCCGAACAGCAGGCCGACCACGTAAAGAGCCGCCGTCTGCCAGCCGGCGGTGACGCCGATTCGCGCCAGCAGCACCGCAAAGACGAGCGCGACAGTCGCGACGACTGCGGGTTGCATCTGCGGTGATTGGAGCGAGGCGGGGGAAGATACCGCGGACATGGCCATCTCTTTGTGTGTGCGTGACCCCCATTTAGCCCAGGACGCCTGTTCTTCAAGCAGTTTCGGCGCCAAGGCTGCCATTGCCCGCCCTATTCAGCCGCGTTAAATGCTCAGCATGACCCTATCCAATGTTCCGGCAGATCGTCCGGTCGACCAACTCACCATCGCGCTCGCGCAGATCGATTGCATCGTCGGCGATATCGCCGGCAATGCCGAGCGCATCCGCAACGCGCGCTCGCAAGCCAGGCAGCTCGGCGCCGATCTGGTGCTGTTTTCCGAATTGTTTCTGGCCGGCTACACGCCCGAGGATCTGGTCCTCAAGCCGGCGTTCCAGGAGGCCTGCCGCGCCACTTTGGAAGAACTGGCGCGCGAGACCGCCGATGGCGGCCCCGCCGCGCTTGTCGGTCTGCCCTGGAATGAGAACGGCAATCTGCACAATGCCTACGCCCTGCTCGACAGGGGCCGCATCGAGGCGGTGCGTTTCAAGGTCGATCTGCCGAACTACGGCGTCTTCGACGAAAAGCGCGTTTTCCAGCCGGGTCCGCTGCCGGGCCCCATCGTGTTTCGCGGCGTCCGCCTCGGCCTGCCGATCTGCGAAGACATCTGGACCGATGAGATCGTCGAATGCCTTGCCGAAACCGGCGCGGAAATACTGCTCTCGCCCAACGGCTCGCCCTATTGGCGCGGCAAGCACGAGGAGCGCATCGGCATCGCCGTCGCCCGGGTGACCGAAAGCGGCCTGCCGCTCATTTATCTCAACCAGGTCGGCGGCCAGGACGAACTGGTATTCGACGGCGGCTCGTTCGCACTGAACGCCGATCGCTCGCTGGCGTTTCAGATGCCGGCCTTCAAGGAAGATATCGCCGTCTCCGTCTGGCAGCGCGGCAACGATGGCTGGCGCTGCGCCGGAGGTCCGCGCGCGGTTGTGCCGGAGGGCGACGAGGCGGACTATATCGCCTGCATGGTCGGCCTGCGCGACTACGTCAACAAGAACCGCTTTCCCGGAGTCGTTATGGGCCTGTCCGGCGGCATCGATTCAGCGCTCTGCGCGGCGCTTGCCGTTGATGCCTTAGGCGCCGAGCGGGTCCACTGCATCATGCTGCCGTTCCGCTACACGTCGAACGAGTCGCTCGCCGATGCCCAGGGCTGCGCGCAGGCGCTGGGCGTGCGCTATGACATTCTGTCGATTGCGCCGGCCGTCGAAGGCCTCGAGCAGGTATTGAAACCGCTGTTTGCCGGCAGGGAACGCGATACGACCGAAGAGAATCTGCAGTCGCGCGCGCGCGGCACCCTGCTGATGTCGGTGTCGAACAAATTCGGTCCCATGCTCGTGACCACCGGCAACAAATCGGAAATGTCGGTCGGCTACGCCACCATCTATGGCGATATGAACGGCGGCTTCAATCCGATCAAGGACCTCTACAAGATGCAGGTCTTCCGACTCTGCACCCTGCGCAACCGCTGGAAGCCCGAGGGCGGGCTGGGCCCGGCCGGTGCGGTCATGCCCGACAATATCATCACCAAGCCGCCGACGGCGGAACTGCGCGAAAACCAGAAGGACCAGGATTCGCTGCCGCCCTATGACGTGCTCGACGACGTGCTGGAATGCCTTGTCGAAAAGGAAATGCGTGTCTCCGACATCGTCGCCAAGGGGCATGACCTGGAGACCGTGAAGAAGGTCGAGCGGCTGCTGTATATCGCCGAATACAAGCGCCGCCAGTCGGCCCCCGGCGTCAAGGTGACGAAGAAGAACTTCGGCCGCGACCGCCGCTACCCGATCGTCAACCGCTTCCGCGATTCCGGCGCGCCGGCGCTGGCGCCTGACCTGACTATCGCGCCTAAAAAGCCGACGGGCGGGGCGGAGCGCTTCGAGGAGTAGGCGGGCGTTCTCGTAGGTCGCCGCCCACTTCGCGCACATCTGTGCGAAACAATTGAAGAACTGGCCAGAACGGCTATGCTCCTCCCCATAGCCGTTTTAAAACCGGTCAACGTGGGAGGTTGTATGTCTCGTCCGATGATACGTCATCTTGCAGTGTTCGTTCGCGATGTTGAAAAAGTCGCTGCGTTTTACGAGTCGGTCTTCGAGATGGATGTCCTGCACAGGACAGTCGCGACGGAAACCGAGGGAGCGGCGGTTTTCCTGAGCGATGGCCATCTGACCTTGGCGGTCCTGCCGCAGCGCCTCAAGGGCGAGGTGGCGCACGGCATCAATCATTTCGGCTTCAGCGTCGACAACATGGAAGCGATCTCCGGCAGGATCAAAGCTGCCGGTGTCGAAGAACCACAGAAGCGGCCGTCCACCAGGGCTTTCGCGGAACTGCGCGGTTGCGATCCCGAAGGGATTCTCTTCGACCTGTCGGAGAACGGCTACACCAGGAGCAAGGCATCGGCTGAGCCGGCCAAGGAGAAAGCGCCCGTCTGAAGGCGCGCTCCAAAGACAATAATTCACATTTCGCCGTCGCATGCATGAGGGAGGAACCCATGCTCGAGCGCATCATCCCGTGTCGCCGAGGCGCCATCGGTCGCGTCATTGCAGCACTTGCCGTATCCGTTTCGCTTGGCAGTCTTCCGGCGCTGGCGCAGGACTATCCGTCGAAGGAAATCCGTGTCTTTTGCGGCTTCCCGCCGGGCGGCGGCGCCGACATTTCCATCCGGTTCTTCGCGGAGAAGCTTCGCGCACTGTCCGGCAGGCCGGTGATCGTCGAAAATAAGACCGGCGCCGGCGGCAATCTGGCTGTCCAGGCGGTCGCGCGCGCCAAGCCCGACGGTTACACTCTGGTGATCTCGACCGGCGGGCCGGCATCCTACAACGTCCATCTTTTCAAAAACCTCGGGTACGATCCGGTCAAGGAACTGGCGCCCATCAGCCCGCTGGCGTCGTTTCCCTTCGTGCTGGTGGTCAATGCGGAGCGCCCGATTAAAACGGTGAAGGATCTGGTCGAACATGCGAAGACGCAGAACGGCAAGACCAGCTACGGTGCCATCGGGGGTACGCCGATCGTTCTGTCCGAGATGATGAAATATGTCGGCAAATTCGATGCGACCCAGGTCATGTATCGCGGCACGGGAAGCCCGACCAACGATCTCCTGTCCGGCGCCCTGGATTTCATGTTCATGGATTCCGCGGCCGCTATCGGTCAGGCGCAGCAGGGCCGGCTGCGCATCCTCGCGGTGAGCACGCCGACCCGCTCGTCCGTTCTGCCCGACGTGCCGACCCTCATCGAGGGTGGCCTGCCGGGCGTCGAGCGGACCTCGTGGTTTGCAGCTTTTGCGCCGGCGGGAACGCCGGAACCCGTGGTTCAGAAACTGAACGGCTGGTTCCAGCAGATTCTCGCCATGGACGATACGAAGCAGTTCCTGCATTCTGCCGGCGCTGATCCGTTTCCGGGAACCCCGGACGATCTCAAGCGCCTGCAACTGGAGGAGATCGCCAAATGGGCCGATCTCGTCAAGCTGGCGCAGATGGAAGCGCAGTAAACAGGATTCAATTCGCCGCCTGCCGCGTCTCCAACTCGTCGAGGATGCGCATGGCCTGCAGGCCGGCGCTGTCGGAGACGATGTCGAGGAAGGGCGCCGGCTCCATGGTGTCCATGTTCATCTGCTGGCCCTCCAGCACTTCCACGTCTTCTTTGAAGGTGCGGAACGTGCTGTCGAAGACGAAGTCGGCGAGGCGCTCGTCCATGTCGTTGGGGTCGTAGGCGAAGCCGACGAAATAACTCGTGCTGGTTTCGCTCTCAGGCACGACGGCATGCATGGTGTGGCGGTCGAGCACGCGCACATTGCTGCGCGGCGTATGCGTGCCGGGCTCGGGAATCTCGTGTCCGGCCTCGATCACGCCGGTGTGGAACTCGAAATAGCAGGGCGCGAAAAAGTCGATCGTCTGCCAGCGATTGACATTGCCCTCGAAGCCGCCCGCCTGCTTGTAGGTCGGCGGCGGCTCGATGTCATACATCCTGCGGGCAAGGCGCACGCTGTCGCCGCTGCGTGTGACGTTCACTTTCGCGTCTTTGACGACGCCCTCGCTGCCGATGGTATTGGGATGCACATAGGGCAGGTGGGCCATGTTCAGCAGGTTGTCGACGATTAGCTTGTAGTTGCATTTCACGTGCAGGAAGCCGGTGCGATGTTTCCAGCCTTCGCGTTCGAACCACGGATAGGACTGGATGGTGGCCACATCCGCCAGCGCCGCATCGCCCATGAACACCCATAGCCATGGGCCTTTCTCGGCGACGGCATAGCTGCGAACCCTGGCGATGGCGGGAATGCGCGTCTGTTCAGGGATGAACACCGCCTTGCCGTCCGTGCTGTAGCGGATGCCGTGATAAAGACACTGGATCGTACCGTCGTCGCAGACGCTGCCCATGGACAGCGGCACATGTCGATGGGCGCAGCGGTCTTCCAGCGCCGCCGCCTGGCCGTCGCGCGTGCGGTAGAGAACGACGGGCTTGCCGGCGACGACGCGGCGCACCGGCTTCTCCGTGATCTCGGTGCGAAAACCCGCGATGTACCAGTGGTTCGGCAGCAACATGGCGTTTCAACCCTATGTTTTTCTTGAGTTTGAAATAATTAGGCTAGGCAGCGCGGCAAGGCAAACGTCGTCAACCGTTCAAAATCGCATTTTGTCATGCTAGAAACCGGACAAGGAGGAAACCTTATGTCAAAACCCGAGGTGTGTCCGTTCCAGACCGGATTTGGCGCGGCAATCATCAATCTCGATCTCTCCCAGCCATTGACGGCCGAAAGCTTCAAGATCTGGGAAGATGCGTTCGAGAAACACGGTGTCGTCGTTCTGCGCGGCCAGAATTTCACCGATGCGCAGCATGTCGAATTCAGCAAATGGTTCGGCAAGCTCGAGGACTTTCCCGATCCCAAGGATCAGGCGAGCGGCCTGCCCACAGTGCTGCGCGTGTCGAACGTCGAGCGCGACAGCAATCGCATCAAGCCGATCGACGATGCCGGCCACAAATCCTTCTGGCTCGGCACCAGCGACTGGCACACGGATTCGTCATACCGGCCCATCCTCAGCAAGGCGTCGCTTCTGTTCTCGCGCGAAATTCCGAAAGCCGGCGGCGACACCATGTTCGCCCATACCGGCCTTGCCTTCGATGCGCTGCCGGCGGCGAAGAAAGCCGAGATCGAACATCTCGTTGTCGTCCACGATTTCGAGGAGACGCGCCGGCGCAACAACCTGCCGTCGCGGCCCGAGGCGATCCGCAAGGCCAATCCGCCAGTGCGCCAGCCGCTGGTGCGCCGGCTCGCCGACGGTCGCCGCGCCCTGCTTTTGGGCTCCCACATCGCCTATGTCGAAGGCATGGATTATGAAAAGAGCAAGGCGCTGATCGCCGAACTGACCGAGTTTGCGACCCGGCCAGCCTTCACCTATCGGCACAAATGGCGGCTTGGCGACCTCGTCATGTGGGACAACCGCTGCACCATGCACCGGGCGATGGAATATGACATGCAGAACGAGCGCCGCGTCCTGCATCGCACCACGGTCGCCGGCGACGCGCCGTTGCTGGTGTAAGCGAGGTATTTCCAAAACAAGAAGGGCCACCTCGCGATGGCCCTTCCATTGTCTCGACCGCGGCCGGTATGACCCACGTCACATCTCAGGGAAACCCTTGATATGATAGACCTTAGCGCCGCTCACGCGGGGCGGAACTCCACGCAAGCAAGAGTCCAGATCTCGGAAACCGGCGACTGCGATAACTGACAATGAGACACTGGATCACCTCCTTTCGGTTGTTGACGACTCACATAGTGTAGTTCGAACGGCCCTAAAGTGAAATTCTGGTCCTGCGTGAACTTGCAGCAAACGCTGCTGTTGTTTTGCTCTTTCGCCCGAAGCTGCTCAAAAATCAGGCGAAGCACCAAAATGTCGCAGCAGGGGAAATAACGTCCCACAGTTGAGGTTGTGCTCGCTTGCGCACCGGAACCGGCAGGACTAGTTTTGACCAGCCTTGCTCAATCAACCGTCCGAGCAGTCAGGGAGGCCAATATGAGCCAGCGCACATTCAACCGCGCCAGCGAGGACCTGGGCAATATCGTCGACATCGGCCACGTCAATCTGCGCGTTCCCGATCAGAAACTGGCGACGCTCTTTTATATCTCCGGGCTGGGCCTGACGCGTGATCCCTATCTGATGACGGGCGTCGACAATATGTGGGTCAATGTCGGCCAGAGCCAGTTTCACCTTCCGACCGGCGAGGCAGCCTACGCGCCGCGCACTCTGACCGGCCTTGTGGTCCCCGACCGCGCCGCTTTGCTCGAGCGCCTGAAGAAGGTCAGCGGCGATCTCTCGGGCACGCGCTTCTCGTGGCGCGAAACCAACGAGGCGGTCGAGACCACATGCCCGTGGGGCAATCGCATCCGCTGCCATGAGCCCGATCCCGCCCGGTTCGGCCAGATGCGGACCGGCATGGCCTATGTGGAATTCGATGCGCCGGGAGGCAGCCTGCCGCGCATCGTCCGCTTCTACGAACAGATTTTCGATGCGCAATGCAACCAAGGGGCGGACGAACGCGGCGCTTTCGCCCGCATCGCCTGCGGCCCCGGCCAGGCGCTGTATTTCCGTGAAACGTCTGAAAGCCCGGCGCCGTGTCCGCCGCATCATATCCAGATCTACATCGCCGATTTTTCCGGTCCCTATCGCCAGCTCGGCGCGCGCGGGCTGATCTCGGAAGAGAGCAGCCAGCACCAATATCGCTTCGAGAACATCGTCGATCTCGACACCGGCGACGTGCTCTTCACCATCGATCATGAGGTCCGCAGCATGACCCATGCGATGTTCGGACGGCCGTTGGTCAACCGCAATCAGGAGCAGACGGCGCGCACCTATCGCTCCGGCGCCGACGCGGGGCAGATCTGGCTGTGATGAATCCGTTAACGCCGCGGCCTACAGCGTCGGCCCGACGATGCGGACCTTGCGCTTCACGCCCTTGGGACCCTGGGCTTCCACCTTCACGCCGTCGGCGACGCCATAAGCCTTGCTCGCCGTCGCATTGCCGCCGGTGATGCCGGCCGACTGGCCGCCGGCGGTCGGGGCCTGTTCTCCGGTCGCCGCATCACTCTTCTCGATGTCGGCCGCGGCAGGCTGCGCCACTGCGGGTGTCGCCGCAGGCGTGCCGGCGCGGGTTTGTCGAACCGGTGTGGCCTTGGGCCGCGACAATTCCTCCGCCTTCTCCGGGGTCACGATCATATCTTTGCTCTTGCTACCGAGCAGGCTTTCGGCCTGATCCAGCACTTCCGACCAGGATTTATTGGCCGGTTTGCAGGTGCAGGTGGGATCGAAGGTCTTGCGGAATTTCCCGGCGTTCTTGAGCTCTGTATAGCTGGCGCCGCTGGAGCTGACGGCATCGTTGATATCGCCGCCGTTGGTATAGCGATAGACGGCGGTGTCGGCATTTGGGCATAGCGCTTTGCAGAGATCGGCAAAGCTGTCGAGGTCGCGGCCGCCGATGGAATAGCTGACCGGGAAGAAACCGCCGTCACAGGTGCGCACGCAGATTGCCGTCGAACCGCCGCCGCGCGACCGGTTCTCGTCGGCATCCGGATCGATCGGCGCGCCATCATCCGGGATCGGCATGCGCTCGTATTGCTGCGGCCCACCGAACAATTGGTCGAAGAAAGACCGCGGCTGCTGCACGGCCGCCTGCTGGGTGCAATAGGCGTTATAGCGGGCGACGAGTTCGGCGCGGTTGCCGCCGCTCGCCATCTGCACCTGCGCCTGAAGATTGCCGAGGTTGGCGCGCATGGCACTGAGGCGGGCTTCCAGCGGGCCGCATTGCGGCGGTGGCGGCGAGCCGAAGAACAGGAATTGCCGTTGGCCGCAGCCGATCGACCGGGCATAGGCGGCGGTGCGGTCAATCTCGGAGCGCTGCCGGTTGGCGGCGGCCAGATAACGGCCGGCGCCGGAGGCGCTTGCCTGGCCGGCGCGGGCAATCTGGGCTTGCAGGGCGCGGCAATCGATAGCTTGCGCGAAGGCGGGAACCGCGCAGGCCGCAGCACCTGCGGTAGCGATTGCGAGACGGAATGTCAGCTTTTGAGTTGCCGGCGCAAACACTCGTGCCGTCCGGCCAACGTGCCGCCGGACATGCTCGAGACCGGTCCGTATCTTCTTCAGCATGGCCGCTTTCAAAGAGCCGGGCGCTGATTCGTCACGCACCGGCCAGATTAACCTTCACACTCCGAATTTTGGTTATCTTCTTGACCGCTTGATGGCAACAAATGCGGCCAAACATTGCAGCTATAGTCGGCAACCCCATATACGTGGCTGTTTCGGAGGCTGGAATGTTGAGAATTGCAGGAATAGTCGCCCTGATCGCCGGGATCGGGCTGGGAAGCGCTGCGCAGGCCGCAGGCGAGCCGGAACTTATCTTCCGCAAATCCACAGTTTTCAAATTTTTGACGCCCAACGACAAGCTGGCGACCTATGCGATCGATGATTCCGTCGTCGATGGCGTGGCCTGTCACTATACGGTGCCGGAAAAGGGCGGCCTGAAGGGCATGTTCGGCGTCGCCGAAGAGACGTCGGACGTCTCCCTCGCCTGCCGTCAATACGGCCCGATCAAGTTTCAGGGTAAATTCGAGCAGGGCGATGTGGTGTTCACCGAGCGCCGTTCACTGATCTTCAAGAAGCTGCAGATCGTGCGCGGCTGCGACGCCAAGCGCAACGTGCTGGTCTATATGGTCTATTCTGATCGTTTGATCGAAGGCAGTCCGAAGAACTCGACCTCGACCGTTCCCGTCATGCCCTGGGGCGCACAGACCGACACGCCGAAATGCGGCGACTATCTCAAGGACTGAGCCAAAGAGACGCTCGAGTCATTCGCCGCAGGTGATGATCACCGAGCCGCGCGGCGGCGCGGAGGCAGCCAGTTTGACGTCAGTCGAGCCGGTCACGTCGTCCGCAGAACCGTAAGCCGTCGCCTTGCCGAGGCCGTGGCCTTCGCACCACGCGTCGGCGACGACCCGGCCGCAATCCGTGCGTGCGGCGATGCACTCGCTGACGCCATAGCCATCCTGCGCTGCAATAACGAACGACTTGCTTTCGCCGGCATTGGCAGGCCCGCGAACCGCCGCCCAGGCGATCAGTACCGCCGCCAGCGGCAGGACGATCGGAGGGATCGGACTGTCCATGGAAAACAGATCCGCGAGGGAAAACAGCTTGCGCATAACCAAGGCCGCCAGAATCGGGAAACTGCGCAGACTATGGCCCGACCATGTGAAAATTCGCTTAACCTGCGGCGTAAATATCGATATTCCGGCGTCTCCGCTGCTTGACGGGACGGGCCGCCTCCATCATGGTGCCGGCCATGTTGCTCCACTCCTGCACCTGCCGGATCATTATTCGCTAGCCCACCCGCTGGCTGGAGCCGTCTTTTCGCGCATTGAAACGACAAAGCCTCCCGGCCAGCGGCTGGAGGGAAACTTATGCCGAACACATCATCGCTGCGCCTCTACAACACGCTGACCCGATCGAAGGAAGAGTTCCTCCCGATCGATCCGGCCAACGTGCGCGTGTATGTCTGCGGGCCGACGGTCTACGACTTCGCCCATATCGGCAATGCCCGGCCGGTCATCGTGTTCGACGTGCTCTACCGGCTGCTGCGCCGTCTCTACGGCAAGGCGCATGTGACCTATGTCCGCAACATCACCGACGTCGACGACAAGATCAACGCGCGCGCCGCCGAGCGCGGCATCACCATCCGTCAGTTGACCGAAGAGACCAACGCCATCTTCCAGCACGATGTGAAGGCGCTGGGCTGCCTCGAGCCGGATGTGCAGCCACGCGCGACCGAGCATATCGCCGCGATGATTGCGATCATCGAAAAGCTGATCGCCGGCAATCATGCCTATGCGGCCGACGGCCATGTGCTGTTCTCGGTGCCATCGATGGCCGACTACGGACGCCTGTCGCGCCGGCCGCTCGACGAGATGATCGCCGGCGCGCGGGTCGATGTGGCACCCTATAAAAAGGGCGACATGGATTTCGTGTTGTGGAAGCCCTCGAAGCCGGAAGAGCCCGGCTGGGATTCGCCCTGGGGCAGGGGCCGTCCCGGCTGGCACATCGAGTGCAGCGCCATGTCGTGGAAACATCTCGGTGAAGTGTTCGACATCCACGGCGGCGGTATCGATCTCGTCTTCCCGCATCACGAAAACGAAATCGCCCAGTCGCGCTGCGCCTTCGGCCACAACGTTATGGCCAATGTGTGGATGCACAACGGCTTCCTGCAGGTCGAGGGCGAGAAGATGTCCAAGAGCCTTGGGAACTTCGTGACGATCAACGAACTGCTGGAGACGGAGGAGTTCGGCGGCCGCAAGTGGGACGGCCAGGTGTTGCGGCTCGCCATGCTGAAGACGCATTATCGTCAGCCGATCGACTGGACGCTTCGCAGCCTGCAGGAAGCCGAAGCGACTCTTGATGACTGGTTTGCTGCGACGCGCGAAGCGTCCGCTTCGGAACCATCGCCGTCCGTCATCGAAGCGCTGTCTGATGACCTCAACACCTCGCTTGTGATCGCCGAACTCCATCGCTTGTCTAAGAGCGGCGACCTTGCTGCTCTTGCCGCATCCCTGTCGCTCCTGGGTTTTGACGGATCGACGTATCGCTCCGGCCGGGAGAATGCTGAAAGCGCCTTGGACGAGACGCAGCGTGATGCCGTCCAAAAGCGTATCGATGCCCGCATCGCCGCCCGCGAAGCCAGGAACTGGGCCGAGTCCGACCGCATCCGCGACGAGCTCGTCGCCATGGGCATCCAGATCATGGACGGGAAGGACCCCGCGACCGGCAAGCTGGTCACCACATGGGAGGTGAAGCGGTGATGTCGCGTGCCAGCCGCAACCTTTGTCATTCCCGACGCGCCGCAGGCGCGAGCGGGAAGGCAGGAGTCAAGGGCCCTACCTTGAGCTGTCACGTTGCCCCTGGATTCCCGCTCTGCGCTTCGCTTGGCGGGAATGACACCCGGCGTGTGTACAGGAGGCCGGCGCCATGACCGCTCAAGCCCCCACCTTACGCCCCATCCTGCCGACGGACCTGCCGGCGCTGGTCGATGTCTATGTCGACAGCATCGAGGAATTGACGCAGGATGATTACGACGAGGAACAGCGCACCGCCTGGATCGCCAGCGCCGAGGATGAACAGAAGTTCGGCGCCAAGCTGGCGCGCGGCCTCACCATCCTTGCCGAGCTTGATGGCGAGGTCGCAGGCTTTGCCATGCTCGAGAAGGGCACCATCGAAATGCTCTATGTGCATTCGGCCGCGGCGCGCAGCGGTGTTGCCAGCGCGCTTTGCGATGCGCTGGAACGCCTGGCCGCAGCGCGCGGCGTCAAGGAGATGACGGTCGAGGCAAGCGACACGGCCTTCGAATTCTTCCGCAAGCGGGGCTATGAGGCCAACCAGCGCAACAGCATCGAACGGGTCGGCGTCTGGCTCGCCAATACGACGATGAAGAAACCCCTGGTCCTGGAGACGACGCAATGAGCGCAGATCGGACCCAGGCCAAAGAAAGACTCTATCTGTTCGACACGACCCTGCGCGACGGCGCGCAGACGACCGGCGTCGATTTCTCCATCGAGGACAAGCGCCGCATCGCCGCCATGATCGACGATCTTGGCCTCGATTATGTCGAGGGCGGCTATCCCGGCGCCAATCCACTCGATACGGAATTCTTCCGCAAGAAGACATTGAGGCATGCGCGTTTCGCTGCTTTCGGCATGACCAAGCGGGCCGGACGTTCCGCCGCTAACGACCCCGGCATCGCCGGACTGATGGAGGCCGATGCCGACACGGTGGTCTTCGTCGCCAAGACCTGGGACTTCCAGGTTCATGTCGCCCTCGGCTGCACGCTCGACGAAAACCTCGACGGCATCGCCGACAGCATCAAATACGCGCGCAATCACGGCCGCGAGGCGATCCTCGATTGCGAGCATTTCTTCGACGGCTACAAGGCCAACCGCGACTATGCGCTGCAATGTGCGCAGACGGCGCATGAAGCCGGCGCGCGCTGGATCGTGCTCTGCGACACCAACGGCGGTACGCTGCCGGAAGAGATCGAGGCGATCGTCAGGGATGTGACGCAGCGCATTCCGGGCTCGCATCTCGGCATCCATACCCATAACGATACCGAGAATGCCGTCGCCAACACATTCGCTGCGGTGCGGGCCGGCGTGCGGCACATTCAGGGCACGTTGAACGGGCTCGGCGAACGCTGCGGCAACGCCAATCTCTGCTCGATTGTTCCGACCCTGCTGCTGAAAAGCGAATATGCCGACCGTTTCGAGGTTGGCGTCTCGCTGGAAAAGCTGAAAGGCCTGACCAAGCTCAGTCATACGCTCGACGAACTCATCAATCGCGCGCCCGACCGTCATGCGCCCTATGTCGGCGCCTCGGCCTTCGCGACGAAAGCCGGCATTCACGCCTCCGCCGTGCTCAAGGACCCGCGCACCTATGAGCACGTTTTGCCCGAGACAGTCGGCAATGTGCGCAAGGTGCTGGTCTCCGATCAGGCCGGCAAATCCAATGTCCTGTCGGAACTCGAGCGCCTCGGCGTCGATGTGTCCAGGGATGACCCGCGCGTGCTGCGGGTGCTCGACGAGGTGAAGGAAAAGGAAGCCCAAGGCTATGCCTATGAGGGTGCCGATGCCTCGTTCGAACTGCTGGCGCGGCGCGTGCTGGGCCAGGCGCCGGATTATTTCCAGGTCGAGCGTTTCAGCGTCAATGTCGAGCGCCGGCACAATGCGGCGGGCGAACTCGTCACCGTCTCGGAGGCGATCGTCAAGGTGCACGTCGGCGGTGAGACGCTGATCTCGGCCGCCGAAGGCAACGGGCCCGTCAATGCGCTCGATCTTGCCCTGCGCAAGGATCTCGGCAAATACCAGCGCTATATCGAGGACCTCGAACTGATCGATTACCGCGTGCGCGTCTTCCAGGGCGGCACCGACGCGGTGACGCGCGTGCTGATCGAGTTCGGCGATTCAACAGGCGCGCGCTGGTCGACGGTCGGCGTGTCCGCCAATATCATCGACGCATCGTTCCAGGCGCTGCTGGATTCCATCAATTACAAATTGATGAAGGCTGACGCTTAAGGCAGTGGGCAGTTGGTTCCTTTTCCGGGCACCTAATACCGATTGCCGACTGCATCTATCTCACTCCACCAGTCGCAGCGCCTTGTCCTTGCAGAGATTGGAGTCGGCGACCTCGATCGTTGAATCGTCGTCATACGTGCCGGCGAGATCGAAAATGCAGCCGATGCGCGCCGGCAGGGTCACGGTGATCTTCTTGCCGGGGGCGAGATTGGTGGCGATGACCCGCTCGGCCGCAGCGCCTTCCTTGCCGATGATCTTCAATTCCGTCAGCGTCGCAGCGCGCTTGTTTTCCAACGTGATGCGGCCCGGCGAGCCAGGCGCCCGCGCACGCTGGGCGAAGCTGTCGCCGATACTCGCCGCCAGAGCCACGGCGGCGAGAGCGCCGACCGCGCAATATTTCGAGATGTCGCTATAGGCAAACATCATATCGATGACTCCTCTTCTCGACGTATCCAACCCTAATTTTATGATAGATTCGCGTGCTAGAGCCGCGAAGTCAAATTCGCGCTCTCGACTCCGGCACGCTCGGCGATGTCGCTCGCGGCAACAAGGATCGGCACCACATCGGTGATCTTCTCGGCGACCTGATAACGCACTTCGAGTTCCCGCCGGATGAATCCGTTAGCGCGCATATGGGCGAACAGGTCGAGCAGCGGCCGCCAGAAGCCGCCGACATCCGCGAGAACGACCGGCTTGTTATGGCGATCGAGCTGGACCCAGGTGAGCTGTTCGACCAGCTCTTCCAGGGTGCCGATACCGCCCGGCAGGGCGACGAAAGCATCGGCCTTCTCGAACATCATGCGCTTGCGCGTATGCATGTCGGGCACGACGATAAGCTCCTGGGCTTCTTTGAAACGGCGTTCGCGCACGTCGAGGAAGTCCGGAATGATGCCGGTGACATGGCCGCCGGCCTCGAACACGGACTTGGCGAGAATGCCCATCAGGCCATGGCTGCCGCCGCCATAGACGAGGCCCATGCCGGCTTTCACCATTTCGACGGCGAGGCTGCGGGCTGCCTCTGCAAAAACAGGATCGGTTCCCATCGAGGAGCCGCAATAAACGCATACGTTGTGAATCTTGCTCATATCGGGCTTTTGGCGTGCGGTTGCGGCGGGGTCAAGGCAGAGTATGGCCGCGGCTTTGCATGCGTGCGACGGAAGCATCGCGCGAAAATGGGATGCTGGTCTTGGCAAAAACGGAGCCCGCGGCAATTCCCAGGGAAGGTCGGGGCTTTCGGACTAAAAACATGGCCTATTTGCCCGAGGGCGGGTAGAATGGGATGATTGTTCAACTGGTTAAGCTCATGTTGGGTCTGTCGAATACGGTTCTTTACGTCATCGGCGCGGCGCTTGCGGCGACCGCTAGCGTAGTGATCGGCTGGAATGTCTGGCATCACCTTCCCGAGACGAAGCCGGCCGGTCCAGCGCCGGCCGGGATTGCGCGCGAGATGCCAGCAAGCCCGACGCCTGCAAGCTCGACGCCTGCAAGTCCGACGCCTGCAAGTCCGACGCCTGCAAGTCCGACGCCGGCAGCTCCTGCGACAGTCGAAACGCCGGCAGCGCCGCAGATTGCCGCTGCCATCAAGCCGCAATTCGACGTCGTGCGCGTCGAACCGACGGGGGAAGCGGTCGCCGCCGGCCGGGCGGAACCGAAATCGAAAGTCATCCTACTGGCCTCCGGCAAGCCGGTGGGCGAGGCCGAGGCTGATGCCGCCGGCCAGTTCGTCATCATCGCGACGCCGCTGCCGCCGGGCGATCATCTGTTGTCGCTGCGTGCTGTCGGCAAGGGGGAACTCCTGTCCGATCAGACTGTCGCCGTTGTGGTGCCCGAGCGCGGCTCCAAGGACGTCGTGGTGGCTCTTGCCGAGCCCGGCAAGCCGACGCAGGTGCTCTCCGATGCGAAACCCATAGCCGCCGTCATGGCTCCCGGCACGGTTTCAATCCGCTCCGTCGAAGCGCAGCAGGGCGGCGCTTTCTTTGCGTCGGGCACGGGCGCGGCGGGGGCGCAGATCCGGCTGTACCTCAACGATGCCTTCGTCGCCGCGGTGAAAGTGGCGCCGGACGGCCGCTGGTCCGTCACGGTCGAAAAGGGCATGTCGGCCGGCAATTACGCCGTGCGCGCCGATCTGGTTTCGCCCGACGACGGCAAGGTGCTGGCGCGGTCCGAGGTCGCCTTCGCCTATCCGGCGGCGACGGAGCCGGCGCAGAAGTCCCAGGTCGCCGCCGCATTCACGCCGAAGAGCGATGCCGGAGCGCCGGTGCGGAACGCGGCGACGGATGCCGTGGTGCCAGAGCTTCGTACGGCCAAGGTCGAGCGTGGCGACAGCCTCTGGCGCATCAGCCGCGTCATGCTCGGCCAGGGCGTGCGCTATACCCAGATCTACGACGCCAATACGGCGCAGATCCGCAATCCCCGCCTGATCTACCCGGGGCAGGTCCTGGTCATGCCCAACGCCAAGCCTTGACCCTGAGGCCTGAAAGCCGCTTTCCACCGGGCATTGCGGCTATTCCATTGTGTGGCGTGTAATTTCCGCCCAATCGGCCTATATGGAATCATAACAATCGAATGTAGTTCCGGGGCCGATCGTTCCAGGACGCCGCAAGATCAGGTCATGACGCCTCCAATGAACCAGCCGCCGCGCGAGCCCGCGCGCCGTGAAGCCACGCTCGCCGAAACCGTTCGGCACCTCTGGCCCTATGTCTGGCCAAAGGATCGAGTCGATCTGAAACTGCGCGTCATCGGCGCGATGGGGTTGCTGTTCGCGGCCAAGGTCGTCACGATCCTGGTGCCCTATTCGTTCAAATGGGCGACCGACAGCCTCACCGACCCGACAAGCGCCCATGTGCCGCTGCCGGCCATTCTCGCCGGCCCCATCGCCATATGCGTGATCTACGGCCTGCTGCGCAGCTTCATGCAATTCTTCACCCAGGGACGCGATGCGCTGTTTGCCGCCGTCTCGATGCATGCGGTGCGGCGCATCGCCAACGAAGTCTTCGTTCATCTGCACAATCTGTCGCTGCGCTTTCATCTCGAGCGCAAGACGGGCGGCCTGACCCGCGTGCTCGAGCGCGGCCGCGAGGCCATCCAGCAGATCGTCCGCATGAGCATGCTGACCGGCGTGCCGACCGTCGTCGAATTCGCGATGATCCTGGGCGTGTTCTATTTCGCCTTCGACTGGCGCTATATGATCACGGTTCTGGTGATGATCGTCGTCTATCTCTGGTTCACCACCGTCGCTACCAACTGGCGCATCAACATCCGCCGCGACATGAACGAGAGCGATACCGACGCCAATGTGAAGGCGATCGACTCGCTGTTGAATTTCGAGACCGTGAAATATTTCAGCGCCGAAGCCCGCGAGGCGGTGCGCTACGACAAGTCCATGGCGCGTTACGAGAGGAACAGCATTTCCAGCTATATCTCGCTGGCCGTGCTCAATTCCGGCCAGGGGTTCATCTTTGCCGTCTCGCTCTCCGTCATCATGATCCTGTGCGTCATCGGCATCCGCAACGGCACCAACACGATCGGCGATTTCGTTTTGCTCAACGGCCTGATGATCCAGCTCTATCAGCCGCTGAATTTCATGGGCATGGTCTATCGCGAAATCCGCCAGGCGGTCATCGACATCGAGCAGATGTTCGACGTTCTGGCGCAGAATCCCGAGATCAAGGACAAGCCCGACGCCAGGCCGCTGGTCGTCAGCCAGGGCGGCATCCGTTTCGAGAATGTGCATTTCGCCTACGATCCGGCGCGGCCCATTCTCAAAGGCGTGTCGTTCGAGGTGCCGGCCGGCAAGACGGTGGCCGTCGTCGGCCCCTCGGGCGCCGGCAAGTCGACGATCTCGCGGCTGATCTTCCGCTTCTACGAGCCGCAGTCGGGCCGCATTCTCATCGATGGCCAGAATATCGCCGATGTGACGCAAGTCTCGCTGCGCCAGCAGGTCGGCATGGTCCCCCAGGACACGGTGCTCTTCAACGACACCATCGCCTACAACATCCGCTACGGCCGCTGGGATGCGACCGACGAGGAAGTGGAGGAGGCTGCGCGGCTTGCCCAGATCGACAGCTTCATCCGCATGGTGCCCGGCGGCTACAAGGCGCAGGTCGGCGAGCGCGGACTAAAGCTTTCGGGCGGCGAGAAGCAGCGCGTCGCCATCGCCCGCACCATTCTCAAGGCACCGCCGATCCTGATGCTCGATGAGGCGACCTCGGCGCTCGATTCCTTCACCGAACGCGAAATCCAGAGCGCGCTCGAACTGGTCGTGAAGGATCGCACCACCCTGGTGATCGCGCATCGCCTGTCGACCATCATCAATGCGGACGAGATTCTGGTGCTCGACGCGGGTCAGATCGTCGAACGCGGCCGCCATGAGCAATTGCTGGCGGCGGGCGGCGTCTACAACGCCCTGTGGAACCGCCAGCGCGAGGTCGACGCCGCGCAGGAAACCTTGCGCCGCGCCGAAGCGGCCGAAGGCAAGCCCGTGCATGTGGCCATCGGCGGCGACCTCGCCAGCCTTGTGCAGGAAGGACTAGTGCATGACGGAGCCGCCATCGACGACGATGGTCTGCCCGGTGAGGAAGTCGCTGTCCGGCGAACTGAGGAAAATCAGGGTGCCAAGTAGATCATCCGGCTGCTGATCGCGCTTGATGGCGCGAGACGCATTGATGCCGTTGATCAGCGGTTCGGCCCAGTCCGTATTGCTCTTCACGTTGTCGCTCATGGTCAGGCCTGGCGCGATGCAGTTGACGCCGATGCCGGCACCGCCGAGCTCGCGCGCCATGGCCCGCGTCAGCGCCACGATGGCGCCCTTCGACGTCACATAATGCAGCAGCATTGGCGTGCCCTTGTAGACCGTGCCCGAGGCGATATTGACGATCTTGCCGTATTTCTGCGCCCGCATCTGCGGCGTCGCCGCCTTGCAGCATTCGAACACGCCGCGGATGTTGACCGCCATGACCTTGTCCCATTCATCGGACGAAATCTCCTCGAACGGTTTCAGCGCCAGCTTGCCGAAGACGGCGGCATTGTTGACGAGGATATGCACGCCCCCGAAGGCCGCGACGGTCTTGTCGATCATCTGCCTGACCGACGCGGCGGACGATACATCGACATTGACGCCGAGCGCCTGGCCTCCTGCCGCATTGATGGCGGCAACCGTGCCGGCCGGATCGTCAATATCGGCAACGCAGACCGATGCGCCTTCCTTGGCCAGCGCCTTGGCATAGGACGCGCCGATGCCTTGCGCCGCGCCGGTAACGATAGCGACTTTGCCGTCCAGACGAGCCATGTTTCCTACCTCTTGCTTCGGCGCGATCGTCAGACCGGCCGTTTCCGTCGGTAAGTATCGACGAGGATGTATGCGAAGATCAAGCCGCCGAGCGCGACCAGGCAGAGGCCGTACCACCACCATCTTTGCCACATCAAAAAGGTTTCAGGATAGTCGAGGTAGCGCCTAGGGATCAGCAGGAAATGAAATGGGACATTTTCCGGCATGAACATCATCACGAGTCCGATGAAGGTCATCCAGAAGTGAGCTCCACCGAGATATTCGTTGTATCTGTATCCCGCGAGGCGCGGCAGGTAATGATAGAAAGCTGCGAGAATGATGCCCGCCGCCGCCAGCAGTAAGGGATAATGAATGTGTGTGGCGACATAGGTTGTCTCGGTGAGATGCCTTTGAGGGCCGGCGCTAGCGAGAACGCTGCTTTGAACAACGCCGGGAACTTGCAAGGTCGAGACACCCAACAACATCATCATCGGCACACTCAGGCCAAGCAAAGTGCCGATTATGATGGCGAGCCAGGAGAGGGTGGCTATCGGGGCGTACCATTCGTGCCAGGTGTGAGCTTGGACGAGACCAGAGACGCCGATCGCCAGGAGTGCATAGGCCAGCCAGCGATGGTGCGAAGCGGGCCGCATCGGCAGCGCGAAACGGCCCAGTCCTTCCAAGAACCCAGTCAACGTCCGCCATTCTCCAGCCGCTTCAGCGCACGCGCCACCGTGTCCTCGTCGGCCAGCTTTTCCATTGGCGACTTGGTCTTCAGGTAGCCGCGCTTGATGTAGAACTCTTCCTGGTCGAGCAGGGAGGCCGTGTTGATCTTGCCGTCTGGGTTCACCTCGGACCAGTCGGTCTCGGCGAAGATCGCCCTGGTTTTCACCGGCGCATATTTCAGGAAATAGTCGATGATCTCGTCGCGGTTGGCGCCATGGCGCGCCCCTTCGAGGAAATATCGGCCGCCCTTGATATAGGCCATGGTGAACCGTTCGAGCAGGTCCCTGTTCTTTGCGGCCCAGTCGGTATTGTAGATGAGGCCGCTCACTTCCATGGTGGGCTTGACGATGTCGTCGAGTGTCACGAGCGTCGTCGCGCCATCGCGCAGGGCGCCGGTGTCGAATGGCGGCAGCAGGACGGCGGCGTCGACCGCGCCGTTCACCATGGCGGCGAGCGTCTGCGGCATGGCGAGCGGCTTGGTGTCGACATCGTCGAGGCTCAGGCCCGCCGTTTCCAGCGCCTTGCCCAGTTCATATTCCGAAAAACCCCCGGCGGCCGTCGTGGCGATCTTCAGGCCCTTCAGATCGGCGATCGATTTCACCTTCGCGTTGAGCCCCTTGCGCAGGATGATCTTGTGATGCACACGCGCCTGCGCCCGGCTGAGGAAATAGCGCAGCGGCATGCCCTGCGCGACGCCGTTGAAATAGGACACGCTGACGCCGCCGCCCATGATCGGAATGTCGCCGCGCACGACCATCGGCGTCATATCCGAGGCTGTGCGGAACGAGACCAGCTCGACGTCGATGTCCTGTTCCCTGAAATAGCCCTTTTCGATGGCGCAGATGATCGGCCCGTCACCGATATTGGGAACGGTTCCGATGACCAGCTTTGTCGCTGCCTGCGCGACGGATACCGTACACAAGGAAATGCCGAGGAGGGTTGCAAAGAGGGCGCGATGGATCATGTTTCACCTGTCGTGTTTGTGCCGGCGTTCCTGCCTGTCATTTCAGGCCGGGCATGAAGTCACGCGTGCGATCGATGACCTTCTGCGACGTATTCATCGCCGAGGTCACCAGCTTCTGCATTTCGGCGCCGGTCTGCGGCTCGAGTTCGAGTTTCAACTTCTCCGCGTCGTCGCGAAACTCCTGGTTGCCGATCATCGCGGTGAAGGCCTGCCGCAGGATCTCCGTGCGGTCTTGCGGAATGCCGGGCGGGCCGACGAAAGCGCGGCCGATCTCGGTGCTGCTGGCGATCAGCCGCACCACTGCCTTGTCGTCCTCGTTGTCGATCAGTTCGGTGACGGTCGGCACGTCGGGAATGCGATGATAGCGTGACAGGCCGATGTTGAAGATGAAGCGGATCTTGCCCTGCTTCACCCAGTCGAGGCTGTCGATATATTCCCAGCTCAGCGAACCCGACCCCTGGATCTCGCCGCGCTGCATGGCGAGCCCCTGGTCGGCATTGCCGGAATAGCCCTTCACGATGTTGAACTTCGATCCGCCGAGCGCGTTCAGCGCCGACATCGTGACCGCTGCAAGCCCCGTCGGGCCTTCCGCGCCCATGGAGACGGCGCGTTCCCTGGCCTCGGCGAAGTTCTTCACCGGCACGTCGGTCCACACCACGCCGTAGCCGCGGAAAGCGGCGAGCCGGCCGATCCAGGTCATCTGATGCGGTTTGCCGCCTTCGCTACTGTCGAGCACCTTGGAGAGATAGGAGGAGGGCAGGGTGATGCCGATGGTCGCGCCGTCGTGCGGCGCGACATTGAACAGGTAGTCGATGACGCGGACGCCCGAGGCGCCCGGCATGTTCTGCGGGATGAAGGCCGGCTGGCCGGCGATCTGGCGTCCGAGATGGCGTGCCACCAGCCGCGCGGCGAGATCAAAGCCGCCGCCCGGAGGTGCGCCGATGAGAATACTGATGGTCTTGCCGCGGTAGAAATCGGGAGCCGCAGAACCGCCAGATTGAGCCGCCGCGCCGTTAAGCATACCCGTAAGGGCGACGGCCGCCACAATGAAGACACGCTGATGCATAGAGTTTCGATGATCCTCCCGTATCGGACGTTTTCGCCCTGTTCGTCGCCGCGACTATAAATTCCGCATCGCACGCGTCCAGCGGATTCGTGGCGGTCTTCAACCTGCATATCAGGCTGTTTTTGTTCCGCTATGCTTGGCGGGCCGTGACTTTGACGGCGTTAGATGGCAAAAGACCGCTTCGGCCGCAGATCGCGGCATTGGGACCCGCCAGATGAGCATTCTCGACAGTGTCAAAAAGCAGATCACGCCGATCCACCCGGAAGGCTATCTGTTTATTGCGGGGTTTGCGGTCGCCTCGGTCATCCTCGGCTGGATCTGGGCGCCGCTCGGCTGGATCGGCGCTATCCTGACGCTCTGGTGCGCTTATTTCTTCCGCGATCCGGTGAGAGTCACGCCGGTCGATGAGACGCTGGTGGTTTCTCCTGCCGACGGCATCGTCTGCTCGGTCGGCGCCTTCGTGCCGCCGCCGGAACTGGGGCTCGGCGAACGTCCGGTGAAGCGCGTGTCGATCTTCATGTCGGTGTTCGACTGCCATGTGAATCGCGCGCCCGTCGCCGGCCGCATTCTGCGCGTCGCCTACAAGCCCGGCATTTTCGTCAACGCCGATCTCGACAAGGCGAGCGAGGATAACGAGCGCAATGGTTTCGTCATCGAGACGCACGGCGGTACGTTCGGCGTCGTGCAGATCGCCGGCCTCATCGCGCGCCGCATCGTCAGCTTCAGCAAGGAGGGCGATCAGGTGCAGCCGGGAGAACGCATCGGCCTCATCCGCTTCGGCTCGAGAGTCGATGTCTATATGCCGGATTCCGCCGTGCCGCTGGTCGATATCGGCAGCAAGGCGGTCGCCGGCGAGACCGTGATCGCCGATCTCGCCTCGCGCAGTCCGCGCCGCAATTTCAGAACGTCGTGAGACGCAGGCGATGATGGACGACGGCCTGACCAAGGTGGATTCGAACACGGCGAACAGCACGAACCGGAAGCGGCGGTTCACGCGCGTGCCGCTGCGCTATGTGCTGCCCAATCTCGTCACATTGCTCGGCCTCTGTCTCGGCCTTACCGCCATTCGCTATGCCATCGAGGCGCGCTTCGATCTTGCGGTTTATGCGATCGCGGGTGCTGCGGTTCTCGATGGTCTCGACGGCCGCCTGGCACGGGCGCTCGACTCCACCTCGCGCTTCGGCGCAGAGCTTGATTCGCTCGCCGACTTCATCGACTTCGGCGTCGCCCCGGCGATGATTCTCTATATGTGGAGCCTGAACGACATCAAATCCGCCGGCTGGTTCGCGGCCATGGTCTATGCCATCGCCTGCGCGCTGCGGCTGGCGCGCTTCAATGTCGCCATCGACGACCCCAACAAGCCGTCCTGGGCGGCGCGTTTTTTCGTCGGCATGCCATCGCCGGCCGGCGCCATCGTTGTGCTGCTGCCGATCTATCTGACGCATTCGTTTTTCGGCCTGCCGCAGACCCGGCCGACGACGGTCGTGATCATCGCCTATGTGCTGCTGATCGCGTTCCTGATGGTGAGCCGCATTCCGCATCTGTCCGGCAAGGAAATGGGCCGGGTGCCGCGGGACTATTTCATTGTCGTGCTTTTTGGCGTCGCGGTGGCGATTTTGCTGCTCTACAGCTTCCCGATGGAGGTTCTGGCCTCCCTCAGCATCCTTTATCTGGTGCATGTGCCCTTCGCCTACCGGCGTTATAAGGCGCTGCAACGGCAGGATGCGGAAAACCTCGACGTTGAGGCAGAAGGCTGACTTCACAAAAGAAGAATGCGCTTGTTTGCGCCGCAACCTGACATTATTTCCAGCATATGACGCTCCGCACAGTTCACAAATGGCGGAGCTTGCAGTAGTTTCCGCGCAAATTTACGCAAATGGACATTTTGGCGCGTTCTCGCGCCGGTATTGGATGAGGTTTTATGGCGAAGGAAGAACTCCTGGAATTCCCCGGTTTTGTGACCGAACTCCTGCCCAACGCGACGTTTCGCGTCAAGCTTGAGAACGAGCACGAAATCATTGCGCACACCGCCGGCAAGATGCGCAAGAATCGCATTCGCGTGCTCACGGGCGACAAAGTGCTCGTTGAAATGACGCCCTACGATTTGACCAAGGGCCGCATCACCTACCGCTTCAAATAGGCGAATTGCCGCTGATGGCAGCCAAGGATCGCACATCGGAAAGCGGCTGGCGCCCCCGTCTTATCCTCGCCTCAGCTTCGCCGCGCCGCCTGGCCCTGCTGCAGCAGGTGGGCATTGAGCCCGACGCGCTGATCCCCGCCGATCTCGACGAGACGCCGAAACGCAGCGAACTGCCGCGCGCGCTCGCCGTGCGCCTGGCCAGCGAGAAAGCCCAGGCCGCCGCCAGGATCGCCCGCGGCCGCGACGGCATGGCCGACAGCTTCGTCCTGGCCG
Organism: Terripilifer ovatus; assembly: GCA_029222685.1. GTDB lineage: Bacteria > Pseudomonadota > Alphaproteobacteria > Rhizobiales > Beijerinckiaceae > Terripilifer > Terripilifer ovatus. Next base: position 183,282 of record JARHVB010000086.1, on the reverse strand, counting down.
CCGACACTGTGGTCGCCGTCGGCCGGCGCATCCTGCCGAAATGCGAACTGGCCGAGGAGGCCGGCGCCTGCCTGCGACTGCTCTCCGGCCGCACCCACCGGGTCTGGACCGCCGTCAGCCTGATCACCCCCAAGGGCAGCGAGCGCCGCCGTCTGGTTGAGACGCGCGTGCGCTTCAAGCGGCTCTCGGGGCCTGAACTGGAGGCCTATCTCGCTTCGGGTGAATGGCGCGGCAAGGCCGGCGGCTACGCCATTCAGGGCCTTGCCGGAGCCTTCCCGGTCAAGCTCGTCGGCTCCTACACCAGTGTCGTCGGCCTGCCGCTCAACGAAACCATGGGCCTCCTGGCGGGCGAGGGCTATCCTGCCCATATGTTCTGGCTCAACCGCATCTGAACAGCCTGGTTTTCGCAAGGGACAGGCACGCTTAATCCGGAGGTTCGACCATGTCCGATCTCGTCTCGAAATTCACTGCCCAATTCACCGCAATGGCTGCCGACGCCTCTGGCGAGGCTGCCCCAGACCTGGGCAAATGCGCCATCTGCGGCCGTCCGGCGACGCCGGAATACCGCCCGTTCTGCACCCGCCGCTGCGCCGACGTCGACCTCGGCCGCTGGCTGCGCGGCTCCTACGCCATCCCCGTCAAGCCGAGCGAGGACGACGAGGAGAACGGCGCCATCCCCGACGAAGACGAGCGCTGAACGGTTTGCAGGGGCTCCTCAGAGCCGGTCCGCGGCCGATGTCACAGTTTCTTTTCATGTCTGGGTCAAAGCCTGAATTCAATCCATTCCGGCCTTTACAAGCAGCCAGCCGCTTCCTATAAGGCCGCACCTTCCGGCCGTTGACGCCGGGCAGGACGCCCAGGTAGCTCAGTTGGTAGAGCATGCGACTGAAAATCGCAGTGTCGGTGGTTCGATTCCGCCCCTGGGCACCATTTTGCTGGCTTTCCCCAGCATTCCCAAAAGGTTGAGTAAATCCCGAGTGTTACGCCGCGCTTAGCTGGTGTACATTGGTGGTAAGCAATGCTCTTCCGGTTGGTCCGTCCGATGCGACGTAAAGACTCCCGAATCCCGTACTTCACCCAGCGCATCCCGGCCGATGTGAAGGCCCGCGCGACCGGTCTTAAGCTGGCCATTCCGGTGGGCGCTGAGACCGTGCAAATCGTGGTCTCCGCAGCGGCCCGCGTCATCAAGGTCTCGCTCCGCACCGCCGACCCAGCCGAGGCGAAGATACGGCAAGCGACCATCGCGGCTTACCTGGAGTCGGTCTGGGCGGCCCTGCGCCAGGACGCCCCCCTGCCGCTTACCTTCCGGCAGGCCACCGCGCTAGCGGGCCGCCTGTACCGCGCCTGGGCTGAGGGCGAAGGTCGGGAGCGAACCCTTGCAGTGGAGTACAGCAAAGAGACCGGCAAGTTTGAGCGCGTCGGCGGATCGGAGGATGACGAGCCCGCGTATTGGGCCGCCGCTCTTGCCGGCCTCAACGAGACAGCCGACGACCTGGGGGCCTTGGAGCGGACATTCGGCCCCATCATCGACCATCAGCTCCTAAAGGAAGGTATCCGCCGCGTCGATGCCAATAGCCGCGTGCTGCTGCTTAAGGCCTTTGCGTCTGCCTTGCGCGATGCCTTCGAGGGCCGGCAGCGGAATGCCGGGGGTGACTATGCGCCTGACACCAAGGCCGCGCGGTTCCCAGACTTTGAGAGCCCTGCGGAGCCGAGCCGCGCATCCGCCGCGAAGCCGACACCGCGCGGAAAGCAGTCCCTGACGAAGTTGGTAGAAGATTGGTGGGCGGAGGCCAAAATCGCAGGCCGCTCCCTCAGCACCTATGAGAGCTATCGCAACACCGTGGCCCGCTTGGTTACTTTTCTCGGTCATGACGACGCCTCGCGTGTGACACCCGAGGATGTCATCCGCTTCAAGGATCATCGCCTCGCCCAAGGCGTCAGCACAAAGACGGTCGCCGATGGCGATATGCCCGGCCTGCGGTCTGTCTTCAGTTGGGCAGTAAGCAATCGGCGCATGGCGAGTAACCCTGCGGTGGGCATCAAGGTGCAAGCCCAAAGGTCGGCGCGAACCCGACCGAAAGGTTTCACGGATGCGGAGGCCCGAGCGATATTGAGCCATGCTTCAGGATACGTGCGGCCTCGGCAGGAAAGCGCAAAGGTCGCAGCCGCCAAGCGCTGGGTGCCATGGCTATGCGCCTATACTGGTGCCCGCTTGGGTGAGATGGTGCAGCTCCGCAAGGAAGACCTCACACAACGCGGCCACTGGGTGTTGAACATCACTCCTGAGGCGGGGACCGTCAAAGACAAGGAGTCTCGCGAGGTAGTCCTTCACGCCCACCTTATCGAGCAAGGCTTCCTCGACTTTGTGAGCCAGTCGCCGCCGGGATATCTGTTCATATCTGTCTCTCAAGACGCAGGCATGCGGGGGGTCTGGCGGAGCGTGAAGAATCGCGTAACGGAGTTTGTTCGCGAGGTCATGACCGATCCCCGCATCCGCCCCAATCACGGCTGGCGGCATACGTTCAAGACAATCGGTCGTGAGGTCGGTATTGCGGACAGCGTGTTGGATGGCATTTGCGGCCATGTACCTGCGTCTGTTGGTGGTGACTACGGTGATGTGTCTATCGCTGCACAGGTGAAGGCCTTCGAGCGGTTCCCGCGCTTCGAGATCGACGGGAGGGGGCCGTAAGAAAAATGGGTCACCCATGCGAGAGGTCACCTTTACGTGCCAACTCTAGGAGTTTCCCCCATGGCCCCTCCAAGTCTCCCTGATAGGAATTCGGAGGTCGGCCGCTAGGCAAGAGTTTCTTGTTTGACTACATGCCATGAGCGAAAGAGCTTGGAGTAAGCCGCGCTATGCAAGCAAAGAAATACCCGGCCGTTGGGAAATGCATTTATTGCGGAGCTGAAGAGTATGCTCCCGGTAGCACGCGCCGCTTCGGCGATGAGCATATAATACCCGATGGCCTTGGCGGCCGGCTGATTTTACCCGAGGCAAGCTGCAAGAAGTGTGAGCGGATCACCAATCAGTTCGAAACCCCCATCTTAAAGGGCATTTTTCATGTTGTGAGAAAGCAACTTGGAATACCCTCGAAAAAGAAGCGGGACCCCGACAAAGTAACCTATGTTACCGAGCTGAACGGCAAACTCCAGTATGTCACTGTCGATCCCAAAGACTATCCTGGGATCATCTTCACCTACACGTTTTTCCGCCCGAGAATTTTAGATGGACAGCCGCTTCTTGACGATATCATCGGTTGCGGAATGGCGGGCGGAGGGATTGAGGGGCTTAATTGGGAGCTACCACCTGAGTGGTTTCAAGGGGGGACCATTTCACTGCCACCTATTAGGAAAGATGCCAGCGCACTGAATCTCATGCGCATGCTTGCGAAAATTGCCCATTCATTTGCGGTGGCGGAAGGCAAAATCCAGTCGGTTAGACCGCTATTGCTTCCACTGATTCTCGGCGACGATCTGAAGCACGCTTGGCATTATGTCGGAGGCACCTATGAAGAAAAGCCTCCTCGCACCGACGAGCTATTCGCAATGTTCTTAAAGGACGAGGTATCGCCCGATGGAAAACGTTATCTCGTCGCTGACATTCGGCTCTATAGTCATATATCTGGTATGCCGCGCTATCTGGTCGTGATTGGTGAATATCCAAGCGATTTACTGCGTTGCGAGCCTTGAGATAGTGGCCTGACTGACGTTGAATCGCCGCGCGAGGTCTGCTTGGGTTGCATCACCTGACTCTAGCGCCTTCCGCGCCTCCTCGCGCTGGTGCCGGGTGAGCTTCGCAGGGCGGCCCATGTGCACCCCTCGCGCCACCGCCCGTACCCGACCTTCAGATGTTCGCGACCGGATCAGCTCCCGCTCAAACTCCGCGAGACCACCCAGCACAGTGAGCATCAAGCGCCCGTGCGGTGTCGTTGTGTCCGCCCATTGGTCCGCCAGGGACCGGAAGCCGGCCCCCTTCTCTGAGACCATCGCCAGCACATTGAGTAGGTCGCGCGTAGAACGGGCAAGGCGGTCTAGGCGGGTGATGATCAGCACGTCGCCCGGCTCCAGGGCCTTCAGAACGCGAGCCAGCTCTTTGCGGTCTGTCCGAGCACCGCTCGCCTTCTCTTGGTAGATGCGCTCTGCGCCGGCCGCCTTGAGAGCAGCCCGCTGGGCATCGAGTGTCTGGCCATCGGTTGAGACGCGGGCATATCCGTAAATCGACATTGCCACCCTCCAAATCGCGAAAACTTATGCAAGTATCTTTTGCATAATGGAAGATATTGGAAACGCTGGCCCGAAGTCAATATGCAAAAGTCTTGATTTATGCATTGCTAAAGCGCGTCGCTTCCGAGGGCTCCGGCTTTCGCTAAGCTGATAGCCTGGAGTAGGTTCCGATCCCGGCGCTTAGGGTTTGTTGCGCATTCTTCCGCGTTCGTCGGCAACCCCGTACTTTCCGGGCGCAATAGAAACCATGCGACCGTCCGGACCTTCAAGGCCATGATGGCCCTTTCGGATCGCCACCATGCGACCATCCGTCCCTTGGAGGCCGTGCGCTCCTGCCGGGATCGCAACCATGCGACCGTCCCGACCTTGGAGCCCGTGGCCGCCCTTGGGAATTGCGGCCATACGACCATCGGCTCCCTGGAGGCCGTGCCCACCGGCCGGGATGGCAACCATGCGACCATCGCGTCCTTGTAGCCCATGACCGCCTTTGGGAATTGCCACCATATGGCCATCCGCTCCTTGCAGGCCGTGCCCGCCATCCGGGATTGTTACCGCGATCCCATCCCGCCCGATAAGTTTGTGCGGCATCCTCGTCCCCCGTCGCTGTTACGAGCCCCAGTTTCGCATTTCCGGGTAAAATCGCTAGAACTAAAATGACGGTAAGAATTCTGGAGGCAATCCATCAATGCGCGATCTGACGTTTGAAGAGCAGCAGCTTTGGGCGGCCTTCTCGTCGTATCGGAGCGACCTTGAGCGGCTTGGCTACACGGTTATGGGCACTTACAGGATAGCGTTATCACTCTATTCGGAGAGAACCATGTTTCGACTTCGGTATAGCGACAAGCGGTCTTCGTATATTGTCGATAGTGACACATCAAGAAAGTTTGGCGAGCACCGTTTTGAGAAAGCAGAGGACGCGGTCGCCTTTCTCGCGAATGCCGCCGATAAATCTGCTCGGAAGCGACAGACGCCCCTTAGGTTCCACAGCCGCTCATTTATGGCATCTGGAGATTTGGAGTAAGACAGACGCGTGTAGGCTCATCCGACTGATAACTGGCTGATTTGAGGATTGTGTACTGACGAGTTTATATAACTCGGAGCTGGGATTCCTAACATCGCCACTACTAGCCGGCAAACCAATGCCTTCAATTCCATCTCAATCCCTCGGAATGCAGGCGGAAAACTTGCCGTAAACCCCAAGGGCTGATCTATGAAGAGCGCTTTGTGAAAAGCTTGGTTGCGCATGCGAGCGACCGGCACTTCGGTCCCTGATCTCTTTGCCCATCGCGGGCAGTCAATCTGAAACTCGGTGCACATCCACGCTATCCTGTCCGAATGGCCGACGCGGCAATGGGGCCGCAGCATGGCGGCCAGCGCGTAGCAGGCATCAATTGCCGTGTAGAGATACATAAAGCTTTCAAACTGGAGATGCTGGGGCCGCTGCGCAAGGAACAGCGAGTGGATCGCCGAGCATACGACCTTAACCCGGTCGAGATTGGTATAGTTGTCCACCCAAAACCTATCCGCACATTCCAGCGATAGACAGAGATCGCGTCCCGTCACGAGGAAGTCTACTAGACTGTGCGGCTTGATGGGAGTTGCGTCCAAAAAACCGGCGTCGGTGGTGGAAAGACGCATGCCCAGGAGGAAAGACAAAGCCCATACGTCAAACTCCAATTGATCCATCTCGATTGCAGAGCGGTGCGTAAGAATATGGGTCTTGCGGAGTCCGAAAATCCGGCTTTGGTAGGGCAGTTGAACCGTACCAGCATTATCGCCAAACCGGTGGGCCTCTCGCAAAGGCGGATATATCCAGTCGCGGTGGACCAACGGGCTGTCTTTCAGCTCCTCTACAGCCGCCTCAAGATCGGGATAAGGTTCGATCTCTATTGAGCCCGCAGTGATGCGGAGAGGGAGCGGACAGAAGCCGAACTTGGCTCGGATTGGCAATGGGTTTGTCATGCTGCATCGATACCGAACAAGTCTCGCTTCCCAAAAAAATCTGCACTAGATGCCCGCCTAAGCGGGGTTATCACGGGCGAACCTGAGCGTCCCGTCTATCCATTTCTTCTGCGATAGCCTGGAAATCAACCTGATCGCCTTGAAGGGGCGCGGGTGCTGAGGCCGCTAAGGGTTGAGGAGGCGATGTGCCTGCCTGTTCGTGCCGAGCGTCTGCCAGCGTCTGCGCTCCCCAGAGGCTACAAACCGGCCGCGTGTCCATCCCCGACGCCCGGCAAACGGACACCTCCCCATAGGCCACGTTTGGACGCCACGCGAGCTGACCAAAGGATACCACTGAGTACCTTTCAGCAGCGGCAGGCCTGCTTGCCAAGAGCCCCAATGTGAAAGCGCCCGCCGCTAGAAGCGCCATCAGCGGCATTTGTTTGGTCATTCGATCTTCCCCTTTTGTGATGCGTCCCAGCCTTGCCCAAGCGGCGCTCCCCTCGCGGCCAACCTCTGGTCAATATGCTTGCTGTACTTCATGACCATGGCGAGCGACATGCCGACCATTGCGGCGATCCGCTGGTGCGGCCTCCCCCGAATACGCTCGTCGCACACCTTGGTAGCCCTCAGGTCATGCGGTGTGAAGCCTCGAAGCGCTGCCCCTGCTTCGGTCTCCTCGTATTGCCGCCAGAGCCTTCGGAAGGCGCTTTGGGCGTAGGGCATGCCCAAGCCATCGGTGATGTATTTGCCGCAGGGCTCGATGACCCAGCTATCGATCTCCTCCGCCTCCTCTGGCCGCAAGGGACACCAATGCTCTTGGTCCCGCAACTTCGTGATGGTGAGCTGTATGCCCTCCTCGTCGCGCTGGCCGGGTGCCATGGGTAAGACATCTGAGATGCGCTGGCCTATTGCCCTAGCTAAGACCGCATAGCGCCTTAAGGCCTCGGGTGCATCGGGGCTGGTGATTGCCCTCCATGCGGCTTCACTAAGAGGGCGGGCTCCGGCGGGGTTGGTATCCAATTGCTCCACGTCCCGCGCGGGGTTGTCCATGCGCAGGCCCTGCTTGATGGCCCACTGCATCAATGAACGAACTAAGGACAGCGCTATGTTGCCCATAGTGGGGGTCTCCGCCGCCTTGAAGGCCGACTGGAAGACTAGCAGGTCGTAGATGGTAATGGCCGCAGGGTCCAGGCCGCCCATCACCTCCTCAATGTGCGCAAAGGCTGTCTCATAGCAGCGCCTAGTGTTTTCCCTATATGCGCCCCACTTCGGGCAGTTAGCCTTGTAGTGCTTTATGAGGTGGCTGAAGGTGTTGGCTCTCGGGGCAGGGTTGGCGGGTCCTGCGCCTGTGACCTTCGCGAGCGTATCCCAGAACTCCGGTGTGCCGTACTCTCCCAAGGCAGTGCGGGGGCCTGCATCGGGGCGGCCTCTGCGGTCCTGGTGGTACCAGTATGCCTTGCCCTTTGAGCGGACAGATGAGACGCCCTTAGGCAGGCTCATAGTGAGGGCTTCGTATACGCCTCTCGGGCGGCCGTATGGGCTGCTAGCAGTCCTTGCGTCTGCATACCCTCTTGTATCGTGTCTTTTGCTCATCGCCGAAAACCTCTATGCCGCAGTGCCAAGTTGGAATCACGCTATACAGACCGTAGCAGAACTCGTCGCGAAATTATTTTCAGCAGGACTCTTGCCACAGCGAATCACGGCGGCTTAGACTCGTTGCCGGAGTTCGACCAATAAGGCAGCGCAGCCCTAATCCTCGCGGCAAGGCATTCAATCCGGGTGCTCGGCCGCGAGGAGTTGCGCTCAGTATTTGAAGGAGCCCCGCAATGATCGCCCGTCGCGAATACATATCCATCCCAGACATCACATATGGGGAAGCCAAGCGCCGCTGCGCATGGGCTAAGAGGTTCATTCGGGTGGCCGGGGGGATGGTTTGCCTCGGTCTCGTGGCGGTAAGTAACTAGGCAAATGCCCGCCCATGACACAGCGCCCGCCCGTTGTCCCAGTATTCGTTAGCCGCAAGACGTGTGCGGCGCTGCTAGAAATCAGCGTCTCGACCTTCGACGATTGGCTCCGCGCCGGCTTTATCCCGCAACCGCAGATCAGCCGTGGCCAGATCGTTCGCTGGCACTGGCCCTCGGTAGAGGAAGCACTCACTCAGCCTAGGGAGCAAAGGGTTAGCCCGGTAGCTGAGGGGGCGCGGCGGTATGCGGAACAGCGCCAGCGGCAGAAACTGGAGCGGGCCAAGCGAAAAGGCCAGAAGCAGCTACGGCAAAAGGAAGCCGGGCGGCCCGATGATCCGTCTGTCCCGCGCTCATCACCACCAGAGAGCGACTGAAGCCAGACCAGCTAGAAGGAAGCCCCGTTCTATGTCGGTAGCACTGCCCGCAGCAACACCGCACCAAACGCCGTTCGCCGCCGCGAGCGGAGATAAAAGACGTGGCGAGGATGGGTGGCACCCCCGCGCAACGGAGAGCCTTCAGGATTGGCAGCGGCGGCGGTCCCGGAGTAGGGGTCCTAAGCCTGTGGAGCTGCCCTACATCAAGTCTTGTGACGCATCTGCCGCCACCGGGATCGCTCTCCGATTGCTGTTGAATGGAATTGCAGATGGCCGCAATGCGGCGGGCAACTTGGCGAGACAAATCGGCGCGGCCGTCGAACACCACCAACGCCACGGGTCTAATCAGCCAGCATGGCCCGCCGAGGTGCGCTTCAGGGTCGGTGCAACTCTCTTGAACAACATCATCCGCGCAACACAAGCGTTCGAAGTCAGGCCTAATCCTCGGCATTTGAACGTTAGCGTCGGAGGCAGGGAGGTCCAAGAAAGGTGGTCTGCGCCAAGGCGAGACTGTCCGCATGGCTTTCAGGGGCGGGCACCATGGGGCCGCTCGTCGCCGTGCCAGCGCCTAGGCCGAACGAGGGCCAAGGGTGGCGGCAGCGGTTGATTGGGCGGAACGCGAAAGGGCGCTGGTATCGTCTGCGCATGGATGCGGCTCAAGGAACGGCAACTCTTGCATTCACAACGGAGGGCTAAATTAGATGACGAAGCAGACCGCGATAACAGTGCTACTAGCAGTTGGTGCATTCGCCTTGGGTTACCTAGCAAGCAGGCCTGGAACGGAAAGGTACGCGGTGGCGTCATTCGGGCAAGTTGCTTGGCGGCTAAACGTTGTGAATGGTGATGTGTCCTTTTGCCAGTCTAGCGGGATCACCGGGCGGGCCGTTTGCAGTCCTTGGGGGCCGGCTCGGTGATCGCGCCTTGGCGGGCGAAGATGCCGCCCTCAAAATATTTTGTCGTCCCCTCCGGATGTAAATATCTGATCGCGCTAAACTCCCATGTCCTCAGCTAACGATTTGACGTAACGTCTCTTGCAAGTGCAGCAGACGGACCCTATCCGATATTACAAGCTTGCTGTCCCCTAACGGTGAGCCGCTCGTCCCTCTGAATCGAAATTCTTTGGGCCAACCTTTGTAGCCGGAGAATAGGGGCAATCTCCCGCTCGCTGCCCTCGCGGAAAACCCGCCTCGCCGAGCATAAGTGCCGGCCCGCAGCACCATCACCATCATTACACACGCCTTGCGGAGCGCCCGCCAGCACGAATGGCAGCGCTCCAAGTTCAGAAGGACAAGCAATGTCATACTACGCAATCGCGGAGAGCGTAGGGAGCGGGCTTACCAAGGTCTTCTCCCTGCCGGGTCCGTACCTCGCTCAGGCAGACATCCATGTGTTCGTTGAAGGAGTGGAGATTACGGGGTTCACCTTCCCCAGCTCCAGCATGGTGGAGTTGCCCGGAGTAGCCGCAGACTACACCGGGAAAACCATCCGCAGGCAGCGCATCACTCCGGTGGCCCAGGCGCTGGCTACCTTCAGGCTGGCCAACCTGGACCCCGCAGACCTCAATAAGGTGGTCTTGCAGTTGCTGTATGCGGTGCAAGAAGCGCTGGACTTCAGCAACAACGTGAGTGACGTGGTGGCGGGCTTGGTGGCTCAGGCCATTGAGGATATCACCAATGCGCAGACGGCGGCCACCAATGCAATCGCTGCCGCACGGTCAAGCGCGTTGACGGACATTGGCACGGCGAGCAGCACCGCCACCACGGCGATCTCCACTGCGCAATCCAGCGCTATCACAGCCATCAACGCTGCGAGGGACGCTGCTACTGCCACTGTCAACACGGCGGGCACCAACAACCTGACGGCCCTCAGCGGCGCCCTCACGTCGGCACTCTCTGCCCTGACCACACAACAGGCTGCTTCAGTTGCCGCTGTGCAGACACAAGAGTCTACGTCCAAGTCTGTTGTGATGGCGGCTGGTGACACGCAAACCCAGAGGGTGCTTGATGCCGCGCTCGCTCGCTTCTTCCCTACGGCAGCGGCGGCTCTATCCCAGGGCGTCGCTTCCGCCACGATCACCAATGGCGGCAGCGGGGCGACTACACCCGGCGACTACGACATCCCGATCACCAACGGCGGTGGAACCGGGGCCGTGCTTCGCGTTCGCGTGGCCGGTGGCGCTGTCACGGCTATCCTTGGCGTTCGCTTCCCTGGCTATGGATACACGTCAGACCCGAATGCGGCGACCCTTACAGGCATTGCTGGCCTCACAGGGTTCACCTTCACGACCACGCGGCAGACCAACAAGCTGGTAGGCGAATTCTTCTACGTCTCCCCCAGCGTCAATCCCGGGTACCTCTACGATGAATATGAGGTGACGGCAGGGCCAGTCGCCACCTACCGTGGCAGCATCGTGGACGCCGAGTCTCAGCGTCGCCAGGTGATCCGCAACGCCATCATTGATGCGGCCGGCAGCGAGAGTGCTATCTCCCTGCTTCTCACCAAGGATGGCGTGAAGACTTGGCGCAGCGGGACCACCCTTAGTGAGATTGACACCATCCAGGCTCTGCTCCCGAGGACCGGCCTCGCGTTTGGGCAGGCCGCTGTCCCGTATGATGGCACCGCCTTGGGCGGGACTGGCGGAGCGCGGCGTCCGGTCGTCACGTCCACGGGCATCAAGTTCCACGTGCAGACGGGCCTAGTGGCCACAGATGGGACCACGGGAACCTCCGGCAACCGGGTAGGCGTTATGTCCTCCCTGATGGGCAACTGGTCGATGGACTACATCGCGACACACCCGGCTCTCGCGGCGACGTACAGCGACCAGGCCAGCATGGATGGCGATAAGCCCAACCGCACGGTTGGCGATGTGGTCTATGCGAACTTCGGCACGAACCCTTCAGGCGGCGTTGGCTACGATCCAGTCCCGGATGATTGCGTGAACAACATCGGCGGCCAGGACACCTCTTTCACGAAGGGCTATTACGTCTTCGGTGCACAGAACAATTGGATCAAGTACAGCAACCGCTTCGTCACCTTCTTCGACACCGCGAGCCCAGCCACCAAGTACGCCATGTTCTACGTCAACATGCGCGGGCAAATACTGGCCTACTGGTATGACGGCACGACCCAGGTAGCAGCAACCACATGGGGCAATACGGACGGAGACATTTTGGCCAGGGTCATTCAAAACCCGGTGCACATTACCATCGAAAAAGACGAAGATGGCATGGTCCTCTACGTCAACGGCGAGGAGTTTTGGGACAGCCATCTCGGCGACAGCAATTTCACCCCCAACCGCTTCCTGCTCAACGGGGCGACCGATAACACTACGCTTGGCTATGAGAAGATCGCCGTTAACGGGTGCTGCTTTGAAATGCGGGCGATCAGCATCACCAATGGCCTTGGGTATCCCCGACGCAGGGCCGTGAGTGACGCCCTGGCCGCCCTCTACGGAACGCCCGTTCGCAACTGGACGCCAATCGCCTACCTCCTGTTCATCATGGACCAGAGCCGCTTCAGCGGGACCAATGATGCGAGCACAACGCCATCGAACCCTGATCCCGGCACCAATTGGGGCTTTGGCCTCTCCGGGATCACCAACAGCGACAACAGGGTCTCCGGCTTCATGAGTCAGGAGCGTGTACCAAATGCGTTCGGCATCGAGAGCCTCACCAACTCCAACCGCATTGGCGCTCTTCGGTGCTCGCCTAACGTCTACGGCTCCTACAACAGCCTGGGGAGCCGCACGATGAGTGGCGCAGGTAAGGAGACCATTGAGTGGGGCGTGATGCGGCAAATCCTCAAGAGCCGTGCCGCTCCAAACCACCACTTTTATTTTGTGGGCGTGACCTTCGGCGGCTATTCCGAAGAGCAGCTCATGACGGAGGACGCCAATCAGTTCCTCCTCACTCTCCTCGATCCGTCAGCAACCGTCACGCAGCCCCTGACGCTCGGCATGCGAGCTGTTCTGAATGTCCTGAGGCGGTGCCGCAAGCGCGGTGTGGAGCTGCGCCCTGGCCTTGTTGCAGACTTCCAAGGGGAGACCTCCAGCTACATCGTGGCAAACAATCCCGCCTACGGCCCTATCCGCGAGAGCAACCTGAAGAACGTGGTGGCCAACCGCATCAACAAGATCATCGACTGGCGCGGCGAGGCACCCATCACCGCGTCCAAGTCCATCATGTATAGCGGGACGGCCGGCAGCAACTCCTACAACTCCGACACAAACTACTTCAGAGACGATCAGTTCGTCCGTCTCGAAGCAGACAAGGACACGACCAGCTTCCGCCACATCCACCTCGGGGTGACATCCAATGTTGCGGGCCGAGGTATCCACTTCACCTACAGCGCCCAGAGGCACCTTGGCGAGTACATCGGCGACCGCTTCCGGCGTGAGTTCTTTGAGGGAACCATGGCGGGTGCCACGAAGATGGGTGCCGCCTCCATTGGGTCTGGTGGCAACGCCGGGTTCATCCTCATACCCGTGAACCGGCCCCTCGCGGTGGACGTTGGCGGCGTCAACCCGATGATGCCTGGGCAGTATCACCTCGACGGCCTCAACGGGGTCGGTGTGCTCACCAATGGGTTAATATTCGAGAGCCATGCGGTGCAGACGGCAACGCTCAACGGCCAGCCTGCGGACGGCGACACCTACACGATTGGCGGCACGGTCTACACCTTCAAGAACACGCCCAGTGCGGCGGGGCATGTTCAGATCGGCAGCACTTCGGCCATCAGCGCGGCGAACCTCTTGAAGGCCGTCAATGCGACAGACCCTTACGGGACTTCGTATTATACGACAGGGGTTCTGGCGCACACCACCGTCAGGGCAGAGGCCACGACGACGGCGACCATCTTGCGTCTGTATGCAAGGGCCATCGGCACCGCCGGCAACGGCATCACGCTGGCCAAGTCGGGAGCCAACCTAGCGATCGGCGGGGCCACCCTCGCGGGTGCTGATGACACTCGCGCAATCGACCAGGACGTGACCTTCACCAACACGACATATGGGTCCACCATCAAGGTCCATATCAGCGGAACTGGTCCGAAAATTGGCGACGTGATCCTTAACACGGGCGCTGGTGTGAACTACAGCAACTTCCGCGAGGCGACCAATAGGCCGGCCTACTATCAAGAGCAAAAGTGGCCAGCTATGCCCCTCGCTGCGTCCTTCCCGCCCCGGGATTACACGCAGGACGTGGGGCTGCATGACTACTTAGCGCCGGGGCGGGTGCTGGTAGGCAGAATTCTCAGATGAACCCTACTCGGGCCAAATAGAACACTAACGAAGAGCAGAGACGCAATGGCGCACATGCGGGACAGAACCCCTCCTCCTCCCCGCGCGGTTGCGTCTCACACCCCGATTGATTGGTTGCAGAAGGACATTAATTCGCATGCCGAAACAGACTGCGTTCCCCCCGATTTGCTGGGACCGCCCCAAGCAAGAGCCGGTCTTTACCGAAGCCGGGCCTTATCGCGCGTGGGTAGTCGCCAGCGGAAATTCATGTATATGGCGCATTGAGCCTGAGGGCAAACCAGAAGGGCATGTTGTTGGCATCGAGCTGATGACGGCCCGTGATCCGAGCGAATCTCCCCTTCGCGGGCTCTACAGGTCGATTGCATCCGTAGCTCCAGGCTCCCCCGTCACCGTTCTCACGTCAGTAGAATACGTCCGCGACGTGTTGAACCGCTGTTGCAGACTAAAAGCAGGCGAGCTTTGGAGACGAGAGAATGGCGAGCACCTGGCTAATGCGGACATCTGGGACGACATCCGAGCGGAAATTATGGAGCGCAACCTGGCGATCACCGCCCGGCCGGCCCTGACGTCTCGCGACAACGAGATAATCAAGGAGTTGAAGAAGACCTTGCGCAAGGCGTCAAAGGCTTGAATAGCCATACCGGCATAAAGGACCGCCTCCGGCATCTGGAGGGCGCACCTGTATGCTCCACGCCTTACTGCGGACGCTCCAGCATGGCAGCGGCAGGTAACGGCTTGGCCCAAACCCTTTGCAAGCGCTGTGTCGCACATAAGGCCCGGCACGGCTCCGCGTGGGCTCCAAGTCTCCCCGCTGCGGAGCTTCGGCCGTACATCGCAACGGCGGCTAAATGGATCACCGAGCACCGCAACCTCTCGTCGGTGGCCATAGCCTTAGCGGGCCTTGGGCATCTGCTAGAGGGGGCCGGACCGGTCGTCCCGGCGATGGACATTAAGCGGCTTGGGGCGGCGCGGCGGGCACAGATCGCGTTCGCTCGGTTGCGTGACGCCGGCATCAGACCTGAGAGGCTGCTGGCGATCCACATAGCATGCGCGGCGCTCATTGAAGATGACGCCGGAGCGCCACGCGGAGACAAGGAGTACCGGTTGGTCCAGGTTGCCAAGGCAGCACACCGGCTGGCTAGCGGCACCCACCGGCATTGGGACTTCCCCCAGTCAGATGGAAGCACCGTGCCGCTCTCGCTGCATGCGTACCCCCGATCCTCCGGGCAGGTGCTGCGGGCTATCGGACGGGAAATCGATGAGCGGTGCCTGGAGGCGTCTAGGGAGGCGATGGAGACAGTGCGGGGACTCAAGGCGGCTAGATATGGCCTGCACCCCTCTCACCCTTCCCAGATCGCTCAGGGCTCCGGTTGGCGGCCCCCATGGCAGGTGCAGCGCGATGCGGCCATTGCGCGGCTCGCGAAGGCCGGCGGGGGCAAAACGTGCGTCTAATTAGGCCTCCGCGAATGGTCCTCACATCTTCAGCTTCTGGCCGGTCAGGTTGCGCACCCGTGTCCGCAGCCAGCAAAGCCCCCCCGCCCGTGAGCTTCGATCCGTGTAGGCGAGCGGGGTCTCCAGAACTGAAGGCCGGGGTGGCGGCGCTTGCGGAAAACATCTTGCATCTGGAACTAAAGCTCGGCCTGCGCCAGCGGGGGAGGAAGCAGGCAGATAAGGCAAAACTCCAACTGGCCTTGGACTGCATCGCCGCCAACCTCATCGCCATGCGCTGGCTGGCTGGGGGCCGCCCTGCGTCAGCCCTTGCCGTGCCGAGGAGCAACAACACCATGTGGGCCGCGAGCCGCTATCGCCCGCCGGTCTACGGGCAGCCGTTCTTAGATGTGCTGTCCTTGCTGACACGCCTCGGTCTCATCTCTGAGGGGCCGCGTGGCTATGGCTTCCCGAATGGCGATAGTCGCCGCTCCAGCGTTCTGATTACTGAGGCCTTCAATAAGTGCTTCCCTGCGGCGCACTTTAGCTTGGAGGCCATCACCCGCGTGGAGGAGCCCGAAGTAATTGTGCTGAAGTCCCCCAAGGGACCGGACGGGCGGTCGGAGCCAATCGAGTATCAGGACACAGCAGCAACGAAGAAAATGCGGCAGGAAGTCCAAGCCATCAACGGCCTGCTGCGGGCCGCATCACTGCGATTGTCTGAGGGAGCTAGGCTCCAGCCCACAGCCGCTGGCCAGCCAATAGACCCGACCCGCCGGAGTGTCCGTCGCGTCTTCAACGAGGGCCGCTTCAATGCCGGCGGGCGCTTGTTTGGCGGATACTGGATGACGATGACGAAGGCGGATCGTTTCCGCCACCTCAAGATTGGCACAGCGGTGCAACCGCATGGAGAGCCCGTAGCGTCGGTGGATTACGGCCAGCTATTCCCGAATCTCGCCTACATCGGCGCGGGCCTCCAGGCTCCCGAGCGGGACCTTTACGACGTAAGCGGTGATGGCTCGTGCCGGGACGGATGGAAGACCCTCATTAATTCGCTGCTGTTTGCCATCAAGCCCCTCAGGAATTGGCCGCGGGAGGCCTTGCCGGCGTTCCCATCTGGGACCAAGCTGAAAGACGCATTAGGGCGGCTTAAGGCTTACCACGCGCCGATTGCAGACCAATTTGGAACGGGGGTTGGTTTTAAACTGATGTGGCTGGAGAGCCGGCTGCTCCTCGCCACTCTTTCCGAACTTGCGGCCATCGGTGTCACAGCGTTGCCGCTTCACGATGCTGTCCTAGTCGCCTCGTCCGAAGCAGAGTGCGCCAAGGCGGTCATGGAAAAGGCCTTCCTACAGCTTACCGGCTCCACGCCTGCGAGAGTGAGTATTGACCTCGGTCCGGCCGCAGATCATGTCGGCAGCTAGTTTGCTTTGATCCGGAATGAGCGCTCGACGGCTCCGCTCAATTCGAAACTTTCTTACGCCTCTGCTTAAGGGACCTGGGGGTGGGCCTTATCGGGCTGTGCCTCTTTGCGTCCATGATGGATTTACTCCTCCACCTCTCCTCTGCTGAGCGGCTGCTCATTAGGCAGCTTGGAGGCTCTACATCGGGAGACATCCGTTAGCACTGTGCTCCACCTGACCTACTTGGACGTGAAGCGCACCCCAAGCACTAGGGCACCCCTGAGGTCCCGCACTAGGTCAACCCCAATGTCTCCCTGAGGTCCGCACCAGGTCCATGCACCCAGCATCCAGCGGGTGGTGGATGTGTATAGGTGCCAAGCATGAGGCGAGGCATGAGGCGGCTTAGAGATGCCGTGGTGAGGGCATAAGGTGTGGACACCAAGCATGAAACGTCTCGGGGTCGGATGCCCTGTGCACAACCAACACGGGCCGGCCGTAAGGCACCTCGCATAGGTAGGTGGCGGAGAAGCGGCATTCCTTCTCAACCCAGAGACACCCCAGCACGACCTGATGCTATGGGTGGTCTGCGGGCAACTCCGTCTCTGTTAGGTCTTCTTGGCATGCCTTTCAAATCCTTCTGCGGGCATACAGGCGGCCACGAATAGACGGCCGAATTCGGTCAACTCCATCCTAGAGTGCCGCCTAAGGCCAGTCTGCGGCCCGCCCTGCACCGCGTAGACAGGGTCTTGTTTATCAACGGGCCAGCTAGCGAGGCTCATTGACTCCAGATGTGCGTAAAACAATTCCACCTTGTCCGGCAGAAGGAGTTCTGCGTAAGGAAATTCGCTCTCTTCAATGACTCGATTCTGGAACCTGCCTTCAGCCCGATTCAGTTCAAGATGGTCCACCACCGTGAAACTCTTTTTAGCCAAGCGGTAGAGCATCCACGCTTCATCCCGGCTGAGCATTGATATGATGTGGCTGAAGGAAGGATGGATGGCTGCTTGAGCGTCAGAGTCTATGGCTTTGGTTAAGACCTCCTCTAACATGTCGGAGAGTTCGGAACCCTCCGCCACGTACCGGAGCTTTTCCAATGTCGGCCCCGCGATCTCGATTGGCGGCTCTTGCCTGCGCTCTTCGGGAACTCGCTTACCTATTCGCTCGCACATCCTTTCGAAGCGGTCTTGATATGCGGCGACCAACTGCAATGGAGCAAGTATTAGCCTAGCAGTCTTGAGCGCATCGGTGCCAAGCTTTCCGACCTCTTTTGCCGGACCGCTGAGCGCATCGTCATAGAGCTTTCCAACGGGAATCAGCTTACCCAGAGCTTCAAATATATCCATGGCAGGCGGTCTCATGGCGGCTGCTTTAGCGTGAAATTAACAGAACAGATTGAATGGGCAACGGGGGTGGTGTACAAAGCTCTTGGCGCTGGATGATTTCTCCAGTGTTTTCAATGCGCTGCACGCTTGAGCTTTTAGTCCGCCCCTGGGCACCATCTGGCTCACAAACAGGCCGGGATCGGGCTGCGTCAGGGCGGCAAGGCGTCCGCGAACTTCCAAATGGATCGGATCGCCGGGCTTGACGCGCGGCGCGACGACGATGCAGTCGATGAGTTCACGCAACTTGAGGCATGCAGCCTTGGCATCGCTGGCGGAGAGCGCTTTCGCGAGCTGCTCCACCGCATCGAGATAAACGGCGATAGTAGCCGGATGCAGGGCGACCACGTTCGCCTCGATTGCCCGACTGAGGCGCGCCTCCTGGCGATCAATCTCGGCCTCGAGCTCGGCGAGCCTGGCGGTGACCATGCGTCCCGTCGTCTCGCCCGTTCGCCATATCATCGTGCAATATCATCCCGAGCGATATCAGTTCACGGTTGAGTTGCGGCCGGCGGCCGGCGCGTCGGTGTTTGAACCGACGCTATAGAGCGTTTTCGAGCGAAGTGGTCGCCGGTTCGCGTGAAGAAAACGCGTCAAAACAAAAAACGAGAGCTTCGGTTCTGATTCTGTCAGAACCGAAGCTATAGGCCGTAACAGCCGTCCCGGGTCAGATCTTCGTGTCGAGCTTTTGGCTGCGCCGCGAAGAATCCCAGAAAAGCACGCGGTTCCCTAGCATCTTGACGATCCGGTTCAACGTAAGTCCCATGAGCGACAGCACCAGCAAAATTGAAAACTGTCCGGCGATGTCGAGAGTGGTCGTCATCGCCTGAATCAGCATGCCCAATCCGTGTTCGGCGCCGACAAACTCCGCCACGATGGCGCCAATGAGCGCGAGTACGATAGCGACTTCAAGGCCGGCGAAAATGAACGGCAAGGCGGATGGAATTCGCAGCATGTAAAAGATCTGCCATTCGCTCGCGTTCAAGGAGCGCATCAGGTTGATCCGGTCGGGATCGGTGGACCGCAGCCCGACGATCGAGTTTACCAGCAGCGGAAAGAAACAGACGATCGCTACGTTGACGATCTTCGATGTCAGGCCCAGCCCGAACCAGACGATCATGACCGGCGCGAGCGCGACTTTGGGCATCGATTGAAACATCACCAGATAAGGATAGAAATAGAATTCGACCTTCCGGTTCACCGCGATGAGGGACCCGAGTACGAGCGCAAGGCCAAGGCCAATGCCATATCCAATGACAACCTCGGTTAACGTCACCTTGAAATGCTCCCAGTACAGGCCGGTCGCGATTCCATTGTACAGCGCCCAGAAAACCGCGCCGGGGCCGGGGATGATGTAGGACGGCACTTTGAGCAGACGGATCGAAACGTCCCACGCTGTCATGAGGCCGACGAACAGGCATATGCTCAAAATGATCGGGAAAACCAGTCTTCGCATTAGCCGATGCCTCCCTTGGCGCTCAGGCACTCGCGGATCTGCCGCATGTAAAGTCCCACCTCCGGGCTGGCCATCATTTCGAGATTGCGTGGTCGGGGCAGGTCGATTTTTATCTCGAGCTTCAACTGGCCGGGTCGTGGCGTCATGACCAGCACGCGGTCGCCCAGGAAGATCGCCTCGCCGATCGAATGAGTGATGAAGAACACGGTTCTCCTGGTCTCCATCCAGATGCGCTGAAGTTCGAGATTCATGTTTTCGCGCGTCAGAGCGTCCAGCGCCCCGAAAGGTTCATCCATCAGCAACATGGCCGGTTCGGAAATGAGTGCGCGCACGAGGCCGACGCGCTGCTGCATTCCGCCCGATAGTTGCGCCGGATATTTTTTTTCGAAACCCGCAAGCCCCGCCATGGCGAGCAACGCTTCGGCTTTCGGCACGAACTCGCTGCGGTTCAGCCGCAGAACGTCGATCGGCAGAAGGACATTTTCAAGGACGGACCGCCACGGAAACAGCACCGGAGACTGGAACACGACGCCAACATCCCGCCGCGGACCGGCTATCGCCGCGCCGCGCAGTTCGGCCGTGCCGGAAGTCTGAGTGGCCAGCCCGGCCAGAATGGTGAGAAGCGTGGTCTTGCCGCAGCCGGACGGTCCCACCACGCTGACGAACTCGTCTTCGTCGATCGTCAGGTTGATATCCTGCAGCGCAACGACCTTGCCGGAGCCGGTGTCGAACACTTTGTTCAGATTTTTTATAGTGATGGCGCCGGCAACCGGAGCGGCCGTCATGTTCGCCGGTGTCGATTGATCCTGCATATTCTAGGCGTGCCTCCCTGCACTTTGTCTTGAACGACGATCGCCTCGACTGCATCGTCAAGGACTGCTCGCTTACGTGAGATCGATCTGGCCGATTGAATTCTCGATTGAGATACGAGAGCCGAAGGGTCGACTGAGGTCCGAAAGATGAGTGAGGATTTGCTGCGCCGTGTCTCCATCGACCCGCATTGGCATGCCGAACTGGGAAACGGTTGTGTGCACGTGGGTGAAGGGGTGCAGTTCAATCCGCACGGCCTTGCGTCCTTCGAGCTTGACGACCGGAACGACACCGAGGCGGCCGCGTCCATTCTGATATCCGCCGACGGGATTGACCATGAACTCCTTGAAGTACTTCTGGCGCGCGGCAACGCCCTCGGCGGGCAAAGCGTCATCAAGACGATGCACGTCGTGACGCGTATAGAACTCAGCCGGAAAACGGGTCACCAGTCCCGACATGGCGAACAGATCGCCCGGATCATAAAAAATCGGCTTGCCCTTATAGATCTCGATGCCGCGAAGCGGCGCATGGCTGCCTTGGGACAAGACGATGTCAGCGCCCGCATCGATGGCGCGGCGGGCGAAAGGCGGCAGGAATCTTGGTGGTACGGCTGCGCTTCCAGATTCCTGATCCCATTCATGCGTATGGATATGAGCAATGACGACGTCGCTGTTTTGCCGCGCCGTCCGGATCGATCGCAGATTGGCGGCCTCATCGTCTTCATCGAGGATCATCCCGGCGCCCGGCATATCGGTCACAAAATAGCGTTGGACCGTGTGATGCAGGCCCGGCGGATTGATCTGCCATTCGCGGTCCGACACTTTGGCAACCCACGATCCGAACTTGGTGGCAATGGCAACAGCCTGCGCGACGGTTTCGGCATCGCCACAATAGTGCCATCCAAGCGGATTGATGCCCGGGCGCCCTGGGATGCCGTCGTGCGGCGGCGCGGCCCGACTGGCGCGGGTGGCGCTTGTTGTCATCGACACCAGCGACACGCGATGATCGGGCGTGTCGTAGAAGGCGGGCGCGCGTGCTTGTGCGAGATCGTGGCCGGAGCCGGCGAACTCGATACCGGCGGCGGCGAGGGCCTTATGGGTGGAAAACAAGCCGCCGACCGCGTAGTCGAGAAAGTGGTTGTTGGCGGTTCCGACCAGTCTGATGCCGATGGAGGCCAGTTCTTCCGCCACAAATCGGGGTGCCCGCATGTAGGTCCAGCCGGCCTCAGCCGACGGGTAAAGCTCCGGCGCGTCGAAATCGTGCAGCAACATTTCGCAATTGACGATTCCGAGGTCGGATCGGCGAAACAAATCGAAGATGGCCTGCGCGTCAGGGCTCCCGCACTCCGAGATCCGGCGCGTTAAAATGGCGTCGCCTCCCAGGGCAAGCGTCAGCCCCATCTCGTTCCTCCCAATCCCGTCCGTCCCATATCGATGTGCCCGTCAGCAGAGCTTGGTGACCCCGCGCTTGTCTAAAATGAAAGCGCTTGTATAAAGGAAGAAGCCATTGGACTGCGACCAAGTCAAGTGTGACCACGTCGTAAAAGCACAACGAGACCAAGAGAGGCGGAGGTTGCCGTGAAAAGCTTGTCTTATAGCCTTGTCGCGGAAGGGTTGGGGTTTCCGGAAGCGCCGGTTTCCCTGGGGCGCGCCGGGCTTCTGCTGACGGAGCTTGCGACCGGCTGCGTAACCCTCATCGCGCCGGACGGACGGATTGAACGTATTCCCACCGGCGGTTCGCCGAACGGGGCAGCTGTCGGCGGGGACGGCGCCATCTACATCGCCAATAACGGCGGTGCCGAATATCGGCCTGGACATTTTCTGCCTATTGGCCTTGGAACCAACTACGCCGGCGGCTCGATCCAGCGTCTCGACCTGAAAACACGTGAGCTTCAGACACTGTACACCCATTGCGACGGGAACAGACTGTCCGCTCCAAACGATCTGGTGTTCGATAAAGCCGGTGGTTTCTATTTTACCGACACCGGAAAGCGCTATGCGAGAACCCGCGATCACGGCGGCCTGTACTATGCGCTTGCCGACGGATCGAGCATTCGCGAGGTTGTGTATCCGATGCTGACTCCCAATGGTGTTGGCCTGTCGCCGGACGAGGCGACGCTCTATGTGGCAGATATGGAGCCGGCCCGTCTGTGGGCATTCGATTTAGCCGAGCCGGGCGTCATTCGCAGGGAGGCTTTTCCATCGCCATATGGCGGAAGGCTCGTGGCAGGCCTGGGAGGGTTCCAGAGATTCGACAGCCTTAAGGTGGCGGCCAGCGGCAACATCTGCGTCGCCACGCTGGTGACGGGCGCTGTTTCGGTCATTTCGCCCGATGGAGCATTGCACAGTCAAATCGAAACACCGGACCACTTCCCGACCAATATTTGCTTCGCGGGCGGCGATATGCGGACCGCCTATGTGACGCTGGCGCGCAGCGGCCGTTTGATCAGGCTCGATTGGTTTGAGCCCGGCCTGAAGCTGAATTTCCACGATCTCTGGGCATAGCCGGAGGTCTCAAATGACCGACGTCACGCGGATTCCACGTGCCTCGTCGTATGCCGATGTCGGCGATTTGGCCGCCCGCCAGCGTATGCTCAGATGCCACAAGAAAATTGGACGCTGCAATGCCGAGACTGGACAGACAAGTCGCCATGATCACCGGGGCCGTCGGCGGAATCGGATCCGCCTCGGCTGAACTGTTTGCCCAAGAGGGCGCCAGATTGGTTCTTCTGGACGTGGCGCGCGAAGCAGGCGAACGGCTTGCCGCGCGCCTGCGGGCTGCCGGCGCGGACTGCCTCTTTCTCAAGACCGATGTGACCGACGACGCCAGCATCAAAGACGCTGTCGAAGCTGCCCTGGGGCATTTCGGTAAGATCGACGTTCTTTTCAACGTGGCGGGAGGATCCGCCACGACCGATGCGCCGGCAGACAAGGTAGATCTCGAACTTTGGGACAAAACGATCGACCTCGATCTGAAAGGCACGTTCCTGTGCTGTCGGCATGCGGTCAAACCAATGATAGCCGCTGGTCGCGGGGTCATCGTCAACACTTCGTCATGGGCGGCGTTACGGCACTTCCAGAAGCACGTTTATGTCGCCGCCAAGGGCGGCGTCATTTCGCTGACGCGTTCGCTGGCGGGCGAATACGCCAAGCACGGCGTCAGGGTGAATGTGATCTGTCCTGGCGGGGTGAGGTCCGAGCGCAACCAGGCGCGCTTTGGACCCGGGGCGAGCATGGACGAAGCCCGCCTGGAAGCCCGGCGCCGCATGCTCGAAACGTATCCTTATTTCGTAGGCGACCCGATCGACATCGCCAATGTTGCCCTGTTTCTGGCAAGCGACGAGTCGCGTATGATTACCGGTGCGACAATCCCGGCGGACGGTGGTAGATCGTGTTACTAGAGCGTTTTCGAGCGAAGCGGGCGCCGGTTCGCGTGAAGAAAACGCGTCAAAACATAAAAACGAGAGCTTCGGTTCTGATTCTATCAGAACCGAAAATGCTCTAGTGATTGAATTGGCGCCGGCGGGGCCGCGCCGGCACAGGATCGTTCAGACGTATGGACACCCGCAAACGGATCAAGATCGATGACGTGGCCGCCGCGGCCGGGGTGTCGCCGGCCACCGTATCGAGGGCGATCAACAACCCACATATGGTGCGGGGATCCGTAAGGGCCCGCATCCTCGAGCTCGCCGAAAACATGGGCTACAGTGCCGATGGCGCGGCGCGGGCGCTCGCAACCCGCCGCTCTCAGGCGGTCGGCGCCATCATTCCAACGCTCGACAATGCGATGTTCGCCCGAATTATCGACGGACTTCAGCGGCACCTCTACAAAAGCAATTATATGTTGCTCCTGGCATCATCCGATTACGATCCGGAAAAGGAGTTTCGTAACGCCCGGGTGATGCTGGAGCGCAGCGTGGACGGGCTCATGATCGTCGGTGCCGTGCACGACCCACGGCTCTACAAGCTGCTTGAAGCGTCAGGCGTTCCTTTTGTGCAGACCCTTGCTCCAGCCCGCGCCAGTCCGCATCCGTCCATCGGCTATGACAGTGATACGGTGGCCCAACTTGTCGTTGGCTATCTGCGCGGGCTGGGACATCGGGATTTTGGTTTGGTCGTCGGCCATACCGCGTTCAACGACCGGGTTGCGGCCTACATCGAGTCGGTGAGAAAAGTTCTGGACTCGTTCGACATCAAGCTCGCGCCGGACCGCGTCCTCCATCGCCAATATACGGTGGAGGAGGGCGGGAATGCGCTTCAGCAATTGGTCCGCCAGGGGCCGTTGCCTTCGGCCATCATCGCCGGCAACGATACGCTGGCGTTCGGGCTTATTCACGAAGCCCAGCTGCAGGGACTCTCGATTCCGGGTGACCTCTCGATCGTCGGCCTTGGCGATTCCGAATTCGCGGCCAATCTTCCGCGTCCGCTCACCACCGTTCGTACGCCCAAGTCCGAGATCGGTCGGCTGGCGGCGGATTACTTGCTCGGGCGCATCGAAAATCGCACCGTCAATCTACCGGGCGAAATGCAGGTGGAGCTTGTCGTCCGCAGCACCACTGGCCGTCCCGCCGTGGCGGCGCCAAGCCCGGCCAAAGCAAGGAACAAAACGCTCGCCTAGAGCTTCGGTTCTGATCGAATCAGAATCGAAGCTCTAGTTTTATGTTTTGACGCATTTTCTTCACGCGAACCGGCGTCCACTTCGCTCGAAAACGCTCTAGTGTGGCGTGGCCGTTTTGTAAGAATCAGCCTGCTTCTCGATGGCGGCGACGTCGATCTTGTTGGCCCCTTCGACAATGTCGTTGGTGACGAACTCCGACGCCTTGACCTCGCGTGTGAGGACTTTCCAATCGAACAGCAATTTTAAATAGCCGTCGAATTCGCTGATCGTGGATTCGCCCCAATATTTCCGTCCGCTCTTCTCGGGCGTCCAGATATCCAGCCGGGACAGCATGATTGCCGCGTCATCTTTCACCGACTGCGCACGCTCCTTTTGTTGCGGAATCGTGTAGGGCCAGGTCTCATAAAGGATCTCGATGGCGGCAATGGCGTTTCGCGTCGCGAAGACCGAAGCCTTCGTGTACATCCGGGCAAGCGCCTCGGCTTCTTTCTTGTGCGACTGGTAATAGTCGCGCGAGGTCACGAAACCGATCGCCGGTGCCCTATCGATGGCGGGCGTGGGCAACTTGCGCAGCTTCGGCCCGATCGTGATGCTGATTTGCGCATGTTCGGAACTTCCGATGCTGATGGCATCGATGGTACCATCGAGAAGAAAACGCGCCGCCACATTGGCCGGGCCGACGGTGATAAAACGGACGTCCTTGTCGGCATCAAGTCCCGCGGCGCGCACCACGCCCTTTCCGACAATGGTGCCCAGACCGGCGAAATCGCGAACTCCGACTTTCTTGCCGCGCAGATCTGCAATGGTTTTTACGGGGCTGCTTTCGGGAACGGCGATCTCGAGCGTCGTACCCTGATAATGATTGTAGAAGGTCACGAGATTGGCGCCGCGCCCAACCAGCGCGGCCACCGGCTCGACGCCTGCGTTGACGAAGGGCACCTGATTGGTCGCCGCCAGAGTGGCGCAGTCACCGCCCGATTTAATATTGACGAACTGCAGATCATAACCTTCGTCCCGGTCATAGCCGAGCTTCTTGATGACCGCGAAAGGTGCGGCGAACAGGTTCATGACATTGACGCAGTACCCGATCTTGATCGGCGTTTCGGCGGCTCTCGCCGCGACTGACGTTGCGACCAGGATGGCGGCCAGCAGGACGGCGGCGGACTTGGTCCGGCCCATGATTCCCTCCAGGAGTTTCGATTTTTCAGACGTGCTTTTGTTGACAAGTCATCGACGTGACCACCTTAATGCGACTGCATGCGCTTTCAAACACTATTTTCAGGATAGGCCCGTCGTGACGAAATTTGATCCAGCGGTTTTCACCGGCGGCTTTGATTTTGTCATCGTCGGCGCCGGATCGGCCGGCTGCGTGCTGGCGAACCGGCTGTCGGAAGATCCTTCAAGCCGTGTTTGCCTCATCGAGGCCGGTCCTTCCGACCGTAGCCCGCTCATCCGCGTGCCGATGGGAATCCGGTTGCTGATGCAGCATAAGGTTTACAATTGGAGGTTCTCGACCGTGCCCCAGGAGCACGCCGGCAACCGCGAAATCTACATTCCACGCGGCCGGGTGATCGGCGGATCGAGTTCAATCAATGGCATGGTCTATATGCGCGGCCATCGTCTCGATTACGACGATTGGGCGCGCAATGGTGCGCGCGGCTGGTCCTTCGAAGAGGTTCTGCCATACTTCAAGAAATCGGAGAACAACGAAAATTTCGGCGAACCCTTTCACGGCAGAGGCGGTCCGTGGAACGTCAAGAATGCCGATCGCCATACCCCTTTGGTCGAGTATTTCCTCAAAGCTTCCGATTCGCTGCAGTTTTCGCGCAATGAGGATTTTAACGGTGTGTCGCAGGAAGGATTCGGCTGGCGGCAAGCAAACATCCGCGACGGCTATCGGTCGTCGGCGGCGACGGCGTTTCTCGATCCGGCGCGCAATCGCGCCAACCTTACGGTTTTGGATAATTGCGTCGTCAGCCGTGTGATTGTCGAGAACCGGCGCGCGACCGGCGTCGAGATCCTGCACGGCGGCAATCGATTCACGATCACAGCGCAGCGCGAAGTGATTGTATCGGCGGGCGCTATTCATTCACCGGCGATTTTGATGCGCTCGGGTATCGGCGACGCAAAGGAACTGGCCGAGAAAGGCATCGCCTGTGTGCAGGAGGCGCCTGGCGTCGGGCGCAATCTACAGGACCATATTTCGGCGATGGTGCAATATACCAGCCCGACGACGGTGCCTTACGGACTGTCGCTACGATCCCTGCCGTTCATCGCCTGGAGCGTACTCGAATACGCGCTTTTCCGTCGTGGCCTGCTGGCGAACAATTTCATGAACGCGGGTGCGTTCCTGCGCACCGATCGGCAACTCGATCGGCCCGACCTGCAGCTTATTCTTGTGCCCGCGCACCGCAATGCGAAGGGACAGGTGGGGTTTGGCCACGGCTATGGGCTGGTGGCGGTGGTGCTGCGTCCCAAGGCGCGCGGCCGCGTCGGGATCAGAGATTCGAATGCCCACACCGCGCCCGACATCGATCCGCGGTTCTTGTCCGATCCGGATGATGTCGATCTGCTGGTCAAGGGCTTGAAGATATCGCGCAGGCTTCTCGAAGCACCGGCGTGGGATCGTGTCAGAGGTCACGAGTTCCGGCCGGGAACCAAAGTCGATACGGACGAAAAACTTGCCGACTATGCGCGCAGCACGTCGGTGACGGTGTTTCATCCGGTCGGAACATGCCGGATGGGAAGCGACGATGCCGCGGTCGTCGATCCCGAGCTTCGGGTGCGGGGGGTCGCGGGGCTGCGTGTGGTCGATGCATCCATCATGCCTACGATCATCGGCGGCAATACGAATGCGCCGACGATCATGATCGGGGAGAAAGCCGCCGATATGATCCGAGGCCGACCGCCTTTGCCGGCGCAGGCTTTGGGGGACGTCCGGCCCTGACTGCTTGAGGCAGGCAGAAAGCCATATATATTTATGCATTAATTTCAAAGGTGTACCGGAAGGCCAACTTACCGCCAGCGTCGGAATTTCCTTTCATCCCGGCCGTTCTCGTCTCTGCCATACGTACCTACGGCTCCGAAATGGATTGACACGACACTCCAAGTCAAGATTATACAAGCGCTTTCATAATGACGATGGAATGGCGCGGCGGCGGCCCCGTCGGCGATAAAAAGGTGGGGAGGTAGCAGCGACCATGTCTGAGCCGAAGCGATCGCAGCTGGTCCTAGGGCCGAACGCACCTGGCATGCTGTCCGGGCTACGAGTCATTGAATTTGCTGATGAAAGTTCGGAATCCTGCGGGCTGGTTCTGGCCGGTCTCGGTGCCGAGGTCATCAAGCTGGAGCCGCCGGCCGGAAACTCCACGCGGCGGATCGGACCTTTTCTGAATGATGAAGAAAACCCAGAAGAATCGATTTTTTTCTGGTCGTTCAATCGCGGCAAGAAATCGGTTGCAGTGGATCCCGGCACCGTAGTGGGCCGGGATGCGATCCTTACCCTGCTTGGCTCTGCCGATATTCTCCTCGATTCGTCATGCGGCCTGCTGAACACATCGCTCGGTCTGGATCGGGCGTCGATGCTTGACACCTATCCGCGCCTTGTCGTCGCCCGGATGACGCCCTTCGGCGATGTAGGGCCCTGGGCTCATTACAAGGCATCGGACCTCGTTCACTTGGCGCTGGGCGGCGTGATGATGAATTGCGGTTACGATAAAAATCCGCTCGGTGAGTTCGATCTGCCGCCGATCGCGCCGCAACTCTGGCACGCCTATCAGATCGCGTCCGATCAACTCGCCATGGGCATCCTCGCGGCTCTCATCTCACGCGAGACCTCGGGGCGCGGGCAGGATGTTTCCTGCGCCGTGCATGAAGCCGTATCCAAAAATACCGAACTTGACCTGATGTCCTGGGTCATGCGCCGCGCGCCGCTGTTCCGGCAGACTTGCCGCCATTCAACCGAACGACCGAGCCACGTGCCGAATATCGGGCATACCAAGGACGGCCGCTGGATCGTGACCTATGGCGTCTCGGCGCGCGACCAGGCCAATCTCGTGCCCTTTCTCGAACGCTATGGCATGGCCGCGGATCTCGAAAAGCCCGGCGCCAACAGCGATATGAGCGGCCGTTCCGTTCCAGGCTCCACAGAAGGCAACGAAAGGACCGCGCACACGCTCGAGGTGACTCACCGCTTCATCCGCGCGTTTCGTTATGACGATGCTCCTTGGCGCGAGGCGCAGGAGGCAGGACTGCTCTGGTCGCCGCTGCGCAAGCCGCACGAAAACGCCGACGACCCGCATTGGATGTCGCGCGGCACCTATGCGGATATCGAGCACCCGTCGCATGGGCGCGCGTTTCGCTACCCGGTGAGCAAGTGGTTGAGCACCGCGACGGCCTGGCAGTATGGCGCTCCGCCGCCGCGCATTGGCGAGCACAATGAGCTTTACTTGAAGCCGGCAGCCGCTATGCCGCGTAAGGCGCCGATGCCGGCGGCCGGTCAAATCGCGGCGCAGCCACGCATGTCGCCGCACGGCAAACCCTTTGCGCTGCAGGGAATCCGGATTTTCGACTTCTCATGGTTCCTCGCCTCGGCCGGCGGCACGCGTTTTCTGGCCGGACTTGGAGCCGAAGTTCTCAAGGTCGAGTGGAAGGAAAATCCGGATACGCGCTTTGCTGCGATGGCGCCGGTTGGCGGTCGCGCCGCCCGGCAAGCCGCGACCGCGCCGCTGCAAGGCGTCAAAGATCCCGACATGGGCGGCCAGTTCAACAACAAGAACAGCGGTAAGCTCGGCTTGTCGCTCAATATCCGCGATCCGCGCGGTCTCGCAATCGCCAAGGAGCTGATCAGGCAGTCCGACGTGGTTGCTGAAGGATTTTCGCCGGGCGTTCTGGAACGGCTGGGGCTTGGCTACGATGTCATGCGCGCGCTAAAGCCCGATATCATCTATATCCAGCAATCTGGCATGGGCAACCACGGGACTTATGGCCGCATGCGCACCGTTGGACCGGTTGCGGCGGCACTGACTGGCACATCCGAGATGTCAGGTCTGCCCGAGCCCGCAATGCCGGCCGGATGGGGCTATTCCTACCTCGACTGGATCGGCGCCTACAGTTTCGCCCTGGCGATCATGGGCGCGATCTATCATCGCAATCGCACCGGCGAGGGCCAGTGGATCGACGCGTCACAATGCGAATCCGGGCTTTTCCTCTCCGGCCCTACGATTGTGGACTGGTCGGCGACCGGCCGCCAGTGGAAGCGCATCGGTAACCGGTCGCCTCACAAGAAAGCGGCGCCGCATGGGGCTTTTCGCTGTGCCGGTGACGACAAGTGGATCGCCATTGCCTGCTTCACGGATGCGGAATGGCAGGCGTTCGCCACCGTAGCCGGCCGGCGCGAATGGCTCGACGATAAACGCTTCGCCACGCTGGACCTGCGTATCAGCTATCAGGATGAACTTGAGCGCCTGGTCACGGACTGGACAGGCCGGCAGAATGCCTATGAATGCATGAAGGAACTGCAACGCGTGGGTGTGCCGGCCGGCGTGTGCCAGACCGCCGAGGACCGTTGCGATCACGATCCGCAACTGGCGGCGCTCAACTGGCTGACGGAAGTGCGCGGAACGAAACTCGGTGAATGGCCGGTCGCCGAACTTCCTTTCAAGCTCAGCGCGACACCTGCCCATGCCGGCGGGCTAACCAACCGCGGTGCGCCATGCTACGGCGAGGACAATGTTTCCATCCTCGGCCGCCTGCTGGGTATCTCCGAACATGAGGTGAAACGCCTCGCCGAAGATGGAGTAATCTGACTTGCAAGATTCTGACTTGGAAGACTTCGTATCGCTGAAGAACAAGATCGCCGTCGTCGGGGTCGGCAATACCGCTTATGGCGCATTTCCCGAGGAAGATGAATATTCATTGGGCGCAAAAGCCTTTCGCAACGCGATTGAGGATTGCGGCCTCGATAAATCCCTCGTCGATGGCCTGCTGGTGTGCCGAATTCCCTCCTATGTACGGATGGGCGAAATCCTGCGGCTTGATCCGCGTTGGACGATCACGCTACCGGGCCATGGCCGCATGTCGGGCATGGCTATCGTCGATGCGATGATGGCCATCGCGACGGGGCAGGCAAACTATGTGGCGTTGATCTATTCCAACATCGGTCGCTCGCGCCGGGTCAATTATGGTGGCGATGAAAGCCCCTCGCCATGGGATCCCTGGGGCTATACATCGCCGGGGGCTGCGCATGCGATGATGTTTCGCCGCCATATGGAACTCTACGGCACCACGACGCGGCAACTCGCAGAAGTGTCGGTCGCCTTCCGAGGTCACGCGATGCTCAATCCGGACGCGGTAATGAAGCGTCCGATCACGATCGACGATCATGAAAATGCGCGGCCCATTGCGGCACCTTTGCGGATGCTCGACTATTGTATGATCAATGACGGAGCGGTCTGCCTCATCCTCACCAGCCGCGAGCGGGCGCGCGACCTGCGCAAGACCCCCGTGCTGATCTCCGGGGTCGGTGCGCGCGATCAATTTGCCGATGGGCAAATCCCCATGTTCAGCATGGACTGCCGCTACGCGGCGACGCAGGACGCCGGCTCTCAGGCCTATAAGATGGCCGGCATGGCGCCGGACGATATCGATGCCCTGATGAGTTACGACAATTTCAGTCCATCGGTGCTGTTCAGCCTGGAAGGCCTCGGCTTCTGCAATCGCGGCGAGTCCGGTCCGTTCGTCGAAGGCGGGACGCTGGCGCTGGGTGGCAAGTTGCCGACCAACACAGACGGCGGCCATTTGTCCTGCGCCTACATGCAGGGCTGGGCGTTGAACGTCGAGGCGGTCAGGCAGATCCGGGGGGAGGGCGGCGAGCGCCAGGTGCCGAACTGCGACGTCGTGCAATACATCCAGTCGACTCCATGCACGCGTTCTTTCATCTACGTTCGCGGGTGATCCTCATGACAGCGCCATATAATAAGCCCCTGCCGAAACTCGACGCCTTGACGCGACCCTTTTGGGACCACGCCAGGCAAGGCAAACTTGCCATGCAGGTTTGCGATGATTGCGCCGACATTCATTTTCCCCCGACGCCCGTTTGTCCCGCCTGTCTTGGAGACCATCAGAGCTGGCAGATTGTCAGCGGCGATGGCGTTCTGGAAAGCTGGATCGATCTCCATCGCGCCTACTGGCCGGGCTTCACGGACGACCTTCCTTACAGGGTTTGCATCGTGAAGCTGGCTGAGGGGCCGCTGCTTGCCAGTAATCTCGTCGGCCCGTCGGAAGGCGCCAAACTGCATGCGCCAGTTCGCGTCATCTTCGAGCAGGTGACCGATGAGATCACACTGCCGAAATTCAGGCTGGCGGGCGGCTAGGGCGGTTGCCGGGGGAGGCAGCGCGGGCGCGCTCTTCTTCGAGCCCCAGGCGTTCGGAGCTTCGAAACAGCCGGTCGAGCAGATGGTTGAGATGAAGCGCCTCGGCGTTGCTGAACTCTTCCATCAGTCTGGCTTGCCGCCTCGTGCGAACTGGCTCCATGGCGGCGGCGAGTTCAGCTCCCTTTGCCGACAGTCGCCATGGCCTTCGCCGGACCTGCGGTCCGTCCGTGTCGATAGCCACCAGTTCTTGCGCGCTGAGGTCGGACAGGACGCGGCTCACCAGCGCTTTGTCCATGGCGGTGATCTGCACCAGTTGCTTGGAAGTCAGTTCGCCATGATCGGCCAACGTGTAGATAACCCGCACGTTCGGAAGGCCGAGGCCGAACATATCCTTGTAGATCTTTGCCGAAGCACGGGAGAACGAGGTAGCCAGGCGGTTGATGCGAAACACAATCACATTGCGCGGATCCCGCTGGCGCGCGGACAGGTCAGCCTCAAGAGGCTTTTTGAACGTCGTCTTGGTCATCGATCCGTAGCTGCCGTCGTCGCTCGCCCATCGCGCGCAACGCCTGTTTGAATGGCATAAACCGGCAGATCGAAAAAGATCTGACTTTTGTTGACTTATCAACATAAGCGGATTATCGTGACATTATCGGGAAGGCGGCCACGCGGTGCCTGTGCCCGCACAATTCAGGCCGGTCAGGGAGTGATGCGATGACGCTCGTTCAGCAGATCCAACCTGCGCGTACCGAGGTTTTTCGGCAGCGCGTCGATCACCCGAGCGCCTGGACGGTGCCGGACATCGGCAGCAAGGCCAATGTCACCGTGGCTCTGACTGAGACGCAACTCAAGGCAATTGATGAGTTGCTGGCGAAGACCGCTCATCTTGCGCCGCAGGCTGTGACGCGCGAGCAGTTCGATCATCCGGAGCTGAATGGCTTTCTGGTCGGTCTCAAGGATGAGATCATGAACGGCCGCGGCTTCGTTGTGATCACGGGCATTACGCGCGATCGCTACAGCGAAGACCAGTTCGAACGCATTTATTGGGGCTTTGGCACGCATTGGGGCCATGCGGTGTTGCAGAGCCCGCGCGGCGATCGGCTTGGACACGTCCGCTACATCCCGCCCGCGCCGGAACATGCCACGCGCGCCTATACCAGCGCCAACGAACTTTATCCGCATGCGGATGCCAACGAGATCGTTGGCTTGATGTGCGTACAGAAAGCGAAATCGGGCGGCATCAGCAGCCTGATGAGTTCGATCGCCGCCCACAACGTCATGCTGAAGGAACGGCCCGATCTTCTGGAGCCTCTTTATGAGGGCTATCAATTCACCACACGAGAAGCCTTGCATCGTGGGCAGCAACTGACGCCCTATCGGGTGCCGATTTTCAGTTCCATCGGCGGAAACATCAGTTGCTATTACAATCGGGCCTATATCTACAGGGCCGAGGAGTTTACCGGCAAATTGCCAGAGAAGCTCGTGGAAGCGATGCGTTACCTCGATTCTATCTTGGCAAGGGACGACATAGCCTTGAGCTTTATGCTCGAACCGGGCGAAATGGTCATCTGGCATAATTTCACCGTGCTGCATTCGCGCACCGCATTCGAAGATGACGACGATCCGGCTTTAAAAAGGCATTTGCTCCGCCTCTGGCTCGACGTTCCAAACGGGCGGCCGATGATTCCGGTTTATTATCGCGATCTCGTCGCCGGTTCCTGATCGCTCCGGTTCATTCCTTGCCCAGATCAGACAGGTTCCAACGATGAGTGGTGTGTCGAGGCGGCTGGCGGAATTCGTGGCGCGATCCCGTCGCGAGGATATTCCGCAAAATGTGCTGCACGAGTGCCGCCGTTCCTTCGTGAACTGGATGGGCTGCACGCTTGGCGGCTGTCGCCATGAAGCGGTTGAAAAATCGCTCCCTGTCGTGGGCGAAATATTTCCGGGGCAACAGGCGTCGCTGATCGGGCGCAGTGAACGCGCCAACATGGTCGGTGCCGTCTACATCAACGTCGTCGCCAACAATGCGCATTTCTTCAACGATACGCATCTGGCCACCGTTGCACATCCGGCCGCTCCGGTCGTAGCGGTTCTATTGGCGCTGGCCGAGGCCCGTCCCATGTCGGGCCGGGATTTTCTGCATGCGATGATGCTGGGAATAGAAGTGCAGTGCCGGGCCGGGAATATGCTCGTTGCAAACGGCGCGCACAGCCATCCGGGGCTCTACATGGCTGGCCTCGTCGGGCCGCTCGGCGCCGCGGTCGCCGCCAGCCGGGCGATGAACCTGGATGAGGACAAGACGCTCGCGGCCATTGGAATAGCCGTTTCTCAGGCCGGTGGCCTCCGAGAATCGTTTGGCACACTGGCGTCGCACATCGTTCTTGGCCAGGCGGCTGCCAGCGGCCTGATGGCGGCGCTGTTTGCCGCCCAGGGCGTCGGCGGCCCGGCTGCCGGTCTCGAGGGTAAAAACGGATTTGGCTCGGTCTTCGCCACCGATGCAGATGCGAATGCAGCCGGCGCCGGGCTTGGCGTGGAATTTGAAACATTGCTCAACAGTTACAAACCCTATCCGTGCGGCATCCTGGTTCACCCGATTATCGATGTATGTCTCGACTTCGCGCGCGCGCACGCGATTACCCATACCGACATCGAGCGGGTGGAGTTGCATGTGAATCCGGCCGCGCTAGTGCTGACGGGACGAAAGGCGCCCAAGAACGCGATGGAGGGTGGCACCAGTCTTTATCACTGGGCCGCGGCAGCTCTGGTTTCCGGCAAGGGCGGACTCGAGCAACGATCGGATGCGTCGGTGCTGGATGAGAAGATCGTCGCATTGCGCGATCGTATTGTTGCGACGGCCGCCGAATCGCTGCCGGTGGAGGCCGCGCGCGGCCGCTTTGTTCTTAAGGATGGCAGGACTTACGATAGCCCCGTCACCATCGCGCGAGGCAGCAATGGCCGTCCAATGTCGGACGCCGATCTGGGCGACAAATTCATGGGGCAGGCCGAGATGATTCTGGGCGAAGCGCCGGCCCGCGCACTGCTTGAGCGTTGTTGGGCAATCGAGACCTCCGAGAACGTGGCGGACTTCCTGGCTCTCGCGCGGCTGACTGGCGACGCGAGCGATGAGATATTTGCAGGCCGATAGGGCGCTCCGCGTTAATTGCGCCGGATGTCTTTAACCGCCAGCCTCAGCTTTCGAAAATACGAACGCCGGTCCGTTGCGTGAAGCGCCAGCCTTGCGGCGTCCGCTCAAAGCGGTCATGCCATTCGCCGAGGCTGGCCGGCGAATGTAAACGCCGCACCGAATCGGCGGCAACGTCATCGCGGTTCGCGAAGGCCAGATAATAGGTCACACCGGTTGCGTGATCGTCGTCGATGACATCGATCAGCGTTGATGACACGATGTGGCGGATGACAACGCTCTGACCGGCGCGATCGAAAGACCGCACGATCGCCTCGTGGCCCTGATGCGGGACGCCGGAGCGTATCCATGTGCCGTCCGTCACGAATAGAGCCGCGGCGGTTTGCGCGCGATTGTGGTCCTGCGCATGAGTGAGACGGACAATCAGTTCTTCGCACGCACGTTTTGCTGCTTCGTTTGGCATGGCGCTTAAAATTACCAGCTTTTGGCTTGATATAAAGTGAAAATCCCCTGGATTCCGGAGCTACGGTGATTTGCGGCGAGCCGACTGATATTCCTGATGAACAGCGCGACTAAAGACCATAGTTTGCGGTTCGGTTCCTGAAGGTTGGAAGAGCGGCGGCCGCGCATATTCGGCCGTTTGAGACACGCTCGAATGCATCGGCAAACGGCGCAGCCAATTCGTCCTTCGAACGAGCGCGTCCGTCAGTGTCTCCCGTCTGCGCCATGATCTTTCGCATATCGATGATGCAGGCGGGCATCCTATCAGAAGCCATCGCCGGTCGGTGACGCGTTACAGCGCGTATCTTCTAACGACCCCCGACGTCGTGCCAAATTTGGAACATAGGCGGCGAGGATGTTAATTTGGGCGCCTTCTGGCGTTGTTTTGGCTTCCCACAATTTCCGATGGCCCGCAAAAGCCGCTTCAAACTACGCCTGTTTACGCCCAAAAAGCTATGCTGTCTGCGCCGGATTGATGCTGTTTTCCTTAAAAATGGGCGGCTTGGACAAAATATGAGCTTTACACCAAAAATATTACAAATACAGTTCACAGGTCGGTGCCAGTTGCCCGGCGCAGGGGTGGACGGTGCCTATGTCGAACACTTGCCGCTTCATTGAAAACGGCGAAACGCGTGCGGAGTCGGATCTTTCCGACCTGGTCTGGCCGAATGATCCGGCCGCAATTCCCGATTGGGTCTACACCGACCGGCGCGTCTACGATCTGGAACAGCAGCGGATCTTTCGCGGCCGCACCTGGAACTATGTAGCGCTAGAAGTGGAGCTGCCGAAGCCAGGCGACTTCATCCGCTCCTATATCGGCGAGACGCCGATCGTCG
This sequence comes from Terripilifer ovatus, assembly GCA_029222685.1. Taxonomy (GTDB): domain Bacteria; phylum Pseudomonadota; class Alphaproteobacteria; order Rhizobiales; family Beijerinckiaceae; genus Terripilifer; species Terripilifer ovatus. The sequence continues at coordinate 146,574 of JARHVB010000086.1, read as the reverse complement.
TGGTGCGCGGTCAGGACGGCGAGATCAACGCCTTCGAGAACCGCTGCGCCCATCGCGGCGTCGAGTTCTGCAAGACCTATCGCGGCTCGGCCAAGCAATTCGTCTGTCCCTATCATCAATGGACGTATGATCTCACCGGCAAGCTGAAGTCGGTGCCGTTCCGCCGCGGCGTGCAGGGGCAGGGCGGCATGCCGCCGGACTTCAAGATGGAGGAGCACGGCCTGCGGCGGCTGAGCGTGACGACGCGCCGCGGCGCGATTTTCGCCTCCTGCGCCGACGATATGGAATCCCTCGAGGACTACCTCGGGCCGGACATGCTCGACCAGTACGACACGATGTTCGACGGCCGGCCGCTGAAACTGCTCGGCATCCACCGCAACATCATTCCGGGCAACTGGAAGCTCTATCAGGAGAACCTGAAAGATCCCTACCACGCCACGCTGCTGCATACGTATCTGACCACGTTCGGCCTGTTCGTGGCGGGCAACAAGACCCTGATCGTCGCCGACGAGAAAGGCCGTCATTCGTCCCTGTGTTCGCGCCGGCCGGAGGGCCGCCTAGAGAGCGATGCCACGACGTCCCAGATCGGCTCGTTCCACGCGACGATGAAGCTTGCCGATCCACGCGTGCTGGAACTGATCAAGGAAAGCGACTCGCCCTGGAACAGCAATGCCATCACCATCTGGCCGAATCTGATCGCGATCCGCCAGAGCAATATTTTCAGCGTCCGCCACATCGTTCCCATGGGTCCCGATGAATTCATGCTGATCTGGGTCAACTTCGGCTTCGCCGACGACACGCCGGAGATGGAAGCGCACCGGCTGCGCCAAAACAACATTTTCGGTCCCGGTGGTTTCATCGGCATCGACGACAATGAGGCGATCAAGTTCGTCAACGATGGCCTGCAGCGTTCGCAGCCACGTCCCGGTGTCGTGTCGCTGGGACGCGACGACGAGCCGCCCGAGACCGTCATCACAGACCGCGCCATCCGCGGCATGTACCGCCATTATCGCGAAGCCATGGGTTTGTGATGTCAAACCTTCAACTGAAACCCGCAAATCCTATTCCAGACCGCGCTTTCCTGCGCGAGCTGCGCCACATGGTCGAGGACTTCAATTGCGATTACGCCGACACGCTCGATCGCGGCGAGATCGAGAAGTGGCCTGATTTCTTCACGGATGACGGCGTCTACCGCCTGATCGCACGCGACAATGCCGAGTCCAATCTGCCGCTGCCCCTCATGTATTGCGACGGCAAGGGCATGCTCAAGGACCGCGCCTACGCCATCGCTCATACCGAGATGTTCGCGCCGCGCTACACGATGCATCAGATCGCCCAGGTTCGTATTCTCGGTTTCGAAGACGACATTGTCTCGGCGCAGGCCAATTACGTGCTCTACGAGACCCTGATCGACGAGCCGACGCATCTTCTCCAGTGCGGCAAATATCACGACCGGTTCCTGCTGCAGGGCGACAGGCTGCTGCTCAAGCAGCGCAACTGCATCTATGACACCTTACTGATCCCCACCTGTATCGTGTTTCCGCCATGAGAGCCGCGGGCATGTCGGCGCCAGTTCCATTTCGCAGGAGGTGTTTCCATGGATGATATCTCCCGGCTGAATTTCGCGTCGACGCGTCGCGATCTCTCGGAAGCGCGGCACACCGCGCCAAATGTCTATGCCGATCCGGAGATCTACGAGCTGGAGAAAGAGCGCATCTTCATGCGCAACTGGCTGTTCGTCGCCCGTGAGGAGGAAGTCGGGGAGCCCGGCAGCTATCTGGCCCTGCGCATTTTCGACGAGCCGCTTCTGCTGGCGCGCGACAAGGCGGGCGTACTGCGGGCCTTCGCCAACGTCTGCCGCCATCGCGGCGTCGAGGTCGCCTTCGGCCAGGGCAAGACGGATTTCTTCAAGTGCCCCTATCACGGCTGGACCTATCGGCTGGACGGTCGGCTCGCCGGCGCGCCGCTGATGACCGACAATTCCACGTTTGATCGCACCAGCTGCCAGTTGCCCTCGCTGCACCTCGCCAACTGGGGCGGCAACATCTTCGTGAATTTCGCGTCCGATCCGGAACCGTTCGAGGACTTCATCAAGCCCTATCAGGAGCAGTTCGGCTTCCTGCGGCAGGAGGACTGTCGGATGGCGGTGAAGCTGCCGGTCGAGCTCGACTGCAACTGGAAATTCGCCGTCGAGAACCTGCTCGACATCTATCACGTGAAGGTGCTGCACGCGAACACGTTCGGCGCCAAGTTCAATGCCGACCGCAAGAACATCAAGCTCGATCCGCATGGCATGGTGAGCTATTACTACGAGTCAGCGCCCTCGACGCCGGACGGCGTCAGCCGCTTCGGCCGCATGCCCTGGATCGAGGAACGCGGCGATAACTTCGGCGCCACGTTCCGCATGCCGCCGAACACCCATATGTTCGCCCGCTGCGACAGCATCCGCTATCTCGTGATCTGGCCCGTCGCCGTCGACAAGTGCAAGCTCTACGCCTACCATCTCTATCCGCGCGACCGCTTCGAACTGCCTGACTTCGCCGAGCGCGCCCAGGTCTACGCCGACTATCAATATGTAGTGCTGGAAGAGGACCGCGGCATGATGGTGTCGCTGCAGCAGGCCATGTCGTCGCGCAACTATGAGCCCGGCCCGATGGCCGGCGTCGAAGCGACGATCCATCATGTTCTCAACGATTATCTCGAGCGGATGGATTTTCGATGACGATGGCGGCGGCTTCCGCGCAGGCCGACATGGCGGACAACTCCGGGGTACAGGCGGCAGACGCGCTGGTGAAGCTGCGGTCCGTCTACAAAACCTATCAGTCGGAGCGCGGCAACGTTCTCGCTCTCGAGAACGTCAATCTCGATATCAGGCAGGGCGAATTCCTCAGCCTGCTCGGGCCATCGGGCTGCGGCAAGAGCACGCTGCTGCGCTGTCTTGCCGGCCTCGAGCGCATATCGTCGGGCGAGGTGTGGGTGCGCGGCAATGAGCTTGCTGGCCCGCCGGAGGATCTCGGCATCGTGTTCCAGCGCGACATGCTGCTGGACTGGCGCACCGTGCTCGACAACGTGCTGCTGCCGCTCGAATTCCTGCGGCGGCCGACCAAGGGCTATGTCGAGCCGGCGCTGAAGCTTCTCGAGACCTTCGGCCTGCGCCGCTCCGCCGACCGCTACCCGTGGGAATTGTCCGGTGGCATGCGCCAGCGCGTCGCCATCTGCCGCGCCCTGCTGTCCGATCCGGCGCTGCTGCTGATGGACGAGCCGTTCGGCGCGCTCGATGCGATCACGCGCGACAACCTGAACATCGAATTGCAGCGCATCTGGACCCAGACGCACAAGACGATCCTGTTCATCACCCACAGCATCAGCGAGGCGATCCTGCTGTCCAACCGCGTCGCCGTCATGGCGCGCGATCCGGGACGGATCGAGGAAATTGTCGAGGTCGACCTGCCGTGGCCGCGCACGCTTGCCATGCGCGAGACGCCCGAATTCATCCATCACGCCGCGGCCGTGCGTAAAATCTTCGAACGTCTGGGAGCTTTCACCGGATGACTGATTCCGCCCTGACGCCGCCCCTGACCAAGACCGCTCCTGCGAGCAGCCTGCGCCGCTGGTGGCATGGCAGCTCGCGCCTGCGCTTCCTCATCGTCTTCACCGTGGTCGTGCTCGGCCTGTGGGAGTGGGGCTGCTGGGTGACCGGGGTGCGGTCCTTCACCTTCCCGGCGCCGAGCCTGGTGTGGAGGGAGCTGATCGCCGATCCGGTATGGCTTGCCCAGAACACGGCCTATTCGCTGGGCGCCGCCCTGGCGGGTTTCGCCATCTCGGTCGCGCTCGGCCTGCTGCTGTCGATCGGCATCGTCTACTCGCGCATTCTCGATCGCACGCTGTTCACCTCGCTGGTGGCGACGAACGCCATCCCCAAGGTCGCCATCGCACCGCTCTTCGTGCTGTGGATCGGCACCGGCATCGAATCGAAAGTGCTGATGGCAGTGCTGGTCTCGATCTTCCCCATGGTGGTCGACAGTGTCGTCGGCCTGCGCTCGGTTGATCCCGGCACGCTCGATCTGGCGCGGACCTATCGCGGCTCGAACCTGCAGATATTCTGGAAGATCCGCTTTCCCGGCGCGCTGCCGAGCATCTTCGCCGGCATGAAGGTGGCGATCTCGCTGGCGCTTGTCGGCACCATCGTCGGCGAGTTCGTCGGCTCGAACTGGGGCCTCGGCTTCGTCATTCTGCAATCGCAAGGGCAGTTCAACACGCCGCGCGTTTTCGCCGCGATCTTCGTTCTCTCCGTGCTTGGCATCCTGCTTTACCAGGCTGTTGATCTGATCGAGCGCCGCGCCATGCCCTGGCACGTCTCGCACCGCAACCGCCATGACGATCACTGAATGACGATCACTGACTTTCCGACTGATGCGGGTGTTGAATTCACCGAACTGTCCAACAGGGGAAAAAAATGACCAGTCTAAAAAAACAACATGACACCGGTCGGCGCATTTTCTCGGCGATGCTCGTCGCCGCAGGCATGTTCGCTGCATTGCCGGCATTCGCGCAGGAGAAGCTGACCTTGCGCTTCGATTTCCTGCCCTATGGCGCGCATGGTCCCTTCTACCTGGCCAAGGAGAAAGGCTGGTTCGCCGAGAATGGCGTCGACGTGACGATGGACGACGGTTCGGGCGGCGCGATCACGGCCCAACTCGTCGATGCCGGCAAATACGATCTCGGCTATCTGAGCTTCGCGTCGGCCATGATCGCCCGCGACAAGGGCATGCGGATCAAGGGCATTGCCGGCGTCATCCGCAAGGGCGACCTGGGCGTCGTCGTCAGTGACAACAGCCCGATCGCCAAGCCGAAGGATCTCGAGGGCAAGACTATCCTGTACTCGCCGACCTCTGTCGAAACGCTCTATATCGATCTGTGGTTCAAGCTGAACGGTGTCACCAAGAGCAATGTGAACCTCACCAGCATGGATATCGGCACCAAGGTCTCGAGCTATCTCAGCGGCACCGCCGATGGCATGTTCGTGCCGGCCCCGATCTATACCATCCGCAAGGGCATTCCACGCCTGTCCAAGGCCATCCTGTTCGCCGACTTCGGTCTGCCGCTGCCGGGCTTCGGCATCATCGCCAGCGAATCGGTGATCAAGGCGAAACCCAAGGCGCTCGCCGGCTTCGTCGCCGCCCTGCAGAAGAGCTGGGCCGGCATCAAGGACAAAACGCTGATGGATGAGGCGGTGGCCGCGCTTCTCAAAAACCGTCCGAACGCCAAGCTCGATCCGGTCTATGTGCGCGAGCAGTTGGAAGCGCTCGCCTCCTACATGGATACCCCGGCCACGGTCGGCAAGCCGGTCTTGTGGCAGTCGCCTGAGGATTGGGCCGCTGGAATCAAGGTCAGCGAGGATGCGGGCACCATCCAGAAAGGTTCGAAGCCTGAAGACTATTTCACCAACGAGTTCCTGCCGAAGTGATCACCGGCGCACCGTGTCAGCCGCACGGTGCGCCTCTTTTGTTTGAGGGGATGGGAGATCGGGATGCTCGGTCCGCTGTGTTGGGTGCTGATCTATGTCAAGGACGTCGACAAAGTGCGGCCGTTCTACGAGGATGTTCTGAAGCTGCCGTTGAAGAGCGTGCGGCCGCAGATCGTCGTCTTCTCGACCGGCCAATGCGTGCTGGAACTCATGGGCAAGCTCGATAACGGCCCTTCGGTGATGGACGACGCCAAGGGCTGGGACCGCAACAAGGTGCTGATCTCCTTCCATGTCGAGGACATTGAAGCGGAAGTGCGCGACATCGAGAGCCGCGGCGGCAAATGCATCTCAGGCATTCGCCCGACGGTCGGCGCCGCGCCCGGCCAGCCGCCGAAGGGTGCGATCGCGCAATTCATGGATCCCGAAGGCAATATCATCGAGATCTGCCAGGAGGCTTTGGACTAGTATCTATGCTCAGAGGAGTTGATGGGTTGATCGGGCCGCAGCCAATGTCATTCCCCACGCGCCGCCGGCGCGAGCGGGAAACCAGGCGTTGCAGCGCCTTCGACGCGGGGCTTCCTGAAGTGCCGAACCATCAGGTCTGGATTCCCGCCCGTCCGCTGCGCGGCCGTCGGGAATGACAGTGCTGAGAGGACGTTTCATCTGGACGTTGGAAGCCTGAAAACGATGACGCAGCAGAGCGCCATATCCCAACGATCGGCCTTCGCCAGCGAAGCGGCGGAGGTTCCATCCGTTATCGAGATCGCTTCACGCTATCGGGACGGTGTCTCATCTCCCGAAGAGATGCTCGACTTTTTCCTCGCGCGCATCGCGGCGGCGGATGCGGAACTGAACAGCTTCGTCTGCCTCGATGGTGCCGGCAGTCGTCGCCAGGCCCGGCAATCGGCGGAGCGCTGGCGCCAGGGCCGGCCTCTGAGTCCGATCGATGGCGTGCCGGTGACGGTCAAGGATGCGTTCGAGGTGGCTGGCGTGCCGTTCCGCAGCGGCTCGCTGGTGACGGATGCGACGCCGCGCACGCGCTCGGCACCTGCGGTGCAACGGCTTCTAGGCGCCGGTGCGGTGATCGTCGGCCTCACCACCACGTCGGAGTTCGGCGGCGCGCCGGTGACCATAAGTCCGCTTACCGGCATCACCCGCAACGCCTGGAATCCGGAGCGCACGGCCGGCGGTTCGAGCGGCGGCGCAGCGGTTTCGGTTGCGGCAGGGTTCGCGGCCGCGGCGCTGGCCAGCGATACAGGCGGCTCGATCCGTATTCCTGCGGCGTTCAACGGCATGGTCGGGTTGAAGCCGACGGGCGGCCGCATCCCCACCGATCCCGCCAGCGTGCTGCGCACCATGGGCTGTCCCGGTTCGATCGCCCGCAACGTCGCTGATTGTGCGCATCTCTTCGCCGTGCTGGGCAACGGCCGCTATGGCGCCGCCGACCCCACATGCCCCGATTACCAAGCGCCTGCTGCCTCGCGCGACCTGCGGCACATGCGCATCCTGGCCAGCCGTACGCTCGGCTACGCCCAATTCCTGGATGACGAAGTGCGCGATGCCTTCGATCGCACGATCGCATTGCTGAAGCAGAACGGTGTGCAGGTGCAGGAGATCACGCCGGCGCTGCCGGATCCGATCGATCTGTTCCTCGCCTATACGCGCGCGAACTACGCTTCGATATTGGCTGATCTCGATGACGCGGACGTTGGCAGGCTCGGCGCCAACGTGCGCGCGGCCCGCGCGGCGGGGCAGGAGCTGAGCGCGGTCGATCTGCTGGCTGCCGCGCGCGGCCGCCTGCGGCTTGCCGAGACGCTGGCCTCAGAAATCGGCGCCTTCGACATCCTGCTGACGCCGATGACCGCCGTGCCGCCGTTCGCGGCGGACGCTTTCGCCCCCGATCATCCGGCGGTGAAGAGCAACCCGCGCGCCTGGTCGCCTTTCGGCTCGATGTTCAACCTCACTGAAAACCCTGCGCTGACCTTGCCGTGCGGCGTGAGCAACGACGGCAAGAACGGTCAATTGCCGATCGGGCTGCAGCTCGTGGCGCCGAAATGGCAGGAGGGGCTGCTGCTCAACGCCGCCGCGCAGATCGAAGGACTGTTGAATTTCGATGCATCGCCGCCACTCAAGCGCGTCACAGTCAAACAGACCGGGCAGGGAGGCAACGATGTCGGGTGATGGCGTCCGCCCCGAGCTGTTCCAGGCAGCCCAGGCCTTCCTGGTCGATTACCTCAACTACCGGGGCGACGAGCAACTCATCATCACTGGCGATACGGCCGGCGACGCGGACGTGATCGATGCCCTGCAGGCGGCGGCGGTCGCCGCGGGCGGGCGGCCGCTGGTGATGCTGCTTACGCAGCTTCCCTATCAGGGCAAGCTCGCCGATCCCTATCTGTCTCCCGCGCTGGGCGCGGCGGTGAAGGCGTCCGATGTCTGGATCGACGTCACCTTCCCCTATATCGCCGGGTCGGACCTGCATGCCCAGTGCATGGCGGAGAACCGCGTGCGCTACATGCTGGCCAGCGACCTGAGCGCCGATGCGATGCACCGCATGTTCGGACGGCATTCGCTCGATAGCTATTTCCCGCTGCAGGATGCCCTCGACAGGAAGCTCGCTGCCGCCGTCGGCGCGCCGGTTCACATCACCACGCCGCTTGGTACCGATGTGCACTTCCGGCTCGGCAAACCGCATTCGACGCGGCCGCGCCGGGCGCAGAAGCCTGGAATGTACACGATCCCCGGCTCCTGCACGTTGAACCCAGAGATCGAGAGCGTGCAGGGGCGCATCGTGCTCGAAACGGTGTTCCACGAATATTACACGCCGCTGCGCGAGCCGATCGTTCTCGACGTGGAAGGCCGCATCCGCACGCTCAGCGGCGGCGGAGCGGAACGCGATGTCCTTGACCGGGCGCTGCGGCGCGCCGGCGGCGATGGCGAATATGGCTATATCATCCATTTCACCCACGGCCTGCATCCGGGCGCGCGCTTCACCGGGCGTTGCTTCGTCGACGACATGCGCGTGCCCGGCTGCGATGCGGTGGGCATGGGCCTGCCGTGGTGGGTGCCGGGCGGCGGCGAGAACCATCCCGATGCGGTGATGGGCCAGCAATCGATCTGGCTGGACGGGGAGCTTCTGGTCGATCGCGGCCACGTCATCGACGCGGCGCTCACCGCCTGCAAAAGCTGACTATCATCAAAGGAGAAAATCATGGCCTTGGTTCCGCTCGCCGACAAGGGAAACGTGCTGCATATCTATGACTTCCGCGTCAAGGAAGGCATGGGAGACGCGTTCATCAAGCAGTTCGAAGAGTTCGATTACTCGGACAACAACCCCATGCACAAGACGCCGGCGCAGGTACGCGACGGCGTGTTGTGTCGAGATTCCGAAGACCCCAACCGCTTCTTCCTGATCGGCGAATGGAAGAGCATCGAGGAGCACAAGAAGATTCTCAAGATCGTCGCCGAAGAGATCAGGCCGAAATTCGTGATGCTGGTGGACGGCGGGCCGGCGAACTTCAAGCCGCTCTATGCCGAGGTCGTTTCCAGCACGCCGCTGGAATATCTGCAGCCGAAAGAATAGGCGAGGCGCGATATCAATGGCGTGGCATGTGGTGGCTAAGGCGGAAGAGGTCGGCGAAGGGCAGGTGCGCGCTGCATCTGCCGCGCAGACAATGCTCGCCCTCTACAAGATCGACGGCACGTATTATGCGACCTCGAACATCTGCACCCATGCGGTTGCGCTTCTGTCGGATGGTTACCTCGACGGCGATTGCATCGAATGCCCGGTACATGCGGCCCTGTTTCATGTGCCGACCGGCGAAGCGCGCTCGGAGCCGGCGACGGAACCGCTGCAGACCTTCCCGGTCAAGGTCGAAGGCGAGATGCTGATGGTGGAGATCGCCGAATAGTCCGGCCGTGCGTCCATTCAATTCCTGGAGTATCCCATGACTGATCGCATCACCATCCGGAAGCCGGACGACTGGCATCTTCACGTCCGCGACAGCGACATGATGCGCGCGGCCCTGCCGCATACGGCGGCGAAGTTCGGCCGGGCGATCATGATGCCCAATCTGGTGCCGCCGGTCGCCACCACGGCCGATGCTGCAGCCTACCGGGAGCGGCTTCTGGTGGCTTTGCCGAAGGGCAGCACGTTCAAGCCGCTGATGACCTGCTATCTCACCGATGATACCGATCCTGATGATGTCGAACGCGGATTCAGGGAAGCGGTGTTCACCGGCGTCAAACTCTATCCGGCCAACGCCACCACCAACTCGGCTGCCGGCGTCACCGATTTCAAGAAGATCCGCCGCGTGCTGGAGCGGATGCAGCGCATCGGCATGCCGCTCCTGATCCATGCCGAGAGCGTCGATCCCGCGGTCGATGTCTTCGATCGCGAGGCGGTGTTCATCGAACGTACCTTCGAGCCGTGGACGCGCGAATTCCCCGAGCTGCGCTTCATCCACGAGCATCTGTCGAGCAAGGTCGGATGCGACTTCGTGCGCGCGAAGTCGGGACAGGTCGGCGGCAGCATCACCCCCTATCATCTCGAGCTCAATCGCACGGACTGGCTCGGTTGGGGCAACCGCCCGTACATGTACTGCATGCCGGTGATCAAGACCGAGGCCGACCGGCGGGCGCTGCGCAAGGCCGCGACCGGCGGCGAAGCCTGCTTCTTCCTCGGCACCGATTCGGCGCCCCATTCCATTCACAAGAAGCTGGCGGTCGTCGGCGCCGCCGGACTTTTCAACGCGCCGGTCGCGATCGAGACCTACGCCAAGGTCTTCGACGAGGAAAATGCACTCGACAGGTTCGAGGCCTTCGCGTCGCTCAACGGCCCGGCGCATTACCGGATGCCGCCGAACGTAGGCACGATCACCTTGGAGCGCATCTCCTGGACGGCGCCGGAGGAGATCAAGGTGGAAGGACCGGAAGAGCGGGCGCTGGTCTATCGCGGTGGCGAAACCATCGAGTGGAAAGTCACCAGCGTCACCTGACCGGACTGTCTCGATGTCTTGCTTGAATACACTCTCGGCAACCGAGATCGCAGCGCAGACCACGAGCGGCGCACTGCGCTGCGAGGATGTGGCGCGGGCCTGTCTCGATCGCATCCACATGAGGGAACCGACCGTCAAAGCCTGGTCCTTCCTCGATGCCGGCATGGTGTTGAAAGAGGCGAAGGCGCTCGACCAGCAGCCTGTACGTGGCCCGCTCCACGGCGTGCCGGTCGGCGTGAAGGACGTCATCGAAACCTGCGACATGCCGACCCAGATGGGGTCACCCATCTATCGCGGCTATCAGAGCTTGTCTGATGCCTCCTGCGTCGCCTTGCTGCGCGCGGCCGGTGCGCTGATCTTCGGCAAGACGGTCACCTGCGAATTCGCGGGCGTCACCGCCGGCGAGACCACCAATCCTCATGATCCCGCGCGCACGCCCGGCGGCTCGTCGAGCGGATCGGGTGCGGCGGTGGCCGATTTCATGGTGCCGCTCGCGTTCGGCACGCAGACCGGCGGCTCGGTGCAGCGGCCGTCTTCCTATTGCGGCATCGTCGGCTATAAGCCGACATTCGGCCTCATCAATCCGCAGGGCGTGAAGCCCGCCGCCGAAAGTCTCGACACGGTCGGCCTGATGGCCCGCACAGTCGAGGATGTCGAACTCTCGGCGCGCGTGCTGACCAATAGCGATCCCGTCACCTGGCTGACGAAAGGCGCGGCCGTGCGTATCGGCCTGTGCCGCACCTATGCCTGGGACAGCGCGGAAGATGCGACACGCCATGCGGTCGAGGATGCCGCAAGACGATTGTCGGCGGCCGGCTTTGCCGTTCGCGATGTCGATCTGCCGGAAGCCTGCAACGACCTGCCGGTCACGCGCGAAATCATCAATGACTTCGAGCGCGCGCGCGGCATGGCCTATGAATGGCTGGCGCACTGCGACGCGATCAGCGAGGGGCTGGCCAAAAGCATCCGCAATGGCCTCGCCATGCCGCGCGAACGCTATATCGATGCCTTGCAGCGGGTGGAGGGATGCCGCCGGCTGCTCGGCAAGACCTTTGCCGATGTCGACGTCCTGCTGACGCCGACCGTGCAGGGCGAGGCGCCGCGCGGCCTGTCTTATACTGGCGATCATCGTTTCCAGAGCATCTGGACGCAGTTGCGCACGCCGGCGATCACGCTGCCGACCCATGCGGGGCCGAACGGCATGCCGGTGGGCATTCAGCTCGTGGCAATGCCTTATGCGGATGACAAGCTGCTGGCGGTGGCGCGGCTTATCTTCGATACGCTTGGTCGTGGGCCAGTGATCGAAGTTTAGGCTACGCCTTCCGCAATCATCACCGCCAGATCCTGCGGCCTGATCGGGAACTGGCGGATGCGCACACCAAACGGCGACAAAGCATCTTCCACCGCTGAGGCGATCGCGGCCGGGATCGGCAGCACGCCGGATTCGCCGATGCCCTTCACGCCGAGCGGATTGAGCGGCGTCGGCGTTTCGCGATGGCCGAGATCGAGCGGCGGCATGTCCGACGCCGTCACCAGAAGATAATCGGCCAGAGTGGCCGTCATCGGCTGGCCCTCGCCATCGTAGGCCATCCACTCGTAGAGCGCGTTCCCGATGCCGTGGGCGATCGCGCCGACAACCTGGCCGTCGGCGATCATCGGATTGATGATCCTGCCGGCATCATGCATGAACACGATGCGCGAGACTTTCACGGCCGCGGTCTCGATATCGACCTCGACTTCTGCAACCGCCGTGCCGTTGCCATAGGTCATGGCGTCGATGACGACGTTTTCCGTTGCATCGAGCCCGGGCGGCAGGTTGCCGGGCAGGACAAAGCCTGCCGCGCCTGCCATGGTTTTCGCGACCTGGCCGAGCGAGATTTTCACGTCGGCGCCCTTGACCACGACCTGATCGCCATCGATGTCGAGATCGCCGACGGCGACCTCGAGTAGATGGCTGGCGACCAGCAAGGTCTTTTCGCGCACCTTGACGGCGGCGACATGGGCGGAGGAACCCGCCATCACCGCCTGCCGGCTGTTGAAGCCTCCGAAGCCCATCGACACTTTGCCGGAATCGCCGGCCACCACGTTGACGCGCTCCATCGCGCCGCCGAGTTGTTCGGCGACGATCTGCGCAATCATGGTCTTGGTGCTCTGTCCCATGGCGGCAGCGCCTGTCATGACTTCGACCTTGCCCGAGGCCGCGATGCGCACGTTGACCTGCTCGTATGGCCCACGGCCCGTCGCCTCGACGAAATTGGCAAGCCCGATACCGAGATAACGCCCGGCCGCGCGCGCCTCCTGTTGGCGTTGCGGAAAGTCGGACCAGCCCGCGCGCTCCAGCGCGTCGAGTTGGCAGGCGGGATAGTCGCCGGAATCGAGCGTGATCGGCACGCCGCCACGCGTCACGAAGCCCTTCTGGAACGGCATGGCTTCGGCCGGCACCAGATTGCGGCGACGGATTTCGGCGCGGTCGATGCCCAGCTCTTGCGCCGCACGGTCGAGCAGGCGCTCCATCACGAAAACGCCCTGCGGCTGACCGGCACCGCGCACCGGCGTCACCGGCACCTTGTTGGTGAGCGCCACCTTCACGTCCATGCGGAAGGCGGGAACCACATAGGCCAGCGAGAGGGCGGCGACCGCACCTTGCGGCACGGTGAGCCCGCGCGCCGTATAGGCGCCGTGATCGTGCAGCAGCGCCCCGCGCACACCGAGAATTTTACCGTCGGCATCGAGCGCGATCTCGGCGTCCCAATACTGGTCGCGCTCCTGCGTGGTGGTGATGAAATGTTCGCGGCGGTCCTCGATCCACCGCACCGGACGGCCGAGCACCAGCGCGGCGATGGTGACGGCGGCTTCCTCCGGATAGAACACCAGCTTCGGCCCGAAGCCGCCGCCGACATCGGGCGCGACGACGCGGATGCTGGCTTCTTCCCGATCGAGCAGTTCGGCGAGCAGGCGCGCGGCGACGAGCGGCGTCTGGGTCGAGCTCCACAGGGTGAGCTTGTCGTCGACCTCGTCGTGCTGGGCGATGCAGCCGCGGCATTCGATGGAATGGGCGCAGCCGCGGTGCAGCCAGTAGGAGTCCTTGAACACATGGGCCGCGCCGACAAAGGCGGCCTCGACATCGCCATAGGCGCTGGCGAATTCGGCGACGAGATTGTGTGCCGCATCGCTATGGACCGGCGGCGCACCTGCTGCGAGCGCGTCGCGGCAATCGGAAACGGCCGGCAAGGTCTCAAAGTCGATCTCCACCAGACCGGCGGCATCTTCCGCCAGATAGGCGTCGGCGGCGATCACCATGGCGATCGCCTCGCCCACATAGACGGTCTCATCGGCGGCGAGGATAGGGCGGTCGCGCTGCTGTTTGTAGGTCTTGTCCGGCAGCGCGACGGCGAGACGATCCGTGGTCGCAACGGCGCGGATGTCATCGCAGGTGAGGACGGCGACGACGCCCGGCAGCGCCAGCGCGGCGCTCTTGTCGATCGACACGATCCTGGCATGGGCGTGCGGGCTGCGCACGAAGGCGGCATGCAGCATGCCGGGCAGCCGGATGTCGCCGACGAAGCGCGCCTTGCCGCGCAGCAGGTCGCGGTCTTCGATCCGTGGCGTCGACTTTCCGAATGTCTTGCCAAAAGTCTTGCCAAAAGTCTTGCCAAAAGTCTTGCCAAACGTCTTGTCGAATGTCTGGGTCACGCTGCCTGCGCTGAAATGGGGTTGCGTTACATGAGCGAGGCGGGCGGCTTGTTGCGTGCGCTCCGCTTGGCCGGTTCTTTCGTCTCGGTAAAATCCTCATCTTCCAGCGGCCGGCTTTTGTTGGCGAGCAGGTCGCGCACCAGATTGACGGCGGCCTGCCCCTTAAGCGCGCGGCCCCACATTTCGTCGATCGCCGCTTCGTGAAACGCCAGCGCGTCCGGCGCCGAGGTGATCATGGCGACGCCGACCCGCACGTTCGGTTCACCGCCCAGGCGGAAGGGGCTGAGCACGAGGATCTTGCGGTCCGGCTGGCGAAAAAGCTGGAAGCCGCCCGGCGGCAGTGTGTCGGTGACGATGCCGATCTGGATGCCGATCGGCGGGTTCTCGATGAGCTTGGTGAAATGCTCGATCTCGGCGCGCGCCAGGGCCTTGCGCTTCACCACGACATCCTCCGGCAGCCCGCTGCGGCCGATCAGCCCGTGGTGCAGGAAGCGTTCGATTTCCATGGCCGACATCAGGTTGACGATCGTCGGCCGGCGGCGAAGATAGGTTGCCTTGCGCTCACGCAGGATCTGCATGATCTTTGGAATGTCGCTGAGAGCGCGCTGGCGGTTGGCGACGCTCTTGGTGACGTTCTCGGTGAGGACTTCCTCGAGCGTGGTCTCGAAATTCTTCGATGCCAGCAGGAAGGAGATCGGACCGGAGAGCACCATGATCTGATCGGAGGTCTCTTCGATCTGCCGCATGCGCTCGAAATAGGAGACGGCGGAGGGAATGTATTCGATGCCGACGCCAAGCAGTGTGGGGATCGAGACGCCGAGCATCTCGGCGAGCCGTTCCAGTGTCTCGATCTTGGCAAGTTCGCCCTTCTCGAAACGATAGAGGGCTGTCCGCGAGATGCCGAGCTGGCTGGCGATCTCGTCGGCGCTCAAGCCGGAGCCGAGCCGATAGGCCTTCAGCCGGTCGCCGATCTCATCGTAGCGGAAAGCCATTGGTCACTCCTGAGGACTTCTCTCAAAACTCATGAATTGGGCAGGAGGACGATACGGCCGTTCACGCGCCTGCCGACGATGTCTTGCAATGCTTGCCCGAAAAAGTCGAGAGGGTAGGTCGCGGTCGCTGCCGGCTTCAACTTGCCTGCCTCGAACAGGGAGAAAATCTCCTCCATGCATTGCGCCATCAATTCCGGCATGCGCTTGCGGTAATCGCTGACCTGCAGGCCGCTGACCTCGATGTTCTTGACCAGCAGATAGTTGGCCTTGACGCTGGGAATGCGGCCCGAAGCGAAACCGATCACCACCAGGCGGCCGCGCCAGGCGAGCGCCCGCAACGCCGCGTCGAAAGCGTCGCCGCCGACCGGATCGATGACGATGTCGACGCCCAAGTCCAGGCCCTTGCCGGCGTTCCTGGCGTAGACCTGCTCGCGCAGCGAATCACGGAGATTGTCTTTCGAGAGATCGATGATGTCGTCGGCGCCGGCCTCAAGGGCGATGGGAGCCTTGGCTGCATTGGACACGCCGGCCAGAACCCTGGCGCCCATGGCCTTGGCGAGCTGGACAGTGGCGAGGCCGACGCCGCCGGTGCTGCCGAGAACGAGGACGCTGTCGCCGGCCTTGAGCCGCGCCCGCTCGCGCAGGGCGAACCATGAGGTGTCGTAGACCAGCGCCATGGAAGCGGCCTCGATGAAACTCATCGACGGAGGCAGCTTGAAGCATTGCCTGGCGTCGACACTGACCTGTTCGGCGTAGCCGCCTTGCTCCGCCAGGGTCAGCACACGGTCGCCGACCTTCAGGCCGGAGACGCCGGGACCAAGCGCGCTGACCACGCCGGCAGGCAGCTTGCCGGGGGCGAAGGGCCGCTCGGGCAGGAACTGGTATTTGCCGGTGACGACGAGGCTGTCGACATAGTTCACCGCCACCGCCTTTACGGTAACGAGAATTTGGCCCGGTCCTGCGACCGGGTTCGGCAGGTCGCCGACCGCGTGACTTTCGATGGGTCCGAATTCTTTGACGACGGCGGCGCGCATACCCGGAAACCCACTCCTGGAACCATAAGAAGACTATCTCATTTTTAGTACAGTCTGTCAGTCGGCGCAATATTCCGCGCTTGTTCCGCCGCGGCCTGATGTCGATATTCCAGCAGGAATGCTGCTTTACCTCGCTTTTGAAGTATGCAACTCTGCATCAACTGACTTGTAGCAAAAAGTGTACAGTCGCGATGTGCAGGGTCGGAGCGACGCGCATCGCACTGTAAGGAGCAGATGAAGCCTACGTCATGAAACCTGCCTCCTTCAGCTATCACGCGCCGACCTCCGTCGATGAAGCCGTTGCGCTTCTGGCTGAATTCGGCCCGCAGGATGGTCGCGTCCTCGCCGGCGGGCAGAGCCTGGTGCCGACCATGGCCTTCCGTATGGCGCGGCCGCCGCATCTCATCGACATCAACGGCATTGCCGAACTCGCTGCGCTGACGGTCAGCGCCGGCGTGATTACAATCGGCGCCTGCGTCCGCCACGCTGCCTTCGACAGTGATATCCTGCCGGGCAGGACCGGCGATCTACTGCGCAAGGTCGTGCAGAACATCGCGCATTATCCGATCCGCACCCGTGGCACCTTCTGCGGCAGTGTGGCCAACGCCGATCCGGCGTCGGAATGGTGCTGTGTGACGGCGGCGCTGGATGGCATCGTGGTGCTGCGCAGCCAGCGTGGCGTCCGCCGCGTACCGGCTGCCGAGTTCTATCAGGGCGTCATGGCGACGGCGGTGGAAGAGGACGAACTGGTCGTTGCCGCCGAACTGCCGATGCTGGCGGATGACACCCGCACCGGCTTCGTCGAGTTCAGCCGGCGCAAGGGCGACTTCGCCATCGCCATGGCACTGGTGACCTACCGGCTTGAGAACGGCGCGATGATCGAACCGAGCGTGGCTATCGGCGGGGCTGAGTCGCATCCACGCCGGCTGCGCGAAGCCGAGGATGTCCTGCGCGGGCAGAAGCCGGGTGGCGCGGTCTTTGCTGCCGCAGCCGAGGCCGCGGCAGCGGCCATCGATCCGATGGCAGATTTCAACAATACCGCCGCCTATCGCCGCGGCCTGGTGCGCACGCTGACGCAGCGTGCGCTAGAGAGCGCAGAATGAGCGGCAGAACGAGCGATCCGCGCGAGATCACATTGTCCATCAACGGCACGGTCCACAAGGTGGCGGTCGAGCCGCGCCGGACGCTCGTCGATGTCATCCGCGACGATTGCGGCCAGACCGGCACCCATATCGGCTGCGAGCACGGCGTCTGCGGCGCCTGCACCGTGCTGGTCGACGACGAGCCGCTGCGCTCCTGCCTCATGTTCGCGGTTCAGGCCGATGGCCGCAGCATCCGCACCGTCGAGGGCCTGCAGACAGGCGATGCCCTGCATCCCATGCAGGAGGCTTTCATGCGCTATCATGCACTGCAGTGTGGCTTCTGCACGCCGGGCTTCCTGATGCTGGCGGTCGCGGCCCTTGAGAAGCGGCCCGACCTGAACCGCGAGGAACTGGTCGACATTCTGTCGTCCAACCTGTGCCGCTGTACCGGCTACGAGAATATCGTCAAGGCGGTCTGCGCGGCGGCCGCAGACATGAAGGCCAATTTGGACGCTTCGCCGTGACGGCCGAACCGGCCTCCATCATCGGCGCCTCGGTCGAACGGCTGGAGGATCGGCCGCTGGTGACCGGCCGCGGCCGCTTTGCCGGCGACGTGAGTTTCGTGCATCAGTTGCACATGCGTATCGTGCGGTCGGCGTACGCTCATGCCCGCCTCAAGGCGGTGGCGACAGAAGCGGCGCGCGCGCTGCCCGGCGTCGTCGCGGTGTGGACGGCGGACGACATCGCCGACCTGTCGCCGATCGATTTTCGCGAGGGGCCGAATGAGAAGCTGGCGCCGTTCCGCCAGCCGGTTCTGGCCAGGGAGTATGTGCGCTATGCGGGCGAGCCGGTGGCAGCCGTGTTCGCCACCGATCCCTATATCGCG
This sequence comes from Terripilifer ovatus, assembly GCA_029222685.1. Taxonomy (GTDB): domain Bacteria; phylum Pseudomonadota; class Alphaproteobacteria; order Rhizobiales; family Beijerinckiaceae; genus Terripilifer; species Terripilifer ovatus. Next base: position 128,423 of record JARHVB010000086.1, on the reverse strand, counting down.
GAGGACGCCGCCGACCTCGTGACGATCGAGGCCGATGAGCTCGACGCGGTGATCGATGCGTCGATTCCGGCGAGCGAATTTACCGCAGGGCTGACCACCGAACCGACGGTCTGCCGCCAGGGCTATGGCGATGTCGCAGCCGCGTTCAGGGAGGCGGCGAACGTCATCGACATGGACCTGTCGGTCGGCCGCCATTCGGGCGTTCCGTTGGAAACGCGCGGCGCGATCGGTCACTATGACGCCGCGCGTGATGTCCTAGAACTGCATGGCGCCGCCAAGGTGCCGCACAAGAACCGGGAGGCGATGGCGCGCATGTTCGGCCGCAGCACGGCTGGCGTCCATCTCTATGAAGGGCATGTTGGCGGCGGCTTCGGCGTGCGCGGCGAAATATATCCCGAAGACATTCTGGTACTGGTGGCGGCGATGCGGCTCGGGCGGCCGGTGAAATGGCTGGAAGACCGGCGCGAGCATATGATCGCCGCCAACCATTCGCGCCAGCAACGCCACCGCATCCGCGCCGCCGTCGATGCGCAGGGCCGGTTGATCGGCATCGATGATGCGTTCTTTCATGACCAGGGCGCGTATATCCGCACGCACGGTACGCGGGTCGCCGACACTGCTTGCGGCATTCTTCCCGGTCCATACCGGTTGCCGCATTACCGGGTCGACGCACATTTCCGCCTGACCAACAAGACGCCGGCGGCAACCTATCGCTCGCCGGGCCGCTACGAGACCAATTTCGTGCGCGAGCGGCTGATGGATGCCATCGCGCTGAAGCTCGGCCTGTCGCGCATCGAGGTCCGCCGCCGCAATCTGGTGAGCCCGGAGGAGATGCCTTATGAGCGCCCGCTGGTGGCGCTGGGCGACGAGGTGGTGCTCGATTCCGGCGACTACGAGGGCCTTCTGAACAAGGCCCTGGAGCGCTGCGAGTGGGACAGGCTCGAGCGTGAAGCCGCCGAGCGGCGCAAGGCCGGCGAATATGTCGGCCTGGGCCTTGCGATGTATGTCGAGAAGAGCGGCCTGGGCCCGATCGATGGTGCCCGTGTCAATGTCCATACCAATGGTGATGTCGAGGTCATCACCGGCGGCGCCTCCGTCGGGCAGGGCTTCGAAACCGTCATCGCGCAGGTCTGCGCCGAGACGCTCGGCACTGATTATCGCCGCATCCGCGTCGTGCATGGCCGCACCGACCGCATCGAATATGGCATCGGCGCGCATGCGACGCGCGCCACCGTCATGACCGCGAACGCCACCGCGGTGGCGGCCGGCAAGGTCCGCGCCAAGGCGCTCGACATGGCCGCGCAGCTCCTGCAGACGGAACCGTCGAAGCTCACCATCCGCGACGGCCGCGTCGTCAATAGCGACGGCTCCGACAGCGCCGGCATGCCGCTCGGCGATCTTGCGCATCATCTGCGGCCGCTGTCGTCGACTCGTGGCGAGCGCGAGCCGGGGCTCGCAGCCGAGGGCTGGTTCACGACGTCCCATATGACTTATCCCTACGGCGTGCAGGTCGCGCTGGTGAAGATCGATCCCGGCACCGGCGGCGTCCACATCGAGAAGATGCTGATCGCTTTCGACATCGGGCGCGCGATCAATCCGATGCTGGTGCGCGGCCAGCTCGTCGGCGGGTTCGCCCAAGGACTGGGCGGCGCGCTGTTCGAGGAATTCCAGTACGACGAACGGGGCCAGCCGTTGTCCGTCACCTTCGCGGATTACCTGATGCCGACTGCCCATGAAGTGCCGGAGGTCGATGTCCTGATCGCTGAGGATGCGGCGAGCACGACCAACCCGCTCGGCATCAAGGGGGCAGGCGAGGGCGGCATTGCCGCCGTCGGCGCGGTGATTGCTTCCGCCGTCGATGACGCGCTCGGCGGCAAGGGCCTGATCACGCAGATCCCGATCACGCCGCAGGCCTTGAAGGCCATTATCGATGGTCAGAAAAGCTAGCCGCGTCTACTCCTGCATCGCTTCCTCGCGCGTCCTGCGGATGCCCGGCAGCGCCACGACCAGCAGCAGTCCCGCAGCGACGATCAGGAAGAACAGGCTGATCGGCTCCTGCACGAAGACCATGGCGTCGCCGCGCGAGATGAGCAGGCTGCGGCGCAGGTTCTCTTCCATCATCGGCCCGAGCACGAAGCCGAGAATGAGCGGCGCCGGCTCGCACTCCAGCTTGACGCAGACGTAACCGAACACGGCGAAGAAGGCCATGACATAGACGTCGAAGAGGTTGGAGTTGACCGTATAGGTGCCGATGCAGCAGAATACGACGATGGACGGGTAGAGCAGGCGGTAGGGCATGCGCAGCAGCTTCACCCACATGCCGATCAGCGGCAGGTTCAGGATCACCAGCATCAGGTTGCCGAGCCACATGCTGACGATGAGGCCCCAGAACAGGCCCGGACGATCGGTCATGACGCGTGGTCCGGGCGAAATGCCATGGATCATCATGGCGCCGATCATCATTGCCATGGTCGGGTTGGAGGGAATGCCGAGCGTCAGCATCGGGATGAAGGATGTCTGCGCACCGGCATTGTTGGCCGATTCCGGAGCCGCGACGCCACGGATGTCGCCGTCGCCGAAGGAGCGCGGCTTCTTCGCTACTTTCTTCTCCAGCGTATAGGCGGCAAAAGCCGCCAGCAGCGCGCCGCCACCCGGCAGGACGCCGAGGACGGACCCAAGACCGGTGCCGCGCAGGATCGCCGGGATGCAATGCCTGATGTCCGCCCATGTCGGCCAGACTCTGCCGATCCGGGAGTGGACCTCGACGTTTTCCTCCTTCTTCTCGAGATTGAGCGCGATATCGGCGAGGCCGTAGACCGCCATCGACAGCGCCACGAATTCGATGCCGTCCGCCAGGCCACGGAAGCCGAACGTGAAGCGTCGGATGCCGGAATTGATGTCGGTGCCGACGAGGCCGAACATCAGACCCAGCACCATCATGCCGAGCGCCTTGACCACCGAACCGCGCGCCAGCACGATGGCGGCGACGAGCCCGCAGACCATGAGAGAAAAGTATTCTGCAGGGCCGAAGCTCAGGGCGATCGCGGCGAGCGGCGGGGCGGCGACAACGATGAGCACGGTGGCGACGCAGCCGGCGAAGAAGGAACCGAGCGCCGCGATGCCGAGCGCCGGTCCGGCGCGGCCGGCCAGCGCCATCTTGTGCCCGTCGATGGTGGTGACGACCGACGAGGCCTCGCCGGGGATATTCACCAGAATGGCCGTGGTCGAACCGCCATATTGCGCGCCGTAATAGATGCCGGCGAGCATGATCAGCGCCGATTCCGGCGGCAGCGTGAAGGAGAACGGCAGCAGCATCGCCACCGTCGTCACCGGGCCGATGCCGGGAAGCACGCCGACGAGCGTGCCGAGCAGCACGCCGACGAAGCAGTAGAGAAGATTCGTGACCGTCAGCGCAACGCCGAAGCCGGTGCCGAGGTTGGTCAGAAAGTCCATCTCAGGCTCCAGACATCGCGTTACAGCGCAGGCCAGATCGGCAACGGCAGGAGCAGGGCGAAATGGAAGATGCCGACCGAGAGGACGGCCAGCGCGGCCGCCAGGAGCGCGATTTCAAGCGGCCCGGACTGCCGCCCGGCCAGCGCGGCGATGGCGACCGTCAGAACGAGCGAGAGCACGAGACCCAGCGGCTCGATCGTCACGCCGAAGACGACAACGCTGGCAACCAGAAGCAGGAGCGGACGAATGCTTGCGCCGGCCACCGGTTCGTCCCCGGCGATGATGGCGCGCGCGACGAGCAGCGCGCCGAGCGCGCCAAGCACGATGCCGAGAACGACCGGGAAATAGCCCGGACCCATTTCGCCCGAGGACCCCATCGAATAGCCACGGGCGATGTAGAGTTCGACGATAGCGAAACAGAGAAACATGATCCCGGACCAGAAGTCCTTGCCGGCTTTGATCTTCAGCATCGGGTCATGTCTCTTGGCGGCAGCGCGGCAGGGTTGATCAGTTGCAGGTCTGATCAGTTCGTAGGCTTGATCTTGCCGTCGACGATCACCTTCTTCCATTTGTCGTAGTCTGCCTTGACGAAAGTGCCGCCGGCCTCCGCCGTCGTACCGCGCGGCGAGACACCGACTTTCGCGAAAGCAGCCTTGAGATCCGGCTTCTGCAGCGCCGTTCCAATCGCGGCGTTCAGTTTCGTCTTGACGTCGGCTGGCATGCCGACCGGCGCGAAAACGGCAAGCCAGAGGTCGACGCTGAAGCCTTTGAGCCCGGCTTCCGACATGGTGGGCTTGTCGGCATAGACCTCGTTGCGCGCCTCTCCGGTGGTGGCGAGTGCGATCACGCGATTGTCGGTGGTGAAGGGCAGGGCCCCGGCAATGCTGCTGAAGGCGAATTGCACCTTGTTCGACATCATGTCGGTGTAGGAGGCGCCGATGCCCTTGTAGGGAATATGCGTGGCGGTGATGCCGGTGCTCTGCTTGTACATTTCGCCTGCCAGATGCGGCGTGGTGCCGATGCCGGCGGAGGCGAAGTTGAGCTTGCCCGGGTTGGCCTTGCCGTAAGCCACGAACTCATCGAACGTCTTCACGTTCAGGCCCGGCGCCACGACCAGGACCAGCGGCGAGGAACTGACGACCGAGATGGTGTCCAACTGCTTGAAGAGATCGTAGGGCACGCTGTCCTGCAGCGTCGGGTTGATGACGATGGCGGGGTCCATCAGCAGCAGCGTGTAGCCGTCGGGCTGGGCGCGCGCGACGACATCGGTGCCGACGATGCCGCCGGCGCCGGGACGGTTGTCCGCGACCACCGGCTGGCCGAGCACGTCGCCCAGATGCTGCGCGACCGTGCGGCCGACGAAATCGACCACGCCGCCGGGGCTGTAGGGCAGCACCAGTTTCAGAGGTTTGGTTGGATAGAATTGCGCCAGCGCCGCGGTCGCAAAGAGGGATAGGCCGATGGCGGCGGCAAGGCTCGAAATTCGCAGTTTCGCGGTCATTGCAAATTCCTGTCGTTGTCTTGTTGCGCGGGTTGTTTCAGGGGCGTGGCGGAATCTGAATCAGCTCGGTGAGCTGCTGTTGCGAGAGTGGCGCGGACAGTGTCTTGAACGTGATCGCGTCTGCCATGATCGCCTCGAGGCCGGAGACCTTGTCGGGCGACAGAACCGGCTTCGGCATGAAGGTGTCGCGGATCTGGATCGCGAGGTCCTCCGGCACGCTGCTGTATTCCGAGAAGACGCGCACGCCGCGCGGATCGGAATAGAGGAACTCGTAGGTTTCGCGATAGGCCTGCATGAAACGGTTGATAACGTCGGCGCGCTGTTTCAACGCATTGGCGTTGACGATGTGCACGCGCACCGTCTGGTTCACCATTGAGGGCGCGTCGTTGCCGCGCGCGATCAGGCGGATGCTGCCTTCCTGCAATTGCCGCAGGCCGAACGGAGGGGATGCCCAGCCGACATCGATCTGGCCCGACAGCACCTGGGTCAATGTGCTTGCGCCGGCGCCTGTCGCCGTAGCCCGGGTGCTGGTGCCGAAATGTTTGATCAGCGCCAGCAGGGTGATGTGGGTGGAGGCGCCGACGGTTGAGAAGCCAGCGGTCTTGCCGTTCGTGTCCTGGAACGATTTGATCGGCGACGCAGCGGGCACGTACCAATAGAGATCGCCGGCACCGGTGGTGCCGGCCGCGAGGATGCGCACCGGCGCGCCTTTCGCGAAGGCGCCCATCGCGGCGTGCGTGCCGGCGGCGACGCCGATATCGACGCTGCCGGAGATAACCGCCTGCATCGTCTCGCCGCCGCCTTGCGTATAGAGGATGTCGAGTTGCAACCCATGTTTGGCGAAGATGCCGGCGCGCTGGCCGATCTCGGGGATCGACGAGTCCCAGTTGTTGGGCGCGCCAACAGCCAGTTTCACGATGTCGGCGGCCAGGACATTCGTAACATTGCCTGCTGCGGATGCGCTGGCCAGCAGCAGCAAGACAATGGCGCGTTTGACGATGCGGGAGACTGACATCGAACCCCTTGAGCGCTGCGACCGGATGGCAACCGTACCAATAATAGCTATTGTAACATTATAGAGACTAATCCCAAAAAATGACAAGGCGGCCCGCTGCGCAAATGCGCGGCACTCTGCTCGCTTGTGCCTCACGCCGTGCTGAAACTGCCGCGACCGACGGCGATGAGCCGGCCTTGCGTATCGGTGACGTCGATGTCGACGCGCGCCACTGTGCGGCCGGCCTTGAGCAACCGCGCCTTCGCGATGAGATCGGCGCCGCCGGACGGACGCAGATAATCGATGCGCAGGTCGATGGTCGGCGCCATCCTGCCGATCTTGACGGCGATCGCGGCGTGGCCGGCGAGGTCGATCAACGCGGCGATGACACCGCCATGAAATGAATTCTCGTTCGGTGCGCGAGCGAGCCCGTCATGATACGGAAGCGCGATCGTCACCGTGCCGGCAACGGGATCGACATCCATGGCCTGCGGGTGCAGCACGTTATGGAACGGCGGGCGTTCCATTTCTTCGCGCAGGCGCGCGAGCGCGGTGCTAGGATCGGCCGTCATCCGGCCTTGGCCTGCCAACGCACCGCGGTCGGCTTGGCGCGCCCCTCCGCGATCCAGTCGACGAGGTCGCGCTTGCGCATCTTGCCGCTCGCCGTCAGCGGAATCTCGTCGATCTGCAGGAAATATTCCGGCATATCGTATTTTGACAGGCCGGCCTCATCGAGGTGCTGAAGAATATCCTCGGCGCCTGCAGCCTTGCCGGGCTGGAACATGACGGCGAGACAGACGCGCTCACCCAGCCGCTGATCGGGTACCGGCACGGCGGCGACCCGCTTGATGGCATTATGTGTCGACGCCAGCGCTTCGATCTTCGCCGGATAAATATTGTGGCCGCCGCGAATGATCACGTCTTTCTTGCGGCCGGTGATGCGCAGATAGCCGTTCTCGTCGACCCAGCCGAGATCGCCGGTCATGAACCAGCCGTCGCGGTTGAAGGAATCTTCCGTGGCCATCTGGTCGTTGAAATAGCCGAGCATCAGGCTGGCGCCGCGGCCGCCGATCTGGCCGATCTCGCGCGCCGCCACTTCGCGGTTCTGGTCTTCACGGTCGAAGATACGGATTTCGTAACCGGGACAGGACTTTCCGCAACTTTCGACGATCAGCTTCGGATCGTCATTGGGCAATGTGTATTGATGTGAGCATGTCTCGGTCATGCCATAGCCGCTCTGCGGGATGATGCCGTATCTGAGCAGGTCGGCGACCATTTCCTGCGGCGCCGAGGCGCCGGAGATGCGGAAGCCCTGCAGCTTGCCGATGCCGGAGAGATTGCGCGCCTTCACTTCGGCGAGCAGGTCGATGGCGTGCGTCGGCACGCCGACGAGGAAGGTCGCGCCGGTGTCGATCAACCGGTCCACCAGGCTGGCGCCGCGCGGCAGATCATGGATGACGAGTTGTCCGCCGACAGCCAGCGCCATGATCATCGCGCCGAAGCCGAGATTGTGACTGAGCGGGCTGAGCGAATAGACAACGGACTGGTCGTCGATGTTCCAGTCGCCCGAGAGCGCGCGGGCATTGGCGAGCAGGGTATTGTCGCTGTGCATCACGCCCTTGGGCTCGCCAGTCGTGCCGGAGGTGAAGGCGAGATAGAGAATGCGGTTGGCATTCTGCGGCGCGGGCGGCGTCATCGTATCGGACGATGCAGGGACAATGCCGGGCTGGCCGCCCGCGATACCCTTCTCGAGCCGGTAGACATGTCGGACCGTCTCGATGTCCGGCAAGCGCGCCAACAGGTCGTTCCTGTCGGCGTCGGCGCCATAACCGGTTTCGGCAACGACCGCGACCGCGCGCATGCGCTTGAGCAGGCCGACAATGTCGCCCACCGTGTGGTCGCGGTGCAGCGAAGGACAGCAGACGTAACCGTTGCGGCTGCAGGCCAGCAGGGCGATCACGGTTTCCGGCCGGCTTGGCAGCCAGACGGCAACGCGTTGCCCGGCGGTCACGCCGTGGCCGGCAAGGTCGCAGGCGAAGGCGTCCGCCTGCGCCAGCAGTTCGCGGTAGGTGAGATCACCCTGCGCGCTGCGAACCGCCACGCGGTCGGGCGTGCGCTCGGCATGCACGCGCGCCAGCGCATAGACCGTCTCGTCGCGCCAGAAGCCGCTGCGGTAATAGTCCTGATAGCGGTCGGTATGAAAGAGCGTGAGGAGCGTATTCGACATCGGCTATCTGAGACCCGGATCTCGAGTTTTCCACTTTCGGTACACAGCGAAAATGGCGAATAATACATAAAAGTAAGCCGTTTGAGGGGGATTGTCCGTCCGGCTATCAATTCTGTTTCATTTTTTATACAATGCCCTATAATATTACAAGCGTCCTTCTTCCGTTTCTCCCTCCCATTGTCTCGCGCCTTCCTCAATGGTCTCTCTGGAAATGCCACAAATGGCTCAGGCCGCGGCCAATCGCGGAGCCTCGTGCGAAAAGTGGACGTCGGTTGTTCGCGAAAGTAACGCGACATCAAAAGAATCTGGAGCATCGGACGATTCCGGAGGAACGCACGGTGCTCTGGCGCGCGTCTGCGTGATCCATTTGTTTCGGGGGTGGGGAATGGTCGATCTGACGCGTCAGTATGATGTTCTGGTTGTCGGCGGCGGCAATGCCGCGCTTTGCGCCGCGATCGGCGCGCGTCGGTCCGGCGCGTCGGTCTTGGTGCTGGAAGGAGCGCCGAAATTCTATCGCGGCGGCAATACCCGGCATACACGGAATTTTCGCTGCGCCCATGACAGTGCGACCGAGACGCTGACCGGCCCCTATAGCGAGGAAGAGTTCTTCGACGATCTGTTGCGCATCACCGGCGGCGAGACCAACGAGCCATTGGCACGGCACATGATCCGCGAGTCCAAGGAGGTCCTGATCTGGCTGGGAGAGCAGGGCATTCAGTTTCAGCCCTCGCTTGGCGGCACATTGACGCTCGGCCGCACCAACGCCTTTTTTCTCGGTGGAGGACGGGCAATGCTCAATGCCCTCTACCGCACGGCGGAGGACCTCGGCGTTGATATTCTTTACGACGCGCCGGTAACCGCGCTGGATATCCAGGACGGCATGTTTCTCTCAGCCACCATCACGCGCGATCAGGCAACGAGTGTGGTTCGCGCGCGAACGCTGGTCGCGGCGGCCGGCGGCTTCGAGGCCAATATCGAGTGGATGAAAGAATATTGGGGCGAGGCCGCCGACAACTTTCTCATTCGCGGCACGCCCTACAATCGCGGCTCGGTCCTCAGGATGCTGCTCGATTCCGGCGTGCAGGAGATCGGCGATCCGACCCAGTGCCACGCGGTGGCGATCGACGCCCGCGCGCCGAAATACGATGGCGGCATCATCACCCGGCTCGATTGCGTGGTCTTCGGCGTGGTCGTCAACAAGAATGCCGAGCGTTTTTACGACGAAGGCGAAGACGTGTGGCCGAAACGTTACGCCATCTGGGGCCGCCTCGTCGCCGCTCAGCCCGACCAGATCGCCTATATCATTTTCGATGCGTCCTCGCTCAAGCTGTTCATGCCCTCGCTGTTTCCGCCCATCACCGGGGGAAGCATCCGCGAACTGGCGCAGAAGCTGGAACTGAACGCCGACGTGCTCGACAAGACCGTGTCGGACTTCAATGCGGCTGTGCGGCCGGGCACCTTCAACTACAACGATCTCGACGATTGCCGCACCGAGGGCTTGACGCCGCCGAAATCGCATTGGGCGCGCAAGATCGAAACGGCGCCCTTCTATGCCTATCCGGTGCGGCCCGGCATCACTTTCACCTATCTCGGCGTGCGCGTGAACGATCAGGCGCGCATCATCATGAAAGACGGCAAGCCGGCTGCCAACATGTTCGCGGCAGGCGAGATCATGGCGGGCAATGTCCTCGGCCGCGGCTATGCCGCGGGCATCGGAATGACAATCGGCAGCGTCTTTGGACGCCTTGCGGGACGGGGAGCCTCGAAGAATGCGCGCAACTGACATGCATACCACAGCGACGCATACGACGGCGGCGCTGAGCGAGGCCGACCGCCTGATGGTGGTGTGCAATTCGTGCCGCTATTGCGAGGGCCTGTGCGCGGTGTTTCCGGCGATGGAAATGCGCCGCACGTTTCTGGATGGCGACCTGAACTATCTAGCCAATCTCTGCCACAGTTGCGGCGCCTGCTACTCCGACTGCCAGTTCTCGCCGCCGCATGAGTTCGACGTGAATGTGCCGCGCACACTGGCAAAGGTTCGTGCCGATTCCTATCAGGCCTATGCCTGGCCGCGAGCCTTCTCCGGCATGTTCGCCCGCAATGGGTTGGCGATCAGCGTCGTGGCAGCGTTAAGCGTGGCGGCGTTCGTGCTCGGCTTCGTCGCCTTTCGCGATCCGGACGTTCTGTTCGGCACCCACACCGGTCCAGGCGCTTTCTATCGTTTGATGCCGCACAATGCGATGGCATTGCTGTTTGGCGCGGTGTTTCTGTATGCGATTCTCGCCATCGTGATGAGCGCGCGCGCCTTCTGGCGCGATATCGCTTCAGGGACTTCCAGCAACGCCAAGCCGTTCTGGCAGGCCGTGAAGGACGCCGGCAGCCTGCGCTATCTCGATGGCGGGAAGGGTGGCTGCATGAATGACGACGACCGCCCGACCGACCGCCGCAAGCATTATCACCACGCCACCTCCTACGGCTTCCTGCTGTGCCTGGCGTCGACTTCGGTCGCGACGCTCTATCATTACCTGCTTGGCCGCGAAGCGCCCTATGCCTGGTACGATCTGCCGGTGCTGCTCGGCACGCTCGGCGGCATCGGCCTGATCGTCGGTCCGATCGGCCTGCTGGCGGCGAAGTGGCGCCGCGATCCCGCCCTGGTGGATGAGAGCCGCTTCGGCATGGACGTTGCGTTCATCGTCATGCTGTTCATGACGTCCCTCACCGGCCTTGCCTTGCTTGTGCTGCGGGCGACGCCTGCGATGGGGACGCTGCTGGCCGTGCATCTCGGTGTCGTTTTCGCGCTGTTCTTCACCATGCCCTACGGAAAATTCGTGCATGGCATCTATCGCTTTCTCGCCCTGATGCAGTATGCGCGGGAGCACGAATGATGCTGGCGCCCAACCTTTTCCCGCGCCGCGGCTGAAGGCAGACCGCGCGCCGCCGCTTCACCTCTGAGTGTATGATACCTTCTTTGCCAGCTTCGCCGCGGAAAGCTGTGGATCCAGATTGAATAATTTGCGCGCGTTCTCGCCGAGAATGGCTCGCTTGGCCTGCATATCCAGGAACGGCAGATCGAAGATCGTGCTCGGCAGGTCCATGTCCCAGTGCGGATAATCGGAGGAATACAGAAGCTGGGATTCGGCGTTTATCATCTTGAAAGTCAGCTCCAGCGCCTCCGCATTATTGACCATCTCCATCGGCTGGCTGGCGTAGAACATCTCGCGCATGTAGTCGCTCGGCAGACGCTTGAGGGCCGGCACTTCCGATGAGCGCATCATGTATTCGTTGTCGAAGCGCTGCATGAGAAACGGAACCCAGGCCAACCCGCTCTCGATCCAGATCGTCTTCAACTTGGGAAAGCGCTCCGGAATCCCGTCCATGACCCAGTTGCCCATCAGCATCATATTGTAGATGGGAAATCCGAGTGCATGGGCGGTGATGAATTTGGTCGAGGCCGAGAGCAAAGGGTCCTGCCAGGAATAGCCCGAGTGAAAAGACAGCGGCAGGCCGCGCTCTTCCAGGGCTGCATAGACCTTCATGTGGACGTTTTCGCAGATCGACCGGTAGCGCGTCGAGGTGACCATGAAGCCGATGACGCCTGGACGCTCGCCAAATTCCTCGATACATCGCAGCGCCGCCTCGGGATCGGTCAGCGGCAGGTACAGCATCGACTTGATCCGGCTGTCTTCGGCCAGGATGGTCTCGCACAACCATTTATTGTACGCGTGCGCGAGCTGGACCTCGACATGGAGCTGCGGATGCAGGGCCAGTCCGAGCATGGGCGTGGGGAAGAGGCAGGCGATGTCGATCCCGAGCGCGTCCATCCAACGGTGCGTCAGTGTAATATCGCGATGCGGCGTCGGCGGCACCTTCTCGTGCTTGCGGCCGGGGTATCGCGTGATGCGGCCGGTCATTTCCTGATTGCCGAACGGGCCTTGCCCGCCGCTGCTGAGGTTCAGTCCCTTTGCGAAGCGCGAATTCTCCCGCAGGACCGGGTCCTCGATGCGGTCGATGATCTCGTTCATCGCTTCGGCTTCGTAGTGGTGGGAATCGACATCGACGATCAGGAAATCTTCGTAGTGGCGCGCGCGGGCCTGTTCCTCCGCGTTTTCGAGCATGACGCGTGTATCGAAATGGCTCATCGCTTCATCGAACGAGGCCGGATTGTTGATGTTCATCACTTCATCTCGCTTGCAATTTTTGATCGTCGCGGCGCGCCGCGCATTCGCCGGGCAGCGTTTCGTCAGGCTTTCGCGTCAGACTTCGACATAGAGCTTGTTGTCCTGCTGCGTCACTTCATACCGCTTCAGGCGAATATTCGGATTGACGGCATTCTCGCCCGTCAGCAGGCGGTATTCCCATCCGTGCCAGGAGCAGACGATATGCGGATCGGCCGCGTCGAAGTCTTCGCCGATGTAGGTCTTGTCGGCATTGAGCCGCTCCACGACCTTCTTCATGAGGCGTCCTTCGCAGGCGGGGCCACCCTGATGCGCGCACAGGTTCTTGTAGGCATAGAAAGCGCCGCGATGCCGATAGACGCCGATCTTTATGTTTTCGAACTTTAGGATGTGGACGCCGCCCTCTTCAATATCGTCGATGTCACACACAAAAACCCGCATTCTGCACTCCGTTCAGTTTTCCTGATCGCGTCGCCACGCCCGGTACCGGTCGACTCAATGTTCGCGAAACCGCCCGAAAAACAGGTCCTCGATCAAGGTAAGGGCCTGCGACAGGGCGACGCCGGCGAGCGTAAAAAGCAGGATACCCATCAGCATCAATGCGGTTGCATAGGATGCCGCTGCCTGCGTCACGACGAAGCCGACGCCCTGGTTGGAGGCATAGAGTTCGGCAACGAAGACGCTGATGAGCACCCGCCCGATGGCGAGACGAATGCCTGCGACGATGAACGGCATGGCGCTCGGCAGAATGATGTAAGCGAAGACCTCGGCCTCGCTGGCGGTGAAGGCCTGCGCCGTCTCGATGAGTTTTGGATTGGCGCCGCGCACGCCCGCCATCGTGTTCACCAGGATCGCGAAGACGCCGCCGAGAAATACGATGAGGACCTTCGACCACAGGCCGATGCCGAGCCAGAGAATGAACAAGGGCAGCAGAGCCACCGATGGCGTCGCATAGAGGGCCATGACGAAGGGTTCGAAGACGGCCCGCAGGCGGTCGAACCGGCCCATGACGAGGCCCAGCAGGACGCCCGCCACGATAGCGAGCACGAAACCGACAAAGGCTTCCGTCAGGCTGACCAGGATGTGTGGATAAATTTCGCGACTGACAAAAAACTGGTCATAAGCCACGTCCAGGATCGCGGTCGGGCTTGCCAGAAAGATCGGCTCCACGTAGCCGGCGGACGTGACCCATTGCCATACGGCCAGGAAAATGACCACGGAGGCGGCGCTGATCGCTCTTCCGCTGGTCCACCACGGCGGGCGAACGACGGCCGGAGGAGCGGCGGCCGGCGCAGCGGGCGTGGCCTGCAGGGCTTGCGTGTTTTGCCCGTTCATCCCGCAACCTCGATCATTTCGGGCTTCAGCAATTGCCAGAGATGGCGTCGCAGGTTGGTCCACACCGGATCGGCGCGCATGTCGTCGCTGCGCGGCCGCGGCAGGTCCACGTCGATGACCGCCTTGATATGTCCCGGACGTGTTCCCATGATGACGATGCGGTCGGACAGAAGGATCGCCTCGTCGAGGGAATGCGTCACGAAGACGACGGTCTTCCGGTCCGCTTCCCAGATCTTCAGCAACTCGATCTGCAGGACTTCGCGGGTCTGCGCATCGAGCGCTCCGAACGGCTCGTCCATCAGCAGGAACTGCGGATGGATGCTGAGAGCGCGGGCTATGCCGACCCGCTGCTTCATCCCGCCGGACAGTTGACTGGGCAGATGATGCTCGAACCCGTTCAGCCCCATGAGAGCTATGGCTTCGTTCGCGCGGCGGAGGCTTTCGCTGGCGGGAATGCCGACGAGCTTGCAGCCGAAGCGGATATTCTCCTGGGCGGTTTTCCAGGGCAGCAGATTGTGTTCCTGGAACACCATGGCCCGGTTTGCCGAAGGACCCGTCACCGCTTCGCCGCCGACGATGACCGTTCCGACGGCCGGCCGGATGAGACCGTCGATGACCCGCAGAAGAGTCGTCTTGCCGCAACCGGAAGGACCGAGAAGAGAGGTGAAGCTATGGGGCTCAAGGGAGATGGACACACGATCCAGAACCTGGATCGGTGTTCCATCCGACTTGAGGAACCAATGGCTGACATCCTTGCATACGATCTGCGCGTTATGAACGTCCATCGCGGGGGCGGCGGAGAGCATCGACGAAGCCATCTATTGCGGCAGCAGGGAGAAGTCGAAGAGCTTCGAAAGTTCGGGTGTCTTGGCGACTTTCATGGAGCGCCCGATTTCCTCGACGATGGCTTGTCGGGCCTCAGGCGTGGAGGTCGCGACCTTGCTGTAGACCGGCAAAACCGTCGTATCATAGGAGATCGCCGCGTCCTCCAGCGAAAGTCCGAGGAAGGGAGCCATAATCTTGATGGTCTCTTCCCGGTTGTTGAGAATGAACTGATGCGCCTTTGCATGGGCGCGCATGACGGCGCGGACCATATCGGGACGCTGGCGGATGACCCGGTCCGTCGTCGCGACGCCTCCCGTCAGGCCGGGTACGGTATCCCCCAGAAAACCGAGGTTCACGAACTTGATGTTGGGGCTTCTGAGAGCGAACTCCTTGGGCGGCGTGATGACGCCGGCATCGAGAGCTCCGGCGATCATGGACGGCGGAATGCTTTGAAACCCGATGGCAAGGAACGTCGACTTCGACGCATCGGCGCCTGCGTCCTTCATGGCGCGCCGCACGGCTAGGTCCTGCGAGCCACCGACAGCGTCGATGCCGATCTTCTTGCCCTCGAGGCTCTTGAGATCCTTTATGTCGTCGCGCGCGTAGAGATAGTACAATGGTTTGTCCACGTGCACGTAAACAACCTTGATCGGCGCGCCGCTGATGGCTGCGGCCAATGCCGACCCCGCCGAAAGGCTGAACTCGAAGTCGCCGGCGATCATTGCCTTGATGGCGACCGAACCGGTCGCTGTCGTGAACTCCGACGAAAACCCTTCAGCCTTGTCGAAGCCCTTTTCCGTCACGACTCGCATGGGCAGCGATGTGATCGAAGGGCCGAAGGTGTTGAAGCGGATGACACCGAAATCTTCCGCCGCTGCCGGCGCGAGCGCGGCCGACAGAAATGTTTGCGCAACGACGATCGCCGCCATTCCCCAAAGAGCAGATATCTTCACCGGCTTTTCCTCTGTTCTGGCACTCACGCCGATGCGGCGCACGTTTTTATGTTTCAGTGAAGCGGCAGGCGTTCATGGTCTTCGCCATCGCAAGGCTGCAGAGGCCTCGGATCCCGGAAAATATAATTGTAATATTTTTGGAATAAAGTCTATAATTTACTCAAAGCTGCGCATTTTGCGGGCAAGGGGCGCGCCGGGATGGCGTAAGGCCATGTTTCTGCGGGGTTAGAGCCCCTTTTCTGGTTCTTCTGGAGGCCGTCCGATAAGGGGATTGATCACCTCCGATGTCATAAACGGGCAGGACTGGCCCGGAATATGCCGGTTGTCACAAATTTGGAACGGACTGTAATGTTGGACGGCCATCCATTCCCGCCGGCGAGGAGGAAGCGGCGCTGCTCAGAATTGATGCTCTTCGGAAACACGCACCGTGATTGGCATTGCGAACGACAAGAAAAGATCGGCAGCTTGCTGAAAGTGGCGAGGAATGAATTGTGCATGCGCCTGTCTCAACCGCCAGCCCGGGCCTAAGTCGCGCGCTGCGCCCTTTGGCATCAGGCATCATCCCGTCAGCCTCTGATTGCGAAGAAAGGTCTCGCTGCATGTTTCGGATATGGGTTCCGGATTTGGATTCTCCTTCCTACTTTGTGGCCGTTGCCGCCGTCGAACTCGGCTTCTTCAAGCGTGAGGGCATCGACATCGAGTTCGTCTACAAGACGACGGAGGGACCGGAACTTATGCGCGAGGGCAAGCTGGATTTTATCGGCGGCCCTGCCTTTGCCAGCACGCGGGCCTTTCCGGCCTGGAAGGGCGTGAAGCTCCTGTGCGCGCTGTCGCGGTATTCCTATTGGTTCCTCGCCGTGCGCGCGACGCTCGATGTGAAGCGCGGCGACATGGAGGCTCTCAAGGGCCTGCGTATCTCCGCCGCCATGTCATGGCCGGGCATGGGCCTTGAATTCATGTTGAAGGATGCGGGAATTGATTGCGAGCGCGACAAGGTCACGCTCGTTCCTCCGCCGCCCGCCTATGGCGACAAGGGGTTCATGGCCCGAAATGGCGTCGATGCCATCAAGCAGGATATCGCCGATGCCTATTGGGGCAATGGCATGCGGGTGGCGCTCGGCGAAAGCCTTGGCATCGCCAAGATGCACCTGGATCTCCGGCGCGGCGACGGCCCCCCGGCCGCGCGGTTCTACAATTTCGCGGCGCTGACGACGAGCGATCGCCTGATTGAAGAGCATCCTGATGTGGCAGCCGGCGCCGTGCGCGCCATCGTCAATGCCCAGCAGGCGCTAAGAAAGGACCCTTCGCTGGCGACCGGGATCGGCGAGCGGCTGTTCCCGGCCGACGAAGCCGAACTCATCGCGGAACTGATCCGGCGCGATGCGCCGTTCTATGATGCCGACATTTCGCACGAAGCTGTCGACGGCCTGATGCGCTTCGCCACAGGCTACGGCCTCATCCCTGAACCGGTCGCTTACGATGCCCTGGTGGCGACGCAGTTCAGTCATCTATGGAAGCCGATTGAAGGACCGCGCACACAGCCTTTCATCCTGGAATAGACTCTCAAGGTGCCCGATCGGGCGCCTCTAGTCTGAAAGAGGCCCGCTGCCATGTGCGGCGGCCTCGATCAGGATTCGCGCCGTCAGCGCGAGATGTTCCTCCATCAGCGCAACGCAACGGTCCGCATCGCGGGCAAGGGCCGCGTCGGCAATCAATCTGTGCTCCTTGTCGAGATCCCGTTCGACCTCGGCGAGAGGACGCGTCAGCGCCCGGTAGCGCTCGCTCTGCGTGAAGAGGAGGCGACGCAAGGTCAGGAGCCAGGGGCTGACGCAGGCCGCAACCAGCGCCTCGTGAAAAGCCGTATGCGCGTCCGTGAAGGCCTGGCTGTAGCGCTTGGGCTCGCTTTCGACTTCCTTGGGCATGCGCAACATGCGGTGCAGCGCCGCCATAAGCCCTATTTCCCACTCGACGTCGCCGGCGGCGATGGCGTCTCTTATGCACAAGGCCTCGATCTGTCCGCGCGTGCGCGTCAGGTCGTGCAATTCGTTCATCGACAATGGCGCGACGCGGAAGCCGCGCTGCGGCTCGAGCAGGACGAGCCCTTCCGATCCCAATCGCGACAAGGCCTCGCGCACGGCGCTCGAGCCCGCTGATAAGCGGTCGCAGAGATCCTTGATCTTCAGCTTCTGCCCAGGGTCCAGCCGGGCCGACAGAATGTCGGCGCGCAACGTCGCGTAAACGCTTTCGGTCAGCGACGAGCTCAGGATCGGGTGGTTCATGGCGACTCATCCATACACAACGGCGCAATCCGGCACAAATGTGCATTTTAGAATATGCATTTTTTATTTACATATGCATTAAATCTGTTAGCGTGGCCAAGTTGCCTAGCAAAGTCGCCAAAATGATATGAGGGGGGAGCCGTGTTTCATCGCCGCCAAATCTTGCGTTTCATCGCCAGCGCCACCGCCGCGTCGCAACTTCCGGTGAGAGCCTTCGCGCTCGATTATCCCACAAAAATGGTGCGTGTGATGGTGACGACCGCACCGGGCGGCACATCGGACATTGTCACGCGCCTGACGGCACGGTTTCTGGAGAGCAGCCTCGGCCAGACGTTCCTCGTCGAAAACCGGCCCGGCGCCGGCGGGAATCTGGCCGCCGATGTGGTCTACCGGGCACCGCCCGACGGCTATACGCTGCTGTCGATTTCGAAGGGCAATGTCCTAGCCAACCTGCTGTACGACAATCTCGGCTTCGACTTCATGCGCGACTTCGTGCCTGTGGCGGGCATCGCCAACGGCGGTCTCACCATGCTCATGCACCCTTCCGTCCCGGTGAAGAAACTGCCGGAGTTCCTGGCCTACGCCAGGGCCAATCCGACGAAGATCAACTATTCGACGCCGGGCAACGGCTCCGATCCGCACCTGTGTTCGGAATTGCTCAAGATGATGACCGGGATCCAGATGACGCACGTGCCTTATCGCGGCGGCGCCTTGGCCCTGACCGATCTCATCGCCGGCAATGTGCAGGTGATGTTCAGCAATCTGCCGGTCGGTGAATACATTCGCAGCGGCAAGCTCATTGGGCTCGGCGTCACCGGCCGCAAGCCGAGCCCGGAATTTCCCGAGCTTCCGCCGATCGCCGATGCCGTGCCCGGCTACGAAGTCGATGTCTGGTTCGCTTATGCCGCGCACAAGGATACACCGCCGGACATCGTCGGAAAGCTGAACGGGCAGGTCAATGCCGCGCTCGCCGATCCCAAAATCATCGCCGGCCTCGCGCCGTTGAACGCCACGCCGCTGGCGGTGACGCCGGCCGAACTGGGAAAACTTTTCGCCGCTGAAATCGACAAATGGGGCAAAGTCATCAAGTTTGCGAAGATCAAGCCCGAGTGAGCAACGGGCAGTCCAAGGGAAGGAACATCCATGGCCGCATCATCGCGCCAACGCATCGACGTTCATCATCACTTCTGGCCGCAGCGCTACATGCTCGAAGAGCAGCAGCGCAACCCCGGCTACACCCACAGTTCCACCGGCAAGGATCGGCTTCTGCGCTGGACTGCCGAACAGGCGATCGACGTGATGGACCGGCATGGCATCGCCTGCGCCATCGGTTCGATCTCGACGCCGGGCGTCTGGTTCGGCGATGTCGCCGCGGCGCGGCGTCTGTCGCGCGACTGGAACGAAGAGGGCGCGAAGACGGTTCGCGACCATCCGCGCCGCTTCGGCTTTTTTGCGGTCGTCGCGCCGCCGGATACCGAGGGCGCGCTCAGGGAAATCGAATATGCGCTCGATACGCTGAAGGCCGATGGTATCGGCCTGCTGTCGAACTACGACGGGAAATCCCTGGGCGATCCGGCTTTTACGCCGGTGTTCGATGAACTCAACCGGCGCAAAAGCGTGGTGTTTGTTCACCCGACGATGCATCCGGCTACGGCGACTTTGATTCCAGGCCTCGTATCGCAGGGCATCGAATTCCCCTTCGAGACGACGCGCGCGATCACCAGCCTGGTCCTCCATGGAACCCTGGCGCGCTGCCCCGATATCAAATTCATCTTTTCCCACGGCGCAGGCGTTCTGCCTTATCTCGGGGCGCGCATCGAGCACGTCGGCTCATCGGTCAAGCAATTCCGCGACAACAATCCGGACGGCATCGAGCATATGCTGAAACGGCTCCATTGCGATACGGCCGCGGCGACCAGCGCGCCGCAGCTCGCCGCCATGATGAACTTCTTTCCCGCGTCGCACATTTTGTACGGCAGCGATTATCCTTTCATCGCGCCGGGGCCGGACGTCGAGGAGCTGCATGCGTTCAGCATGTCCGACGCCTCGCGCGCATCCATAGAACGCGACAATGCGCTGGCGCTATTTCCTCGCCTAGCAGGTTTGTGAGACATGTTAATCGATATCTATACCCACATCTTCCCGAGCCATTACTTCGAGGAGTTCGCCAGGTCCTCGAAAGGCCTGGGCGCGATTGCCGCGCGCTACAAGACGGTGCCCGCCATCCTTGATCTTGACGCGCGGTTTCGCGCGATGGATGAACTTGACGACTATCGTCAGATCATCGCCTTGCCTCATCCGGTCCTCGAAGAGGTTGCAAGCCCCGACGAGGCCACCCGCCTGGCTCGGCTGTCCAACGACGAACTGGCCGGCCTCTGCGCCGCGCACCCCGACCGCTTTCCTGGTTTTGTCGCCACAGTCGCGCTGACCGATGTCGACACCGCCGTCACTGAAGCGAACCGCGCAGTGACCGAGCTCGGCGCACGCGGCATCCAGATCTACACCAATATCGTCGGCCGTCCGCTCGACGATCCGCGCTACCGACCGATCTTCGCTGCGATGGCGGCGCACGATCTGCCGATCTGGCTGCACCCCGCACGCACCGCCGATCACGCCGACTACGCGGTCGAGGACAAGTCTCGCTATGAGATGTGGTGGTGTTTCGGCTGGCCCTATGAGACGTCCGTCGCCATGGCGCGCCTGGTCTTTTCCGGCGTGTTCGACCGCCATCCGGGACTCAAGATCATCACCCACCATCTCGGCGGCATGATTCCCTATTTCGACGGCCGCATCGGGCCTGGATTGGCGGTTCTCGGCAGCCGCACGGCGGGCGAGGATTACAGCGCGGTCCTGAGTTCTCTAAAGAAGCCCCACCTCGATTACTTCCACATGTTCTACGCCGACACCGCGATGTTCGGCGGCGAGTCCGGACTTCCCTCCGGCCTGAAATTTTTCGGCGCTGATCATGTGGTCTTCGCCACCGACGCGCCGTTTGCGCCGATTCGCGAAACTTATGACGCTCTGGATCAGCTTGAGCTCTCTCCCGGGGATCGCCGCAAGATCATGAGCGGCAACGCGCAAAAGCTGTTGAAATTGCCGGCTGTGTGACTCGGCCATCAAGGGTCAGTTCAGGGCCGCCTTTCCTGAGGCGCGTCTCGGCCGTCACGCCGCAGCCATCCAGTCGTCATGGCCGGACAGCCGT
Source organism: Terripilifer ovatus (assembly GCA_029222685.1). Lineage (GTDB taxonomy): Bacteria > Pseudomonadota > Alphaproteobacteria > Rhizobiales > Beijerinckiaceae > Terripilifer > Terripilifer ovatus. The sequence goes on along the minus strand of JARHVB010000086.1, from coordinate 107,479 downwards.
CGCCCCGTCTTCGAGACGGCGCTGCGAACCCGGCCGTTCCACGGTCCTGCGATTGACATTCAAAATAATGCACTTTATAAAAAATATGCATTTTTAAGTTGGCGATTTCGAACGGGACGGAAACCATGGAACGTTTGAGCGGCAGAACCATCATTGTGACCGGCGCGGCTCAGGGCATCGGCGCTTCCTATGCGCGGGCGCTGGCGCTAGAGGGGGCCCATGTCGCGATCTGCGATGTGCGTGACCCGTCCGAAATTGTCGCCGAGATCGGCAGCGCAGCCTGGGGCGGCATCTGCAACGTCGCTGACACGAAATCGGTCGCCGCATTCGTGGCCGCCGTGCTCGAGCGCTTCGGCCGGATCGATGGGTTGGTCAACAATGCGGCTATCTTTGCTTCGCTGAAGCCGATGCCTTTTGAACAGATCAATGGGGATGAGTTCGACCGCGTCATGCAGGTCAATGTGCGCGGCACGTTCGAATGTGCCCGCGCGGTGCTGCCGGCGATGCGTGCGCGCGGCTATGGCAAGATCGTCAACATCTCGTCTGGAACAGTCTTCAAGGGCCTACCGGGCATGGCTCATTACGTCGCCTCGAAGGGTGCGGTGATCGCCCTCTCGCGGGTGATGGCGCGCGAACTCGGGCGTGACGGCATTCGCGTCAATTGCGTGGCGCCGGGCTTCACCCTCAGCGAAGGCGTCCGCGACTGGGATGCGGCTGCCAATCTTAGCGCCCTGAACAACGCCTCGCGCTGCCTTCCGCGCGATCAACTACCCGAGGATCTGAACGGAACGATCGTCTTCCTGATGTCGGCGGACAGCGACTTCATCAGCGGCCAGACCTTGGCGGTCGATGGCGGCTCGGTGATGAACTGATCATCGGAGAGCAAGCATGGGTGAGTTTGGCATCGGGCAACCGGTCCGACGCAAAGAAGACACGCGCCTGCTGACCGGCAGGGGCACGTTCACCGACGATGTCAATCTCGAAGGTCAGCTCTATGCCGCCTTCGTCCGCTCTCCCCACGCCTCGGCAAAGATCAACGGCATCGACACAACCACAGCCCTTGCCATGGAAGGCGTGGTCGCCATCTACACGGGACGGGACCTTGTGGCTGCCGGCTTAGGCCCGCTCATCGTCAGCGATGCGGATTATTCCGACCGCTCCGGCCGGCCGATGAGCAAGCCGTTGCGGCAGGTCATGCCTGTCGAGCGCACGCGTTTCGTTGGCGAGGTACTAGCCATGACCGTCGCACGGACGCATGCGCAGGCGCGCGATGCCGCCGAGGTCGTCGCAATCGATTTCGAGCCGCTCGACGCCATCGTCGCGACGGCCGGTGCGCTTGCGGCCGGCGTGCCGCAGGTGTGGCCGGAGTTTGATAGTAACCTTGTCGTTCATTGGGAATATGGTGACAGGGACGATGTCGAACGCAGGCTCATGCAAGCGTACAAGGTCGTCAAGGTCGACCTCGTCAACAACCGGCTCGTGGCAAGCCCGATGGAACCGCGTACCGTGGCAGCCGAATTCGACGCAGCCACGGGCGTGCTCACCGTTTACAAGCCGAGCCAGGGAGGACGCAGAATCCAGCAGACGTTGGCGCGTCAGGTCTTCAAGCTCGATCCGGCGAAAGTCCGCGTCGTCTCGCACGATACCGGCGGCGGCTTCGGCAACCGTTCCAAAACCTATCCGGAAACGGTGATGGTCGCCTTCGCGGCGAAATCGTCGGGACGTCCGGTGAAATGGAGCGGCGACCGGTCCGAGACGTTCCTCTCCGACTACCATGGCCGCGATCAGATCAATGTCGCGCGGATGGGCTTCGATGCGGGCGGCAGGATCGTCGCGTTGTCGATCGAGACGATATTGAATGTGGGCGCCTATCTTTCGGAGATCGGTGTGCGCATCCCGATGGACGGCGGCGGACGCATTCTCCCTGGCCTCTATCACGTGCCGGATTTCTACTATTCGGTGAAGCCGGTGTTCACCAACACGATCTGCACCGACACCTATCGCGGCGCCGGACGGCCGGAAGCCAATTATATCATGGAGCGGCTGGTGGATGCGGGCGCTGCGGCGCTCGACCTGCCGCGCGAGGACATACGCCGGCGCAATTTCATCACGCCCGATCAGATGCCCTACAAAACCCATCGGGGCTTCACGCTCGATTCCGGGGATTTTGCCGGCACCATGCAAATGGCTCTCGACGCCGCCGACTGGAAAGGCTTCGAGATGCGCCGCAAGGAATCCTGGAGGCGCGGCAAGCGGCGTGGTATCGGCCTCGGCAGCTTCCTCGAGGGCGCCGGCTACTTTCCGATGGAGGGCATGCGCATGCGCTGCGAGGAGAACGGAGACGTGATCCTCTTCGCCGGCACTTATTCGCATGGACAGGGCCACGCGACCGTCTACGCCCAGCTCGTCAACGAATTCCTCGGCGTCGACTTTCACAAGGTGCAGCTCGTCGACGGCGATACGGCGACGTCGCCAGAAGTGTCGATCGGCACCTTCGGCTCGCGCTCTTCGATGGTCGGCGGCATGGGCGTGAAGCGCGCCGCGGAAGCCATCATCGCCAAGGGCAGGAAGATCGCCGCGCAATTGCTGCAGACCGATGCCGACATGATCGTCTTCGAGGCGGGAGAGTTCCGTTCACAGGCGAGCAGCGTGTCGCTCGCCGATGTCGCCGCGGCCTCTTACGACCCCGGTAAAATTCCCGAAGGCATGACGCCCGGTCTCGATGAGACGGTGGTCTTCAAGAACGATGTCGAGAATTTCCCCAATGGCGCGCATGTCTGCGAACTCGAAATCGATCCGGAGACGGGCGTCATCGAAATCCTGAACTACATCGCCGTCGACGATTGCGGCGTGGTGCTCAATCCCTTCATCGTGCATGGCCAGATCCATGGCGGCGTGGTGCAGGGAGTCGGCCAGGCGTTGAGCGAAAACGTCGTCTACGATGCATCCGGCCAATTGCTCACCGCTTCCTACATGGACTACGGCATGCCGCGCGCGTCCGACATGCCGATGATGACCGCGCTGTTCAACGCGGTGCCGGCCAAGACGAACGAACTTGATGTGAAAGGGGCGGGCGAGGCCGGCTGCTGCGGCCCTCCGCCGGCGATCGCCTCGGCTGTCGCTGACGCGCTGTCTTGCTACGGCATCAGCCATATCGACATGCCACTGACGCCGGAACGCGTGTGGCGTGCCATTCGAGCGTCTGAAGTCGGCAAAGCAACCTGATACCTTAAGCGGATTGCGAACTGATATCAGTCATTTAGAAAATGTGCATTTTTTGTTGACAAGTGCACGAAGGCTGATTTAGGTGGCAGCGAGTGGAGGAAACCAGATGCGCTTCATGGCATTCGCACAGCATGGCCGCCGAGGTCTCGCCGTGGCTTCGGCCGACAAATCCTACAAAGGCCTTTTCGAGGACGAGGCCGGCTATCCCGGCCCGCTGGAGCGGATCATCGCACAAGGCGGCGTTGCGTCTGCGGCGCGTGCCCTCGCCAATGGTGTCGACATCGATCCCGATGCGGTTGACTGCCTGCCGCCGCTGGTGCCGGGCAAGATCATCTGCGTCGGCTTGAACTATCTGGATCACGCGGCCGAGAACGCGATGAAGGTGCCGGACTTTCCGACGCTGTTCGCGCGGTTTCACTCGGGCCTGGTCGGACATGGCGCCGCGCTGGTGCGTCCGCCCGAGTCCGACAAGTTCGACTATGAGGGCGAGCTTGTCGCCGTCATCGGCAAAGGCGGCCGCCGCATCGACAAGGCCAACGCCCTCGATCACGTCGCCGGCTATTCCATCTTCAACGACGGCTCGATCCGCGATTTCCAGCTTCGCACGCCGCAATGGACGATGGGCAAGAATTTCGACGGCACCGGCCCATTCGGGCCAGTGTTCGTGACCGCCGACGAACTGCCGCCGGGCGCCAAGGGATTGCACATCGAAACGCGCCTCAACGGGGAAATCGTGCAAAGCGCCTCCACCGACGATCTGATCTTCGATGTGGCGAGCCTCGTCTCGCTGATCTCCATCGGCATCACGCTTGCACCGGGCGACATCATCGTCACCGGTACGCCCTCCGGCGTCGGCGCGGCGCGCAAGCCGCCCTTGTTCATGAAGGCCGGAGACGTGTGCGAGGTCGAGATCGAGAAGATCGGAACGCTGCGCAATCCCGTCGAGGATGATGTGGGCTCCGCCCAGGCCAGCGCGGCGGAGTGATAGGAAGATGACGCAGATCAAGCGCTTCGTCGAGGCGACACGGCGGCCGGGCGTGCTCGGCGTCCACTCCCTCGATCATTTCAGCCTGAGCGTACCGGACCTCGCGCCGGCGCAACTGTTCTACGAATCCTTTGGGCTCGATGCCCGCCGCGAAGGCAACGGCCTCGCGCTGTACACAGCGGGGCATCCGCACTGCTGGGGCCTTCTCAGCGAAGGCCCGAGGAAGAAGCTCCACTACCTCTCGTTCGGCGCTTTCGAGGATGACATGCCGCGCTTTCGCGAGCGGCTTGCGCAATTGAACATCGAACGCGTGCCGCCGCCGCATGGCTTCGAGACGAACGGGCTCTGGTTTCGCGATCACGAGGGGACGCCTGTTGAGATTCGCGTCGCCGAGAAATCCTCGCCCGCAGCGAAGTCATCCTTCTCCGCTGTGTCCGCGCCGCCGGGCGTGTATGGCACGATCGCGCGGTCGCAGGCGCCTGTGATCCGGCCACGCCGTCTCTCGCATCTGACACTCTACACAAGTGATGTCCTCGGTGCGGTCGACTTCTATTCCAGGGTGCTCGGCCTGCGCCTGTCCGACGGTTCGGAGGGCAATATCGCTTTCATGCACGGCGTCCATGGCAGCGATCACCATCTCATCGCCTTCGCCCGCTCCGCCGGCCCCGGCATGCACCATTGCAGTTGGGATGTCGGTGCGGTGCAGGACATCGGCCTCGGCGCGATGCAAATGGCCAACAAGGGTTTCGTTGCGGGGTGGGGCATGGGCCGCCATGTGCTCGGCGCCAATTACTTCCACTATGTGCGCGATCCCTGGGGCAGCTACGCCGAATATTCCGCCGATATCGACTATATCCCTGTCGATGTGGACTGGGCGGCGGGCGAGCATGCTGCCGAGGACTCGTTCTATCTTTGGGGTCCCGTCCCGCCGGAAGACTTCATCCGCAACTACGAAGCCGAAGCGTGAAACACGAACGCGTCAATGTCCTGATCGTCGGGGCCGGGCCGGTCGGCCTGGCGCTGGCGATTGAACTCGGACTGCGCGGCATCAAGGTCACGCTCGTCGAAGAGCGCTCCCGCGCCGGCGCACAGCCCCGCGCCAAGACGACCAATGTGCGCACCATGACGCATATGCGCCGCTGGGGCATCGCGGAAGCCCTGCGCGACGCGGCGCCGCTGCCGCGCGATTACCCGACCGACGTGGTCTTCGCGACAACGCTCTTCGGGCGTCAACTGGCGCTGATCCCGGATGCCTTCGCAGGCGCCAAGCGCCGCGATCCGCGCTTCCCCGAACCGGCGCAATGGGTGCCGCAGTATACGGTCGAAGAGGTCTTGCGCGAGCGGCTGCGCACGCTTGCCTCGGTGCGGGTTTTGCCGGCGACGTCGTTTGTCGGCGCCCTTCAGGCCGAAGCGGGCGTCGAGGCGACGCTGCACGATCTGACGACCGGCGAGACTCATATCATCGAAGCCGATTACGTCGTCGGCGCTGACGGCGCGCGCAGCCGCGTGCGCGAAGTGATGGGCGCGAAGATGGAGGGCGATCACGCCTTCGCTTATAACTTCAACGTCATCCTGCGCATTCCCGAATTCGAGCGGTCGCCGCCCGAGCTTCCCGCTATCATGTACTGGACCGTCAATCCGGCGAGCCCGGGTGTCTTCAGTCCGCTCGATTCCGGCGGCTTGTGGGCCTTCGCCATCCTGCTGCCGCCAGGCATCAGCGACATGGCGGACGACGAGATCATCTCGCGTGTCAGGACAGCGATCGGGCGGCCCGTCGAGGTCGAGATCGTGACGCGCGATCTCTGGGCGGCGCATCGCCTGATCGCCACGCGCTATCGCAACGTGCGCATGTTTCTGGCCGGGGACGCCTGCCATCTGCATCCGCCCTTCGGCGGATACGGCATGAATCTGGGCATCGCCGACGGCGTCGACCTCGGCTGGAAGCTCGCGGCCGTCATCGAAGGCTGGGGCGGCAACGGCCTGCTCGACAGCTATGAGACGGAGCGACGCCCGGTGCATCGGCGCACTATTGCCGAGGCGGTGGCGAACTACGCCGTTCTCAGCGCCCATCTCGTCAAAGCCGACCTTGATGGCGACACGGCCGAGAGCCGGCGGGCACGCGCGGAGGTTGGCCGCGAGATCATGACCATCAAGCCACGCGAGTTCCACACGCTCGGCGTCGTCCTCGGCTCGCGCTATGAAAAGTCACCCGTGATCGTCGACGACGGCAGCGCGCCGCCGGTCGAACATCATGCGACCTTCGATCCCTCGGCTCATCCCGGCTGCCTCGCGCCGCATGCGTGGCTGGCCGATGGCACATCGCTTTACGATCACTTCGGCCTGGGCTACACGCTCCTGTTGCTTGGCGGCGATGTTGGTGCAAGCGCGGCTATCGCTGCCGCCGCGGCTGAGGTTCACGTGCCGCTCAAGGTTCTGGATCTTCACACTGAGCACTTGCGCGATCTCTATGGTGCGCCGCTCGTGCTTGTGCGTCCCGACCAATACGTTGCCTGGCGTGGCGTCACTGCTGATGCTCATGCGCTTGTCGATATCATTCGCGGTCGCTAGAGCGCGCAAGACACCGTCATCCGGCCCTTGCTGCGCAAGGGCCATCTGCTCTGCGCCCACGCAGCGGGAGAAGGCTAAGAGCTCGCAGCACGAGGGCCGGATGAGGCTCTTCGCACATCACTCTGTCATAGCGATCATGCCCACCCGCGATGGCTGTGATTGGCAATTATGATTGGTCGGTCTTTCCACTGTCCAGCAACATAATTCGGACACAGGGAGGATGACGGAATGAACATCGACACACGTTCGCGCATTGCAGACACGCCGCTCGCCATCGGCAAGATCATCGATGCTGCGCCGATCAGCGGCTCCCAGATCCGTGTCGTGACGCTCTGCGCCTTGCTTCTTTTCTTCGACGGGTTCGACACCCAGATCATCGCCTTCATCGCGCCGTCGGTGTCGGCGGAGTTTCAACTGACGCGCACGCAGCTTGGCCCGCTGTTCGCGGCCAGCATCGTCGGCATCATGGTCGGCGCGCTCCTCTTCGGCCCGCTCGCCGATCGTTATGGCCGGCGCATGATCATTCTCATCTGCGCGGCCGAGTTCAGCATTCTGACATTGGCGAGCGCCGCATCGACGAGTTTCGCCATGCTCCTTGCACTGCGATTCCTGACCGGGCTTGGTCTCGGCGGCGCTATGCCCAACGCCTCTTCGCTGACCGCTGAATATTCGCCCAAGCGACGCCGCGCGACCATGGTGATGGCGGCGTTCCTCGGGTTCGGGCTTGGTGCGGGCGTCGGCGGGCTCGTCTCGGCCTGGCTGCTGCCGATCTACGGCTGGCGCGGCGTACTCATCGTCGGTGGCGCGCTGCCGCTCATTCTCGTCGTCGTCTCATACTTCGCCTTGCCGGAATCGATCAGATTCCTCGTCCTGAAAAAAGCATCGGCGGACCGCATCACACAGGCGCTGAAGCGCATCGTTCCCGGCTTTAATGCGCCCGCCGGGGCGCGCTATACCGTCGAGACGGAGGGGTCGCGTGGCATGCCCGTGACGCAACTGTTCCGCGCCCGGCCGCCGGTAGCGACGCTGCTGCTGTGGTTCATCTTCTTCGCCACCCTGCTGACCAATTTCACCATTCAGAACTGGATCCCGACGCTCTCCCACGATCTTGGCATCTCGCTCGAACAGGCGGTGCTCATCGGCACGCTTTATCAGATGGGTGGCGTCATCGCCTCGCTCGCTCTCGGCTTTCCGATCGACAAGTTCGGGCCGTTCAAGATCATCCCGGTAATGTTCGCGGCCGCGGTTCCCACCATCGTGCTGATCGGCCAGGTCGGCGCTGCGGTGGGCCCGCTCATGGTGCTGACCTTCGTCGCGGGCTTTTGCATTTCCGGCGGCCTGAACTGCTCCAATGCCCTGGCGGCGCTGTTCTATCCGACGGCGGTCCGCTCGACGGGCTCCGGCTGGGCGCTCGGCATTGGCCGCATCGGCGCGGTCGTCGGACCGATCGCCGCCGGCTGGCTGCTGGCGAACAATTTCTCCATGGGATCGCTCTTTCTGATCATTGCGATCGTTCCCGCCTGCGCAGCGATCGCCTGCATCGGCATGAGCATCATCGCCCGGAAGGTGAATTATGCCGAAGAACTGGATTGAAGAGCTGGAATGATGGGCTGAAGTGGTGGTCCGCGATCATGCCGGTTCGCGATGCCAGCGATTGGCAATTACGATTGGCCGGATTTTCCCCAGTCCGCCAACATTCTTTCAAAATGCAGAGAGCCTGCAACGGCGCTGCGATGGTTGCCGCCGCTTGGCCTTGAGCTTTACGAAAGTTACAAACGATGTCGGTCGAAGTCGCGAAGAGATTGCGGTGCCATTGTTCGAAATGCATCGACTTTCACGCCCACTTTCTCCAGCGTGAGGTTTTCAACGAAACCCATCGGCACAGCGTTTCTTCCTGCTTCGGGCAAAACATGCTCTCGCCGGACTTGCCGTCGTTTCAGCGGATGTTGCGGCCCGAACTGCAAATCGAGGACATGGATGCGCGCGGCATCGATATCAACATTCTGACCTCCTGCGACGTCGTGCAGAGCCGTGCCTGGGCGACGCCCGATGCGGAACGACGCATGACCGCGCTGGTCAATCAGGAATGCGCCCGATGGGTCGGCGCGCACCCCGGCCGGTTCATTGCTACAGCAGTGCTGCCGCTCGGCGATATGCGCATGGCGCTGGCTGAACTCGACTGGGCGATATCGGCGGGTTTCAGGATCGTGCAACTGCCGAGCAATTATCGCGGCGACTATCTCGGCCATGCGCGCTTCACCGAGCTTTGGGCGGCGCTCAGGGACCGCAACATGGTGGCGTTCATCCATCCCGAAGGCGTCACCGATATGTGGTTCCAGGACTATGCGCTGTGGAACTCGATCGGCCAGTCGATCGAAGAAGTGAAGCTGATGTCCTCGCTCATTTACGAAGGCGTGATCGATCGGTTTCCCGGCCTCAAGATAGTGATGGCCCATGGCGGTGGATTTCTGCCGCATTATATGGGCCGTCTCGATCGCAACGTCACCGACAAGCCCTATACCACCAGGAATATCTCCAAGAATCCCAGCGCGTACCTCAAGGACTTCTACTACGATAGCTGTGTTTACGATGCCCGCACCTTGGAAATCCTGGTCGAGCGCGTCGGTATCGAGCGCATCGTGATGGGGGGTGACTATCCCGTTGCCGAGTTGGACCCGATCGACTTTCTCGCCAGCGTCACCCTCTCGGACGCGGACAGGGCAAGGATCGCCGGCGGCAACGCCTGCCAACTGCTCGAACTGGCATAGGGAGGCAAGCCTTTCTCGACTCTCGCGCGCAATGAGCTTATAAATTGCAATGATCGATAAGCCTGAGCCGCCCGACTGATGGGTTGAGTCTCGCGCAATCGACAAACCGCTTTCCGGTATGAGCGGCGGCATTATCTGAGAGGGAGAGGGTATGGCGCGGTTCGATCTGAATCTCCTGAGCGCTCTCAATGCGCTTCTATGCGACAGGAATGTCACACGTGCGGCGGAGCGGCTCAACGTGACGCAGCCGACCATGAGCGGCATGCTGCAGCGTCTGCGCTACCAGTTCGACGACCAGCTCCTGGTTCGCAACGGCCGCTATATGGAATTGACGCCGTTCGGCGCGTCGCTGGTCGAGCCGGTCCGCGAGGCGCTGCGCGGCGTCGAACTGCTGATCCTTGCCGAGCCGGTGTTCGATCCGGCGACGAGCACGCGCGAGTTCACCCTGATGGCGTCGGACTATTGCACGTCGGTTTTTCTGCCGCAGGTCATCGCCCATATTGCAATCCATGCGCCCGGCGTCCGGCTAATCATGCAGCCGCTCGTTGCACCCATCGAGCGCATGTTCGCCGGCGAAATCGATCTCTTCATCACCGCCGACGATCTTTCGCTTTTTGGCTGCAACGGTGAAGAGAAGCTGCAATCCGAGCACTTGTTTTCCGATGAGTTCGTTTGCGTCGTCGCCAAGGACCACCCGCTGGACGAGCGCGCCGACCTCAAGCAACTGCTCAGTTTCCCCCATGTGGGCGTCGAGATGGCCGGCAAGGTAAGCACGCTTGAAACGGTGGCGCTGCGCAAGCACGCGCCGCAGTTCAAGCCGAACTTCATGGTGGCGGAGTTCTCGCTTGTTGCCAACATGGTCGCCCATTCCAACCTGGTAGGCGTCGTCCAATCCCGGCTTGCCGACATCGCCGTGCGCGCGTTGCCGATTCGCACCCTGCGCCCGCCATTCCCGATGCCGACCCTCAACGAAGCCATGCTGTGGCATTCCCGCCATATCGAGGATCCGGGCCATGTCTGGTTCAGGGGCGTGTTCAGGGATGTCGCGGCCGCCTGGCTGGACAGCCGTGCGCCCGACGGTACGCAATCGACTCCGGAGCTTGAGCCGCGCCGCCGGGCCAAGCTGCACGCCGTCAGTTGATGTTGTGGATCATCGATTGATCCGATTGCAGCCATTGAAGATCACTATTTTTCGTCCCGGACTGCTCTGCCTAATGTTCGCCAACGGCAGAACGAAGGGAACGGTTCATGGGGATCATTGGGATCGAGCGGCTCGTCTACGGCGTGGATGACCTCGAAACATCGGCGCGCTTTTTTGAAGACTTCGGACTTGAGCGCGAAAAGAGCGCCTCCGAGGCTGTAACCTTCCTTCTGCCCGAGGGCTCGCGCGTCGTGCTGCTGCCGCTCGGCCATCCGTCGCTGCCAAAAAAGTCTCTGGTCTCCGGACCCGGCGTTCACGAAGTCGTCTGGGGCGTCGACAGTGCGCAGACGTTGGAGGCATTGGCTGGCGGCTTGACGCCGGACCTCGCGGTGAGCCGCGGCGACGACGGCATCGCGCGTTTCGTTCCCAGCTTCGGCATTCCGATGGGCCTGCGCGTGTTTGCCAAAACGCCGGTGATTTCCGCCCCCGATCCGCTCAACGCGCCGGGGCACGTGCGTCGCCTCAACCAGCATCGCAAATGGCGCCGGCGGGCTCATCCCAAGGTCATCGCCCATGTGGTGTTCGCTCTGCCCGACTTCGACACCGCCTATCGCTTCATGATGCACAAGCTGAACTTCCGGCTCACCGACAGCCAGCGCGGCTTCGGCACGTATCTGCGCGCCGACGGCGCCAACAACCACCACAACTTCCTGCTGCTCAACGCCAACGCGCCGCTGCCCGACATGGACGGGACACTCAAGTTCCACCACGCCAACTTCGGCGTCGAGGACATTGACGAGATGATGGTCGGCGCCAATCACATGGTGCGGCGCGGCTGGGAGCCGTCGCACTTCGGCCTCGGTCGCCACCGCATCGATTCCGCACTGTTCTACTACCTGCCGTGCCCGGCGGGCGGCGAGGCCGAATACGGCGCCGACAGCGATTGCGTCGACGACGGCTGGGTGGCGCGCGACTGGGATCATCCGTTGTTCGCCTATGCTCACCACGTCCACAACCTGCCGCCCTTCCTGCGCGAAGAGCCGGTCTGGAATTTCAATTATCTCACCGACGAAGCAACTGCTGGAGGACGCTCATGACCGCCATTCAAAAAGCATTGGTGGTCGGCGCCGGCATCGGCGGCCTGACTGCAGCCGTCGCGCTACGGCGGCAGGGCATCGCCGTCGATCTGGTCGAAATCAAACCCGTCCTGACGGTCTATGGCGTTGGCATCATCCAGCCCAACAATACGCTGCGCGCGCTCGATCAGATCGGCCTCGCCCGCGCCTGCGTCGAGGCTGGCCAGGCATTCCCCGGCTGGCGCATCCATGACGCCGCCGGCAACGTCCTGATGAACGCGCCATCGACGAGCGAAGCCGCGCCGGCCTATCCGCCCAACAACGGCATCACGCGGCCGAAGCTGCACGCCATCCTCACGGACGCTGCGACTGCTGCCGGCGCGGCGCTCCGCTTCGGTGTGACGATCGATCAGTTCGAGGAGGGTGCCTCAGGCGTCGATGTCCGCTTCACCAATGGTGAGAGCGGCCGTTATGACCTCATCGTCGCCTGCGACGGTCTCAACTCCGATGTGCGCCGGCGTCTGTTCGGCGACGCCTATGAGCCGCAATTCACCGGCCAGGGTGTCTGGCGCTATAATCTGCCGCGCCCCGCCGACCTCGAATGGGCCGCGCTGTTCGTCGCGCCCGACAGCAAGGCCGGCCTGGTGCCGCTGTCGCCGACGCTGATGTACATGCTGCTCGTCACCACCGAGCCGGGCAATCCGTCGATGAAAGGCCTGCAAATGGCGGACGAGATGCGCCGGCGGCTGGGGAGTTATACCGGCCTGATCGGGCAGTTGAAGCCACTGATCGTGGAGTCTGATGCCGTGGTCTATCGCCCGATGGAATCCACGCTGCTGCCCTCGCCGTGGATGAAGGGCAGGGTGGTGGTGATCGGTGATGCCGCGCATACGACAACGCCGCATCTCGCCCAGGGCGCCGCCATGGCCATCGAGGATGCGGTGCTGATCGGCGAGCTGATGGGACGCGACGCGCCGCTGCCGGCTCTGCTCGACGAATTCATGACCCGGCGCTTCGCGCGTTCCAAGTTCGTGGTCGATAGCTCGCGCCAGATCGGCGTCTGGGAGATGGAGGAGTGGGCGGGCATTCACAATCCCGCCGCTAATCCCGGCGGTCTGCTCCATACCGCGACCTTGGCGCTGATGGCTGCTTACTGATGAGCCGGTCCCGATGAGCCAAGTCATCATTTCCTGCGCAGTGACGGGTGCGATCCATACGCCGACCATGTCGCCGGCCTTGCCGATCACGCCGCAAGAGATCGCCGAACAATCGATCGCGGCGGCTGAGGCCGGCGCGGCGATTTTGCATCTGCATGCGCGCGTGCCCGAGACGGGGGAACCGACCGGCGACCCCGACGTCTTTGCCGCTTTCCTGCCGGTCATCAAGCAGCGCACCGATGCCGTCGTCAACATTACCACCGGCGGCAGTCCGGCGATGAGCGTTGAGGAACGGCTGCGCGGGGCCGTGCGCTTCGCGCCTGAAATGTGTTCGCTCAACATGGGCAGCATGAACTTCGGCCTGTTTCCCGCTGCGAAGCGTTTCCCGAACTGGAAGCATGCCTGGGAGGCGCCTTATCTGCTTGCTTCCGAGGACTTCATCTTCCGCAATACCTTCCGCGACATCGCCTATATCCTTAAGACGCTGGGCGACGCGGGCACGAAGTTCGAGCACGAATGCTACGACGTCGGCCACCTCTACAGCGTCTCGCATTTTCTGGATCGCGGGCTGATCAGGCCGCCTTTCTTCGTTCAGATGATCTTTGGCGTGCTCGGCGGCATCGGCGCCGATCTCGATAATCTGATGTTCATGCACCAGACAGCACACCGGCTGTTTGGCAAGGATGCTTATCAATGGTCGGTGCTGGCTGCAGGGCGCCACCAGATGCCGTTCGTAACGCAGGCGGCCCTGCTGGGCGGCCATGTGCGTGTCGGCCTCGAGGACAGTCTCTTCATTGGCAAGGGACAGCTAGCCGCCTCCAACGCCGAGCAGGTTGCCAAGATAGTCCGCATCCTGCGCGAAATGGGTCACGAGCCGGCATCGCCACTGGAGGCGCGCGCGATGCTCGGGCTGAAGGGCGTTGATCGGGTGGAATTCTAATTATCAAGGATCGACTCTGATGTACGAGCCATTTCCGGGAAACTATGTCTGGAACCTGTCGGTCAACATCTGCCTTGGCATGGGCGGCGTGATGGGCGAGATCGACCAGGCCAATCAAGAGGTGCGCGTGGTTGCGCGCGAAGGCGCCGACAAGGGCACCGAGGCGTTTTTCGAATCGTGGGGGAGGATGGCCGACAGGCTCGTCGCCCTGGGCGAGGAAGCCGAGGCGGCGGGCCATAGGCTGAGCGCATCAGAGAAATATCTGCGCGCCACCGCCTATTATATGACCGCCGAGCGGATGCAGAGCCGCCACTACGAGCCGCGCCGGGCGATGTACAGGACGATGCTGGCCACCATGCTGCGGGGAATCGAGGCGGGAGGGCTCGGCTGGCAGCGGGTCGAGATCCCCTATGAGCGCACAAGCTTCCCCGGCCTCTTCATCCCAGGCAACGGCGAAGGACCGCGTCCGACGATGGTCTTCTGCAACGGGTTGGACAGCGTCAAGGAGATGATCACGCTAGCGGTGCGCGATAGCTTCTCCAAACGCGGCATCTCTATCCTGGCCATCGACCATCCTGGCGTCGGCGAGGCGCTGCGCCTCAATGGGTTGACCGCGAGTCCCGACAGCGAACGCTGGGCCGCCGCCGCCATCGACTATCTCGAAACCCGCGACGATGTCGATGCGGAGCGGATCGGCATGATGGGCTGGTCGCTGGGCGGCTATTACGCGCCGCGCGCGGCCTGTTACGAAAAGCGGTTCAAGCTATGCGTCGCCTGGGGCGCCAATCATAATTGGGGCGAGTTGCAACGCCGCCGGCTCAACAACGAGGGCGAAAACCCGGTGCCGCACTATTGGGACCATGTGATGTGGGTGTGGGGCAAGCAGACGCGTGAGGACTTCATGGCTTTGATGCCGCAGGTGACGCTCAACGGCCACATGCAGCATATGACCGTACCGTTCCTGGTGGTGCACGGCGCCCACGACCGACAGATCCCGATCGAATATGCGCAGCAGAGCTACGACCAGGCAGTCAACAGCGCCGATCGCGAATTGAAATTCTTCACCGCGCGTGAGGGTGGCGTCGAACACGTCAGTGCTGACAATATGGAGCCGGTGCGCAGCTATATCGCCGACTGGATCGCCGATCGCTTCGAGCGCATGTCGTGACGCTCATCCGTCACGCGCCTGGACCCAATCCGCTGGTCGGATTCAGCGTCGACCGGGCGCACGTAGGCCGCATCGGCCGCGACCTGCAGCGTCCCGAATGCATCCTTGCCGAACGCGACGGCACGCTCTGGGCGGCGGATGCACGCGGCGGGGTGATGCGGATTTCAGCCGACGGCAGCCAGCAGCTCATCGTGCAAGCCGCCGATCCGCATTTCAACGTGGCCGCCGACGCCGCGAGCAGCCTGCTCACCGGCACTCTGCCCAATGGACTGGCCTTTGCGGCGAATGGTGACCTGCTGATCTCGAACTTCGGCACCGACCGCCTCGAGCGCATGACCCGCAATGGAACCACGCAGGTGCTAATGGACAGCATCGACGGAAAACCCCTCGGCAAGGTCAACTTCGTTCTCCGCGACCGTAAGGACCGCATCTGGATCACCGTCTCGACCATGGTCAACCCCTGGAGCGATGCCATCAACGCGTCGCTGGCGGACGGTTACATCGTTCTTCTCGACGACAAGGGCCCGCGCATCGTCGCCGACGGCTTTCGCTTTACCAACGAGATCAGGCTCGATGCCAAAGAGGAATGGCTTTACGTCGCCGAGACCACGGCCAAGCGCGTCACCCGCCTGCGCGTGCAGCCGGACGGCGCGCTCACCGACCGCGAGGTCTATGGTCCCGCGTCGCTTGGCACCGGCGTCATCGACGGCATCGCTTTCGATGCCTATGGCAATCTCTGGGCGACAATGATCTTCGCCGACCGGCTGGTGGCGATCACTCCGCAAGGCGACCTGCTTGACCTGCTCGACGATGGCGACGCGGAGGCCGCCGCAAGATTCGAGGCGGCGTTCGCCAGCGGCGGGCCGGTGCCGTTCGATCTGCTGATGCAGACCGGCGGTCCGTTGTGCACCTGGCTCGCCAGCATCACCTTCGGCGGCGCCGATCTGTCGACGGTCTATCTGGGCGGACTCCGCAGCACGACCATCCCGTTCTTCCAGAGCCCCGTCGCCGGCCTGCCGATGGCACATTGGCAGTGAACAACCGCCTTCGATCAGGCGACCGGGCAGGGATGTCCAGAGCCCGGGCTATCGGCAATCTGCCTGACTTAAAGATAATTATTTAGCTTTATCAGTTGTTTGCCAAGGCAGGACGGCAGCCTTCTCAATAGTCAAGTCCAATAGGCCAGCTTATCAAAGCATTCAGCTTTCGTGCACTGAAACAGCTTCGTGCATTGACATTCGAGGCAACAGTTGGCCCATTTGTTGGCATCAGCTCTATGCTGAAGAGGTGAGCGATGCCGCCGACGGCCATCCGCGTAAACGTTTCACAGAGCCGTGGCAAGGTGACTACCGGTCTGAAGAGATAACGTTCTAGCCCGAAAGGAAATGCCTATGAGCATCGTCTGGACCATCATCATCGGCTTTGTGGCCGGTGTGATCGCCAAGTTAATCATGCCTGGAAAGAACGAGCCATCCGGTTTCGTTCTGACCACGATTCTTGGCATCGTCGGCGCGTTCGTAGCGACTTACCTTGGGCAGGCCATCGGATGGTATCAGGCCGGCCAGACGGCGGGCTTTATCGGCGCGATCGTCGGCGCGCTCGTCGTGCTGTTCGTCTGGGGCCTTGTTGCCAACCGGCGCGCCTGACACGTTCCGACCTCAATCAAGTGTAAGTCTCGTTCGTGTAATTTTGCGGAGATCCCCATGGCTAACAACAAACTGCCATCCATGACAGCGCTTCTCGGATTGATCGCGCTGGCGGGCTATCAGAATCGCGACAAGATCGCCGAGGTTCTCAACGGCCTGCGGCACAACGCCGGCGCAACGCCGCCAGCCGGCGGGGCGACGACAACCTCCGCTGGAGACGGATTGGGGGGGCTGCTCGGCAACCTCGGCGGCCTGTTCGGCAATGCCGGCGCCGGCACTGCTGCCGGCGGCGCCGCTGCGGGCGGCGGCTTTCTCGGTGGCGCGCTCGGCCAGCTTGTGGAACAGTTCAACAAGAACGGCGAGGGCGAGGCCGCGAATTCCTGGGTCGGCCATGGGCCGAACGCCGATCTGCCGTCGGACCGTCTGGAGAAGGCCGTCGGCCCGGACATCATCCAGGAGTTGGCCGAGAAAACCGGGCTTTCACGCGAAGAACTTCTTGCACGGCTTTCGCGTGAGTTGCCCAGCGCCATCGATAAATATACACCGAACGGGCGGCTGCCCCGGGCTGACTTGGACCTATAGTTTCGCGGCCGCTTGATACAGGTCAAGCAAGGCCAGAATTGTTTCGGGAGGCCTTCTCCCGAAACCGCACTCGGTTGCGATCCCGTAATCAGCGACGAACCGATCGGCGGCAGCCATGCGCCGCTTGGTTCCTTCCAACCCATCGGTCAGATGGATGAGGCCGAGATAAAGTTCGGTCCCTGGGTTTAGCTTCAGATCGGCCAGCGGCGCAAAATAGGCCGCGTCGCTGCGCTCGCGCGGCACCGGCAGATGCAGCCAGTTCGCTGTCCGCTTCGTCGCCCCGGTAAGCTTGTTGGCAATGTCGACCATGAGCCGTGTGTCATGCGGCTCGACAAAGTGCTTGTGGCCGGCGTCGCCGTAGCAGAAGTGCCAGCCGAGCTCGACGGCATCTGGAATATGATCGCCCAGCCGCGCGATGGTCTCGATGAGGACCGGCGTCGGAAATTGCCTGGCGAGATCGGACTCCGGCTTTTCCCAGATCCTGTGAAATTCGACGGCGATGTCCCACTGCAGGCTGAGGCCGGCGTGCGGCATCGCCGCAAGGATACGGTCCACTTCCCCAAGCAGCGCCGTTTCGTAAACCTGGCAGATGTCCGGCAGGGCCGGGCTGCCCCAGAAGAAAGCCTGCACCACAGCCAGCGGCGTCGGCAGGCTCACCTGGAATCGCGCGTGACGGTTCAGGCCGAGCGAGCGCAGGCGCACGAAATCCCGATAGGAAGATATCGCCGCATTGGCGTAGCCAAGGTCGCCAAACCGTATGTCTTGTTCCGACAGACCGGGTTTGAGCGCGTAGGTCGGATAGGGGATGCCGTGGACATCGCGCACGCCTGAACGAACTACGCCTTCCGCATGCTCGATGACGTGTCCCTGCCATGCGGTCCACGCCGAACGATCGCCTGTTTCGCCATCGGGGACTCGTTTGAGCAGCGGGCCGACCCGTTCGGAGACTTCGCGGAAGACATCTTCCGACGAGCGTAGCGGAACGCTTCCGACCAGGAGAACGGATTTCGTCATGTCAGTGCCCCGCCTCTGGCGTAGCTCCGCCGGCGAGGGCAGGAACGGATTTGGCGCTCTGTGCATTCAGCATGAGAACGACCAGGAATGCCGTCGCGATCAGCACCAGAATGCCCATGGAGCCGAAGAAGGCATGCAGCGACCAGCCCGCTGACAGCATGAGGCCGGCGATGATGGGGCCGACGACGGCGCCGAAGCGCGACACGCCGATAGCCCAGCCGATCCCGGTGGACCGTATCGTCGTTGGATAGGAAGCTGCTGCGAGCGCGACCAGGCCGCTCGATGCGCCACCCAGCGCAAAACCTTCGATAAAGGAGCACACGGCGAAAAGCTCCACGGAGGTGACGGCAAATCCAAGCGCGCTGACCGAGATTGCCGCGATGAAGAAGACGGCGATGAGCACGTGATAGGGGTTCGTCTTGTCCATGATCCGTCCGATGATCGGTGCGCCGATCACGGCGCCGGCACTGTTGGCGGCGATCATGAGAGGGGCCTTGGACAGCGGAATGCCGGCTTCGCGAAGGATGGGAACCATCCAGGCGAGCAAGGTAATCAGAACCAGCCAGCAGCAGAAAAACACGATCCAGAAGCACAGCGTCATTGCCGCGCGGCCATCCGAGAACAGGTTCGATATACTCGCGCCCGAGGTCTTTTCCTCGGTCACCGAATATATCGTTCCTGCTCCCGGCTTCAGGTCGGGGGCGATGCGCTCGACAATGCGCGACAGCCTGGACTGGCCGGTGCCGCGGACGGCCAGAAAGCCGATGGATTCCGGCACCAGAAACAGCATGAGGCAGGCTATGCCGATCGGCACGATGCCGCCGATATAATAAACCAGCATCCAGCCATGCGACGGCAGGATCATGGACGAGAGGAGCCCGCCGACGACATTTCCCGCGGGTATCATCGTCCACATCAGGGTAACGATCGTGGCCCGAACCCTGGCCGGCGCATATTCGGTCGACAGGCTGACGAACGTCGCCGATGCGCCGCCAAGTCCGAGGCCCGTTAAAAACCTGAGCGTGATGAGGTGTTCGTAGGAGTTCGATAACGGGGTGAGCAGCGAGAAGACGCCGAAGACCACAACGGACAGGGTCAAAAGCGACTTCCTGCCGAAACGATCCGCCAATGGTCCCGCCACGAAAGCGCCGATCATGAATCCGAACTGCGCCGCCGAGAAAACCGGACCGAATGTCTTCACGTCCAGCCCGAGGGATGTAGCGATGGCGGGCGCCGTGATCCCGATGATGACGGAATCGTAACCGTCCATCAGCGCGGCAAGTGCACACAGGAAGAACACGCTGATCTGGTAGCGGGAAATAGGCCTGTTGTTGATGAGGTCCGTGACGTTGATGCTGTTTGCTGCGCTCATGATTCCCTCCCCCCTAGTCTTGCCTTGTCTCGTTCGCTATAGCCGGCGAGCGACCTCGCCATGCAGGTCAAGCAGCCTGCGGACATCGGCTGGCGTTTTGGCGCGGCCCAGCCCGCATTCCGAAGCAATGCCGAATTCCGGAATGATTTTTCTCGCGGCGGCGGCCCGCCTGAGCGAGCCTTCCGTTCCGTCTGCGGCGTGCACCAGGCCAAGATACAAACGGCAGCCGGCCGGGAAGGCGAGCGATTTGAACGGCGCAAAGAAAGCATCGTCGTCGCGTGCGATCGGGATGGGCATATGGATGTAGGCGACCTTGTGCCCGGCATGTTTCACCAGTTCGTTGGCGAGCGAGACCATGCTCTCGCCGTCCAGTGGTTCGATGAAATGCTTGCCTTCGAAATCGCCGTAACAGAGGTGAAAGCCCAGTTCGACGTCGGCCGGCAGATCGCTGCAAAGCCTGGCGGCACGTTCGATGATGCCGTCCTTGTCGACAACCTTCGAATAGAAGGTCGAGCGACCGTCCCACAAGATCATCTCGATGCAGAGGTCCCACTGAAGGCAAAGATCGTCGTGCGGAATTTCTGCGCATATCTTCGCGACTTCCTTGCGCATCGCGGCTTCGTAGGAAGGTTCGATATCGAGAACCGCGTCCTTGGCGCAGAAGGCGTCGATGACGGCGAGGGGCGTCGGCAGGCAGACCTGGAAGCGTGTGGCCGGGCCGATCCTGCCGGCTGCTCTTGCGCGCAGAAAGTCCTGATAGGAGGCGCGCGCTTCGCGGGCGTATCCCAGTTCTCCAAAGGCAAGCTCTTGCGCCGATACGCCGTCTGCGAGGCGCAGTTTCGGCAGGCCAGCCGACGCCTTCTGCAGATTGTTCGTATCGACTTTCAAGAGAGGATGGGCGCGCAGGACCGGGTATTGCCAACTGATCCAGAGGCGCCGTCCCCCGGGTTCGCCATCGGGAATGCGGGGAAGAAGGCCGTCCAGCACCTTTGATGCCGTGTCGAAGACAGCATCGACATCTTCGAGGCCAACGCTGCCGACCAAATGAACAGATGCAACCACGCCGATCCTCCCTCGTCGCATTTAATTCCTGTTATCGGGAATAATAGCTGCCGTTTTTTCCGAGTCAAGATGGGAGGTTGAAGCCGTGACCGCGGAATGCAGGCTGTGGATGCGAGACTTTATTGTTGTTGCGGCGCGACATAATATGCCGCGCGTAAACTTGGGAAGTGTGCAAATTCATGGTTGTTTCTGCGAAGCCGAAAAGCGTGCGGGGCCAGGGGCGTCCGACGACCAGAGGATCCGTTGGAAAAGACGCCTTGATTGCCGCGGCGCGGGAAGCGCTCAAACGCAAGCCGCCGGGCGAGATTACGCTTCATGAAATAGCACAGATTGCCGGTGTCGACCCCGCGCTCATCCGGTACTATTTCGGCCAGGTCTCCGATCTGTTTACCGAAGCCGCCACCGAAATTACCCGCGAATTGCGCGGCCGCCTTGCCGCGCTGATTGCCGAGAAAGGCACAGCCCAGGAGAAGCTTAAACGGAGAATCCTCATATATTTGGGCATTTTTCAGGAGAATCCCAATTACCATCGGCTGATCATTGAATCCGTGCACCTCTCCGACAATCCGGGCCGGGAGCCGGTGTTGCGGCTGCTCCGGCAATCGCTCGAAGAATTGGAAGACCTCGTGCGCGAAGGTTCCCAAAGTGGTGAGTTGAAGGAAGTGGACGCGCGGTTTCTTCAGCTTGCGATCGCGGCGATGTGCGAATTCTTTTTTAGCGCCCGCCCGATCTTCGAAGGCATCTTCGGGGCAGAAGCCAACGATCCCAAGTTTGTGGAAAGCTATTCTCGCTTCATCACCACGCTGGTGAGCGAATCTGCAGGGCAGCGGCCGGCGGGCAAGCCTCGTCGTAAAGCTGCTCCCCCCAAAAAGCGATAATCACGCCACGACGTTTGCAGTGATCAGGTGATGTCCAATGGCGCACTACGGCGTATTGACAATTCCTGTTTACAGGAATATTTCACGACGAAATCGCATGATGCAAATTCGGGAGGTGTGGTTTGATCAACCGTCGCGTGTTCTGCAAGCAGCGCCCAAACGCGCTCCATTCCATCTCCCCGAACGCGTTCTGAGATGGGGCAATGACAGTTCAATCGGTATTGATCGTTGGCGGCGGCATTGGCGGTCTCACGCTGGCAGCCGCGCTCGGCCAGCGCGGCATTCGCAGCGACGTCGCCGAGTTGAAGGCCGCGGAGTCCGTTTATGGCGTCGGCATCATCCAGCCAGGCAATGCGCTGCGCGCCCTGAAATCCATCGGGTTGATGGAGCCATGTCTGCGGGCGGGCTTCCAGGTCGATGAATATCGTTACTACGATGCCGACGAAAACCTGCTGGCCTCGTTGTGGCCGCTGCGGGTAGCGGGGCCGGATGCGCCGGCGATGAACATGCTGCCGCGGCCGGCGCTGCATGAGATCCTGCGGTCTGCGGCGGAAAAGGCCGGGGCCAAGGTTCGCCTTGGCATAACGATTGACGAGCTTTCGCAGCATGAAAACCGCGTTGATGTCACGTTCTCAAATGGCGAAAAGTCATCTTACGACATCGTCGTCGGTGCCGATGGTATTCGCTCGAAAGTACGGCAGCTCACCTTCGGGCAGGAGTTCGCGCCGCGTTTCACCGGCCATGGCGTATGGCGATACACGACGCGCAGGCCGCCTGAACTGGATTTCCAGGGCATGTACCTGGGCGTCGGCGTGAAAGCCGGTCTAGTGCCCCTGACGATGGACACCATGTATCTGCTGCTGGTGTCGAACGAGCCTGGAAACCCGAGGTTCGAGGCGGATCAACTGGGCCCGCTGCTCGCTGAGCGAATGAAGCCGTTCAAGGGCGTGCTGGCATGGCTTCGGCAGGAGGTGGCGACCGCCCGGGACATCATCTATGTGCCGATCGAAGAAGTCATTCTGCCGTTGCCTTGGCACAGGGGGAGAGTCGTGCTGATCGGCGACGCGGCGCACGCATCGAGCCCGCATATCGCCCAGGGCGCGGCCATGGCGATCGAGGATGCGGTTGTGCTGGCCGAACTGCTGTCTCAGGGGACCGAAATAGAGGAGGCGCTGTCGGCATTCGAACGGCGGCGCTTTTCGCGCTGCAAGTTTGTCCAGGATTTGTCGCGCAAGACCGGGGAAGACGGAAATATCGACGATCCCGACTTGTGCAGCACGCGCAACGACAATATCCGCCGGACGTTTGCCACCCCGCAGCCGCGGCCGCACGAACTCACGCTGGCCGAGCCGATCTGAAGACGTGCGGCGCGTGCCGCGCTCGTAACTGCCGTTCATGGAGGAAACAGGAATGGCGATCGTTGGAGTTCAGTCAGCCATCTTCGGCGTCGACGATCTTGCCGCGTGCGAGAAATTCTTCGCTGATTTCGGGCTGGTGGTGGCGAGCCGGTCGGCCGACGAAATCGATTATGAACTGACCGAGGGCTCGCACGTCGTTCTGCGCCGTTCCGGCGACGCTTCATTGCCGAAGGTTTTCGCCAACGGACCCGGCATTCGGCGCGTCATCTGGGGCGTCGATACGAAGGAAGGTTTGGAAGCCATCGAAACCGATCTGGGCCGGGATCGTCCGGTCACGCGCGATGCGGATGGAACCATTTACTGCGAGGACGATGCGGGCCTGCCGATCGGCTTTCGCGTGTTCGTCCGCAACAGGCTTGTTTCCGACGAGGAATTCACCAACGTTCCTGGATTGACGCGGCGCTGGAACAGGCATCGCAAATGGTTCAGCCGCGCCAGGCCGCAGCTCATCCATCACGTCGTCTTCGGCTTTCCGCAGTTCGACAAGGCCGCCGCCTTCTACAGGAACCGGCTGAAGTTCCGCGTGACGGATGTCGCGCGCGGCAGGGGTATATTCCTGCGCGCCGATGGAAGGTCCGATCACCACAACATCTTCTGGGCCAGGACCGAGAAGCCCACCTTCATGCATATTTCCTTCGGCGTCGAAAACCTGGACGAACTGCTGGCGGGCGCCAACAACATGCAGCGGCAGGGCTGGAACAGCAAACTGGGCCTCGGCCGGCACCGGATTTCCTCGACGATCTATTTCTACATCGAGAACCCCGCCGGCGGAGAGGCCGAATACTCCGCCGATACCGATTGCCTTGACGACAATTGGCAGCCGCGCATCTGGGAGCCCCTGTTCGGCAACCAGCACTGGGTCGCGGATCTTCCCGCCTTCCTGACAGTGCCGCCGAACGAGGATGTCCGCCTGTTGGCGGATGAGATGCCGGAACTGGCCAAGGTCAATTCCTGACAGCCGGTCGATTGAAACAATGAGTGCGCAAATGTCATCAGACGCGAACACGAAGCGTGCGCCGGCGAAGCCGGAGCAGCCCTACCGCATGATCTTCGAACAGGATGTTGCCGTGCCGGTGAGCGACGGCCTTGTCCTGCGCGCCAATGTCTTCCGGCCGGATGCCGAAGGACGGTTTCCCGTCGTCATGGCGCAAGGCGTTTATGGCAAGGACCTGCATTTCGAAGATGGTTTCAAGGCGCAATGGGACCAGCTCATCGCCGTCTATCCCGACCTGTGCGGCAACGGTTCGACCGGCAAATATCTTAGATGGGAAACGGCGGATCCCGAACGCTGGGTGCCTGACGGGTTCGTCATCGTGCAGGTCGATTCGCGCGGCGCTGGCAAATCGCCCGGTTACCTCGATCCGCGCTCGCCGCGTGAAATCACCGATTATTACGACGCGATCGAATGGGCGGCGCGGCAGCCGTGGTCGAACGGCAGGATCGGCCTTCTCGGAATTTCATATTATGCCGTCACGCAATGGCGCGTGGCGACCTTGCAGCCGCCGCATCTGGCCGCGATGTGTCCGTGGGAGGGCTATGTCGATTACTACCGCGACAGCACCCATCACGGCGGCATTCTGAGCAGCGGCTTTGCCAACTACTGGTGGCCGAAACAATGCCTCGCGGTCCAGCACGGCAACGCCAAGTCGCCGCACCGTGAGCGCGGCACCGGCCGGCGCATCAACGGCGACGAAAGCCTGAGTGAGGGCAAGCTCGAAGCCAACCGTACCGACTATATCGCCGACATCCTGCGCCACAATCTGGACAGCGCCTGGTGGCGCGAGCGCACGCCCGTCCTGAGCCGGATCGAGGTTCCGCTGTTCTCGGCCGGCAACTGGGGCGGCGCCGGCATGCACCTGCGCGGCAACATCGAGGGCTATCTCGGTGCAGGATCAAAGGACAAGTGGCTGTCGCTGCATGCCGGCAAGCACTGGGAAAGTTTCTATCTGCCCGAATATGTCGCGATGCAGAAGCGCTTCTTCAATCATTTTCTCCGCGGAGACGACAATGGCTGGGACAAGGAGCCGCGCGTCAAGCTGGTGATCCGCGATCCGCGCGGCGATAAGTTCAGGACCGCGGCGGGCTTTCCGCCGCCCGATACGAGAATGGAGCGGTTCTACCTCGATGCAGTGACCGGCGGTCTCGCATCTGCATCGCCTTCGCAAGAGGCAACCGCCTCCTACGAGGCTATGAGCGAGGGCGTGAGCTTCTCGACGGCGCCGTTCGAGCGGGACACCGAATTCACCGGCTTTGTCTCGGCGAAGCTTTGGGTGTCTTCGTCGACGAACGATATGGACCTGTTCGCCGTGCTGCGCGCCTTCGACGAGCGGGGACAGGAACTGGTCATCAATGGCGCTCATGAGGCCTCGCCGGTGTCGCGGGGATGGCTGCGGGTCTCGCACCGCAGGCTGGATGCCGACAAGTCGAACGCCAACCGCGTCTTCCATGCGCATGACGAGATCGAGAAGCTGACGCCGGACGAAGTCTACGAGATCGACGTGGAGATATGGCCGACAACCATGGTCTTTCCAAAAGGCTATCGACTCGTTTTGACTCTCATGGGAAAAGATTTCGAATTTCCGGGTATCGCGGGTCGAATCCTGCACCAGCATCCCGGCGATCGCGGAAGGGCGGAATTCCTGGGCACGAACCGGATATTCACAGGCGGCGGCAGGGCATCCTATCTGATGCTCCCGGCCGCGTATCCGGCGACGAGATAACTCCGATGGAGCAGAAGATGAAAATCAGGCGCGTCGTGACGGGACATAAGCAGGACGGCAAGGCAACCGTCGTCATCGACGAGATTTCAACCGACCTGCTGTCGTTCCGGCCCGGCGCCAACGTCTGCAATATCTGGTCGACAGATACTCTGCCGGCCAACAATGAGGATGAAACCGACGGCGCCAAGCGCATCGTCGGAACCACGACGAAGAACGGATCCGTGTTCCGGGTGATCGAATATCAACCGGGCGTGACGCCGCGCAACCACCGCACCGATTCGATCGACTACGCCATCGTTCTCGACGGCGAGATCGATATGGAACTGGACGACGAATGCGTCCGCCTGCGAAAAGGCGATATGCTCGTTCAGCGCGGCACGATTCATAACTGGATCAACCGGAGCGACAAAAGCTGCTTCATCGCCTTTGTTCTGATCGACGCTTTGCCCTATGCGGGCGGCGGCAAGAAACTGGATGCGACGGGCTGAGATAATTCCACTGCCCAAGCCGGCTCTTTCTGGAGTGTCCTGCTCCTCGATTTGAGGATATGATCTGCGACCTTCGAGGAAAGGGCGCAGATTGAGCGGCTATTCCAGCAGCGTGAACGGCACGCGCTATACGTTTGAAGACCTGAGAAGCCTGCTTGCCGCGGCCTCGCCGCGCCGCTCGGGCGATGAACTGGCGGGGGTTGCCGCGCAGAGCGAGGAACATCGCATCGCCGCGCGCTTTGCCCTTGCCGACGTGCCGCTGAAACAGTTCCTGTCGGAATGCCTCGTCCCCTACGAGGCCGATGAAGTCACCCGGCTGATCGTCGACACCCACGATAGCGCTGCCTTTCGCAAGGTGGCGCACATGACCGTCGGCGATCTGCGCGACTGGCTGCTCGGCTACGAGGCGGATGCCGAGGCATTGCGCGCGCTGAGCCCCGGCCTGACGCCGGAAATGGTGGCCGCCACCTGCAAGCTCATGCGCAACCAGGATCTCATCGCCGTGGCGCGAAAGTGCCGGGTGGTGACAGGGTTCCGCTCGACCCTTGGCCTGGCTGGCCGGCTGTCGAGCCGGCTCCAGCCCAATCATCCCACCGACGATCTGCACGGCATTGCCGTCTCGACGCTGGACGGATTGCTCTATGGCGCCGGTGATGCGGTGATCGGCGTCAATCCGGCAACCGACAGCCTGGCGAACTGCATCGACATGCTGCGCATGCTCGATGCGGTGCGGGAGAAATATGACATTCCCACCCAGACCTGTGTTCTGGCCCATGTCACCACCGCGATCGCCGCCATGGAGCGCGGCGCGCCGACCGATCTCGTCTTCCAGTCCGTCGCCGGCACGGAAGCGGCGAACGCTTCGTTCGGCGTCAATCTCGGCATCTTGCGCGAGGCATATGAGGCGAGCCAGTCGCTGCGCCGCGGCACGGTCGGCAGCAACACCATGTATTTCGAAACAGGGCAGGGGGCGGCGCTGTCGGCCAATGCCCATCACGGCATGGACCAGCAGACCGCCGAGGCCCGCGCCTATGCCGTGGCGCGGGCGTTCAAGCCGCTGATCGTGAATTCCGTCGTCGGCTTCATCGGGCCTGAATATCTCTATGACGGCAAGCAGATCATTCGCGCCGGGCTGGAAGACCATTATTGCGGCAAGCTGCTCGGCGTGCCGATGGGATGCGATGTCTGCTACACCAACCACGCCGACGCCGACCAGGACGACATGGATACGTTGATGACCTTGCTGACCGTCGCCGGCATGACGTTCATCATCACCGTTCCCGGATCGGACGATGTGATGTTGAACTATCAGAGCGCGTCCTTCCACGATCTTCTCTATCTGCGCTCGGCACTGAATGTGCGCGCCGCACCGGAGTTCGAGGCTTGGCTCGAGCGGATGCAGATGAAGGACGCTCAGGGTAGGGTCAGGCCGGTGACGTCGCAGACGCCGCTGCTGGCTGGCATCGTGGCCGGGGAGATGACGTCGCGTGGCGGTTGAACGCAACCTCTGGGCTTCCCTGCGCGCGACCACCATCGCCCGCGTCGGCCTCGGCCGGGCCGGCGATGCGCCACCGCTCGGGGACCTTCTGACGTTCCAGCTCGCCCATGCCCGCGCCCGCGACGCCGTGGGAACGACGCTGGATGTGGCGCGTCTGACGGCGGAGTTGCAACCCTTGCACGTGCGGCAGGTGTCGAGCCTCGCGCGGGACCGCATCCAGTATCTGCGCCGGCCGGACCTTGGGCGCCAGCTCGACCGAAGTTGGGCCGATGACCTTTCGCGAGGTCCTTTCGATGCGGTCTTCGTCGTTGCCGACGGACTTTCCGCCAAGGCCGTCAACGACAATGCCGCAGCCTTCATCTCGGCCTGCATGGACAGGCTGGCCTCATGGCGTTTCGCGCCGATCGTGCTGGCGCAGCAGGCGCGAGTTGCAATCGGCGACGAGATCGGCAGCAGGCTTGAGGCCAGTCTGGCGGTCGTCCTCATCGGCGAGCGCCCGGGCCTCAGCGTGCCGCATAGCATGGGTGTCTATATCACTTACAATCCGCAACCGGGCCGCACCGATGCGCAGCGGAACTGCATTTCCAACATCCATGCGGATGGGTTGAACCCCGAACAGGCAGCGCAAAAGGCGGCGTGGCTGATGAGTGAAGCGCTGGCGCGCAAACTGACGGGCGTCGATCTCAAAGATGCTGCGCCAGATGCAGGAGGCCTTGGTATCGAGAAAGGCGGCGAAAGTTAGAGGATCCTCATCTGACCCTTGCTGTTCAAGGGCGGATGATGGCTTCCAGCCTGGAGCCTGGCTGAAAAGTGAGGCCCGTATTGCAACGTCTTCTAGCTTGTTGTTGATCCATCATCCGTGTGTCATTCCCGCCAAGCGAAGCGCAGAGCGGGAATCCAGGGCAACCTCTCGGATCTTGGCCGTTGGATTCCGCTCGCCCGCTACGCGGCCCTGGGGAATGACAACGTTACTTTCGCGTCAGACTCTTAGGCCTTGCGTTTGTCCAGACTCGGATAGTGTCGGAAAATGCCATCCTCGTTAAAATCCTTGCGGCGAGGGGATTTCAGGTAGGCTTTGATCTGCGGCCGATTGCTCACCGCCTTGCAAAGCCGCGGCACATGTTTCACTTCCGTCAGGGCTGATTTCATCGCGTTCGGAAATGCGTATTTCAGCCCCTCGATGAGATGGAAGAGCGACAGATCGGCATAAGTGAGTTTGCCGCCGGCCAGGAAGTCGGGGCCGTCCGGATTGCGGCTGAGCACCGTTTCGAACCAGGCGAGATATTTTGGGATACGCATTTTGCGAAACCCCTTGGCGCGCTTGCGGGCCTCGGGGATCTGGTCTTCGTAATATTTGTGGGAACCGATAGGGTGATGAACATCATGCGCTTCGTCAACCATGTCGGCTATCGTCAACTGGATCTGATGCACCCACAGCGCCTGAGCCGGATCGTTAGGCGTGAGCTTAAGCCGGGGACCCAGATAGAGCAGGATGGCCGACGTTTGCCCGACAAGCACTTCGCCGTCCTGCAGAAACGGCGGTGCGAAGGAGGGATGCAGAACCTTCGGATCTTTGCCGAACTGGGCGACCAGTTGATCGCCACCCTTTTGCAACGAGATATCTTCGTAAGCGGCGCCGGCCTCTTCGAGCGCCATCCGCACAAATTCGCCGCGTCCGGGAATGCCGGACCAGTAATAGAGTTTGTATGCCATGTCTCAGCAACTCCGTCGGGGCCTGTCGGTTTCAGACGAGACTAGACTTGCTTGTGCTTTTATTGCGAGCGTCTTTTCCGTCGCTGTCCAAACGCCTGGCCGGGCCGGCCAGGTTTCTCTATTGACTTGGCCCGGGGTTGCGTGTTCTGATATTTCACATGAGTATCTTGACCGCCACCCACTTCGTCGACGTTCACACCATGACAAAAGAAGCCTCTGATCGCGCTCGCTTTCCTGTTTCCTCTCTGGTCATCGCGGGGTGGACGGGGCGCGACAAGGCGGCCGTCGAAAAACACATCAGGGAGCTGGAAGAACTCGGCATCGCGCGCCCCGCCAGCACGCCCATTTATTACCGCGCCTCTGCAGCCCGTGTGACGACCGCAAACAGCATCGAGGCCACGGGCACTGAGTCCAGCGGCGAAGTCGAATTCGTGGTGGCGCAGTGGCAAGGGAAGCTCTGGGTCGGCGTCGGTTCGGATCATACCGACCGGGAAGTCGAAAAGTATAACATCACCGTGTCCAAGCAGATGTGCGACAAGCCGATTGCGCCATCCTTCTGGACGTTCGATGACGTCGCCGGCCATTGGGACAGCCTCATTATGCGCTCGTTCATCTACGAAAACGGCAAGCGTGTCCTGTATCAGGAAGGCACTGTCGCCAGCATGCTGGATCCGCAAACGCTCATCGATGGAATCGGTGACGCGAAGAAACTGCCGGAAGGAACCATGATGTTCTGCGGCACCTTTGCCGCGAAGGGCGGCATCCGGCCCGCTTCGCGATTCGAATTCGAAATCGAAGACCCTGTGCTGAAACGCAAGATTGAGCACGGTTACGACATCAAGACATTGCCGGTCGTGGGATGACGACGCCCGCCGCTCGCAAGAAGCTGGCAGTTGCCCCGCCCGGGATGGCGCAAGCCTCTGCGCCGCCGTTTCCCGAAGAAGGCGCCATCTCGCTTAAGGATGCGGCCTACCGGGCGATCAAGCACAAGATCATCACCTGCGCTTTCAAGCCGGGTGAGTTCATCAACGAAATGCACGTTTCGGCCCTGCTGGGAATCGGCCGCACGCCGGTCCATCAGGCCATCGATCGGCTCATGCTCGAAGGCATGGTCTCGATACGGCCGCGCAAAGGCATCTTCGTCAACGCCGTCAGCTTCGAGGAGATCATGGAGATCGTCGATGTGCGGCTGCTCAACGAGACCTATTGCGCCAGACGCGCGGCCGAACTGGCGGACAGTTCGAACATAGCGCATCTGACCGACATTCTGGCACGCGCCGAGCAATGGCTGCCGGCGCGCAACATCGAGCAGTTGATGCTGCTCGACAGCGAATTCCACACCGCCCTTTCGCGCGCCGCCCGCAATGATGTTCTGAGCGACGTGATCATCAAGCTCAACGATCGTTCGCTCAGGTTCTGGTTTCTGTCTCTCGTGCAGCCCGGCCAGAACGAGGCGGTCCAGCGCCAGCACCAGAACATCCTGGACGCGATCAAGAACCGCAATGCGGATGAGGCCGAAGCAGCCATGCGGGCCCATATCGAGCATTTCCGCCGCAATCTCATGCAGCAGTCGATGCCGCCCCGATAGATCCGCCTGGTATCCCATTTCTTTGAGTGTGAGTGAAACAGAATGAAACTGGCTGTTCCCGATCTCATTTCGAATTCCTACTTCCCTGCGGTCGCCGCGGTTGAACTCGGCTTTTTCAAGCAGGAGGGGCTCGACGTTTCGCTTGAGTTGATCTTCCCGGTCGACAAGTCCTATGCCGCCTTGCGCGATGGCGAGGTCGATTTCGTCGGCGGCTCCGCCCACTCGGCCCTTGCCGCCTTTCCCAACTGGAAAGGCGTGAAGCTGCTGTGCGCCCAGGGGCAGGGGATGTACTGGTTCCTCGTCATGCGTCCCGACCTGGTGAAGGAGAAGGGCGACGTTTCCGTCATCAAGGGGTGCACGATCGGCGCGGCCCCCTGGGTGGAGATGGGCTTGCGGCGCCTTGTTGCTGCCGCCGGCCTCGACACCGAGCGCGACAACATCAAGATCATGCCGGTTCCCGGCGCCGTGGGCGCCGGCATCAATTTCGGCGTGACGGCAGCCAAGGCGTTGGAGGACGGCAAGATCGACGGCTTCTGGGCCAATGGCATGGGCACCGAAGTGGCCGTGCGCAAGGGCATCGGCAAAGTCGTGCTCGACATCCGCCGTGGTGACGGCCCAAAGGAATGCTTCAATTATACGATGGCCTCCATCGCCACCACCGACCGCATGGTGCGCGAGGAACCGGAGAAAGCCGCGGCCGCCATCCGCGCCGTGACTGCGGCGCAGAAGGCGTTGACCGCCGACCCGACGCTTGCGACCGGCATCGGCAAGAAATTGTTTCCGGAAACGGAAGCAACCTTGATCGCCGAGCTGATCCGCCGCGATCTGCCGTTCTACAGTCCCGTCATCTCGGAAGAGTTCGTGCGGGATATGAATCAGTTCGCCCGCGACATGAAGATTCTGGATGGCGACGCCGCATACGAAGACGTGGTCGCAACCGACCTTCGCGCACTCTGGAAGTAGGAGATTGAGATGGCAATGAACAAGCTGCACGACGAGTTTCATACGCTCGACATGAAATCAGGCTGGGAAGTGCCGGCTGGTTATCCGAGCGGCATCCAGCAGAAGATCATTGCCGGTGGCCTGGACGAGAAGAACAAGCGCGGCAGCCGGACGCGGCTTTTGCATTTCGATCCCGGTTGCTACACGACCGAGCCGTTCGTTCATAATTACTGGGAGGAAGTCTTCCTGGTTTCGGGCGACCTGGTGGTCGGCAACGACAAGGAAGGCAAAGGCGGCGAATCCTTTCAGCCCTTCACCTATGCCTGCCGTCCGCCGGGCGCCGTGCATGGACCTTTCCGCTCGGATACCGGCTGCATCCTGCTCGAAATCCACTATTACGATCCGGTCTGAAATGACGGCACCGTTGACGTCGGGTCCGACGCTCGAAGAGCTGGCGGCTGAATTGGAAAGCGGCAGGGTGACCAGTCGTACTCTGGTCGAAAAGTGCCTGGCGCGGATCGACGACCCCGCCGGCGAGGGGAGCAAAGCTTTTATCGCCGTCGCCGCAGTAAAGGCGCTGGCGCTTGCCGATGCTTTTGATGCTCTGCGCGCCAACGGGGCGGCGCCGTCACGCTTTGCCGGCATACCGATATCGGTCAAGGATCTGTTCGATCTGGCGGGCGAAGTCACCCGCGCCGGCTCGATCGTGCTGGCGAAGGCGCCTGCGGCCAGCGCAGATGCCGAAGCGGTCCGCCTGTTGAAGCGCGCCGGCTTCATCGTCATCGGCCGCACGAACATGTCCGAGTTCGCCTTTTCGGGGCTGGGACTCAACCCGCATTTCGGTACGCCGCGTGGCGCCTGGGACCGCCAGACCGACCGCGTCCCCGGCGGCTCGTCGTCCGGCGCCGCCGTCTCGGTGATCGACGGCATGGCTCATGCGGGCCTCGGCACGGATACCGGCGGTTCATGCCGCATTCCCGCTGCGTTCAACGGCATTGTCGGCTTCAAGCCGACGGCCAGCCGGGTATCGAAGGCTGGCGCGGTTCCGCTGTCGCAAACGCTCGATTCCGTCGGGCCGCTGGCGCGAAGCGTCTCCTGCTGCATGGTGCTCGATGACATCCTGTCCGGTGGCGAGCCCTCCACGCTCGAGGCGGTGCGCGATGTTGCGGGACTGCGTGTGTTCGCACCCAGCAATTACTTTCTGGATGGCGCGGACAGCGCGGTGACGTTCGCATTTCGCCATGCGCTCACGATTTTGGCCAAGGCCGGCGCTCAGGTCAGCGAAGGCGAATTTGCAGAGCTGGGTGAAATTCCCATCATCAACCGCAAAGGTGGATTTCCGGCCGCCGAGAGCTATGCCTGGCACAGCGAACTGATCAAAACGGCCGCCGAGGCTTATGATCCGCTGGTCATCACGCGCATCAGGCGCGGCCTGGAACAGACGGCCGCCGACTATGTTCAACTCAAGGCCGAGCGCGAAAGCTTCGTCAATCGCGTTGCAAAACGTCTGGCGGCATTTGATGTGGTGGCTTTCCCGACGACACCGATCGTGCCGCCCGCCATTGCCGAATGCGTCACGCCGGATGACTTCGGCCGTTTCAATCTCCTGTGTCTGCGGAATTCCACCGCCGTCAACATGTGGGATGGGTGCGCCATCTCGCTGCCGATCGAGACGCTCGACGGCACGCCGGTGGGGCTGACGCTGGCGTCAACGGGCGGTCGCGACAAGGAGCTGTTGAAATGGGCAGCGGCCGTCGAGCGGGTGTTCGCGCGTTCTTAAACTTGCCCGAGCAGGCGTATTTATATTCACGTCAGACCGCGCCGAAAATGGCGGTTCTCGAGAACCGGCAGTTCTATTTTAGAATCTGGCGTACTTCAGTACGTGAGCACCGGAAGCGCAGAGAACCGGCATTTGCAGGCCGGCATCACGTGAATATCAATACGCCTAATCGGGAACGACGTGCTTCAGCATTTGCGGCGCCATATAGTCGGCGGCCTTCTTCGGGTTCTTCAGCACGCCCGCATCGGCCATCATCTTGATGGTGGCGTCCCAGTTCTTCAGCCGGACGCGATAATCCCAGTTCGAGATCGGCATCTGCTTGATCAGGTCGGGATTCAAGCCGGAAAATGCCGCGACTTCCGCCCGCGCCTTTTCCGGATCGGCCCGCAGCGCGTCAATGGCTTCGCGTAGCGCTGCCGTGAAAGCCTCGACCACATCGGGATTCCGATCGACGAAGGATTTGCGTGCATACCAGGCGTCGATCGGCATTCCCGGCACGGCTTCGACGTAAGGCCACGAGATGACACGGCCGATCCCGCTTGAGGTCGTCTGTGTGGTGAAGGGCTCAATCAGGCTGATGGCATCGACATGTCCGCCCTTAAGAGCATTGGCCATAGCGACAAACGGCATCTCGACCAGCTTGTAGTCGCCGCGTACCAATCCGCCGCGTTTCAGTGACGCCTCGACGGCAACCGCGAACTGGCTTGAGAGCGCGGCCGTGCCGATCGTTTTTCCTTTCAGATCGGCGACAGTCTTGATCGGCGAGGTGGCGAGCACCTGGAGCGAGCCGCTATCGGGAGGGCTCGCCTGGGTCACTTCCTGTTGCGCGACCAGAATAAGATCAATGCCATTCTGGATGGCGACCATGCCGATGCTGGGAATTGAGAATGTGAATTGAACCGATCCGCCAACGGTCGCGCCAATGCCGTCCGCACCATTGTTGAACACGGTCATGGTGACGTCGAGGCCGTGCTTTTCGAACAGGCCGTATTTCTTGGCGTAATACTCCGGAGTTTCGGCAGCGAACTTGCCCGTCCCGATGGCCAGGGGCCGCAGCTTCTGCTGCGCCAGGGTCGGCGAAGCGATCAACGCGCTTGCAACGAGGGAAAAGGCGAGGCCCAATGCAAACTGCCGATACGTCATCCCGGACTCCTGCCGCTCATTCTTGAGATTGCAAGGTTGTCTGACAATATGGTCCCTGTCAAGAAATTGCGCTGGAGCGATAAGTCCAACATTCCGGCACGATGCGCATCAAACGCACGCCGTGTCCGCATAACGCGCGTGCCAATGTCATGCGTGAGTCAGCCAATTGAAAAAGCATCTGCAAGGCGGGCGCTTTTATAAATTTGAGAGATTGTCCACCCTCTCTCAGGCCGTCGTCACGTCGTCAATCCATCGCATGGCGTCCACCACGCGAAGAAACAGGGTCGTGGCGCCAAGGGGAATGACGACCGCATGCTGCAGGACCTCTTTCGACACGCCCTTTGCCAGCAGCCCTTTTGCGTGGTTCTTGAAGCCTTCCTCCAGGCCGGCGCCGGCGAAGGCGGAAATCAGGATCAATTCCCGCGTGATCTCGTCGATCGGGCCGGCGATGGCCGCCGCGCGCAACTGGATGAACTGAGAGGCGACATCGGGACATGCCTGTTTGAAGCGATCGAACGGCGAAACGGAGGACATGCGTATTGCTCCCCAATCTGGGTGTGTTGAGATTCACCTCAGGCGACAAGGTCTCGTTTCGACTGCTGCAGAGCGCCGTCGCAGGCATATTCGATATGGGCTTCGATCGCGGCCCGCGCGGCCTTCGGCTGCCGTACGACGATATGGTCCACGGTTGTGCGGAGTTGGCTCACATGCTCCCGGCGATGCGTTCGATCCGACAGGGATTGCGATCGGAGGAAGTTGATCCGTCCGGCCATGATGCAGATGAATTCGGCGAGCGTGCGATTGCCGGACCCATCGAGGATCACCGTGAAGAAATCATTGGTTGCCGCGAGGAGGGGCAGGGCATCGCCTTTTTGTGCTGCGCCGGCAACGACCACCAGCATGGATTTAAGCTTTGCAAAATCCTCGGCTGAGCCTCGCGTCGCAAACCTGGCAACGACTTCGCCGGTCAGGATTTTCCAGACGTCGCGTATCTCCGCCACGTCCTCGGGGCCGAGCGTGGCGATGTGCGCGCCCTTGTTGGGGATCAGCACGACAAGCTGCTGCGCTTCGAGCCGGCGCATCGCTTCGCGCAAGGTGGGCCGGCTGATGCCCATCTGCTGCGCCAGATCGCCCTCCACGAGCCGCTGCCCGGGCAGCAGTTGTCCCAGCATGATCGCTTCACGCAGCCGTTGAACCGCGACATCGAGGACCGAAATTGGCTGAACATGAAAACTGGGAAGAACCTTGCTTTTCATCGCCGCGCCAATTTGCTTGGTTGACAGATTGTCAGGCAGAGATACGGTACGGCCAACTTATCGTCAAGGTGATCGCCCCTTCCCGAGGAAGGATTCCAGATGAACGACAAACTCAAATCTGCCGTCCCGGTGATTGATATCTCCGGCTACTTCACCGGCGGGACGGAACAGAAACTCGAGATCGCCAGGCAGATCGATGAGGCCGCCCGCGCCGTCGGTTTCTTTGTCGTCTCCGGGCATGGCGTCGACACCGGGTTGATCGAAGACACGCACAGGGTTTCGAAGGCATTCTACGACCTGCCGCAGGAGGGCAAGAACGCCTGCTATTCCGGCAGTCAGGCTTTGTATCGCGGCTACTTTGCGCTTGGCGGCCTGGCAGCGTCCCAGAGCATCGAGGAGCGCAAGTCGGCGCCCGACTACCGCGAAATGTATGTCGCGGCGAAGCAGCGCTTCGACCGCAGCGATCCCTACTACCAGACCGAAGCCGCCAGCAGGATCTTCGCGCCCAACATATGGCCGCAGGTCATCCCAGGTTTCGAGGACACCTGGGTGCGCTATTACGCAGCGATGGAGCAACTGGCCTCAACGCTCATTCACCTGTGCGCCCTGGCCCTGAAGCTGCCGGAAGACTGGTTCGATACCAAATTCGCCAGGCATATGTCGACGATGGCCGTCACCAATTATCCCGATCAGCTGGAGCCGCCTTTGCCGGGGCAGCTTCGCTGCGGCGCGCATACGGATTACGGCGCCCTGACCCTGCTGATGGCGGAAGACAAGCCGGGCGGCCTCGAAGTGCTGACTAAGGATGGCGAATGGGCGCCGGTTCCGATGGTGCCGAATACGTTCATCGTCAACCTCGGCGATCTGATGCAGAGATGGACCAACGACGCCTGGCTTTCCAGCATGCATCGCGTCGCCAACCCGCCGTCAGACAAGGCGGAGAACAGCCGGCGCCAGTCGCTGATCTATTTTCTGCATCCCAACCACGATGCCGTGATTGAATGCATCCCCTCCTGCGCCGGTGATGAGGGTGCAAGATATGAACCGATCACCACGCAGCGCCATCTGTTTGCCAAGATCAGCCGGATGCAGGATGTGAAGAACTAGGACGCGAGCCGCTGCTCGGTTTCGTCGTGCTCACGCAGCAATTGCGACAGCATGCGGCGCATGATCAGGCCGGGCCGGTCCGATAGCATGTGCAACTCCTCGCCGTCGACCGAGGAGAGAGGCACATCGGGCTCGCAGCTCTCGAGGATGGCCTTGTCCTCGAACGTGATGGCGCGGTCGAAGGCAATCACCTCTTCGGTCGAGACATCGGCTTCCGTATCGTTGCGGTAGACCCATTGCAGGATCATCGAGCGATCGTCCGTTATCGGCGTGGCGCAGGTGATCAGGACATGGATCAGGCCGGTCGGATAGCGGATCGACGTGCGCCGGACAAACGGCATGTACCATTCGGAATTCGTGTGGCGGACCGTCTCCTTACTCTCGGTATGCACCGCTTTCTGCGCGAGATCGCCGCGCACGACGACGGGATTTGATTGCACCGACACGAAGCCGAACGGCTTCTGCGTCAGTTCGCGCGGCACGATCTGCGGCCGTTGCACGTCGCCGAAGGTGGCGCGATGGACGAAGGCGACATGCGCCGAGTCGAACGAATTTTCCATCAGCCGCAGCGCGCCGATGTCCCAGGTCTCGTAGAACTGATGCACCTGGCGGAAGCCCGGCTGGCCGGCTTCCGGGAAATCCGGAATGTCGGTGAGCGGCTCGTCGAGCGTCACCCAGACATAGCCGTATTTCTCCACCGCCTTGTAGGCCTGCACCTTGGCGTTCTGCGGCACCGCCTGTTCTGGCTGCTGGGGAATGCGGACGCATTTGCCATCGGGCGCGAAGGTCCAGCCGTGGTAGCCGCAGACCACGTTGTCGTCCTCGAGATAGCCGAGCGAGAGTTTTGCCGTGCGATGGCAGCAGCGGTCCTGCAGGCAGGCGATGCCGCCTTCCGCGGTCTTCCACAGTACGATCTTCTGGCCAAGCAGGACGAAGGGCAGGGGCGCTTCCTGCAGGTCAGAAAAGCGCACGACCGGATACCAGAACTTGCGCAAAGTGGGCTGCTTGGTGACGATCATCACAATGTCCTTGAACTGAATCCGGATACCACAGTTCCAAATAATTCTAAGTTTGACCGTTGCTGTCAAACGCCCATTTGGCAGCAGACCGTTGCTATTTAGCGTGCACCAGGGCAGACGATATGTGCAGGAGGATTTTGCAGAACGTGCCTCTGACGGCGCTCAGGACACCTTCTGCAACGCGAGGCTGAGCTGTTCAGCAAACAGGCTCGCGGCGACACCGAGCGTGCTGTTGTGGCGTTGTACGAGCGACAGCGGCTGGGTCGGGATTCCGGCGCCGGTTATGGGGATGTACTTCAGCGCGTCTTCGCCCTCTTCGCGCCGAAGATCGGGCCGACTCATGAAGGTGACGTGATGACCATCCCGCACCAGGGTCTTCATCAAGGCCGTGGAATTGGTCTCGAATGCGGGCGTGATATTGAGGCTCATCCGACGAAACGCGGCGCGCATCGTGCGTTGAATGGTGACGCCGGGGGCTGCGGCGACGATCGGATAGTCGGCGCAATCCGAAAGCCGGACGGTGCGCTGCGAGGCCAGCGGATGATTTTTGGCAACGACGGCGCCAAGCCGCACGTCGATCGACTGGATGACGTGCAAGCCGTGGTCGGACGGCAGGTTGTAGCCGAGCCCGAGGTCGGCTTCACCCTGCTCGACGAAGCGGACGATCTGGTCGACCAGGCCGACTTTCACGTTGATGGACACGCGCGGATATTTCTTGCGGTAAGCCAGACCGACGGTCGAAACCAGCCCGTTGGCGGGCTCGGTCATCGAGGCGATCGTCACCGTGCCGGTGCGCAGACCTTCGAGATCGAGCAGAAGCTCGTAGGTCCGTTCATATTCCTTCAAGGTCTGGCGAATGTGGGCGATCATCAATTCGCCGGATGCCGTCAGCCGCAATCCGCGCGGCAGCCGCTGGAACATCGGCCGGCCCAGCCTCGTCTCGAGCGCTATGATCTGCCGGTTGATGGCGGAGGCGGCCACGTTCAAACGCTCGGCCGCCTGCCTGATTGAGCCCGTCCGCGCGACCTCGTCCATATAGCGCAGCAGTTTGGAATGAATCGCCATCGGCGCTTCACTGTTGCGGGCTTTCCTGGCCATGGTGAATTCGTTCGCTCCTTCGCGGCCCGAACTATATCACCAGCGCCAGCGGGGAAGTAAAGCGCTGTCGCCCTCAGTGTGCCGGGCCGATTTCCTCTTCGGCGCTGGTCTGGCTGACGAGCTCGTATGGCCGGGCCCAGGCGCGATAGACAATCCGGTCATACCTGCTGTCGTCGAAGTCGGTGGCGGTGTGCACCGTGCTGAGATCGTTCCAGATCAGCACGTCGCCGGCCTTCCACGTGTGGTGATAGACAAAACGGTCCTGCGTGGCGAATTCGATGAGCTCGCTCATGAGCGCCATGGCGGCGTCATCGGCCATCCCGACGATGCCTTTCGTCGAGCCCTTGGTCAGGAACAGAGCCTTGCGGCCATCGACGGGGCTCGCGACGACGATCGGATGGATCACATCCTTCATGCTCTCGGCGTTCTCATCGATCTTGAATTTCTTGTACTTGTTGATCAGGACCGCCCGGCTGTGCACCACCTGGATTTTCTCAAGCTCCGCCTGGCGCTCGGGGGGAAGAGCCGCGAAAGCTCCGGCCGTATCGGCAAGCAGTGTGTCGCCACCCTCAGGCGGGCATTCGACACCGTAAAGCATCGTCGTCAGACCCAGCACCTTGTAGGTTGTCCCGTCCGTGTGCCAGTTGCGGCCGATCCCGTGGATACCGATCAGCTTGCCGTCGATCTTCTTGTTCGAAAGGATCGAGATTTGCGGAAATTCTGGGTGAGGCCCGTCGCGGTGCTGGGAGCTCAGCCGGCCGAGGCGGCTCGACAATCCGACGACCTGGGCTGCCGATAGGGCCTGGTTGCGCAGCACCACAACGGAATTTGAACGGCAGACCGCGTCGAAAGCGGCGAGTTCCGCCGGGGAGGCAGTGCTCGCATCGAAATCGAGGATTTCCACGCCGAAGCCTGGGGTCAGTGGTCTCGTCGGCAGTTCGATATCCGTGTGTTTTTTTGCTGTCGCTGTCATGGTTCTCTCCTTGTCTATGGTTTCGCTGCTATCTCGATCACATGATCTGCATCGGCACGGGCAAGCGCGAGTTCGATGTCGGGGACGGCATCGAAAAGCTGCCGCGTATAGGGATCGGCCGGTTGCGTGAAAATGCTGTCGGCCGTGCCCGTCTCGACAATCCGCCCGTTGCGCATCACAGCCAGGCGATCGGCCATATGGCGGACAACGGCGAGATTGTGGGAAATGAACAGCAGGGTCAGGCCGAACTCGAACTGCAGATCCTTCAGCAGATTCAGAATCTGCGCCTGTACCGAAACATCGAGGGCGGACGTGGGTTCGTCGCAGACGATGAACTCCGGCTCGCCGGCGAGCGCCCGGGCTATTGAAATGCGCTGCCGCTGGCCGCCGGAGAATTCATGCGGATAGCGATCGCCGTCGCGCCCTGTCAGGCCCACCTTGGCCAGCAGATCGTCGACTCTCCGCCGCACGCCCTTGCCGGCGTCAAGCCCGTGCGTGCGAATGGGTTCGGCGATGATGTCGGCGACCCGCCAGCGTGGGTTGAGGCTGGAATAGGGATCCTGAAAGATCATCTGGAAGCGCCGCTGTGCGCCCGCCTTTGCCACATCGTCGCCGGCGAACAGAACACGGCCCATGGTCGGCCGCTGCAGTCCGACGATGGCGCGCGCCAGGGTCGACTTGCCGCAGCCGGATTCGCCGACCAGCGCGAAGGTCTCGCCCCGTGCGATTGCGAAGCTGACTGTGTCGACAGCTTTGATGACGCCGGAGTGGGGCTTTCCGGTCAGGCGCTGGAACCAGGAGCCCGTGATCGAGCCGGCCAGCGAGAAATGTTGCGAAACAGCCTCCACCTCGACAAGCGGTCGCGTGTCCTCAACAATGTAGCGGCTCTGTGAAGCGCCGGGAGGCACATCCACTTTCAATTGTGCCAACGTCGGATCGTCGGCGCGCCAGCAGGCTGCAAGGCTGCTCCCCGCAAGCTCTAACGCGGGGCCTGGTTCGAGGCAGCGCTCGATTGCGTTCGCGCAACGGGGATGAAACGCGCACCCCGCCGGCATCGCGTCCAGCGACGGCATGGCGCCCTCGATCTGATAGAGCCGCGGCTTGCGCTGTCCAAGGCGGGGGATCGATTCAATGAGCCCGCGCGTATAGGGGTGGCGGGGGCTGCGCAGAACGTCGGCCACCGCGCCCATTTCGACGATCCGGCCGCCATACATCACGGCGACCCGGTCGGCGACTTCGGCGATAACGCCCATGTCGTGGGTGACGAGCATCACCGATGTCTTGCGTTCGCGGCTCAGCTTCCTGAGCAGGGCGATGATCTGTGCCTGGATGGACACGTCGAGCGCCGTTGTCGGCTCGTCCGCGATGACAAGATCGGGATCGTTGGCGAGCGCCATGGCGATCACGACGCGCTGGCGCATGCCGCCCGACATCTGATGCGGATAGGAGCTCAGGCGCTGCCGGGGCTCGGGCAGGCCGACCGAGGCCAGCAGCTCTTCCGCCTTGCCCAGCGCCTGCGCCAGGCCAATCTGCTGATGCGTCAGGATGGTTTCGACAAGCTGGTCGCCGATCGTGAACAGCGGATCGAGCGCGGTCATCGGATCCTGGAAGATCGCGCCGATGCGCTTGCCGCGGATGTCGCGCATGGCGGCCTCAGGCAGTGCGTCGATGCGCTCGCCGTTGAGACGGATCTCGCCGCTCACCTTG
This sequence comes from Terripilifer ovatus, assembly GCA_029222685.1. Taxonomy (GTDB): domain Bacteria; phylum Pseudomonadota; class Alphaproteobacteria; order Rhizobiales; family Beijerinckiaceae; genus Terripilifer; species Terripilifer ovatus. Next base: position 65,447 of record JARHVB010000086.1, on the reverse strand, counting down.
CCGCCGGGATCGATGAGGCCAAGAACGGCGGCACCCGTCATCGACTTGCCGGCGCCCGATTCGCCCACCACGCCGAGCGTCTCGCCCGCGGCGATATCGAACGAGATGCCGCGCACCGGAAACACCGGCCCGGCGCGGCCCGGCAGCTCCACGCGCAACCCATCGACCGAGAGGACCGGCGGTGGCGGCGTTATCGGCGGAACGTGCAGCATGATCCCGTCAGCATTGGAGAAGAGCGCACCGGTTACCGTCATTCATTTGAACTTGACCCAGCGGAGCTGAATGGCATCGTCGAGACGCGGCACGATGGTGACGTTGCTGCGCGCCGCATAGGTCAGCACCGGCTGATAGAGCGGGATGGTGCCGACGTCGTCGCGATGGATCGACAGCGCTTTCGTCATCATATCGCGCCGCTTGCCGCGGTCCATTTCGGATTCGGCCGCGGCAACCAACCGATCAAATTCCGGATTGGAATAGCCGCCGACGTTCCAGGTCCCGACACCGTCGCCGAACGTCACCATGGTCGAGCCCATGGTGGCGAGCGCATCGAGCGTCGTCGCGCCCCAGCTATGAATATAGAAGCTGGTGTCGCGGCGTCCGATCTTGCCGGCGTACATAGCCTGTTTCTGCAATTGCACGTCGACCTTGATGCCGATGCGCGCCAGCATGCCGGTGATGGCGACGCAGACCGGCTCGCCCATATTGGCGAGGCCGTCATTCGGGCAATCCATGCCGACGCTGAAGCCATTAGGATAGCCGGCATCGCTCAGGAGCTTCTTGGCTCCGGCAGGATCCGCTGCCGGTCGGTCCCGGAATGCGTCGGTCCAGCCGTCGGCCTGGGGCGGGATCATGGCATAGACCGGCAAGCCCGCGCCCATGAGGATCTTGCTGCGTATGAGGTCCATGTTGATGGCCTTGACGAAAGCCTGGCGCACGCGGATATCCTTGAAAGGGTTCTTGCCCTTGACGTTGGATTCCTTCAGTTCGTCGCGCCACTGGTCCATGCCGAGATAGACCACCCGCGCATCGGGCGTCGTCAGGATCTGGAAATCCTTGCTGTCCTTGACGCGCGGCACATCCTGCTGCGGGATCGGCGTGATGAGATCGACCTCGCCCGACAGCAGCGCGGCGACACGGGTCGCGTCCGAGGCGATCGGCGAAATGATCACCTTGTTGAAGTTATATTCCTTCTTGTCCCACCAGCTCTCGTTGGGAACCATCTCGATGCGGCCATCGACGCCGAAGGAGACAATCTTGAACGGGCCGGTACCGTTGGCATTGCGCGTCGCGTAGTTTTCCTTGCCGGTGCGGCGGTTGTCGGCAGGGTCCATCGCGTCGTGCTTCTTCGCCCATTCCTGGCTCAGGATCGGCATGAAAAGCAGGACGCCCTGCGCCAGGATAGGGTTGGGCGCATGGGTGATTGCATCGACCGTGAGGTCGTCGACCTTGCGCATTTCCTTGATGGCGCGCAGTTTGGAGCGGATATCGGAGCTTGAGGCTGTTGCCCGCTTGAATGAAAACACCACGTCGTCGGCCGTAAACGGACTGCCATCGTGGAACGTCACATTGGGGCGCAGCTTGAAGCGCCAGACGGTCGGCTCCACGGCCTCCCACGATACGGCAAGCTCCGGTTCGAGTTCCGCCTTTCGGCTGAGCCGGACCAGGCCTTCATAATCGTTGATGAGAATATTGCGGGTGGTCGTGTCGCCGGACGCATGCGGGTCCATGGTGGCCACGCTTGCGGGCGGCGCCCATCGGAAAGTCTGTGCACCGGCGATGGTGGACAGCGATGCGGTGATGCAGAGCGAGAGCAGGCTTGTTGTAATTTTGCTTCGGATCATTTTTGAACCCACGGTGCGAGGCGCCTCTGGCGAGGAAGACTGGCGAGCCAAGATCAGACACGTTTGCGAAGTTTCGGGTTGAGCGCATCTCGCAGCCAGTCGCCGAACACGTTGACCGACAGCACGATGAGCACGAGTGCGAGCGCCGGCGTCGCGAAAATCCACCACGAGCCGGAAAACAGAAAATTGCCGCCGGTCCGGATCAGGGTGCCGAGCGAAGGCTGGGTCGGCGGCATGCCGACGCCGAGAAAGGACAGGGCGGATTCCGACAGGATCGCCAGCCCGAGGTCGATGGTGGCGATGACCAGGATCGGCGCCAGGATATTCGGCAGGATGTGGCGGAAAAGGATCCTGACCGGCACCACGCCGATGATGCGGGCCGCCTGCACATATTCCTTGTTGCGCTCGACGAGCGTCCGGCTGCGGGCCACGCGCGCGAATGGCGGCCAGTTGGAAACGCCGATGGCGAGGATGATCGTATAGATCGCGATCTCGCTGTGCAGTTCCCGCGAGATCATCACCCGTGCCACGCCGTCGATCATCAGCGCCAGCAGGATGCTGGGAATGGTGAGCTGGATGTCGACGATCCGCATGAAAATGCTGTCGAGCCAGCCGCCAGCGCTGCCTGCCAGCAGACCGATGGAAACGCCGATCGTCATCGACACCAGCACCGATGTCGCCCCGACGGCCAGCGACACGCGCAGGCCGTAGAGAACCGTCGATAGGATATCGCGGCCCTGGTCGTCGGTGCCCAGCAGATAGGTCATCGAGCCTTCGGAAAGCCAGGCCGGCGGCGTCATGGAATCAATCAAGCTGGCGTTGGCGGGATCGAATGGGTCGGACGCGGCGATCCACGAGGCTGCGAGCGCTAGCAGGGCCAGCAGGATGAGAACCCCGGCGGCGGCAGCCGCGGCAGGGGCGTGCAACAATTCCCGCAGCAGAGTCGGCATGCGCAACCGCCGGCGCGACGGAGTTTCTGCATCGGCTTTAAGATCGATGTCAGCCATTCGCAGGACCTTGGGCTGCAGCCGTTGCAGGGGCGAGACGAAGGCGCGGGTCGATAAAGAAATACAGGATGTCGACCGTCAGGTTGATGAGCACGAACACCGTCGCGACCAGCACCAGATAGGCGGCCATGACAGGGATATCGCCGAAGCGAACCGAATCGATGAACAGCAGGCTCATGCCCGGCCATTGAAAGACCGTTTCGGTGATCGCGGAAAATGCAATGACAGAGCCGATGTTGAGCCCGACCACGGTGACGACGGGCATCATGGCGTTGCGCAGCCCATGGCGGAACAGGATGCTGCCGCGCCGCAGGCCGCGCGCCCGACAAAACCGGATGAAGTCGGTCTGCATCACGTCGGTCATCTCCGAACTGACGAGACGGATGAGCATGGCGAGCTGAAACAGCGCCAGCGTAATGCCCGGCATGATGAGCGAACGCAGGCCGCTCCATGTCGCCAGGCCGGTCGTCCAACCGCCGACAGGCACGACTTCGCCACGCCCGAATGACGGCAGCCAGTGCAGCGTGACCGAGAACAGATAGATCAGGACGATGCCGTTGACGAACGTCGGCAGGCATACGCCGAACAATGAGACCGTCAGGATGGAACGGGCCAGTGCGCTTTTGCGTTTGAGCGCCACCACGATGCCGAGGCCGGTGCCCAGCAGCAGGGACAGCGTCGCGCCTACCGCGACCAGCTCGATCGTGGCGGGAAGCCGCTCTGCAAGGAGCCCGGACACCGGGCGGGCGGAGCGATAGGAAAAGCCGAAATCGCCCTGTGCCGCGTGCGCGACGAAGCGGATGAACTGCACCGGCACGGCATCGTTGAGGCCCAACTGCTCACGTAATTCGTCGCGGTCGCTCTGGGTGGCATCGGGGCCGGCGATGCTCATGACCGGATCGCCGACGTAGCGGAACAATGCAAAGGCGATCAGCGCGACGACCAGGATGGTCGCAAGGCCTTCGCCAATCCGCCGCACGATGAAAGCTGCCATTGCCTCGCCTGCTAGGCCTCGCCTGTTTTGATCTGGACTAAAGTAGCGTTCGCGCGAGCGTTGCTGTCAAACGCCGATTTGGCAGCGGACCGTTGCCTTTATGCGTGTAGTAGCGCGGCCCGGCGATGCATCGCGGCCATCTTCAAAACTGGCCTGAAAAATGCTCGCCAGATCGGGCAGACATTGACCGCTGGAAAGGCGACGAGCATGAAAAGATTTCAAGTCGGTTCTTTTCAGGAAAGTTCCTGGCGCAGGCGATTGGACCTCTCCAGGCTGTTCCCGCCGAGACGCGGGCTTGGCCGGCCTCGCAGCGCTGGGCCGAAGGCCGGCGATCGCACGGTCAACGCGGCCGACTGGCAGGCGGACGGCCAGGGACATTTGCCCGCCGCGCCGCTCATGGTCCATTTCTGGGGAATAGGTTGACGCTCGCCGAACGGACGCACGGTGGGGTATAGACCGGATAAAGGTTTATAGGTGCGGTTCGGCGCGAGCGGTTGGGAGAAAAGAATGCAGCATATGAAGACGCTCAGCGCGACGGGCGAACCCTCGCTGCGCACCTGGCTGGCCGCGCTGCCGGAAAGCGATGTCCTGCGTATTGCGGAGCCTGTCGATCTCGATTTCAACCCGTCGGCGCTCGTGCTCGAACTGGAAAAGTCAGGGCGCGCGCCGGTCGTCATCCTCGAACAGCCGAAAGGTTTTGCCGGGCCTGTGGTCACCAATGTGTTCGGCTGCCGCGATCGGATCGCGGCCATGGTCGGCGCCGCACCCGGCGGCTTCAACGAGGCGTGGACGCGGGCGCAGGGGCGTCTGACGCCGGCGCTTGTCGTCGACGACGGCCCGGTGCACGACGTGGTTCTCGAAGGTGGGGCCGTAGATGCGGGGGCGCTGCCGATCAGCCGCCATTTCGAGAAAGATGCCGGACGCTACATCGGCTCCGGCATCCTGGTCTGCAAGGACCCCGACTCCGGCGTGCGCAATCTCAGCTACCAGCGGCTGCAGCTCAAGGGCCCGCGCCGCTTCGGCGCCAGCCTGCATTCGCGCGGCCATATCTGGGAGCATCTGCAGCGGGCGAAACAACTCGGCCGCAATCTGGAGGTTGCCGTCGTCATCGGCGTTCACCCGGCGATCAATCTCGCCGCCGCCGCGAAGGTCGCCAAGGATGTCGATGAATTCGAGGTCGCCGGCGCACTGCTCGGCCGGCCCGTGCTGCTGACCAGATGCAGGACGATCGATGTCGAGGTTCCTGCCGAAGCCGAATATGTGATCGAGGGCGAGATCCTTGCCGATGTGCAGGAGGACGAGGGTCCTTACGGTGAATACACCGGCTATTCGACCGACCGTTCGACCCGCAATGTCTTTGTCGTGAAAGCCATTACGTCACGTGCGAGGCCGATCTTTCACGACATCATCCCAGGCTATGCAGCCGAACATCTGCTGCTCGGCCGCAGCGCCAGGGAGGCCCATGTCTATCTGCGGCTGAAGGAAATGGTGCCAGGTCTTCATGCGCTCAACTATCCGAAGTCGGGCACGCATTTTCATGCCTATCTGTCGATGAAGCAGACGGCGCAAGGCCAGGCGCGACAGGCGCTGATGCTGCTGCTCGGCCTCGATCCTTATCTCAAACTCGCCGTCGCCGTGGACGACGATGTGAACGTGTTCGACGAGGGCGAAGTGCTCTGGGCCCTGGCGACGCGGTTCCAGGCGAACAGGGACATGTTCATGGTGCCCGACGCATTTTGCAACCGCCTCGATCCGTCCTCGCACGATGGCGTCTCGACGAAAATGGCGCTCGACGCCACCGTGCCGCAGGACTGGACGTTCGAGCGCAACGCCGTTCCGCCCGCCGCGATGGACTGGGCGCGGCGCGTGGTGATCGGCCATGATGCCTGAGGTTATCGAAGCCGGTTTTGAATGGCAATGGCGTGGTTTATTTTAACCTAGCGAGCTTCACGCGTAGTGAAAATAGCGCCAGCGTACGGTGCTGTTGTTGTTGTCAATTCAAGTCACGCGTCCGCCATTTTGAGTGCGGCCAACGCCGTTAAATCGAGATACTTGAGCAGTCCGAATGAATGAATTTACGACTCTTTACGTAATTTTTTTCTAATATTTCAAGCCACTCCCGTGCCGTGGCATTCGAGGCCCAGCATGTTGAAAGTCTATAGTTGCATTGCCGATGCTCACGATTTGAAACTTGTCGGCCTGGCGGCCGTGGTTTGCGCCTTGGCTTCGTACGCGGCGATCAACTTGTTACGCCATGCTCAAAAATCGAGTGGCCAGACACGCGATATCTGGCTCGCCGTGTCCGCCATATCGACCGGGTTTGGTATCTGGGCAACGCACTTCATCGCTATGCTGGCATTCACGCCAGGAATCCCGAGCGGCTATAATATTCTTCTGACCATGTCGTCGCTTGTCGCGGCAATTCTGCTCACCGGCATAGGCCTCGCGGTGGCGGTGGTGCCAAATTGGCGGCATGCGCAATGGGTTGGCGGCGCCATCGTTGCGGGCGGTATTGCGGCGATGCACTATATCGGCATGGCTGCGTTTGAGATCGAGGGAACCATCTCATGGGATCCCGCTCTCGTTGTTGCGTCGATCGTGTTTGGCGGAGTGCTCGGCGCGATTGCGCTTCCAGCCGGTCTTCACGGCAAGGAAGAAAAGTGGAAGATCGGCGGCGCGGTTCTTTTGACGCTTGCCATTTGCAGTCACCACTTCACGGCTATGGGAGCGGTATCAATTACCCCCGATCCGACCATCGTGGTTTCGCGATCGGCGCTGCCGGCTGGATGGCTGGCCGTCGGCGTAGCGCTCGCAAGTTTCGCCATTATCGGGCTGGCGCTGGCTGGTGTCGTACTCGATATCCGTGACAAGCGTCGGTCCGAACTTGAAACTGACCATATGCGCGATCTCGCCAATGCGTCTGTGGAAGGTCTTCTGGTCTGCGACGGAGAAATTATTGTTTCCGTCAATACCAGTTTTGCTCATCTGACCGGATTATCAGCCGCCGATCTCGTTGGCGCACGGCTTGAAAGCTGTTTTCCGGACAAGGTCGCGCGTTTGAAGCTGTTGTCTAGTTCAAATCAGTTGGTTGAAACCAACCTGCAGCAGCTTGATGGTTCGACGACTCCTGTCGAGTTGATCTTGAGGCCCATCATTTTTGCGGGAAGACCGCACCATGTCATAGCGGTTCGCGACCTGCAGGCGCGTAAGGAGGCGGAGGAGCATATCCACTATCTTGCGCATCATGATCCGCTGACATCGCTTCCCAATCGCGGCTATTTCAATGCCCGGATCGACCAGGAAATCGCCACGTTGAACGCTGGTGAAAGTTTTGCAGTGCTCTGTCTCGATCTCGACAGGTTTAAGGAAGTGAACGATCTGTTCGGCCATGCGGCGGGCGACAACGTCCTTCAAACCGTCGCGTCGCGCGTTACGGCGGTGTTGACGGGTCGCCAGGTGATGGCGCGTCTGGGTGGAGATGAATTCGCCATTCTCGTGCCCGAAATTACAAATCCGGCTATGGCCAGTCGGCTGGCTGAGGCTGTGCTGAAGGCGTTGCGCGTTAAGAGCGACGCGCCAGAGACCAACAGTATTTCGACGAGCATCGGCATCGCACTTTATCCCGACGATGCGGTGGATCGCCAGACGCTTCTTATTCATGCCGATACGGCGCTCTATCGGGCCAAGGCCGAAGGCCGCAACACCTATCGCTTCTTTGAGGCCAGGATGGGTGCGGAAGTCCGCGAGCGTCGAATGATTGAACACGATCTGCGTCACGCGATCGCTCGCGACGAGTTACGGTTGGTCTTCCAGCCTCAGAAAGATATCCAGAATGGCACGATCATCGGCTTCGAGGCCCTGCTGCGTTGGAGGCATCCGTTGCGCGGCGAGATATCTCCCGACGTTTTTATTCCAATCGCCGAAGAAAGCGATGCAATCATAGACATCGGAGCCTGGGTCCTTCGAACGGCTTGCCGCGAGGCGGCAACCTGGACCAAGCCGTTGATGGTTGCCGTTAATGTTTCGGCGGTACAGCTATACAATACGAATTTTGTCAGCGAGGTGCATCAGATCTTGCTCGATACGGGTTTACCCGCGCGCCGGCTGGAACTCGAGATTACGGAAACGGCGCTGGTGCGCGACTTCAACCGGGCATTGGCGGCGCTGCGGTTGATCAAAACACTCGGTGTTCACATTGCCATGGATGATTTTGGCACCGGCTATTCGTCTCTTTCGAACCTCCGCGCTTTTCCGTTCGATAAGATCAAGATCGACGGTTCATTCGTCAGGGCGGTCAATTCCAACGGTCAGTCGGCGACAATTGTCAGGGCCGTGTTGGGTTTGGGCCGTGGGCTTGGTCTGCCGGTTCTGGCCGAAGGGGTCGAGACCAGCGCGGAGATGCAGTTTCTGCGAGACGAGGAATGCAAGGAAGTGCAGGGCTATTTTGTGGCGCGCCCCGCCGACATTGCCAGCTTTCGCAGCTTGACGCATGGCGACGTTCGCGACGATGTGGTTCAAGATCTATCTGCGACACGGGCTCAGCGGGCTTAGCATTCTTCCTTCTTCCGTTTGTTTGCGCGAGAAGGTGGCCCTCGCATCGCGAGGAGTGGACGAGAGCTTCGGGTCTCAGACGCCGCCCGCCATATCCCCCTGGCTGCGCATCGCCCAGCCGATCGTGCGCGTCTCGATCAGGGTCGCGATCGTATACATCGTCACGCTCATGGCTGCCGTCACCACGAGGCCCGCGAAGACCAGCGGCACTTCGAAACGGCTTGACGCGACGATCATCAGATGGCCGATTCCGCTCTGTCCCGCAACGGTTTCCGCCAGAATGCTGCCGAGGAAGGACGACGTGATCGCGATCTTCAGGCTGGCGAAATAATACGGCATGGCGCGCGGCAAACCGACCTTGCGGACGATTTTCAACGGATGCGCGCCCAGGGCCCGGAGTACGTCGCGCAGTTCCGGCTCGACGGTAGCGATGCCCGCCGCCACGTTGACGGTGATCGGAAAGAAGCTGATCAGGAATGCCGTGATGATCGCCGGCGCCGTGCCGATGCCGAACCAGATCACGAGGATCGGCACCACCGCGACTTTCGGAATGCTGTTGAAGGCGATCAGCAGCGGATAGAGTCCGTGGTAGACCAGCGTTGACGAGCCGACGATCACGCCCAGGGTCAGGCCCAGCAGATTAGCCATCAGAAAGCCGACCAGAGTCGTCTTCAGCGTCTGTCCCGCATTCATGATGATGGGGTTCCACCATTTCGAAATGCTCTGTGCTACGACGCTTGGCGCCGGCAGCACGAATTCGGGAATATCGAAGACGCGCACCACAATTTCCCACAGCACGACCATCCCGGCGATGACGAGCCAGGGCAGGACGCGCATCAGCCGCTTCCTGCGGACCGCGGCAGCGACAATGGCTGCGTCGCGGGCGAAATCCTCGTCCTGCATCGGATCGTCGGTCCTGGCGGACTGGCCGCCGGGGATGTTGCCGGCGAAGGTCGCGGCTGCCTCAGTGTGCATGCGCCATCTCCTCGCCCTGCCGCGCCCGGTCGATATGCCCGCGCAGGTCTTGAACCAGATCCTGGAAATACGGCGTATAGGTCATCTCGGTCGTGCGCGGACGCGGCAGTTCAACCTTGCGTTCGATCATGATGCGGCCCGGTCGCGACGTCATCACAAGAATACGATCCGCCAGGAATGCCGCTTCGCGCAGGTCATGAGTGACGAGGATCACGGTCGGCTTGCGCACCATCCACAGATTCTGCAGCACGCTCCACAGATCCTCGCGGGTGAAGACGTCGAGCGCCGCGAAGGGTTCGTCGAGCATCAGCAATTGCGGCTGATGGATGAGCGCGCGGCAAAGCGAAGCGCGCTGCTGCATGCCGCCCGACAATTGCCAGGGGTTCTTCGCCTCAAAGCCCTTCAGCCCCACCAGTTCGAGAAGCTCCAGACATTGCTTTTCATAGGAAGCCCGGTCGCGCCGCAGCCGTCCGGCATGCGGCTCCACCACTTCGAACGGCAGCATGACGTTGTTGAGAATGCTGCGCCACGGCAGCAGGGTGGGGTTCTGGAACGCCATGCCGGCGATCGACAGCGGCCGGTCGACCTCCTTGCCGGCAACGATGACTGATCCGGAACTGGCCGGCCACAGGCCGGTCACCAGGCGCATCAGCGTCGATTTTCCGCAACCCGACGGGCCGACGACTGCGACAAACTCTTCGCGCTCGACGGTAAGCGAGGCATTGCGCAGCGCCAGGGTGCCGCCGGTCCCGTTGTAGCGCATCCACACGCGGTCGATTTCGACGAAAGGCCGTTCCTTCATCGTCTCATCCTTGCATCATCTCATTCTTGGTCCGTCCGATTCAGACCATGCGTATGTTTTGCGCCGGCAGGTAGGCGTCCGTGTAGACGCGCTCTTTCGTCAGCCGCTTGGGCAGGCCGTAGGCCTCTTCGATGGTGCGGATGCACAATTCCAGCCGCGCCGGATCGACGGTGGAAATGCCCTGTTCCTTCATCGCCTTGCCCATCGGCAGGATCTGCTTCAGGTAGGCCACCCGTTCGGTCTCGATGGCGAGATCGGTCAGCGGTTCGACCTCCATGAGGACCTTCAGCGAGTCCGTCGCGTCGCGGTAATAGTCGACGTAGGCGCGGAACAGCCCGGTCAGCGCGGCTTTCAGGGCGGCGGGGTTCTTCTCAGCGAATTTGCGTGAGGCCACGTAGCAGTTCGAATAAAGATCGAGCCCGGAGTCGCGATAGAAGAAGATGCGCTGCTGGGGCAGGTCGATCCCCAAGCGCTTCAGGCTCAAGGCGGTGCTCGACGCATTGCCGGTGACGCCGGTGGCGCGCTTTTGCACGAGCATGGGTTCGCGCAGTTCCGGTGACACCGAAATCCAGGTGATCTTGCTGATATCGATTCCAGCCACGCGGGCAAAGGCCGGAAACAACTGCCGCCCGACATCGGACTCCGGCGCTGCAAGCGTGCCGCCTTCGATGTCTTTCGGCGTCTTGATCGGGCCGTCGGCGCGGACCGTCATCGCCACCTGGTTGGTGTCTTCCAGAATCGACACGATCACCAGGTCGGAGTCCGGATTTTCAGCCATGAATTTGAGCGTCGCACTCATCTCGCCGGTGCCGAGATCGAAGACGCCGCCGGCAATGTCGACGGGAACCCGGCCTGAGCCGAAGCCGCGCGAGACCGCCACATCGACACCGGCTTCCCGGAAATAGCCCATCTTCTGCGCGCGCAGCATATAGGACTGGTTGCCCTGGAAGGCCCAGCCGGCGGTGAACCGCACTTTCGGCAGGGCCTGGGCGCGAGCGATCCACGGCATGCCGATAACGGCTGCCGATCCGATCATCGCGCTGCGTCTGGTCAATAGCTGCGTCTTGCGATGTGTCATGCTCAACTCCGATTAAAGGCGGCGCCCGGCAGGGCGGTTTCAGAATGGCTATTCGCCGGCGAGGCGCACCTCTAAGAGTGCGCCGAGGTCGCCCGCCTTCCGCAACTCGTCGCAGAACGCCCGTATCTTCTTGCGCATCAGCAGCCCAGGGCGGTCGCTCGCCATATGCTCCTCATCGTCTTCGCTGGCGTCGAGCGGCACGTCCGGGTCCGTCGATTCAAGGATGAGCTTGTCTTCCAGGGTCACTTTGCGGTCGAAGGCGATGACCTGCGCCGTCGAGACCTGTTCTTCCGTATCGTTGCGCAGCACGAACTGGTTGAAGCGCGTGTTGCGGTCGTCGATCGGCGTCAGCGCCGTCACCAGAATGTTCTTCAGCCCGTTCGGATAGGCGATCTCGGTGACGCGGAAGAACGGCACGTAATAGCGGCCGGTGGTGGTGCGGACGGTCGTCGCGCTGGTCATGTGGATCGCGCTGCGCATGCTTTCGGGATTGCGCACCGCCGGCTGGCTGCGGGCGATGAAACCGTCGTCGAGAACCTCGATCGCGGGCAGGGCGGGGATAGGATCGGTATTGCCGAAGCTCGTCGCGTGGACGAAGGACAGATGCGCTGCGTCGAACTCGTTCTCCATGATGCGCAGCGGCGAGCAGGCCCAGTCCTCGGAAAATTCGAACACCTGACGGAACGAGGGATCGTTGAACGGCTCGACCTCGGGAATATCCAGCGCCGGCTCGTCGAGGCAGACCCAGACCTGGCCATAGCGCTCGGCGCAATGATAGGCGCGGACATGCACCCTGCGCTCGCGCGGCGCCAGCTCCTGTGGGATCAAGGTGCACAAGCCATCGCCGTCGAAAGCCCAGCCGTGATAGGGACAAATGATATCGCCATTCTGGAGATAGCCGAGGGACAGTTTGGCGGTTTTGTGCGGGCAGCGGTCCTGCACTGCATGGGGAGCACCCTCGGCGTCCTTCCAAACGACGATGTTTTCGCCCAGCAGGCGGAACGGGCGCGGCGTATCCCCAAGGTCGGACATCGGGAAGAGGCAATGCCAGAAGCGGCGTAACATCGGTTCCTGAGTCAAAAGCACAGCTTGACCTCTTTGATTGGCCCGCCGGCCGTGTTGCGGCGCGCAGGCCGATTAAGCGTGCAACGAACAAAGCAAATGGCGCGCCAGCATGGAGGCGGGTCTATTCACGGCTAACCCTACGCGATGGCGTCGCTTTGGGCGCGGCACGCTCAGGGTTGGCTGAATCTGCCCATTTGTGCGGCGGACTGCTTCGAAAACGTGCGTGGCTTTTCGTTTTCTTACATCGCTTGACGCTTCGACTGCCTGTGCCGTCACGCCGCCAAACCTTCAATTGCAGGCACTTGTGCGACATGGGCGGTACATGCCGTCGCTGCCGTGCCCGTTATATCGTCTGGCGCAATGATTGCTTGCATTTGAGCGATGGCTTCGCGCCGCGCGGAGCTTGACTTTGCAGCTCATGACCAGCCGCATGATGAGGAGACACCGATGGCGACGAGCACGATGGAAGCAGGCACGACCCTGCTCCGGACACGCTGGCTAAAGCCAAGTTTTGCAATCGAAATTCTGGATATCGATCTTCCGACCGCCTCGAAGGATGAGCTTCTCGCCTTTGACGACATCTGCCGCAGGACGGCGGTCGTCGTGGTCCGCAACCAGACCTTAAGCGACGAGCAGGTGCTGGACGTATCAGGCCGCCTGGGCAAGGTCAGCGCGCAGCAGTATACGGGCCCTCATCCCAAGTATCCGGGCATCTCGATCCTGTCGAACAAGAAAGTGGACGGCAAATATATCGGCACGCCCGATGCCGGCCGCAACTGGCATACGGATGGGACGACCTATGCCAAGCTGGGCCTGACGACGATGCTGTACGGCATCGAGTGTCCGCCCGAAGGCAGCGACACGCTGATCGCCGACGCCGCTGCAGCATTCGAGTCCCTGCCGCTCGAACGCCAGCGTGAACTTGAAAAGCTGAACGTCGTTCACAACCGCGGACATCTCATTCAGAAATACAACCGCGCCGCCCTGTCGCCGGAAGAACTGGCGAAGATGCAGGATGTCATTCATCCGGTCGTGGTCAAAAGCGCCGTGGATGGGCGCAAGTCCTTCTTCATCACCAACGGCTCGACCAAAAGCGTCCAGGGCATGTCGCAGGAAGACGGCTGGGCGCTGATCAAGGAGTTGATCGCGTATACCGTCCAGGAGCAGTTCGTCTATCGTCACAAGTGGCAGGACAAGGACGTGCTCATCTGGAACGACGTCGGTACTCTGCATTCGGCGACGCCTTATGACGAGACGAAATATGAGCGCCTCGTCTATCGTACCTGGATGCGACCGTTCGATGTGGTGTCGGCAACCACGGCGATCGAGGAACTGCTGCCGGCGCACTGAGGCCAAGCCTTCGTCCGACCCCTGCTGCGCAAGGGTCGGATGAGGGTAGCGAACGGCAATCGATTGGACTAACCTGCGGGCAAACCAACGCAGAGAGTTCCCGCCATGCCCGTGCCGCTCGAAAAGATCGTCGGCTACCACGCCCACATCTATTTCAAGGACGCGCAGGAGCGCGCCGTTGCCGAAACCCTGCGCGCGCAGATCGCCGAGCGTTTCACCGTCCAGCTCGGCCGCTGGCACGACCGTCTTGTCGGTCCCCATGCAAGGCCGATGTACCAGGTGGCTTTCGAGGTCGAGACCTTTGCGAGCTTCGTGCCGTGGCTCATGCTCAATCGCGCCGGCCTGACCGTTCTGGTGCATCCGGACACGCGGCAGCCGCGCCGCGACCATCTCGTCAACGCGCTGTGGTTGGGCGAAGTGCTGCCGATCATGAATGTCGAGCAGCTCGAAGTGTCCCGGGAGGGCATGCCGAAGGACCCGATCGTGCCCAATACAGCGCCGTCCCTGGCCGCCTGACCCTACCTTCGGTCCATTGCATCGCGCCATGCAGCGGCTAATATGGCCACCCGTCGCAATTGCGGACCTATTTGATTCCAAAGGCTCTTTTAATGCTCGATATCGACAATCTGGTGGCCATCGACATCCATACCCATGCCGAGGGGCCGTGCGGCTGTGATTCCTGGCTGGATTCGCGCGAGCTGCAGGAGGGCATGAAGACCTATTTCAAGAAGGAGTTCGAGCAGCCGACCATTCCCGAAATCGCGCAATATTACCGCGAGCGGAAAATCGGCGTCGTCATCTTCCATGTCGACAGCGAACATCACCTTGGCCATCGCCGCTACCCCAACGAGGAGGTCGCCCGGCTCGCCAACGAGAATTCCGACATCATGATCCCCTTCGCCTCCATCGATCCGCACAAGGGCAAGCTCGGCGCCAGGGAGGCGCGTCGCTTGGTGGAAGATTTCGGCGTGCAGGGGTTCAAGTTTCACCCTTCGGTACAAGCGTTCTACCCCAACGACCGCATGTGCTACCCGCTCTATGAGGCGATTGCCGAGAGCGGCAAGCCGGCCCTGTTCCACACCGGTCAGACCGGCGTCGGCTCGGGCATGCGCGGCGGCTATGGGATCAAGCTCGAATATTCCAATCCCATGTATCTCGACAGTGTCGCTGTCGACTTTCCCGACATGCCCATCATCATGGCGCATCCCTCCTTTCCCTGGCAGGAGGAGGCGCTGGCCGTCGCCCAGCACAAGCCCAACGTCTATATCGACCTGTCCGGCTGGTCGCCGAAATATTTCCCGCCGATCCTGGTGCGCTACGCCAACTCGCTGCTGAAGGACAAAGTTCTGTTCGGGTCGGATTTTCCCGCCATCACCCCGGACCGCTGGCTGAAGGATTTCGAAGCCATCGACATCAAGCCCGACGTGCGCCCGCTGATCCTCAAGGAAAACGCGATCAAGCTCCTCAAGCTGCGTCAGCCTTGAACCCTTCTCCCTTTTGCTGAAGTAGGTGGCCGTTGCGCAGCAACGGCCGGATGGGGGCGCATCGTCCGACCCTAGACCAAACCAACCAGCATCGCGGCACCACCAAGGAACAGGACGATAGTGGTCCAGAGAATCCACATGCAGCGGACCCTGCGCTCCAACACTGCCGAGGCTGGATTGGCGGGGTCGTAGTACACATCGACTTTGCCGTTCAGTGGATAGCGCTGTGCCCGTCCGCTCACCAGCGAGGGAAGCGAAGACGTAACGATCGCACCGAAGGCGACACGGTCTGCCGTATAGGGCTGCCCGGCGACGTTATAAGTATAGTTGATCCTGGAGCGGAAAACCGTGCGCCACGGTCCATAATTGATGCTGGTAGAACTGCGGGTCTGCAACGTCTCGATGCCCGATTCTCCAATCGTTCCCTTAACGCTCGGCCAGGTCATCGCCGCATCGGCCATACCCTTTAGCACGAACACCATGCGGAGGGTGACAAGACCCATAGTCGTTAGAAACGCGGCGGCGCCGGCATTCTTTGACTGTGGCAGGTATGGCGTCACCGCTCGCAGGCCGTCGCTGACGATCAGGATCAAAGCAATCGATCCGATCAACATCCCGGCGGAGAGATAGATCATGAACTTAAAAGCGCCCTCCGGCATGCTCCGTTCGATAACGGCCTTGCCCGGATCTTGGGGATCGTAGAAGACGGTTACTTTAGCGCCCTTCGGAAAGCGCGCCATGGTCTCCGGTATCTCGAAGTTGCCAAGGTTTTCCTGGATACTATATCGCGTACCGTGAAATTTCTTGCCGTTCACTTCATAGTCGAATTCAATCTCCGGAAAGTTACGGATTTCGCTCCCGCCCTGCGTTTGTGAATCGCCTGACATACTCTCGACCGCGCGGGCGACGACCCGCGCGGATACGATCTTTCCCGGCGTCGGCAGCCAATGGCTCGCAGCCCTGACTTGCCACCATTTGACAATGGTTGCCGTCGCAATGAGCCCCGAGAAGGCGCAGGCGATGCCGACCAGCATCACTTTCAATTCCAAGCGCATCTCCTGCCGCCATAGTCCGCAGCGATATAGGATGATTGTTCCATCGCACCGGCAATCGCTTATCTCAGCAATCACCTTTCGGGCTGTGCGCTTTCGCTCAGCGCTCTCTCGATAACATCCGAATGAAATCGTAAAGTACCGCCGTTGCAGCTTCCATATCGCCCGGCGAGGCGTATTCGGCCGGATTATGGCTCACGCCGGCCTTGCAGCGCGCAAAAATCATGGCGATGGGGATGCGGCCGCGAAAGGACATGGCGTCATGGCCGGCGCCGCTCGCAAGACGATAGGGCGTAAACCCGAGATGCAGGAAACTCTGCTCCAGCGCATCCATCAGTGAGGCATCGCACGGGGCGGCCGGCATGTCGTGCGAGCAGGCGAACTTTGCCGAGACGCCGCGGCGCGCGGCAATGGCGGCGATCTCCGTCTCGATCCGCTCGACGGCCTCACGGCGCTCGTCGTCGGAAGGGCTGCGCACATCGAGCGACATGGCCACGGCGCCCGGAACGATGTTCACCGCACCGCGCGGCGTTTCGATGCGCCCGACGGTCGCCACAAGCCCGCGCGTGCTGCGGCCGATGCGCTCGATGGCGAGGATCATTTCAGCGGCTGCCGTCAGGGCATCGCTGCGCATGCTCATCGGCTGCGTGCCCGCATGGCCGCTCCTGCCGGTGACCGTGATGGCCCCGCGCGTGGCGCCATTGATGGCAGTGACGATGCCGACGGGAAAGCCTTGCGCTTCGAGCACCGGGCCTTGCTCGATATGCACTTCCACATAGGCGAGAACCCGCGCCGGATCGCGCGCCTGCGTGGCAGCATAGGCGGGATCGATGCCGAAGCGGGCCAGCGCCTCGCGCCGCGACACGCCGTCCGCATCCTTGTCGTCGAGCGCTGCCTGTTCGAATGTTCCTGCCACGGCGCGCGAGCCCGTCAGGGTTGACGGATAGCGCACGCCTTCTTCGTCGCCGTAGGCCAGAATTTCGATGGCGAACGGCAGTTTGGTGCTTTCGCGGTTCAACCGGTCGACAGCGGCAATGGCTGCGATGACACCGAAATTGCCGTCGTATTTGCCGGCATTGCGTACCGTGTCGATATGCGAGCCGATGAGCAATGTCTTGCCGGCGGGATCTGTTCCCTCGTATCTGCCAACGACGGTCGCAAGCGCATCGATATGCACATCCATGCCGGCCTGCGCCATCCAGCCGACGACGAGATCGGCAGCGTCGCGATGCGCCGGCGTCAGGGTCAGGCGGGTCAGCGCATCGGGCTCAGAGCTGAACTGCGCCAGCACTTCGATGCGCGCTGCCAGCGCTTCGCCCTGCATCTGTTGCGCCGGCGCAGCGCTGATCATTGCGGCAGCCTGTCGTTCAACCGCAAAAGGGCAATGCGTTCGATCTGCTTCAGCGCCTCGGCCGTTTCCGTCTCGACGCTGTTGCCGACGCGGTTCTCGAAGCCTGCCAGAATCTGGTCTTTCGTCGCACCCTTCACCGCCATGATGAAGGGAAAGCCGAAACGCTCTCTGTAAGCATTGTTAATGGCGGTGAAGCGCTTGAGTTCATCGGCGCTCAAACGATCGAGGCCAGCGGACCCCTGTTCTTTGGTCGAATCGTCGGTCAATTGTTTGGCCAGCGCAAGCCGTCCGGCGAGATCGGGATGGGCTCGGATGAGATCGAGCTGCTGCGCCGGCGTCATTTCGCGCATGGTCGCGACAAGCGCCGCATGCAGACCGCCGGCCGTATCGTGGCTGGCATTGAGGCCTTTTCTGTAAGTGGCGTCTGCGATCTGCGGCGTATGTTCGAAAATATCGCCGAACGCTTCGCGAAACAGCGGCGCCGACATACGGCTTGGCTTATAGCCCGTTTGCGGCGGATGCTGCTTGATCCAGTGCTTTGCAATGTCGAGGCGGCGCGCCACCCAGGCAAGATCGCGGCTTTTGACATAGTCGAGAAAGCGGGCGAGCGCCGCCGCGCGTCCCGGCCTGCCGATAAGCCGGCAGTGCAGGCCGATCGACAGCATTTTTGGCCGCTCAGTGCCTTCTTCATAAAGACAGTCGAAGGAATCCTTGAGATAGGCGAAGAACTGGTCGCCGCTGTTGAAACCCTGCGGCGTGGCGAAGCGCATGTCGTTGGCGTCGAGCGTATAGGGCACGATGAGTTGCTGCTTGCCGTGCAGGTCGACCCAATAGGGCAGGTCGTCGGCATAGGAATCGGCGAGGTAAAGAAAGCCGCCTTCCTCCGC
The DNA here is from genome assembly GCA_029222685.1 of Terripilifer ovatus. Taxonomy (GTDB): domain Bacteria; phylum Pseudomonadota; class Alphaproteobacteria; order Rhizobiales; family Beijerinckiaceae; genus Terripilifer; species Terripilifer ovatus. Next base: position 47,010 of record JARHVB010000086.1, on the reverse strand, counting down.
CGCCAGCGGCATCGACTGCTCTGACGAGCGGCCCTGATAGAAGCCAAGCGGCCGTTCGCCTGTGACTTCGGTGTGCAGGCGCACCGCTTCCGCGATGTGTGCACGCTCGGTTGCTGCGTCGACATCCTTGTAGTCGATCCATTTCAACCCGTGTGAGGCGATCTCCCAGCCGGCCCTCTTCATGGCGGCGACGGCTTGCGGATTGCGTGCGAGGGCGGTCGCGACGCCGAATACCGTGACCGGCATCTGCCGGCGGGTAAACATGCGATGCAGCCGCCAGAAGCCGGCGCGCGATCCATATTCGTAGATCGATTCCATGTTCATATGGCGCTGGCCGGGCCACGGTGCCGCACCGACGATTTCCGACAGGAAGGCCTCGGAGGCCGCGTCGCCATGCAGGATGTTGTTCTCGCCGCCTTCCTCGTAATTGATGACGAACTGCAGCGCGATGCGCGCGCCATTGGGCCAGCGCGCATGCGGAAGCGCGTCGCCATAGCCGACCATGTCGCGGGGATAGTCTGCCATCACGACCCTCGATAGGTTGAATAGGCCCAGGGCGAGGCGAGCAGCGGCACGTGATAATGCCCGTCTTTTCGCACGACGCCGAAGCGAACGGGAATGATGTCGAGAAACGGCGGATCGTCGAGCGCTATGCCGCGCTCGCGGAAATAATCGCCCATATGGAAACGCAGTTCGAAGGTGCCGGTGCGGAAGTCCGGCCCGGAGAGCAGGGGCGCATCGGTACGCCCGTCTTCATTGGTGACATACCGGCCTAGGACCTGGACGGCGCCGGTCTCCTGAATCCAGAGCAGGTCAATCCTTACCCCTTTGGCGGGCACCCCGGAATGCGTATCGAGAATGTGGGTTGAAAGTCCGCCCATTCGGTCAGCTCCTGTCCGGCTCGATGCTACAACAAGGAAATCGTCAGATTTGCAAAATATGTTTGAAAGTGCTCTGGGGCGAAAGCGGTAATCGCCTCATTTCGCAGGACTTTGCCCAATCGTCTGGCCAGCCGGCCGCGTTCCTGCTCACTTCGGCGTCAGGGCCATTTGTTGCTGGATATGCGCCCGGGTCAGCGGGATCACCATGTCGGCGAAGGCACGCACCTTGCTCGGCATTGCGCGCGGATAGGGGTAGAGCAGGCCGAGAGCGACCGGCACCGGCGGGCATTCCTCGAGGATCGCCTCGAGCGCGCCGGAGCGCAGATGCTCCGCTACTTCGAACACCGGCTTGAGCGCAATGCCGAGGCCACCCACGGCCCATTGGGTCAGCACATCGCCGTCGTCCGCGTCGGCGGACCCTGACACGGGCAATTGCCGCTCCTGTCCGTTCTCCATCAATGACCAGCGCACCTGCTGGCTGCCGGGAAAGCGCAACAGCAGGCATTCGTGATCGAACAGATCGCCGATCTGCTTCGGCCTGCCGCGCCGCGCCAGATAGGCGGGCGAGGCGACGAGCACCCGGTCCACATCGGCGATCTTGCGCATGGTCAGCGACGAATCCTCCATCACCGCCATGCGCAGCGCGATATCGACGGATTCCATCAGCACGTCGATGAGATAGTCCGACAGCCGCAGCCGCACATCGATCAGCGGATAGGCGGCCCGGAAGTCGATGATCGCCGGAGTTACCACGCGGCGGCCAAGCCCCAGCGGCGCGGTGATCTTCAGCGAGCCCCGCGGCGCGGCGCCCATGTCGGCGACACTGCTTTCGGCGCGTTCCACCGCCTCGCGGATTTCGATGCAACGCTCGTAGAACACACCACCCTGTTCGGTGAGCCGCATCTGCCGTGTCGTGCGGTGGAACAGCCGGCAGCCGAGGTGACGCTCCAGCATCTTGATGCGGTGGCTGACCACGGCAGCCGACAGGCCGATGCTGCGGCCGGCGGCGGAAAACGATCCGCCCTCGACCGAGCGTATAAACACATTGATGTTTTCGAGCGTCGCCATCGGTTTCGATCTGGTCCTGTTATTATCCGATAAATTTTGAAAATTATTGCGATTTTCTCATTCTATCGCAAGGCAGGCTTCTTGCTTAAAGTAACGCCAGTGGGCTTGGCTTTCGCGATCGCGGGGACGTTATGGACGGCATTTTGATGGAATGGGGCGGCATGTTGCTGCGCTGGGTGCATATTATTACCGGCATCGCCTGGATCGGCTCGTCCTTCTATTTCATGCATATCGATGCGGCCCTGCGGGCTACCCCCGAACATCCGGCCGAAAAGGGCGGCGAGGCCTGGGAGGTTCACGGCGGCGGTTTCTATCACGTGCGCAAATATCTCGTGGCGCCGGAAGCGCTGCCCGAAGAGCTGATGTGGCACAAGTGGGAGGCCTATTCGAGCTGGATCTCCGGTTTCTTCCTGCTGGTCTGGGTCTATTACCTCTCCGCCGACGTTTATCTCATCGATCCCGCCATCCGGCAGATTTCGCCGGCCATGGCCGCTGTTTACGGCATGGGCGGATTGGCGCTCGGCTGGATCGTCTATGATTTCCTCTGCCGCTCTGCTGTCGCCAAAAGCGATGTGGCGCTGGCGACGGTTGGCTTCGCGCTGATCATCGTGATGGCGTTTCTGTTCCAGCAGGTGTTCTCGGCCCGCGGCGCTTTCATCCATACCGGCGCGCTGATGGCGACGATCATGACGGCGAACGTCTTTCTCGTCATCATCCCCAACCAGCGCAAGGTGATCGCCTCATTGCTCAAGGGCGAGCAGCCCAATCCAGCCTATGGCAAGACCGGCAAGCAGCGCTCGACGCACAATAACTATTTGACCCTGCCGGTGCTGTTCCTGATGATCTCGGGACACTATCCACTGTCCTATTCGAGCCCCTATGCCTATGTGGTCGTCGGCCTCGTTCTCGTCGCCGGCGCCGTCGTCCGCTATTTCTACAATGAGCGTCACTCCGGACGCGGCAATAAATGGTGGGCATGGCTTGTTGCGGCGCTTGCTATCTGGACGGCGATCTGGATCAGCATGCCGCAGACGAGCGGTGGGCGCGAGATCATGGGCCTGTCCGATCTGCAGCCGGTCGATCCCATCGCCGGCCTACCGAAATCGCCGGCGAAGGTCGCCGACGTCATCAGCACGCGCTGCGCCATGTGCCATGCGCAAATGCCGGTGTGGCCAGGCATTTCGACCGCGCCGAAAGGCGTGCGGCTCGATCATCCGGAATTCATCGAGCGCTATCGCGACGAGATCCGCATGTTCGCCGGCTTCACGCGGGCCATGCCGCCCAACAATCTTACCGGCATGACCGACGAGGAACGCGCGCTCATCCGCGCGTGGGGCAAAACCCGCACCTCGCAAGCGGATTGAACGCCGCCCATATCTCCCATTGCTTCGTCGGCCGGGCGCTTGCCAGCACCGCGCCATCGCGCCTACCTTGGCCGATAGATAGCAACAATCGGCGGCGCTGAGGTCCGCCGCATCATGGAAGGATTGGCATGGCCTTGCTGAATTTCGGACAGCCCCTCGACGGGGTCGTGCAGACGGCTTTCATCGTCAAGGACGTGCATGCCGCCATGCGCGAATTCACGCGCACGGTGAAGGCGGGACCATGGTTCCTGCGCGAAGGCGGCCGTTTCGCCACCCAGACCTATCGCGGCAAGCCGACGGACGTTGAACTTTCCATCGCCATGGGCTGCTCCGGCACGATGCAATACGAACTGATCCAGCAGCTCAACGACGTGCCGTCCGTCTACAAGGAAATCGTCGATAAGCGGGGTTATGGCTTTCACCACTTCGGCGTTTCGGCGATCGATTACAGCGCGCGCATCGCCGAATACAAGGCGCAGGGCTTCGAGTTGGTCTACGAGGCCGAAGTGCCGAGCGGCGCGCGGGTCGGCTATTTCGACACCGTCTCGATCTTCGGCGCCATGATCGAGGTGATCGAAATGATTCCGGTCACCGAAGACATGTTCACGCAGATTCAGAAAGCATCGGTCGGCTGGGACGGTTCTGATCCGGTGCGCCAGCGCCTGCCTTTGAAGAAATAGGACGTCAGGCGACGTGCTCCGGCGCGGATTTGGCCCGATGGCTGGCAAGAGCATTCTCTTCTTCCACCAGCGACCGCAGCAGCCGCCGCGCCTGCACGCCGCCGGCATCGGCGAGAATGTCGACGCTCTGGGGATGCGTGAACAGGTCCATCGTGCTCTGCTGCAGCTCAAGGATAAGCGCATCTTCATCGAAGGTGCGGGAGATTTCATCGCGCATGAACTCCGTCACCTGCGGCTTGTCGATGTGAAAGTCGCGGCCGACCGCCCAGAAGTAATTTGACGTGGACTCGGTCAGCGGCGTCATCGCGTTCATGATCCACAGGCCGAGACCGCCGACGCGATTGCCCTCCGGCGCGCCGGTGCGGGTTGCGACACCGCCGACATAGATGTTCACATAGCCTGGCGGCTCGAAATCGATGATCTGCCAGCGGTCGACATTCTGATCGGCGCTGATGATCCCGGTCCGCACATAGGTCGGCGGCGGCGGAGCGTCGATCACCCAGCGCGTGACCCGCACGCCGTGGTCCGAACGCTCGACCTTGATCGTGCCTTTCTCGCCCATGTCCTGATTGCCGATCGTCTTCTGATGAACGAAGCCGACATGGGAGAGGTCCATCAGATTGTCGGTGATCAGCTCATAATTCGCGCGCACCAGCTTGGTGCCGCCCGCCGCCGCGAAGGCCGGATCGGACAGCTTGGAAAAATCCGGGATCGCTGCCGGATCGGCAGCCTCGGCCGGCCCCATCCAGATCCATACCCAGCCGTATCGCTCGACGATCGGGTAGGAGCGCACTTTCGCCCGCGAGGGAATGCGGTCCTGCGAGGGCACGCGGGTGCATTGGCCGGTGCCGTCATAGCGCAACCCGTGATAGGCGCATTCGACCTCATCGCCGACGAGCGTGCCTGCACCGAGCGGCACATGCCGGTGTGCGCAGCGGTTCTCCAGCGCCGCGACCTCGCCATTGCTCTTGCGAAACAGGATCAGTGATTCGCGGAGAATGGTCTGCACGCTGAGCGAATGGCCGATGTCTTTCGACCAGGCGGCGACGTACCAGCTTCCCTTGAGATACATTTTGCGCTCCAGATATCTGCTATTGCTACAAAGGCTCCAGCCCGATTGTCTTGATGACTTTGCCCCAGGTCTCGCGCTGTGAGCGGATATAATCGCCGGTCGCTTTGGTGGTCTCGGCGCCTTCGGTGAAGAAGCCGAAGCCGAGCAGCCGCTCCTTCATCGCCGGCGTCGTCAGCACGCGGTCGACTTCGCGGTTCATGCGCTGGACGATGGCATCAGGCGTTCCGCTCGGCGCGACAAGCGCAAACCAGCCGATCATATCAACGCCGGCCAGGGTTCCTGCGATTGGCGGAATGTCTTCGAATTTCGGCATCGGCTGCAGCGAGCTGACCGCGAGAGGCTTCAGCTCTTTCGACTGAATGAAAGGCACGGCGTTGACGATCGGAATGTTGATCACCTGAACGCGGCCGCTGATCGCATCCTGAATGCCTTGCGTGATCGTCTGATACGGCACTTCGACCATATGCGTTCCCGCGAGCCTGTTGATCCAGGCGGCAAGGATGCCGGTGAAATTGCGCGGGCCTTCCGTTGCGATCGAGAGTTTTCCCGGATCGGCTTTATCGAGCGCGATCAGCTCGCTCAGACTGTTCGCCTTCACGCTTGGATGGACGAGCAGGAAGAATGGCCCCCTGGCGATCATTGCGACCGGCGTGAAATCTTTTTCCGGATCGTAGGGAAGGGATGCGAAGGTGAAGGGATTGCTGGCTATGGCGGCGGTGGTCGCGAACAGGAAGGTGTAGCCATCGGGTGTCGCCCGCGCGACTGCCTGCGAGCCGACGATATTGGCGGCGCCCGGTCTGTTCTCGACATAGACCTGCTGCTTCAGCGAGGCGCTGACTGAATCGGCGATCATCCGCGCGATCACATCCGGCGCGGCGCCGGCTGGCTGCGAGACGACGATCCGGACCGGCTTGTCAGGCCAGTTCGATGTCTGCGCCTGTGCCCCTGTCGCGACCATGAAGCATGCAAGAAAGACATGATAGAACCGCATCGCCTCACCCTCCCCAAATCGGATTTGCACGTCAGATCGTTCCAGTGCCTCAAACGGGCTCGCGGCTGGCGTCGGCGTAGACCTGCAGGGTCTCGACGATCAGCGAGGGCTTGCGGGCACGCGCTATGCCGCATTCGGTTGCGACGCCGAAGCTGGGAACGAACTTGCGGGCGACGGCGATCCGCCGGTGCGTTCCCTCCACGCCATCGCGTGCATGCACGAGCCCGAGATAGAAGTCGCAGCCCTTCGGCAGCCGCAACGCCGTCAGCGGCTGGAAGAAAGCCTCGTCATCGCGATTGATCGGAACGGGAATGTGAATGAATCCGACCGGCCGGAGGATCGTATCGGCGATGCCGTTGCACACCTCCACCATCGCGGTGGCGTCGCGCGGCTCGACAAAGTGACGGGCGCCAAAGTCGCCGTAGCAAAGGTGGAAGCCCAGCTCGACACCGGCTGGAATATCGGCGCAGATGCGGCCGAGCCGGGCGAGGATCTCCGGCTTCGACGCGCCGACAAGCGGGAACATATCCTGCGGCTGGCCGTCCCAGATGATCATCTCGTGACAGAAATCCCACTGGATCGAGAGATCCTTGTGCGGGATGCCGGCGCAGAGCGCCGCAACCTCGGCCATCATCGCGCGCTCGTAGGCCGGCTCGACGGCAAGCACGTCTTTGGGGATGCAGAAGGCGTAGATCACGCCCATCGGCGTCGGCAGGCACACCTGAAAGCGCGCATCAGCGGGAAGCTCGCCACGGTCGCGTGCCGCGCAGAAATCGAGATAGGAGGCGCGCGCCTCCCGCGCATATCCAAGCTCGCCGAACGACACTTCGTCGGAGCTCACGCCCTCGGCGAGGCTCAGCAGCGGAAACCCGGATGTCTTGCGCAAGGCGCCGCCTGGATCGGGCCGCAGGTAAGGGCTCGAACGTAGCAGCGGATATTGAAAGCTCGCCCACAGCCGCCGTGGTCCGGGCTCGCCATCGGGAACGCGCTTCAGCCTGCGCCCCAGAAGTTTGCCGGTGGTGCGGAAGACCTCGGCGACACTGTCGAGGCCGATGCTGCCGACCAGATGGACGGATGTCGGTTGAATGGCTGGCGTCGCGGTCATGGCTTCCTCCACCTACGCGGCTCTGTTTCGGCTGTTGCAGGATGTGCGAGGTTGACGAAAACCATCCATCCAAGTCAAATATATAAATTGGCACTTTCCATAGGTTACATTTATGGATCTGGATTTCCGTCAGCTGATGAATCTGCTGGCGATCGCCCGAAGCGGCTCGTTCAGCCAGGCGGCGCAATCGCGGCGGCTGTCGCAACCGGCCCTGTCCAGCAGCATCGCGCAGCTCGAGGCGTGCACCGGCGGCCGCCTGTTCGATCGCGGCCGCAACGGCGCGCGCCTGACCGAGCTCGGCGCCATGATCGCCCGCCATGCGGAAATCATCGAAGCGCAGATGCAGCGCGCCGCCGAGGAGATCGGGCATCGCCGCCAACATGCGCTGGGGCCTCTGAACCTGGCGGTGACGCCGGTTGCCTTTGCCCATGTGGTGCCGCGCGCGGTCGCGCAATTAAAGGTGGAGTTTCCCAATGCCGCCGTCCATATCCAGGAGACGGTGTTCACCGAGGCCATGCGCGATCTGCTGCGCGGTTCGATCGACCTGAGCCTCGGGCCGATCGGCGTCTATCCGTCGGTCGAAGGCGTGATCGAGGAGCGCCTGTCACAGGATACATTCCGTATCATTGCGCGCCCCGGCAATCCGGTCCTGCGATCGAAGCGGCAATCGCTGAAATCATTGCGCGACGTGCAATGGGTGCTGCCGAGCGACAGAAGCGCCTATCATACGCAGTTGGAGGCGCTGTTCATCGTCAGCGGCGTCGGCTGGCCGGCGCAGGCCGTGCTGACCAATTCGATGGTGGCGATCAAGACCATTGTCATGCACAGCGATTGCATCGCCATCATGCCGCAGCAGCTCGTGCAGCTTGAAGTCAAGGCCGGCATGCTCAACCAGATCGCCTTGAAGGAGGCGGGCGCCACGCGGGCGCTCGGTCTCAGCCGCGCAGCGGCGCGACCGTTGTCGCCTTTGGCCGAACGGTTCACCGCGATCCTGCGCAGGCAGGCCGGCCTGCCATTGTCGCGATCGGGCTGAGGTTATGCGTTGCGTGTCTGCGCCGGCTGCACGCCAAGCCGCAGCGCGTAGGACACAAGCTCGCTCCAGAGCTTCGCCGGCAAGGGAATGCCGTGTTCGCGTCGATGCGCTGCTTCGCGGTCGCCGCGTTCGCCCGGCATCAGGATTTCATCGAAGCCTTCTGCCATCGGTTCGGCCTTGATGCCGCGCGCCAGCCGGTCGACTTCGCCGGCCATCACATCGGGGCCGAGAAACAGCGTCGGGTCGAGCGCGATGCAGGCGCCATTCTGCAAATGCTGATTGCGCAGTGCCGGTTCGTCGAAGGCGGTCGTCAGCAAGGGACTGCCCGCCATCAGGCTGGCCAGGCATTCGATCATCAGCGCAAGACCGGCGCCCTTTGGGCCTGCTACCGGCATCGGCGTCACCGCGCGCGTGGGATCAGTCGTCATGCGCCCCCGCGCGTCGAGCGCGACATCCTTCGGCAGGGGTTTGCCTGACATACGCGCCTGCGCCAGATTGCCGATCGTGATCGCCGCGTTGGCCATGTCGAGTACCAGCGCTTTGCCACCAAGACGTGGAACGCCGATGGCGAGCGGCGCTGTTCCGGCTGCGGCCGTGCGCGTGCCGTGATAGGCCATGAGCGGCCGCGACGCCGACATGGCGATGCCGATGAGGCCCTGGTCGGCGGCCTGCCGTACGTAAAAGCCCATCGGGCCTGTGTGCGTGGCGTTGCGCAGCGCCACCCAGCCGATGGCGTGCGTTTGCGACAGGGCAATTGCTTTGTCCATGGTGAGACGCATGGCATGAAGGCCGGGCCCACGGTCCGCCTCGATGATCGCCAGCGCGCCTTTCTCGAAGATCGTCCGGATGTCGGCATCGCCGCGGCGCATGCCGTGCTTCATGCCGGCGATATAGGAGGGCACGCGCAGGACGCCGTGCGAACCGACGCCGCGCAGATCAGCCCAGATCAGTACCTCCGCCTCCCGCTGTGCCCATGGGGCGGGCAGGCCGGCTGCGATGAACATCGCGCCGACCATATATTCGAGGTCGGCGGCGGTCACGATGATATCTTGCGCCATCTGGTCTCCGGATCGAAATGGCGCGTCCTATCACGGGCCCACGACTGGCGTTATCGCAATCGGCGGCTTACGGCGGAGATTCTGCCGGATCACGCAGCCCGCGGGCGCATGGTTTTGCCGAATGTGCACCCTTCCGTCTGTCCCGGAGTTCCGCGCTGGACAGCGATGCGATCGACGCCTGGCAAAACGCTGGAAAATTCATTAAAAAGCCAGCGGGTCAGATTCTCGAGGGTGGGCACTTCGAGGCCCTCGACATCATTCAGATATTTATGATCAATTTTGCGTTTGACGTTGGCGATGACGCCTTCGACATCGTCGAGATTGTGCGACCAGCCGTAAATCGGGTCAGGCTCGCCTTGCAGATAGAGACAGACCACAAAGGTATGCCCATGCAGGCCGGAAAACGGCGGAGTTTGGTGGGCAGCCTCGAATGTGAATTGCTTGAATGTTTCCACGAGCGCCAAAACGGACTGTGATCCGCCCCCTTGTCCCTTGCCGAAAAGGTAAGCAGTAAGTTACTTGTTGATCCGTTAATATAGCAAGCGCTTGTATAAAAAGCATGAATTCCATCGCCTGCGGCTTGCCGCCGGGATTTTCCGCCGCCCAGATCTTTTGACGATTTTTTATTTCGCAGAATAGGCGAGCAAATTCAAAATGTTACAAATTTATGACTGAGCGGTCGTAACTGGGCTGCGCCGCCGGCGCTCATCCTTCTGCCCATTTTTTAGACGGTAACAATCCGGTAGTGAATGTTGGCTAGGCTTTTCAAGAACTTGTTGCTCGCCGGCTTTCCTGATCATGGTACAGTTATGGTTACTCGCCGCCAAAGCGTCGTATTGATTGGCTCGGCCTTCTTTGTGCCTGCGATTGGCGGTGCTCAAACGGTCTCCCTTGGTATACCATCCGGGAAACCGATTCTGCGGATCACCGGCAAGATCAGCAGACGGAACGACAATGATGCGGCTGTCTTCGACGGGGCCATGCTTGAATCCCTCGGCATGGTTTCCTTCGAAACGATGACACCTTGGTATACTGACAAGGTGATGTTCGAGGGCGTTCCGATGGCGAAGCTTTTGGCGAGCGTTGGCGCATCCGGAGACAGGGTTCGCGTCACCGCGCTGAACGATTATACGAGCGAAATTCCGGTCGAAGATTTCGAAAAGTACGGCGTCATCCTCGCGCTCAAGCGTAACGGCCAGTACATGCCGGTGAGCGACAAGGGGCCGCTCTTCATTGTTTATCCGTTTGACGCCGTGCCGGAACTGAAAAGTCAGAAGTTCTACAGTCGATCCGCCTGGCAGGTGGCGCGAATGGAAGTCAGATAAGCATAAAGCTGTCGGGGGACGAATGGGGACGTCGAAGTGCTGAAAACAGTCAAAATCGTTTTCTCTTCGATCATCTGCTTCTTCGTATGCGGCGCTCTCTATTTTACGTCCTTGATCACCGAACGGCAGGCGGCGCTTGAGGAAGCCTCCCGTTACAATCTGCAGTGGAGTTCCAGCCAGGCCGTGATCGAACTCGTGCGGCTGGAAAAAGCCCTCGCGGTGACGCAGGTCGACAAGAGCCGCGCGGCGCTCGACGAGGTCAGGCTGCGATACGACATTTTGATCAACCGCTTGTCGCTGCTCGGCGGTGGCGAGTTCCTCAAGTTTATGAGGCAGGATGCCGAACTGCTCGAAACCTTTCAGGATGCCGAAAGCAAAATCCAGGGTGTCGCCAAACTGATACCCGATGTCGGTGATCCGGCGGTCGCACAGCAGGCGCTTGCAACGATCGAGCCGCTCAGCCGCCTGTTCCTCTCCATCTCCGCACAGGCCAACAAATACGGCGGAGAGCAGGTCGCGCTCGACCAGAGCCTGCTCGTGCGGCAGCACTGGCAATTCTCTGCGATGGTCGCAGGCCTTATCGTCTGCGGCATCATGCTTATGATGCTTCTGAACTGGCATAATCGGTTGCTGGGCTTCACCCACACGCGCCTGGAAGCCACCACCGAGAAGCTGGCGGCTTCGCGCCGGCAGCTCGACGCGGCTTTGAACAATATGTCGCAAGGGCTGAGCGTGTTCGATGGCGAGGGAAATCTTGTGCTCGCCAACCGCAAATTCGCCCGCATGTTTGGCTTGAATGACGATATCGGCGATAAGTCTCTCAGCTTTGAGGAATTGCGCCGGCAGGTCGAGAAAGTTGGTGATAGTAGTCTGGTCGACATCTTGCACCGTCATAGTCAGCGCATTGCCCGGCAACAGCCGGACTACGCCTACGAAAGCCTTGATGATGGACGGGTTTTTTCCATCACCCATCGTCCGATGGAAAACGGCGGCTCGCTCGCCACGTTTCTCGATGTCACAGCACGCCGCCGCACAGAGGCCAGAATCGAATATATGGCAACACATGACACACTGACCGGACTGCCGAACCGGGCGCAATTCCGTGCGGACACCGAATCGGCCATCGGCTCGCGCAGCGACAATGGAAATGGTCCGGCGATCATCATGCTGGACATCGATAATTTCAAAACCATCAACGATACGATGGGTCTGCCGATGGGTGATGCGCTGCTGTGCGCCTTGTCCGGCCGCGTCAAGTCATGCCTGCCGAAAAATTGCACTGGCGCGCGCCTGGGCGGCGACGAATTCGGCATTTTGCAGACCAATGCTCTTCAGCCTGCTTCCGCCATCGCGCTCGGCAAGGATCTCATGGCCCTTCTGGCAGAGCCGATCGATCTCGACGGCGTTCAGGTCAAGGTGCGCGCGAGCATCGGCATTGCGGCGGCGAACGAAAAAACCACAGATGCCGACGAACTCCTCAAGAACGCCGATCTGGCGCTGCACCGTGCCAAGACGGAAGGGCGCGCCACCTATCGTGTGTTCGATCCTGAAATGGCGAAATCGGCGAATCTGCGTCGGCAGATGGAAGTCGATCTCCGCGAAGCAATCGTGGCCGACCGGTTCGAGTTGCACTATCAGCCGATCATGAACATTCGCCAGGGCGGCGTCGCGGCGTGCGAAGCCTTGCTGCGATGGAACGATCCCAAGCGCGGCTTGATTCCGCCGATGGAATTCATTCCGTTGGCGGAAGAAATCGGCGTCATCGGCGAAATTGGCGAAATGGTTCTGCGCAAGGCATGCGTCGAAGCGATGGCATGGTCAAGCGACATCAAGGTCTCCGTAAACGTCTCGCCGCTGCAATTCAACAGTCGCGATCTTATGGCCGATGTCGCCGGCGCTTTGGCGGCGAGCGGCCTGTCGCCGCATCGTCTCGACCTCGAAATCACCGAATCCGTTCTGCTCGCCCATACGGAAGACGTGCTTGAAACCTTGCATCGTCTGCGCGCTACGGGCGTGCGCATTTCCATGGACGATTTCGGCACCGGCTATTCGTCGCTCAACTATCTCCGCCGCTTTCCCTTCGACAAGATCAAGATCGACAAATCTTTCGTGCGCGATGTGGACAGCAGCGAGGACGCCACGGTCATCGTGCGGGCGGTGACGAACATCGCCGGCAGCCTGGGGATGATCACCACCGCGGAAGGCATCGAAACGCTGGAACAGCGGGAAAGAGTCCGCGCCGGCGGCTGTGCCGAAGCGCAGGGCTATCTGTTCTGTCGACCGCTTCCAGCCGCGATGCTGCGCCCGATGCTCGACGAACTTGCGCTCGATACCAGGGCGGTCGCCTGACGCTTGGCTCCGGCTACTTGGCTACAGGCTTGAAGATCTTGCCGAACCGTTCGGCATCGTAGGCGATCAGTTTATCGAACGCCTCCGGCGTGCTGCCGACGAGTTCGACGCCAAGCGCGCTGAAGCGCTTCTTCTGTTCGGCGTCGGCCAGGACCGTCGCGAAGTCCTTGTTCAATTTTGCGATGATCGGCTTTGGCGTGCCTGCGGGCGCCAGCACGCCGAACCAGCCGTCGAAGTCGAAGGTCGGATAGCCCGCTTCCTGCATGGTCGGAACGTTCGGCAGGACCGGCATCCGTTTCGGGCTGGTCACCGCCAGCGCCAGCACCTTGCCGGAATCCACCAGGTCGCCCGAAGCATTGTAGAATGTGAAGAAGATCGATGTATCGCCGCGCAGGATGCTCATATTGCCTTCCGGCGTCCCCCGATGCGGCACATGTACGAGATTGATCCCGGCCACCTGCTTGAACAATTCGCTGGCGATATTGCCGGCGCTGCCGAGGCCGGCGGAGGCATAGTTCAACTGCCCTGGCTTGGATTTCGCCAGGGCAACAAGTTCCTGGATCGACTTCGGCCCGTCGGGTGGCGCCAGCGCCACCGCGGGCATCGAAGCGACCTGCGTCACGCCGTTGAAGTCCTTGATCGGATCGAAGTTCAGCGACTGATTGAGACTGCCGATGATGGAATGGCCGTTCGATGTCAGCAGAATCGTGTAGCCGTCGGGCGTAGCTTTCGCGACGCTTGCGGCTCCCGCTACGCCGGGACGGTTTTCGATGATGACCGCTTGCTTCCACATCCCTTCCAATTGGCTGCCGAAAGCGCGCGCCAATATGTCGGTATTGCTGCCGGCGCTGAATGGCACAACGATGCGGACGGCCTGGTTCGGAAAGGTCTCGGCCGATTGAGCGAAAGCCGGAAGCACCTGCGTCGCTGCCGCGGCGATCAAAAATCCAAGCTTTGCGATCGAGATCATGACGCCCCTCCCAGAGTTTCTGACCTGCCGGCAGGTTACATGGCGGAGCCCGGGTTGGATACATGCCTTTTGGCAAAAAAGAGCCCCGACGAAAGATCGTCGGGGCGCTTTGAATACAATATGTCCAACTCGATAAGGATTAGGTGCTCGAAAACATGGCCAGCCTACTATCCAGGCATTATGTGACATGTGCGCAAACACACATTGCTGCCGCCCGAAATCCCCCTGGAATCAATCGTGCCGCCGCGCTGGATTGGCGTGCGCAAGGCAGGTCACCGCGCCCGTGTTGCGCTGCTGCGCCCGTTGCGTCATTGACGCTTATTGCGCCGATTCCGCATCAACCCTGCGGCGCCCTGAACAAGGAAAATCAATGAGGAAAGATCGAGGATGGCGGCGTCGGGCGAGCTCCTGCGGCCTGGTCGCGCTGTCGACCCTGGCGGTGGTCATTGGCGGCACGGCGGCGCAAGCACAGGATGTGCTCGCCGATCATTTTCGCGGCAAGACCATCGATATGTACATCGGTTATGCCGCCGGCGGCGGTTATGACGCCTATGGCCGGCTGGTAGCTCGCTTTCTCGGGGATTTTCTGCCCGGCAAGCCGAAACTCGTGCCGAGGAACATGCCGGGCGGCGGCGGCCGGGTTCTTGCAGGTTACATGTTCAACGTCGCACCGCACGATGGCACGGCGCTCGCCATGGCCGACCAGTCGCTGGTGCTGCAGCAGGCGATCGGCGACCCGACCATCCTGTTCGATTCGAACAAGCTGAACTGGGTCGGCAATCCGGCAGCGGACAATAATACGATCGCCGTCTGGTCGGCGACCGGTGTGAAGACGTTCGAGGACGCGACGAAGAAAGAGGTCGTCATCGGCGCGACCGGCCCGAACACGTCGTCGCAGATGGCGCAACTGACCAACGCCCTGCTGGGCACCAAATTCAAGATCGTCACCGGCTATCCCGGCGGCAACGACATCAATCTGGCAATGGAAACGGGTGAAGTCGGCGGTCGCGCCAGCTCACCCTGGGCGACATGGAAGGCGACAAGGCCGGACTGGGTGCGCGACGGCAAGATCATCGTGATCGCTCAGATCGGCCTGACCCGAGCGCCCGATCTGCCGAATGTTCCCCTGTTGACCGATCTCGCCCGCAATGACGAGGACCGTGCGGTGATTAAGCTGATCTCCGCGCCGGCGACCATCGGCCGGCCGATCTTCACCACGCCGGGCGTTACCGAGGCGACCCTGCGCGCCATGCGGCAGGCCTTCGACGCCATGGTGAAATCCGCGCCGTTCAACGAAGAGGCGGCGCACGAAAAGCTCGATATCAATCCTGTCTCGGGAGAGGACCTGCAGAAAATCGTCAGCGATCTGGTCAATACGCCGAAGCCTGTCGCCCAGCGGCTCGCCGCCATCATCAAGTCGCCCTGAATGACATCGTCAGTGCAAGTTTCGTCCACCATCTCCGACACAGTGCTGCGCCGGCTCGTCGCTTTTGTTGCGGCCAGCCGCGCCCGCCCTTTGAAGGCGGCGCAGACGCAGGCGATGACCTTGCGGCTGACCGACGCCATGGCCTGCGCCCTGCTGGCCACCGGCAGCGCCGATTTCGCTGCCCTGCGGACGCGCTTCGCCGACGATGCCGGCGCCTGCACGATCATAGGCGGCGGAAAAGCATCACTCGAACATGCGGCCTTTCTGAATGTCTTTCTCGTCCGCCAGCACGACTGGAACGACACATATATCGGCAAGAACGGCGGTCATCCGTCTGACCTCATCGGCGGCGCGCTGGCGGTCGGCGAATATGCCGGAAAGCCGGGGCGCGACGTCCTGCAGGCCATAGCCATCGGCACACACGTCATGCTCGATCTCTGCGACGCCGCCAGCGCCCTGGCGCGCGGCTGGGATCCTTCTACCTATCTCGGTATCGCCTCCTGCGTCAGCGCCGGCGTGCTCCTCGATCTGACGGATATGGAAATGGCACATGCCATCTCGATGACAACCGTCTCCGGTAACATGCTGATGGGCAGGGTCGGCAAAGTGTCGTCATGGAAGGGCTTGTCGTCGGCAGCTGCTGTGCGCAACAGCATTTTCAACGTGCTGCTGGCGAAGAGCGGCATGAGCGGGCCGGACCCGGTGTTCGAAGGCGAATTCGGTTTCATCAAACATATATCCGGCGACATGAGCCTCGAGCTCGACGCCGCGCGCGACCGCACGGCCGACACGCATCTCAAATTCTATCCCGCCGTCTATCACGGCCAGGGGCCGATCGAATCCTGCCTGCGGCTGCATGGCGAAATAGCGGCGGCGCTGGGTGTCTCATCCATCGCGGCGCTGATCGAGAGCGTCGAGATCGACATCTATGATTTTGCCCTGCGCTACGCGGCCGACACGCCCGACAAATGGGCGCCGGGGAATGTCGAGACCGCCGATCACAGCCTGCCGTTCCTGGCGGCGCACTGTCTTGTGACCGGCGAATTCGGGCCGGGCAGCATCGAGCGCACATTGAAGAATGCGGATGTGCTGGCGTTGACGCGCAAGGTGAAAGTTCGGGGCGACGCTGCACTCGCCGCGCAATGGCCGCGGCTGACGCCATCGCGTGTCACCGTGACAGCCGCCGGCCGCGTCTTTCATGCCGAGGTGGAGGCCATCACCGGCCATCCGTTGCGGCCGCTGACGCAAGACGACGTGCTGGCAAAATTCATGAGCTGTGCGACGCCGCTGACGGGCGAAGCCGATGCGAGAGCGTGGGCGCAAATGCTGACGGACTTCGCCCATCTGCCCCAGATATCGCCAGCACTTCGCGCTCCGTCGCGCATTTCGTAGCGAACGCAAATCAAGATCGGGAGGACGCCTATGTATGAAGACCTGAAGGAACGCCTGACATTCGGCGGCCGGATTCTGGTCATGGAAGGGCAGGGCGATTATGTCGCCGGCCATATCAGTTTGCGCCTGCCGGACGACAAGCACCGCTTTCTGATGAAGCCCGCCGGCATGGGGCTCGACGAGATGACGCAAGACAACATCATTACCGTCGATATCGACGGCCAGAAGGTGGAGGGTACATCGCCGCGCCACAACGAAGTCTATATTCATTCCGAGGTGCTGCGCGTGCGGCCTGACGTCAATTGCGTCATCCACACCCATGCGGCACATGCGGTGGCGTTTTCATCGCTCGGCAAACCGCTGCTGCCGGTCAGCAACGAAGGTTCGATCTTCTACGACGGCGTGCCGGTTTTCGACGAGACGACCGATCTCATCACCACGCTTGATCGCGGCGCGGCGGTTGCCCGCTGCATCGGCTCGCACTCGGTGCTCATCCTACGCAATCACGGCATCGTCGCCTGCGCTGCAAGCGTCGATGAGGCCGTCTGGGTGGCGCTGAAACTGGAGCGCGCCTGTCGTGTTCAACTGCTGGCGGAAGCGGCCGGCGGCCCGAAACTTCTGGTCCACGACGAGGACGTGAAGGCCAAGGGCAAGAAGGCCAACCGCGGCGACCTTCATAGTAATGTTTTTTCCTACCTGATGCGGCGGTGGACCCTGCAGCGGGCCTGTCCCCATTGCGGAGCCGCTGGTGGCCGACAAAGTCTATGAGACACCCTCATTCGACCCTTACTGCGCAAGGGTCAGATGAGGGCTCTTATTGTCGGGTCTCCCCGGCCGGCATCACAAGCTGCGCCGCGTCATCTACCAGCGCCTTCGGCTGCTTGTAGGCAAAGGTCAGCAGGTCGTCGATCTGCGGGCCGGTCAGCGGATCGACGTCCATCTGCATTCTTTGCGCTTCGGCGAGAAAATCCTTGTCCTTCATCGTCTGTTCGAAGGCGCGTCGCAGGATCGCCAGGCGTGCTGCTGGAACGCCCGGCGGCGCGGCGAAGGGACGGCCCATCTCCTGCCGGATGAGAATGAGTTCGAGCACGCCTTTCTTGTGAGGATCGCTAAGCAGGTCGCGCGCATTGGGCGTATCCGGAAGGTCGGGCAGCTTTTCCATGCCGAACTGAACCAGCACATTGAGCTTGTGGTCGCGAATCCAGTCCGGGCGCGATGAGGTCAGGGTCGACCAGCCGAGACCGCAGATGCCTTCGACCTCGCCGCCCTCCAGTGCCTTGTTGAGGCCGGCGTTCGGATCGTAGCCGGCGATGATCTTGAATTTCGTGCCGAGCAGCGCATTGGCGACGCGCGGCATGATGGCGGTATTCGACGTCGCGCCGGCGCCGGCGACGATGACCTCGCGGTCGCGCGCCTGCGCGAAGGTCTTCACCGGGCTCTCGTGCCAGGTGGCGCAGACATTCTGCAACTTGCCGATGGAGCCGAGCCAGCCGAATTCGCGGGCGTCGAACCGCGCCGCCGTATTGCCGAACAGCGGGTCCATGGCGACGCCGTTGGTCAGTGCGGCGATCGTCGATCCGTCTCGGTCGGATTGATTGTAGAGGATGCTGGCGGCCTGGAGACCGCCAGCCGCCGGCATGTTCTTGGGCAGGAACACCGGTGCGCCCTCGATGTAATTCGCGGCATGGCGGGCGAAGATGCGGGCATAGGTGTCGTAGCCCCCGCCCGCGCCGCTGGCGACGAGCATGGTGATCTGCCTGCCGTGGTAGAAAGGATCGCCGGTCTGTGCTGCCGCTGATGTCGCGAAAAGAACGAGAGCACAGACGCCGGCAAAGCCATAGCGCATGCTAGAACTCCCTGAAGAGCTTGCCGTAGCCGGGAATCTTGTCGTCGATGCCGACCCGCCGCAGCGCATCCCAGACGATCACCTGCAGCGCACTGATGACATTGACGCCGAACTCCTGTTCGAGTGGCTCGATGGCGCCGATGGTCGGCCAGTGCGGCGAGGGAAACAGGATGGTGTCGGCCTGGGGATGCTTCTTCATCAACTCCCGGCCCATCGTCAGCGCGCCGTCTTGCGGAATACGCCCGATCTGGTTGAATGGATTGCCCCATTGGGTGGCGCCCAGCACCTCGCCGCCGAAATGCGTGCCATAGCTGGCGATGCGGTCCGTGTCGCTTGCGGCATAGGGGTGCGCGACGACGATCTTGTTGGCGCCCAGCAGTTTCATGGCCTTTTCCTGCGCCGAAGCGCTGGTCGAGACCTTGACGCCCAGTTCGGCTTCGAGGCCGGCGATCATCTGCTTGGCGTTGGTCGCGCCGCGCGACATGTTGATCGGCACGCCACCGAGGCAGATGAGATCGCAGCCTGCAGCAGCCATTTCGCGCGCCGCCCGCATGGAGATGTCATAGGACCGGTCGACTTCCTCCTTGCTGCGCACCACGATGGCGAGCGACGTCACCACAAGCGTCACGCCCGCCGGCACGATCTTGTAGAATTCATAGGGAAAGACCTCGGTGGTCAGCGGCGGCGAGGTGTAGCCGATGCGCGCCCGGTATCCGTACATTTTATCGCTGAGCGTATTTGCCATTGCCGTCACGTTTCCTCCTGATTTCGCCGGTTGTACCGATCGACGTATTTCCGCTTATCCTAGACCTCGAGCGTGGCTGGCGCCAGTGCGTTGAGATGCAAGATTGCGATTGACTTGCAGCACTCGGGCCGCTTCCTTGTTTCCATGGGAGGAACCGTCGAACCGGCGCTCGCGATGCGAGCCCCTGTCGTCCGTTCCCAAGCACCGCGCCGTAGAGCGCGCAGCGAGCAAGGAGATGAGTCTTGGATATCGAACTGTCGCAGAAGAAGGTCGAAGCGCTGACGTCGCCTCGCAACGTGGTGCTGGTCGGCGCCAGCGACCGGCCGGGAAGCTGGGCGGCGCGGGTCTGGCGCAATCTCAACGAATATAAATTTCCCGGAAACATCTATCCGTTCAATCCGGGCCGCAAGGAACTCTACGGCCAGACCTGCTACGGTGATTTCACCTCGCTGCCGGAAAAGCCGGATCATCTGGTGGTCCTCGTGCCGGCCCAGCACGTGCCGGGCATATTGAAGGCGGGTGCAGCCGCCGGCGCGCGCAGCGCCACCGTATTTTCATCGGGCTTCGGCGAGGCCTTCGACGACAGCGCCACCGAACTCGGCCGCCAGTTGCGCCAAGTGATCGAGGAGACCGGCCTTGCCGTCTCCGGCCCCAATTGCATGGGCAATGTCTCGGGCAAGGCGAGCTTCGTCACCCTGACGGAAGACCGGCCGATGAAGCCGGGCGCAGGGCCCGTGGCGCTCGTCGGCCAGTCCGGCGGTGTGATGATCTTCGTCAGCCATGCGCTGGAAGAGCGCGGCATGAAGGCCGGCTATCTCATCACCAGCGGCAATGAGGCGGGCCTGTCGGTCGCCGATTACATCGCCTATTTCGCCATTCAGGACGAGATCAAGGTCATCGTCATCTATGTCGAGGCGCTGAAGGATATCGAGCGCTTCAAGCAGGCCTGCCGTTATGCGCGCGAGAAGGGCAAGCATATCGTCGCCATCAAGCTCGGCGCGTCCGAAGCCGGTCGCAACGCCGCGATGGCTCATACGGGGTCGCTTGCGGGCTCGATGGAGGCCTTCGAGGCGCTGACCGGCGAGTTGGGCGTGGCCCGCGCCGATACGCTGGACGATGCGGTGGAACTGACCGAACTGCTGGCGCACACCGGTGCGCCGTCTGGCCGCCGCCTTGCCGCCGTCACCCTGTCGGGTGCTTATCGCGGGCTGCTACTGGATGCGGCGGAGCGCAACGGCATGGAGTTTCCCAAACTCGCGCAGAACACGTTCGATCATCTCAACAAGGTGCTGGGCGTCGGTTCCCTGGTCAGCAATCCTATCGACGGCGGGTTCGGCGTTCTCACCTCGAAAGACAATTATCTCGCCTGCATCGAGGCGCTGCAGGCCGATCCGAACATCGACATGATTCTTCTGCAGGAGGCACTGCCCCGCGAGCCGGGTTCCGCTCGCGGTGAAAGCTATATCCGCATGGTCGAGGACTATATCGTCAACAAGGCGAAAAAGCCGATCGCCTTCGTCACGCTCACCTCCCACAGCCAGACCGATTACAGCCGCGCGCTACGGCACGATGCGCCGCATGTGTCCTTCCTGCAGGAGGCCAACAAGGCGCTGCGCGTGATCTCGGTCGCGACCCGTTGCCGTGAGCTGGAAGCCATGGCGCGCAACGCTGCCACGGAGCCTGCTGCCAACGAGGCGCAGAAGCAGGCGGGGCAGGCGCTTCGCGCCGCCGCCGCCAATGCTGCCAAAACGCCGGCGCTCAACGAAGTGCGCTCCAAGGACATCCTGCGTTCCTATGGCATGCCGATCGCGCCGGAAAAGCTGGCGCAGACGGTTGCCGAAGCAAAGGCGGCGGCGAAAGAGATCGGCTATCCCGTCGTCCTCAAGGCCGTGTCGGCAGACCTGCTGCACAAGTCGGACGCGGGCGCCGTGCAACTGGGTCTTGCCAGCGATGCCGATGTCGAAGCGTCCTGGACGAGGATCGAGACAAATCTTGGCAGACACGGCTTCAAGGGAAAGCTCGACGGCATGCTCGTCGCCAAACAGGTAAAGGGTTCGCTCGAGCTGGTTCTTGGCCTCAACCGCGATCCGGAAATGGGCCTCGTCGTCATGGCGGGTATGGGCGGCATCTGGCTCGAGCTGTTCAAGGACGTCGCTTTCGCCCTACCGCCGATCACGCGCGAGAAGGCGCATGACATGCTGGCTCAGACACGTGCTTTGCGTCTGCTGCAAGGCTATCGCGGCAGCCCCGAGCTCGACATCGAGGCAGTGGTCGATGGTCTGGTCGCACTCGGGCGCGTCGCCGCCGATCTTGGCGATAGCCTGCGGTCGATCGATGTGAACCCGTTCGTCGTCATGCCAAAGGGGGAGGGGGCGACGGCGCTCGATGCGTTGATCGTGCTGAGAGAGTGATTGACTGAGGACTAAATCTAAACAGAAGCCCTCATCCTGAGGAGGCGCGCAGCGCCGTCTCGAAGGACGGGGGCGATACGCCGCAATCTATCAGCCGTCATGACTCGGGTTGCAGCACTGCGGCTGACGCCCCCGTCCTTCGAGACGCAACGCAAAGCGTTGCTCCTCAGCGACTGTGTTGGAAGTCAAGCGTTTTGCCATGACTGTTTCGTCCTGATGATGGCGTTGAGGATGGTGAGCAGTTTCCTGGCAACAGCGATGGTTGCGACCATTTTAGGTTTGCCAGCAGCGATCAGGCGCTGAAAGAAGCGCTTTAGCGGCGGATTGAAGCGCTTGGCACTTTGGGCGGCGATGAACAAGGCGGTACGCACGTTAGCGCGTCCGCCGGATATGCGGCTCTTGCCGCGCCACTGGCCGGATTGTTTTACATAAGGCGCCAATCCGGCCAGCGCGGCTATCTTGGCCCGGTTGAGACGGCCGAGTTCAGGCATTTCGGCAATCATGGTGCGCGCCGTGATCGAGCCTATGCCGGGTACGGACGTCAGAAGATCTTCGTTCTCCCGCCAGGCTGGAGAGCCCCGGACGTTGTCCTTGATATCCAGGTCGATCGCCGCCAGTTCCTTTTCGAGCGCAGCGATCAATCGGGTTATCGAACGGCTCACCCTCTTGAGGCTGATCCTCTTCAAACGCTGCTTTTCAGCGACGATCATATCGACGATCTGGCGGCGTCTGGTCACAAGATCGGATAGAAGCTTTGTCGCCTCGTCAGGCAGGATGCGAATGGCCGGCTTTGTCGCCTCCACGAAGCGGGCAATGACGAAAGCATCAATAGGGTCTGATTTTGCTCGCTCGCCCAAAGCCTTGGCATAGGAGCGCACCTGAGCCGGATTGACCACGACGACAGGCAGGTTGGCGCCAAGCAGGCCTGCAGCCACCGTCGCTTCGAACCCGCCCGTTGCTTCCACAGCCACGAGCGCCGGCGCAAATCCCGCCAGCCGCCCACACAACTGCGCGATACCTGCGCCGTTGCGTTCACACGAAAACGCCTCACCGGACGGCAGGACGTGGACGTCCAGCCGATCCTTCGAAACGTCAATGCCAACATAGCAGTTAGCGTCCATCGTCAGCCCTCCTTGCGCAACCGAGCTCGTTTTGCGGCTCAAGCGACTGTTCGGCCTGAATGAACTAGCGGCGGAGAGATCAAGCTGAGGAACGGTCTGAAACGACCTGGGATGAGACGATCTCTCCGCCGAAACCGCACCAGATGATGCATCTTCTGGTGCGGCTTTCAACTTACAAGGATGAGGGCTTCTGGGAGCTGCGTGCCACTTGCAGCAGCGGCCACGCCAGATCCTGCGCGCCGATGACGGCGGGAGACGCCGGCCATGCGATAGCAATGGCCGGGTCGTCGTAACGCAGGCCGCGCGCCTGGCCCGGCACATACGGCCGGCCCATCTGGTAGAGCACGTCGGTTTCGGCCTCGAGCGTCAGGAAACCGTGGGCGCAGCCTTCGGGAATGAACATGGCATCACCGCGCTCGGCGCTCAGCCTCTGCGCCGTCCATTGCAGATAGGTCGCGCTGTCAGGCCGCAGGTCGACGGCGACGTCGTAGATTGCGCCACGCACGGACCGGATAACCTTGGCTTCGGCATAGGGCGCATCCTGGTAGTGCATGCCGCGCAAGGTGTGCTGCGCCGTATTGCGTGACAGGTTGATCTGCGTCGAGACGAAATCGATGCCGGCCTGCGCGAATTCCTCGGTGCAATAGGCGCGGGCAAAAAAAC
This sequence comes from Terripilifer ovatus, assembly GCA_029222685.1. Lineage (GTDB taxonomy): Bacteria > Pseudomonadota > Alphaproteobacteria > Rhizobiales > Beijerinckiaceae > Terripilifer > Terripilifer ovatus. The sequence goes on along the minus strand of JARHVB010000086.1, from coordinate 23,510 downwards.
CGCGCTCGTCTCGATGCGGCTCAAGCTCGATATGAAACACGCCGGCGATTTTCGTTGGCGTGAATCGCATGGCTCAGAAAATCCTGATCTGAGGCACGGCGGTGACGAACTGGCCGCCCCAGCCTCTGATCTTCGTCGATTGCGCTGCGATCTCGTTGGCGAGGTTCCACGGCAGGATGACCAGATAGTCCGGTCGCGTCTCGCCGATGCGCTCGGGCGCCAGAACCGGCACATGGCTGCCCGGCAGCAGTTTGCCCTGTTTTTCCAGGCTGCGGTCGTAGACGCAGACAACATCGTCGCGTGAGACGCTGCAATAATTGAGAAACGTATTGCCCTTGGCCGCCGCGCCATAGGCCGCGACTTTCTTGCCGTCCTTCTTCGCCTGGGCGAGGAAGGCGAGGAAACCTTTCTTCACTTCGGCCACTTTCGGCGCGAAACCTTCATAGCCTTCGAGCGTGTCGAGATGCGCCGCCTTTTCCTCAGCCCGCAAGGCTCGCAACCGATCCGTTTCCACATGCGCGGCGTCCTTGCGACAGGCGAAAAGCCGCAGCGAACCGCCATGGGTCGGCTGCTTCTCCACGTCGAACACGCGCAGTCCCGCCTTGGCGAAAACATTCTCCACCGCCACAAGCGACAGGTAGGAGAAATGCTCGTGATAGATCGTGTCGAACTGGATCTCGCGGATCAGGTTCAGCACATGCGGAAATTCGAAGGTCGAAACGCCCTGAGGCTTCAGGATTGTCGCAAAACCCTTAGCGAAGTCGAGAATGTCGGGCACGTGTGCCAGCACATTGTTGGCGGCGGTGAGATCGGCGCTGAAACCGCGCACAACGAGATCCTTGGCGCAGGCCTCGCCGAAGAAAGCGACTTCCGTCGGCACACCGATGGCGACGGCGGACTTGGCGACATTGGCGGCAGGCTCGACGCCAAGCACCGGCACGCCCTCGGCGACGAAATGCTTGAGCAGGTAGCCGTCGTTCGAGGCGACTTCGACGACAAGCGACGACGGCCCAAGCTTGAAGCGTTCCTTCATCGCCAGCGCATAGCGCCGCGCGTGCTCGACCCAGGAATCCGAATAGGAAGAGAAATAGGCATAGTCGGAGAAGATCGCGTCCGGCGGGACTGAATCGTCCACCTGCACCAGAAAGCACGACGGACACACCCGCGCATGCAGCGAATATTTCCTGTCCCGGCCGGCATCCACATCGGCCTGCGTCACATAGGAATTCGCCAGCGGCGTCGGCCCGAGGTCGACGAGAGTATGCGTCAGGGGCGTCTTGCAGAAGCGGCAATTGGGAACGGCTGACATGATGATCAAAGATCCGTGTACTGTTCGATTTGTTGCAGCGTGATCTCGCGGGCGGTGGCGCCGTCCCGAACCGCGCTATACCAGTCGGCGGTCCATTGAAACAGCGCATCGCCCGTGAGGCGGTCCTGCCATTGCAAGCTCTCTCTCGCAAGCGTGGAATCGACCGCAAGCGTCGCCATCTCGATATTGCCGGCGAGCGGCACATGATCCCAGCCGGCTTTGCCGGTGAGAGACAGCAGCATGTTGTCGGCGATCTGGCCGACGGTGACATCGCGGCCGGGCTTCGGTCCGAAGTTCAATGCGCGGGGCAGGGCGTCGCGATGTTCCGCCAGCGCCTGCGCATACAGCAGATAGCCGGAAAGGCAATCGAGCACATGCTGCCAGGGCCGCGTTGCCTGCGGCATGCGCAAGGTGAGGCGGTCGCCGCGTGTCACAGCGCGCACGATATCGGGAACGATGCGGTCCTGCGCATAGTCGCCGCCGCCGACCACATTGCCTCCGCGCGCTGTGGCGACGCTGACCTGCGCCGGTTCGAAATAGCTCTTGGCGAAAGCACGCGTGATGATTTCAGTCGCCGCCTTCGATGCCGAATAGGCATCCTTGCCGCCGAGCTCGTCGCCCTCGCGAAACGCCGTGCCGGCATCGGCGTTGGCGTAGACCTTGTCGGAGGTGACGACGAGCACCGCCTCAAGGGATTTCACGGCGCGCAGGGCATCGAGCAGATGCGCGGTGCCCATCACATTGGTGGCGATCGTGTCGACTGGCTCGGCGATGGCGCGCCGCACGATCGGTTGTGCTGCCAGATGCAGCACGATCTGCGGCTTGGCCCGCGCCACGGCGCTTTCGACGAAGGTGCGGTCACGCAGGTCGCCGATCATCGAATCCGCGCCCTCTGCCGCCTCGGTCATCTCGAACATGCAAGGATCGGTGTCGGGCGCCAGCGCCAGGCCCGTGACATTGGCGCCAAGACGTTCGAGCCACAGTGTCGCCCAAGTGCCCTTGAAGCCGGTATGGCCGGTGAGCAGAACGCGCTTGCCGCGCCAGAATTTTGCATCGGGGAGTGGAGACATCACGCCCACACTTTCCAGGGCGCCTTGCCGTTGTTCCACAGGCCTTCGAGCTGCGTCTTGTCGCGCAAGGTGTCCATCGGCTGCCAGAAGCCGTGATGGCGCCAGGCCATCAGGTCCCCGCTCGCAGCCAGCCGCTCCAGCGGCGCGCCTTCCCATGGCGTGGCGTCATTGTCGACAAGATCGACGACACTTGGATTGAGCACGAAGAACCCGCCGTTGATGAAGGCATTGTCGCCCGGCGGCTTCTCGACGAACTGGGTGACCCGGTCGCCGTCGAAATTCAGCGCGCCATAACGCCCTGGCGGGATGACGGCGGTCAGGGTGGCGCTTTTGCCATGCGCTTGGTGAAACGCGATCGTCCTGCCGATGTCCACATTGCCGACGCCGTCGCCATAGGTGAAGCAGAACGGCTCGTTCGTATCGAGATATCTGGCGACACGCTTCAGCCGGCCGCCGGTCATCGTCTGCTCGCCGGTGTCGACCAGGGTGACGGTCCAAGGCTCGGCCGAGGTCGAATGCTGGACGATGCTGTTGGCGCGTGCGTCGATCGTCACATCCGAATTGTGCAGGACGTAGTTGGCGAAATACTCCTTGATCATATAGCCACGATAGCCGAGGCAGATCACGAAGTCATTGATTCCATGATGGGAATAGATCTTCATAATATGCCAGAGGATCGGCCGGCCGCCGATCTCGATCATCGGCTTCGGGCGCAGGTGCGACTCCTCGGAAATCCGGGTGCCCATGCCGCCTGCGAGTATGACTGCCTTCATGTGCGCGTGTGCTCTTTCGATTTTCGGATTTGTCTATAGCGGCTCGGTCATGCCATTACAAATGCCCGAAGGCCGCCACAGGCCCTGATTTGTCTTTGTAACTCTTTGATATTATGGCTGGAAAAAAGTCGGTTCTGCGGCGAACGCTGAATGCCCGCTGGCTGCGCTGGGCCGGGATGCGCGCCCTCGTGCGGGCGGTCCCCGCGCTTGGCCGCCGGTACAGCTTTCCGCTCGTCAGCCTGCGAGCGGTCGAGCAGGCGGCCAGGGTGCTCGAGAATACGACCGAAACCATGCATATCGAGGCGACGCCGGAGCAGATCGAAAGCATTCTCCGGCCTGCCATGGCCAACGATCTTGGCGACACCAGCACCTATCCGCAGGCGCGCTCGCTGCGCTATTCGCAGGCGGCGCTGCTCGACGGCTGCGACATCGCCGGGCACACGAATACGATCCTGCGCCGCTCCGACAATGCGATGCTACATTTTCGCAATGGCATTCCAGACTGGAACCTCGCCAAGCCCGTGCGCCTGCGCGAGCGGGCGGTTGCGCCGGGGCTTTATGTGGTGCTCGATCGCGCCAGTCACTACTTTCATTTCCTCTCCGACGACGTGGCCCCGCTGCTGCACTATCTCGACCGGCTGCAGCCTCCCGGCGAAGTGCTTCATGTGGTGTTTTCAGCCGATGCGGCAGGCTTCAAGCGTGAGGGTCTGAAAGCGCTGGCGAAAGCCTATCCGTCCGTAAAGCTCCTCGAGATCGCCGCAGACGAGAAGCTCACCGGCGCCACCGTGCTGTGGCTGTCGCGCATCGGCGCCACCCATGAATGGATGCCCATCGATCGCGCCATGGTCGATAAATGGCGCAACATCCTTCTGGATCATTACCCCGTTCCGCCGCCGTCGGCCCGCGCTCCGGGGCGCCGGCTGTTCATCGGCCGCAAGGGCGCGAAACTGCGCCGCCTGAAGAACGAAGACGAAATTGCCGCCATGCTGGCGAAGGAAGGTTTTGAACCTTTCATGCCGGATGCGAACGATCAGCGCAGCCAGATCGAGGCCTTCGGCGCTGCCGACATCATCGTCGCCGTGCACGGAGCGGCGCTCACCAATCTGGTGTTCTGCCGGCCGGGCACGAGCGTCGTCGAGATTTTCCCGTCCAATTTCATCAAAAGCCCATACCTCTGGCTGGCTGCCAAGCTCGGCTTGAAATATCAGGGGTTTTTCGCGGGAAATGGCGATTACTGGCAGGCTTTTGATGCCAACGCGCAGGATTTGCAGCGGCTGGTGTGGAGAATCATTGCCGAAACCCCCGTCGGTTTGCGTCCCGAGGGCGGGTTGAGTAAGGAAGCGTCCCTGTCGGCCGCGCCGCTTGCGCGTCCCCCCGGACCGCTCGAGGACGAATAGATTATGGCTGCGATCACTGTAGGCGTTCCCGTCTACAACGAAGCCGAATTGCTGGCCGGAGCGCTCGAAGCGCTGCGCACGCAGCCTTTTGCCGATATCGAAGTGCTGATCTACGACAATGCGTCAAGCGATGCGACGCCCGAGGTGGCGCGCCGCTACGTGGAACAGGATCCGCGCTTCCATTATTTCCGCCAGAGCGAGAACAAGGGCGCGCTGCCGAATTTCTACGACATCCTCTGCGCCGCGACCTCGCCCTATTTCATGTGGAAGGCCTGCGACGATCGCGCGCCGGACGATTACATCACCAAGCTGCATGCCGCGCTCGAAGCCAATCCGGACAAGGATATGGCGGGCGCACGCATCATGTCCTGCGATATCGACGGCAGCAATCAGCGCATCCATGCCTGTCCGCACGCGGGCGAGGGCGTCGATGTCGTCACCCGCGCGCGCCTGCTGTTTCTGTCGCATCCGAGCTGGATCTACGGCCTGTTCCGCCGGGAACCGTTGCGCGCCCGCATGGATACGGTTGTCCAGCGTTATCGCCACCAATGGGCGGCAGATCATCTGACCTTGTTTCCGTTTCTGTTCGACAACAAGGCGGTCTGCGTCGACGATGTGACGTTCAACCAGGTTCTCAAGCGCAAGCGGCCCGGCGGCGCCAGGCGCCGGCCGCGGGTCGAGGTCGAACTGACGCTGATGGAGAATCTGCGCAGCCGTTTTTTCGCTGTCCTGCAGGATGATCTGGCATCGCGTGAGATCTCGCCGCTGATTCGTCTGGTTTATGGCGCGATGCTGTGGATTTACACCGGCAAGCGCGTCTACAAATTCCGCAAGGTCGTGCGCCGCCGCTTCAAGCGCGACGTTCTCCGTCAGACCGAGAGCGCGGGGCTGGTCTCGCAATGAGCACGGCAGAGTTCACAGTTCTCGGCGCCTCGGGTTTCCTGGGCTCGGCGCTCGTCGCGCATCTGCAGAAGCAGGGGCGGCAGGTGCGCGCCGTGCGTCGTGAAGACGGCCTGGCGCTCGGCCGGCCGATGGGCCATGCCATCTACGCGATCGGCGTGACGGCGGATTTCCGCACGCGGCCGTTCGATACGATGGACGCCCACGTCGCGCAGATCACAAGGCTGCTGCGCGAGGGCGATTTCTCGTCGTTGACCTATCTGTCCTCGACACGCGTCTACGAGGGCAACGAAGAGACCTCCGAAGATGCTGCTATTTCGATCATGCCGACATCGCCGAGCGCGCTCTACAATATCAGCAAGATCGCCGGCGAAAGCATTTGCCTGAACGCCGGCCGCGCCAATGTGCGCGTGGCGCGGCTCTCGAACGTCGTCGGCGTCGGCCCCGGCCAGGATTCGTTTCTCGATCAATTGCTGCGCGAAGGCCTGGCGCATGGCGCCCTGACCCTGCGCAGCCATCCGGCTTCGGCCAAGGATTACATCGCCCTTGAAGATGCGCTCGGCCTGCTCGTTGCCGTGACCGAACGCGGCAAGGCTGCGATCTACAATATCGCCAGCGGCGAGCAGACCAGCCATCGCGAGGTGCTGGATGTCATCGCTGCCGAGACAGGCTGGAGCGTCGCCGTGGATGAAACAGCGGCACGCACCGATTTTCCGCCGATCAACATCGGCCGGATCCGCGAGGAGTTCGGGTTTGTGCCCGTGCCGTTCCGCGCGTATTTTGCCGACCACATCAGAAATTCCATCAAAGCCAGAAACGCCATCGAATTCGCGAAGGACAATAAATGAGCTATTTCGAAACCACCCCGGGCGCTCACCCGGACTATCAGGCCGAAAAGCGCCAGCGCATCGCCAGCTATGCGGACGATGAGAAATTCCGCCGTCTGTCGAACGAATGGCGGACGATGGCGCTCGACCGCAAATATATGAACAATTTCTCCTGGTGGTCGCGCCCGCTCATCCAGCTTCCGGGCGATCTCGTCGCCATGCAGGAGATCGTGCTCGGCGTGCAGCCCGACATCATCGTCGAATGCGGCATCGCCCACGGCGGCGCGGTGCTGATGTATGCCTCGCTGCTCGAATTGCTCGGCAAGGGCGAAGTCGTCGGCGTCGACGTCGAAATCCGCGCCCATAACCGCCAGGCGATCGAGAGCCATCCGATGGGCAAGCGTGTCACTTTGATCGAGGGGTCGTCCACCGACGCGGCAACGGCTGAGAAGGTGCGCACCAAGGTAGAGGGCAAGAAGACGGTTCTCGTCTGCCTCGATTCCAACCATACCCACGCGCATGTGCTGAAGGAACTTGAGCTCTACGCGCCGCTCGTCACCAGCGGCAGCTATTGCGTCGTCTTCGATACCTTCATCGAAGACATGCCCGACGATTATGTCTGGACCGACCGCCCCTGGGGCAAGGGCGACAATCCGAAGACGGCCATTGCCGAATATCTCAAGACGCATCCGGAATTCGAGATCGACAAATCCATCGAAGACAAGATCATGGTGACCTCGGCGCCGGACGGCTTCCTGCGCCGCAAGTAAGGGATCGGGATGATCGAAATCGCAGCCACGGCGCGCATCTCTCCGCTTGCGGACATCGAGGATTCGGTTCGCGGCTCGCGTATCGTCGTCGGCGAAAAATCGGTCATCGACTCGTTCGTCAAGGTCAAACCCGCCGGCGGCTCCGGTGATCTCATCATCGGCGCGCGCACGGTCATCAATTCAGGCTGCGTCCTGTACACCGGCAGTGGCATCCGCATCGGTGACGACTGCGCCATTGCCGCCAATTGCACGTTCGCGCCGGTCAATCACAACTACGCGCGGCGCGACGTGCCGATCAACCAGCAGGGGTTTCAGCCGTCGAAGGGCGGCATCATCATCGAGGACGACGTCTGGATCGGCGCCAATTGTGTCTTCCTCGACGGCACGATCATCCGCAAGGGTGCGGTCGTCGGGGCCGGGTCGATCGTCCGCGGCGAAGTCGCCGCCTATACGATCGTGGCCGGCAGCCCGGTGCGCCGGATCGGCGTGCGCGGCGCCTGAGTTGGGTTTCCAAAAAGTTGGGGCCGCAAGTTCGTGGCGTACGAACAGTGCGGCCCCTTTGCGGAACTGCCGGCGGCGGGGGACGGGTTGTCGCCGGCAAACACAGCATCGCGCATGGCCTTTAAGCGACGGTTTGACGGACCTGAACGGGAGTGTTAACGCCCCGAAAGGTTAATGCAGCGCTAATTGGCGCGATCTTGGCGGGGACGGATGGCGGACGAGGGGCAGCGTGGCGGGCTCGCCGTCATCGCCGTTCATACCATCCTGACAGGTGCCTCGAACCAGTTGGGCGATTTCGAGTCCGGTGCGCTTGCCTGGCTCATCGGCACGGTGCCCGCCGTTATCGCCGGCGGAGCAGGGGCCATCGCCGCCTCGCTGCTGTGGATGCGGCTTTTCCCGGGATTGCGCGACCGGCAGGGGTTCGACGCCTCTTAAGCCTCTTCAAAAGACGCATCTTTTTCCAGTTGCTGGATACCGAACGCACCCTCTATCGAAGGTTAGTGGGGCAGAGGGAAGTTTGCGGCAAATTAACCACACTTCTGGGCTTTGTTTTCGTAGTGATTCATTAGGTAATCGCTAAGTAACACAATTAACTAAACTTCTTTGAAGTGCCCCATTTCTGCCACGTTTGCCTTCGGATTGAGGTCTAGCATGGTGAAGAGGAGGATGTTAATGCAGGCGCAGTCAGTTTAGTGGGAATCATGAGAGTAATTGTTGCGTTTTTTGCAGTTGCCTGCCTCGCAGGCTGCTCTTCGCTTCCCACTGCGGGTCCGAGTTCGGAGGACGTCCAGGCACAGGCCGTCGGCGTCGACCAGGTGCGTTACGAACTCGTCGACATCAACAACCATGTTCTGGATGTTCTGTCCCGCCGCGGCGCCGACAGCCTGCGGAGCAGTTTTGGCGATTACCGGCCCTCGCTTGAGCCGCGCATCGGCGTCGGCGATTTTATCTCCGTAACCGTATGGGAGGCGGCGCCCGGCGGATTGTTCTCCGGGCCGGCGGTACTCGGTCCGGTCAGCACCGGTTCGAAGAGTGCCACCATGCCCGACCAGGTTGTCGGTCGCGACGGATCCATCAGCGTTCCCTATGCCGGCCGCATCAATGTCGCGGGTCGCACGCCGCAGGAGGTCCAGAAGGTCGTCGAACGGGCGCTGGACGGCAAGGCCATCCAGCCGCAGGCCCTCGTCACCGTTACCAGGCCGATGAGCAACACGGTCACCGTGACCGGCGAAGTCGTGCAGGGCGCGCGCATTCCGTTGTCAGTCAAGGGCGACCGCCTGCTCGATGTGATCTCCTCGGCCGGCGGCATTCGCGTTCCCTCCTACGATACATACATTCAGCTTTCGCGCGGCAATAAAACGGCTCGCGTCCCCTTCACGCGGGTACTCAACGATCCGCGCGAGAATATCTTCTTGCGTCCTGACGATGTGGTGGCCCTCGTGCGCGAACCACAGACGTTCATGGCGATGGGCGCTACGCCGCGCAATGCGGAAGTGCCGTTTGACGCCGCCGGCATCACCCTGTCGCAGGCCATGGCGCGGACAGGTGGCCTCATCGATGTTGCGGCTGATCCATCCGGCGTCTTCATCTTCCGTTATGAGCCGGATTCGATCGCCCGGCTGATCAATCCCAACAGTCCGCTGCTGGGCCAGGGCGCGGTTCCGACCGTCTACCGGCTCGATATGCGCGACGCCAACAGCCTCTTCCTCGCCCAGCGCTTCCGCATCTTCGCCCGCGACGTGCTCTACATCTCGACCTCGCCATCGGTGCAGACGCGCAAGGTGCTCGACATGGTCGCCGCTGCGTCAGCGCCGCTTGCCAACGCCGGTACGGTGGCTTCGGCTGCGGCGACGGCCTACTCGGTCACGCGGAAGTAATCGAACGCCGGAGCCGCAAGGCGGCGCCGGCTGTTTCAGGTTTCCTGGTCTCAGGACTGCGAGTGTTCAGACTGAGGCGTCGAGGAAACGCGACAGCGCTAGAAAATAATCGTCCCATGACCATGGCGCGGGTTTCGGGTGCCGCTCGATATGCGCGGCGTCCTCGTTCGCCAGCCGCAGGATCGCGGCTTTCCAGCCTGGTCCGTCATTTGGATTGAGGAAGATCGCCGTGTCGCCGCCGATTTCGCGATGTGGCCCGATGTCCGACGCCACCACCGGCGCGCCGAGCGTCTGCGCCTCAACGATGGGCAATCCGAACCCTTCCGCAAACGAGGGCATCAGCAAGGCCCGCGCGCCGCTGATCAGGCGCATCATCGCCGGGCTCGACAGGCCGGCAACCAAAGTCACGGACTGCCGCAGCGAGGCGTTCTGTCGCAGCGAATGAATCACCGACTGGCTGCCCCAGCCCGGTGATCCGACGATGACGAGACGTGGTGCGAGCGGACCGAATTCGGCAACGAATTCTTTCCAGATGTTGAGCAGCAACGCATGGTTCTTGCGCGGCTCGATGGCGCCGCAGATGACGAAATACGGCTTTGAGAGAAGCTCTCGCTCCTCGGCAGCGGTGACGTAAGTCGAAAACACCGAAGGGATCGGCAGCGGCAGGGTCAGGATCGGCATGTCGCCTTTGCCGCATCGCGCCAGTTCCGCGACGATCGGCTCGCGTGCCGCGGCGGTCGTCACGATCAGCCCGTGCGCGTGGCGGGCCGTCTGGTCGACCATGACGGCATGCATCTTCGCCTCGCGCACCGAGACGAATTCGGGCGACGTGATCGGAATGACGTCGTGCAGCATGAAGATCGACTTGAGGTCGGGACGTTTTGTCAGCCAGCGCTGAAACAGCGGCACGGCAAGCCCGCTCTGTCCGACGTTCAGGTAGACTACGCCCTGCGGCAATTGCTTCGCAGCCGATTCGCCATAGGACTGCGCAACGACGCCGAGCTGGACGAGCTTGATCGGGCCGGAGCCGAAAATCCGGTCGAGCAATGGCGGCGGGGCAGGCGCCGGCGGCGAGCCACCCTGGGCTCGATGCAATATGTCCAGCAGTTGCAGCCAGGCCGTGTCTGCTTCGATGTCGATCGTCTCGCGCCACATGTCGGCGAGCAGAACCAGCCCTCTGCGCACGCGTTCAGCGTCGAAAATGCGCGTGCCCCAGGGGGCCGCCAGCACGCCGACGCAATCGTCACGACCGGGCGCAAAAAAATGTTTGGCATATTCGAACTCGACGCGGTCAATGCCGCGCGGCGTGCGCCGCAGCGCGCCGATAAAAAGCCGCGTGACGTCGAGCGCATAACGTATCGTCATCGCACGCCGCTGGTACTAACGTCATAGGTCACGCTTTCCCCGATCACGCTCGGTTCCCTGCGCATCGTCGAACTGGAGGCGCAATCGTCGATGCGCGACAGCAGGTTCTCCGTCACCTCGCGCCATGAGCGCGGTTTGAACTCGCGCTGCACGCGCGCCGCCCACGCGGCGAGATCGTCCCGGTCGGCAAGAGTCTTCTCGATCATCACCTGTGCGGCCTCCGCGTCATAAGGATCGATGTAGCGGACAAGCTCGCCTCCGACTTCAGGAATGGCACTTGTATTGGAGGCGATACAGGGCCGGCCGAAAGACAGGCTCTCGCCGACCGGCAGGCCCCAGCCCTCGACGAAGCTCGGGAAGATCGTGAACAGGCAATTCCGATAGAGATGCGCAAGCCGCGCTTCCGAAAGGCTGCCGAGGACGATGATCTTGCCGTCGACATTTTTCGATTTCTGCAGACGATTACGGAATGGCTTGATCTTCCATCCCCATTTTCCCACCAGGATGAGCGAAGGAATGTCGCTGCCGTATTTGCTGTAGAGATTGCTCCAGACATCGAGCAGGAGGAGATGGTTCTTGCGCACCTCCAGCGTGCAGACGCAGAGGACGAACGCGCGGGGCACCTCGTCGCGAAACGTTTGATCCACAGGTGTCGTCTGTTTCGGCAGATCCTGGGCGAGCGGCACGGCCGCGACGGGAATTGAGCGCTGCAGACTATTGGTCAAGGCCACACGCAGGTCGTTGGCGACAAATTCCGAGATCGTGCAGGCGAAGTCGACGACCTTCATCACCTTCGCGAATTGGGCGCGATAAGACAGCCGCAGCGGAATCGCGAAGTAGTGCGGATGCGTCAGCGGAATGAGATCGTAGATATAGACGCCGACCTTGACGCCCTGCCGCCGCAGGATCGAAATCGTCTGGGCATAAGTCCGGAAAATCCAGAACGCGCCGAGCAGCATGAACACGTCGCCGTTGCGAAACTCAGCCGGGATCGCATCGGCGCGGACGGCGCGTAACCGCAGATCGAGATTGGCCCTCGACACGGCGGGATGATTGACCTCGTCGATGAGATCGAAGATACGGCCTTCCGCGACAGTGAAGATCTGGCCCGCCTTTTTGCCGCAAAAACCGAACCTGATATTTCGCGCCGGGAATGATTTCAGGATCGAGCTGATGACGCTCATCTGCACGCGTTGAATGCCGGTCATGCCGACATTCACGCGCAGATATTTCAACAGATCGGACACATCCAGGACGATGCCGGTGCGGTTGGCTGACGTCTGGTCGGCAACGCTGTTGCGCGCGTTTTGCCCCAGCGCGTTTTGCTCCAGAATGTCTTGCCGCAACATGTCCGCTTCGGCAGGCGTGAACGGGAATGCCGGATCGAGCGCAAAGGCTTTCCTGTAGCGAAACAGCGCACCGAGCGGCCGCTCGTCCGCTTGCAGCATGCGCGCCAGGTGCACATAGCCCAGGGCGTTTTGTGGCTGCGTCGCAATCGCCGTGTCGAAACAGGCTTCCGCCTGGGCCGGATCGCGCAGTTCGATGCAGCATTCGCCGAACCTGATCCAGGCGTCGAAATCGCCCGGCTGCTCTGCGAGATAGCGTTCGAAGGCCAGCCGGGCCTGGGCGTGGTCGCCACCGGCAATCAGCGCAGAGGCCCGTTCCTTCGCTTTTGAGACAGCGGCGGGGCGCATTTTGCGCCGCAGCCGGCCGGCGATTTTTCTCAAAGCCTTCATGATCTTCCTTCGCGGTTCGCCCCGGCGCTTGCCGCACATTCCGCCACCTTGGCCAAAAGATCGTCGGTCGCCGTTTTCCAGCTTCGCGGCTTGAAGTCTTGCTGAATTCTGTCAGTCCACGCAGCGAGCCCGGGCCTGTCCATCAACGCCTGCTCGATCACGACAGTTGCCGCCTCGGGATCGTGAGGATCGATGTAGCGCACCAGGTCGCCGCCGACTTCGGGAATCGAGCTCGTGTGCGAGGCGATACAGGGCTTGCCGAATGACAGGCTTTCGCCGACAGGCAGGCCCCAGCCCTCAGCAAAGCTGGGAAACAGCGTCAGCAGGCAGTTCTCATAGAGCTGCGCCAGTTGGGCGTCCGATACGTCTTCGAGCAGGATGATCTTGCCGTCGACCCGGTTGGTCTGTTCCAGCATCTGCCGCAGCGCATCGCTGTTGCGCCACCATTTGCCGGCAAAGACGAGGGCGGGAACGCGTCCTTCGTATTTGCGGTTGAGGGCGGACCAGACAGACACCAGCAGGAGGTGGTTCTTGCGGCCGTCGAGCGAGCCGACGCACAAAGCGTAGTCGGTAGGAACCTGCGGGAGGGGCTTTGCGTCGGCCGCGACGCCTTCTTTCAGTCCGTCCGCGTCGTGCGCGAGGGGCGCGGCGGCAATCGGGACGGAGCGGTGCAGGCGCTCGTCCAGCAGCTTCGCCACTTCGCCCGCCACATATTTCGAATTGCAGCAGGCGAAATCAATCAGCGCCAGCGTCCTGAGGTAGAATGCTTGCATGCCTTCGAGCTTCGCCGGCCGGATGAACTGCGGATGCGTCAGGGGGATAAGATCGTGAATGAACGCGCCGACCGTGATGCCGCGCTGCTTGAGGCCGGACAGGGCGCGCAAGTAATAGCGGCTGATCCAGAAGGCGCCGAAGATGACGTAGGTGTCGGAGGGCGCCAGCGGCATGCTGCGCGCGCCGAGGACGATTTTCGAGACAAGCAGGCGGACGCGATTCTGGCTCACCGCCGCGTCGCGGAGCGCGTCGGTCAGAATGGCCAGATGGGCAGTAGAAATTGTCATCATCCGATTCTTCCGGTGAATGAAGAATCCGAAATGAATATTGCGACGGGCGGATGACTTCGCCACTTCGGCCATGGCCGACAGCTCGACCCGCTGAATCCCCGTCGGCCGGGTATTGGCCAGCAGGAAGACGATCAGGTCGGACACATCGAAGAAAATGCGCCGCTCTGATTCAGCGTCTGGCTGCATCGTCTATTCGCCGGGCGCGGCGGAAATTCGTGTGTGCTCGGCCGGCTGGTCTTCAAGCGCAATCTGCTTGCCGATAGTGATCGCACCGATGAACACGGACGTGACCGCGCCTGCAAACAGCAGCAACGCCAGCACGTCGAACGGCGAGATCATGCCGATGAGCGGAACGGCAAATTCCTTGGGGCCGATGAGATAGGCCACGACATTGCCGGCGAGCATGATAAGGCGCAATTCGGTCGGCCCGAAGCCGCCGTAGGACACCTGCAGCACCTTGAGAGCCTGCATGCGAATATAGGTGAAAACCGAAACCATGAGATAGGCGATCAGGATCAGGCAGGCGATATCGAAACGCATATAGGCCGACATGCCGAGCCCAAAGGCGATCACCATCTGCGAGAAAATATCGGAGGTATGGTCGATGAAAAAACCGTAGCGCGGCCGCTCCGTGCCGCGATAGCGCGCCAGCGTGCCGTCGAGGGAATCGCCGATCCAGTTGATGAACAGTCCGATGCTCGCACCGATCAGAAACAGGGGAGACCAGTCGGTCAACGCATAGCACCCGCCGGTAATCGCCGAGCCGACAAGGCCAAGTATGGTCAGGTGGTCGGGCATGACAAAGGCAGGCATGCGTGCTGCCATGGCCTGCAGCAAAGGCTTTTCCCAGGGTCCGACCGCACTTTCATGGACGCGCGTGTAATTCGCGGATCGGGTCTGGTTCAGTTTTGCCATGCGTCATGCCTTAAACGATCTCGGTCTGCTGCCGAAGAGAGATTCGGCCGCTCCTGGGCAGTAAGGGCAGCAAACAATCGGCTTTCTAATGGCAATTTTACGATCTCGGAAACATAAACGGCGTCATGACGCCAAATATTGGCCAAATTAGAGCCTGATTCGCGCCCCGGATACCGCGAGTTTAACCATTCTGCTGGCGAATACTGCCCGAATTGCTGTTGTCGGGTACGAACCGGGCTGAAAATCCCCGGATTCAACCTTCATTAAGGCTGTCGAGGAATAATGCGACAGATTTTCTTAACCATGGGTATCCGTCATGAGTGGCGTTCCGGGCGACGATTTTTCGAAATTCATAGCTGCGTCCGAGGCTTCCGATGCCGCGTCGTCTCGCGCCGGCGGCAAACCTTTCAGAGCCCGGCTCCTGCCGTTCGAGGACGAGGCTGTCCTGGGCGGCGCCAAGCCGGAGGTGTCGTTTGTCTATTCGCGTGGACCTCGCCCATGGCTGAAATTCTGCCTCCAGCTTGCGACCGTTCTCGTCGCCGGAGCCGTCGGCTGGTATTCGGCGTCCGGAACCGGCGTCTCGAAGGAGATGGCGGGCAAATACGCCACGACGGATGCCGTGCAGGCCTTGGCTTCGCGTGTTGCCGCCAATGATGAAGCGGCCCACCGGCGTGAGACGGCCGGCGGCAAGCAGGCGAGCGAACTCGCCTCTCTTCGCAAAATGATCGAAACGCTCGGACATAGCGTCGACAGCCTCCGCACGGCTCAACAGCAGCCGCGCCCGGATGCCGAACGCGAAACGGCTCGAAAAGAGTTGGCGCAGAAAATCGATCGTCTGGCAGAGCGCCTCGACAGGCTGGAGCAGGAGACGTCCGCGCAGACGCCGACCGCTTCCATACCTCGCCCAGCCGCTGCGACGCCGGCGCAAGCCTTGCCTTCTCGTCCGTCGGCCAAGCCGGCGCAGAGCGCGCAGGCTGCCGCCGGCAGTGGAAAGCCGGTCCGTCCGCTGCCGCCCGGTGGTTATGTCCTCGGCGAAGTCTATAACGGCGGTGCCGTGGTGCATGGCCATCGCGGCCCGGTCAACGTCTGGCCCGGCGCAATGCTGCCCGGTGCCGGGCGCGTGCAGGCGATCCTGCGGCGCAACGGCCAATGGGTCGTCACCACCACCGATGGCGAGATTGATTCTGACGGCTATTGATAGAAAGCAGTCGGTCTCTCAATCCGACTGCCTAAGCCCGACTGCCGACCGCCTCTACGCCCTCGCTTCCTCCGCTGTCGTTTCAGCCGTCTTGAGCCTTACCAGCATATCGATCAGCGAGCGGTCGTGCAGGACGATCATGCGTTCGCGCGGTTTCAGCCATTCGATGGCCTCGTCGATCGTGACGGCATCATTCAGCTTTGCCACGGCCACCGCGCGGACCGGATCGATCGCCCCGCGCCGGTGCCTTTCGAGGCTGGGCAGCATCGATTCATGCAGCATGCGCAGATGGGAGTCGCCGTGGATCGCCCGCAGCGAATCTGCCTCCGGCGCAGGCTGCGCGGACAGTTCCTGCTGCAACTCGCCGGCGCGCACCGCGATCCTTGGCGGTGACGTCTCCTCCGGCGTCACCAATATGCCCAGTTTCCGCAACGCCAGGCCGATCCAGAGCTGTCCACTGGCCCAGGAGATGAAGATCGCGAGAATAAGGCCGGCGATCGTCGGCGACATCCATGCGACAAGTGACGGTGAGATGAGATAGCCCGCAATCAGCGTGATCACGCCGAGCGCTACATGCGAGCGATGGCGGCGGACGATCGACAGAAATGGAATCGAGCCGTCGTCGCGCCGTTGCGGCACCCAGCCGGTATCGCGGCCGAACACGATCTGCATGACCGCGCCGGTCTGGATCACCATCATGATCGGCGCGATGAGCGCCGAAAAAATCGCTTCGATGACGAACGAGCATAACAGGCCGATAGCGCCGCCGGTGACGCGGCGCGTCGGCGCCCTGAACAAGGCGTACAGCAGCCCCATGAATTTCGGCGCCATCAGCACCGCCATGGTGACGCCGAACAGCGCAAGCGCGCGTTCGTAGTCGAACACCGGGAAGTCCGGAAACATGGCGAACTCATGCGTGAAATATTCCGGCCGGATGAAGCTCGCCTGCAGCACGAGGGCGATACCGACGAGCAGTTGCGCCATCCACACGGGCGACGACAGATAGCCCATGATGCCCGACGCAAGATGCTGCCGGCTCGCGAGCTTCATTTTCTTGGTCAGCAGCAGCCGGCTGTGCTGCAGGTTGCCCTGTGCCCAGCGCCGGTCGCGCGCGGCGATGTCGATGAGCGAGGGCGGGCTTTCCTCATAGCTGCCGCTGAGCGCCGGCAGCATGTAGACAGCATATCCGGCGCGCACCAGCAGCGCCGCTTCGATGAAATCATGGCTGAGGATATGGCCGCCGAACGGCGGCCGGCCGCGCAGATCGGGCAGGCCGCAGCAATCGGCAAAGGCTTTCGTGCGGATGATCGCATTGTGGCCCCAGTAATTGCCCTTGCGGCCGGACCAGACCGCGAGCCCCGCGGCAATGATCGGTCCGTAGATTCGCGCGGCAAACTGTTGCAGCCGCGCCAGGAACGTATTGCGGTTCATGATCAGCGGCAGCGTCTGGATGATGCCGGCGTCGGGATCGGCCTCCATCGCCTTGGCCAGGCTGACGATCGCGTGTCCCGTCATCAGGCTGTCGGCGTCGAGCACGACCATGTGCTCGTAATGGCCGCCCCAGCGGGTCACGAAGTCGGCGATGTTGCCGGCTTTGCGCGCGGTGTTATGGGGGCGGTGCCGGTAAAAGACGCGCGCCGTATCGCGCACGCGCGCACGTATGGCCTCGAAGGCGCGCTGCTCGGCGATCCAGACTTCCGGGTCCGTGGTGTCCGACAAAAAGAACCAGTCGAAATGGTGGCCGCGGTCCGTGCGCACGGTGTCTTCGATCATCGCCTGCAGCGCGCTGAACACGCGCTCGGGCGCTTCATTGTAGATCGGCATGACGACGGCGTTCCTGGTCGTCAGTTCGGCCGCAACGCCGGCTTTGCGCCGGTTGTGAGCGAACAGCCAGATAAAGCCGCTGATGGAGCTCATGAACGACAGCGCGATCCATGAAAAATTGATGGTGAACAGCACCAGCAGCGCCCATTTGAGGGCCGTGATAGAGCCGACATTGATGACGCCGTACATTTCGTTGGCGCCGTAGGCGGTCAGCGCAAGGCCGCCGCCGAAGGCCAGCACGCGTGCCGCCCAGGTCGCTTTGTCCTCGCCGGTGCGGACCGGCTTGTGGGCATGCGTCGGATCGAAGGCCGCCAGCGATTGCGTCGGCATGGCGAGAGGAGCTTCCGGAGGCATCGCTGGAAGCTGCTGCCAGTCAACACATTCGTTTGCGTTCGCCGGTGCCGAGGCCGGTGTCAAAAAATCGTTCACGGAGTCCATCTGTAGAGCCAGGTCTCACTGACGGGCTTTCCACCCGATTCGAGAAGCAGCCGCAATTCGCACAAGGCATCGTTGCCCGCATCGACATCGAGCGTAACACGCATGGCCTTCTGGGCACGTACGAGCACGAAGCGCACCGCGACGATCGAGCCGGTGGAGGCTGAGGCTTTCGGTGTCACATCGGGTGACTGTGTCTCGTCGCCAAGGATATCGCCGGTGAATTCAATCTGGAAGCGGCGCCGTTTGGCATTGGCAGGCGCCCCCGGTACCCGACCGGAACGGGACCGTGAAGCAATGGCGTAGGGCGGGCGGTTCGGTGGCGTCCAGCACCAGAACTGACGATAGGCAAAAGTCGGCTCGGTTCCGGCGACGAGGCCGGCGCGCGAGCGCCAATAGGCGACGATATTCTGGTTCGTTTGCGCTTCCGCCGGAATTTCCAGCAGCGTCACCCATCCCGGACCCCAGTCGCCGATCGGTTCGATCCATAGCGATGGCCGCTGTTCCCAATGCTGGTCGTCGTCCATGAACGAGGAAAAATCCCGGTCGCGCTGCAGAAATCCGAAACCGCGGGGATTCTCGTCGACGAACGCCGACACTTGCAGATTCTGCCGATTGGCAACGGGCCGCCAGATCCATTCGTTCTGCCCCGACAGCATGGCGAGGCCGGCGACATCGTAGACGCCGGGCCGCACGTCGTCGCTGCGCCGCCGCTCGATCGGACCGTAGAGATAGGTGCCCTGCATGGTGCCGAGACCGTAATGGTCGATGGCGACGCGCGGAAACAGCGTGCATTCGGTGTCGACGATCGTCATCTCGCCGGGCCGGAAGGTGAAGCGATAGGCGCCGGTGACACTCTCGGAATCGAGCAGCCCGTGAATGACGACGAGATTGGCGGCAAGAACCGGGCGTTCGATCCAGGCCGCGATGAAGTTTGGAAATTCTTCCTTCTGCGTGTCGGCGGTGCGGATGGAAAGCCCGCGCGCTGCGACGCCGGGCGTCTGTCCGCGGGCGATGGTCTGATAGAAGCCGGCGCTGTAGAAGACGGCCGCCTCGCGGGTTCCCTCGCTGCCGGTCTGCAGGATGCGAAAACCGGCGAAGCCGAAATCCTTCGGGGCGGTGGGCGGCGTGATCTTGCCGAAGCTGAACTCGGCCGGATCGTAGTTGATCCGCTGAACATTGCCGTCCTCGACGGTGAACAATTGCATCGGCGAGTTGAAGATGAAGCCGCGATGCATCGGCTCGATCGCGAAGCCGGTTTTGATGTTTGCCCAGATGTTTGTTTCGGGCACCCGGCGAATGCTGGCATATTGCTCGAAATTGAGATTTTGCACCGAGTCCGGCAGGTCGAGGGAGAGTTTTTTCTGCGGCTGTTTCGACATCGCACGCGCCAGGTCGATCACCTTGGCGGGGTCGAACGGCCCGGAACTGAGCTGGGAAGCGGCGGCATCGACGGCGTTTTGCGCGGTTGCGGCGGCAGGGAACAAAAAATTGCCCGCAGGCAGGGTCATTCCAGCTGCGGCCAGTTTCAATACGTCCCTACGCCGATACATGAAAACGCTTCTACCCTGCTGAAATCGGCGATCCGGCACGCCTTGATCTCCATATATCAAATCGGTAGGTCAATGCGATGACTTTCAAGCGGTTCGGTTGATTTACGGTTTGGCGGGAGTCTTGCTGTAAAACTTGGCGGAATTCGTCCGGAAATTGTCGAGGGATACGCGAGCAATGGCCTCCAGCGGTAACAGAACCTGCCTTTCGCTCGTCCTAGCGGCAGGCGAGGGAACGCGGATGAAATCCGCCCTCCCCAAAGTGCTGCACCGGATCGCAGGCCGCAGCATGCTCGGCCACGCCATTTCCAGCGTCTATCGGCAAGGCTCTGGTGACGCCTCCGGCGATGCGTTGGCTGTCGTGGTAGGGCCGGGTCGCGACGACGCCGCGGCGGAAGTGCGGCGGTTTGCCGGCGAAGCCGACATTTTCATCCAGGCCGCGCGGCGGGGCACCGCTCATGCCGTTCTGGCGGCGCAAGCGGCCATTGCGCGCGGGTTCGACGATCTGATCGTCATGTTTGCCGATACGCCGCTGGTTCGCGCCGAGACCATCGCCCGGATGCGCGCAGCCCTGGCTGCAGGAGCCGCCGTTGCGGTGATGGGATTCGACGCGGTGGATCCAACCGGTTATGGCCGGCTGATCGTCGAGAACGGCGAATTGACCGCCATCCGCGAACAGAAGGACGCCACCGACGCGGAGCGCGCCCTTACCCTGGCCAATGCCGGTATCATGGCACTCGATGGCCGGCGGGCGCTTGAGATATTGAGCGCCATCGGCAGCCAGAACGCCCAGAACGAATACTACCTGACCGACGCCGTCGCCGTCGCCCGCCGTCTCGGCCTCAAATGCACGGTGGTCATGGCCTCGGCAGAAGAGGTCATGGGTGTCAACGACCGTGTCCAGCTCGCCGCTGCCGAAGCGGTGCTGCAGGACCGTTTGCGCGAGGCCGCCATGCGTGCCGGCGTCACCCTGATCGCGCCGCAGACGGTGTTCTTTTCCAGCGACACGAGGATCGGCCGCGACGTCGTCGTCGAACCCAATGTCTGGTTCGGGCCTGGGGTCGAAATCGCCGACGGTGCGACGATCCACGCCTTCTCGCATCTCGAGGGGGCGCGCGTGGAAACCGGCGCCAACGTCGGCCCTTACGCGAGGCTGCGTCCTGGCGCCCATCTGGGCCGCGACGCCAAGGTCGGCAATTTCGTCGAGATCAAGGCCGCCGACGTCGGCGCCGGCGCCAAGATCAGCCATCTCAGCTATATCGGCGATGCCACGGTGGGCGCGGATGCGAATATCGGCGCCGGCACCATCACCTGCAACTACGATGGCTTCGACAAGGCGCGAACGGAAATCGGCGCCGGCGCCTTCATCGGCTCCAATTCGGCTCTCGTCGCACCTGTAAAGATCGGCGATGGTGCTTATGTGGGATCCGGGTCGGTCATCACCGAAAATGTTGAGCCCGACGCGCTCGCGCTCGCCCGCGGCCGTCAGGCCACCAAGCCGGGCTGGGCTGCGGCCTTCCGCGCCGAACGGCAGGGAAAGCCGAAAAAACGGCCCTGAAGCGGCGGCGAAGATTAAGAATTCACGCAATAAACTGTCACGTAATGTGACTTAATGGCGGCCCGGTCTGTGCTTATTCAGTCCTGCGGGCGAGAACCAGCATTCAGGATCGGCATTCATGTGCGGCATTGTGGGTATTATTGGCACAAGTCCTGTTGCGGGACAGCTCGTCGAGGCGTTGAAGCGCCTCGAATATCGCGGCTATGACTCGGCCGGCATCGCGACCCTTGAAAACGGCCATCTCGAACGCCGCCGCGCCGAGGGCAAACTGCGCAATCTGGAAGCACGCCTCACCGAAATGCCGCTGTCGGGCACGATCGGCATCGGCCACACGCGCTGGGCCACCCATGGCCGCCCGACTGAGAACAATGCCCATCCTCACGCCTCGAAGCGCCTTGCCGTGGTTCACAACGGCATCATCGAGAATTTCCGCGAATTGCGCGAAGAACTTGTGGCGCGCGGTCATGTCTTTGCGACCGAGACCGACACGGAAGTAGTGGCCCATCTTGTTACCGACGAAATGGACAAGGGCAAGGCGCCGCGCGAGGCCGTCGCCAGCGCCCTGCCGCGCCTGCGCGGCGCGTTTGCGCTCGGCTTCATCTTCGACGGCGAAAACGGGCTGCTGATCGGCGCCCGGCAGGGCGCGCCGCTGGCGGTGGGCTATGGTGACGGCGAAATGTTTCTGGGCTCGGACGCCCTGGCGCTCGCGCCCTTCACCGATACCATCACCTATCTCGAGGACGGCGACTGGGCCGTGCTGACCCGCGACAACGTCGAATTCTACGACGCCAAGGGCACGCCCGTTCAGCGGGCGAAGCAGAAGAGCCAGGCCTCGGCTTTCCTCATCGACAAGGGCAACCATCGTCATTTCATGGCGAAGGAAATTCACGAGCAGCCCGAAGTCGTCGGCCGCACCCTGGCGCATTATCTCGACATGTCGGCTGGCCGGGTCCGGTTGCCGTTCGAACTGCCGTTCGACCCGGCGGAACTGACGCGCATCACGATTACTGCCTGCGGCACGGCCTATTACGCCGGCCTGACGGCGAAGTACTGGCTTGAGAAATTCGCCCGCGTGCCGGTCGAGATCGATGTCGCCTCGGAATTCCGTTATCGCGAGGCGCCCTTGCCGAAGGGCGGCCTGATGATCGTCGTCTCGCAATCGGGCGAGACCGCCGACACCTTGGCCTCGCTGCGCTATGCCAAGGAACAAGGCCAGCACATCCTCTCCGTCGTCAACGTGCCGACCTCGACCATCGCACGCGAAAGCGATGTCGCGGCGCTGACCCTGGCGGGGCCGGAGATCGGCGTCGCCTCGACCAAGGCCTTCACCTGCCAGCTTGCGGTTCTCGCCTGTCTGGCGCTGGCGTTCGGCAGGGCGCGCGGTGTTCTGCCGGAAGCCGAGGAGCAGCGCCTGGTTTCCAATCTCATCAACGTGCCGGGCCTGATGGCGGAGGCGGTCAAGCGAGAGCCGCATATCGAGCAGATGGCCGGCTCGCTGGCGAAGGCGACGGACGTACTCTATCTCGGGCGCGGCACCAGCTTCCCGCTGGCGCTGGAAGGCGCGCTGAAGCTGAAGGAAATTTCCTATATCCATGCCGAGGGCTATGCCGCCGGTGAGTTGAAACACGGTCCGATCGCGCTCATTGACGAGAGCATGCCGGTCATCGTCATCGCGCCACACGACGCTGTTTACGAAAAGACGGTCTCCAACATGCAGGAAGTGTCGGCGCGCGGCGGCCGCATCATCCTCGTCGCCGATCAGAGATCGGCCGACGATGCCTCGATTGCCTTCGAGGCCGTTGTCGCCATGACGCCGATGCCGAGCGAATTCGCGCCGATCGTTTACGCGGTCCCCGTGCAGTTGATTGCCTATCACACGGCTGTCTTCATGGGCAAAGACGTCGACCAGCCGCGCAATCTGGCGAAGAGCGTGACGGTGGAATAGCTGTTGGCGCACAAAGCCAACGGAAGCCCTCATCCTGAGAGCCTGACTCAAAAGTCAGCTTAGAGCCGCTGTCCACCATAAGGTACAGCTCTTGACTCCTGGTTTCCCGCTCGCGCTTCGCGCGTCGGGAATGACATTGGTTGCAGCATGCCGCCGCAGTGTCATCCCCGACGTCTGCGCGCGGGCGAGCGGGGATCCAGAAGCCAACGGGATAATGTTGGCCCGTCGCTGGCAGCATAACAACCTTTTAGAATGGCTGTGCATTTTCAGTCAGACTCTGAGGAACACGCATAGCGTGCGTCTCGAAGGACGGGGGCGTCACGCCGCAGCCTCTGGTCCCGCACCTTGTTTTCCTCACACGCCCCCGTCCTTCGAGATGCGCCTTTCAGGCGCTCCTCAGCGACTGTGTTGGAAGTCAAGCGTTTTGCCATGACTGTTTCGTCCTGATGATGGCGTTGAGGATGGTGAGCAGTTTCCTGGCAACAGCGATGGTTGC
>JARHVB010000085.1 GCA_029222685.1 Terripilifer ovatus | reverse complement strand
CCTTCTTCAACCCTATGACCACAAGACTCCGATGCCAATGAATTGAAGCACCCAATCAATCCGCCTCTTCTTGACACACCCCCCATACAAGGATGAGGGCTCTTTTGTTGATGCAGGAAGCTGAAAGACCCTAAGCCACACCAAACCCCAGCTCTTCCAGCAACTGCTTGCGAATAGCCGTAAACGCCGGCGAGGTGCGGTCGCGCGGACGCGGCAGGTCGACGTTGACAATCGTCTGGATGCGCCCCGGCCGCGGCGACAGCACGACGATGCGGTCGCACAGGAAGATCGCTTCCTCGAGATCGTGCGTCACCAGGATCATCGGGATGTTCTGCTGCGTCCAGATGCGCTGCAATTCCTGCTGCAGATAGATCTTGTTGAACGCGTCGAGCGCGCCGAAGGGCTCGTCGAGCAGCAGCAGTTGCGGCCGCGCCGTCAAGGCGCGCGCGATGGCGGCGCGCTGCAGCATGCCGCCTGACAGTTGATGCGGAAAGGCGTCCTCGAATCCTTCAAGGCCGACGAGCGCGATATTCTCGGCGACACGGCGGCGCTTCTCAGCGGCCGGCGATGGCGCTTCATGCACGCTGATGCCCACGTTCTGGCTGATCGTCAGCCAGGGAAACAGCCGGTGCTCCTGAAACACGATGCCGCGATCAAGCCCCGGTGTCTTGACGTCGTGGCCTTCGAAGCGGATGCGCCCGTCGAACGCCGGCTCCAGGCCACCGATCAGCCGCAGCAGGGTGGATTTGCCGCAGCCGGAGCGCCCGACGATGCCGACGAATTCATTGGCATCGAGCGACAGCGAAACATTCTCCAGCGCGGTAACGGCACCGGAGGAGGATTGAAAGCGCTTGGAGACGTTTTCTATGGCGAGAAGGGACATGATGTTTACCTGCTGAATTCTTGCCAATGACGAACCTCTGTCATTCCCGACGCGCCGCAGGCGCGAGCGGGAAACCAGAAGCAAGTGACGTCACGTTGCCTCTGGATTCCCGCTCGCGCTTCGCTTGGCGGGAATGACACCCCTCAACCTTCAAACCGAGGCGACGCGACGCCAGCGCGTCAATCTTCGTTCCAGCCCGCCGATGAAGCCGTATTCGAGGACGGCCATGACGGCGGCGAAGCCGATCGTCCAGGCGAGCACGCCGGCGACATTCATCGAGCTGTATTCGACGTTGAGCCGGTAGCCGACGCCGCTCGACAGGCCGAAGATTTCGACCAGCACGATGACCTTCCAGGCCATCGACAGGCCGATGCGGATGCCGTTGAGCAGAAACGGATAGAGCGTCGGCAGCCAGAGAAAGCGCAGGCGCGCCCGCTGCGACAATTGATAGACGGCGGCGATTTCCTGCAGTTCCGCACTTACCGTCTTGACGCCCTGGGCGATGCTGAGCGTCAGCGGCGGCGCCAGGCTGAGGGCCACGGCAACGGTCGAAGTGGTCAGCGAGATGCCGAACCAGATCACGCACAGCAGCGCCCAGACGAGCCCCGGCACGGTGAGACCGATGAGGACCGCAGGCTCGGCGAACTGGCGGACATATCTGTTGCGGCCCATGGCGATGCCGACGGCCAGCGACACGGCGAAGGCAAAGACGAAGCCAAGCGCCACGCGGCCGAGGGTGACGAGCACCTGGCTCACGAATGAACCGTCGGACAGAATGCGCACCAGTTCGCTGCCGATCTCGGCGACATGCGGCACCAGCGGATTGGCGAGCGAGCGCGCCATCAGCTCCCAGCCGATGGCGAGCAGAATCAAAAACAGAGCCGGCAGCAGAACCAGGCTCAGCTGCAGAGGTTCAGAGTTCCTGAATGTAACGCTTCTGCGGCTTCTTCTCGATGATGCCGAGGGAGAGCGCGACTTCAAGCTGTCGATCGAAACCATCGAATACGGCCTTGTTCCATTCGGTTGCATAGACGCGTGGCAAACGCTCGACCAGACGATCGATGATGGCGGTGTCGGTGTCCTTGAAACCCATCGGGCGGTAGATCAAGGGATCACGCACGACCGAGGGATCCGCGACGAAGCGCTTGTTGATCTCCAGCGCCAGCTTGCCGATAGCGCGCGACGTCTCGGGATTTTTCTCGACCCATGTGCGCGTTGCAGCACAGGTGACGAGGGAGAGCGGCGCGGTATCGCCGGTCGCTTCCTGCCATTGATCGGCGACGCGGGCGATTTCGCGATGCCCTTGCGCAATCAGCCGCGTCGATGTCGGCTCGATGGCGATCACAGCCTCCACATCGCCGCGATTGAACAGAGCGATATTGGCGACCGACGAGCCGAAGATGACCTGATAGTCCTTCTGCAGGTCGAGCTTGTGCAGCGCCGCGGCCATGCGCGCATGGCGATAAGTGTCGCTCGTCGGCAACTGCGTGGCGATGCGCTTGCCCTTGAGATCGGCCGGATGCCTGTAGGAACTATCCGCCCGCACGATCCAGGAGCCGTGGTTGTTGAGCCGCGGCCCGAACATCACCAGATCGACATTCTTCTGCGCCACCTCGGCGAGACCAAGCGCGCCGAACGGGCCTGAATCGAGCGCACCCGACAGGATGAAGACCTGAAGCTGGCCGGGGTCGCCGTCGACCCATTCGATATCAAGGCCTTTCACCAGCTCCGGGAATTTGGCCATGATCCCGTCCTGCAAGGTGCCGGCCGTGCCGGGTCCGGACTTGCTGAGACGGACGCGCCGCGCCTCTGCGGCAAGCGCCAGACGCGGCACGCCGAGTGCAGCAGCAAGGGCAAGGCCGCCGACACCGGCGGCAAACTGCCGCCGGCTTAACTCTTGTTCAAACGGTGCCATCAGAAATGCCTCAGGCGACCAGCGCGTTGTAGGTGCTGGTGCCCGGTGTCAGGTTCCACGATTCCATCCAGCTATAGGTGTATTCGAAGCGCTTCTCGTCGAGCGGCTTCGAATGGGTGTAGTGGACGAAATGCGAGGCGAGTTCCTCCGGCGCGAGGCGGCCTTCGACCTGCTTGACGATGTGGTGCTTGTACTTGTTGAAGTCCTTGCGGATGCGATCGGCAGCTTCATTCACCGCGGCGACATAGGCCTTTCGGTACTGCTCCGGCACATCCGGTGAGATGACTTCCGAGCCGCGATAATAGTTCACGGCGATGATGTGGGCGCCTTCCTTCAACGCCAGGCTGATGAACGGCTCCATCACCGCGATCACCTTGATCTTGCCAGCCTTCAAGGCCTCGTAGCGGATATGCGGCGAGCCGGCGTGCTCGACGATGATGCCTTCGCGCGGGATCGCGCCTTCGAGCAGTTGCAGGGTGGTATAGTGCGACCCGGTCAGCTCGTTGATGCCGATGGCGACGCCTTCGAGATCGCGCGGCTCCTGGATTTCGTCATCGAAAGTGATGAGCGCCTGGGCGGCGACGGCGGGGCGCAGGCTGAACACACGGCTGCCGCGGCCGCTCTTTTCCGAACGGTCGAGACCGGCCCATTCACACAGGTTGTAAGCGTTGGCTTTGCCCGCCTCGTAGAGCGCTTCCTTCTGGCGCTGGAACGGGTCCTGCGAGGAGTCACGCGGGTTGAACTGCCTGGCGAACTCTACCCTGAGGCCGAATTTCTCGAAAATGCCCTCGTCCCGGGCGACATAAAGCGGGAGGTCGAAGACCGGGCCGTTCGGGGCGATCGAGAAGGTGAAAAGCTTGGCGTCGTGTGGCATGTTATTTATCCTGTATTATCTACCGAATTAGTAGATAATATTTTTAACAGCGGATTTGGCAAGTTTTTTCCAAGGAATTTTCGTTTTTTGTTCGACGAGCGGCAGGAAGAACGTTCTCAGAGGCTTCCGGCAAGCAAACCGACACGTCGCTCCGGCACAGCCATCGCCGCCAAGACGTGGCTCGATGCGTCACCGCACGGCAACATAGCGGCGCAAAATCATCGGGTGGAATTCGTTAACCCTCATCCTTTAAGGCCGCTTAACGGTTTATGCGCATTTCTAACGAAATGGCGCGTAGCGTTCTGCCATATATTGTTCTTGCAGCCATGCTGGGGACGATCTCGGGTTGCGGTGTTTTCGAACGCCCGCAACGGCCTGCCTGGCGCGAACAGGCCGAGAAGGCTTGCCTGGCGCGCCGCAAGGTTCCGGTGACCGCCTATGTGCAAATGGCCAGTTCCATCGATGGGCCGGGCATCTGCGGCCTCACCCAGCCGTTCAAGGTGACGGCGCTGGCAGGCGGCAACGTCATGCTCAATTCAACCCAGACCATCGGCTGCCCGATGACCGAGGCGCTCGATCAATGGGTCGATGCGGTGGTGCAGCCGGCAGCGCTTGCCCGCTTCGGCCAGAAGATCGCGCAGATCGATTCCATGGGCACGTTCAGTTGCCGGGCGATCAACAACCAGGCTGGCGGCAAGCTCTCCGAACACGCCTTCGGCAATGCCATGGACATCGGCGGCTTCCGCCTTGCCGACGGCCGCAAGATCACGGTCGTGCAGGGCTGGACGCGGGGCGACGAACAGGAACAGGCATTCCTGCGCGAAGTGCATGCGGGCGCCTGCGAATTCTTCACCACCGTGCTCGGGCCCGGCGCCAATGCCCTGCACTACAACCACATTCACGTCGACCTCGCCATGCACGGCTCGACCTCACGTGGCCTGCGCCGCTATTGCCGCCCGGTGATCAAGGACATCGCGCCGCCGCCGCGCAAGGACAACCTGCCCGATCCGCCGGAGCTCGAGCCCGAACTCGACGCCTCGCGCGCCACTCCCATGGAACGCAACACCCTGGCGCTGGCGCGCCGTCCCTATGATGCGCCGCGACCGGGCGCTCAAATCGCATCGAACCCACTGTCGGCCGCTGCTCCGCCCGTGCCGCTTCCGCCCAGTACCCTCCCGCCGATGTCGTCGCGCAGCATCAGTCGCATGGGTTCGCTCGATGCCGGCGCGCCGATCGCCCTGCCCTCGTCGCGCGCGCCGTCACGCGGCTCGATCCGCGACGACGGCGCTTTCGTGCCGGAAGACGAACTCGGCGATTAGCGTCTTTCCGTCGTCAGACCCGCACAAGCCCGCCATCGACCACCAGCGTCTGCCCGCTCATGAAGGCGGCGTCGTCGCTGGTCAGAAAGGCGACGACACCGACGAGATCGTCGGGCGTCTGATGGCGCTTGATCGCCTGGGTTTTCGAGACCAGATCGAACGCCTCTTCAATCGGCAGGCCGCGCGGGCGGAACTGGCCTTCGAGCGTGCCGGGCGTGCGCGTCAGCCCCGGCGACACGGCGTTCACGGTAATGCCGTCGATGCCGACTTCGCTGGCCAGCGCGCGGGTGAAGCCGACGACGCCGCCCTTGCTGGCAATGTAATCGACGTGATTGGGCGCGACCGAGCCAAGTGTGTTCGAGGCGATATTGACGATGCGGCCCCATTGGCGCTGCCGCATGCCGGCGATGAAGGCCTGGGTCATCAGAAACATCGAATCGAGATTGACCGCCATCGTGCGGCGCCAATCGGCGAAGCTGATATCCTCGAACCGCCGCGTTTTGTAAAAGCCGGCATTGTTGACGAGAATGTCGCACTGGCCGAACTTGCGCGCCACGAAATCGGCGAAGGCGCCGACGTCGTCCGGGTTGGAGACGTCGCAGATGAGCGAGCCGGCCCGCCGCCCCAGCGCCTCGATACGCTTTACCGTCTCTTCGGCCGGCTGCAGGTCGGCGACGGCGATGTCGACGCCCTCTTCCGCCAGCCGCACCGCCAAAGCCTGACCGATGCCGTTCGCGCCGCCCGTCACCACGGCGATCTTGCCCGCGTGTCCTCTCGCCATTTCAACTCCCATGATATGCCATGCGACGTTTAGCGCTCCGCGGCCATGCTGTCATGCCATGATGACAGGCAGACGTCTCAGATGCGACGGCGGCGATCGCGTTCGACCGCCATGAAGCGGGCGCGTTTTGCCTCATACATGCGCAGGTCAGCGCGCTTGAGCAGCGCCTCCATGCGTTCGCCGGGCAGGCTCGTCGCTGCGCCAAGCGAAAGGCTGAGACGCGGCTCGCCATAGAACTGGTTGTTCAGATCCACCAGCTTGTCGATCTGGTCCATCATGGCCTTGCCGGCCTGCTCATCGCTGCCGGGCAGCAGCACCGCGAATTCATCGCCGCCGATGCGGGCCGCATGGGCCGGCTTTTCCGCCACCTTGTTGAGCACTTCGCCGACGCGCGTCAGCAGCGCATCGCCGACCGAATGCCCCATCTGATCGTTGACGAATTTTAGTCCGTCGAGATCGATCATCACAATGGTAATCGGCGTCGGTCCCTTGCGCTCGAGCCGGTTCAGCTCGTCGACATAGAACGAGCGGTTGTGCAGCTTGGTCAGCACATCGTGCTTGCCGAGATATTCGAGATAGGCTTCGGCCTTCTTGCGCGCGGTGATATCGGTGAGCGCGATCTGCACCTGCGCCCAGTCCTTCTCGTGACCCGGCAGCACCGAGAACTGCAGGTAGAGATGCAGCTCCGCGCCGTCGAGCGAATAATTCACCACCTCGCGCTGCTGGAACAGTTTGCCATTCCACAGGTCGATCAACTGTTCGCGGAAATGCTGGCGCATCTCGTCGCGGAAGGCTTCGTCGAGGCGATGCAACAAAGTCGCCTTGTCGGGCGCGGCAAACAGTTCAAGTGTCTGGCGATTGATGTCAATGACGCGGATTTCGCTCATACAGCGTTCGACGAATTCCGGATGCACGTCTGTAAAGACGCGGAAATCACTGATGCCGCGGGCGCGGATATCTTCAAGCAGGCGTCTGATCGAGCTGAAATCCTCTACCCACAACGACACCGGCGAATGTTCGAACAGGCCGCGCGCATAGGCTTCGCTTGAGGTCAACTGCCGCCGCGCCGTCTCGCGCTCGGTCACGTCTTCGATGGCGATGAGCACGCGCCGCCAGTCGTTCTCATAGCCCGGCAGCACGCTGCCCTTCAGCTCGATGTCGAGCCGCTTGCCGCTCAACGTATAGTTGACGGTGGTGCTGAAGAATTCGGTATGGCCGTCCCAGAGCTGGCTGAGTTCTTCCACATGCGTGGTGAACATGTCGTCACGAAAGATGCCGGCGAGGTTCGACGTGAGCATCTCGAGATCGTCGGCGCCGAAGAGTGTCAAAGTCTTGCGGTTGACCTTGATGAGACGGATGCAGCCCGAACAGATGCGAACCCGCTCCGAGTCCTGCCTGAGATAGGTCCGCAAGTCATCGACGCCCTGGGCTCGCAGGGTTTCGAAATGCGCTTTGAGCGCCGAAAAGTCCTCGAGCCACAGCGACACCGGCGCAAGATCGAACATTTCCGCGTTGTCGTCATGCGCCACATGTTGCGGATCGATGGCCGGATCGATGGCCGGATCGATGGCTTTGTCGGAATGCTCCATGAACTGCTCAATTCGATGTCTGAGACCGATGGCCGCCGGCCGGCAACTTTAGAGGTCGCGGGTCCGCCGAGCGGTTACGCTCTGATCTTCCACGATTTAACTGAAGCAAATGTTAGCGTGATTCGTGGCCAAAATCGCAGGTTTTCGGCGCAGTCGGTTCGCATAGCCATATGGCCTAGGTCTGGCTCCGGTTCCTAAGTCTGGCCTGGCCGCAACTCGTAAAAGATGTGGCTGCCGATGCGGTCCATGCGTTTCAATCGTCGGGACCAGCCGGGTCGGACGTAATTGGCGTGATAGTGCGTCGAACCGCCGACATCGGCGATCCAGGTCTTGCCGTCGAGCACTTCCTCGGCGATGCGCTGGGCCGTGCGCCAGGATTCCGGCTCGGTGATGCGCAGCGACTTGCCCTCGCAGGCAAACGAGAACTGGCAGGCCATGTAGCGGTGACGGTTCTGGTAGACGACGCCGCAGACCGAGGCCGGGTACAGCCCGCTGACCGCGCGGTTGAGCACCACCTGGGCGACGGCCGCCTGACCAGCCTCCGACTCGCTGCGCGCCTCGAAATAGATCGCCTCCGACAGGCAGCGCTGCTCCTTCTCGGACCGCGCCTGTTCGATGATCGCGGCATAATCGGGCCGTTGTTCATTGCGGCCGACGGTGGTGAGGCCGCCCTTGGCATTGCCGGCAAGATCAGTGACCGGTTTGCCGACTGGGACATAAACCACTTCGACTTGCGCGCCCGTGGGAACAGGCGTTGTCGAGCTCAAGGCTATGGCGCGGCGAGGCGCCGGCGTCGAGCCGTCGAGATGCTGTTCCAGCGCCTCCGGCTGCAGCAGGGTGCGCATGACCGTGTGCGGCGGCGAGGCGCCGTCGGGGCCGCTGTCACGGCTCGAGGGGCTGGCGCTGGCGAGGGGCGCCGCCAGGGTGACTGGGCCGATCGAATTGTCATCGGCGGCCGGCGCATCGTCAAAGCCATCAAAAGCGAGGTAGCGGTCGCCTGAAATCTGGCTGCGCGCAGCGAAGGTGGCGGCATCGCCGGGCTTGCGCAGCCTGGCGTCGAACGAGGGCCGCAGACCGACCACGGGGTCGCCCCTGTGGCTGCGGTCCGGCATCGGAAACTTCGAGACGTTGCGCTTCAGCGCCTTGCGCGGCTCGATTTCGTCAGACGCGACGAGATCTTCCGGATCGCCGACCATCAGCCGCGCTTCCTTTAGGAGAGAGGCGGTGTAGACGCGCGGCAGGGCGAGCGACATGCGCAGGGTGGCGCCGCTCGGCATGACGAGCTCGCCCGGTCCTGCCACCGGCAATCCTGTTATCGGCGCCTGAGACGAGCCGATCGAGGAATCCTGGCCCGCGTCCGCGGCGACCGAGACCGCGAGCACAAGCCCGAGGCACCAAGGCGCCATCGCTCCCACCGCCCAACCGAAACGCGACCGGCCCATACGCAACCTTGCGTCACTCAAAGCGCCGGTCGCCCGGCGGACAGCGGGAAATATGCCGCGCCCGCCAGATCCGATGGATCTCGCGCCGGCGCGGCGGCTAGACATGGTTATCGCTTATTAGGCTTGCCGGGATGTTACCGGGCATCTGCGGGCGGCTGTATCAAATCGGGTCAGACCGCTATGCTAAAGTTAGCGACGGAGGAGGACGCCATGGGTCTTACAATCACCGGTCTATATGCGGGGCTTCTTGCCATCATCATGGTGGTCTTGCTCGGCAACGTCGGGCGGCTGCGCAGCAAGAAAGGCGTTTCGCTCGGCGACAATGGCGACCGCGATCTCCTCATCGCCAACCGCCAGCACATGAATTTCGTCGAATGTGTGCCACTGGCGCTGCTCCTGCTCGCCGTTGTCGAGGCGAACGGCGCCCCGCGCGGCTGGGTCCATGCACTTGGCATCATATTGTTGATCTCGCGCCTCATCCATCCGTTCGGCATCAACCCGGCTTCGATGAACACGACCTGCCGCATCGTCGGCTCGGGCGGAACAATCCTGATGATCGTGGCCGCCGCGCTCACGGCGCTCTGGCAGTTTTTCCGCTAGCTGGCACGAGGATGGAAGAGCGCCGACAATAGAGCCTTACTCGGCAGCCATTGCCGCTCGCGGTTCAGGTGCCTCCGCATCCTCATGGATCTCATCCGCAGGCGGCTTGATCCGGAACCAGACGGCATAGAGCGCCGGAAGGAACAGCAGGATCAGCACCGTGCCGGCAGCCGTTCCGCCGATCAGCGTATAGGCCATCGATCCCCAGAAAACGGAGTGCGTGAGGGGAATGAAGGCCAGCACGGCGGCAAGCGCGGTCAGGATCACCGGCCGGGTGCGTTGCACCGTGGCCTCGATGACGGCGTGATAGTCGTCGAGCCCGCCGGCGCGGTTCTCCTTGATTTGCTCGGTCAGGATCAAGGTGTTGCGCATCAGGATGCCGGCCAGTCCGATGAGGCCCAGGATAGCGTTGAAGCCGAAGGGCTGGTTGAAGGCGAGCAAGGTCGGCACGGCGCCGACAAGACCAAGCGGCGCCGTCAGCAGTACCATGACCATCATCGAGAAGGATCGCACCTGCAGCATGATGACGATCAGCATGGCCGCGATCATGGTCGGAAAGATTTTCGCCAGCGCGATGTTGGCCTTTTCCGCCTCTTCGATCGATCCACCCAGATCGATACGATAGCCGGCAGGAAGAGATGCAATCAGCGGCCGAAGGGCCTTCATGATCTCATTGGAAACTTCGGGAGGCTGCGTCGCCTCGTTGATGTCCGAGCGGATCGTGATGAGCGGCGTGCGATCGCGCCGCTTCAGGATCGGCTCTTCGAGACGGATTTCGGAATGACCGATCTGGGCGAGTGGGATCTGGCGACCGTCACGGCTCATTAGCGAGAAATCCGCCAGCCGCGCCGGATCCAGCCGCTCGCCGCCGGCGCTGCGCGCCACGATGGGCACATTGCGGATGTCCTCGCGGACCTGCGTGACCGCGATACCGGTGAGAAGGAACTGGAGTTGCCGGCCCACGTCCGCCGGCGAAAGGCCGAGAAGGTTCAGCCGATCCTGATCCGGGACGAAACGAAGCACGGGCGCGCGATTGCCCCAATCACGGTTAGCCTGCCGCACATCCGGAATGCCCCGCATAATGTCGAGGGCCTTTTCGGAAATGCTGTAGAGTTGCGCGGGATCAGGTCCCAAGATCCGGAACTCGACCGGGAACGGCGAGTAGGGGCCGAACACGAGTTGCGTGACGCGGACGTAGGCCTCGGGTGCCAGCCCCTGTGCTACTGCCTCCCTGAGCCGGTGCTTCAACATCTCACGCGCCTCCGCGTCGGGGGTCAGCACGACAATCTTGGCGAAGGCGGGGTCAGGCAGTTCCGGCGACATCGCGAAGAAGAAGCGGGGAGCTCCCTGGCCGACATAGCTCGTGACGATCCTGGCTTCGGGCTGGTTGTCCAGCCAATGTTCGAGTTTCTCAACCGCGGCGGTCGTCGTCTCGATGCTTGTGCCTTCCGGCAGGCGGACCTCCACCAGCACTTCCGGTCGGTCCGATGTCGGGAAGAACTGTTGTTTCACGGCGGCCATGCCGATGCCGGAGAGCAGGAAGACGATGCCGACGACAGCGCAGGTCACGAACTTGTGACGCACGGCAAGGGCGATGGCCCCGCGCAGGCGCCGATAGTTCGGCGTGCCGTAGATCCGTGATGACCGCCCTCGATCGGTTTTATCGCGGGCAGCATCTTGACGCCGAGATAGGGCGTGAAGACCACTGCGACGATCCAGGAGACAATGAGGGCGAAACCCACGACCCAGAAGATGTTGCCGGCATATTCGCCGGCCGACGAGAGGGCGAAGCCTACCGGCAGGAAGCCGGCGATCGTCACGAGTGTTCCAGACAGCATCGGTGCCGCGGTGTGGCTCCATGCATAGGCAGCGGCCTTGATACGGTCCATGCCCTCTTCCATCTTCACCACCATCACCTCGATGGCGATGATGGCATCGTCCACGAGAAGACCAAGCGCCAGGATGAGGGCTCCCAGCGTGATGCGATCGAAGAACTGACCGGTTTCAAGCATGATGAGGAACACGACGGCGAGCGTGAGGGGGACGGCGGCGGCCACGACGATGCCGACGCGCCAACCCATGCTGATCAGGCTGATCAGCAGCACGACGCCGAGCGCCATCGCGAACTTCAACATGAATTCGTCGACCGCCGAGTTGATGTTGACAGCCTGATCGGACACCTTGTCGAGCGTCATCCCAAGCGGCAGTGATTGTGCGATCGCCGCCGTCCTGTCCTCCAGCGCCCTGCCGAGCGCGCGACCATCCCAGCCTTCCTGCATGACGGCGGCGAGCATGATGGTGGGCTCACCCTGACGCCGGATGAGGTATGTGGGAGGATCTTCATAGCCGCGGCGGACCTCGGCAATGTCGGAAAGCTTCAGCGTTCTTCCCGCGGCGGCGATCGGCGTGTCGGCGATTGCCTGCACGCTGTCATAGGCCCCATCGATGCGGATGAAGACCCGCGGCCCTTTGGTGTCGATGGAGCCTGCCGGCGTGACCGTATTCTGCCGCTGCACGGCGGCGACGAGGTCTTGTGCCGACACCCCGAGAGTCGCCAGCCTGGCGTAGGAGAACTCGACGAAAATCTGCTCGGGACGCTCACCGAGAATGTTGATCTTCTTGACGCCGGGCACATGCAGCAGATCCTGGCGGATCGCCTCGGCCTGCCTGGCCAACTCACGCATCGGCATGCCCTTGGCTTTGAGCGCATAGAGGGCGAAGCTGACGTCCGAGTATTCGTCGTTGACGAAGGGGCCATAGACGCCGGACGGCAGGTTGCGCGCTTCATCCCCGAGCTTCTTGCGGGCCTGATAGAACTCCTCCTGCACGACGCTCGGCGGCGTGCTGTCCTTCAGCGTCACCATCATATAGGCGTAGCCCGGCCGCGTCGTCGTCTCGACCCGGTCGTACCAGGTAAGCTCCTGAAGCCGCTTCTCCAGCGGTTCGGCGACAAGGTCCTGCATCTCGCGCGCCGTCGCGCCCGGCCATACGGTGGTGACCGTCAGGGTCTTGATGGTGAAGTTGGGATCCTCTGCCCGCCCGAGCATGAGGAAGGCATAGACGCCAGCGGCCGCCAGCAGGACAATGAAGAAGAGGCTGACGGCCCGTTCGCGAACGGCGATGGCGGAGAGATTGAAGCTCATCACCTACCTCTGCTGTCTGAGGCCGTCCTGACGCGAGCCCCTTCCTGCAGAAGATGCGCGCCGAGCGAAACCACTGGCTCGCCGGGACTCAGTCCGGAGATCACGGCGGTTTCGGCGGTTACGCGCACGAGTCTGACCGGGCGAAAGTGTACGCTCGACGTGGCATCGGCCAAGACCCAGACACCGGTCTTGGCGCCGTCATCGAGCACGGCGCCCAGCGGCACCTGGACTTCGGGCTGACCAGCCTGGCTTGCAAGAGGACTTGCAAGCCGAATGGTGACCGTGGCGCCGAGCGGCGCCGCCGCGGCGTCGCCATCGAGCACATAGCGGGCCTCATAGGTCCGCGTCTGGGCATCGGCGGAATCCGACAACTGCCGCAGATGCGCCGAGTAGCGGCGTCCGTCGCCGCCATAGACACTGGCCTCGGCGATCGAGCCGATCGCCGGCCGGACCGTTTCCGGAAGTGCGACGAGCGCTTCGCGGGGCCCGGCCTGGGCAAGCCGGACCACCGCCTGGCCGGCGGCAACCACCTGCCCCGGTTCGCCAAGCGTTTCGACCACCGTTGCATCGGCGTCGGCCACCAGGACGGAATACGTCGCCTCGTTCTCGGCGACCCGCGCCTGCGCTTCAGCGGCGGCAAGTTGCGCTTTGGCCGTATCCGACGCGGCTTTCGCTTGCTCGTAGCGCTGTCTGGATGTCCATCCGTCGCTCACCAGCTTGGCGTATCGGCGCTCGTCCGCGTCCGTCTGGACGACAGATGCACGCACGGCGGCAACGGCGTTGCGTTTGGCCGCGAGCGCCAGGCGAAGGTCGGTTTCGTCGATCCGCATCAATGGCTGACCGGCTTTGACTTGCTGACCGACATTCACAAGCCGTTCCATAATCTTGCCGGGCACGCGGAAACCGAGATTGCTTTGTACCTTCGCCGCTATGTTGCCTGTGAAGCCACGTTCGGCCCCTCCCACCTGCACCGGCATCGCCAGTCTGACGATCGGCGCTGCCTGCCTGGGGTCGCTCACGGCCGCGGCTTCCCGCGTGCGCGGGGAAAGCATGACGAATACAGCCACACCCAAGCCTGCGATCAGGACGCTCCCCAGCATAATTGCGGGTTTCTTTCTCATGCCCGTAGCCTCACCAAATTAGATTGCATTCGAACTCTATATCTGATATGGATGTTGAACGCAATCTAATTATGGAGACCGATAATGCGAGTCAGTCGCATTCAGGCTGAGGAAAACCGGCAAAAGGTAATCGACGTGGCCAGCCGCCTCTTTCGGGAGCGTGGCTTTGACGGCATCGGCCTGAAGGACCTGATGGAAGGTGCTGGCTTCACCCAAGGAGCGTTCTACAAGCAGTTCGCATCGAAGGACGACCTGGCGGCGCAGGCCTCCCGGCGGGCGATGGCGAGCGCGTTCAACCGCTTGTCATCCGCAGCCGCGGCAAATCCCGACGATCCACTTGGCGCGATAATCGCGCTCTACCTCAGCACGGAACATCGCGAAGAGCGGCTGGATGGCTGCCCGGTCGCGGCACTCGGTTCAGATGCAGCCAGACAGGGCTCCGACGTAAAGGCGTCATTCGAAGCCGGGATCAGGGAATACCTTGAGATGCTCGGCCTTTGCGTTGCCGAAGCTGAGGGCAAGGATAATGCCTGCGGGCAGGCCATGGCGATTCTTTCGACAATGGTCGGCGCGATGGTCCTCTCGCGCGCCGTCAACGACGAGCAGATGTCGAAGCAGTTCCTGCATGCGGCCGCCAAGAGCGTGATGGGGTGGTCTGCCGGTGCTGCCCAAAAGGGACAGCTCCGATGACGATGGTTTCTCCAGCCGAGTCCCGCGGCCCGGTCAAGAACGGCCTTCGCCATGATGGTTGTGGCATCGTCCAGTCGGTCGACACAGTCATGGGCAAAACACGAGGGATTCCATGCAACGACGGACCCTGCTGAAGCTGGCCGCGCTTTCCACTATCGGCCTCCCCCGCGCCCAGGCCACCGCCAAGCCCAACCCAACCCCCTCCAAATACAACACGGAGCCCATCACCATGGATGACGTCATCATCATCGGCGGCAGCTTTGCCGGTCTCGCCGGC
Organism: Terripilifer ovatus; assembly: GCA_029222685.1. Lineage (GTDB taxonomy): Bacteria > Pseudomonadota > Alphaproteobacteria > Rhizobiales > Beijerinckiaceae > Terripilifer > Terripilifer ovatus. The sequence continues at coordinate 349,661 of JARHVB010000085.1, read as the reverse complement.
GCGCTGCAACTCGGCCGTGCCCGCCGCAAAGTCACTGTTCTCGATACTGGCCTGCAGCGCAATCGCTTCGCCGGCCGCTCGCACGGTGTGCTCGGCCACGATGACAAGCCACCATCGGCCATCCTGACCGAGGCGCGGCAGCAACTCGCGCGCTATCCTGCGATCAAAATGGTCAATGCCCGCGCCGACAACATCTCCGGTACCATCGACAATTTCTCCGTCCTCACTGGCGACGGCGAAACCCTAAGTGCGCGCCGCGTGATCCTGAGCTACGGCGTTGTTGACCAGATGCCTGATGTTTCGGGCTATGCTGAAAACTGGGGCACATCCGTCATCCCGTGCCCCTATTGCGACGGCTTTGAAGTCGCCGGCCAGCATTGGGGCCTCGTCTGGTCGGGTCCGCAGTCGATGAATCAGGTCAGGCTGTTTCACGATTGGACCGACAGGCTGACGGTCTTCGCCGATGGTCACGACATCACGCCCGAAATCCGGGCCGATCTGGCGGGCCGCCGGGTACCTCTCGTTGATGGCCGGATCACCGAGATCGCCCGTCACGGGAGTCATGGTGCCACCATCAAGATCGATACCGGCCCCGATGTCGCAGTCGATATCCTGTTCGCGCATCCGCGTACCAAGCCGTCCGCAAGCTTGCATGACACACTGGGCCTCGCCACGGTCAATACGCCAACCGGCATCGCCCTCAAGACCGACGAGCGCCGCGAAACCAGCGTGCCCGGCATCTACGCCGCCGGCGACCTCGCCAACCCCGGAATCCCCTCGGTCACCACGGCAACATGGCAAGGCGCGATGGCGGGTATCTTTGCTCAGCAATCGATGCTGGTTTGAGAGCACAGATTGGAGATGAGCATGGCCGTCGAACCGGACAGTGCCGGTGTGCGCTTCCCTCCGCCCTTCATCTATCTGGGAGCGCTGCTGCTGGGGCTGTCAGCGGAGCGGTTCATCGCTCTGCGCTCTTTCGGCATGGACTGGCGGTTGCTGGTCGCCGCGGGCGCGCTGCTGTTCGTTGCCGGCGCGGCGATGATGCTTGCGGCGGCGGGGTTGTTCCGGCGGTTGGGCACCAACGTTCCGCCGTCGCAGCCGACGACCCTCATCGCAACGACGGTCCTTATCGGTGGACCCGCAATCCCATGTACCTCGGCATGGCGTATCTATGCCGGCCTTGCGATCGGCTTCGACGGGCCGATCGCCTTCGCCTTGCTTCCGTTGGTGTTGATCGCGATCCAGACGCAGGTGATCGCCCGCGAGGAGCGCTATCTCGAAGCGAAGTTCGGCGACGACTACCGCCGCTATAAGGCCGAAGTTCGCCGCTGGCTCTGATTATTCCGCCGCTATCGCCTGCGGGGCCGCGAAACCAGCTCGACATGGCGGCCCTCACTAGCGATGTGCTCGCGCTATCGACCGCTGGTCTCACGGAATAGGCGTGAAGCTAATGACGATTTCTCAGACGGAAGTGCGCGGCGCAACTGTTTCAACAGGAAAGAACTGAATTCCATGAACAAGACCAATCTTGGCGTCGCCCTGGTGACGGGGGCATCCTCCGGCATCGGGCGCGCGACGGCCAAAGCATTGCAGAGCGCGGGTTTTCGCGTCTTCGGAACCAGCCGACGTGTAGCCGCCGAGAGCTCCGATGGCGTTACCATGCTGGCCTGTGACGTGACCGATGACGCGTCGGTTACGAAACTGGTCGAGAGAGTGCAGGTCGATGCCGGTCGCATCGACCTGCTCGTCAATAATGCCGGCATCGGGCTGCTGGGTGGCGCCGAAGAGTCCTCGACCACCCAGGCCAAGGCGCTGTTTGATGTGAACGTTTTCGGCGTTCTGCGCATGACCAGCGCGGTACTGCCAGCAATGCGTCGTCAAAAGAAGGGCAGGATTGTCAATCTAAGTTCGGTGCTGGGTTTAATACCGGCTCCCTATTCCGCGCTCTATGCGTCAACCAAGCATGCCATTGAAGGCTATTCTGAATCGCTTGATCACGAACTGCGCACATTCGGGATTCGAGTTGTGCTGGTCGAACCAGCCTATACCCGGACATCGTTCGAAGAGAATCTCGTCAAGCCCGATCGATTGATTGACATCTATGACGCGGCGCGCGCCGGCATCAATGGCGTGCTGCGGAAGGCGATCGAAACCGGCGACGCTCCCCAAGTCGTCGCCGAGACGGAAGTGAAAGCGGCGACCGCTTCTGCTCCAAGGCGGCGCTATGCGGCAGGAAAAATGGCTCGCGAAGTCAGTTTCCTGCGTCGTTTCGTGCCCGAATTCATGTTCGACCGCAGCCTGCGAAAGCAGAGCGGGCTGTCGGTATGATGAAGGACATCTCGTGTATCCAGCCAACTCCGGGACATGCCCGCTATCGCCAGCCAGTCAGAGAACCTTGCCGGGATTGAGCAGGCCCTTGGGATCGAGCGCCGCCTTGATGGCGCGCATGACCTCCAGCGCCACCGGGCTCTTGACGCCTGGCAGCAGGTCCCGCTTCAGGGTGCCGATGCCGTGTTCGGCGGAGATCGACCCGTCGAGACGGGTGACAATGGCGTGCACGACCTCGTTCATCTGATACCAGCGATCAAGGAAGGCCTGCTTGTCCATGCCGACGGGCTGCGACACGTTGCAGTGAATATTGCCGTCGCCGAGATGGCCGAACGGCACCAGCCGCGCGCCCGGCATGAATGTCTCGACCGCCGGATAAACCTCGTCGAGAAACTGCGGCACCTTCGCCACCGGCACCGAGACATCGTGCTTGATCGAGCCGCCCTCGAACTTCTGCATATCGGAGAGCAGTTCGCGCAGCTTCCAGAAGTCCTTGCGCTGGTCGAGGGAAGCGGCGACCACGGCGTCGTCGATGAGCCCCTGCTCGGCGCCCTGCTCGAGAATGTTCATCAGCGCCGCCTCGCCGCTGTCGGTCTGGGAGCCGAGTTCGAGCAGAACATACCAGGCGTGTTTCGACGACAGCGGATCGCGCGCGGCGACGGCATGATTGATGACGATGTCGAGGCCGAAGCGCGGCATCAGTTCGAAGGTCTTCACATCGGCGCCCGCCAGCGCCTGCGCCAGATTGAGCAGGGCCAAGGCTTCGTGCGGGGACTTGAGGCCGATGAAGGCGGTCTGCATTTCACGCGGGCGCGGATAGAGTTTGACCACGGCAGCGGTGATGACGCCGAGCGTGCCTTCCGATCCCATGAACAGGTGCTTCAGGTCGTAGCCGGTATTGTCCTTCTTCAGCTTCGACAGATTGGACAGCACGCGGCCGTCGGCGAGCACCACCTCCAATCCGGTCACGAGATCACGCGCATTGCCGTAGGCCAGGACGGCGGTGCCCCCGGCATTGGTCGACAGATTGCCGCCGATGGTGCACGAGCCTTCAGACGCCAATGACAGGGGAAACAAAGCGCCCGCCGCTTCGGCCGCTTCCTGCACGGCCAGCAGGGTCATCCCCGCCTCGACCGTCATGGTTTTCGACGACGTGTCGGTTTCGCGGACGCGGTCCATGCGCTTCAGCGACAGGACGATTTCGTCGGCATTACCTGATTGGCCCGGGATCTGGCCGCCGACGAGGCCGGTATTGCCGCCCTGCGGCACGACGCTGGTATGGGTCTCGTCGCAGAGTTTCAGCACGGCGGCGACTTCCGCCGTCGAGCCGGGACGGACGACGCAGCGCGCCCTGCCGTGAAACAGTTCCCGCGGTTCGGCGAGATAGGCCGCCATATCGGCCGCTTCGCTCAGGACATTGCGCTCCCCGACGATGGCCGAGAGGCGGGAGAGTAGCGTTTGCGGAGCAAGGGTGTCGGCGGTCATCGCGATCTGGTTTCCGGAGCAGAAGGTTAAGCCAAACGGTCAGGTCTTTTCTCACCCCGCGCCGGTTGCCGCAATATGGCGCAGCCGCCATCTATGCTGACGCGTCGCCTTGACGCCGGGCCGGGCTCATGGTGTTTCGCCGCGCGGAGCCATTCCTTGCGCCCGAATCCGCTGGATAACCTGAGTTTCATGACCCTCGCCGCTACGAAAAACCCCTTCCAGATCGTCCGCAATCCGGAGGCGCCGCCCGCCGGTCTCGCCGGGGCGGTGCTGGCCATCGGCAATTTCGACGGCGTTCATCGCGGCCACAAGGCCGTCATCGGCCATGCCCGCGCCCTGGCACTAAAGCTTGGCCGGCCTTGCGCCGTTCTGACGTTCGATCCCCACCCGGCGGATTTCTTCGCCGGCAAAACCGTCGTCAACCGGATCACGCCGGTTGCCGCGCAAGGGCTGGCGCTGGAACGGCTCGATCTCGACGGCGTCATCGTTTTCAGCTTCGATGCCAAGCTGGCCGCGCTGAGCGCCGAGGAATTCATCAGCGAAATCATTGTCCGGCGGCTCGGTGCTGCCGGCGTCGTCGCCGGCTATGATTTCCATTTCGGCAAGGGCCGCACGGGAACGCCGGCGCTTCTTCAAGCAGCCGGGCTGCGCGATGGCTTTGCTGTCGAAATCGTCGGCAAGGTGACATCGGACGCCGCCGGATCGCTGGAACCGGTGCATTCGAGCGCCGTGCGCAAAGCGCTTGCCAGCGGCGACGTTGCTTTCGCCCGGCAATTGCTTGGCCATGATTTCTTCATCGTCGGCGATGTCATTCACGGCCAGAAGCTGGGCCGTACTTTGGGGTTTCCGACCGCCAATCTGCAGCTTGATCCCTCCATGCAGCTCGGCTTCGGCATCTATGCGGTGCGCCTCAGCGTCGACGGGCGCAGGTACGACGGCGTGGCGAGCTATGGCCGACGGCCGACAGTCGACAATGGGGTGCCGCTGCTGGAAGTCTATGTGCTCGACTTTTCCGGCGACCTTTACGGCAAGACCGTCGAGGTCGCCTTCGTCGAATGGATCAGGCCCGAATTGAAATTCGAAGGCCTCGATCCGCTGGTCGCCCAGATCAGGGACGACGAGGCCAAAGCCAGAGAAATCCTGGCCCGGGCGATCCTGAAGGGCCCCTGATCGGCGCTTGCTTCGCCGCAAACCGGTGCTAAAACGCCAGCATGCACCGTTTTTGTCCGATAAAGTCCCGAATTACCGGCCCGGCGCGCCCCTGAGCGAGCCGGGATCATGCGCGCTATGGAATTTCCTTGGAAAACCTGCCGTCCGCGCGTTCCACACATCGATTTTCACCGGCTTTGCCTGCGCCCCCGTGCGCTGCGCCGCGACTAGACTGGCTTTTCTCCGATGACCGATACGCCCGCCAAAGGCCCCGACTATTCCGCCTCCCTGTTTCTGCCGCAGACCGATTTTCCGATGCGCGCGGGCCTGCCGCAGAAGGAACCCGAACTTCTTGCCCGCTGGGAGAAAACCGGCCTCTATCGCAAGCTTCGCGAAGAAGCCCGCGGGCGGCCGAAATTCGTGCTGCACGACGGCCCCCCCTACGCCAACGGCAATATCCATATCGGCCATGCGCTCAATAAAATCCTGAAAGACATGGTGACGCGCAGCCAGCAGATGCTCGGCAAGGATTCCAATTACGTGCCGGGCTGGGACTGCCACGGCCTCCCGATCGAATGGAAGATCGAGGAAGACAGTTATCGCTCGAAGGGCAAGCAGAAGCCCGATCTGTCGGACCCCGCGGCGATGATCGCCTTCCGCAAGGAATGCCGCGCCTATGCGGAAAACTGGGTTTCCGTTCAGCGCGAGGAATTCAAGCGGCTCGGCGTCGAGGGCGACTGGACCAATCCCTATCTGACGATGAGCTTTCCCGCCGAAGCGCAGATCGCCCGCGAGATCATGAAATTCGCCGCCAACGGCCTGCTCTATCGCGGCTCGAAGCCGGTGATGTGGAGCGTCGTCGAACAGACCGCGCTCGCCGAAGCCGAGGTCGAATACGAGGACTACACGAGCGACACGGTCTATGTGGCATTCCCGGTGAAGGAATTGCAGAAGGGCGTCGGCGATGCCGCCAAAAAAGCGATGCGCGACTCCGGCGAGAGCGATGAGGACATCGCCGGCGTCGACGCGATCAATGAAGAGTTGCAGGCAGCCAAGGTCGTCATCTGGACGACGACACCATGGACCTTACCGGGCAACCGCGCGATCTCTTTCTCGCACAGGATCGAATACGGCCTCTATCGGGTGACGTCCGCACCGGCCGACAATTGGGCGAAGACCGGCAGCACCTATGTCCTGGCTGACCGTCTCGCCTCCGCCGTGTTTCAATCGGCCAAGGTCGATCAGTTCGAACGTATCCGCGATGTCGATCCGAGCGATATCGCCGCCTGCGCGCATCCGCTCGCGCTGCGTGGCTATGACTTCAAGGTTCCGCTGCTCGACGGCGATCATGTCACCGACGACACCGGGACGGGCTTCGTCCACACCGCGCCTGGCCACGGCCGCGACGATTTCGAGATCTGGATGGCGAACGGACGGCAATTGTCCGAGCGCGGCATCGACACGCACATCCCCTATACGGTCGGTCCCGACGGTTTCTACACCGACGAAGTGCCGGGCTTCGAGGGCAAGCGCGTCATCGACGACAAGGGCAAGAAGGGCGACGCCAACGATGCCGTCATCGCGGCGCTGGTCGAGGCCGGCCATCTCGTCGCGCGCGGGCGGCTGAAGCACCAATATCCGCATTCGTGGCGTTCGAAGAAGCCGGTGATCTTCCGTAACACGCCGCAATGGTTCATTGCGATGGACAAGGGTTTTGCGATTGGCGGCACTGCCGAGAAAAGCCTGCGCGCCGTCGCGCTGAACGCCATCGGCGAAACCCGCTGGGTGCCCGCCGCCGGCGAGAACCGCATCAACGGCATGATCGCCAACCGGCCCGACTGGGTGGTGTCGCGGCAGCGCGCCTGGGGCGTGCCGATCGCTGTCTTTGTGAAAAAGGGCACGCACGAGCCGCTGGTCGACGAAAAGGTCAACAAGCGCATCGCCGACGCTTTCGAGGCGGAAGGCGCCGACGCCTGGTTCGCCGCCGATGCGGCGCAGCGCTTTCTCGGCAACGACTATGATGCGAGCGCCTATGAAAAGATCGACGACGTGCTCGACGTCTGGTTCGATTCAGGCTCGACGCATGCCTTCACGCTTGAGGATCCGCAGCACTTCCCCGGTCTTGCCGGCATCAACCGCATGCGCGACGGCGGGCCGGACGAGGTGATGTATCTCGAAGGCTCGGACCAGCATCGCGGCTGGTTCCACTCCTCGCTGCTGGAAAGCTGCGGCACGCGCGGCCGCGCACCTTACGATGTCGTGCTCACGCACGGCTTCGTGCTCGACGAGAACGGCCGCAAGATGTCGAAGTCGCTCGGCAATGTGGTTGCGCCACAGACCGTGATCAAGGATTCCGGCGCCGATATCCTGCGCCTGTGGGTGGCGGCGTCGGATTATTCCGACGATCTGCGCATCGGCAAGAACATCCTCACCACCTTTGTTGAAACCTATCGCAAGCTGCGCAACACCATCCGCTGGATGCTGGGTTCGCTTGCCGCCTTCGACGAAGCGGACCGGATCGCCTTTGCCGACATGCCGGAGTTGGAGCGGCTGATGCTGCATCGCCTCATCGAGCTCGACGGCGAAATCCGCAAGGCCTACGGCGAGTTCGATTACAAGAAGGTCATCTCGGCCCTGTCGTCGTTCATGACCAGCGATCTCTCGGCGTTTTATTTCGACGTCCGCAAGGACGCGCTGTATTGCGATCCGCCGTCCAGCCGCACACGCAGGGCCGCCCTGACCGTCATCGATGAAATCTTCCGGCGCGTCACCATCTGGTTTGCGCCGATCCTCGCCTTCACCTGCGAAGAGGCGTGGCTGTCGCGCCATCCGTCGGGCGACGGCTCGGTGCATCTGCAGACCTTCCCGGAGACGCCGGCGGACTGGCGCGATGACGCGCTGGCGCAGAAATGGCGGACGATCCGCACGGTGCGCCGCGCCGTCACCGGGGCGCTCGAGATCGAACGGGCGCAGAAGCGCATCGGCTCGTCGCTCGAGGCCTGCCCGAGGGTCAGCATCGCCGACAAGGCAGCCTTCGACGCCGTGATGAGCGTCGATTTCGCCGAGGTCTGCATCACCTCGGGCATCGCCGTGGAGCTGGGCGAGGGACCGGCCGATGGCTTTCGTCTCGACGATGTGAAGGGCGTGGCCGTGGTTCCGGCGCGCGCGCCAGGCGTCAAATGCGCCCGGTCGTGGAAATATTTCGATCCAGCGACCGCCGACCCGGAATTCCCCGGCGTGACGCCGCGCGATGCTCAGGCCTTACGCGAGTTGAAGGCAGCGGGAAAATGGGCGTGAGATGAGGCACCTCAGCCCTCGTCTCCTCAGCCTGATCGCGGCTTTCGCGGCGCTTGTGGCCGACCAGGCGCACAAGCACTGGATGATCTATTCCTACGGCATCGACGCACTGCAGCCGGTCGCGATAACGCCCTGGCTCAGCCTGGTCCTGGTCTGGAATACGGGCATTTCCTATTCCCTGCTGCAACTGAACCCGATGGTCCTGCTGGTGCTGATGCTGGGAGCGACGATATTCCTCGGCCTGTGGATGTGGCGGTCGAAGAGCCGTCTCACGTCCATCGGCCTTGGGCTGATCGTCGGCGGCGCGCTGGGCAATGCCTACGACCGCTGGAACTATGGGGCGGTGGCTGATTTCTTTCATTTTCATATAGATACGGAACGATACGGGCGCCTGTCCTGGTACGTTTTCAACATTGCCGACGTGGCGATCGTTGCCGGAGTGGCGCTTTTGCTATATGAAACTGTCTTTGTTGGGGAAACCCGGCGGGAGAAATCTTGAGACCGGAGCGGTGGAAGCCGTGTCGGCGCCTCTAAAATGCCCACAACCGGCATCATGATTGCCTTATCCGCCATGAGTGAGGATCGAAGCATGAACCACCGCAATCCGGCGCGCCGCCTTGCCATCACCGCGGCTTTCGCTGTGCTGACCGGCGGCCTGATGGCAGGAACGCCTGCCCAGGCGCTCGACGATGGCAATCAGGGCTTCTTCGACACTGTGAAGGGCATCGCCGGTTCGGCGATCGGCTTTGGACTCGGCCAAAGCGACGAAGACGAACCGCCACGGATCGAATATCGCGAGCGCGCGCCTCTCGTCCTGCCGCCCAAGATGGACCTGCCTCCGCCAGGCACGTCTGCCGCGGCACGTAACCCGAATTGGCCCAAGGACTACGAGATCAGCCGGCGCGAGAAGTCAGCTCTGGCGCGTGCCCGCGAGCAGAAGCCCGATTCTCTGGGCACCTATCGCATGAGCAATGAAGAGCTGGCGCGCGGACGGATCGCGCCTGGCCAGCGCAATGTGAACGACGAACAATGCGGCGTCGGCGGCACCAACGGCCTGGGTGAAATCTGCAATCCGGCCCGCTACTGGAACGTCATGAAGACGACGCGCAAAGAGGACGAAACCACCAAGGACGTCCCGGCCGGCGCCGAGCCGCAGCGCAAGGCCCTGACCGATCCGCCGGTCGGCTATCGCCGCGTCACCAAGACGGTCAAATACGTGCCGGAAGCACCGAAGGAAGAAGTCAACCTCAACGATCCGCGCGCCCAGTTGCGTGAAGACCAGCGCCGCGAGCGTGCGCGCGACCAATAGGCGCAACCCCGTCGGCAATCGTCATTAATCGTCGCCTCAGCAATCGTTGGCGGGGGACATGACGAATTGCCGACGAACACCTATATTGCATTCCTCCAGGGCCGCCTGATTGCGGCGCCCGCCTTGCCAGGGCACCGGTCTTCGTTCCGGCGGCGCGCCATTTCGGACGAAATGCCAGAATCGGAAGGAACGCAATTGACCATTCAAAGCCAAGGATCTGTCCAAGCTTCACCGGCATCTCTCACGCCATCCTCTGCGGCTGCGCCGGCAAAGAGCAGCGGTCCGGAGATCGGACACTTTTTCCTCGACAACGGCCTGGAAGTGGTTGTCATTCCCGATCACCGCGCACCGGTCGTCACCCATATGGTGTGGTATCGCAACGGCTCCGCCGACGATCCGGTCGGCAAATCCGGCATCGCGCACTTTCTCGAACATCTGATGTTCAAAGGCACCAAGCGCCATCCGAAAGGCGAGTTCTCCGATATCGTCGCCGAACTGGGCGGCCAGGAGAACGCCTTCACTTCCATCGATTACACCGCTTACTACCAGCGCGTGCCGAAAGAGCATCTCGCTGTCCTGATGGATTTCGAAGCCGACCGGATGACCAACCTCGTCCTCACCGACGATGTGGTGACGCCGGAACGCGATGTGGTGCTGGAAGAGCGGCGCATGCGCACCGACAGCGACCCGGGCGCCCAGCTCGGCGAGGCGGTGCAGGCGGCGCTCTACACCCATCATCCCTACGGCAAGCCGATCATCGGCTGGGAGCACGAGATCGAAACACTCGATCGCACCGACGCGCTGGCCTATTACAACCGCTTCTATACGCCCGAGAACGCGGTGCTGATCGTTGCAGGCGACGTGCTCCCCGAGGAGGTGCGCGCGCTCGCCGAGGCCAGCTACGGCAAGATCAAGGCCCATGGCGAAGCGCCGAAGCGCATGCGTACGCGCGAACCGCAGCCGCGCGCGCACCGGCTGGTGACGCTTGCCGATGACAAGGTCGAGCAGCCGAGCCAGCAGCGCGTCTATCTGGTGCCGTCCTATACGACCGCTGCACCGGGCGATGCCGAGGCGCTGGAACTCGCCGCCCATCTGCTCGGCGGCGGCCCGACGAGCCTGCTCTATCGCTCGCTCGTGGTCGACAAGAAGATCGCCGTCGCCGTAGGCGCCTATTACATGGGAACCTCGCTCGACGACACCCGCTTCTTTGTCTACGCCGTGCCGGCGCCTGACGTCTCGCTCGAGGAGCTCGATGACGAGGTCGGCGCCATCATCGACGCAATGGGCAAAAAGCTGGTCGATGAAGCCGACCTGGCACGCGCCAAGACGCGGCTGATCGCCGACGCGGTCTATGCCCAGGACAGCCAGACCTCGCTGGCCCGCTGGTATGGCGCGGCATTGACGACGGGCCATTCCGTCGCCGACGTGAAAGACTGGCCCAACCGCATCGACGCGGTGAGCGCCGAACAGGTGCGCGCCGCTGTGGCCAAATGGCTCGAGCTGCGCCGCTCCGTCACCGGCTTCCTGCTGATGAAGGATGAGGAAGAAGAACAGGCGGCCTGAAGCCATCTGCCTCTCAAGTCCACTTTGCATTCTCTCGCACCGGACAATGTTTCGCGCCGGTGCCGCAATCAACAAATCGAGTACCCCATGAGTGCTGTCACCGACATCTCGAAAAAAACACGGGCCGAAACCGTCCAGAAAATTGTCACCCCGCTGGGGATCGAAGCCTGGCTGGTGGAAGATTATGCCGTACCGCTGGTGGCGTTCGATTTCGCTTTCAAGGGCGGTTCGGCCCAGGACCCCGACGGACTGACCGGCGCCGGCGCCATGCTCGCCGGCTTGCTGGACGAGGGCGCGGGTCCCTACGATTCCGATGCCTTCCATCGCGCTCTCGACGACAAGGCCATCGAGATTTCCTTTCACGCCGGCCACGACAATTTCCACGGCGAGTTGAAGACGCTGGCCCGCAACACCGACGCAGCCTTCGATCTGCTGCGTCTGTGCATGATCGAGCCGCGCCTGGACGGCGACGCCATCGAGCGGGTGCGCAGCCAGATGGTCGCCGGCCTCCGTCATGAGCTGAAAGACCCCAATGCGCTGGCCGCAAAAGCCTGGCGCACGGCCGCCTTTCCGAACCATCCTTATGGACGCCCGACCGACGGCGACCTCGAGACCATTCCCGCCATCGGCCGGGCCGATCTCGTCAAGCTGCGCGAGCGGCTGTTCTCGCGCAGCAACCTGAAGATCGGCGCTGTCGGCGCCATCGACGCCAGCAAACTCGCCGCGCTGATCGACAAGGCCTTCGGCAACCTGCCCGCGGCGCCGTCGCTCAATCCCGTCGCCGACATCACGCCGCAGGGCAACGGCGAGCGCAAAGTGATTTCGGTCGACGTCCCGCAATCGACCTTCCGCTTCAGCCTGCCGGGCATCGCCCGCCACGACAAGGATTTCATCACCGGCGCGGTGGTCAACCATGTGCTCGGCGGCGGCGTGTTTTCGGCGCGGCTGTTCAAGGAAGTGCGCGAAAAGCGCGGTCTCGCCTATTCGGTGTGGACGCAGCTTTCCGCCAACGACCATTCGGCGCTGTTTGCCGGGGGCACTTCGACCAAGAACGAGCGCGCCGGGGAATCGCTTTTGGTCATCGAGGAAGAGATCGCCAAGATCGCCCACAGCGGACCGACGCAGGACGAGTTGGAAAAAGCGCAGAAATATATGATCGGCTCCTATGCCCTGCGCTTCGATACATCGACGAAGATCGCCGCCAATCTCGTCTCGCTGCAGACGGACGGCTATGATGTCGACTATCTCGACCGCCGCAACGAGCTGATCGCCGCCGTCACCCTGCAGGACACGAAGCGCGTCGCCAAGCGACTGTTCGAAGGCGGCAAGCTGCTCGTCGCCGTCGCCGGAAAGCCCGACGGGGTATAATCTTCTGGTGATCAGCGGCTGCTTGCTGCAGCCGCGAACGTCCCCTCCTCATCCTGAAAGACAAAGCGCTGGACAGGAGCGTGCTTTCAGGCTGAATTCTGCAGGCTGGGCAGGCGGACGCCAAAGTCCGTTGCCCGGCGACCCGCAGGGAGGGGACACATGAAGATCGCCATGAAGATTGCAGCGTCGTTGCTGGTGGCCACGAGCGCCGCTGTCTTGTCCGGCTTTGGCGCCTCTGCGCAGGAGACCGTGAAGATCGGCATCCTGCAGAGCTATTCCGGCATCACGTCGCTCGGCGGCCAGCAGACCGACAGCACGGTCAAACTGTTCATGCAGAAATACGGCGACACCGCGGGCGGCAAGAAGATCGAACTGGTGCGGCGCGACACGACGGGACCGAACCCGGAAGTCGCCAAACGTCTCGTGCAGGAAGTGGTCACCCGCGAGAAAGTGCAGGTGCTGATCGGCCCGGACTATACGCCCAATACGCTTGCTGCGGCGCCCATCCTGATGGAAGCCAAGGTGCCGTCCTTCGTGACAGGCGCAGCCACCACGGGCATCGTGGGCGAGAAGTCGAAGTATTCGACGCGCACCTTCTTCGCCGTGCCGCAACTGTGCAAGCCGCTCGCCGCCTATGCCGTCAAGAACGGCTGGAAGCGCGTGTTCGTCGCGGTCGCGGACTTCGCGCCCGGGCACGATTGCGAAAAATACTTTATCGAAGCGCTGAAGGATGCGTCTGGAACATTGGCCGGAAACCTGCGCATTCCCGTCGCCAATCCAGAGTTCTCCGGCTACATGCAGCGCATCCGAGATGCCAAGGCCGACGCGCTTTTCATCTTCATGCCGATCGGCGAACTGAGCATCGGCATCCTGCGGGCGGTCAACGATTCAGGCCTCAAGGCATCCGGCATCAAGATCATGGGCACCGGCGACATCACCGACGAAACCTATATCGACGCGGTCGGTGACGCCGCGCTGGGCACGATCACAACCGGCATTTATTCGACGCAGCATGATTCGGCGCTCAACAAGGAGTTCGTGAAGGACTATGTGGCACTGAATGGCGCGAAACCACGCATCGGCTGGGGCGCGATCGCCACCTGGGACGCCATGCGCATGACCTATGATGCGCTCAACGCCCAGGCGGGCGCCAAGTTCGATCCCGACAAATTTGCCGCCTTCATTCATGGCCGCACGTTTGAAAGTCCGCGCGGGCCAATCACCATCGACAAGGCCAATGGCGACATCGTCCAGAACATCTACATCCGCCGTGTCGACAAGGTGAACGGCGTGCTGCAGAATGTCGAGATCGAGAGCTTCAAGGACGTCGGCTTCAAATAGGCGAACAGGGAGCGTCGCCGATGTCGTCGATCCTGACGGTGCTGTTCAACGGCGTCGCCTATGGTTTCCTGCTGTTCATCATGTCGGTCGGGCTTTCGGTCACGCTCGGCATGATGAATTTCGTCAACCTCGCCCAGGCGAGTTTCTCGATGTTCGGCGGCTACGTCAAGGTGACCGCCATGCAAAGCTTCGGCGTGCCGTTCCTGGCGAGCCTGCCGATCGTCTTCATCGTCATCGGCGCTTTGTCCATTGTCGTCGAGCGGCTGATCTTCCGGCACTTCTACAATACCGACGACCTGACCCAGGTGTTGCTGACCATCGGCCTCGTCTTCATGTCGATCGCCATCGCCACCTATGCCTGGGGCGGCACCTATCAGCGCATCGACATGCCCTCCTGGCTGACCGGGCAGCGGGACGTGCTGGGGCTGACCTTGGAAACCTATCGCATCTTCCTTATCGCCATCGGCGCCGCAATGGCGATCATCCTGGTGCTGGGCCTCGAGCGCACGCAGCTTGGCGCCATGGTGCGCGCCTGCGTCGACAACCGCCGGGTCGCCGGCGCCTGCGGGCTGAACACGGAGCTTATCTTCGCGCTGACCTTCGCGATCGGCGGCGGGCTCGCCGGGCTCGGCGGCGCGCTTTCGGCCAACCTGCTCGGTCTCGACCCGAATTTTCCGCTGCGCTATCTGGTCTACCTGCTGATCATCGTGTCGGTCGGCGGCATGGGGACCATCAGCGGCACATTGATTGCCGGGCTGGCGCTGGGCATCGCCGACGTCATGGGTAAATACTATTTTCCGCAATTCGGCGGCTTCGTCATCTATGTGCTCACCGTCGCCTGCATGCTGTGGCGGCCGCATGGCCTGCTGGGCAGGCAGACATGAGCGCTATTGAACGGCTGACGCCGGAGCGCGCCAAGGCGGCGACGGGCTATTTCGCCCGGCTGGCGCGCTGGAATGTCTACGAAATCCTGTTCTGGCTGGCGCTGGCCGGCATGTATTTCGTGCCCAATGTCGATCTCGTGCTGATGAGCCAGATCTTCATCTGGGGCCTGTTCGCCATGTCGCTCGATATCCTGCTCGGCTATCGCGGTATTCCCTCGCTCGGCCATGCGGCGTTCTTCGGTGTCGGCGCTTATGTGGCCGGCTATTGCGGCAAGTTCGGCTGGACCGAACCGATCAGCGCTTTGGTGCTGGCGATGGCAATCGCCGCTGTCGTCGGCTGGCTGACCGGCAAGCTGGTGCAGAGGGTCACCGGCGTAGGCTTGCTGATGGTGACGCTCGGCCTCAATCTCATCCTTTATGACCTTGTACATCGCTCGACCGACGTGACCGGCGGCGACGACGGCATGCAGGGCATTGTCATCGCGCCGGTGCTCGGCCTGTTCCGCTTCGACATCTTCGGACGCACCGCCTTCTGGTACGCGCTTATCATCGCCTTCATCCTGTTCGTGATCGCGCGCGCCGTAGTCAAATCGCCGTTCGGCCTCGCACTGGTCGGGGCGCGGGAAAATCCGCGCCGCATGATCATGCTCGGCGCGCCCGTCGAAGGCGACGTGTCGCGCGCCTTCGCCCTGGGCGCAGCGCTGGCGGGCGCGGCCGGCGCGCTGCTGACGCAGACGACGCAATTCGTGTCGCCAAACACACTGTCGTTCCAGCGCTCAGCCGACGTGCTCGTCATCCTCATCATCGGCGGCACCGGACGGCTCTACGGCGGCTTCATCGGCGCGCTGGTGTTCCTGATCCTGCGCGACTGGCTGGCGGCGATCAGCCCTGTCTACTGGTATTTCTGGATCGGCCTGTTGCTGGTGGTCGTCGTCTCGTTCTTCCGCAAGGGCCTGCTGCCGTCGCTTGAGACGCTGCTCAACCGCTGGAAGCCATCGAAAGCCGACGGGCCAACTGCATGAGCGACATGGTTCTGGAAACCCGCGATCTGCACATGGCCTTTGGCGGCCTGGTGATTTTCAATTGCATGAACTTTGCCCTGCGCCGCGGCGAGCGCCACGCGATCATCGGCCCCAACGGGGCCGGCAAAACGACCTTCGTCAGCCTCGTCACCGGGCTTCTGAAGCCGAAGTCCGGCAATGTCTTCTTCGACGGGCGCATCGTCACCAACGATACGCCGCAGCAGCGGGTCAAGGCCGGCATGGTGCGGACGTTCCAGATCAACTCCCTGTTCAAGGCGCTCAATCCGCTCGAGTCGGTGGTGCTGGCGCTGCTCGAACGCGACGGCAAGGCGCGTCTGTCGCTGCGTTCCGTGTCGGCCGAGACAAAGCTGATCGACGAGGCGATGGCGCTGCTGACGCAATTCGATCTCGCCCGCGACGCCTATGGGCTGACCGAGGCGCTGCCCTACGGCAAGCAGCGCCTGCTCGAGATCGTTCTGGCCGTGGCCTTGCAGCCGAAGCTTCTGCTTCTCGACGAGCCGGCCGCCGGCCTTTCGACGCAGCAGGGCCATGAGGTGTTTTCGCAGCTCGCGCATCTGTCGAAAGACACCGCCATCCTGTTCATCGAACACGACATGAACCTGGTGTTCCGCTACGCCGATGTCGTCTCCGTGTTCGCGGCAGGCGCGCTGGTGATGCAGGACACGCCGGAGAACGTGCGCAGGAGCCCGCGTGTGCGGGAGGTCTATCTTGGCAACTGATTTGGCAACTGATTTGGCGCCGGTTCTCGCGGTCAGCAATCTCAGCGCCGGCTATGGCGCCGCGAAGATCCTGCACGGCATCGACTTCACCGTCGCGCGCGGCGAAATGCTGGTCGTCATCGGCCGCAACGGCGTCGGCAAGACGACCCTGATCGAAACCATCTGCGGCCTCACCACCCTGCAGGGCGGCACGATAACGTTCAACGGCCAGCGCATCGAAAAGCTGCCGCCGTTCCGGCGCAACCGGCTCGGCATCGGCTGGGTCCCGCAGGAGCGCGAGGTCTTCGCCTCGCTGACCGTGGCTGAGAATCTGGGCATCGTCTATCGCGGCGGGCCGTGGACCACGGAAGCGCTTTATGGCCTGTTCCCGCGTCTCGCCGAACGGCGGCGCAGCTATGCCCGGCTGTTGTCAGGCGGCGAGCAGCAGATGCTGGTCATCGCCCGGGCCCTTGCCACCGATCCGACCCTGCTGCTGCTCGACGAGCCGGTCGAAGGGCTGGCGCCGCTGATCGTCCAGGAAATGATCGCGGCGATCAACAGGATGCGCCGGGAAAGCGCGCTGACCATCATCATGGTCGAGCAGAAACACGATATCGCGCTCGCCAACTCGGACCGCTGCATCGTCATCGACCATGGCGCCGTGGTCCATGCCGCCGTCAGCGCCGAGCTTCTGGCCGACGCCGCCCTGCTGGAGCGGCTGATCGGCGTTGCCGAATAGCAGGTGGCCGAATAGCAGGTGGACGGCCACAATTTGCGGCGTATTCGGGTGCATCGGGCAGCCCCGGCGGGGTAGAATGCCTCCGAATCCCGCCTCCACCGAGTTCCGGCCTATGTCCGTCCGCCGCCTTGATCCTGTTCTTGTCGATCGCATTGCCGCCGGCGAAGTCGTCGAGCGGCCGGCGTCCGCCGTCAAAGAACTGGTCGAAAACGCGCTCGATGCGGGTGCGCAGCGGATCGAAGTCGCCATAGAGGCAGGCGGGCGCAAGCTCATCCGCGTGTCCGACGACGGCATGGGCATGGACGCCGACGACCTGGCGCTCGCGGTCGAACGCCACGCCACGTCGAAACTGCCTGACAGCGATCTCTCCAATATCGCCACGCTCGGCTTTCGCGGCGAGGCGCTGCCCTCGATCGGCTCGGTCGCCCTGCTCGATATCGCCAGCCGCGCGGCGGGTGCGAGCCAGGCCCATGCCATCCGCGTCGACCAGGGCGCCAAAGGCGCTGTCGCGCCGTCTCCTCATCCGCGCGGCACACGGGTGGAAGTGCGCGAGCTGTTTGCTGCAACGCCGGCGCGGCTAAAATTTCTCAAGAGCGAGCGCGCCGAGGCGCAGGCCGTGGCCGACGTGATGCGGCGCA
Source organism: Terripilifer ovatus (assembly GCA_029222685.1). Classification (GTDB taxonomy): domain Bacteria; phylum Pseudomonadota; class Alphaproteobacteria; order Rhizobiales; family Beijerinckiaceae; genus Terripilifer; species Terripilifer ovatus. The sequence continues at coordinate 331,819 of JARHVB010000085.1, read as the reverse complement.
TCGCCATGGCGCATCCGCATGTGCGCTTCACCCTGTCGGGCGATAATCTCTCCGGCTTCGATCACGCCGCCTGCAGCGAGGATGCGGCGGGCCTGCTGGCGCGGCTCGCGCAGGTGCTGGGCAAGGATTTCCGCGACAATGCATTGCCGGTCGAGGCGGAGCGCGAAGGCTTTCGCCTCAGCGGTTTTGCCGGGCTGCCGACGTTTCATCGCGCCAATGCGCAGAGCCAGTATCTTTACGTCAACGGCCGGCCGGTGCGCGACAAGCTGCTGCATGGCGCCGTGCGCGCCGCCTATATGGATTATCTGCCGTCGGACCGGCATCCCGCGCTTGTGCTCTATCTCGAGAGCGATCCGCGCGAAGTGGACGTCAATGTGCATCCTGCCAAGGCGGAAGTGCGGTTCCGCGATCCCGGCCTTGTGCGCGGGCTCATCATCGGCGCGCTGAAACAGACGCTCGCCGCCGCCATGCATCGCGCCACGACGACGGGCGGCGAGCGCACCATCGACGCCTTCGCGCGGCGCAGTTTCGAGGCGCCGTCCTACAGACCGCCAGGCAACGGGCCGGTGAACTGGGATTGGCGGACCTCGCCGGCAGCACCCGGCTTTGCCGAAAGCGAGCAGGCGAGCTTTGCGCATGAGCATGCGCCGGCCGCCAACATACGCTCTCATGCGGCGCCAGCAATACCGGAAACACTGGATGCGCCGCTGGGCGCTGCACGGGCACAGGTGCACGACACTTATATCGTCGCGCAGACGCGTGACGGCATCGTCATCGTCGACCAGCATGCGGCGCACGAGCGGCTTGTCTATGAGAGGCTGAAGCGGCAGCGCGATGCGCAAGGCATCGCCCGGCAGATGATGCTCATTCCGGTGATCGTCGAGCTGGAGCAGGCGGATGTGGAGCGGCTCATCGACAATCGCGAGACCCTGGCGCAATCGGGCCTGATCATCGAAAGCTTCGGGCCCGGCGCCGTCGCCGTCAGCGAAGCGCCGGCACTGCTGAAGGGCGATGTCTCGCGCCTCGTGCGCGATGTCGCCGACACCCTGGCGGAAGACGGCCAGGCGACATCGCTCGAACGCAGGCTCGATCACGTGCTGGCGACGATGGCCTGCCATCATTCGGTGCGCGCCGGCCGCAGGCTGACCGGCGAAGAGATGAATGCGCTGCTGCGCGAGATGGAAGCAACGCCAGGGTCCGGCCAATGCAACCATGGCCGGCCGACCTATGTGGAGCTGAAGCTTTCGGATGTGGAGCGGTTGTTCGGGCGGAAGTAGGCGTGCTTAAGCAAGCATGAAAGCCCACAAAAGCCCTCATCCTGAGGAGCGACTGAAAGGCGCGTCTCGAAGGACGGGGCGTCACGCCGCAGCCTCTGTACCACAATGCCAAGCCGCTCGGCAGAATCTCCTCACACGCCCCCGTCCTTCGAGACGCAACGCGAAGCGTTGCTCCTCAGGACGAGGGATTCTGGGGCGTTCTACCGCTTGTCTGAACTGCCATACCTCAGAAACACAACCTGCGTGTCGCCGTACTCGCGCCGATCCAGAACCTCGTATCCCTCGGGCGCGGCGAACACCGTCTTGGCGCTTTCCTCGACCATGACGATGGCGCCATTTGCCAGCCAGCCGCCATCGCGTAAAGACGCAAGGGCAAGCGGCGCCAGATCGCGCCCGTAGGGCGGATCGAGAAATGCCAGGGTGAACTGATCCTGCGGCGGCATGGCGCCAAGGTTGGTGGCATCGCGGCGGAAAATCTTGCTGACGCCGGTCAACCCCAGCGTCTCAGCATTGTCGCGCACAAGGGCCCTGCCCTCGACGCTGTCATCGACAAACAGGGCGAAGCGTGCGCCGCGCGACAGCGCTTCAAGACCCAGCGCGCCGGTGCCGGCAAAGAGATCGATCACCCTGCCGCCGTCGGCCGGATCGCCATAGGCGTGCGCGAGCATGTTGAAGATCGCCTCGCGCAGGCGATCGGATGTCGGCCGCACTGTCTGCGTGGCCGGAGGCTTCAACGCACGGCCGCGCAACCTGCCGCCGACGATCCGCATGAGATAATCTATCGCTTGCCGCGCGGCGGTTTGCCGCCGCTGCGACCGCCGCCACTTGTACGGCCACCTGGACCGCTACCTGGCTTGAACGATCCGCGCGCCGGCCCGCCGCTACGCGATTTGTCGCCGGCGGGACGCGGGCGAAACGGCTTGTCGCCATCACGGCGGGGCGGCCGTCCGGGCGCTGCGCCGTCACGCTTTTCAAACCGCGGCTTGTCGCCGAAAGAGCGTCCGGGTCTATCGTTGCTGCGCGGCGGACGTGCATCGCCGCCTTCACGCGTGCGCGGCGGACGGTCCGGGCGATCGAAGCGCGGTGGGGCGCTGTCTCCACGCGAAGCGCGCATCGGCCTGTCGCCGTCGCGTTTCTCAAAACGGGGCTTGTCGCCGAAGGACCGTCCCGGCCTGTCATTGCTGCGCGGCGGACGCGCGTCACCGGCTTCGCGCGTGCGAGGCGGACGATCGGGGCGATCGAAGCGCGGTGAGGCGCTGTCGCCACGCGAAGCGCGCAGCGGCCTGTTGCCGTCACGCTTCTCGAAACGAGGCTTGTCGCCATATGCGCGCTCCTGCGGACGTTCAGACCGGGTGTCGCGACGGAACGCGCGCGCGTCGAACCCTTCGGAGCGGATGCGGGCGGGACGCGCGGTCTCACCGGTTTCAGCTTGTGCACGATCGCCACGGAAGGGACGACCACCCTCTCGCTGCGGACGGCGCTCATCTTGATTGCGCTCGCCGGCAAAGCGCCGGCCGTTGCGCGAACCGGCAGGCGGTTTCGCCTTGCCCGCGGGGGTGATGCGCTCGACGGGAATTTCCCGGCCGCGACGATCTTCCGTCTTTGTCCGCGTCACCCGTTTGCGGTCGCCACCCTGGCGCTCTTCGCGCAGGGTCGAGACATGTTTGCGCTGACGGATCGGCGAATGCGGCTCGACCTGCGCCTGTACATCAACGGCGCCGGTGCCACGGACGCCGCGCTCGTCCCGATCTCTTGTCCCGCGGGCAGGCGCGCTACGCGGACCCGCACGGCGCCCGCTGCCACGCGAGCCGGAGCGATACTCCTCGCGTCCGCCCGACGGGGCACGGTCGGCATCGGGCGCAAAGACCGGCGCATCGAAATCGGCCTCGGCCTCCAGCACCAGCTTCTCGCCGAGTTGGTCTTTCAAGACGCGCGTGCGCACTTCCTCGATGGCGCCTTCGCCGAGTTCAGCCAGTTGGAACGGACCGTAGGAGATGCGGATGAGGCGATTGACCTGCAGGCCGAGATGTTCGAGCACCCGCTTGATCTCGCGGTTCTTGCCTTCGCGCAGGCCCATGGTGATCCAGACGTTGTCACCCTGCGCGCGGTCCATGCGCGCTTCGATGCCGCGATAGTCGACGCCGTCGATGGTGACGCCATGGGCGAGCTTGTCGAGGACCGACTGATCTGTTTCACCGAAGGCACGCACGCGGTAGCGGCGCAGCCAGCCCGTCGTCGGCAATTCGAGCACGCGAGCGAGTCCGCCGTCATTGGTGAGAAGCAGCAGGCCTTCGGTGTTGATATCGAGGCGGCCGATGCTGATCACGCGCGGCATCGTTTCCGGCAGCGCTTCGAAAATCGTCGGCCGGCCTTCCGGGTCCTTGTCGGTGGTGACGAGCCCGCGTGGCTTGTTGAACAGGAAGAGGCGGGTGCGCTCGCGCTGGGCGAGCGGCCGGCCGTCGACGACAATCCGGTCATCGCTGGTGACATTGAGCGCCGGGCTCGACAGAACCTTGCCGTTGACCGAGACGCGCCCTTCGCCGATCCACAATTCCGCATCGCGGCGCGAGCAGAGGCCCGCGCGCGCCATGACCTTGGCTATCCGATCGCCCGCGGGCGGCTGCTCCGAGCGATCGGGCATGGACATAGGACGCGGCTCGCGGCGCTTGCGAGGCCGGCGGTCTTCGTGATTTGTGTCGTCATTCATGGCGGTCTGATAGCAGAGCCCTAGCGTCAGGTCGATAAAGGCAGTTCGATTAAAGGAAGCAAATGGCGGAAAAGCCGCAATCCGGGCGAATCGAGCCGATGGCGCTGGCGCTTGAGGCCGCGCGCGCCGCAGCAGCCCGCGGCGAAGTGCCCGTCGGCGCAGTTATTCTGCGCAAGGGTGAGGTTATCGCCGCTGCCGGCAACCGGACGTTGCAGGACCGCGACCCGACCGCGCATGCGGAAATGCTCGTCATCCGCATGGCCGCCGCCATGCTGGGAACGGAACGCCTGCTTGATTGCGACCTCTATGTCACGCTGGAGCCCTGCGCCATGTGCGCGGGCGCGATTTCCTTTGCGCGCATCCGCCGGCTTTATTTTGCCGCCAGCGACGAAAAAGGCGGGGCGGTGGACCACGGGCCACGGTTCTTCGCGCAGCCGACCTGCCATCATGCGCCGGAAGTCTACGGGGGCTTAAGCGAAAGCGAGGCGGGTACGCTGCTGAAGGATTTCTTCAAGCAGCGGCGATGAGCCTCTCGACGCCGCGCTTGATCTCGTCGCGCATCGGCGCCGCCGCTTCGAGGATTGCGATGGCCCGGAAAAAATCCAGCGCGCGAAAGCGATCGACCGGCGGACGCAGCAGCAGATCGGGCGGACTGTCGCGCAACTGATTGCGCACCAATGCGCCTTGCATGATCTGCGATGAACCGACGAGGGCCTCGATCGGCGAAGGTGCAATTTTCTCCGTGGCGCCAGGACTGCCGGTGACGTCGCAAGCGAGGACAAAGCGAGCGCGGCCGGCAAGATTCCGCCAGGGCAAAGGGGTCAGCACACCGCCGTCGATGAGGAACGCGCCGTCCGCCTCAACGGGCTTCAGCAGGCCGGGGATGGCGATGGAGGCAGCGACCGCCGGCCCCAACGGACCGCTGTCGAAAACAGTCTCCTTGCCACCGAAATAATCGGTGGCGACGCAGAGGAACGGAATCGCCAATTGTTCGAACCGGTCGGGCACCACATCGGGCCAGAACAGATCGAGCAGAATTTCCCCGTCGACGAGAATCGGATTGCCGAGCTGGCCTCCCAGAAGATCCGTGAAGCGCCCGACGCGCGCGCGCATGACGCGCCCCAGCGCCCCGGCCCGGTTGCGCAGCCTGGCAAGCGCATGCTGGCGGATGTCACGGCCTCGCATGCCCGCGGCCCATGCCGCCCCGACGAAAGCGCCCATGGAAGAGCCGGCAATCGCCAGGGGCTTGATGCCCAGGTCATCCAGCGCCTCGACCAGGACGATATGCGCCAGCCCGCGCGCGCCGCCGGCGCCCAGCGCGACGGCAAAGCCATCGGGAACGCTCGGCTCGGGCACAGACGTCTCAGAAACCGACATCCTGGATATCCCTTGTCCCGTTTCGCCCACAAACACGCTCCCATGTTGCCGAATGCATCGGCTGTCTTTAGCATCCCCGGCAAGCCTGAAAAACGACCGTCAGCGAGGGAACGCCGTGGGAGACACGACCAAGCATATCTTGATAGGCGCATTTTTGGCCGCGACAACGGCCGGCGTTTGGGGAACTGCCGCCACGGCGCAGGAATTTTATGCCGGCAAAACCATCGATCTGGTGATCGGAGCGGACGTCGGCGGCGGCTATGATATCTACGGACGGACCATTGGCCGGTATCTCGGCAAATATATTCCGGGCAATCCCAATGTGGTGCCAAAAAACATGCCCGGCGCCGGCAGCGTTGTGGCGGCCGGCACGCTCTACAACATATCGGCGAAGGACGGGACGGTGATCGGCGCCTTGATGCCCGGGGCCATCATGGACCGGGTGCTGAACGACCATCTGAAGGCTAATTTCGATCCGTCGAAATTCATCTATCTGGCCAGCGCCGACAGCGGCACGCGCACCTGCATCACCCACGTCTCCTCAAAGGTGAAGTCAATGGACGACGCCATCGCCCATTCTGCCGTCATCGGCGCGAGCGCGGCCGGCGGCGCGACGCGCGATTACGCCGTGATGATCGCCAAGGCGGCCGGGGCGAAGTTCCGCATCGTCAGCGGCTACAAGGGATCGGCGGACATCTTCCTGGCGATGGAGCGCGGCGAAGTCGATGGGCTTTGCGGGCTCGACTGGAACAGCCTGAAGTCGCAGAAGCCCGACTGGCTGCGCGACAAAAAGCTGAACATTCTGACCCAGGTCGCGCTGGACCCCAACGCCGAGCTCACCAAGCTCGACGTTCCGATGGTGTGGAAATATGTCGCCAGCACCAGAGACAGGAAGGCGCTGGAGCTGATCGTCAGCCAGCAGGTGTTCCTGCGCTCATATATCGCGCCGCCGGGAACGCCAGCCGCGCAGGCAAAAACCCTGCGCGCGGCCTTCGACAAGGTTTTCGCGGACAAGGATTTTCTTGCTGATGCCAATAAGGCGAAGATCGACATCAACCCGTCGTCCGGCGACAAGGTGCAACAGGTCGTCGAGCAGCTTTACAAAATGCCGCCCGACGTCATCGCCCGCGCCAAGGAATTGATCACGCCCTGACCGGTTTCGACGACTATTGCGCAACAGGGAGTTCCGTGGCGATCTGACTGCCGTTTGAACCAGGCGATGCCGAAACGCTGCCGGGCGCAGACGGCGCAGACGCAACAGGCGGATCGCTGACGGCGACTTGTTGGCCCGCGACGACATTGCGCCAGAGACGCAGGATATTCTGCTGCGTCTCTGCAGCAACCAGGCAATGCCCCTCCTGGTCGGCGGCGCAGAAAACGCCGCTCGCGTCGCCGCGAATGCGTCCATACGCCTCGTTGATGAGATTGAGACAGGAGACGACTTGCCCGACATTCTGCAGGCGCGCATGAAGCGCGATATCGGGCAGGCGAAACGCGACGATCGGCGCCTGCGCGACAGGGACACCCTGCCGGCCGAGCTCGAAGAAGACATTGACCGCCGGCAGTACGCCTTGAATCTGGCTCAGGATCGCGGCGACCTCCTCGATACCGCACGATGCCAGGTGGTCCCGCTGCTGCTCCACGCTGGGCTGACGCTGCAGCCCGAGGGACGTGGCGACCTGATACTCGATCCATTGCCGGACTTCCGCAGGAGCCCCGCGGACTTGCTCCGAACTCAGTGTGATTCCAATCATGACATGCCTCCGTGCGATCAACCGATGCGCATCATTTGGCATCGCCCCTGTGCAGGGGCGTTGATCGGGATCAATTCGGCGAAGCTCTAGAAAAACGACAGCAGGGCTTCGGCGGTCGCCTGCGGGTTTTCCTCGGCAAGGAAATGACCGGCATCGATCGCCGTGCCTGTCGCCTGCGGCGCGAAGCCCGCGCGCCAGACATCGAGGGGCGTGCGGGCGCTGGCGGTGAGATAGAAATTGCCCCACAGGATCTGCGCCGGACAGGAGAGCGTCCTGCCGGCGGCGACATCGGCCTCGTCGGCCGCCAGATCCTGCGCCGCGCCGGCTCGGTAATCCTCGCAGAAAGCGTGAATGCGTGACGTGTCCCCCCAGGCGCTGCGATAGGCCTCGAGCGCCGCGCGGTCGAAGGCCTGCAGTGTCTGGCTCTTCGACCATTTCGCCATCAGGCCTTCGAAATAGGCATCCGGTCCCTGGGCTGCGATCTCATGTTCCGGCGTCGGCGCCGGCTGCGAGAGAAATGTCCAATGCGCGGCCGGCGTCTTGCCAGAACGGATGTTCTTCCAGACCTCGACCGTCGGCAGAATATCGAGAAGCGCCAGCTTTTCGATACGGCCGGGATGATCGAGCGCCAGCCGGTAGCCGAGGCGCGCGCCCCTGTCGTGGCCGGCGAGGCGGAAGCGGATGTGGCCGAGGTCTTCCATGGCCTGGACGACGTCGTCCGCCATCATGCGCTTGGTATAGAGCTCGCCATTGTCGCTGTCGGGTGCCGACGACCAGCCGTAACCGCGCAGGTCCATCACCACCACATGGAAATGTTGCGCCAGCAGGGGCGCGACCCGTCGCCACATGACCATGGACTGCGGAAAGCCGTGCAGCAGAACCAGAGGCGGCCCGCTGCCGGCGCTACGCGCGAAAATCCTGCCGGCGTCCGTATCGATCCAATGCGAGGCGAAGCTGGGGAAGAATTCTACCGGCTGTGACATTGCGAATTCCTAACCGTTGTCACTCCCGACGCGTCGCAGGCGCCTGCCTGCGCGGAGCCGCTTCGGCGAAGGCAGGCGAGCGGGAATCCAGGAGCCACTTGGGTAACGCCACATCCGGTTGTCGGTTGCCTCTGGATTCCCCGCTCTGCGCTTCGCTTGGCGGGAATGACAGATCCGTCAAGCCTTCACCGGCGGTTGCCAAGTCTCAGGCGCGGGCTCCTCACCGTCGAAATCGAACTCGACCCGCGCGCCGAAGGGGTCTTCGAAGAACATCTGCCAGACGCCGAACGGATCGGCGAGGCGCTGCAGGCGATATTTGACGCCTTTTTCTTCCAGCAGGCGCGCCGCGGCCCGCAGTCCGGTGACGCGAAACGCCATATGATCGAGCATGCCGCATTTCAGGTCGAGCTGTTTGACCGGCCCGATGACGTGCAGGACCGGCTTTTCACCGACATAAAACCACAGGCCAGGCCCCGGCAGATCGAGCGGACGCGGCCCGACGCGAAAGCCGAGCATGTCGTAGAAGGCGCGCGTTTTTACCACGTCGGTCGTGAGCACGGTGAAATGGTCCATCCCGCGCAATGTGAAGGCATTCTTTTCAACATTTGGCGTGGATTGCGCCATGGACCAGCCTCCGTGCACGAATTTGCGACTGCAAAGGATTTTTACGCCCGATCGATACAGCGGGCAAATGATCATGTTCTTGCTTCGATGGCAGAATCCGTTAATTCCGGTCATCCAGTCTCTGGCGACGAGCATTTTCGAGCGAAACGGACACCGTTTGCGTGAGGAAAATCCTCTCCCTGAATTGACGGGGTGCGTCTTTCCGATCCAAGAGGATCGGGAGCGCTGCAGGCGGCATCACGAGCAGGACGACGCATGAATGTCTTTGTGACGGGCACGGCCGGGTTCATCGGGTTTCATCTGACGCAACGCCTGCTGGAACTCGGCCATCAGGTCGACGGTTACGACGGGATGACGCCTTATTATGACGTGCACCTGAAGGAACAGCGTCACGACATCCTGATCCGGTCGAACCGCTTTCGCCCGCACATCGCCATGCTGGAAGACTATGCCGCGCTGGCTGCTGCGGTGGAGGCGGCAAAGCCCGATGTGATCATCCATCTCGCGGCCCAGGCGGGTGTCCGCTACAGCATCGAAAATCCGCGCGCCTATGTGGACGCCAACCTGGTCGGCACATTCAATGTCATGGAAATGACACGCCTGCACAAGGCGAAGCATTTTCTGTTCGCCTCGACCAGCTCTGTCTATGGCGCCAACAAGGTGATGCCGTTCGTCGAACAGGAGCGCACCGACCATCCGCTGACTTTGTACGCTGCGACAAAGAAAGCCTCGGAACTGATGGCGCATTCCTACGCGCATCTATGGAACATTCCGACCACCGGCTTCCGCTTCTTCACCGTCTACGGCCCCTGGGGGCGGCCCGACATGGCGCTCTACAAATTCGTCGACGCCATCGAGAAGGACCGGCCGATCGACGTCTACAACCACGGCAGGATGGAACGCGACTTCACCTATGTCACCGATCTCGTCGAGGGCATCGTGAAGCTGATCGATTGCGTGCCGCCGGCGGGTCATGCGGACGTGACGGACGACCCGTCGCTGTCGCCAGTGGCGCCGTTTCGCATCGTCAACATCGGGCTTGGCGCGCCGATCAACCTGCTCGAATTCATCGAGGAGATCGAACGTAAACTCGGCAAAACGGCGATCCGCAATTACATGGACATGCAGCCGGGCGACGTGCCCTCGACTTTCGCCAATGCCGACCTTCTCGAACGGCTGACCGGTTTTCGCTGCCGGACGACCGTGCGGGACGGCGTGTCGGCGTTCGTTGACTGGTATCGGGATTATAAGGCAGTCGGCAATCGGCGGTAGGCAGTCGACAGAACACCCGCTGCCTATCGCCCGTATTCGCCCGCACCCGACCGGCGCGCGACGAAGTAGAACGTCAGCGCGATCGCCGTCATCAGGAAACTCCAGAGCAGGCCGAGCGCCGCCAGTTCCGGTCCCTGGCCGTTGCCCCAGAGATCGAACATGGCGACCGCCATGGTCTGAGAACTCGGGCCCGAGAGCAGCACCGGCAGCGACAGCACGCGCGTCGACAGCAGGAAGATGAACAGCCAGCCGGCGATGACGGAAGGCGCCAGCAGCGGCATGACGATGCGGCGGAAGCCTGTCACCGGCGCCGCGCCCGAGACCGACGCCACCTCTTCCAGCTCGCGGTGAACCTGCAGCATGCCAGCATAGGAATAGCGCACGCCATAGGGCATGTAGTTGATGACGAAGGCCCAGGTGATGATCCAGATCGTGCCGTAAAGACCGACCGGCAGGGTGAGGAAGAACTGCATGACGCCGACGCCGAGCACGATGCCGGGAAACACCAGCGGCGTCGTCGCAAGCTGGTCGAGCAGCCGCGCGCCGGGCGCCTTGCGCACGCTGAGCCAGGCGGTCAGCGAGGCGATCAGCATCGTCGCGGTGGCCGTGGCGACGGCGATGATGAAGGTGTTCGACAGCAGTGAGATGTAGCGCGGCCCCGACAGCACGCGATAGTAATTCTCCAGCGAGACCAGGCTCAGCGCCCGCATGCGGAAGGTCTGGTAGAACGGCAGCAGCGAGGCCCAGACGAGAATGAGCAGCGGCAGAACGATCAGCAGGAAGAAATAGAAATAGAGCAGGAACCCCGCCGGATAACGCCAGGCGCCGAGATCGAACCTGTTCGGCCGGAAATTCTTGCCGGTGATGGTGGCGAAGCGCTCGGCATTGCGCGTCAGCTTGCCATAGTAATAGAGCAGCATGGCGACGAGCAGCAGCAGGATTACCGACAGGGCGCTGGCCTGGCCGAGATCGGGCGGCATGGTGCGATGCATGAGATCGTAAATGTCGGTCGTCAGCACATGGATGCGGCCCGGGAGGCCGACAAGCGCCGGCACTTCGAAGGCCTCGATGGTGCGGATGAAGACGAGCATGGCGAGGGCGAGAATGGACGGCAGCGACAGCCGCATGGTGATGCGCCGCACGGTGGTGAAGGCGCCCGCGCCGCTCATCTTCGCGGCTTCCTCGAGCTCCGGATTGAAATTGCGCAAGGTGGCGCCGAGCAGCAGGAAGACCAGCGGCGACCACAGCAGCGATTCGATCAGCACCATGCCGAACAGGCCGTAAACGTTGATCAGCACGCCGGTGCCGCCGGTGAGATCCCGCCACCAGGTGTTGATGGGGCCGGACCTTGCCAGCAGCAGCAGCCAGGCGCTGGTGTAAAGCACGTACGGCGTGCCAAGCGAGAGAATGGTGGTGAAATAAGCAATGCCACGACCGGGCGCGTTGGTCCGCTCGGCCAGCCAGGCGACGATGCCGCCGATCAGAATGGCGAAGACCGCGCTCAGCACCGAGAACGAGACCGAGTTCCAGGCGCTGTCCATGACCCCGCGCTGAGACGCCAGAGAGGTGAAGCGCTCCAGAGTGAAGCGCGTTGCGCCATTGGGGCCGGGATCGGTGACCGTCACCGCGCCGTAGATCAGAAACCATAGCGGCGGCAGGACAAGAACGGCGAGAATGATTCCGACGACGACGACGAACAACGTCCGTTCGTTGCGCAGCCGCAGGGTCGTCGTGAGACGGGCCAGAGGCCCGTCTGCATGATCACGTCGCACCACGAGGTCGGATGGCATGTCTGTCCTCAGCAAATGACTGGAAGTGAAAGGCGGAGGCCTACTCTGTTCTTCAGATTCGACCTCGGTTTCATTCCCGCCAAGCGAAGCGCAGAGCGGGAATCCAGAGGCAATCTGACGGCACAATGTTGCGGCCTTTGACTCCTGGGTTCCCGCTCGCCTGCCTTCGCCGAAGCGGCTCCGCGCAGGCAGGCGCCTTCGGCGCGTCGGGAATGACAGACGTGGTTCAAGCGCGCTTGAATTCGCCCAGGCCGGGTTTGAACACCTTGTCGTCGAGGAACATCTTCATGGCTTTCTCCCGGCCCTTCTCCGGGTCCATGCCCTTCAGCGCGTCGCTCTTGCAGTTGAGATAGTCGAGCGCCTGGTCCTTGCTCATCCCGCGCACGCTGCGCAGCGCCTCCTTGGTGTAGCGCACGGCGGCAGGCGTCTTGGCCTCCAGCTTGCGGGCAAGCTCCATCGTCGCTTCCCGCAATTGCGCGGCAGGAACCGACTTGTTGACGAAGCGCATGGTCGAGGCTTCCTTGCCGCTGAAGCGATCGCCGGTGACGGAATAGTAGATCGCGTCACGATAACCCAGCACCTCCGTCACCGCCCAGGCGACGAGGCCGCCGGGGATGATGCCCCAGTTGACTTCCGAGAGGCCGAAGGTCGCGTCATCCGCGGCAATGGCGAAATCGCAGGCGATCACCGGCGTGAAACCGCCGCCAAAGCAATAGCCGTGCACCATGGCAATGGTGGCTTTCGGAAAGGCGGAGAGCTTGTTCCAGCGCCATTCATGCGCCGCACGGCGGGCGCGGGTGCGGGCCTTGGGATCGTCCTCGGTGCCGCGGAAATAAAGCTTCAGATCCTGGCCGGCGCAGAAATTGCCGCCGGCGCCGGTGATGACGACGACCTTGGTCTGGTCGTCTTCCTCGGCCCAGTCGAGCGCATCGCACATGTCGAGGTGCAGTTGCGGGCTCATGGCGTTGCGCTTTTCAGGCCGGTTGAGAATGATGAAGGTGACGCCGCCATCACGTTCGATCTTGACGGTTTCGAGATTGATCGTATCGGACATGTTTTATATTTCCTCCTTGGGTCCGGTGTCCGGACATTTTTAACTTGTGGTTGCGCGTATTCTATTGCCTGAGCCGAGCGACGCAAGAGCTTATCGATGACCTTATCGTCGTCAGTCGGTTTCGAGCGCTTTCTTCAATGCCGCGATGGAGGAAGCCGGCGTCGCATAGATTTTGCGCACCATGTCTTCCAGCTCGGCGCCGGAGATGATGGTGATGACGAGCTTCTGCTTTTCAGCGTCCGCTATCGCCTGCGGGTCCTTGAGCGCCTTGACGAACGCGTCCCTGACCGCCGCCAGACGATCGGGCGGGGTTTCCGGCGCCATGATGAACGGTCGCGTGAACACGCCCTGGGCATAGAGCAGGTCAAGCATCTGGCGCTGCTCCGGCGATTTGGCATAGTTCACCGACAGCGGCACGCCCTGCTTGTTCAGTTCCGGATCGCCGGTCGCGGATTCCTGCACCAGCACGCGCACGAGTTTTTTCTCGAACCATTCGGGGCGCTGCGACTGGATGGAGGTCCAGCCCATGCCGCAGATGCCGCTCACCTCGTTCTTCTCGATCGCCAGCCCGATCTCGCGTGTGCCGGGGTAGCCGTGAACGAAGCGCAGCTTGGCGCCGAGAATATTCTTCAGCGCCACGGGCATGTCGCGCGTGGTGCCGCCGCTGGTCCCCAGGATCACCTCCCTGGTGAACAGTTCATCGAAGGATTTGATCGGGCTCTGCGCGTTGACGAGGCAGGTGAAGACTTCCGAATTGGCGCTGCCGACATATTTGAGCAGACGCGCGTCATGCTTGATGAGCGCGGAGTTGACGCTGATGAGCTGATCGACGAGCGATCCGGTCTGCGTCGCGCCGATGACGGAGCCATCCTTGGGTGCGATGTTGGCAATGTAGGCGGAGGCCGTGTTGCCGCCGGCGCCAGGCATGTTGGATGGAATCACATTGGGATTGCCGGGAATATATTTGCCGATGTAGCGGGCGACGAGACGGCCATAAAGATCATAACCACCGCCGGCACTCGAGGCGATGACGAGATTGATCTGTTTGCCGTGATAGAAATCCGCCACCGCGTTCTGCGCCCGGGCCGTGGCGGACGCTGCCAGTGCGGCGATCAATGAAATGCCGAATACCGTTGCCGAATGGTAACGCATCTTTTCCTCCCAACTTGTTTTAAGCCTGCACCTTTCCGGCGTTCTTGGCTTCATTCGCTCACTGCGGCCAGCAGGAGCCCTCATCCTGAGGAGCACGCGTAGCGTGTGTCTCGAAGGACGGGGGCGTCACCCCGCAGCGTCTAACTCAGTCCCACATAAAGCGCTCACCATGACTTCCTCACACGCCCTCGTCCTTCGAGACGCAACGCGAGCGTTGCTCCTCAGGATGAGGGCTTCTGGAGGCATTTTCACTCACCCCCACACCTCACCAGCCAGATCGACGATCATGCGCAGCTTGGCCCATTGTTCGTCCTCGGCCAGCGTATTGCCCTCCTCCGTCGAGGCGAAGCCGCATTGCGGCGACAGGCAGAGCTGGTCGAGCGGAATGTATTTCGTCGCTTCGTCGATCCGCCGCCTGATGTCGTCTTTCGATTCGAGCTTGCCGGTCTTTGTCGTCACCAGGCCGAGCACGATGCTGCGGTCCTTCGGCGCCAGCTTCAGCGGCTCGAAGCCGCCGGCACGGTCGCTGTCATATTCCATGAAATAGCCGTGCACCTTGATGCGGTTGAACAGCAGGTCGGCCACCGGCTCATAGCCGCCCGAGCCCATGAAGGTCGAGCGGTAGTTGCCACGGCACAGATGCATGGTGACGACCATGTCGGAGGGAATGTCGGACATGGCCATGTTGATGAGATCCGCATAGGACTTGCCCAGATGATCGGGATCGTCGCCACGATCGCTTAAGGTCTGCCGGTAGTGCGGATCGCACAACATGGCGATGAAAACCTCGTCGAGCTGCAGGTAGCGGCAGCCGGCATCGGCGAAGGCGCGGACCGATTTCGCATAGGCCTGGCCGAGATCGGCGAAGAAATTGTCGAGCGACGGATAGACGCTGACGGGAACCGCCGTGCGGCCGGTGCGTCCATAGATCGCCGAGGGCGAAGGAATGCACATTTTCGCCGTGCGCTTCGTATGCGCCTGGACGAATTTGAAATGATCGATCATCGGATGGCTCGAATAGCCGACCTTGCCGGTGACGCGCACGCCCTTGGGCCGCGTATTCATGCCGGTAAAGGCCACGCCCTGATCCATCAGGTAGCCCTCGACGCCGTCGAGACCCTCGAGATAATCGAGATGCCACCAGCTGCGGCGGAATTCGCCGTCGGTGATCGCCTGCAGGCCGACCTCTTCCTGCCTGGCGATGATCTTGGCGATTTCACTGTCCTCGACCTCCCTGAGCTCGCCGGCGGAAATGGCGTTCTCGGCGCGCTTCTCCCTGGCCGTCTTCAGCGGTGCGGTGCGCAGCAGACTGCCGTTGTGATCGGCCCGGAAGGGCGGCTTGGTGCGCTTCATCGTTTCCTCCGCGTGCGGTGGCCCGGTTCAGAAGGGCTCGGACGCTGATTGTGCCTGCGAAACGCGTTTCGTCAAAGAAAAAGCCCGCTCCTGCGAGCGGGCTTCAGATTTCGTCCTACGATTGAAAATCAGGCCACGAGATTGCCGTATTTGATCAGGTTCTTTTTCTGGCCTTCGTTGCGCGGCGGTAGCTTGAACAGGCGCGCTGCCGTGCCGCCGAGAATGTTGTGCTTGGCCTTCTCGCTGACGAAGGGCAGATCCCAGATCGTCGAGGGCAGATCGAAATCCCAGTGCGGATAGTCGGAAGCGTAAAGGAGCTGGGTTTCGGCATTCATCATGCGGAATGTGGTCTCCAGCGCGCCCATGTCCTGAATTTCCATCGGCTGCGTCGAATAGTACATGTCGCGCATATAGTCCGACGGCTTCTTCTTCAGAATCGGGCATTCGGACGGACGCAGCAGATACTCGTGATCGAGCTTCTGCATGAGGAAGGGGATCCAGGCGAGGCCGGCCTCGATCCAGATCACCGGCAGCTTGGGGAAGCGCTCGCCCATGCCGTTCACGACCCAGTTGGTGCAATGCAGGATATTGTACCAGCTGAAGCCCAGTGCATGCGCCGAGATGAAGCGGTTGCAGCTCTGGAACGTCTGGGCGCCCCAGTTCGGACCGGAATGGAAGGCCAGCGCCAGGCCGCGCTCCTGAAGAGCCGCGTAAAGCTTCATATAGGCGTTGTCATAGACCGCCATCCGCTCGCGCACCGTCGTCACCATGAAACCGCCGACGCCCTTGCGGTCGCCGAAGGTCTCGACCATGCGCAGGCAGCCTTCCGGATCGCTGAACGGCAGGCAGAGCATGGTGTACATGCGGCCGTCGCAGTCCGGCAGCACCTTTTCGGTGACCCAGCGGGCATAGGCCCAGCACAGTTCGAATTCCATTTCCTTCTGCGGATGCATGCCGATGTTGAGCATGCCCGTGGGGAACAGGCAGGAATAATCGACGCCCATGGCGTCCATCCAGCGATTGCCGATCTGCACATCGCGATGCGGCGCGCCGGGCGTCTTTTCCGACGAGCGCAGCGGATAGCGCGTCACGCGGCCGCCCATGTCCTGGTAGCCGAAGGTGCCCGGCGCCACGCTGCCGCGGCTGCCCTTGGCGCCGGCGGCCAGCGCCAGCTGCTTGAACACTTCATTCTCCATGAAGGGGAGAATTTCGCTGAAGTGTTCGTTCTCGTAATGATGCGCGTCGCAATCGACGATAAGGACATCCTCGAACTTGCGGTCACGCGCCTGCTTGGCGGCATGGGCCAGCAGTTTCGAGGTGTTCAGTTCTTCGACCGTTACGCGGCGGCCGCGGTCAGCAATAAGGTCCATGGCGTGCTCCTCTTGAGGAATATGATTGTTCTAGATTTTGCAGCTTTGATCAGGCTTAACGCGAACTCCAGCTCTGCCAAAGTCCAAGTTCGAAGACCTGCAGGTCGACGGCTTTCAGCAGCGCGCCGCAGAGAACCATCACATCGGTGGCGGTGACCGCCGAGCGCTGCCCCACGGCGCCGAAATGATTGCCCATGTCGTTGTTGGCGCTGTAGAGCCGGCACAGCGCGCCGATCAGCGCCTGCTGCGCTTCCGGCTGGAAGCGCTCGAAATCGCCGTCCTGGGTGGCTTTCTCGATGTCGGCTGCGAGTTGCAGCGCGCGCTTCGTGTCCGGCGTTTCCACCGGTGTCGCGGGCGCCGCGATCTTGCGCAGGATCTCGACCTTCTGCACCGGCTTTTCCGCATCGCTCTTTGCTTTATCGCTCTTTTCCTGCGCGATCTTGCGGGCCGTCTTGATGCCGGGCTTCACGCCTTCATACATGGCCTTGGCGAACGCCGCCTTCTGCGCCGGAGTCGGATCGCCGTCAGCGCCGGCCTTGGGGGCCAGCGCCTTCTTCGCAGCGGTTTTCTTCAGGGACTTTGTGGCCTCATGCGACGACATAAATGTCGTCTCCCTTTTTGACGATGTCGTATTTGCGCAGCCGCACCTTGGGGTCGGCGACATGGGCGCCGGTGCGCATGTCATATTCATAGCCATGCCACGGACAGACGAAGTTCATGTCCTTTTCCGAGAACGACAAGCCCATGGAGGTCTTGTCGGCGCGCAGGTGTTCCTCGACCCGGGCGATCGTCAGGCCTTCGCAGGCGGGGCCGCCCTGGTGGAGGCAGAAATTGCTGTAGGCGAAATACTCATCCTCGTGCTTGAAAACGCCGATCTCTTCCTCGCCGATGCGAATGATCTGACGTTCGCCATTCTTGAATTCGGACGACTTGCAGACGAACTGCTCGGCCATGGCGTAAACCTCTCCTCAGTGCTGATCTTGCTTGTGCTGATCTTGATTGCCGGGGCTCGGGCCGCAGCCCGATCATCGCCCACGCCCGCCTTGCGGCGGACCCCAGGCCGATTTGCGCGGCATTATGTTTGGAATGATTCCATCTGTCCAACAGTATCGCCTTGGGCGAGACCAAAGTTTTTCTTTGGTCTGATTCTACGACAGCCGCCGCGCCCAGGGCCCGATCGAAGCCAGGATGGCCTCGGTCAGCTTGTCGATATGCGCCCGCACGCCCGCCTCATCCAGGGCGGATGCATGAACATGCGGCCGCACGACATAGAGAATCCGGGTCAGCGCCGGGCGGTCGATGCGCCGGCCGATGAGGGCGCCGCTCTTCAATTCCTCGGCGGCAAGGCTGTAGGGCAGGATGGTCGCGGCCGTGCCGCGCCCGACGATGAGCTTGGTCGATTCACCCGACTGCAGCTCGTAGGCGATCTTGACCTTCAGGGAGAGGCGCTGTGCCTCGCTCTCGACGATGTTGCGCAGGTCGCCGCGCTCGCCGCCGATGGCAAGGTCATAGCGCAACGCCTCGGCGAGGCTGACGGTTGGCTCTAGAGGCTGCAGCGACGGCGCGGTGACGAGCAGAAGGTCCTCCTCGATCACGGCCCGGCGCGTCAGCCCCGGCCGCTCGGGCAAGTTGTAGAGATAGAGAAAGCCAATATCGATCTGGTTGTGCTCCAGCGCGTCGAGCAGGACCGGCGTGCGCTCCTCGACGAGGCTGACGGAGACGCCGGGAATGGTGTCGCGCGTATCCATGATGACGTCGGGGCTCAGAACCAGGAGCGTGCTGGGATTGAAGCCGATGCGCAACTGGTTGTGACGCTGGCTGTTGAGCGTGCGCACATCGCGCGCCGCCTGCTCGACCGACTCCAGAATCTCCTGCGCCCGCTCGTAGAGCAGGCTGCCGGCCGCCGTCGGCATGATGCCGCGCGAATGGCGCACCAGGAGGCTGACGCCCAGTTCGGTCTCAAGCTGGCGGATCTGCGCGCCGAGCGCCGGCTGCGCCAGGTTCAACTGCCTGGCGGCGGCGGTCATATTGCCGGCCTCGATCACCTTGCGAAAGTAAGTCAACTGCCGAAGATTGATTGAGGCCTCCCAAAGCTCGCCGCGGCACCAGGATGTGTTGAGATTCACGTCAGACCGAGCCGAAAATGGCGGTTCTCGAGAACCGGAGCGGAGCGTACTTTACGTACGTGAGCACCGGAAGCGCAGAGAACCGGCATTTGCAGGCCGGTATCACGTGAATATCAGCACATCCTAAAGGGCGGGCGTCGAATGCTCGTGATCATGTCCATGGCCGCCGTGGCTGTGGCGATGGCCGTCCGACGTCACCGGCACCAGGTTGATCTGGCCGAAGCGCACGCCGCGTTCCGCCATGGTCGATTCGGCCAGCTTGCGCACGTCGTCGGTCGGCCCCTTGAGCAGGGTCACTTCCATGCAATGGCGGTGGTCGAGCCTCGTGCGCATGGAGGAAATCGTCAGGTCGTGGTGGTCGTGCTGGGCCTTGTCGAGGCGCATGGCGAGGTCGCGGCCGTCGTAATCGTAGACATAGCTCAGCGCCGCGACGCAATTCTCCGTCTTGGCGCTGTCATCCGTGCGCACCAGGGCATTGCGCACCAGATCGCGAATCGCCTCCGAGCGGTTGTTGTAGCCGTTGCGGGCCATGAAATCGTCGATTGCAGCGGCGATGCTGTCGTCCAGGCTGATGGTCAGGCGTTGCATGGCAGGCTCCCGGCGCCGCACCGGCGGCTCTGGAAGGTCTTACCAGAACCGTGTCCTACTCAGAAGTGGCCTGCCCGGACCGCCGGATATGGCTTGCGATTTCCGCGCCGGTACGATTATGGTGGCGCTGCGCGGGTGTAGTTCAATGGTAGAACGGAAGCTTCCCAAGCTTCATACGAGGGTTCGATTCCCTTCACCCGCTCCAAAGTGCCTGACATTCCCCATCCAATGCTGGATTTTCGGCCTGCCCTGCGGGTACACGGCATTCCGGCGACATGACGTTTGCCTGTCAGGCCGTTGGATGCGGCGGCGCGGCGGCTTCCGCATCGCGCAGGTCTGACATCTCGGCACGAACATTGACAGGCAAGCCCCCTCTCCCTTGCATGCGCGACGCAAGCAAACCGCACCGGAGGCTCCTCAATGTCCATGAACTCACGCAAACTCGGCTCCCAAGGGCTGACGGTCTCGGCGATCGGCCTCGGTTGCATGGGCATGAGCCAGGCCTATGGTCCGGCCGATGAGGCCGAGTCGATCGCGACGCTGCATCGGGCGATCGATCTCGGATGCACATTCCTGGACACGGCCGAGGTGTATGGGATCGGCGAAAACGAGAAGCTGCTGGGCCGCGCGCTCAAGGGCAGACGCCATGAGGTGACGCTGGCGACCAAGTTCGGGTTCGATATCCAGAACGGACGCAACGTCGGCCTCGACAGCCGGCCCGATCATATTCGCGAGGCGGTCGAAGGCTCGCTGCTGCGGCTGCAGACGGATCATATCGACCTGCTCTATCAGCACCGGGTCGATCGCTCGGTGCCGATCGAGGATGTGGCGGGAGCGGTCGGCGATCTCGTCAAACAGGGCAAGGTCCATTTTTTCGGCTTGTCGGAGGCCGGCGCCTCGACGATCCGACGTGCGCACGCCATCCATCCCGTATCGGCGCTTCAGAGCGAGTATTCCCTGTGGGAGCGCTCGCTGGAGACCGATATCATTCCGGTGCTGCGCGAGCTCGGCATCGGCCTCGTGCCCTTCGCTCCCCTCGGGCGCGGCTTCCTGACCGGTGATGTGAAACGTGCGGAGGACTATCCGGCCGACGATTTCCGCCGTGGCGATCCGCGCTACCAGGGGGCCAATTTCGACGCCAATGTGAAGGCGGCGCAGGTCGTCCGCGACGTGGCCGCCGCCCGGAACGCGAAGCCGGGGCAGATTGCCCTGGCGTGGCTGCTGCATAAGGGCGAGGACATCGTTCCCATTCCCGGCACCAAACGCCGGAAATACCTCGAGGAGAATGTCGCATCCGCGACAATTTCCCTCGACGGCGCGCAGATGAAACGGCTCGACGAGGCCCTCGCGCCCTCAAAGATTTCCGGGCCTCGCTACGGCGAACACCAGATGAGCATGGTCGACCGCTGAGACTGCCCAGGCACCGCCGATAATCTCCTCAGTCGCCTTCCCGGGGTGGCATGAATGTTTCGGTTCGAGACCCGGGCCGCCTCGGCACGCCGTTTGCTTCCCTGCCTGCGAGGATTCACCCCAGGCAGACCCATGACACGAGACGAGCTTATCGAGCGCCTGAAGCAGTTGGCGGCGCAGGAATATGATTTTCGCCGGCCGCGGCTGTCCAAGCCAAAGACAATCGGGGCCGCTATCTGCGTTCTCCTCGACCACAAGCCGCGGGAAGCGGCGTTCCTGGCCGTCGAAATGCAGATGCTCGCCACCGTCGAGCGCAACAAGGCGCACCGGGATCTGCTCCTGGAAGCAGCGCAGCATTTGAGCGGGCATCGCACCCGCGAGCGGACGATGCGGCAGTCGACCGCGAGCCGCGACCTTCAATCCCTGCG
Organism: Terripilifer ovatus; assembly: GCA_029222685.1. Lineage (GTDB taxonomy): Bacteria > Pseudomonadota > Alphaproteobacteria > Rhizobiales > Beijerinckiaceae > Terripilifer > Terripilifer ovatus. Next base: position 310,554 of record JARHVB010000085.1, on the reverse strand, counting down.
GGCCTGACCGCGAGCCTGCTCAAAGACCGACGCCGCGCAGACGCGCCAGCAGCAGCACGATGACCAGCGCGAGCAGCAGCGACAGGCATTTCCAGAACAGCAGCGGGTTGCGCGCCATGAGCGGCACCGGGCGCGTGTCGAGGTAGCGTGCGTTCGGGTGGCGGAGGTCGAACAGGAATTCGGAAAGGCTCTCGTAGCGCTTGGCCTGGTCGAGGTTCACCGCCCGCTGCAGGGCGCGGTCGACCCAGACCGGGATCACCGGATTGTGCTCGGCCGCCGAAACGTAACGTAATCTGCTCTTGCGGTATTTCTCCTTGGCCTGGGCCAGACGCGCGCCATAGGGCAAATGCCCGGTCAGCATCTGGTAGGCGATGACGCCAAGTGAAAACTGGTCCGCCTGCGGCGAGCCGCCCTGCCCGGTGAAATATTCAGGCGCGGTATATTGCACGGTGCCGAGAATGTCGTTGTCCTGGCCATGGCGCGACAGTTCGGCGACACCGGCAACACGCACCGATCCGAAGTCGATGATCTTCACCGTGCCGGTACGGTCGATGAGGATGTTCTGCGGCCGCAGATCCTGATGCAGCATCTCCTTGCGGTGAAACGCCCGCAAGCCGGCGGCGATCTGTTCGACGATCACGCGCACCTCTTCAAGATCGGGCTTCGGGTGATCGATCATCCACTGGGTCAGGGTCTGGCCGTCGACATACTCCATCGCCACGTAAAGGTGGCTTCGCCGTCTCGATTGCGGCAGCGGCTTCAGCACATGCGGGCTGTCGATGCGCCGGGCGATCCATTCTTCCGTCATGAAGCGGCGCAGGTAATCCGCATCGTCACGCAGGTCGATCGACGGGGTTTTCAAGGCGACGCGGTCTCCGCTCTCCACGTCTTCGGCGAGATAGATATGACTGCGGCTGCTGGCATGGATTTCGCGGACGATGCGGTAGCCATCGAAGATCATGCGTGCTTCGAGCAACGGCGCCGGCGGCAGGGCGGATATCCGGGCCGGCAGGTCGGCGTTGCTGCCCTGGGGCAGAGCGTCGATGCGAACGATCTGCACCGTCAGATTGTCGTCGCTGCCATTGCCATAGGCCTCCTCGGCGAGCAGGCGCGCGGCGCGATCCAGGTCATCGGCGTTGTTCTGAACGGTGGCGGCCATGAAGCGCGGGGTAATGAACTCATGGACGCCGTCGGTCGTCAGCAGGAACACATCGCCGCGGTCGATTTCGCAGTTGAGATAATCGATCTCGACCTGCGGATTCACCCCCAGGCCACGGCCGAGATAACTCTGCTCCGGCGAGACATAGACGCGGTGATCCTCGGTCAGTTGTTCCGCCGATGCGCCAGAGATGCGGTAGATGCGGGCGTCGCCGATGTGAAAGAGATGGGCGCCATTGCCTTTGAAGACGACGGCGCTGAACGTGCACACATAGCCCTTGTCCGGATCATAACGGAAACGGCTTTGCCGCGTCTGGGCGTGCAGCCAGGAATTCGTCGCGGCGATGACACGCTGCGCCGATGTCTTCACCGACCAGGTTTCCGACGTGCAATAGTAATCGGTCAGAAAGCTTTTGACGGCGGATTCGCTGGCAACCTGGCTGACGGCGCTGCTGCTGATCCCATCCGCCAGGACGACGGCGATGCCTTTCATGCCAAGCAGCGGCCCGTCCGGCACGAGCACGCCGTGAAAGTCCTGATTGATGACCTTGCGGCCCTTATCAGAATATTGCCCGACCGATATCTGCAACTGAGCCGGCATGGTGGCGCCAAAGAGAGAGGACCTCACCTTTGCAGGGTGAGGTCCTCGCTTGCAAGCGGGATCAGGCTGCGCTGCGCTTGCCTGCCGGCAGGACCGAGGCGGCCGGACGCTTCGGCGCGGTCATGACGTGGGTGGCGTAGAGGGTGAGCCCGGTGAACGCGAGGCCGCCGACCAGGTTGCCCAGAACCGTCGGGACTTCGTTCCAGATGAAATAGTCCAGGATCGAAAACTTGGCGTGAAGCATCAGGCCCGACGGGAACAGGAACATGTTCACGACGGAGTGCTCGAAGACCATGTAGAAAAACACCAGGATCGGCATCCACATCGCGATCACCTTGCCGGGCACCGTGGTGGAGATCATGGCGCCGACGACGCCGGTCGAGACCATCCAGTTGCACAGCATGCCGCGTATGAACAATGTCGCCATGCCGGCCGCGCCATGGGCCGCATAGCCGAGCGTGCGGCCCTCGCCGATGTTGCCGATCGCCACGCCGACTTTGTCAGGTTCCTGCGTAAAACCGAACGTGGTGACGAACGCCATCATGAAGGCGACCGTGAGCGCGCCGCCGAAATTGCCAAGAAAAACCAGGCCCCAGTTTCTCAGAACGCCGCCCAAGGTGACACCCGGCCGCTTGTCGATCAATGCGAGCGGCGCGAGAACGAAGACGCCCGTCAGGAGATCGAATCCCAGCAGGTACAACATGGAAAACCCGACCGGGAACAACAATGCTCCGACCAGCGGCTGGCCGGTGTTTATGTTGATCGTGACGGCGAACCATGCCGCCAATGCCAGGATCGCACCCGCCATATAGGCGCGGATCACCGTGTCTCTGGTCGACATGAAGATTTTGGATTCGCCGGCGTCCACCATTTTTGTAACGAATTCCGAAGGAGCAAGATAAGACATAGGGGTTCCTATTCTTCCTGTGATGACGTGATCCCAGACGCATGAGCGAGGCCTGGAAGACCAAACGGCAGGACATGAAAAACGACTGTTTGCTCGCGCATCAAATCGCGATCGCCCCTCATGCCGCAGCCACGCCGGCCCGTTTATTCCCCGCGGTAGTCACCGCAGGTTCAGGGCGTAGCAACCCGTGTGCCATGCGCTTCCGACTGGCGCGCAAAACGGCATGGGGTATGAGGAACAGGTGTTTTATTGGCCTAGGAAGCCAATTGACGGGCATATGAATGCCCGCCCGATAAGCAAACGATCAGAAATTATGCAGTTTGTCGTTGAGCAGCTTCGTCGCTCAAGCCAATGCATAGGTCTTCCGCGCCATTTCCTTCATGTGCTCGCCGACCGTGCAGGTCTCGTAGAGTCCCACCTCATCGGCGCTCCTGCACGTCGGCAAGCACGATACTTCCACATCCGGCCTGGGGCTGAAGAAGGTGGCGACCGAGTGGCGGTTGCGGCCGCTGACGTTGTTGAGCACACGGTGCAGGGTCGATCGGTAGAGATCGTTGGTCCAGCGCCGCACGAGGTCGCCGAGGTTGACGACGAACGTGCCTTCCAGCGGCGTCGCCTTGATCCACTGGTCATCGGCCGTCTTCACCTCGAGGCCGCCGTTCTGGTCCTGCAGGAGCAGCGTGATCGCGCCCCAGTCGGTGTGCGCGCCGGCGCCGAGCTGGTTGGCAGGACCGGTCGCGGCCTGCGGCGCATAGCGCAGCAGGCGCACGGAGAAGTTGCCGCCGGTAAAACAATTGGTGAAATGATCCTGCGGCAGGTCGAGCGAGAGGGCGACGAGGCCCATCAGCGACAGCGCCAGCCTGCCGACCTCGGTGTGGTAGGCGTGCATCTGTTCGCGGAAGCCCGGCAGGGTCGCCGGCCAGAAATTCTGCGCACTATCAACACCCACCGGATCGAGCGGCCGGTTGTACATGTAGCTTTCCTTGAGGTCGGGCGCCGATCCCTCGTCGAGGATCTGGCGCAGCGCCGGCTCGTAGCCGAGACGGCGCGGCGACTGGCTGAAATCCATCGCCATCTTCTCGTCCATCGGCAGGTCGAAAAGATGGCTGCTCCAGGCCAGCTGCAGGTCCATCAGTTCCTTCGAGACGCCGTGACCTGACACGTAGAAGAAGCCTGTCTCGCGGCAGGCCTTGTGGATGTCCCAGGCGACGGCCTTGGCGCTCTTCTCGCCACCGGAAAAGGCGTTGGTCAGATCGATGATCGGAAGATGGTCGGCCGGTTTCGGCGGCGTGTAGATGATCATGGCTTAACCCGCGACCTTCATGGCTGACAGTTTGCGATAGAGATGGTCCCCCGAGGTGACGGGGCTGTATCTGGCTTGTGCCAACGGATCGATGTTCTCGATCAGCACGTCGTAATTGGGCTGATGGAAGAAGGCGAAGGAATAACGCGCCTGCGAACCTTCGACGCTCGTCGGATTGACGACGCGATGCAGGGTCGACACCCAGCGGTCGTTGGTCCATTGCGCCATCAGGTCGCCGATGTTGACGATGAAGGCGTCCTTCACCACGGGCACATCGTGCCAGGCCCCTTGCGTCCACACCTGCAACCCCTGCGTCGACGGCGCGCCATGGAGGATCGTCAGGCTGCCGAAATCGGTATGGGCGCCGCCGCGCAACTGGCCGGGCTCCGGCGCCGCATTCAAGGGCGGATAGTGATAGGAGGTGAAGTTGGAGAAATGCCTGTCGACCTTGTCGTCGAAGAAATGCTCCGGCATGCCGAGCGCCATGGCGAAGATGCGCATCAGCGAGGTCGCGACCCGGTCCATCTCCAGATAATACGTCGTCAGGGCGCTGCGGAAACCGGGCGCTACAGCGTCGGCCGGCCAGACATTGTCGGCGAAGAAATGCTCCGCCGCCGGATTTTTGAAATAGGGATCGTCCTTCGGCTGCACCCGGTTGATGGTGAAGGCTTCGCGCAGATCGGGCGGGGTCTTTGCGCCTGTCGACTTCGCCAGAGAGCGCGAGGCTAGCCCGCTATAGCCGCGATGCACCTTCGAGCCCGGCGGCGACGCGGACAGCTTCTTGATGTCGGTTGGCAAGGCGAAGAAATTTCGCGCTGCGGAGACAAGACTGTCGATCGTCGCCGTGCTGACGCCGTGGCCGCTGATGACCAGAAAACCGATCCTCTCGCAAGCGTCGGCGACCTGGCGGGCAACGTCCTGCTTGCCGGCGCCGTTCAGGAAGGGCTGGATATCGATGACGGGGACGACTTGATTCATGCTTGCTTCAGCCTTGGTGTGTCATTCCCGCCAAGCGAAGCGCAGAGCGGGAATCCAGGGACAACGTGACGGCCCGGTGTGCGGCTCTTGACTCCTGGGTTCCCGCTCGCGCCTGCGGCGCGTCGGGAATGACAACCGTGCATCTTGACCAGAGTTTCAAGACAATACCTCCAAACAACTTGGCGGCGCCGCGCCGGGACGTGCGCGGCGCCGCCAAACGCATCTCGCAACGGTATTGGGATGCGCCGTTGCGACCCGCGTTATTTCGACAGCGAGAAATCGACCGTCGTCGTCGGATCGAGCTTCTCGATGGGGATATTCTGTTCCGTCGACACGCGCTTCCACATCGCCTGCAGGATCTCCGGCGAGAACACGCCGAGGCCGTCGCGGTCCGACACTTCGTTGAACATCACCGGCAGCGAGGCGCGCACCACCGCTTCGGTCAGCGCCACATCGGCTTCGGGGATCGACGCCTTGAGATCCTCGGCGGCGCGGTGCGGGTCCTGCCGCACGGCCTCCATGCCGCGCTTCACCGCGCGGATCATCTTGACGACCATGTCGCGGCGGGTGGCGAGCGTCTTGTTGGAGACCATGAGAGATACGGAATAGCCCTTGAGGCCGTAATCGGACCAGGCGATGGTTTCGCCTTTCTTGCCGGCGGCATCCAGCGCCGCCTGCGTCAGCGGCAGGTTGGTGACGAACTGGATGATGCCGTCGACCTGGCCCGAAGCGAGCATGGGCGTCAGCGCCGCCGCGTCGACCTTGAACAGTTGCACCTTGTCCGGATCGATGCCGTTGTTTCGCAGGAGATAGGGCCACGGGCCGTTCGACGAGGTGAACGGCGAGGTGGCGACTTTCTTGCCGGTCAGGTCGGCAAGGCTCTTGATGCCGGAGCCGGCGGTGACGATGAGCGCATCGGGCATCTTGCTCATCATCACCATGACGCCGGTGAGCGGCACGTCGCCCCGCGCCTTGGCGATCAGCAGCGATTCGAAACCCGCTTCGGCGAAATCAGCATTGCCCGAGGCGACCTTGGTGATCGCATCCGTGGCGCCCTTGCCGGCGAGGATGGTGACGTCGAGCCCTTCCTCGGCGAAGAAGCCGCGGGCGCGGGCGACATAATAATGCGTGCGTTCACCGCCGGGAATCCAGCCCAGCGCGATGGAGACCTTCTCGGCCGCAATCGCCGTGGAACTGCCCAGCGTCAGCGTGAAAAGAATTGCAGCTACGTTCCTCGCGGCGAACACGCTCACTCGATAACCTTTCCCAGACGGTGGTTCGGAACACGATGAGAGGACGCCGCTGCGCTGCGGTCAAACATCAAATTCAGCTTGCACCGAGAACTAAAAGGCAGCAGTCTTTTACCACTCCAGTTCAACTTGAAACGGTCTGCGATGATCCATGCCCGCATGCTGCGGTATCTCGACGAGGTCGCGCGGACCGGCTCGATCCGCCATGCCGCCGACAAGGTGAATGTTTCGTCCTCGGCCATCAACCGGCAAATTCTCGACCTCGAGGCGGAGCTGGGCACGCCGATCTTCCACCGCATGCCGCGCGGGGTGCGCCTGACCTCGGCGGGCGAAATCCTGATCAGCCATATCCGCCAGACCCTGAAGGAATATGACCGCACCCGCGAGCGCATGCTCGACCTGCAGGGGCTGAAGGCGGGACATGTGACGGTTGCCGCCCGCAGCGGCCTCGCCCAGGGCCTGCTGACCAAGGCCGGGCTGGCGTTTCAGGCGAAGTTTCCGCGCATCAAGATGACGGTGCGAAGCCTCACCGCCGAGCAGATCATGAGCCAGGTGGAAGCAGGAGACGCCGATCTGGGGCTGATCTACAACCTGCCGCCGCATCATGGCCTGCATGTGATGGAGGTTTTCGAGACGCCGCTCGGCGCCGTCGTGTCGAAGGACCATCCGCTGGCGAACCAGGCCAGCGTCCGCCTCAGCCAGTGCGCCGACTATCCGATCGTGCTGTCGGACCGCTGGATCACCGTCAACCGCGTGCTGACCACGGCCTTCGCCCGCGCCAAACTGCCGTTCGCGCCCGCCTTCGAGACCAATTCGATCGCGATGATGAAGGCGCTGGTGCTCGACGGGCGTCACGTGACCTTCCTGGGCATGGCCGACGTGCGCTATTCCAACGAGGAAGACCGGCTGAAACACCTGCCGATCAGGAATGCCGGCATCCCGATTCAGCCGCTGGCGCTGGTCCATCGCAGCAATGCCACCCTGGGACTGGCGGCAAGCCTGTTCGCCGAGGATCTGCGCGCCCTCCTGGCAAAGATATGAGGCCGGCGCCGCAGCGGAGTACGGCCTCATAGCGCGGCGCCAGTCGTCGATTTCGATCGAAAAATATCAATTAGAACAATGAATGCGGCCGCAATCGAGTGCTGAGCGGCCCGAACGGTTGCTGTAGCAACCATAATCGTTGCTAAGCCAACTAATTCCGAATATGGTCTCCGCCACTGCTTCTGGGAGGAGAGGGCCAATGTTTCTGCGTAATGCTTGGTATGTCGCGGGGTTCAGCAGCGATCTGGCGCCCGGGCAGCACGTCGGCCGGAAGTTTCTCAACCAATCCATCGTTCTTTTTCGCGGCGCATCAGGCAGGATCGGGGCGGTCGAGGATCGCTGCTGCCATCGCGCCATGCCGCTCAGCGAAGGCCATGTCGACAACGATATTATTCGCTGCTGCTATCATGGCCTCGAATTCGACGCTTCCGGCGCATGCACCAAGGTTCCGGGCCAGGACAGGATCCCGCCCACGGCGGTCATTCGCTCCTATCCCATCGTCGAGCGCGATGCCGTCTTGTGGATCTGGATGGGCGATGTGGCCAAGGCGGATCCAGCGACAATCCCTTCGCACCCGTTTCACACCGATCCCGGCTGGGGTTGGAAGAGCGCGCATTTCGGCGTCAACGGCAACTGGGAACTGCTTGTCGAGAATCTGATGGATCTCTCGCATCTGGGCTACGTCCATGCGCGCACGATCGGCGGCAATGCCAACATGCATTTCCGCACCAAGACGGAAGCCAGGCGTGAGGGCAACAAGGTGATGGTCACCCGTCACATGCCGAATTCCGTCGCACCCCCGACCTATGTGGATGCAGCCGGTTTCAAAGGGCCTATCGATCGCTGGCAGGAAATCTCGTTCGAACCTGTGCTCATCCGCATCCACACCGGTGGCTGCGACGCGGGAACGGGCGCCTATGAAGGCAGGCGCGATCACGGTTTCTCGATGCAAGGCTTCCACGGCGTCACCCCGGAAACAGACACGACGACGCACTACTTCTGGTCGATCGCGACAAACATCGGCCTCGATCGCGGCATTCCGGACGTGGTGTTCGAACAGACGGCCTTCACGTTCAAGGAAGATCAGGTGGTGCTGGAGGCGCAGCAGAAGCGCATCAGCGAGACGCCTGACGGCAAGTTCGTCAACATCGCCTCGGATGCCGGCAGCAATCTCACCAAACGCCTGCTCAAGTCGCTGTTCGAAGAAGAAGCCACCGGTGCGGTCGTGGCCGCATGAAGCCCGGAACGTCCGGCACGTCTGGCGCGGCGCGCAAAAAGGGTACAACGGCGCTCGATCTTGATGTCTATGTTCCACATCACCTGACAGTCATCGCCAACAGGTGGTCGCGGGGTTCCTCCCGCATCTATCTGAAGCGGTTTGGCATCGGCGTGAACGAGTGGCGCATCATTTCGATGATTGCCGTCGAACCGGGCGTGACCGCGCAACGCGCGGGGCTCGTCACCTCCGTCGACAAAGGGATCGTCAGCCGCGCCGTGAAGGAGATGGAGGCGCAAGGCCTGGTGACGGCAACGCAGGACGACGGGGATGCACGCAAGACGTCCCTGATCCTGACCGCCAAAGGTTATGATTTGCACGACCGTGTGGTTGCCGTTGCGCTGGAACGGGAAAAGCGACTGCTCGAAGGCCTTTCACCGAATGAGGTCCGGCATCTGGCCAGACTGCTCGCACGCATTCGCGAGAATCTTCCGGCCGTCAATGCCAGAGTCTTCGAGCAGGAAGAGGCAAAGGCAAAGGCGAAGCGCCCCAAATAGCCGTCGTGGACGACGCAGCAGAGTTTAGTAAAGAGGAGAGGGACTATGCAATCGAATACAAGACGAACGCTGATTGGGATGGCGGCGGGCTTTGCCGCATTCAGCGTTCTCCCGGCGCACGCGCAAGAGCCGTTCAAGATCGGCGTCATTCTTCCCATGACCGGGCCGTTTGCATCCACGGGGCGTGAAATCGCCGCGGCGATCAATCTCTATGCCGATCAGAAGGGCAGCACTGTTGCCGGTCGCAAGATCGAGGTGCTGCTCAAGGACGATGCCGGATCGGCCGAGACCGCAAAGCGCGTCGCGCAGGAAATGATTGTCAACGACAAGGTCAGCGCGCTCGCCGGCATGGGCCTGACGCCGATTGCCTTTGCCGTCGCGCCGATCGCAACCAAAGCGCAAATCCCCCTCGTCGTCATGGCGGCCGCGACATCGGCCATCATCAAATCGTCGCCCTTCGTCCTGCGCACAAGCTATACGACGGCGCAGGCGACCTATCCCATAGCGGCCTGGGCGGCGAAGCAGGGCGTCAAGAGGCCGATCAGCATCGTCTCGGACTATGGTCCCGGGGTCGACGCCGAAAACGCTTTCAAGGCGAGCTTCGAACAGAACGGCGGCAAGGTGTTGGCAGCACTTCGCGTTCCGCTCATGAATCCGGACTTTTCGCCGTTTCTGCAGCGGGTGGCGGATGAGGGCGCCGATGCTGTTTACGCCTTCATGCCATCTGGCGCCGGCGCAGTTTTCATGAAGCAATTCACCGAGCGAGGCCTGGACAAGAAAGGCGTCCGCCTCATCGTGGAAGGCGGCGTGACCGACGATGATATCCTCAATCAGATGGGCGATGCGGCGCTCGGCGTCATCAGCGGCTACCACTATTCCGCCGCGCACGATTCTCCCATCAACAAAGCCTTCGTCGAGGCCTTCAAGAAGGCAAATCCCGGCATGCGGCCCAACTTCATGGCGGTTGGCGGCTGGGATGGGATGGAACTGCTGTATCGCGCCCTGACCAAGGTGGAAGGCAAAGGCGACGGCGCAAAGCTGATCGAAGCCGCCAGAGGCATAAGTTTCGAAAGCCCCCGCGGCACAGTGACGATCGATCCGCAGACGCGCGAGATTGTTCAAAACATGTATATGCGCAAGGTCGAGCGCGTCGATGGCGAGCTGTACAACGTGGAATTCGAGACGATCGCCAATGCGAAGGATCCATCGAACTAGTAGGACTGAACTGAATTGATGGCCGGACAAGCTCCGGCCATTTTCATTCGGCGCCCTGCTGCTTCACCGCCTGCGCCACGCGATCCGTCCGCGACACCCAGGCATAGGCGGCCCCCAGCGCCATCAGTACCGCGGTGCCGAGAAACACTGCGCGCATGCCGATGTGGCCGCCGACGAAGCCGCCGAGCAGCGGCCCGACCACCTGCCCGGCATATTGCGACGAGGTCGCATAGCCGAGGATGGCGCCGGCGACGCCGTAAGGCACGTTGTGGCGGATGACGCTGGTAACGCAGGGCAGCAGGCCGCCGAGCGCCAGCCCCATCAGGAAACGCAGCACCACGAGCTGCCAGCCCTGCGTGACGAAGGCCTGCGGGATCAGCAGCAGCGCCGAGACCGCCAGCGCGCCGATGATGACGCTCCAGTGGCCGATGCGGTCGGCAAGCCTGCCGAGCCGCGAGGCGGACAGGATGCTGCCGAGTGCCGCCGCCGACATGGTGATGCCCGAGACCAGCGTGACTTTCGCAGGATCATCGACCAGTTGCGCCACATAGAGGGTGATGATCGGCTCGATCGACATGTTGGCGATCATCAGCAGCAGGCCCGTCGCCAGCATGGCGATCACGGGACGCTTGTCGGGGATCGACGACCAGCCGCCCTTGGCGGCGGCCTTGCGCTCGGCGGCGGAGCGCTTCTCCTCTTTCAGCAGGAAAGTGGTGGCGAGGAAGGTCAGGAAAATGATGCCGCCGGCGAGCCAGAATGTGCTGCGGATGCCGATGTGCTGCGGCAGCACGCCGCCGACCAGGGGACCGACGAGGCTGCCGGCCATGATGCCGGACGACAGCATGCCGAGCGCCCAGCCGGACCGCTCGCGCGGCGTATGGGTGGCGACGAGGATGGTGGAGCCCGAGGCATAGCCGCCGGCAAAGCCTGTGAACAGGCGCAGCGCCACCAGCTCCCACACATTATGGACCATACCGGTCAGCGACATGGCGATCGCCATGCCAAGGCTGGCGCGGATGAGCATCGCCTTGCGGCCATAGCGGTCGGCGAGCCGGCCCCACAGCGGTGCGACCAGCGCCGCCGCGAAAAAGGTGGCGCCGTAGGCGATGCCGGACCATTGGGCGATGCCGGCATGATCGGTGACGCCGAGCTGCTCGACATAGAGCGGCAGGAACGGCAGCAGCAGGGTCATGGCGATGATCGTGGTGAAGGAGCCGACCAGGCAGACGGCGAGGTTGCGCCGCCAGTGACGGTCGCCGTCGTGGGTGTGGGCTTGTGCTTGCGGCTGATCGCTGGCCGTCATTTTCCAATCCTGCATCGGTCCTATTGTATGGTATCCGATTTTGGGATACCAAGATGGACGCCAGTCTTGTGCGCCAAAAATCCGAGACCGGCAAGGAAGCACAGGAATAGCCGCCATGTCGCAGATGCAGCAGGTCGAGACGCAATTGCGGGACATGATCCTCGGCCTCGACCTCGGACCGGGCGAACGGCTGACCGAGCGCTGGATCGAGGCGCGCTTCGGCGCGTCGCGCACCCCCGTGCGCGCGGCTCTGCTGCGGCTCGAGACCGAGGGCCTGGTGCGCCGCGACGGCCGCAACTGGATCGTGTCGCCGATCGACCTTGCCGAACTGGAGCAGCTTTCCGTCTACCGGCAGGTCATCGAAGTGGCGGCCGTGCGCATCACCTGCGCATTGGCGGACCGCAGCGGCGTCGACGTGGTCGAAGCGCTGCTGCTGTCCTGCGATGGCGAAACCTCGCGTGAGGACTGGCACCGCGCCGGCATGGATTTTCACATCGAACTGGCACGCCTGTCGGGCAACGACTTCCTGCATCGCGGCGTTCGCGACGCGATGACGCGCCTCGCCCGCGCCCGCTGGCTGGAAGTCCGCGATGAAGGCGCCAGAGATCGCGCCTGGGCCGAGCATCACGCCATCGTCGCAGCGGTGCGGGCCGGCCATGCGGATGAGGCCGCGAGCCTCGTCGCCGGCCATATCCAGGGCAGCCGCAGCCGCCTGCTGTCATCGCTGCGCGAGGAGCGCCGCGGACTGAGGGCACGAGGGTTTGCCGTCGTGGCGGCGTGAGCGCGTTCGGGAGACATCCCTGACAGGTGTTCGGAGACATCGTTGACACTTCGGTCGCTTGACATGCAACCATATAGTTGCATAATGAGCCCATGGACGAACTCGACGCCGTCTTCCGGGCGCTGGCCGACGGCAGCCGGCGCGAACTGCTGGACCGGCTGCATGCGCGCAACGGCCAGACCCTGAACGAACTCTGCACCGGCCTCGTCATGAGCCGGCAGGCGGTGACGAAACATCTGGCGATTCTGGAGGGGGCCAACCTGGTGGCGACCTATTGGCGCGGGCGCGAGAAGCTGCACTTTCTCAACCCGGTGCCGATCCACGCCATCTCCGAACGCTGGATCGACAAATACGAGCACGGCCGCCTGCGGCTGCTCGCCGAGCTGAAGAAGAACTTCGAGGAAGACAGTGATGGATAAGTCCCGCTTCGTCTACGTGACCTACATCCGCACCACACCGGAAAAGCTGTGGCAGGCTCTCATCGACCCAGCCTTCACCCGCCGCTACTGGGTGGAAACCTGGCAGGACTCCACCTGGCAGCCCGGCGCGTCGTGGAAGCTCATGATCCCGGACGGGCGCATCGGCGATCAGGGCGAGATCATCGAGATCGAGCCGCGCAAACGGCTGGTGCTGAGCTGGCGCAACGAGTTCAAGCCCGAGATGAAGGCGGAAGGCTTTTCGCGCCTGACCATCGATCTCGAACAGCAGGGCGACACCATGAAGCTCACCCTGGTGCACGAAATCGACCGCAAGGGTTCCAAGCTGATCGAAGCCGTCTCAGGCGGCTGGCCGATGATCCTCGCCAGCCTGAAGAGCCTGCTGGAGACCGGCGAGTCGATAGAGGCGACGCGCAAGTGGCCCGAGGGAGTTTGAGCGATAGCGCGTCCTCACTTGTCGTTCAAAAATGCCTCGCTGTGGGCGTGACACTCCCACCCGTTCGACCCGCGAATCCAGGTCGAACTATCGGCGGCCTTCAAATCCTGCGCCTTGCCGTTCATGGTGACTTTCTGCCGGACCGTATAGGCGATGATCGCGACGTTTTCGGCGGGGGTCGAAACCTCGACCTTGTCGAAGGCGTAATCGTCGAGCGTCCATGAGCCGTCTTCCGTCATCTTTCCCATCTTGTCTTTGGCGATGATCATGACGCCCCGCGCGCCGGTGACTATGGAATTTTCTCCGGAAAGCTCCGCCGCGCGGCGTCCGTCCTTCTTCTTCATCGCGTCCCAGTAGGAGCGCTCAAGGGCGATGATCTCGTCTTTCGTGGCCTCGGCCTGCTGGGACATGATGGTTTCTCCCCTGGTCTGATGCTCTCGCCACAACGCCCCGCCCTGCCCGAGGTTCCGGCAACAGAATTTGAACGATCTCATCCGGTATGAAATGCTGCCCGCCATGACCACGATCTTTCTGCAGGACGGCCCCGAACGGGCAAAGATAACGGTGCTGCTGGCGCATGGCGCCGGGGCGCCGATGGATTCCGCCTCCATGAACGCCAGCGCGCAGGCGCTGGCGGCGCAGGGCCTGCGGGTGGTGCGCTTCGAATTCGACTACATGGCCGCGCGCCGCACCGGAGGCCGCAAGCCGCCGCCGCGCGCCGACAAGGTGATGCCCGAATATATCGCCGCGATCGATGCGCTGAACGCCAAAGGCCCGCTGATTATCGGCGGCAAATCGATGGGCGGGCGCGTCGCCAGCATGATCTCGGATGATCTTTATGCGAAGGGTCGCATCGCCGGCCTGCTCTGTCTCGGCTATCCTTTCCATCCCATGGGAAAGCCCGAGCAAGTGCGCACACAGCATCTCGCGCATCTCAAAACGCCAGCGCTGATCGTGCAAGGCACGCGCGATCCGTTCGGCACACGTGAGGAGGTGGCGGGTTACAAGCTCGCAACGAGCATCGAGATCCTCTGGCTGGAAGACGGCGACCATGATCTTCGGCCGCGCAAGAGCGTGTCGGGCTTTTCCGCCGCCGATCACCTGAAGACGATGGCCGAGACCGCGGCGGCGTGGGCGGCGAGGATCGCGGGCTAGACCAGCAGACATATCACCGGGCCGGCGCCGGTCGCGCTCGTCGGCCGGCCGTGCTACAGAGGCTGGTCAGGCGCGACTGCAGAGGTCTTGCCAGACCCAAGAACCTTGCCAGACCCAAGAACCTTGCCAGACCGAAGAACGAAGGAGACAAGCATGTCGTTGGCTTCCGCTCTCGCACCGGCGCAGGATGTCGAGTCGATGATCGCACGCACGGCCTTGAAATACGACCTGCTGCCTTACACTTCCAATCCGTTTCCACAGACCCAGCCGGCGCGCCTCGCAGCGATCGCCCACCTCTTCGGACTGCCTTACGCGCCGGTTGAACATGCAAAGGTTCTGGAACTCGGCTGCGCCGCCGGCGGCAACATCATTCCGCTGGCGTCCCGGTTTCCCGACGCCAGATTTGTCGGCGTCGATCTGTCCCGCACGCAGGTGGCGGCGGGGCGCGCCCGCATCAAGGATGCCGATCTCGCGAACATCGAAATCCATTGCAAAAGCTTCACCGAACTCGGCGCGGAAGACGGACAGTTCGACTACATCATCTGTCACGGCGTCTATTCCTGGGTGCCGGGGCCGGTGCGCGAGGCCATTCTGCGCATTTGCAAGGAACGCCTGTCGGATGTCGGCATCGCCAACATCAGCTACAACGTGCTTCCCGGATGGCGCACGCTGCAAGCCTTGCGCGACAGTTTTCTTTTGCATGTGCCCGATAACAATGATTCGCGCAGCCGCGTCGCCAAGGCGCGCGAACTGCTGGCGTTCCTTAAAGATGCGACGCACGATACCGGCGTCCACAAGCAGAACCTGCAGCTCTGGGCGGATCGGCTCGCGCAATTGCCCGACGATTATATCGCCCATGAATTTCTGGAAGAAACCAACGAGCCCTGCACGTTCATGAATTTCGTCGACGCCGCCCGCCGCAACGGCTTGGGATATCTTGGCGAAAGCGATCTTGCATCGGTCATTCTCGACAACCTGCCGGCCGAGACGGCGAAACGCGTGCGCGACATCTCCAACAACCAGTTTCTCGCGGCGGAACAATATGTCGACATGCTCAACGGCCGCACCTTCCGGCAGTCGCTGCTGGTCGACGCGCAGCGGGCAGCCCTGATCAACCGCAATCTTTCGCCTGCCGCGCTGGCGCCGCTGCATTTCCTGACGGTGGCGGGAATGCAGCTCGAGCACGGACAGGACGGCAGCTCGACGCTGCGCGATGCCCAGGGGCGGACGGTGACGACGAAGGCATCGCCGCTCATCAATGTGCTGGAACGCATCGCGTCGGCGTTTCCCGGATCGTTCTGCCTTGAGGATCTCTATTCAATCCTGCCGGCGGCGGCGCGCAATGAGACAGGACGAGCGCTTGTGCTCGAAGTCGTTTTTAAAATGGTGACGACCGGCATCTTGACTGCGCTGGCAGCGCCCGTCGAAGCGCAGACATCGGCGGCCGGCGACAGGCCCGTTGCCTTTGCCATCGCCCGTCTTGATGCCAGCCGCGGCGAGACGACGACCACGAGCCTGCGGCACGAAAAGGTCAGAATCGATCCGTTCGCCCAGGCGATCCTGCCGTTGCTGGATGGCGTCAACGACAAGGCGGCCATCCACGCCGGAGTTGAAAGCGCATTGGCGCAAGGCCGTCTCACATTTCATCGCGATGGCAAACCCATGCCGGCGCCGGAAGCAAACGCCTTCGTCCCCGAATTGGTCGATCAGATGATGCTCACATTTGCCAATGCGGCGCTGCTGGCGCGCGAGACGACCGGGAGCGCCCGCGCATAAACTGCCGGGCGGAGATATCGCACATCCACGGTATGGCCGAGGGAAGGCAGGACGATGCCGAAAGCTTTTTTAACGGGATTGGCGATGTTCTGCACCTTGGGCGCATGCCTGCAGGCGCAAGCCAAGGAAGCGCGGAATGACGGCCATTCCTGGGTGTATTACGGCAATCCGCGCTTTCAATATCACATCTGCTATCCCAAAGACCTGCTGACCGCACAGCCGGAACCGGAAAACGGCGACGGCCGCAGGTTCACCGGCAAGGACGGCGCCGAACTCGCGGTCTGGGGCAGCAACAATGCGCTCGACTCGAACCTCAAGCAGACGATCGAAGACGCCGGCAAACGCCTGGCCGGCCCGAGCGGAAAGGTGACCTATCGCGCGATGCACGCCAAATGGGCGGTTGTCTCAGGCGAGAATGGCAGCGGGCTGTTCTACGCCAAGATCTTCTACAACCGCAAAGCCGATCAGTTCAAAGACTTCGAAATGACCTACGACAAATCGCAGGCAGCACTCTACAACCCGATCGTCAGCAGGATATCGGGTTGTTTTGCCGACCTTGATAAATAGCGAGATCGCGCCGAAACCTTTCGGTCATTTCGGCGTGACAGGTCCATTCGTTCACCCGAGAACGGCGACCACAAGCAATACACTGAGAACCGAGCCGTAAACGCAACCAACGACAGATGGCGTCCAAAAGGTGTCCATGAAGGCTCTCCACCCTTGATCCGGTTTTAAAATCCCGGCAGGAGTTGAACTCGGACGATTCCCGGAAGTTCCCTCGGTCGCTGCGCGTTTTGTGGGCATCCAACCGGCTTGGGCAACCGGACTTGGGCAACCGGACTTGGGCAACCGCTTGGGAGCGATTGCGGGATGGCGGCTCTCCATCGGGAAAATTTTATGAAACCAATTTTCATCGGACTCGCCTGCCTGATGATCGGCGCGGCGCTCGGCATCATCTTCAGCACCGAGGCCAAGAAGTTCATTATGGCGGTCCAACTGGACTTCGGCATCGCCGAGCGGCGCAAGCAATTGCAGCAGTCCCCGCCCGCAGGCTCGATCGCGATGATCGGCGACAGCCAGATCGCCCGGGGCAAGTGGAATCGGCTTCTCGGCCCCGACTTCGCGAATTACGGGATCGCCGGCGATACGACCGCCGGCGTCCTCAGAAGGCTCGGCGACATCACCGGCACGCGCGCCATATTGCTGATCGGCGTGAACGACATTACCAGAGGCGAGGCGGTCGAGACGATCGCGGCCAATATCGCAGCCATCATCGAGCGGCTGCCGATGCCCGTCACCGTGCTGTCGATCATGCCGCTGGGCGAAGATCTCCACGAGTACAATCCGGCGGTCCTTCAGGTGAACGCCTTGATCGGGAAAAGCTGCCGTCCCCCGCACTGCACGTTTGTCGACACCTGGCCGGCGATGGCGATCGACGGCAAGCTCAATCCGCGCTTCACCAGCGACGACCTCCACCTCGATGCCGACGGGTATGACGTGCTGGCCCGGCTGATCATCGGCGCTGCAGGCGAAGCGACATCAGGAGCGAACTAGAATTCCTGTAAAGGGTTTGCTGGCCGGCGGGTCGCCGCCCAGCCAGTTCTCGTTTGGATGAGCGGCAATTGCTCCGCCTGTTCCGGGGATTGCCTGCCGAAGCAGACAGAGCAATGGCGCGGCAGCGATAGATGCGGTTTCTATGCCGCCTGCTCGAGGGGGACAATGATTTCGGTCACTTCGCGATCATGGGGCGCCAGACTGGTCCGGGTTCCATCCGCCCATTTGGCGACCTTGATCACGCGTCCGGTGACGACGCCGTCCTCACGCGACTCCTCCGGCTCGACAATTTTAAGCCCGCTCTGATCCAGGAAAAAGGTATGGTTTCCGAAGAGACTGACCAATTGCTCATTCACCGGATGATCGTAAGGCACGACTTTTGCGTCGAGATGGCCCAGCGTTTGACCAACATTTGCGGATGTCAATTTCATAGCATGTTTCCTTGTGTTGCCTCGATCTCTGGGAGACGAGATGTCAGGATGATTTGGTGATCAGTGTAAGCGTCCCCGTCTCATCGAGACTGGCGACAACAATTTGAGATGTACTGACACCTTTCGCCTTCAGCGCCTGCGACGCCTCCGGTATTGCATCGATCGATTGATGCAATTTTTGCATGTCCTCCTGCTTCGTCGTTGCAATGACGGCAGCGACCTGGTTTTGGACCCCGACGGAGAGGTCGCTGAAGTCGACGATCTCGACCTTCGTGAGCTTGGGGACAGGCTGCGTATCCGCCGCAGCTCCGTCACGGCTACTCTGGGGAACCTGCGACTGAGCCTGAATTGGGGCTGTGAAGGCCAGGACTGAGAGCGCGGTGAGTGCCATCAATGTTCGCATCGTTGATCCTTCCCTTATGAGCAGCCTTCGCCCGGCAAATCGCCTGGGCAATAAAATTGAACAATTGATGCTGGCCTTCTTCTGTTGACCATGTGGTCATTCGGTGCAGTCAACGCGGCCAAAGTGCGAAGCGGTTGGAAGGTGGGCTAGGAATATCCCGCAACAGGCGTTGAAACCGCTGCCGAATTTGTCGCCATGCAGAGCGGGAGGTTCGCGACCGATGCAGCGCCTACGAAAGCACCCTGTGGATCGTCGTGGTCAGTTGCCGGGGTGAAATCGGTTTGACGAACAGATGGACCGATGGCGGAACTTCCTCCGGCCTGACATGCCCAGACATGAGAAGGACCGGAACATGTGGCCAGCGCGCCTGAACGGTGTGCGCAAGCCCTATCCCATCCATCGAGCCGGGCATTCTGACATCGGAGATCACGGCTCTGATGTCCTGCTCGTTCAACAATGCAATCGCCGCATCGGCGTTGCAGGTCGACAGGACGGGATAGCCTTCGTCTTCCAGGGTCATGACCAGATCAAAACGGAGGATGAAATCATCTTCGACAACAAGAAGCTGTTCAGACCTCATGGCGCTCCTCCTTTGTCGTGCGTCTGTCGAACCTCCGGCTCGTGGTGCGGCTCGATCGGCATGTCATCGAGGATGACTCCGAGCTGGTGATGACACGCCCAGATTGCCTGGGCTGCCCGTGTCGCCTCGAAAACGCGATTTCTCAATTCCGGAGGTGCCACAGTCTGCATTGCACGAAGGGTGCCCAACAGCGTCCCCACCGCACACTCCTGCATGACGAGGAGATTGTCGGTCTCCTGATAGAGCGCGCGGTTTTCTTCGTGGAGGCCGATGAAGGCCTGAGCGAACTCGCGTAAGGCATGCAGAGGAGGATCGCAGGCGCCGTCAGCGACCAGCTTCGCCAAATCGAGTGGGTCGAAACCATCCTTTTCCGCGCCGGGCATAGCTACCTCGCTCCAGTTGAGTCGATACGTCGCCAATGCACGTATTGCGCGAAGGTTGCGGTTGCCGCGAGAATTTTCAGGGCGTTCCTCTCGGGCTCAAGGCGCGAAAGCATCCGCGGCATCGATTGGGAAGTGCCTGCTCACGCGCTCGAACAGCATCGCAGGCTCTTTATCCGAATCGGACGAGGCCGATCTCGAACTGCCGGCCGACGTGATGCAGCGCCGAGCCCCTGCAATCACGCCGCATTTTTTAGCGCGTTCCCGGACCTGGCTGCCCGCCGGAGCCGCCATTGTTCGTGCCGGGCGCGACCGTACCCGGCACGCTCCCCGCGCCGCCGACAGCCGCGCCCGTCCCCGGCTCCCGGATGATACCGCCGACCGGGTTTGCGGGAGTTCCAACACCGCTCGACATGGGGGCGGATGTGCCTGTTCCTGATGTGCCCGGAGTGCCTGTTGCCGGCGCGGTTAAGCTGGGACTGGCTGTGCCGGAAGTCGTCCCTGCCGCGGTGCCGCTTCGGCCGGCGCCGCTCGATGTGCCAGCCGCGGCACCGGCTGCGGCACCGCCGCCGCCAGACCCGCTTGCGCCCTGCGCAAATGCCGCGGCTGACGCCAGGATTGCTGCTGCGGCCACGGTCGAAAGAGAGAAATATCTCATCGCTCCACTCCTGTTCATTCCGTGGTCTTTAAACGCCACCCAATGGAATGGTTCCGCATCTGCGGCATTGATCGACAAGCGATTAAAATTGGCGGTGCGCCGTTAAAGCCCCGGAAGGCCGCACTGCGTAGGCTTTGAAAACCGGACGCTCTCCGGGCACGCGAAGCACCTTGACCCCAGGCAGCGCAGGTTCCCCCTCCCGCTGGCCTGGGGTTGTCCGGCTGAATGAGTGCTTGGCCCTGCTCGCCGGGTATTGCCGGCGATCGGGACATGATCATCCCGGATCGCTCTGTCGCGTAAGATCGAACAGTGACTTTCAGTAGCCGTAATAGTGACGCCGGATCTGGCGCTGCCGATAATAACCGTAGCGCGGCGGCGCAAAGCGACGCGGCTGATAGTAATTTCTGCGCGGGCGGCTGAAATCGAAACATTGCCCGCTGCCGGTTGCGCAGCACTGGCCGGTTTGATTGCAGACCGTCCGAACCTCGGTAATGTCCGTCTGCGACGTGAGCGGAGCCAAAGGCATCGCAGAGGCGGCGGCGACCCAGGTTAACGACGCCGCGGCGGCGATAAGCAGTTTTCCCAACATTGATTTGGCCCTTCCGGTTTTGGATAGCAGCTATCAGGACTGCGCTTCATTCAAGGCGCAGTTTGAGTTTTCTAGCTTTCCGTCGGGAAACCACCAAGGCAAAAGTGCGCTGTCTCAATAAGGCCTCCACCAAGCCAGGCGCTGACGTTCCGCGAGCACGACCGTAATCTTTTCCGCTCTTCGTGATCCGACTATTGTCGAGAGACAGAGAGACTGACCGAAAAACAGCGGCTGTCATTCCAGGGCCGCCGAAGGCGGAACCTGGAATCCACGAGTCAAGGGGATGACCTTGGGCCGTCACGTTGCCCCTGGTTTCCCGCTCGCGCTTCGCGCGTCGGGAATGACATTGCGGCCCTGTCGTCCTCGATGTGCCGCAGACGAGCGGGATCCAGACCTGACAAATCAGCGCATCGGCTGCCAGCAATCCGGGCCTCGGTTTTTTCGTTTTGGGAGCGATGTCTATCGGCTCGCTGAGCCGATTTGAGATACACTCGACACGCCGATTACTTTGTTGCGGCAAACAGAGAGAACAGCAAACACGTGCGCATGCCCCACGTCTCCCGCCGCGCCCTTCTCGCCGCCGCAGCGCCCCTGGCGCTGCCGCGCGCTCTGCGGGCGCAAAGCGGCGTGTTCGACTGCGATGTCGCCATTGTGGGCGCCGGCGCGGCCGGCCTTGCGGCGGCGCATGAACTGCGGGCGCTGAACAGGAGCTTCATCCTGCTTGAGGCGCGCGGCCGCATCGGCGGGCGCTGCTTCACCGACACGAGCCTCGGCGCGCCCTTCGATGCCGGCGCCGTCTACATCCATTGGGCGGAGCGCAATCCGTGGCGCGACATCGCCCGGACACTCGGCGTCGCCGCCGTCGACAGCGAGACCATCACCGCGCCCTCGCGGTTCTACGACAATGGCGCGCCCTCGGCCGGACGCGGCGGCCGCGCCGGCTTTCGCGCCGTCTCGCAACTTCTGGATACGGATGTCGCGCCGGTGCCGGATGTGTCCATCGCCGAAAGGCTTTCTGTGCTGCCCGATGGCCAGGGCGGCGGAACCGCGATCGCCCGCATGGCGCTCGGCGACGAGCCGGAGAACATTTCGGCGCTCGATTATGCGCGGCTCTGGTCCGGCGACGATCTCGTCGTTCCGAGCGGCTACGGCGACCTCGTCACGCGCTATGGCGGCGGCATCGACGTGCGGCTGAACACGCCCGTCAGCGCGATCGACACGAGCGGCGCGGGCGTCGCGCTGACGACCGCAGCCGGAACGCTGCGCGCCAGGGCCGCCATCGTCACCGTTCCGGTCGGCGTCCTCAAGGGCGGAAGCATCCGCTTCACCCCGGCGCTGCCGGCGGAGACGCAGGCGGGTCTCGACGGGCTCGGCATGGGCGCGCTCACCAAGGTCGGACTAAAATTCAACGGCGCGCGGTTCGGCCTCGCGCCGGGCACGGATCTGTGGGACCGGCTCGGGCCGCGCGCCTCCTTCGATTTCGAATGCTGGTCCTACGACCGCGACATCGTCATCGCCTATTTCGGCGGCGATCACGCGCGCGACATCATCCGCCGCGGCGAGGCCGAGGCCGTCAACATCGTGCTCGAAGACTTCGCGCGGATGGTCGGACCGGACGCCCGCCAGGCCTTCGCGCGCGGCGTGCTGCACGGCTGGGCGGCCGATCCCTGGTCGATGGGCTGCTATTCGCACGCCCTGCCTGGCCATGCCGACGCACGGGCGAAGCTGACGCAGCCCATCGCCGAAAAGCTGTTCTTCGCCGGCGAGGCGACGGGCGGCGAGGGTTTCGGCGGCGCTATGACGGCGGGGGGCGCGTGGCTGGCGGGCCGTGAGGCGGCGAGGGAAGCGGCGCGGATGTAGGTGGCAGAGTGTGTTTTTCATGCGCTATTCGGCCGTCAGGAGGCGCGGAGCCTGGTGCAATCAATCGACGATCCTGGCCTTTATTCTGCCGGAGAATCGGCCGAGCGGAAACCGGTGAACAGCCACCTGAATCGCCCGCAAAGCTTAAACAATACAATTAGTCTCGCACCGATCAATCTGGAGCTACTTATCGTATTTTAGCTAGTTAATTCATTAATAACAGATAGTTATCATTAATCACGAAATTTAGCACCGTTAGATTTACCTATCAAAATGATAGGTATATTGACTCTTGTAGTACCTCCGGTACAAAAAAGGCAGCGGATTAGCGTCCGCTGCCTTCCGCGAGGAGCTTCGAAGTGCCAAGGCGGCAGCCTCCGAAATTTCTCGTGTCCTTCATGCTTTACAACTCGAAGGATAATCCAAGGAAGGTCCCCTCTACAAGCCGCCTTGGACTGCAAACTATGAGTAAAACTCTGAAGCCGGGCCAGAACGCCCCAATCTCTGGTGAATATGAAATCTTGGGACCGCGTGGCGGCCGTACGGGTGCCGAGCGGACGGTAGTGAGGGGCGAGCCCTTACCGCCGACGCGGAGGCCAGGCGAGAGCTATGTGCCTGTCCGTCCCGCGCATAATGGTGCTGGCCGGACCAAGAAATAGCATTCCAGCAAAGAACAAAAGCAGGTGCGGCCAACAATGTTGGCCGCACTTTGAATTTGAAGGCATCACTTGGTCTCCGCATCGGATGGCCAGATCGATCCCGGCCAGGAAGCGTGCATATCGAATGTTCTTGTTTTGTTCTTGACGAGTCGCTCTGTACAATTCTAGGTTCTTTCCTGCGGCGGGACCGAGGACAGAGCGGTAGTTATGGCGAACTTAACCCAATTTTTTGCCCTGCCCTTCGTTACAACTGACGATGGCGATCTTATTGCCCGAGCAACCCGCGACTACCGGCCTATGGGGGCAGTCAATGCCGGTCCTCTAGCGTTCGCTCGCACCGGGGACCCGACCATGCACTGCCAGACAGTCCGCCCCTTCACGCTCGCGTTCATGAAATTCTTGCGGCCTATGACTTGTGGAATGCGTAGCGCGAACGGACAGCGCTTCGGAAGCAACGATAAGGCTGCCGAGGTCCCGGCAAGAGGACGGTTACCCTTGGTGGGTGGCGAGGCATGGACCATTTTGATCGCACCACTCGGTTCAGCGCGCCCACACAGAGTTTCTCCAAAGCTCGCCGACCGAATCCGCGGCTCGGCCATTAATCCGCTGTTAACCCGCCTATCATATTGACAGGTAGCGGAACCAATCATTATGATAGGTGTTATGCCGAATGGAACCCCCAAGTCCAATATCACAGCTTTCAGGCCGACGCCGTCGAAGCTGGAAGCCATGATCAGGGCAATCGCCAAAGACTCATCCAGGGTCCGATGGCGAGCGCGGTCTCACGAGGCACACGCCGTCTCGCAAATGGAATGGCGCGACATTACCGACCGAATGATGTTCGACGTCCTTAGAACGGGGATGTTGAAGGGGGACATCGAGCCGGGAAAGTACCCTGGCGAATGGAAGGCAAAAATGTGCAAGCAAGTGAAAGGACAGAGGGAAGTCGGCGTAGTGACGATAGTCGTTAGGGAACAGTGGCTTTTCGTCAAAACTGTAGAATGGGAAGATGTACGATGAGCGAACCAGAACTCTTCACACGCGGTGGCGACGCGAAAGCGTCAAAGCTGTATCACTATACGGAGTGCGGTCTGGACAACATCTACCTCCTTGATGGCTTTGAGATAGAAGAGGTAGATGGCGAAGAGTTTGTCAGCGTCCATGACGTTGATGGCCTCTGGAAAGCCATTGGCCTGAATTTGGTGGCCAACCGCAAGACATTTTCTCCGACCGAAATTCGGTTTATCCGCAGCCAGATGGACAAGACGCAAGCCGAGCTTGCGTCCCTACTGAGGGTTGATGATCAAACCGTGGCGCGATGGGAAAAGAAGAAGTGCAAAATTCCGGGTCCGGCTGACCTAGCTTTGAGGTTCCTATTTTTGGCATCTCCAGTGGCGCAGCCCGAGGGCGGAGAGGCATTGGCCTCCTTGCATAAGATGGTAGAGAAAATCGTTGAAACTGACAGCCCGTCGTCTGACGTATTGCATTTTGCTTCTCACGATGGTCGATGGGAAGAAACACAGCAGCGTACCGCCCTCGCCGTCTAAGGCAAATTTCTGAAACCAGCCAGCCTTGCATCTGGCTGGTAGCAACATCCATGACATTGCTACGTAGTGAAGCGTTCTGCCGTCTTTTAAGCGACGGATCGGAAAGGATAGCTGCGTCGCAATGACTTCTATGAATGAATCGGAATCCAAAATTGGAGATATAGCGTGTCTGGCGGATGGGATTCCAAGGAAACGATCATGTTTGGAGCCAACGCGTTCGCAACCTATCGCCTCTGTGCGCTTTTGATCGAAAAGGGGCTGCTGTCGAAAAGCGAGGGATCTTCTGTGATGACCTCAGCGGCAAACGACGTGCGGTCTGGTTCGGAAGATGGGCCATCCGCTGCAATTGGGGAAGGGATCGCTTCGCGCCTTGAGGTGATGGCTGGCTGGCTTCACGGAATGAATCCTAAGCTTTGATGCCTGGGCGCTCGATGCCCTTTAGCAGAGCTTCTCCCGACGCCAGACACGACCATGTCGTGCTTTCGACGGAACTACAGGTGCGTGTTCCTCCGCACGTCAGCTATGATCAGCGACGATATGTTGTGCCTTTCTTGATCGCGATGAGATAGACCGACATGTCCGAAATCCGGAAACTGACGCCAGCACTCCTGACGCCCGGAGTGGGTGGCCGAAAGACCCTCCTCCTGCTGCTTCTCCTGTTCGCGATCCCCGCAAACACCTGCTTCGCGCAGACACCGCCGCCGCCATTTGAGGAACATGCGCTTGAGGGTGCGCCGCCGACGGTCGCGAAGAGACTGGCGACCCGCTTTTCCCTGGGCGCCTTCGCCGGCCGCTTCGAGGAGACGCCGCTCGGCGCGGTCCGCAAGGCCGTGGGCGCAGGGTCCGTCCAGCACCAGGGCGACGCGGCAGGCAGCCTCCATTGGCTGTGTTACAGGCGCGGGCAGAATCGACTATGGGTCACCAGCGGCGAGATGGGCGGCGCGGACCATCGCGTCACGGAGATCGTTGCAGAGCTTACCGACAAAGACACCGGGACCTCGGCCGATTGCGCCGTCCTGCCGAAAAAGTTCGCACCCCTCGTCTTCGACGGCAAGCTGCATTTGGGCCTGTCGCGTTCGGAGGTCGTCAAGGCGCTGGGGCCGCCGTCGAAGTCGGACGCAGCCCGGACGGTGTATTCTCACCAGGGAAAGGTCGCAGGCGGCTTCGATGAGACCGCATGGTTCATTCTACAGCTTCGTGAGGAAAAGCTCGTCTCCATGCGCGGCGGCAAGGCTACGACGAATTGAGGTGGCGGCCGGGTTTACCTGTTTTGACTCGAGCTTGGTGTGTCATTCCCGCCGAGCGAAGCGCAGAGCGGGAATCCAGAGGCAGCAGGAGAGACCTCGGCCTTCTGGATTCCCGCTCGCCCGCCTGCCTTCGCCGAAGCGGAGACAAGCTCCGCTTGGCTCCGCGCAGGCAGGCTTCGCGGACGTCGGGAATGACAGCGTTGCTTTTCAATCAGGCTCTAAGGATCAACGTATGTCACGGTCCAGTTATACAGAACGGTGAATGCGAAGGCTGCGTCTATCGGGCTTGCGACCAGATAGACAGAGTCTTCAGTGTGTTCCTCATTCGCGCTGCCGGTTGGAAAGTCGAGACGTTGCCCGCCATCCTGATCGGAGGCATCGTCGGTTCCGAAAATCCCGTCGTACTCCATGCCGTTGGTATGGACGGCGACGATCTCGTTCGTCTTGTCGATGCGCTGGGGGCCGACCGTCGTCCGCCAGCCAAGTTCAATGCTCTCGCCGTCGTACACGGAATAATCGTCGTTCCCGATAGACCACAGGTTCAGAACCGTGATGGGCAGAGACCATCCGCCCTCCTTCACGGAAACCCAGAACTGGGCCTCGCCGGCATTGTTTGCGTCGCCGTCGTTATCCACGAACAAGCGCTCGATGTTGATATCGACCTGCCTGTTTTTCGTCTGGACAGCGTCAAACTTGCAATCCCAAAAGCCGTCATCCGCGACCGCGATGATCGTGACGGCGTAAAGATGCCCCGGCCAAAGCGGCGTGCATTCGCAGGAATGAGACGTTCCGCTGTCGACCCACGACTGTGCGTCCGGCGCATCGAACCATTTGAGTTCGACGCCGGTGGAAGGAGAGGTCTGGAGAACCTGCGGCTCGCTCTCGCCGACTTGCATCAATACGAAGCAATTTTCGCTCGTGACAATCGAGGACGCAATGTAGGTGCCGCCCTTTGCGATACCATCGGGCAGACTGATCATCTCGCGATATTCATCCACGATCCCGAAGACTGTGAGCAGCGATTTGGGCGGGGGATCTTCCAGATTGTCGTTGGGGTCGGGATGGGTTTCGTCGCCGTCGTAAAGAACGATCGTGACGACTTCGCCCTTGTTGATATCGACGATGATCTCGTGTGCCATCAATTCGGTTTGGGTCAGATTGCGGCGGATGAAGCCGCCCGGACTTTGCTTGCTGTGCTTCTCCCATATCTCCAGGTTGTCGTATGTCTCGGTCCATCTCACCTTCAACGGCGGGTGGCCGACCGTTGCAATGTAGGGGTTTTGAGAGGCTGAAAGCGGCATGGCCATCTCCTCGAGAGCGAATGGCCCGCCGCGTCATTGCGGATGCGCGACCATCAGGTGCATGATGGGGCTGACAATAATCAATCGCAACAAGAGTTTTGGTTCGACGCGGGGAACCCGGCGCCTCAGAGTCTGACTGAAAGCAACGCTGTCATTCCCGACGTCCGAGCGGAATCCGGAATGCCAGGGTCTTCTGGATTCCCGCTCTGCGCTTCGCTTGGCGGGAATGACAAACCGAGGCCCGGTCAGAACGACAAGATTCGTATTCCGATCGCCTTGCCTACCGGTTTTGCGCACCGGCCGGCGATCGAGAATCTGATCCTATCTCAACAAGTTGTCTGTGGATGGTGCCCAGAAAAGGACTCGAACCTTCACGCCTTGCAGCACAGGTACCTGAAACCTGCGTGTCTACCAATTCCACCACCTGGGCATTGGGGCGTCTCTTACGGGGCGGGACGGCGGGTTGTCAATCGGTTGCGGACGGGTTTGGCGGGGTTCCGGCGCAGAACTGGGGATGAAACCGCCACGACGGGGGCCTGGCGCCGCATCGGCGCCGAAATCCGGCGCTAGCTTTGGGTTTGGGCCTATTTCGGCGGTCGAATTAACCGCCGGGCAAGCGGTCATGCTTGATACTGCGCCCAGCGCAAACACGGCCGGGGCAGCCGGCCACAGGACATTTCATGTCAGACTATGGTTCAGGACGAGACGCGGCCGCCCAGCCGGCGCTGCGGCTCAGCGGGTTGAGCAAGAGTTTCGGCAAGCCGGCGGTCGACCGGCTCGACCTCACGGTGCAGGCGGGGGAATTCTATGCCCTGCTCGGCCCCAACGGGGCCGGCAAAACGACGACGCTGCGGATGGTAGCCGGCCTGCTGCCGGCCGACAGCGGCGAGATCGGGATCTTCGGCGTCGATGCGAGGCGGCAGCCGATCGAGGCCAAGCGCATCACCGCCTGGCTGCCCGACGAGCCGATGCTCTACGACAAGCTCGATCCGCTCGAATATCTCGAATTCGTCGCCGGCCTCTGGGGCGTGCCGCCCGAGGTGGCTCAGGAGCGCGCCGTCGAGCTGCTGCATGTCCTCGGCCTGTGGGAGCAGCGCTTCGAGCGCTGCGAGGGGTTTTCGCGCGGCATGAAGCAGAAAGTGGCGCTGGCGGGCGCGCTCATCCACAACCCGAAACTGCTGATGCTCGACGAGCCGCTGACCGGGCTCGACGCCGCCGTGGCGCGGCAGGTGAAGGACCTGCTGGTGGAGCGGGTGCGGGCGGGCGCCGCCATCGTGCTCACCACCCATATCCTCGAAGTGGCCGAACGGCTGGCCGACCGCATCGGCATCATCCATCACGGCCGGCTGATCGCCGAGGGCACGCTGGGCGAATTGCGCAGCATTGCGGGCGAACGCCATTCGACGCTCGAAGACGTGTTCCTCGAACTGACGCGGCCCGATGCGGTCGCGACTGAGGCCGCATGAGCCTGCCCGCGTTGCCGGCGCCGAAGCCCGGCAGCTTCGGCTGGCTGCTGGCCCATGACCTGCGGCTGTCGTGGCGGCGGTTCCACGGCATGTTCGGCAAGCTGCGGCCGCGCACCATCGCGCTCATCGTCGCCTCGGCGCTGCTGAGCTTTCACGCGCTGGCCTGGCCGCTGTCGCGATGGTTCACCGGCGCGGATGCCGAGATCGGCGACGGCCGGATGTTCTATCCGGCGCTGGCGGCAGGCGTTCTGTTCGTGCTGCCCTGGCTCATCTCGCAATCGCTGACGGGGGCGACGCGAGCGCTTTATTCGCGCGGAGATCTCGACCTGCTGCTGGCCTCGCCCCTGCCGGCGCACCACATTCTGGGCGCACGCGCCATCGCCATCGCGGTCGAGGCCATTGCCTCGGTGTCGATCTTCATCCTGCCGCTCGCCAATATGCTGGCCCTGAACGGCGGCAGCCGCTGGCTGGCGCTCTATCCGGCGCTGGCGGCGGGCGGGCTGTTTGCAGCGGCGATCGGCATTCTCATCGCGCTCGGCCTGTTCAAGCTCGTGGGACCGCGGCGTACGCGCGTCGTCTCGCAGGTGCTGGCGACGATCGTCGGCGCGTCCTTCGTGCTGGGCCTGCAGGTGCTGAACCTGCTGCCGGCGGCGACGCGCGAGACTATCGTCGCCGCCATCGACCGGTCGGAGCCCGGCGGGCTGTTCGACCGCAACGGCACGCTGTGGCTGCCGGTGCGCGCGGCAGCCGGCAACGGTCCTGCGCTGGCGATCTGGATCATCGTCTCGCTCGCGCTCTTTATCGCCACCGTGTTCTTCACCGGCCGGCTGTTTGCATCGAGCGTGGTGATGTCGGCTGGCGAATCGGCGGTGACGAGCTCCCGCGCGACACGCAATCGCGCCATCCGCTTCCGGCATTCGCGCGCGCGCGCCTTGCGCGTGAAGGAATGGCGGCTGGTGGCGCGCGATCCCTGGCTCATCAGCCAGATCCTGCTGCAGGTGATCTATACCCTGCCGATCAGCATCGTCGTCTGGCGCAGCCTCGGCACGCAGAGCGCCATCGCCGTGTCGGTAGCGCCGGCCATCGTCGTCATCGCCTCGCAGATCGCGGCCTCGCTCGCCTGGCTGACGATTTCGAGCGAGGACGCGCCGGATTTCCTGGCGTCGGCGCCAGTGACGCGGGCCGAGGTCGAGCGCCGCAAGCTCGAGGCGATCGCCCTGCCGCTGGCGCTGTTCCTGGCTTTGCCGCTCATCGGCCTGGCGATCTTCTCGCTCAGCGCTGCCTTGTGGACCGTCCTGTTCGCCACCTGCGCCGCCCTGTCGACCGCGCTGCTCAACCTGTGGCATCCGATGCCGGGACGGCGCACGATGGTGATGCGGCGGCATTCGCAATCGAAGATCGTCGGCATGATCGAGCATCTGCTGTCGCTGCTCTGGGCCGTGGCCATGGTGCTGACGGTGCTCGGCAGCGTATTCGCGGCGCTGCCGATCCTGCTCGTCCTGACGGTTCTGTGGTTCAACCGGCCGGCGGCGGCGCCCCTGTCATCCCCGACGTCCGCCTAGCGGCCCCCTGTCATCCCCGACGCCGCGCAGCGGCGAGCGGGGATCCAGACCTGACGATACAGAACTGCGTATCAACATCCAGCAGCAACGCCGTTGCAACGTCTGGTTTCCCGCTCGCACCTGCGTGTGCGGTGCGTCGGGAATGACACTGGCTGCGGCCATTAACCCTGCCCGCAACCATCGCGCTGGAAAACCCTCCCACGGACTGTGCCTTGCACTGACCTTGACGGCTGCGGGCGGTACGATCGAGGAACGATCGAACTGTCCCGTTCTGGCACGGACGAACCGAGGGCGGCACATGGCAGGACATCTGGGCTGGCAACACAGGGGCATTTCGCCGTCGGCGGAACGTAAAGCGTTCGTGCCGACATTCGCTGCGACCGAAACCGGCCGGGCGCTGGCCCTCATCGCCTGCCTGCTCGGCGTGCTGATCGCCCAGGCCGGGCCGATGCCGGCCGCCTTCCAATGGATCGGCAAGATCGCAAGGCTGCTTGAGCCTGCCGCCTTCCCCGCCTTTCTGGCCTTTGCCGGCATCGCGGCGCGCAACTGCCTGCGCCAGCCGTGGGACTATATCGTGCGCCGCGACGGGGCGCCGGCACTGGCGGGCGCCGCCATCTGGATCGCGCTCGTCCTCGCCTCGTGGCTGCTTGCCCGGCGGTTCGGTGCGGACTCCATCTCCGCCGCGTCCCTGCGGGCGGCCACTTCGGGCTGGGAGATTCCCGGCCTCGTCCTCCTGCCGGTCACGATGGTCGCCGCGTTCCGTGCCGCGCGGGGCATCCGCCCGGTCCTCGTCGTCACCATCGCCGTGCTGCTCAACCTCTGGAACGTGCAAAGCGGCGTGCCGCTGCTCGATGCGGCCCTGCACGGCTTCATCTATTTTGCCGCCGGCGCGCTGTTCGCCCGGTGGTTTCGCGGGCTTGCCGCCTGGTCCGCCGGGCACCGGACGCCCGCCCTCATCATGCTCTGCGTCTGGGCTGTCTATAACGCGCTGGCAAGCCTGCAACCGCTGGCGCCGATCGGCGGCGCCACCCTTTCCACCCTGCCCTTCGCCGGTCTCGGCCTTGGGCTCGCCGGCGCCTGCGTCGCAGCCATCGCCGCCGGCTTGCTGACGGGCCGGCGCAGTTCGCCCGCCGACAGCCGCGGCCTATTGCGGATCGCCGGCCATTCCGGCGTGTGGCCGGCGCTTGCCGTGGCGACGCCTGTGGCGGTCGCCGTTTCCGCGCAGGTTCTGACGCTCGCCGGCCTGGCGCCGAGCCACGGCGGCGCATTGGCGATCTTCATCAGCATGATCTGCGCCGGCCTCGCCACCGCGGCGGCGCTGGTGCTGATCCGCTCCGCCGCCACGGCCGCGCCGGAGGCGCCGACGCTGGCGCGGCTCAACAGCCATGCTCAAGGGCAGATTTCCGGGCAGATTTCCGGCCGAAACCGCTAGAATCGGTGGTTCTTCTGCTTTGCAGCGGGGAAAAGCCGGTGCCCGCGCATGGTATTGGCCGGCTGCGTGACCTACATTAGGCGCCTGCCACCACGCCAGATGAAGAGATCATGTCCCTCACGCAAAAGCCGCTCGCCAAGGGCGACCATATCTTTCTTGTCGATGGATCCTCATTCGTGTTCCGCGCCTATTTCCAGTCGATGCGGCAGGATCCGAAATACAATTACCGCTCCGACCGGCTGCCCAACGGAGCGTTGCGGCTGTTCTGCACCAAGCTGTTCCAGTTCATCGAGAAGGGCGCCATCGGAATAAAACCGACGCATCTCGCCATCATCTTCGACAAATCCGAGAATTCCTTCCGCAAGCAGCTTTATCCGCTCTACAAGGCCAACCGCTCGGAGCCGCCGGAAGACCTGATCCCGCAGTTTCCGCTGATGCGCGAAGCCGTGCGCGCCTTCGGCCTGCTGCCGGTCGAACAGGACGTCTACGAGGCCGATGATCTCATCGCCACCTATGCGAAACAGGCGACGGCGCGCGGCGCCGACGTGCTGATCGTCTCGGCAGACAAGGATCTGATGCAACTCATCGGCCCGGGTGTGGCGATGTACGATCCGGCGTCCGGCATTGCCGGTTCCGCCGGCGCGCGCGAGGAGCGGCGCATCGGCGAGGCCGAGGTGCAGGATTATTTCGGCGTGCCCGCCAGCAAGGTGATCGATGTGCAGGCGCTGGCGGGCGATTCCACCGACAATGTACCCGGCGCGCCCGGCATCGGCATCAAGACTGCCGCCCAGCTCATCACCGAATACGGCGATCTCGATACACTCCTGGCCCGCGCGGGCGAGATCAAGCAGCCGAAGCGCCGCGAGACGCTGACCAATCCGGAAACGGTGGAGAAGATCCGCATCTCGAAGCAACTCGTCACGCTCGTCGACGATGTGAAGGTCGAGACCTCGATCGACGATCTCACCCTGCAGCAGCCTGACGGCAAGACGCTCGTCGCCTTTCTCAAGGCAATGGAGTTTTCCGCCATCACCAAGCGGGCGGCGGACATTTTCTCCGTCGACGCGAACGAAATCGAGCCCGATCCGCGCCTCGTCGGCCCCGGCGGCTGGCGCGGCCGCAACGGCGAGGCGGGCGCCGCGCCGGAGGCAGCGCCGGCATCGCCCGCAACGATCGAAGCAGCCAACGGAAAGACCGAGACCGGCGGACCGCGCAAGAATGCCCGCTACGGCGAGCAGGCGCCGGCCGCCGCCATCACCACCGGCCCCGGCGCGTTGGCGAGCGCGCGGGCGGAAGCCTTCCGCTCGATGGCTTTCGACCTGAAGAAATATCAGACCGTCACGTCGCTCGAGATGCTCGATGCCATCGTCACGTCGGCCTATGAGGCGGGCCGCGTCGCCATCGACACGGAGACCTCGTCGCTCGATCCGCAGCAGACGCAGCTCGTCGGCCTATCCTTCTGCATCACACCGGGCGAAGCTTTCTATGTGCCGCTCGGCCACTGCGGCGAAGGCGGCGGCGACCTGTTCGGCGGCGGCGAGCTGGTGCCCGGCCAATTGCCGCTCGACGCCGTCATCGCGCGGGTCAAGCCGCTGCTCGAAGACGCCGGCGTGCTGAAGATCGCCCACAACGCCAAATTCGACTGGATCGTGCTGCGCCAGCACGGCATCAGCATGGGCCCGGTCGAGGATACGCTGCTGATGTCCTATGTGCTCGACGCCGGGCGCAGCGATCACGGCATGGACGTGCTGTCGGAGAAATTCTTCAGCCACAAACCGATCGCCTTCAGCGAAGTGGCCGGCAGCGGCCGCAGCTTCATCGGATTCGCTCGCGTCGCGATCGACAAGGCAACCGAATATTCGGCCGAGGACACCGACGTCACCCTGCGCCTGTGGCACGTGCTGAAACCGCGCCTCGTCGCCGAGCGCATGAACAGCATCTACGAGACGCTGGAACGGCCGATGATCGAGACGCTGGCGCGCATGGAGCGGCGCGGGATTTCCATCGACCGGCAGATCCTGTCGCGCCTGTCGGGTGAATTCGCGCAGGGCATGGCGCGGCTCGAGGCCGAGATTCACAACCTTGCCGGCGAGCCGTTCAATCTCGGATCGCCGAAGCAATTGGGCGATATCTTGTTCGGCAAGATGGGCCTGCCCGGCGGCAAGAAGACCGCCACCGGCGCCTGGTCGACCTCAGCCGGCGTGCTCGACGACCTCGCCGCGGAAGGCCATGAACTTCCCGCGCGCATTCTCGACTGGCGGCAGATGCAGAAGCTGAAATCGACCTATACGGACGCGCTGCCCGAATATGTGAACCCGCAGACCAGGCGCGTTCACACCTCCTACGCGCTGGCGGCGACAACGACCGGGCGACTGTCCTCTTCAGAGCCCAACCTGCAGAACATCCCGGTGCGCAACGAGGCGGGACGCAAGATCAGGACCGCCTTCATCGCCGCGCCGGGCAACAGGCTGATGTCGGCCGACTATTCGCAGATCGAGCTGCGCGTGCTGGCGCATATGGCCGACATTCCGCAATTGAAGAAGGCGTTCGACGACGGCCTCGACATTCATGCGATGACGGCGTCGGAGATGTTCAACGTGCCGATCGAAGGCATGCCGGGCGAGGTACGCCGCCGCGCCAAGGCGATCAATTTCGGCATCATCTACGGCATCTCGGCCTTCGGCCTCGCCAACCAGCTCGGCATTCCGCGCGAGGAGGCAGGCGCCTATATCCGTAAATATTTCGAACGCTTCCCCGGCATCCGCGACTATATGGAAGCAACCAAGAAAGCCTGCCGCGAACAGGGCTATGTGACGACCTTGTTCGGGCGCAAATGCCACTATCCGCGCATCACCGCATCGAACCCGTCCGAGCGTGCCTTCAACGAGCGCGCCGCGATCAACGCGCCTATCCAGGGCACTGCCGCCGACATCATCCGCCGCGCCATGGTGCGCATGGACGACGCGCTGGCAACGGCGAAGCTCAATGCGCAGATGCTGCTGCAGGTGCACGACGAACTGGTGTTCGAAGTGCCGGAAGCAGAGGTGGACGCGACCATTAAAGTGGTGCGCCATGTGATGGTCGAAGCGCCGCATCCGGCGGTGCAATTGTCGGTGCCGCTGCAGGTGGATGCCAAGGCGGCGAGCAACTGGGATGAGGCGCATTAAGCGCCGAGGCTGATGCCCTCGTCCTTCGAGATGCCTGCTACGCAGGCTCCTCAGGATGAGGGCTTCTTTGCAAATTGTACCAGGCCAACAGAGCCCTCATCCTGAGGAGCAATGCGCAAGCGTTGCGTCTCGAAGGACGAGGGCTTCCTCGCAGTTGAAGCTCCTCTACGCCAATCCCGCCTTCAGACGTTCCGGCGTGAACGGCGCCTGCCGGAGCCGCACACCCGTCGCATCATAGATCGCGTTGGCGACAGCCGCAGCCAACGGCCTCATCGAGGCTTCGCCCGCGCCGGACGGCGCGATATTCGGCATGTTGATGAGAACGACGTCGACCGTCTCCGGCGCTTCCATGATGTCGAGGATGGGATAGGTCTCCCAGTCGACGCTGGTGACGTTCTTGTCGTCGAACTTCACCTCTTCCCACAGCGCGCGCGAAAGGCCCTGACAGACGTTGCCCTCGATCGTATGGGTCAACTGCTTCGGGTTGATAATGACGCCGCAATCATGCGCGACGGTGACCTTGCGGCCCCAGACCTTGCCGGTCTTCAGGTTCACTTCCACCTCGGCGACGATGGCGACGCGCGTGCCGGTGCGCTGCGCATAGGCGATGCCCTGGCCGCGCGCCACATCCCCCGAGACCTGCTTGCGCGCCGCCGTGCGCGGCTGCCAGCCGGCTTTCTCCGACGCGGCCTTCACCACCGCGACATCGCGCGGCTCCGACAGGTGTTTCAGGCGGAACGCCACCGGATCCTGCCCCGTCGCAAAAGCCAGTTCGTCGATGAAACTTTCGCTGGCGAAATGGATCTGCGGGCCGAGTGGATCGCGCAGATGCGCACCGCGCAGAGGCGAAGACCGATCGAGCAGCGGCGCGATCGTCTCCCAGGTCTTGCGC
This sequence comes from Terripilifer ovatus, assembly GCA_029222685.1. GTDB lineage: Bacteria > Pseudomonadota > Alphaproteobacteria > Rhizobiales > Beijerinckiaceae > Terripilifer > Terripilifer ovatus. The sequence goes on along the minus strand of JARHVB010000085.1, from coordinate 274,712 downwards.
TTGGCGGAGAAATCATAGGATTCCTCCGGCGTGGCGAACGCATTCGTCGGCTTCAGGTCGACCCCTATGGCCTGCCCGGCCAGCGTATCGTAGACCGCGCTCTCGTTGCTGTTGACGTCGAGGCGCGAAAAGCCTTTCGACCCGAAATCCCAGCCGATCACCTTGCCGTCCTTGTCGAGCGCCGCACGCGCCTTGTGCACGGAGGCCGGCCCCTTCGGATCCCAGCCGGTGGCGTCGGCGCGCATGCCGATGACCCGCACCGGCTTGCCGATCTTTTTGGCGATCAGCGCCGCGTCCGCTGCCGCATCGCCGGCATCGTTGCGGCCATAGGAGCCCGGGCCCGGCACCCAGATGCCGCGCACCTTCTCCTTCGGCAGGCCGAGCATGGCGGCGACGCCGTCGCCGGTGAAATGCGGCTTCTGCGATCCGGTCCACACAGTAGCTCCGCCGTCCTTTATCTCGACCACCGCACAGGCAGGCCCCATGCTGGCGTGGGACTGGAACGGCCATTCATAGGTCGCCTCGATGACACGCGCCGCACCCGCGAAGGTGGCGTCGATATTGCCGACGTCCTTCGCCGAGCCGTTGGCGAGCGCCGGTGCGTTGCGGATATGGTCGTAGAGTTTCGCATTGCCGGAGAAGGGCGGCTTGACGTCGGACCATGTGACCTTCAGCTGTCGCATCGCCTTCACCGCATCATATTCACGCGGCGCGACGACGGCGAGAAAGCCCTTCTCGTGGACGATCTGCACGCCGGGAATGTCCTTCACCGAGGCCTCGTCAAAGGACACCGGCTGTGCGCCCGCGACCGGCGGATGGATGACGCGGCCGTGGACCATGCCGGGCACCTTGATATCGACCACATAGTCGCCGGTGCCGAGAACCTTGAACGGCACGTCGCGGCGCGCCGGCGATGTGCCGATGACCTTGTAGTCGGACACCGGCTTGCGGACGCCCTTGCCCTTGACGAACAGGCCGTTGCCGATCTGCTTGTTCCATTCGAGCTGCGTCTCGAAGAAACGCCCGCCGATCAGCTCGCCATAGGTGACTTTCTTGCTGGCATCGCTGCGCGATTGCACCGTGCCGTTGACGGTGGTGAGATCCGCCGCCGGCACACCGAGATGTTTCGACGCCATCTCGATGAGCTGGTAGCGCGCTTCGGCCGCGGCGCTCGCGAGCGTCACGCCGCCCGATTGAATGCCGGTGGAGCCCGAAGCGCCGCCCTGATTGACACTGGTGCCGCTGTCGCCCTGCAGCACGCTGACCTTGTCGACGGGGAGATCGAGCTCTTCGGCGACCATCTGGGCGCAGCCGAGATCGGTGCCCTGGCCCATGTCCATCTTGCCCCAATAGGTGATGACGGTGCCGTCGGCATTGATGGTGATGTAGGAGGAGAGATTGCGCGGATCGAGCGGCGGGCGCTTCTCGGCGCCGAAGACGGCGGCCTGCGCCTTTTTGCCCGGCAGCATGATGGCAATGGTGAGCGCGCCCGCGCCCGAGAGCAGATGACGGCGATTGACCTGAATGTTCATGATCGCGCTCCTCAAGCCAGAGCCGCGCGCTTGACGGCGCGCAGGATTGCAACATGAGTGCCGCAGCGGCACTTGAGGCCGCTCAGTGCATCCCTGATCTGGGCATCGCTCGGCTTCGGCGTCTTTTCGAGGAAGGCGGCCGCCGTCATCAGCCAGCCATTGAGGCAATAGCCGCATTGTGGCACCTCTTCCGCGATGAACGCTTCTTGAATCTTGTGCGCTTTGCCGCCGCCGAGGCCGGCAAGCGTGGTGATCTTCGAAGAGCTGAGCGAATCGACCGGTGTGATGCATGATCGGACCGGCTCACCATCAACCAGCACCGTGCAGGCGCCACATTGCGCCAGGCCGCAACCGAACTTTGGGTTTCTGAGACCGAGATCGTCACGCAGGGCGTAAAGCAGCGGCATGTCGCCGTCCGCATCGATGCTGTGCGACTTTCCGTCGACGTTCAGGGATATCTTCGCCATCCGTCTCTCCCAAGATGTGTGCGCCGAGGTTGCGCCAGGCCTTCGAGCCGGGCGGCATCATGCGCGTTTTCCTGGCACAGTCCAGTCCAAGCGGAGGCGGCGACGTCACAATGATGTGCGCGCGATTGCCTTGTGCGGCGCAAACGGCGTATGACTGTCATCAAACCCACGGGATGCACCGCCTGCCTATGGCCAAATCCAAGAAGCCCGCAGCAAAATCAAAAATACCCGCGCCAAAGCCGCGCAAACCGCAACCGGGGACCCGGCAGGACTCCGCCGCATTCCTGGCGATCTATCGGCAAATGGCACTGATCCGCGCCTTCGAAGAGGCCGTGCGCAGCCTGGCGACGAGCGGGCTGGTGCCGGGCCTCGTGCATCTGTGCTCGGGCCAGGAGGCGACCAATGTCGGCGTGATTTCCGCGCTGGAGCCACGCGACATAATCGCCAGCCATCATCGCGGCCACGGCCATTGCCTGGCGCGCGGCGCCGAGCCCAATCTGCTGCTGGCGGAAATTCTCGGCAAGGCGGCCGGCTATGGCGGGGGCCGCAGCGGCTCCATGCATGTCATCGATCTGGAACACGGCAATCTCGGCACCAACGGCATTGTCGGCGGCGGCATTCCGCTGGCATGCGGCGCGGCGCTCACCGCGCGGGCGCGTAACAGCGGTGCGGTTTCGGTCTGCTTCTTCGGCGACGGCGCGCTCAACCAGGGCCTGTTGCACGAATGCATGAACATGGCGGCGATCTGGAAGCTTGCCGTCGTCTTCGTCTGCGAGAACAACGGCTATGGCGAGTTCACCGCCATCGACGACGTAACGGCGGGCGACAGCATTCCGGCGCGCGGCGAGGTGTTCGGCATTCCTTCAAAGACGATCGACGGCATGGACGTACTGGCAGTGCGCAAGGCGGCACTGGCCGCCGTGACAAAGGCACGCAAGGGCGGCGGCCCGTCGTTTCTCATCTGCAACACCTGGCGCTACGGCGGCCACCATGTTGGCGACAAGCAGGATTACAAGGACGATGCCGAGGCGAAGGCCTGGCGCGCCAAGGACCCGCTGCCGCGCTTCGCGGCGTGGCTCGCCAAACATCACGGCATCGGCGCGCGCAAGCTTTCCAACATCGATCAGACCGTGGCCGCACAGGTGGCGAGCGCCGTCGATGCCGCGCGCCGCGCACCAGAGCCCGACAGCAGCGCACTCGACAGGCACGTCTATGGCTGAGCCACGCATCCTCACCTATCGCGAAGCCGTGCTCGAAGCCCTGTTCGAGGAAATGCGCGCCAATGCCGATGTCGTCGTCATCGGCGAAGACGTTGCTGCAGCCGGCGGCGTGTTCAAGCAGACGGAAGGCCTGTTCGCCGAATTCGGCGCAAACCGGGTCATCGACACGCCGATCTCCGAGCCCGGCGCCTTCGGCATGGCAGTCGGCGCGGCGATGAGCGGATTGCGCCCGGTGTTCGAGGTCATGTTCGGCGATTTCATGACCCTGGTCATGGACCAGCTCGTCAACCAGGCGGCGAAGGTGCGTTATATGTCGAATGGAACGGCGAAGGTTCCATTGGTACTGCGCACCACCATGGGGCTCGGCGCCAATCTCGGTCCGCAGCATTCTCAGAGCTTTCATGCCTGGGCGGCGCATGTGCCGGGGCTGAAGATCGCCATTCCTTCGACGCCGGCCGACGCCAAGGGCCTCTGGAAGGCGGCCATCCGCGACGACGACCCGGTGCTGATCTTCGAGGACCGGCTGCTCTATACGATGAAGGGCGATATCCCGGCCGGCGATCATGTGCTGCCGCTCGGCCAGGCGCGTATCGTGCGCGAGGGCCGCGACGTCACACTTATCGCCATCGGCCGCATGGTGGAATTCGCGCAGGCCGCGGCAAAACTGCTGGCGGACGAGGGCATCGAGGTGGAGATCATCGATCCGCGCACCCTGGTGCCCTTCGATACGAAAACCGTGATCGATTCCGTCAAGCGCACGCACCGGGCCCTGGTGATCGACGGCGCACCGCGCGCCTATGGCGTGACGGGCGAGATCGCGGCAACGATCGCGGAGGAGGCCTTCGACTGGCTCGATGCGCCGGTCGGCCGGCTCGCGGGCTCCAATACGCCGGTGCCGTTCAGCCGCTCGCTGGAGAAACTGGCGCGGCCGGACGCCAAGACAATCGCGCAACACGTCCGCGCCGTGCTAGGCTGAGCCTAACACCACACCGCCAACAACAATGAAGACAGGAGGAACGCATGACGACAGCATTGCCTGAAGACCGTCTTTGGCACTTGTTCGAGATGATGCTGCTGATGCGCCGGTTCGAGGAATCGGTCGTCAAGATGAATGTCGAGAATCATTTCACCGGCCATTATCATCTCTACATCGGCCAGGAAGCGACCGGCGCCGCCGCCATCGCTCAACTCGAGGCGCGCGATACGATCACCGCCACCCATCGCAACCACGGCCATGTCATCGCGCGCGGCGCCGAGCCCGGGCCGGCGCTCGCCGAGATCATGGGACGGGCCGGCGGCCTCAGCCTTGGGCGCGGCGGCACCATCCATCTGAGCGATCCAGCGCTTGGCTTCCTGTCGACGTCCGGCGTTGTCGGCGGCTCGATCAGCCTCGGCGCCGGCGGCGCCTTCGCCCGCAAGATGAAGAAGGACGGCTCCGTCCATATGGCCTGTTTCGGCGACAGCGCGCTGGAAGAAGGCGTCGCTTACGAGGCGCTGAACATTTCCTCGCTGTGGAAGCTGCCGATCGTGCTCCTGTGCGAGAACAACAGCGCCGATGCCTGGGACAAATCGCGCGGCGGCTACACGTCGCTCGTGCACGCAGCCAACGACCTGCGCTCGATCCCCGGCGCGATGGGCATTCCCTCGATCCGCATCGACGGCACGGAGGTCGACGAGGTGCATGCCGCCGTGGCGGAAGCGATCGCCCATTGCCGGTCTGGCAAGGGCCCGATGTTCATCGAGGCGATGACCCGGCGCTGGGCCGGCAGCGCCCCGCTTTGGCCGGAATTGTCTACCGGCGTCACCGATCTCAAAATGGCGACCGGCGAAGCGCCGATGAGCGGCGAGCACAAGGCCTGGTACGAGGAGAACGATCCGGTGCTGAAGTTGGCACGGCGTCTATTGAAGACGTCGCCGCAGGCGAAGGACCGCATGTGGGAGCTCGACCGCAAGGCCATCGCACGCATGCAGGCAGCCGAGAAGTTCGCCATCGATAGCCCGATGCCGGCGCCGCAGACCGCCCTCGAACATGTTTTCGCGTGAGGAGAACAACAATGACAAAAATGTCTCATGCGGAAGCGCTCGTCACCGCCATCATCGATTCCATGGCGCAGGACGAGAGGGTCTATCTGTTCGGCCGCCCGCTCGGCCTCGGGCCGCAGCGCGCGCTGATGAGCCGGCTGACCGACCGGTTCGACGAGCGCGTTTTCGATCCGCCGACCTGCGAGGCAGGCAATGCGGCAGTGGGTGTCGGCGCGGCCATGGCCGGTCTGCGGCCCTTCGTTGATCTCTCCACCGGCAGCTTCTCGTTTCTCGCCTTTTCACAGATCATCAACGAAGCGGCCGTCAGCAATTACATGTCTGCCGGTAAGCTTCCCGCGCCGGTGACGTTCCATTGTCTCGAAGGCGCGCGCGGCGGCGGCGCGCCGCAGCATAGCCAGAACATCCACGGCTTCATCTGGAACACGGCCGGACTTGAAATCCTGGCGCCGTCCAACCCCGGCGACATGTACGGCCTGGTGCGCGCGGCGCTTGCCAGCAACAATCCGACATTCATCATGAACCACGCGAAACTCATGGCGCTGGAAGGCGACGTTGCCGACGACCGCAAGCCGATCCCGATCGGCAAGGCCGATATCAAGCGGCGCGGCAAGGACGTGACCATCGTCGCCATCTCGCTGATGGTGCATGACGCCATGGCCGCGGCGGAAACCCTGGCGCGCGAAGGCGTGGACGTCGAGGTGCTCGATCCCAGGACCCTGGCGCCGCTCGACGAGGACAGCATCCTTGCTTCGGTCGCGCGCACCGGCCGTCTCGTCGTCGTTGACGAAACCAATATGCAGGGCAGCGTCGCCTCCGGCATTGCCGGCATGGTGGCCGAACGCGGCTTCCAGTCCCTGAAGGCGCCCGTGCAGCGGGTGGCGCGGCCCGATACGCCGGTGCCGTTCAGCGCGCCGATGGAGGCATTCCTGCTGCCGACTGCAGCCAAAATCGCCGATGCCGTCCGGCGCACGCTGCCAAAGGCGTGAATGAATTCACTAAAATTTTAGTGAACAAATTCATGTCTGATTAAGTATACAAACAGTGAATCGGCGGGATCACGACAGAATCCCGCCTTTGTTCACCATACCGCCCGGAACGATTTCATTTTTTCAATGCAATCATGTTGTCTTAAATTCGCTTAACCAGTTTGGCGAACCAACATGTTGCAAGGGACGGTCACCAACCAGACGATCGCGGTCAATCTCGACCGCGATCTGCTCAGATCGAATGCGCTTGTGGAGACCTGGGCGATTTCGCTGAAGGCGAAACCGCTGGCCCTGATGCACGCCCTGAAGCGGACCATTCGTGGCCGCCAGCCGCTGGCCGACGCCATCGCGCAGGAACTTCCCATCGATCCGGCATCGCTCGTCTACGATACGGAACAATTGCGGCGTCTCGACGAGGCGCGCGCGGGCGGTGCCTCCGTGGTCCTGGAAAGCCGGCTGCCGAAAATCTGGGCTCTGGCGATTGCCCGGCATCTCGGCTTTGCCGCGCCGGATGCGGAACAGGCCGCCGTCGCCGCTGATGCAGAAGCGCGCGCAATTCCGGCCGAAGGATTCGTCCCGGCCGCCAAACGAACGTCATTGTTCGGGCGGCTACGCATATACGCCAAGGCCATGCGCGTCGAACAGTGGTCGAAGAACGTACTGGTATTCGCGCCCGCCGTGCTGGCGCATCGGCTCGACGAAGCCAACATTCTCATCGCCTCGATCATCGCCTTCTTCTGTCTCAGCCTTGTCGCTTCGAGCATCTACCTGCTCAACGATACGATGGACCTGAAGCAGGACCGGCGGCATCCGGTCAAACGCAACCGGCCATTCGCCAGCGGCGCGCTGCCCGTCGTCCATGGCCTTGTTCTCATGCCGGCGCTGCTCATCGCGGCCATCGGGCTCAGCCTGTTCCTTCCGCCGACGTTCCTTGGGATCATCGGCGCCTACGTGGCACTCAATTTCCTCTATACTTTCTATCTCAAGCGCCGATTGATGGTGGACGTGCTGGCGCTGGCGGCGTCCTACACCTTGCGCATTCTCGCCGGCAATGTTGCGACCACGATCGAATTGTCGTTCTGGCTGCTCTCGCTTTCCATGTTTCTCTTCCTCAGCCTGGCGCTGGTCAAACGCTACGTCGAGCTCGACACCGTCAGCATCGAGGCGCCCGACGAAAAGCGGGTGATGGGCCGCGGCTATCGCTATTCCGATATCGACATGCTGGCGCAGATCGGCGTCTCCAGCGGCTTTTCCGCCGTCCTCGTGCTGGCGCTCTACGTCGACCGCGCGGGCCGGGCGGGGCTCTATCAGACGCCGGAACTGATCTGGCTCATCTGTCCGCTGCTGCTCTATATGATCGCGCGCATCTGGGTCTTGGCCAAGCGTCGCGAACTGCCGGACGATCCGGTGCATTTCCTCATCCGCGACTGGCGCAGTCATCTGATCGGCATCTTCGTTCTCGTCATCATGCTGATGGCGACGTGGTTATGACCGAGACACGACGCGAAACTCTGCATTCCTGGGGCGGCATAGCGGCCTGCGCGGCGACGGTCGTCCGCCCCACAGAGGCGCGCCTGGCGCAAGCGCCGGAAGCCGTCTACCTCGCGACCGGCAACGGTCGCAGCTATGGCGACACGGCGCTGCCGGCCGCGGGCCTTGCCATCAACACGCACGAGATGAACCGCATTCTCGAGTTCGATGCGGAGACCGGCATTCTGCGCGCCGAGGCCGGCATTCTGCTCGGCGAGATCATCGATCATATCGTGCCGTTGGGCTGGTTCCTGCCGGTGACGCCGGGCACGCGCTTCGTCAGCCTCGGCGGGGCGCTCGCCAACGATGTCCACGGCAAGAACCACCATCGCGCCGGCAGCTTCGGCCACCACGTACGCGCCTTCGAACTCGTGCGCTCGGATGGCACACGGCGGGTGTGTTCGAGAAGCAGCCATGCGGACTTCTTCGCTGCCACGATCGGCGGCATGGGACTGACCGGACTGGTCACATGGGTCGAGATCGCCCTGAAGCAGACCGCGACACCCGATGTCATCGAGGAGACGATCAGGTTCGGGTCGATCGCCGAATTCCTCAGGCTCAGCGCGCAGAGCGACTGTGATTTCGAATATTCGGTCGCCTGGATCGACAGTTCGGCGCGCGGCGCGAAGTGCGGGCGCGGTCTTTTCATGCGCGCCAACCATGCCAGCGACAGCGTCATCGAACCTTTCGCCGGCGGTCCGCGCCTCGGCATACCGTTCACGCCGCCGGTCTCGCCAATGCGGCCAGGCACCATCAGCCTGCTCAACAAACTCAATTTCGCCGCCGGATCCGAAGGCGTGCGTCGGCGCGGGCATCGCAAATATTTCTATCCCCTCGACGGCATCGCCGGCTGGAACCGCATCTATGGCCGGCGCGGCTTCCATCAGCATCAATGCGTCCTACCGCATGAAACAGCCGAGGGTGCAGTCGGCGAGATTCTCGCCGCGGCGCACAAGGCGGGCCTGTATTCCTTCGTCAGCGTGCTGAAAGCCTTCGGCGACACGCCCGCAGCAGGCCTGCTGTCGTTCGCGCGGCGCGGCGTCACCCTGGCGCTGGATTTCCCCAACATCGGCGAGGCGACGGATCGACTCCTGGCGCAACTCGACACCATAACGCTCGCGGCGGACGGCGCGGTCAATCCCTACAAAGACAGCCGCATGCCGCTCGCGGTCTTCGAAGCCTCGTTTCCAAACTGGCGCGACATGGCGCCGTTCATCGACCCGCTGGCCGAATCCGCATTCAGCAAGAGACTGGGACTGAGAACGGCAGCAGGCCAATCATCAAGACGATCCGGCCAACCAGCCGCGCATCGCATGTTCGTGGGGTAGGTCCAAGTGTTCGATAGCAGCAGCATTCCGGCCTCGGCTTCGGGAAAGGTCTGGCACGCCACGTCTTCCTGGACGTCGCCGCTGCTCTGGCTGGGCGGATGCTGCGTCGTTGCCATGGTGCTACTCGCGCTGCCGATCAGGCTATCGGTCGGCGCCAACTATTGGGATATCGTCGTTTACTACGACGCGGCGCAGCGGCTCGCGTTTGGCCAGGTGCCGCACACCGATTTCTTCACGCCGGTCGGCGGTCTCGGCTATTATCTTTTCGCCGCCGTGAAAACGATCTGGCCGCAAGCCCATCCCATTCTCGCGGTGCAGTGGAGCATCCTCGTGATCGCCGCGCCGTGCATGGCTGTCATCCTGAGGGGTGTCGACCGCACATCCCGCGCCCGGGCGCTCGGCCTTCTGATTCCGTTCCTGATTTTCGGCTTTCTGCCGATCAACGGCATCGAAGCCTATCCGTCGTCGTCGTTCGATGCGTTCGGCAATTACAACCGGCAATCGATGCTGCTGCTGTACGTGCTGGTTTCGGCGCTGCTGTTCGTGCGCTCTCCCATCGTTCTGGCGACCTTGCTCGCTGTCCTGCTCACGGCGCTTCTGTTCATCAAGGTGACCGGCGTCGTCATTGCCCTTGTCCTGCTCCTCTTCGCCTGGGTCTGCGGCCGCATCGGCTGGCTTGGTCTGGTTTCCGCGCTGGCCGGCTTTGTCTTCTTCAATGCCTGCATCGAAGCCGCAAACGGCATGTACAGCGAATATATCAACGATATCGCCACACTGGTCAGCATGAACGGCAATACGTTCCTGCCGCGTCTGCTCGGCGTCATCACATTGAAATTCGATGTCGTCGCCTGCGTCGCAGCCCTGCTGGCGCTGCTCACCTGGCATGCGCTATCCCGCTTTGACGCTTTGCCGACCCGCCGGGACGCATCGTGGATCGCCAGGGCGCGAGCGCTTCTGAACACCGATCCGGTCTGGCTGGCCGTCACCTTCATCGGCGCCACCGTGTTCGAGACCCAGAACACCGGCAGCCAGGAATATCTGCTCGTCTGGCCGGTCCTGCTGCGCATTCTGTGCCGCTGGAAAACCAGCGACAACAAGATGCGTCCCGTCGTCATTCTATTGATTGCAGCAATCTCGTTGCCGATTGCCCTGCATACGCTTTACCGCAGCGCGCGCGCGGTGATTGCCGCCGGCGCCTATACGCCTTTGCCGACGACTTATCTCGATCGCATCGGTCGCGCCAGCGCCAAAAAAGAACTCATCGATCGCGCCGAGATCCTCAACGCTCACTATGCCCAATTTCGCGACAGCTACGTCTCGCTCGCCAAACAGAACCAGCTGCCATCGCAGGCGCTGCATGCGGAACCGGATTTTCAGGTCGCATGGCTGTTGAACGTCGATGCGGCGGCCCGCGCCATCGTCGCCTATGAGGCGGCGAACAACGTCCATTTCGACAGCCTTCTTTCGATCGATTTCGTCGATCCCTTCCCCTACATCCTCGACCGCCGTCCGGTGCGCAACATCGCCATCGGCATCGATCCGACGCGGACCTTCCCGGCGCTGCAGGCGGAGGCCATGGCCGATGTGGCGAACGTTCCGGCGATCCTGGTACCGACCTGTCCCGTCACCAGTTTTCGCGAACAGATCCTCGACGGCTTCCGCCCGGCGCTGGAAAACCGCCGTAAGGTCGCGCTGACACCGTGCTGGGATCTTTATCTCCCGAAGCCACGGTCATAGGCTGGGCGCCCCACCCTCATCCGACCTCGCTGCGCAAGGCCACCTTCTTCCGCCTTGCGGGCGAAGGCTTATAAGGCCTGGTTGAACCGCACCGGTTCGCCGCGCGCCGCGGTAACCAGTTCGCCCTGCCACATGACTCTTGCGCCGCGGATGATGGTGCCGACGGGCCAGCCGGTGACGGTCTTGCCGTCGTAGGGCGTCCAGGCGCAGCGCGAGGCGATCCATGCATCCGTGATCGTCTCGCGCCGCTTCATGTCGACGATCGTAAAGTCGGCATCATAGCCCACGGCGATGCGTCCCTTGCGGGCGATCTGGAAGATGCGCTGCGGCCCGGCGCTGGTCAGATCGACGAAACGCGCCAGCGACAGGCGGCCGGCGTTCACATGATCGAGCATGACCGGCACCAGCGTCTGCACGCCGGTCATACCTGAGGGCGTGTTGGGATATTGCTTGGCTTTCTCCTCCAGCGTATGCGGCGCGTGATCAGAGCCGAGCACATCGGCAATGCCTTGCGACAGCGCCCACCAGATGTGATCGCGATGGCGCGCCTCGCGCACCGGCGGGTTCATCTGCAGTTTCGTGCCCAGCGTTGCGTAGAGGCTGGCGTCGAGCGTCAGATGATGGGGCGTGACTTCGGCGGTGGCGACGTCCTTGTGGTCCTTGAGAAAGTCCATTTCCTCGGCGGTTGAAATGTGCAGCACATGGATCATCGCGCGCTGTTCGCGCGCGATGTGCACCAGTCGCCGTGTGCAGCGAAGCGCCGTCTCCACATCGCGCCAGATGGGATGCGACGAGGGATCGCCGGGCACACGCAGGTGCTTGCGCTCCTCCAAGAGATATTCGTCCTCGGAATGGAAGGCGGCGCGCCGGCGCGTGTGCGACAGGATGTGGCCGACGCCGCCGTCATCGGCGACCAGCAGATTGCCGGTCGACGACCCCATGAACACCTTTATTCCCGCCGCGCCCGGCAGGCGCTCGAGCTCGGGAATGTCCCTGGCGTTCTCGTGCGTGCCGCCGACCCAGAAGGCGAAATCGCAATGCATGCGGTTTCGGCCGCGGGCCACCTTGTCGGCGAGCGCCTCCGCGCTGGTCGTCAGCGGGTTGGTGTTCGGCATTTCGAAGACGGCGGTGACGCCGCCCATGACGGCTGCCAGCGAACCGGTTTCGAGGTCTTCCTTATGGGTCAGGCCCGGTTCGCGGAAATGCACCTGGCTGTCGATGACGCCGGGCAGCACGGTCAGGCCCTTGCAGTCGATCCGCTCGCCGGCGGAGGCGCGCGACAGGTCGCCGATGGCCGCAATCGTGCCGCCGATGACGCCGACATCGCGATCGCCGGCCCCATCCTGGTTGAAGACATTGCCCCCGGACAGGATGAGATCGTAGGTTTGCGCCATTTCGGGCCCCTTCAGACGTTATGAGCTTGCAGTTCCTTCCATGCGGATTAACTAGGGCGCAGTGACGATGCAAGCACGGAACGGACAGGCAATGGAACCCAGAGCCGCCCTTTTGGGAGGACGTAGTGTTTTGCGCATTTCCGGCCGCGATGCGCGTAGTTTCCTGCAGGGCCTGGTGACCAATGACGTCGAAGCCCTGAAACAGGGCGAGGGCCGGTTTGCAGCACTTTTGACCCCACAGGGCAAAATCCTGTTCGATTTCTTCGTCACGCCCGACGGTGACGCGCTGCTGATCGACTGCAATGCGTCCCAGGCGGCCGACCTGGCGAAGCGGCTCGGCTTCTACAGACTGCGCGCCGACGTGCGGATCGCCAATGAAAGCGCCAGCCTGGCTGTGGCGGCGTTCCGCGAGACACCGCCGCCGGCACAGGCTCTGGCCTTCACCGATCCACGCCACGAAGGCATGGGCTGGCGGGTGATCGGCGCGCCCGATGAACTCGACCGGCTTGGCGTTGTTGCCGGGCTCGACGATGCCTATGCCGCCCATCGCATCGCGCTCGGCGTGCCGGAGGGCGGCGCCGATTTCGCTTACGGCGACACGTTCCCGCACGAAGCCAATATGGACCTGGTGCACGGCGTCGATTTCAAAAAGGGCTGTTATATCGGCCAGGAGGTCGTCTCCCGGGTCGAACACCGCGGCACGGCGCGCAAACGCATTGTGCGCGTGGGATTTTCCGGCCCCGCGCCGGGTGTGGGAATGGAGATCAGCGCCGGGGATCTGCCCGTCGGCCAGATGGGATCTTCCGCAGGACAAGAAGGGTTGGCGCTGGTGCGGCTCGACCGCTTCGCCGAAGCCATGGGTCCGATCACCGCCGGCGCCGTCGCGCTCACCTATCTCGGCGGCGGACGCTAGCATGGCGACCCGCCCCTCCTCGCATTTCGCCAAACGGTCCGCGCCTGCCCGCAAGCCAGTCCCCACCTTCGAGGACGAGCCCGTATGCGAAAGCTGCGGCAAGCCGGCGCCGCTTTGCGTCTGCGACAGCATCACGCCGATCGACAACCGCGTCGAACTTCTGGTGCTGCAGCACCCCCAGGAGCAGGACAAGACGCTGGGCACGGCGCGGGTGGCGGCGCTGCAGCTCAGCCGCTCAACCTTCAAGATCGGCCTGTCGTGGCCGAGCCTCTCCGCGGCCCTTGGCCGCGAGGCCGATCCGAAGCGCTGGGCGATCCTGCATCTCGGTGCGAGCCAGCCGGAGGACAGTCCCGCCGGGGCGGAAATCACTGTCCTCGACCGCCATGGCAAGCCGATGGAAGACCAGAAACGCGGCCTGGCCGATATCGAGGGCATCGTGGTATTCGACGGCACCTGGAGCCAGGCGAAGGCCATGTGGTGGCGCAACGCCTGGGTGCTGAAGGGCAAACGGCTAGCCTTGCGGCCGTCGCAACCCTCGCTCTACGGCAAATTGCGCAAGGAACCGCGGCGCGAGGGACTGTCGACCATCGAGGCCGCGGGCTTTGTCATCAGCCGGCTCGAACGCCGGCCGGAGATCGAGAAGACGCTGCTTTCGACGTTCCGGCGCATGCTGCAGCGCTATCGCTCGGCGGTGGATGGCGGCGGAGGGAAATCCGCAGATTCGGCTTGAACTGTTTCAGCGATCCACTATATTAGATGTATCTAATTTAGATATGACTGATATATATGGACACGATTTCGACCACCGATCTTGAACGCAAAGCCGAGGACGTCGCGGGCATGCTTGCGGCGATGGCCAATCCACGTCGTCTCATCATCCTGTGCCGTCTGGCGCAGGCCGGTGAAATGACGGTGGCGCGGCTGACGGAGGCCGTTGGGCTGAGCCAGTCGGCACTCTCGCAGCATCTGGCCCTCATGCGCGCGGGGGGCCTGCTCGCCACGCGCAAGGAAGGCCTGAACGTCCATTACCGCGTCGCTGATCCCCGCGCTCTGCGACTGATGCAATCGTTGGAACGCGTCTTCTGCCCCCCTGAAGGAGAAACCTGACATGAGCCTTAAATCCATCAGCCCGCAAGCCGCCGCCGACCTCGTGGCCAAGGGCGCCGTTCTGGTCGATATCCGCGAGGCGGACGAACGGGCGCGCATCCGCATTCCCGGCACGCTCCCTGCAGCGCTTTCAAAGATCGCCACCATTGATCTGCCGAAGGATGCCAGCGCCGTGATCTTTCACTGCAAGAGCGGCATGCGGACCAACGCCAATGCCGCCACGCTCGCCGGCAAGGCCGACTGCGAGGCCTATGTCGTCGAGGGCGGCCTCGACGCCTGGGTGAAGAGCGGCCTGCCCCATATAACGGATCGCAAATAGCCGGAACGACGGGCTTTCGCGGCATGGCGCGACTTCTTGCGTTCGCACCGTCGAACCGCCAGGCCTCTGCCTGACCCGTTGCAGCTACTTGATCACTTCCCAGAAGAGTCCGGCGACCGAAACGAAGCCGAGCGTGAAGAGCGCCGTTCTCACATAAGGGATAGCCAGCAGATAGACGACGGCGTGCGCGACCCGCAGCCAGAAGAAGCTCATCGCCCAGAAGGCCGTCATCGCATTGGCCTTGCCGGCGAGGTGCGCAACGATCACCAGCGCCGCAAACGGCGCAAACACTTCCACTGCATTGAGATAGGCGCGGTCGGCGCGTTTGCCCCAGAGCGGCACCGGCCGCGCGGTGGGGTCGACGTAGTTCGGCGGCTGCAGGAAGCCGTTCGTCCTCACCTGGCACACGACATAAGGAATCCACAAAGCGGCCGTCAGGATCGCCGTATAGGCGAGGTATCTGAGATCTGTCGTCATGGCGCCTTCCCCCTCATCCGATTGTTCTCATCCGATTGTTCTTGGCGTTATGCTCGACCTCCGCCAGTCCAAGCACTTCCATCACCGGCGGCACATAGTTGGCGAAGCGACCGCGCAAGCCCTTCTTCAAACCGTACCAGCCTTTGACCGGGTTGCCGGGCGCGCGTGCCCAGGCTTCGACCGTGCCTTCCGCCGCCGGCTTCTGCTCGTCGGCGCTGCCGAGCGGCATCCAATCCCCATGCGCGTTCAGCATCTTCGCCAGATCATCGAGACAGCGCAACTGATAGCGCAGCTCGGTCTTGCCGACTTGCACGACGAGCGCCGGCGGACCGGCCGCCTCGTCGCGCCAGGCCATAAACTCGGATTGCCCGCTCGGCGTTTTGAGAACCCAGGGTTTCGCCCGTGTTCCTATTCCTTGGGCCATATCGCTCAACGTTCCCTGTCAGCCATCAGCAGCTGTCGCTAATGGTAACATGGAAGTTACGAAAGGCAAGATGCTGCTAAGCTGTCGCCTGGACCAAGCCCGCCAGCACGGCATCCCAGGACCGCTCGTAGCGCGGCGCCCGCTGGGTCCACAACGCCTCGCTGGAGGGCTTCGGCCCGTGCACGACGGTGACCTCGGTGCCTCTCCCGAGGGTCGCGAATGTGATCTCCACCTGCGTCGGCTGCTCGGGGCTGGTGGCGATGAAAAAATCGAGGAGAATCCGGCTTGGAAAATCCCAGGAGCGGACATGACCAAGCTCGACCTCGCGTCCATCACCGGAGCGTTCATAGAAACGGCCGCTTTCGAGCAGAAAAATTTCGCTTGTCGGATCCTGGCTATGGCGACGATCGGCTGGCCACCATTGACTGATCTTCTGCGTGAAAAGCTGAAACGCCGCAGCGGCAGACAGGGGCAGAACCACGGATTTGACGATCATTGCCGGGCAAGCTCCTCAAGGCGGGCAAGGGCCGTATCCCAGAAATCGTCGACGAAGTCCCGGACGCTGGCAAAGCCCTGCATGCGAATGGAATAGATGTTGCGGGCGCCCTCTTCCCGGGCCTGCACGAGACCGGCATCCTCCAGCACGCGCAGATGGCGCGACACGGCCGGCCGGCTGATGGGAAGTCCCGACGCGATGTCGCCGACCGCACGCGGTCCGGCGCGCAGTTCTTGCAGGATGGCGCGGCGCACGGGATTTCCGAGAGCATCGAGGACATGCATGATGCGTAACAATTATGTTACCATCTGGCGGCTGACAAGGGATTTGTCCCCACCTTCGCCGGTCGCACCTGCCTGCAGACTTCCAATCCTCCCCTGCATCGCGCTAAACCAATCCAATGACGCAGGAAAAGTCACGCACTCACATTCTCCATACCGACGGCCTTGCCCGCTGCCCATGGCCCGGCCAGGATCCGTTCTATGTCGCCTATCACGACGATGAATGGGGTGTGCCCGAATGGGACAGCCGCGCCCTGTTCGAGAAGCTCATTCTCGACGGCTTTCAGGCCGGCTTGTCGTGGATCACCATCCTGCGCAAACGCGAGGCTTTCCGCAAAGCATTCGACGGTTTCGAGCCGGCAAAGATTGCCCGCTACAAGCCGGCGAAGGTCGAGAAGCTGATGCTCGATGCGGGCATCGTGCGCAACCGCGCCAAGATCGAGAGCACGGTGAAATCGGCGCAGGCCTGGCTCGACATCGAGGCAGACAAGGGCTTTTCCGACTATCTGTGGGACTTTTTCGACGGCAAGCCGCAGCAGACCAATCGCAAGACCATTAGCCAGATTCCGGCTGAAACGGATCTGTCGAAGAAGATCTCCAAGGACTTGAAGGCGCGCGGCTTCAATTTCTGCGGACCGACGATCGTCTACGCCTTCTGCCAGGCTGTCGGCATGGTCAACGATCATCTCGTCGGCTGCCATTGCAACGCCAAATGTGCCGCGCTTGCCTACCGGCCGACTACCGGGGGCAACACTCGGGGTAAAAAATAAATGGCGAAGCGTCCCGCGCCGGCCCCGCGCGCATTTCAGCGCATGCTGTCGGGGCGGCGTCTCGACCTGCTTGACCCTTCGCCACTCGATGTCGAGATCGAAGACATCGCCCATGGCCTGGCGCGCGTGGCGCGCTGGAACGGCCAGACGACGGGCGCGCAGATTTTTTCCGTCGCCCAGCACTCGGTTCTCGTCGAGAGCATCGCCGCCGACCTCGATCCCGGCATGCCGGCGCGCTGGCGCATGATGGCGCTGCTGCACGACGCACCGGAATATGTCATCGGCGACATGATCTCGCCGTTCAAGGCTGTCATCGGCCATGACTACAAGGCGGTCGAGAACCGCATTCTCGCGGCGATCCATATGCGTTTCGCCCTGCCCGCAGCGACGCCCGCAGCGCTCCTCACTATCACCAAACAGGCCGACAAGGCCGCGGCCTTTATCGAGGCGACACGCCTTGCCGGGTTCACAATTGCGGAGGCCGAACAATTTTTCGGACGTCCGCGGCTTGCCCTGCGCAATCTGGACGCACTTGTGTCGCCAATGGATGCGACAAGCGCAAAGGATCTGTTCCTGGCGCGATTCGCCGAACTCGAATCCGCCATGAACCACCCAGCTTAGGAAACGGCCATGCCACGCATTCATGTTTGTTCGCTGGCGAAGATCGAGGACACCGTGCGCCAGACCGGCGCGCGCAGCATGATCACGCTAATCAATCCCGCCTATCCGGTGACGCGCCCTGGCGACATTCACGTCGACCGGCACCTGTTTCTCTCCATGTCCGACATCATCGAACCGATGGACGGGCACACCCTGCCGGGTGCCGAGCACATCGACGAATTGCTCGGCTTCGTGAATCGCTGGGACCAGCGCGAACCGCTGCTGATCCATTGCTATGCGGGCGTCAGCCGCTCGACGGCAGCGGCCTTCATCACGGCCTGCGCCCTGCGGCCGGCTCGCGAAGAGGCCGGCGTCGCCCGCCTGATCCGCGAACGTTCGCCGACAGCAACACCGAATGCGCGCCTCGTGGCGCTGGCCGATACGGTGCTGGCGCGCGGCGGGCGCATGAGCGCGGCCGTCAGCGCTATCGGAACCGGTGAATCATGCTACGAAGGCGTGCCCTTCGTGCTGGAACTGGATTGAGATGAAGAAAGCCATCCCGACCCGCAGCCTGCCGGTTGAGATCAATCTCACCGCGGCCATTGTCGCGGTCGCGGGCGGCGATCCGGCGATTCTTGTCGCCAACGCCGGGCGCAATCGCGGCGAGGCGGCGCTGCCGTCGGGTCCATTCGACCCGCTATCCCATCGCACGCTCGATATCGGACTGCGCGCCTGGGTCGGCGAGCAGACGGGCGTGCCGCTCGGTTATGTCGAGCAGCTCTACACATTCGGCGATCGCGGCCGTCACGCCGAGGCGCAGGACCGCAAGCCGCATGTGGTCTCGGTCGGCTATCTGGCCCTCACGCGGCTGGCCCACAAGGAGGAGATGGCGTCCGGCGCCAGCTTCCGGCCCTGGTACGGATTTTTCCCGTGGGAGGACTGGCGCAGCAAGAAACCGGCGATGGTCGACGGCAAGATCGTGCCGGCCCTGCACAAGTGGGCGGCGCGCGATCCCGACCGTCCCAATGCCTATGGCCTGACGCGGACAGACCGGGTGCGCATGCTGTTCGAAGATGATGGCGGCCGCTTCAACGACGAGAACGTGCTCGACCGCTATCAACTGCTCTATGAAGCGGGCCTCGTCGAGGAAGCGCGCCGCGATGGCCGCGCCAGCCCGCTGATCGACGAGGCGGGGCCGCTCGGCGAACCGATGCGCGACGACCATCGCCGCATCCTCGCCACCGCCATGGGCCGGTTGCGCGCCAAGATGAAATACCGGCCGGTGATCTTCGAACTGATGCCGGAAAGTTTCACCCTGACGGCGCTGCAGCGCACCGCCGAGGCGCTGGAAGGAAGACGGCTGCACAAGCAGAACTTCCGCCGCTTCGTCGAAAATTCCGCCGTGGTCGAGGCGACCGGTGGCACCACCCATAGCACGGGCGGGCGGCCCGCGGCGCTGTTCCGCTTCCGCCGCGAGGTTCTTCAGGAGCGGCCGGCGCCGGGACTGCGGGTGGGCGTGCGCGCATAGGCCTCATATGGCGCCCCGGCCCTTTCCCGGCTAGACAGGGTGCCTGATTTCCATCCAGGCGGCTGCACACGACATCATGACCGGACCTCTTGCTTCCATTCGCGTTCTTGAACTCGCCCGCATTCTTGCCGGCCCGTGGTGCGGCCAGTTGCTGGCGGATCTCGGCGCCGACGTGGTCAAGGTGGAGCGCGCGGGCGCCGGCGACGACACGCGCCAATGGGGACCGCCCTTCGTCGAGGGCGCCGACGGGGAGCCGATGGCCGCGGCCTATTTCTACGGCTGCAATCGCGGCAAGCGCAGCATCGAGGCGGATTTCGAAACGCCGGAGGGCCAGGCGCTGGTGCGCAAGCTCGCCTTGCATGCGGATGTGGTCATCGAGAACTTCAAATTCGGCGGGCTGAAGAAATACGGGCTCGACTACGAGAGCCTGAAACAGGTCAATCCGAAGCTCGTCTACTGCTCGATCACCGGTTTCGGCCAGACAGGCCCCTATGCGCCGCGCGCCGGCTATGACTTTCTGGTGCAGGGCATGGGCGGCGTGATGCACATGACCGGCACGCCGGACGGACCGCCGCTGAAGTCTGCTGTCGCGATCGCCGATATTTTCACCGGGCTCTATGCGGCGAATGCCGTGCAGGCGGCACTCATCCGGCGCGCGGAGACGGGCGAAGGCGCCTATATCGATTGCGCGTTGCTGGATTCGCAGGTCGCGGTCCTCGGCTATCAGGCGCTGAACTATTTCGTTTCCGGCAAGCTCGGCCCCCGCATGGGCAATGGCCATCCCAATCTCGTGCCTTATGATGTGTTTCCCGTCGCCGATGGCGACATCATCATCGCCACCGGCAATGACGGGCAGTTCCGCAAGCTGTGCGACATCCTCGGCGCACCGGGTCTGTCCAGCGACGCGCGCTTTCTCGCCAACAAGGACCGCGTGCAACGCCGCGCCGAACTGACCGGCATCCTGCATGGACTGACGCGCAAGTTCACGCGCGCCGACCTGCTGCCCAAGCTCGACGCCGCCTCGGTGCCGGCGGGCCCGATCAATTCCATCGAAGACGTGTTTGCCGACCCGCAGGTCATTGCACGCGGCATGAGAGTCGATACGTCCAACCCGCGCGCCAGGGGCGGCACGACGCCGGGCGTGCGCTCGGCCATCGTCATCGATGGGCAGCCGGCAGCGGCAGAGCGACCGGCGCCCGATCTCGGCGAACACACGGCTGATGTTCTCAACGACAAGGCCTGGGGAGGCTAGACCGGTGACAGCGACCAATGCCCGCACGGGCGCGCAAATACTCGTCGACCAGCTGACGATCCAGGGCGTCGACCATGTGTTCTGCGTGCCGGGCGAATCCTATCTCGCCGTGCTCGACGCCTTCCACGACGCCAGGATCGAGATCACCGTCTGCCGCCAGGAAACCGGCGCCGGCATCATGGCCGACGCCTCGGCGCGGCTGACCGGCCGGCCCGGCGTCGTCTTCGTCACGCGCGGCCCCGGCGCGACCAATGCAGCGCATGCGATTCATATCGCCGAACATGATTCTATTCCCCTCGTCATGTTCATCGGCCAGGTCGAGCGCGGCATGCTGGGACGCGGCGCCTTTCAGGAAATGAATTTCGAAGCCTTCTTCGGTTCGACCGCAAAATGGGTGAGCGAGATCCACGACCCGGCACGCATCCCCGAAGTGGTGGCGCGCGCCTTCCGTGTGGCCATGCAGGGACGCCCCGGCCCCGTCGTCATCTCGCTGCCCGAAGACATGCTGGTCGAGACGGCGAACGCGGCGGATGCAGCACGCGTCGAGCCGGCGCATATCCATCCGGGCCTGGGCGAGATGGCGCGCCTGCAGGATATGCTGGCAAAGGCCAGGCGCCCCATTGCCATCCTCGGCGGCAGCGACTGGTCGGCCGAGGCCTGCAAATCATTTCGAGCCTTCGCGGAGAAGTTTGACCTTCCCGTCGTCACCTCGTTTCGCCGCACCATGCTGTTTGATGCGGAACACGCGAACTATTGCGGCGAGTTGAGTCTCGGCGCCAATCCGGCCCTGGTGAAGCGCATCGCCGATGCGGATCTGGTGCTGCTGGTCGGCGGGCGCATGGCGGAGGTGCCGTCGCAGGCCTATACGCTGTTCGATATTCCCATGCCGCGGCAGACGCTCGTGCATGTGCATGCCGATGCCACGGAACTGGGCCGCGTCTATCAGCCGGCGCTGGCGATCAATGCGACACCGCAGGCGTTCTGTGCTCTGCTGCCGATGCTTGAAGAGTTGAAAGAGATCGTGTGGCGCGGCGAGACCAAAGCGGCGCGCGAAGCTTATCTCGCCTTCACCAACCTCGATGCCAAGATTCCGGGCGATGTGCAGCTCAACGAGATCATGCTATGGCTGCGCAAGCGCCTTCCGGCCGACGCCATCGTCACCAACGGTGCCGGCAATTACGCCATCTGGGTGGGCCGCTATCTGCGCATCCGGCAGTTCGGCGGCCTGCTGGCGCCGGTGTCCGGCTCGATGGGCTACGGCCTGCCCGCAGCCGTCGGCGCCAAGCGCGTGCGCCCCGAGCGCATGGTCGTCAGCTTTGCGGGCGACGGCTGTTTCCTGATGAACGGACAGGAATTTGCCACCGCCGTGCAATACAATCTGGCGATTGTCGTCATTGTCATAGACAACGGCATGTACGGCACGATCCGCATGCATCAGGAGCGCGAATATCCCGGCCGCGTTTCGGCGACCTTGCTCAACTCACCCGATTTTGCGGCGCTGGCCCGCGGCTTCGGCGGTCATGGCGAGACGGTGATCAAGACGGAAGAGTTCGCCCCGGCGTTCGAACGCGCCGTCGCTGCCGGCAAGCCCGCCATCGTGCATGTGAAGATCGATCGCGAGGCGATTACGCCGGCGACGACCCTGACGGCGATCAGGCAGGCAGCGTTGAAGCGCGCGTGAATCCTTCTCCCGTTTGCCGGAGAAGGCTTAAAGCTACTCGCTTTTTTCCGTCCGCGCCGGCCGGCCCATCGCCTTGACCCGCGTCGACATGCGGATGGCGCGGCGCTGGCGGGCGCCGTCGTTCTTGGGCTGCAGCAGGGCGCGATATTCATCGCGCTTGTCGTGGATAGACGCGATCACCAGTCCCATCGGCACGCCGATGTCGACGAGCACGGCTTCAGCAAGCTGCAGGCTTGCCTCGATGGTTTCCGGCACCGCGTCGGTCGCACCGATTTCATACAGATGGGTGGCGTGAGTGGCATCGCGCGCACGGGCAACAATGGTGAGATCGGCGCGCGCCTTATGCGCCACCTGGATGACCTCTTCCACCGCCTTCGGCGCATCCATCGTCACGACAATGCCGCGCGCGGTGGCAATGCCGCATTTCGTCAGGAAATCGGGTCGCGTCGCATCACCCCAATAGATTTTCTTGTCCTTATCCTGCTCGCGTTCGCGCTGCACGAGCTTCACATCGTCGTCGACGGCGATGTAGGAAATTTTGTGACGAAAAAGCATGTCGCCGACGAGCCTGCCGACCCGGCCGTAACCGACGATGATGATCCGTCCCGCCGCTTCATCTGCAGGCGCCAGACCCTCGTTGTCGATCTTGGGTTCGACGCGCGGCGGCGCCAGTTTGAATGCGATGGCAGCGACCACCGGGATGGCGACCATCGAAAGTGTCACGGCCAGCATCACTTGCGAACCGGTGACCGCCGCGATCGCCCCCTCTGCCACGGCAGCGCCAACCATGACGAAAGCGAATTCGCCGCCGGGACCGATCAACAGTGCGGTTTCGCGCGCCACCGGGGTCGATAGTCCGACCATGCGCCCGATGCCAAAGAGCAGCGCCGCCTTGCCTGCGATCAACACCAGCGCGAGGCCAAGCGTTTCGACGGGCCGGTTGAACACATAGGACAGATCGAGGCCGGCGCCGATCGAGACGAAAAACAGGCCGAGCAGCAGGCCTTTGAAGGGCTCAATGGTGACTTCGATCTCGCGGCGAAACTCTGTCTCCGCCAACAAAAGCCCGGCGATGAAGGCGCCAAGCGACATGGACAGGCCGCCCAGCGCCGTCGCCACGCCGGTACCCAGCACGACCAGCAGGCAGGCTGCCATGAAGAATTCGGTCGAGCGCGCTGCCGCCACATGGCGGAACAGCGGACGCAGGATCAGCCGGCCGAGGCCGACGATCACGCCGAGCGCCAGCATGGCCGGCAGAATGGCCGAGATCAGTCCAAGCCCGACATTGGCGTGGGCGCGCGGATCGAGCATGGCGACCATGAACAGGAAGGGCGCCACCATCAGATCCTGAAACAGCAGGATCGAGAAGGTGGCGCGGCCGGCTCCTGTATTCATGCGCCGTCGCTCGGCAAGCACAGGCACGACAATGGCGGTGGACGACAGCGCCAGCGCGCCGCCGATGATGGCCGAGGCGGGCGCGCTCTGGCCGAACCAGAACGCCGCCAGCGCGATGGCAATGGCGGAGACAAAGACCTGCAGCGCACCGAGCCCGAATACAAGTTTGCGCATGCGGCTCAAGCGCTCGAACGACAGTTCGAGGCCGATCATGAACAGCAGAAAGGTGACGCCGAGTTCGGAAACCTTGGCCAGGCCTTCGATGTCGGACAGGCTGATTGCCGCGATCCAGGGATGCAGATGGGCGAAACGGCCAAGTCCGTAAGGACCCAGGAACAGCCCGGCAGCGATGAAGCCGAGCACGGGGCTGATCCGCAGCCGCCGGAACAGGGGAACCACGACGCCGGCGGTGACGAGAAACAGCAGGGTCTCCCGATAGTCAGCGATCTCTATGTGCGGTCCCAACAGATCCTTCCCGATTCAAGCGCCGGGAACATAGGTACATGATTTCGACCGGATTGAAATCCGCCGAACAAAATCAATGCCGCTTTGCGCTTTCAGATGCCTGGAATGAGCCGGCCGACCTTGCCGCCGAGGCTCCAGGCGTCGCTCACGGCGTCGCTCAGCATGCGGCGCGGCGACGGTACGTAATTCGCCATCTGGGCCAAAACGCCCGGCTTGGGCTCGACATCGGCCGGCGGCACGAAGCCGACGGGGATCAGCGACGGCTGCGGCGCGACCGATGCCACGACGGTGGCCGGCCGCGGTCGCGATGGGGCCGACGCCACGAGGCTCGCGGGTCGCGGCGGCGGCAGGACGGTGGCCGCCTTCATTGCCGATTTATCGGCTTTGCGTTGCGCCAGCTTGGCGCTGATGCGCGGAGCTTCGGATGGCCGCTGCGACACATCGCGCAGATCGACCTCGAACCGTTCCGGCGCGACCTTGCCGAGGGCAAAGGCCGTGATCTGCTCCGCCAGCCGCGCTTCCTCGCGCGGCGAGATCGGCGCGGCGGCAACGGGGGCTGGAATTGCGACGACGGGCGCGGGACGGGCCCGGACGGACAGGCTGGCGGCAAAGCCGATGGCGCCGATGCCGACGGCGATAAACCCCAACGGAAGCAGTGCCACCCAGGGCGATGTTCCCGCCGACGTTGCCGCCTTCTCTATCCTGGTTTCCATCGTCACAGTGCAGCCTCCGATGAGATCGTGAGGCTGGAAAATCCCGAGGCTTCGAGGCGGAAATACGGCGCAGGTTCGTCGGCTTCGAGTTCGTTTTCGACGTTTTGGTGGAAATTGCCCGGGATGAACCGGGCAACTTCCCGCTAACAAACCGCCGTCACGCGACCATGAAGTTCTTGGCGTGCTGGACGACCTGGCCGGCCATGATCTCGATCTGCTTGGCGATCGCCGGTTCGGAACATTTGCCGTCCTGAAACTTGACCACGGCCGAATTGACGGCGATGCCGAGCGGCACGTTCCAGCCGCGCAGCGCATGGCCGATCTGGCGCAGTTGCGACAATACCATGCCGGGGCCCTGATAGCCGTAGCCGACGCCAATGGCGCCGATGGCGCGGCCGTCGAAATAGACGCGCGGGTCGGCGCGCATTTCCTCGGTATAGTCGATCGCATTCTTGACGAGGCCGGACACGCCGCCATGATAGCAGGGCGACGACAGGATGATGCCGTCTGCCTTGCGCAGGTCCTCGATCAGGTGACGCCCCGCCTCTGTCATCGTGCCCGGATCAGGATCATACATCGGAAGAAGCAGGTCGTTGCCGCCGTACATTTTCGTCTCGGCGCCCTGTTCGCGGGCGTAGCCGAGGGCCAAAGCCAGCGCCTGCTCCGAAGACGAGCCCGTGCGGGTGGTACCGCCAATACCGACGATGAATGGCTTGCGTTGGGTCATTTCCTGTCCTTCTGCCGATCCTTGATTGGTCTGAATTGCGTTTTATTACCCCGGACCGGCTTTAGGAAGCCCAAAAGCCGGTCACGCGGCCATCGGCCGGTGAGTGGACAGCCCGCGACGATCTGAACGACCTATCCATACGCCTTCACCACATGGCGGGCGATGACCGTGCGCATGACCTCGCTGGCGCCCTCGGTGATGCGATAGCTGCGCTGCTGGCGCCACATCCGCTCGATCGGCAGGTCGGTGGTGAGCGCGATGCCGCCGTGGATTTGCATGCAGGTGTCGATGGCGCGGAAGGCCATCTCGTCGCAGTAATATTTGCAGTGATAAGCCTCGACCCGTGCCTCTTCGCCCTGGTCGATGAGGGACGCGGCACGCCACACCAGCATGCGCGCCACCTCAAGCTCCATATACATATCGGCCAGCTTCCATTGAATGCCCTGGCGATCGGCGAGCGGACGGCCGAAGGTGACGCGCTGCTTGGCGTAGCTGGTCGCCATTTCGAGCGAGCGCTCGGCGACGCCAACGGCGCGCGCACCATGTTTGACGCGGCCCGCGCCGAGCCATTTCTGCGCCAGCGAAAAGCCCTTGCCTTCCTCGCCGACGAGATTGGTGGCCGGCACGCGGACGTTGTCGAGCACGATCTCCCACGGCTTGTCGCCCATCATGGTTTGATATTGCGCACCAAGTCTGACGCCAGGCGTGTCCATATCGACAAGAAAGCAGGAGATGCCGCCACGCGACCCCTTGCTGCGGTCGGTCGCCGCCATGAGCTGCATGAAATCCGACCTCGCGGCGCCGGTGATGAAACGCTTGGTGCCGTTGATGACATAATGGTTGCCGTCTCGCACGGCAGTGGTGCGCATCGAGGCCGGATCGGAACCGGCATCAGGCTCCGTCTGAGCAAAGCAGGCGCGCTTGTCGCCGCGCAAGACCGGCAGAAGATATTTCTCCTTCAATTCGCCTTCGAGACTGTAGAGAATCGAGCGCACCGACGGACCGGTAATCAGGTCTTCGCGCGCCGGCAGCGCGATAGTGCGGCCGAGCTCCGTCCAGACCACCGATTTGGCGAGCAGATCGAGTCCGCCGCCGCCATGCTCTTCCGGCACGTCCATCATCCACAGACCGAGCTTCTTCATGCCCTCCTGAAAACGCTCACGCCAACCGGGACGAAACTCATCCTCCGCGACGCTGTCACGTTCATGGGGAATCATTTCCGCATCGACATAGCGGCGAAGATTGTCCTTCAGCATCCGCAATTCTTCGGGCAGGACGAACGAAACCATTTTTCACTCCTTGCCGGCACACCGGCAGCATTTCCTCGGCGATCGCTTTTCTTGCTTGTCTTCGACAAACATTAGCCGCCGCCGTGCCTCACCGCAAATCGCCGCTATCGCCGCTTGAGCCAGCGCGGTCGCCTGTCTAATGTCCGCCAATAAGAAAACCTTCGGGAGGATTCCGTATGTTCCGGCGAACCGCGACCGCATGTTTCACGATGCTGTGCATTGCGTCTGCCATAAGAACACAGGCACTGGCCGACGACTTTTACGCCGGCCGCACCATTTCCATGTCGACCCATACCGCGCCCGGCGGTGGCTATGACACTTTGCTGCGCATGATGGCGCGGCATTACGGCAAGCATATTCCAGGCAACCCTTCGATCCTGGTCCTCAACATGCCGGGCGCCGGCAGCCTTACCGCGTTCAACCATGCCGCCAAGTCGGCGCCGCAGGACGGCACGTTTCTCACGCTCGTGGGTCAGGGCCTTGTCGTGCACGAGCCGACCGGCCAGCCCGGCCTGCAGGCCTCGCTCGGCAGTTTCAAATGGATCGGCAATTTCAGCCAGGCGCCGAACGTCACCGCCGTCTGGCATACGTCGCCGACGAAGACGATCGAGGACGCCAAGCGCCGCGACGTGATCGTCGGCTCGACGGGGGCCGGATCGCCCGATGGACAGATTCCGACGGTCTATAACGCCCTGCTCGGCACGCGCTTCAAGGTCGTCTACGGCTACGCGGGCGGCGGCCCGCTCAACCTCGCCATGGAACGCGGCGAGATCGAAGGGCGCGGCACCAATACCTGGCCGAGCTATAAGGCGACGATGGCGCGCGCGGTGCAGGACAAGCAGTTGGTGCCTTTAATCCAGATCGGCATGAAGAAGGATAATGACCTGCCGGATGTGCCGCTGCTTCTCGATCTCGTGAAGGGAGATGCGGTGAAGGAGCCGATCGCGCGCTTTCTGTCGCTCTCCACCGCCATCAGCCGGCCGCTGGCGGCACCGCCCGGCGTGCCGGATGCGCGCGTTGAAATCCTGCGCCGCGCCTTCGATGCCACCGTTAAGGATAATGATTTCATAACCGAGGCACGGAGATTGCAGATCGATCTCGATCCGATGACGGGAGAAGAGGTGCAATCCGCGATTGTTCAGATATTGGCGACGCCAAAGGATGTTATCGAGCGAACCAAGGCAGCTCTCGAGGGAACCGCGCGCTGATCCGGAGGCATCCCCGGCGCGATGAATCTTCCTGCTCTGGCACAAGTCCCAAAACGGGATTTTCGATGTGTTAAAACGTACCAGCGGGTTTCGAGGAATCGCCTCATGACCGTGTAATCTTGCTTCAAATTAAGAAAAATTCGCCGATTATTTTTGGAATGGCCTGTGCAAATGGGGTTGTCGAAGTCCGCTGCGGCTGGCGGATCAGACACCGAGGCCACCATGAATTTCCAGAAGCAATCCCTCCATGATTTCGTTCCTTTCACCTATGCTCGGAAGGCCTGGTTCCAGAACGTCTGCATCATCGGCCTCGGCTATATCGGCCTGCCGACCGCCACGCTCGCCGCTTCCCGCGGCTTCAATGTGCGCGGCGTCGACATCAACCGCAACACGGTCGCCACCATCAACGCCGGCAAGTGCCATTTCCACGAACTCGGTCTTGAGGCCCTCGTCAACAACGCGGTTGAGGAAGGCCATCTCTCGGCCTCGACCGAGGTTGCGGCCGCCGACATTTTCATGATCTGCGTGCCGACGCCCGCCGTTCCCGATGGCGAAGGCAACAAGGTCTGCGATCTTTCCTTCGTGCTCAAGGCTGCCGAGAGCATTGCCCCGCACCTGAAGTCCGGCGACCTGGTGATCGTCGAATCGACGTCGCCGATCGGCACCTGCGATCGCGTCTCGGAAGTGCTCGCCAAGCGCCGCAACGATCTGACCTTCCCGCACCAGAAGGGTGACACGTCCGATGTCGCTGTCGCCTATTGCCCGGAGCGCGTCATCCCCGGTCGCATGATCACCGAACTGGTCGAGAACGACCGCGTCATCGGCGGCATGACGCCGCGCTGCGCCGAAAAGGCCGCCGCGCTCTATCGCTCGTTCGTCAACGGCAAGATCCACATCACCTCGGCGCGCGTCGCCGAGGCGGTGAAGCTGACGGAGAATTCCTTCCGTGACGTCAACATCGCCTTCGCCAACGAACTCTCCATGCTGTTCGCCGGTCTTGGCGTCGACACCAAGGAAGTCATCGAGCTGGCCAACTGCCATCCGAGAGTCAACATCCTGACGCCCGGTCCTGGCGTCGGCGGCCATTGCATTCCCGTCGATCCATGGTTCCTGTGGGAGAGCATGCCAGAACGCGCGCCGCTGATCCGCACGGCCCGCCAGGTCAACGATGCCAAGGCGCATTATGTGCTCGAGCAAATCCTGACTGAGCATGCCAGGACCGGCGGAACCGTCGCCTGCCTCGGTCTGAGCTACAAGGCCGACGTCGACGACTTCCGTGAGAGCCCGGCCTATGAGATCGCCGAAGCCCTGCACGCGAAGCTCGGCAGCAAGATGATCGCCATCGATCCCTTCGCCTCGGCCCTGCTTGCGGGCAAGAAGCAGCCGGGCTTCGCCGTCACCAACGATCTCGAAGCGGCGGCCAATGCCGACATGGTCGTCGCCCTGGTGGCGCACAAGGCGTTCAAGGTGCTGACCCTGCGCGGCAACCAGAAGGTTCTCGATACCTGTGGCCTGTTCGCCCAAGCGGCCTGAGGCCTCATCCATAGTATGAACAATCCCGGCCGCTATGCCGCCGGGATTATTTATTTGCAGCTCTATGTCCCGCGCGGCTTGGCCCGCGCGGTCGCCGTCGCGCTCGCCGGATCGTCGGGCCAGACATGGCGCGGATAGCGGCCTTTCATTTCCGATTTCACCGCACTCCATGAACCTTTCCAGAAACCGGGCAGATCGCGCGTGATCTGGATCGGCCGATGCGCCGGCGACAGCAGGTGCAGGGTCAGCGGCACGCGCCCGCCGGCGAGCGCGGGATGCTGCGAAAGGCCGAACAGTTCCTGCACGCGAATGGCCAGCACGGGGCCGCCTTCGGCGTCATAGTCCACGGCGACGCGCGAGCCGGTCGGCGCTTCGAAATGGGTCGGCGCTTCCGCATCGAGCTTGCGCGCCAGATCCCACGGTACCAGAGCTTTCAAGGCTGCATCGAGATCATCGGCCGAAATGTCCGCCAATGACGATCGCCCTTCGATGAAAGGCGCGAGCCAGGTTGCGGGATCAGCGGCGAGGCCGGCATCGGAGAGATCAGGCCAGATATCGCCTTCCGCCCGGCGGAGGAACAGAACGCGGTCGCGCCACTGCTTCTGCGCCTTGCTCCATGGCAGACGCTCGATGCCCAATCCCGCGATGCCGACGGCAAGTGCCCGCGCGGCATCGGGACCGATCACAGGCCGCGGCTGTTCGCCAAGCGCAATGGCGCCGAGCCGGCGGACCCGCCGCAACCGCAGCGAAGCGCTGGCGCGATCGAAACTGGTTTCGTCAGCCGTCTCGATAGCAGCGCCGGCAACGCTCTCGATATCCTGGACGGTCAACGGTGCTGCGGCTAGGATGCGCGCCGCCGCCGCCCTGCCCGACACTTCGGCGATGGCGAGATAAGGCGCTTTCGCCAAGACGTCGTGGGCCTCGCATGACGCGCCGCGGCCATTGGCCATGAGGAATTCGCCGGGCTTGCCGCGGGCTTTGGCGATGCGATCCGGAAAGGCGGTGGCGAGCAAGGCGCCGATGCGGTCAAGATCGTAATCTTCTCGCACTTTAGTTTGCGACAATGAACGCGCCTTGTCGGCCCAGCCGCGCGCGAGACGCCGCGCATCCTGCGCCCGGGCCGAGCGATCCCGCGTCAGGCGTTCGATCCGCGCCGACACATCAAGCGAATCGCCGCCGAGGCCGCGCTCGACGATCACGGCCGCAATGTCGGCGCCGAGATCCGCCTCGCCGACACGCGCCGCCTCGACCACCATCCGCGCCAGACGTGGCGGCAAGGCCAGAGAGCGGATCGCCCGGCCGCCTTCCGTGATCGCGCCTTCAGCGTCGAGCGCGCCGAGCGATCGCAGCAGATTGCGCGCCTCGTTGACCGCGGCCTGCGGCGGTGGATCGAGCCAGCGCAGCGACGCCGGATCGCGCGCGCCCCATTCGGCGAGATCGAGCATCATCGACGAAAGATCGGCGGCGAGAATCTCCGGCGTCGCATAGGGCTGCAGGGCGCCCGTCGCTGCCTCTTCCCACAGCCGGTAGCAGACGCCCGGCTCGGTGCGGCCGGCGCGGCCGCGACGCTGGTCGGCGGCGGCGCGGGAGACGCGCACCGTCTCCAGCCGCGTCAGGCCGATATCCGGCTCATAGCGCGGCACGCGCGCCAGGCCGCTGTCGATGACGATGCGGACGCCTTCGATGGTGAGCGAGGTCTCGGCAATGGATGTGGCGAGCACGATCTTGCGGCGGCCTGAAGTGGTGGGCTCGATGGCGAGATCCTGTGCGCGCCTGTCCATGGCGCCGAACAACGGCGCGATATCGACGGAAGCGTCGGTGATCCGTTCGCGCAATCGCTCGGCGGTGCGCACGATCTCGCCCTGGCCGGGCAGGAAGACCAGCAGCGAACCCACTTCGCCGCGCAAGGCCTGCATGACGACGCGGACAATCTCGTCCTCGATGCGCGCACGCGGATCGCGGCCGACGTAATGGGTCACGACAGGGAAAGCCCGGCCCTCGCTCTGGATGACCGGCGCGTCGTCGAGCAAGGCGGCTACGCGCGCGCCATCGAGCGTCGCCGACATGACAAGAATGCGCAGATCCTCCCGCAATCCCGCCTGCGCATCGAGCGCCAGAGCCAGCCCCATGTCAGCATCAAGGGAGCGCTCGTGGAATTCGTCGAAGACAACCGCCGCAATGCCATCGAGCGCCGGATCGTCGAGGATCATACGCGCGAAGACGCCTTCGGTGACGATTTCAATTCGCGTCCTCGGGCCGATGCGCGATTGCAGCCGCACGCGCAAACCGACCGTTTCGCCAACCTCTTCGCCCAATGTCTGCGCCATGCGCAAGGCAGCCGCGCGCGCCGCCAGCCGGCGCGGTTCGAGAACGATGATCTTGCGATCCTCCACCCATTCCTGGCGCAGCATTTCCAATGGCACACGCGTGGTTTTGCCGGCGCCCGGCGGCGCGACCAGCACGACGCGGCTGGAAGCTGCCAGCGCCGCATGCAGCGCGCCGGAAACCTCGTCGATCGGAAGAGCGAATTTCCAGCCAAACATCATATTTCTGTGCCAGCCTGCCCGGCGGAGGGCAAGAGCCAAGTCAACCTCAGGTCAACCCACGCCAATTCGCGTCAAGTCCCCAGGCAGAAACGGCCGATTTGTTCCGCCGCGCGGAAGATAGTATATCGCTTTCCGATCTCGAACACGGCTGCCGCCGCGTCTGGGGCTGCTCTTTTTTAAACAAGGCTTACGTATGTTGCCGGGCCAAGAAGCGTTACCGTCGACCAGTCCGCATGGGCGTCAGGACGCCGGTCATCCTGGACAACCCGGACTACTGGCACTGGCGTTCGGTTCCGTGGGTGTCGTGTACGGCGACATCGGCACGAGCCCGCTTTACGCCCTGCGCGAATCCCTGTTTCACGCGAAGTCACGCGGCAGCGTCAACGAAACCGATGTCATCGGCGTCGTCTCGCTGCTGATCTGGGCGCTGTTTGTCGTCGTGACCGTCAAATACGTCGTGTTCGTCATGCGCGCCGACAACAAGGGCGAAGGCGGCACGCTGGCGCTGATGGCGCTGGCGCGCAAAGCCGTCGGCGGAAAGTCGACCGCCATTTTCATTCTCGGCATAGCCGGTGCTGCGCTGTTCACCGGCGACGCCATCATTACGCCAGCCATTTCGGTGCTTTCGGCGGTGGAAGGCCTGAAACTCGTCACGCCCTTTTTCGATCATTACGTGACGCTGATCGCGCTTGTCATCCTGGTGACCTTGTTCATCGTCCAGCGCAAGGGCACGAGCGGCGTCGCGCGATGGTTCAGCCCCGTCATGCTGGTCTGGTTCATCGTCATTGCCGTTCTTGGCCTGCTCCATATCGGCGACGCGCCGCGCATCCTGTATGCTTTCAATCCGGCGCACGCGCTGTATTTTCTGTTCAGTCACGGCATCATCAGCTTCGTCGTCATGGGCAGCGTCTTCCTTGCCGTCACCGGTGCCGAGGCGCTTTATGCCGACATGGGGCATTTCGGCCGCAAGCCGATCCAATACGCATGGATATTGTTCGTCTTTCCGTCGCTGATTTTGAATTATCTCGGACAGGGAGCGCTGATCCTGCATGATCCAGGCACGATCGAAAATCCCTTCTACCTGATGGCACCGGACTGGGCCCTGCTGCCGCTGGTCATCCTGGCGACCGCCGCGACGGTGATCGCCAGCCAGGCGACCATTACCGGCGCCTATTCGCTCGCCCGGCAGGCGATCCAGCTCGGCCTGCTGCCACGGCTTGAAATCTACCACACGTCGGATACGCAGGAAGGCCAGATCTATATTCCCCGCGTCAACTGGATCCTGCTGGTCGGCGTCGTCCTGCTGGTGCTGATCTTCCGCTCATCGAGCGCGCTGGCCTCCGCCTACGGCATTGCCGTCACCGCTTCCATGGTGGTCGATTCCTGTCTCATCTTCTTCGTCGCCTGGCACATCTGGCGCTGGCCGCTGGTCGGCTGCATTCTGTTTGCAGGGGCCTTCCTGTCGGTCGAGCTGGCCTTCTTCGCGTCGAACATCCTCAAGCTGATGGATGGCGGCTATGTGCCCGTCCTCATCGGCGCGATGATGGTGCTGACCATGTGGACATGGCTGCGCGGGACGTTCTTCCTCGAGCAGAAGACGCGAAAGGATTCGATCCCGACGCGGGAACTCATCCGCATGCTGGAAAAATCGAAACCGACACGCGTTCCCGGCACCGCCATCTTTCTCACTGCCGATTCCGACAGCGCGCCGGCTGCGCTGATGCACAATCTCAAACACAACAAGGTTCTGCACGAGCGTGTGTTCATCGTTTCCGTCCATACGGAAAATACGCCGCGAGTACCACGCGAGTACCGCTACGAGATCGAAAAGCTCTCGGACGATTTCACCAAGATCAGGCTGCACTACGGCTTCATGGAGAGCCCGCGTGTGCCTGCAGCGCTTGCCCTGATGCGCAAGAGCGGGTTGAAGTTCGACATCATGACGACATCGTTCTTTCTCGGCCGCCGCTCGCTCAAGGCCTCGCCGAACTCGGGCATGCCGATGTGGCAGGACCAGCTCTATATCGCGCTGTCCAAGCAGGCGGCGAATGCGACGGACTTCTTCTCGATCCCGTCGGACCGCGTCGTCGAACTGGGCGCACAGGTCAAGATCTAAGCGACGGCCTCCACCTCGCCGTCATGCCCGGCCTTGTTGTTCAGCCCGGGGACATGGTTGGGTACCCGGCACAAGGCCGGCCATGGCGCGCTTGGTTCACTCAGGCATCACGACGCAAACGTCGTTCATACCCGTTCCAGCAATTCCGCAAGTTTATAAACGAGCTTCAATATTTAACCCTGCCTGAAGCATTCAGCGCCGAGACGATGCCGCCGGGATCGCCCGTATATCCGGGCATCCGACTCAACAAAATGCGCCGCGGCGCTCCGGGCGCGAGGTGAAAGTAATTGTCGCCCGGCTGGAAGGCGCGATCCTCGATCGTCACGGCCTGCGCCAGGCGCTTGCAGCTGACAACAAGCCAGAATTGATCTCCCTGCCGTTCGGCGGCAGCTTCCAAACCCGCGTCATGACGCTCCTGTCCGCGTCCGGAGGGGAAATGCACGGCTTCGACCAAGAGGTCGCCGCTATCGCGATCGGTGAGGCGAAGAACGTTCGCGTCATGAGCAGGAGGACCGAAGCGGTAGGCATAGGTCGTGTCGAAGAATCCGCCGAGCAGAGCCGTCGCCGAAACGGCCAGTGTCGACCGTCCCGAGACTTCGATCTCCTGCGCGCCTTGCGCCACGCGCACATGGCCGTCCCGCAAACATTCAAGCGACAGGATCGCGCGCAAGGTCCTTGCGCGCTCGTTGAGCACATGGGCCTGCAAGCCGTTGACGCCCTCGTCGCTTGCCAGCAACTGCACCGGGCGAAAGGCACGCTTCAGTGCATAATAGGCTGCCTTCGGTTCGCCCGCATGATCGACGACGCCCCAGCCCAGCGAAGGCGCCAGATCCTTCCACATCAGCACGACGCCCCCGGCTGTGCGGCCGCGCGGACGCCGCCATTCGGCAAAGACGGCCTCCATCACTTCGGCGGTCGCCGCCTGGGCGAAGCCGACATAACGGGAGAAGTCCTGCCGCTTCAGCGCCTCCGGGTCGACGCCATAAAGTTCGTGCATGTAGTGGTGGCGGATATCCTCGAAATCCCACGAGGCGCCACGGTCGCGCGGCACGTACGTCTTCCAGATATCAAGCGGCGTTGCTTCGTCGAGTTGCATCGCCGCGAGCGCCTGTCGCGACGGCATGTTGGAAAACGCCAGGCATTCGGCGGCAAATGCGACATCGGCGCGGCGCGCGTCCTCCAACGGCCGGCGATACGCGCCGACGCCGTAATAATGGCCGACGCCATAGTCGGCGACAAACGGCAGGTCGCCGTCGCAGGGCGAGTTGACGACATAGGCGACATCCGGTCGCAATGCGTGCAGCAAGGCCGGAACATCTTCATCAAGGAAGCTGTTGCTCCACAGGGAAGACGGCAGACCCATCATCGCCGCCTGCTGGCTGATTTCGCTGCCGCCGCACAGCACCACCAGAGATGGCGAGCCCTGGCGCTGGGCCAGAAACTCTTTCGTCTCGTTCAACAGCGTCTGGCGAAATATGGGATCACCAACCGGATAATCGAAATTCGCCAGCATCAGATCCTGCCAGATCATGATGCCGAGTTCGTCGGCGAGATCGTGGAAGACCTGCGGCTCATAGACGGTTGTGCCGCAAACGCGGATCAGGTTGATGCCGGCGTCTCTCGCCAGCCGCAATTCGCGTTCGTAGACGTCGCGGCTCGACGGAAACGCGACGATGTCAGGCGGCGACCAGCAGACGCCGCGCGCGAACACGCGTTCGCCGTTGACGACGAATGCGAAATCGGCGCCATCCTTGCCGCGCTCGATCACCAGCGATCGGAAGCCGGTCTTTCCCAGCGAATACCATGCGCCGTCCAGCTCGACATCCACCGCATAGAGATGCGGTTCGCCATGGCTATGCGGCCACCAGGGCTCGACGTCCGCGATCGCGATCTGCGCCGACCATTGATCATCGCGCCATTCACCGGTCACGGCCTGCCCGCCACAGCGCAGGCGGATCGGCTGGCCGCGCATGATGTTCGCGCCGGCCGTGAAGCCCGCGGAGAGATTCCCCGTTCCGCCGTCGAGCCGCGCCTCGATGCGGAGATCGCGCAATTCCGGACGGGATGCCGCGATCAGCCGGATCGGCCGCCAGGGCCCGACGATGGCGACATCCGGACACCATCCGGGCATATGGCCGAGCAATGTGGTGCGCAGGAAACGAAGAGTCTGTTCAACGATCATCGGCACGCGCCAGCGTGCGCGCTTGCCGGTGACCTCGGCGAGACGTTTGCCCAGGCTCCTGAAGGCAAGCACCAGCGTTTCACCGCCGTGAAGCGTAACCCGGACATGATGCCTTGCGAACATGCTGTTGCTTTGCAGGACCAGGCGATCGTCGAGCCAGACGTCGGTGATGGTCGCCAGTCCCTCGAACGCAAGGATGAAATCGCCGCGCTGGTCGAGCCGCAAGCGATACCAGACATCGCAATCGTGAAGATTTTTGGCGGCGGCCGGCAAAGCGAATCCGCCGCGTCGGAAGATGGCTTCAGCCGGCGCCAGATGCCCTGCGGGTTTCCAGCCGGCATGTTGCTGCGCCTGCGCGGCATCGGCAAACTGTCCCGCCGCAGCGAGCGCCATATCCCATCCCGCAACGAGTTCGATATCGTCTTGCGCCCGGCTGGTCGGCAGGAACATGGATTCTATCCGCTCAGGCGGCCATGGAGCGCGGCGCGATCTTGCTGTCGAGGGAGCTCATCGCCTGATCGTAATGATCGGCGAGCGGCTCGAGAAAGTCGCTCAGGCCGTCTGGACGACGACGCGCCAAAGCGCGGGCCAATTTGAATTGCAACGCCTTCATGCCTTCCGATATCACCTGCGCCGAGAGGGCCGGCGCCGACAGATCGATCCGGGCCGCCTCGCCCAGCCAGTTCAGGTGGCTTGCCAGCAACTCGAAATTGGCGCCGCATTGGCGCAGCGTGTTGAAGGCATAGGTATGGAAATAGGCTTCCGGCCGCTGCAGCAGATCCTCCACATGCGCCGGGAAGATCAGCTTGAACTCACGCAGCGGATTGGTTTGCGGCCGCCGCGACATCTCCATCGCAAGCCGGTTGACAGCCGCCTCCACGTCAAGCGGCTTTCGCTTCGCCGGCACTTTGACGAATTCGGTATAGGGCAGCAGGGTCTCAAGGCCGTCATGAGTCTTCCCGCCGGCGTTGACGATGCCATCGTAATCGTCGCCGTCGAGGGTGGCGTAAGTCGCATTGTGGAAATACGAGAGCCGCCGTGCGGCAGGATCGATCTCGTTGATGCAGATGGTCGTCTTGCTATGGCCGCTCCGATAGGTAACGCCGCGCGTATCGGGCAGGAAATAGCCGTCGACCTCGACGAGCACGAAACGTCCCCGCGCGGCCTGCGTCACGAAATGACGCTCGCAGTTATCGAACATCGCCAGTTCGGACGTTTCGACGCCGTATAGCGATTGCAGCGTATCCGTCGACGGCTTGAAAAAGGTGAATTGATCGCCTTCGAAATCCTGTGTGACGGTGAAACCGAGCATGGCTTCAGGCGCCATGCCGAGCGAGGCCAGCAGTTCGATCCAGAGATCGACGTAGCAATTCGTCTCGATCCAGTTGCGGTCGCTGGCATGCAGGGCATGCGGCACGTAGGTCTTCGCATCGAGATGAGGCAGGATCACCGGCATGACAGGCTCTTTCAGTTGAAAAGACTGGTTTCGTTGCGCCCGATCAACATCAGTTTGGAAACATTGCCGACGATCCGGTCGTTGTTGACCATCAAGGCCGCCGACATGGCATCGCGCATATGGCGGGAGACGCTGTAGGGACTGTCGTTACGGTAGCCGTTGATGCCCGTGACCAGCATGGCTTCGCGCACGATATCGGCAGCCGCGGTCGAACAGTTCACCTTGAGGTTGTTCATGGCGATGGCAAAGGAAACGGAAGAGAGCTCTTCGTCGTTTTCCTTCGCCGTCTCGAACCGCCGAAGGCCATCGAGGATATCGGCTTTCATGCGCTGCAGGCTGGCGACGGCCTGGGTCAGGCGGACCGCGCCGTTGGGGATCGTGCCCGGGTTCTTGCGTGCCTCGTTGCGAATATACATGCGGGCGCGAGCGATCGCATCGGACGCAATGCCGAACCAGACGCTGCCCCACAGGATGTGCGCGGTCGCCAGCATGGATTGTCCGGCGATCTCGGCGAAGGGCTTGTCGAGAATCTGTTCGCGCGGCGCCAGTGAATCGAACTTGAAGCCTTCGGAACAGGTGCCACGCATGCCCAGCGTATCCCAGGCAAGCTTCTTTTGTAGGTTGTACTGACCTTTCAGCACCACGGCCATCACCTGATCGGAACTCGAGGCTTCGGCATTGCGGCGGGCGGTGATCAGAATGGCATCGGCGACGGATCCATAGGAAATGACATTGGCTTCCTTGTGCAGCCGGAACATATCGCCTTCGGGCTCGATCGCGCAGATGCTGCTGCGCATGTCACCGCCGACGCCGCCTTCCGTCGTGGCCGACGCCAGCAGCAATTGCTGCTCGCAGATCGCCTGCATGAAGCCGCGATGCCACTTGCTGTCGCACCCATGGGAGACCAGGCTCGAGGTCTTGATCTGATGCATGGCGAAAATCATCGCGGTGGAGGCGCAATCCTGGCCCAGCATGGTGCAGACCTCGGCGATATCCGACAAGCCGGCGCCGTCGCCGCCCAGGTCGACAGCGACCTGCATGCCGAGAAGGCGCGCTTCTTTCAACGCCTGCAAGGCTTCATGAGGAAACCGGGCATCCCGGTCGACCTCGCCCGCATATTGCTTTGCCACAATGGCGACGGCTTCGGCGCGCTGCCGGAACGCAACTGCCGCCGCGGCTTTCTGATCCGCCGTCTTGATCGCAATGCCCATACCCCCGGCCCCGCTGCTCGAACTCACTGGCCCCGGTATACTTGTCCGGCCTGTAGAAAGGCTTAAGCGGATCGCCACACGGGTGACGCGACCGGACCGTCGTTTCGAATTCGCGCCGGTATCGTAAGTGACTGTCCTGCGTCGTCTTTCGTTCAGAATGGTCAGCGCGGGCAAGCCGTCGTCTGAGCGCGTTAATCATATCCGTTCAAACCGGTTTACGATTCATTATGCATTCGCATCAAATCGCCGGGTGTTTTACCACCATGGAAGTACGGATCGGCTATCAGTCTATCGTTCGGGTGGAGCATCCCGGCGATGGAGCCTTCTTTGCAAGCGGTGACGTTCGGCCCTTGTTTCGGCATGTATCACGAAGCCGCAGGCGATACGGGAATCGTATTGCTTGCGCCATTCGGCGTCGAGGCATTGGCTTGCCATAAGAGCATGCGTCTGCTGGCAGAGGATTGCGCCTCGCGTGGATTTCCCACCTTGCGTTTCGATTTTCCCGGCACGGGCGACTCGCTTGGCGATGAGGCGACGCTCGATGCGATCGACAGCCGGTGCAAGTCCGCGCTCGCCGCCATCGACTGGCTGAAAGCCACGAGCGGCGTCAAGAATGTGATCCTCGTCGGTTTACGGTTGGGCGCTTCGATCGCAGCTTTCGTCGGCAAGGAGGCCGGTGCCCAGCGTGTGGTGCTGATGGCGCCGATCGTATCGGGCAAACGTTATGTCCGTGAAATGCGGTCGCTCTATCGGATCGCCAAAGCCAAGGACGCATCGACCGCTTCCCTCGCCAGACCCGAAAACAGGCCCGATGGCACGACAGAGGCGAGCATTGCGCCACTTGAATTCGATGGATTTCGCCTGAGCCAGATGTCGTTCGATGCTCTGAACCGCATGGATCTGAAAAGCCTGCCGCCGCCGGCAATGGATATCATGATCCTTGCGCCATCCGGTCAGCTTGCCGCGGAGGATCTAGGCCAGCAATGGCGCACGGCCGGCGCCCGCGTAAGCTTGCAGGATTTCCTCGGCTTCAATTCGCTTCTCACCGATCCGTCGAGCGCCGATCCGCCGCGTGCCGATCTCACCCAGGTGGCCGACTGGATCGGCACAGCGCCACCGGCCGGCAGCAGCAGCAGCAAGCGCCCCGAAACAGCCCGCCTCGAAGGCGACGCCTTCATCGAGACCGCGGCGCAATTCGGTACGGGCAATCAGGTCTTCGGAATCTTGTGCCGGGCGAAACAGATGCTAGCGGCGGCGCCGGTTCTCATCCTTCTCAACACCGGCGCAAATCCGCATGTCGGCTGGGGCCGACAGACCGTCGAGATCGCGAGACGTCTTGCGTCGCTGGGCATTTCGACCTTGCGCATCGATACGAGCGGCATCGGCGAAACGCCGGATCTGGTAGATCGTCCCACGCGTGTCTTCTATGTTGCTGACTCGCGCGCCGATGTGACGGCGGCGGTCGACTGGCTGGAGACGCAGGGCATCCGCAATCCCGCCCTGTCGGGCATCTGCAGCGGCGCCTATCTCGCCTTCCAGGCGGCGGCGATCGAACCGCGGCTCACGGCAGTGGCGATGATCAACCTGCAGAAATTCGTCTGGGATGCGAGTGCGCGGCTGATCGTCTATTCCTCGGTGAATTATTATCTGTCGATGCTGCGTCAGCCCGCCATCTGGCTGCGGCTGCTCAAGGGCGATGTGGACACGCGCGGCATCCTGCGGACCATCTGCGAACGGATCCTTCGCGTCGTCCGCACGCGGTTCCTGCGGGCCTTCAATGCCGCCGCCGAAGTCGGCGACAAGGAGCATCGTTTCATTCTCGACACGTTCGCGGACTTCCGCCGGCGCGGCTTGCGCGTGCTCATGGCCTATTCGCTGGGCGACGGCGGCATCGACGAAATGAAAATGCAGCTTGGACGCAATGGCTCGCACATCACTTATCCAAGCTTCAAATTTGCCCAGGTGGCTGCGCTCGACCACAATTTCACATCCGCCGAAGATCGCGCGCTGCTCGTACCGCTGCTGCACGATTTCATTCTCGACTGCGTCAAAAATGCTGAGACGCAGCAGCCGCCGAAAAATCAGCCTGCCATGGCGCTGGCAGCCGAATAACAAGCTTCCGGCTCTGCCGGCGTCGCATCGGCGTAGCGAGGTTATCCTCCGCATGCTAGGTTGCCGCGCGAAACGACAAGCAGCCGGGGGAAACCGTCCATGCAGGCGATCGATATCTACACGCATATTTTTCCGGATAAATTCTATACGGAACTGACAAAAACGTCGCCGAAACTGGGCAATATCGGCGCGCGCCTGCGCGGCATTCCTCCGCTCTTCGATCTCGACGTGCGGTTTCGCGCCATGGACAAGATCGGCTCGGATTACCAGCAGATCATCTCGCTGCCGAACCCGCCGCTCGAGGACATCGCCACCGCCGATGTGGCGCGCCATCTTGCCAGCGTGGCCAATGATGCCATGGCCGAGTTGTGCGACCGCCACAAGGACCGCTTCCCGGGCTTTGCCGCCGCCATCTCGATGCATGACATCGAGACTGCCGTGCAGGAAATCGACCGCGCCGTCGTCAAACTCGGCGCCAGCGGCATCCAGATTTTCACCAATGTCGCCGGCGAGCCGCTCGACCAGGCGAAATATGAACCGATCTTCGCCGCGATGGCGAAACACGATCTGCCGATCTGGCTGCATCCGGCGCGCACATCGGACATGACCGATTATGCGAGCGAGGCGAAATCACGTTACGAAATGTGGTGGTGTTTCGGCTGGCCCTACGAGACATCCGTGGCAATGTCGCGCCTGGTGTTATGGGGCCTCTATGACCGCTATCCGAAACTCAACATCATCACCCATCATTGCGGCGGCATGATTCCCTATTACGACGGCAGAGTCGGTCCCGGCCTCGATGTGCTCGGCGGCCGCACCACCGACGAGGACTATTCGAAAGTGCTTCCGTCACTGAAGCGGCCGCATCTCGAATACTTCCATAATTTCTACGGTGACACCGCCATGTTCGGCGCACGGACGGGCCTCCTCACCGGCCTCGAATTTTTCGGTGCCGAACATGTGGTGTTCTCGACGGACGCGCCGCTCGGCCCCATCGCCGAGACGATCAAGGCCGTCGAAAGCGTTGGCCTTTCCAAAGACGATCTGGCGAAAGTCATGTCGGGCAATGCCAAACGGCTGCTGAAGCTTTAAGGCCGGAAGGCAAACCAGGGGTGTCATTCCCGATGCCCGCGCAGCGGGCGAGCCGGAATCCAGAAGCCCACAAGTATCAATTGATCCGTCGCGTTGCCTCTGGATTCCCGCTCTGCGCTTCGCTTGGCGGGAATGACACCAAGATTGCAGCTGTCCAACAGGAAAGATCCCCATGAAGATTTGCATCTATGGCGCAGGCGTCATCGGCGGCATGCTGGCAAGCGCGCTGGTGCGCGCCGGGCATGATGTCAGCGCTATCGCGCGCGGCCCGCATCTCGACGCCATCCGCGCCAAGGGCCTGACCGTCACCAATCCGAAGGAAAGCTTCACCCATAAGATCGCAGCCTCAGCATCACCGGGGGATTTCGGCGCACAGGATCTTGTCATCATCGCCACCAAGACACCGGCGCTGGAAGAGGTCGCCGGCGCGATCGCGCCGCTGCTTGGCCCCAAGACCATGGTCGGCTTCGCGGTGAACGGCATCTTCTGGTTCTA
This sequence comes from Terripilifer ovatus, assembly GCA_029222685.1. Classification (GTDB taxonomy): domain Bacteria; phylum Pseudomonadota; class Alphaproteobacteria; order Rhizobiales; family Beijerinckiaceae; genus Terripilifer; species Terripilifer ovatus. The sequence continues at coordinate 232,087 of JARHVB010000085.1, read as the reverse complement.
TGGCGACGGCTTCCAGCCGAACGGGGTCCGTCTCGATCTCAGCCGCCTCGATCCTCATGGTGTCCTGCACAAGGCGATCGGTGCCGAGCGGGCGCTGGGCTTTGTCTGCTGGTCTGGCGGCGAAATCCGCGAGCCCGGCGTCATCCATGCGACGCGGCCTGGCGGCAGGGTCGCCATCGGTCCCGCGCTGGCGTCGAATGCGGCCGCATCGCGCAAGCTCGTGGAGGAGGATTTGAAAGTCACCGACATCACCATGGAAGCCGCCGATGAGGTGCGCGTTCCAATGTGGGAGAAATATATAGGGGTCGTCGGCAATTTCGCGATCTGCACTTTGACCGGCGGCACCATCGGACAGGTGCATGGCGACAAGGGCACGCAGGATGTCCTGCTTGCCGTTCAGTCGGAGGCCGATGCAGTTGCCCGTGCCCACGGTTTCAACAACACCGGCTTCGATATCGAGAAGTCGAGGATAAATCCCACCGTGTCGCCGCACAAACCGTCGATGCTGCAGGACCTCGAACGCGGCCGCAGGATGGAGATCGAGAGCTCCTATCTCATCCTGCAAGACCTTGCGCGGCAGGCCGAAATCAAAACGCCGACGCTCGACATGGTCGTGCCGCTGCTGGTGGCGCGGGCGCGGAATGCCGGCAGCTACTGATAAAGTTTAATATCAGGGAGATTGACATTATCGCGCGTGCATTCCTATCTTCGGGCCGCTTTTGCGTTTCCTGGGAGGGAGTCATGCGCGTTTCCGGCTTTGCTGCGTCAGCACTTGCGCTGATGCTTGCGTCAACCTGCGCTCAGGCGCAGATCGCCAACGGTTCAATCAAGATCGGCGTGCTGACCGATCTTTCTGGCGGCTATGAACAGAATTCCGGCAACGGCTCCGTCGAAGCCGCAAAAATGGCGGCGGAGGACTTCGGCGGCAAGATCAACGGCATCCCGATTACAGTTCTCGCCGGCGACCATCAGAACAAGCCCGATGTTGGCGTCTCTCTGGCCAACCGCTGGTTCGATATCGACAAGGTCGACGTCATCACCGATCTGGTGAATTCCGCGGTTGGATTCGCCGTTCTCGATATCGCCAAGTCGAAGAACCGCATGGTGCTGCTGACCAGCGCCGGTTCCGCCGATTTCACCGGCAAGGCCTGCGATCCGGATCATTCGGTCCACTGGGTTTACGACACCTATCAGATCGGCCGGACCATCGGCCAGGCCGTCCCGCAGCTCGGCAAGAGCTGGTTCTTCATCACCGCGGACTACGCCTTCGGATTGGGGCTCGAGCAGGCGGTGATCGCATCGATCAAGCCGTTCGGCGCGACCGTGGTAGGCTCCGTCAAGGCGCCGCTCGGAACTACGGATTTTTCGTCTTTCGTGCTGCAGGCCCAGGCTTCGAAGGCTGAGGTCGTCGCGCTCAACAACGGCGGCGATGACGGCATCAATTCAGTGAAGGCGGCGCGCGAATTCGGGCTCATCGCCGGCGGCCAGAAGATCGCGGCGCTCGGCCTCGACTCCCTGCCCGCCATCAAGAGCACGAGCCTGGAAGTGGCACAGGGCAGCATGTTCACGACGACATGGACCCCGGACATCAATCCGGAAGCCGCCGCCTTCATGAAGCGCTTTATCGAGCGCCGCAAGACCGCGCCCTCGACCTTCCAGGTCGGCACCTATTCGGCGGTGCTGAACTATCTCAAGGCCGTACAGGCAACGAATTCGACCGATCCCAAGACGGTGATCGCGAAAATGCGCGCCACGCCGGTCAAGGACGCCTTCACCAACGCCGGCGTGCTGCGCGAAGACGGCCGCATGGTGCACGACGTGTTCCTCGTTCAGGTCAAGACGCCGGCCGAATCCAAGGGCGAATGGGACCTGATCAAGGTGGTGCGCCAGATGAAGGGCGAAGATGTGTTTCGGCCGTTGTCGGACAATGCCTGCCCGGCGTTGGCCAAGAAGTAGCAGACTCGTGGATATTCCGCTGCGTGCGGGCTTTGCCTCCACGCAGCGGCAAGCACCAGTGAACAAACGTCGGACCGAACATGTCTAATGGTGCTGATGAGCCGATTCTGCGGCTGGAGAATGTGTCGAAATCATTCTTCGGCTTTCTGGCGGTGCGCGATTTTTCGCTCGATGTGCGCAGGGGTTCCATCCACGCTTTGATCGGTCCCAACGGCGCCGGCAAGACGACGATTTTCAACCTCGCGACGAAGACCCTGCCGCCAACGCGCGGACGCATCTTTTTCAAGGGCACGGATATTACAGCCAGGAGCGCCAGCGAAGTGGCGCGTCTCGGCATGGTGCGCTCGTTCCAGATCTCGGCCGTCTTCGCCAGCCTGACGGCACTCGAAAACGTCAAGATTGCCCTGCAGCGCTTCCGCCCCGACGGGTTCGCCTTCTGGAAGTCATCGAAAGTGCTGCATGCGCTGGATGACCGCGCCATGGCCCTACTGTGCGATGTCGGCATCGAGAGCTATGCCCACGCACGTGCGTCGGAACTGCCCTATGGCCGGCGCCGGGCGCTGGAAATCGCGACGACCCTGGCGCTGGACCCGGAACTGCTGATGCTCGACGAGCCGACCGCCGGCATGGGGCACGAGGATGTCGGACGCATCTCCGACCTTATCCGCACTGTCGCGCGCGACCGCACGGTTCTGATGGTCGAGCACAATCTGTCGATCGTCGCCAACCTGTCGGACCAGATCACCGTCCTGGCGCGCGGCGAGCGGCTGGCGGAAGGCACGTATGACGTGGTCTCCCGCGACCCCGCCGTCATCGAAGCCTATGTGGGAAGCGAGCACCATGACTGACGCTTCCGTTTCCTCGCCGGTTCTCGCGGTCGAGAACGTCGCCGGCCATTATGCCGATTCGCATATCCTGCACGGCGTCTCGATGCATGTCTCGCCCGGTGAAGTCGTCACCATCGTCGGGCGCAACGGCGCCGGCAAGACGACCCTGCTGCGCGCCATCATGGGCATCCTGACGAAGCGCTCGGGCTCGATCAAGGTCTTCGACAAGGAGACCATCGCTTTCGCGCCCGAGCGCATCGCGCGGCTCGGCGTCGGTTATGTGCCGGAAGAGCGCGGTATCTATGCCACTCTGGACGTTACCGAAAACCTCATGCTGCCGCCGAAAGTCGCCGAAGGTGGCATGAGTGTCGAGCAGATCTACCAGCTCTTTCCCAACTTGCGCGAGCGGCGCAAAAGCCCGGGCACCAGGCTTTCCGGCGGCGAGCAGCAGATGCTGGCGATCGCCCGCGTGCTGCGCACCGGCGCCAAGCTGCTGCTGCTCGACGAGCCGACGGAAGGCCTGGCCCCCGTCATCGTGCAGCAGATCGGCGCGACGATCGAGTTGATGAAGAAGCAGGGTCTGACGCTGGTTCTCGTCGAACAGAATTTCCGCTTCGCCGCGCGGCTCGCCGATCGCCATTATGTGATGGAGAACGGGCGCATCGTCGACGCCATCGAACGGTCGCAAGTGACGGCCCGCATGGATGCCATCAAGTCCTATCTCGGAATCTAGGAGAACGCGCACGTGTCGATGCAGGCGCTGTTTGGTCAATTGCTGGTGGGCCTCATCAATGGCTCGTTCTATGCCATGCTGAGTCTCGGGCTTGCCATCATCTTTGGCCTGCTCGGCATCACCAATATCGCCCAGGGCGCGTTCTATATGCTCGGCGGCTTCACCACATGGATGTTGTTTCGCTGGGCCGGCATCGGCTATTTCTGGGCGCTGCTGCTGGTGCCGGTGATCGTCGGTCTTGTCGGCGCGGCCATCGAGAAGACGCTGCTGCGGCGGGTCTACAATCTCGATCATATGTACGGGCTGCTGCTGACGTTCGGCATCATGATGTTCATCCAGGGGATGTTCGTCTATTTCTTCGCCACCGCGGGCCGGCCCTATGCCGTGCCGCCGGAACTGGGTGGGGCGTATAATCTCGGCTTCATGTTCCTGCCGAAATATCGCGGCTGGGTGGTGCTTGCCTCCGTCGTCTTCTGCTTCGCCACATGGTTCGCCATCGAGAAGACATCGCTCGGGCGCACCCTGCGCGCGGCGACGGAGAACCCGACCCTGACCCGCGCTTTCGGCGTCAATGTGCCCGGCCTGATGACGGTGGGCTTCGGCATCGGCGTGGCGCTCGCGGGCGCAGCCGGCGTTCTCGCCGCGCCGATCTATCCGGTGAGCCCGTTGATGGGCGCCGATCTGATCATCGTCGTCTTTGCGGTCGTGGTCGTGGGCGGCATGGGCTCGATCCTTGGATCGATCGTCACCAGCATGATGCTGGGCCTTCTGGAAGGGCTGACGAAAGTGGTCTACCCGCAAGGCTCCAATATGGTCATCTTCGTCATCATGTTCGTCGTATTGCTGATCCGGCCCGCCGGTCTCTTCGGCCGGGAGCGCTGATCATGTCGCAGGAAACGTTGCAGGCAACTTCGCCCGTCACAGCGCCAGGCCTGAAATCCGCCGGGCGCGACCTGACGCTGGTCTGGTATGGCCTGGGCATAGCGGCGCTTCTGGCAGCGCCGTTCTTCTTCTATCCCATCTTTCTGGTGAAAGTGCTGTGCTTCGCGCTGTTCGCCTGCGCTTTCAATCTCCTGCTCGGCTCCTGCGGCCTCCTGTCCTTCGGACACGCGGCCTTCTTCGGCGCCGCCGGCTATGTCGCCGGCCATGCCGCCAAGGAATGGGGCCTGCCGTTCGAGGCGGCGCTTGTCTGCGGCACGGCGGCAGCAGCGGCTGTCGGCCTGCTGTTCGGCTACGTGTCGGTGCGGCGGCAGGGCCTGCAGTTCGCCATGATCACCCTGGCGCTGGCGCAGCTCGTGTACTTCCTGGCGCTACAACTGCCCTTTACCCATGCGGAAGACGGCCTGAGCGCCATTCCACGCGGCAAGGTGCTGGGTACATTCGATCTCGACAATATTTTCGTGCTTTATTACGCGACCGCCGTGGTTTTCCTCATCGGGTTCGTGGCCATGCACCGGATGACCAATTCGACCTTCGGGCAATTGCTTAAAGCCATTCGCGACAACGAGCCGCGCGCCATTTCACTCGGCTATGAGGTCCATCGCTACAAACTCATGGCCTTCGTTCTGTCGGCGACCATGGCCGGGCTCGCGGGCTCCACCAAGGCCATCGCTTTCAAGATCGTGGCCCTGACCGACGTGCACTGGTCGACCTCCGGCAGCGTCATCCTGATGACTTTGCTGGGGGGCCTCGGCACGCTGTTTGGCCCCGTGGTCGGCGCCGCCGTCGTGGTCTCGATGGAGGATTATCTGGCCGATTCCGGCCTGCCGATCAATGCGGTGATCGGCGCCATCTTCATCCTGTGCATCCTGCTGTTTCGCCGCGGCATCGTCGGCGAGATCCAGCACCGTTTCGGTAAACGCTGATGCTGAAAGAGTCCCCTGCCGTTCGTGATGCAAGACTAGGCGCCGTCGCGGCCGCCATCGAGCAAGGTTCCGACGGCATCTATTATGTGCGCAACCTGCATCCTCTCGGTCCCTACCCCCCCAAGCTGACGGAGCGGCTGGAACATTGGGCCAGGATCGCGCCCGAGCGGACCTATCTCGCCGAGCGCGATGCGGAAGGCGCATGGCGGCACGTCTCCTATGGAGAGGCGCTGGAGACCGTGCGGGCCCTGGCGAGCGGCCTGCTGCAGCGCGGGCTCTCGGCGGACCGGCCGCTGCTGATCCTGTCGGGCAATGACATCGAACATGCCCTGCTCGGCCTCGCCGCGCTGTATGCCGGCATCCCCTACGCGCCGATCGCGCCGGCCTATGCGCTCGTCTCGAAGGATTTCCAGAAGCTTCGGCATGTCTACGACCTGCTGACGCCGGGGCTTGTCTTCGCCAGCAACGGCACAGCCTTTGCCAATGCGATCGATGCGGTCGTCGCAAAGGACATCGAAATCATCGTCACGACCAGTCCGATCGAAGGCCGCGCATGCACCTTGTTCTCGCAACTGGCGGCGACGCCGGTTTCTCCGCAGCTCCAGGCGGCGCACGCGGCGATCGGTCCCGATACGATCGCAAAGATATTGTTCACCTCCGGTTCGACCGGCGTTCCCAAAGGCGTCATCAACACGCAGCTGATGCTGTGCGCCAACATCCAGATGGCGACCGAGCATTTCGCCTTCATGAAGGACGAGCCGCCGGTGGTGCTCGACTGGTCGCCCTGGAACCATACGGCGGGGGGCAATCATAACTTCAACCTCGTGCTCTACAACGGCGGCACGCTTTACATCGACGACGGCAAACCGACGCCGGCCGGCCTGGCGGCGACCGTGCGCAATCTCAAAGAGGTGGCGCCGACCTGGTATTTCAACGTGCCGAAGGGGTTCGACGCGCTGATCCCGCATTTACGCGCGGACGAACAACTGCGGAGCAATCTCTACAGCCGCCTGCGCATGTTCTGGTACGCCGGCGCCGGCATGTCGCCGCATGTGTGGAGCGCGCTCGACGAAATCGCCGTGGAAACCTGCGGCGAGCGAATCGTCATCCTCTCGGGACTGGGATCGACCGAGACGGCGCCGTTTGCCATGGCCGCCGACATGACGATGGTGGGCGCCGGCAAGGTCGGTGTGCCGGCGCGCGGCGTCGAATTGAAACTGGTGCCCTCGGGCGGAAAGTACGAGGCGCGCGTTCGCGGCGCATTGATCACGCCGGGCTATTGGCGGCAGCCGGAGCTGACGGCAAAGGCCTTCGACGAGGAAGGCTTCTACAGGATCGGCGATGCGCTGCGCTTCGTCAGCGAGGGCGACGTCTCACAGGGCTTCATCTTCGACGGCCGCATCGCCGAAGATTTCAAGCTGTCGACCGGCACCTGGGTGAGCGTCGGCAATCTGCGCGCGGCCGTCATCGATGGCTTCGCGCCCTATGTGCAGGACGCGGTGATCGCCGGCCTCGATCGCGACTATATCGCTGCGCTCGCCTTTCCCGATATGGCGGTGCTGCGCAAGCTCAGCGGCGAAACCGATGCGCCGCCGGCCGAAGTCTTGCAGCATCCGGCCGTGCGCTCGAAGCTGCAGCAGATGCTCGACGCCCTGCGCAAGACGAGCACCGGCAGTTCCACCTGCGTCGAGCGGATCATGTTCATGGAAACGCCGCCGTCGATGGACAAGGGCGAGATGACCGACAAGGGATCGATCAACCAGCGTGCCGTGCTCGACCTGCGCCAGGCGCTGGTTGATGATCTTTATAGCGACACACCGTCGGACGCGGTGCTGATCGCGCGGCGGTAGCCGTCAAGTCTTATGGAAAATCTTTGTATGGACAGTCGACGCGCGGACGCCAGACGAGGCCCTGGCCTGCGACATAGATCTGCTCGCGGCTGCCATAGCAGCCGCTATAGCCGAATGGTGCGCCGACCACGGGCGCGCCTTGCGCGACGGGGCCGTATCCCTCCAGCATCCGTGCGCCACCCTGAAGCGGCATCACGGGCGCATGCCGAACATGGCCCGGCAGATGCCTGGCAAGATGTTGCTTGGCCGCATGCGCCTGTCTGCCGGAATGCTCGCGTGCAGCCGCGTCCGTGAGCGTGAAGAGAGCGGACATCACCACCAGCGCCACCGCGCCGGCCAGTCCATAAATTGCCGAGTGCCTCTGCATATTCGCCTCCAGATTTACTGCCGGAAAATGCTGGCGACGGTGATGCTACTGCAATCGGCTGGTCAGCGCGCGGAGGGCAACATCAAAATGTCGTGCGCTGGCGGATGGCGGCGGACAAAGTGCCCTCGTCCAGATAGTCAAGCTCGCCGCCCACCGGCACGCCATGGGCCAGGCGCGTCAGCTTGACTTGCGTGTGCGAGAGGATATCGGTGATGTAATGAGCTGTGGTCTGGCCATCGACCGTAGCGTTGACGGCCAGGATGACTTCCTTGACCTCGCCGCTCGAGACGCGCTCCACCAGATTGCCAATGTTGAGATCGTCGGGGCCGACGCCGTCGAGCGGCGATAAGGTGCCGCCGAGCACATGATAGCGCGACCGCACGGCGCCCGAGCGTTCCAGCGCCCAAAGATCGGACACCGTTTCGACGACGACGATTGTCGAGCCGTCGCGGCGCGCGTCAGCGCAGATCGTGCAGGGATCGACAGTGTCCACATTGCCGCAGGACGAGCAGGTGACGATTTGCGAATGCGCCACCTGCATGGCGTCGGCCAGCGGGCCCAGCAATTCCTCGCGTTTGCGGATGAGGTGCAGCGCGGCGCGGCGCGCCGAGCGCGGACCAAGACCCGGCAGCCGCGCCAGCAATTGAATCAGCCGCTCGATCTCGGGGCCCGCAACGCGCTCAGCCATCAGAAGCAACTCAGAAGGGAAGCTTCATGCCAGGCGGCAGCGGCAGGCCATCGGTGATGGATTTCATCTTCTCTTCCATGGCGCGCTCGGCCTTCTTGCGAGCATCTTCATGGGCGGCCAGAATCAAATCCTCGACGATTTCCTTCTCGTCGGCCTTCAGCAGCGAGGCATCGATGGCGACGCCTTTCATGGCGCCCTTGGCTGTCAGGGTCACGCGGACAAGCCCGCCGCCCGACAGGCCTTCCACTTCCGTGCGCTCGAGCTCGGCCTGCATGTCCTGCATGCGGCTCTGCATCTCCTGCGCTTTTTTCATCAGTCCCATGATGTCTTTCATCGCAAATCCTTAAAGATCGTCCTTAAAGGTCATCTTCGGTATAGGCCTGATCAACATAGGCGACTTCATCGCCCGTCTCGCCGCCGCCGGTCGGAATGGCTTCGGGCTCAGGCGCGGCCTCGGGAGACCGCACGGCGACAATCTCAGCACCCGGAAATCGTTCCAGCACGCTGCGCACCAGAGGATCGGCGCGGACGCCGACCATCTTATCCTGCTCGCGGGCTTCCTTCTGCTCACTCAGCGTCGGCGCGCCTTCAGCCGAGACGACGACAGCCATCCAGCGCTCGCCGGTCCATTCCTGCAAACGGCGCGACAAGCTGGCTGCCAGTTGTGGCGAGGCGCCGGGGACCAGCGAAAACTCGATCGAACCCTGCTCGAAACGCACAAGGCGCACATCGCGCTCCAGCGCGATCTTGAGCTGGATGTCGCGGTTGACCTGCGCCAGGGTGACCACGTCCTCGAAGCGGGCAAGCTGAACGCGCGGCGCGGTGCTCGGCTGCGTACGCGCCATCGCACGCGGAGCGGCGGATGGCTGCGCCGTCGTCGTCGCCAGCATCGGCCGCGCCGCGGCAGAGGCCGATGCGCCCGAACCGCCGCCTGACGACATGCTGCCGCCGGAAGGAGCGCCACGCGGCGCGGAAGGTGCATCGCCGCCCGTCTCGGCCAGTTTGCGTAAAGCCTCTTCCGGTGTCGGCAGATCGGCCGCATAGGCCATGCGCACCAGCACCATGTCGGCCGCGGCCAAAGGCCGTGGCGACGTTTTCACGTCGGTGATGCCTTTCGAGATGATCTGCCAGGCGCGCGTCAGGAGACCAAGCGTCAACTGCTCGGCAAAGGCCTTGCCTCGCGTGCGTTCGTCCTGGGTGATGGAAGCGTCGAGGCGGGATTCCGGCGCCAGCTTGAGGCGCGTCACGAAATGCACGAATTCGGCGAGGTCGGTGAGAATGAGCGCCGGATCGGCGCCCTGGTCGTATTGCTCCTTCAGCGCATCGAGCGCCGCGGCGATATCGCCCTTCATCAGATATTCGAACAGGTCGACGACTCTGCCGCGATCGCCGGCGCCGAGCATGGCGCGCACGTTGCGGGCCGAGATTGCCTCGCCGCCGGCCGCATGGGCGATGGCCTGATCGAGCAGCGAGAGCGAATCGCGCACCGAGCCTTCGGCCGCCCGCGCGATCAGCGCCAGAGCGCGCTCGTTGATGTTGACGCCTTCGCTGGCGCAGAGCCGCGCCAGGTGCTCGATCAGCACATCCGACTCGACGCGGCGCAGATCGAACCGCTGGCAGCGCGAGCGCACGGTGACCGGCACCTTCTCGCTTTCCGTCGTGGCGAAGAGAAACTTCACATGCTCCGGCGGCTCCTCGAGCGTCTTCAGCAGCGCGTTGAACGCCGACTTCGACAGCATGTGCACTTCGTCGATGATGTAGACCTTGTAGCGCGCCATCACCGGGCGGTAGCGCGCGCCTTCGATGATCTCGCGCACGTCGTCGACGCCGGTATGGGAGGCGGCGTCCATCTCGATCACGTCGACATGGCGGGATTCGATGATCGCCTGGCAGTGGACGCCGAGTTCGGGCATGTCGATCGACGGCTTGTCAATGGCCGGATGGCCGTCCTTGGCCGGCAATTCGTAGTTGAACGCGCGCGCCAGAATGCGCGCCGTGGTCGTCTTGCCGACGCCGCGCACGCCGGTCAGCAGATAGGCCTGATGGATACGGTCGAGTTTGAACGCATTGGTCAGGGTGCGCACCATCGCTTCCTGGCCGATCAGGTCGTCGAAACTCGAAGGACGGTATTTGCGGGCGAGAACGCGATAGGCGCCGGTCGATGGGACGGCAGTCACAGGCGCTAGAGTTGCAGGCTTGGCCGCAGGTCCCAGATCGAAGCCAAGCGAAGCCTCTTCAGCGCCGGGCGCTCCGGAAGTTTCCACATCGCGCCCGTCGTTCATCGCCTCGCCGCCGTTCGTCGCCTCGCAAGGCCGACATCGGGGCAAGCCCCGGGTCATTCGGCCAGATTTGCCGGCCAGATTTGAATGCAAGTGGGAGGCTGGACAGAGACCCGCCCGATCTCGTTAGGGCTGCTTCCTTCCGGATCTGACCCGGTTGGCGAGTGGAACGTCCACCGCCAACCTCCCGACCCCTATTTGGCAGGGCGGACCGGGTTTCGCAAGCATGGCGTGCGAAGTTTCCAATTGCCGTCCCCCGGCTGCCGGGCGAAACTGCCCGGATCAAGAAAACCATAAGTCCGAGGCCAGATGCCCGCCCAAAATCCGTTTCATGAGCTTTCCGCTGCCACCGGCTATGCTTTCAACCCGATAAACCGCCTGTCAGAACGCCGGGACGAGCCGGATTTCCTCGAATCGCAGTTGAACGACCCTGCCGCCAGATTCGTCGTCATCGGCCGCGACCGGCCGGTGCTGAAAGAGGGGAACGCGAAATACGACCCGCTTTTCACCCGCAACGAGGCCATGGCGCTCGGGGACCTCCGCGAAACGGTCTTTCTGGGGCAATCCCAGGGCCAGTCCCAAGATCCGGCGGCCATCCAGCCGCTTTTCGCCCTGCTGCTCGACGACGACGCCATTTCAATCGTCGAAACCGTCAGCGCCGACGGCCTGATCGACACGCGCCGGCAGATTATCCCGGGGCGGAGCGATCTGGCGGTCCGCGATTTGCGCGCCATCACCACGGAGGGCCACCTGCCGGCCGAGCAGATCGGCTATCTCGGCCAGGCCAAGAGTGTCATGTACTGGCATGCCCGCCACCGCTTCTGCAGCGCCTGCGGATCGCCCTCCAATCCCGCCGGCGCCGGATGGCGACGGGAATGTCCGAATTGCGGGGCGCAGCATTTCCCGCGCACCGATCCCGTCGTCATCATGCTGGCGGTGAGCGGTGACGATTGCCTGCTCGGCCGCTCCGGCCGGTTCGGCAAGGGCATGTATTCGGCGCTGGCCGGGTTCCTGGAGCCCGGCGAAACGATGGAAGACGCGGTGCGCCGGGAAATCCTCGAGGAATCAGGAATCAGGACCGGCAGGGTCGCTTATGTAGCGTCGCAGCCCTGGCCCTTCCCGAGTTCCCTGATGATGGGCTGCGTCGCCGAAGCGCTCAATCGCGACATCGTCATCGACCCGAAGGAGCTGGAGGACTGCCGCTGGTTCAGCCGCCGCGACGTCGAACTGATGCTGGCGCAGACCCATCCCGACGGCTATCAGGCGCCCAATCCGATCGCCATCGCCCATCACCTGATGCGAGCCTGGTACGACGGGAAGACGATAAAATTTTAGGTTCTCTGTCATCGTATCGACGCGCGAATCTGATGTTGGACATCCTGACTGCTCCCACCGGAGATCTACGGGATGGGCTGCCCAACCGCTCACGCGACCCTGGCCGCCGGCGTCATGCCTGCGGGGGTGTTCTCCGCAGAGGTCCTGTCTGCAGGGATTTTGCGCACGGCGGAGCGTCTACCGTCCGTTTTCCGCCAGACCCGCTCGCCTGCCCGCTTACGCCTGCTGATCGTCACCGACGCCTGGCGGCCGCAGATCAACGGCGTGGCGCGCACCTACGAATGGCTGGCGCGCGAACTGCCCTGGTACGGCGTCGATCTGCATCTGCTGACGCCGGAAGGCTATCGCGTGCTGCCGATGCCGTCCTATCCGGGCATCAAGCTGGCGCTGGCCACGCCCCGCTCCGTGGCGAAAAAGATCGCTGCCGCCAATCCGGACATCGTCCATATCGCCACGGAAGGGCCGCTGGGCCTGATGGCGCGGCTGCATTGCAGTGCCAGGGGCATTCCCTTCACCACCTGCTATCACACGCGCTACCCCGAATATATTTCGGCGCGCTGGCCGATTATTCGGCCACGATGGACCTATGCAGCCCTGCGCTGGTTTCACAACGGCGCCATGGCGACGATGACGGCAACATCGGGCCTTGCCGCTGAACTCGCCGCGCGCGGTTTTTCACGCACGGTGCTGTGGCGGCGCGGCACCGATGTCGACACGTTTGCCAACGGGCCAGCGGCTGAGCTCGATCTGCCGAGGCCGTTGTTCCTGTTCGCCGGGCGTCTGGCGGTCGAGAAGAATCTCGAGGCCTTCCTCGACCTCGATCTGCCGGGAAGCAAGCTTGTCGCTGGCGACGGCCCGGCGCGCGATGCGCTCGAACAGCGTTATCCGGACGCGCGCTTTCTCGGCGAGTTGCCGAGCGTCGAACTCGGCGCCATCTACCGCTGCGCCGATGTCTTCGTGTTTCCAAGCCGCACCGACACCTATGGTCTCGTGATGGCGGAAGCGCTGGCCGCCGGCACGCCGGTGGCATGTTATCCATCGGAAGGCGCCCGCGCGATCTTCGCTGGTGAGGCGTGTGGCGTGATGAGCGAGGATCTGCGGGAAGCAGCGCTCTCGGCGCTTGCCATCGACCGTGCCGTGTGCCGCAGGGTCGGCGCCATGCATTCGCTGGAGCACAGCGCCCGCAGCTTCATCGGCATTCTTGAGACGGCGCTGACCGACAGCCGCGTGACGAAGCGATCTTGAATGATCTGAGATCGATAACTTTCAGGAACCATCGTCTCTCCACCGCGTCATGCCCGGCCTTGTGCCCGGCACCCACGCCGTGGTTCGCGTCATGCTAAAGAAATACCTGCGCCATAGAGCTCTTCTGCAATATCGATGAAGCGTCACGGCGTGGACATCCGCGACAAGCGCGGGCATGACGGAGAGGCTGAGGCTCGGTCTCGTTAAACAGCCAGCTCCTGCGCCAGGGCCGGCTCATCGTCGACGATCGAATATTCTGCGGCGACATCGTGCCAGTGGATCAGCTCCATCTTGCCGTCGGCATGCTCGACCACAGCGGAGCATGATTCGACCCAGTCGCCGGTGTTGATGTAGAGGACGCCGTCGATCGTCTTGATCACCGGCTTGTGGATGTGGCCGCACATGACCATGTCGACGCCGTTGCGCTTGGCGTCCGTCACCACGGCCTCTTCGAAGGCGACGATGAAGCTCACCGCGCGTTTGACCTTGTCCTTGCTCCATTGCGAGAACGACCAGTACGGCAGGCCGAGATAGCGGCGCACGCGGGCGATATGGCCGTTCAGCCAGATGGCTAAATCATAGGCCCAGTCGCCGAGCAGGGCGAGCCAGCGCACGTTGCGCACGACCGTATCGAATTTGTCGCCGTGCAGGATCAGCATGCGCCGGCCGTCGGCGCATTCATGGATCGTCTCTTCCTCGATCTCGATGCCGCCGAAATTCGAGCCGACATAATCGCGGAAGAACTCGTCGTGATTGCCGGGAACGTAGATGACCCTGGCGCCCTTGCGCACCTTGCGCAGCATTTTCTGCACGACGTCGTTGTGGCTCTGCGGCCAGTACCAGCTCTGCCGAAGACGCCAGCCATCGACGATGTCGCCGACGAGATAGATCGTGTCGGCCTCGTAGACCTTGAGGAAATCGAGCAGATCGTTGGCGTGGCAACCGCGCGTCCCTAGATGCACATCCGACAGGAAGAGCGCTCTTACGTGCCTTGAATTCGCCATGAGACAATCTCGCTGTCATGAGCCATGGCTGTGCTGATGCGTGATTTGTGTCTCACTTTCGTGACAGATGGCGTCATATTGCCGTCAACCCGAATCGGTATTGCTGTCAGGCATGTCGATCGAGGTTCTGCTTGCAATCGTCTTCGTTGCCGTTCTGGTAGCGATCCAACTGGTCAGCACCGCCATTGCGATTGTGCGTTGCCCGCCGGGGGCGCGGCCCGCTGCCGTAAGCGGCCCACATCCCGGCATCTCGATCGTGCGACCGCTGTGCGGCCTCGAGACCTTCTCGGCGCAGACGCTGGAGGCGACATTCGCCATCGACTGGCCCGAATACGAAGTGCTGTTCTGCGTTGCCGATGCCGATGATCCGATCGTCGGGCTGGCGCGTGCCGCCATCGCCAAGCACCCCGAGATTCCAGCGCGCCTTTTGATCGGCGCCGAACGGCTGGGTTCGAATCCGAAACTCAACAACATGGCCAGCGGCTGGCGTGCTGCGCGCTACGACATTGTCGTCTTCACCGACAGCAATCTGCTGGTCGGGGCAGACTACCTGCACAGGCTGATGGCCTCGTGGCGCGACGGTGCCGGCATGGTGACGTCGCCAGCCTTCGGCGCCAGCCCGCAAGGCTTCTGGGCGCATGTGGAATGCGCCATGCTGAACACCTATCAGGCGCGCATCCAATATGCGGTCGACACGCTGGGCTTCGGCTTTGCCCAGGGCAAATCGCTGATGTTCCGCCGCCGCGATCTGGAACGCGGTGGGTTCGAGACACTTGCCAGCGAACCGGCAGAGGACGCGGCCTCGACCAAGATGATGCGGTCGAAGGCGGCCGACATCGCCGTTGCGGGACCGCCCTACCCGCAGCCGCTCGGCCACCGGACGTTCAGGCAGGTCTGGAACCGCCATCTGCGCTGGGCGCGTCTGCGCCGCGCCAGTTTCCCGGTGCTGTTCGCGCCCGAAATCTTCAGCGGCGTGCTGCCGCCGGTGGCCGCCGTGCTCTTCGTCGCCGTCGAACTCGGCTGGTCGCCGCTGCTGGCGGGCGCGGGACTGCTGGGCGTGTGGTATGTTCCGGAGCTTCTGCTGGCCCGTATTGCGGGCTGGCCGCTGGCCTGGACCAGCCTGCCGGCGGTCGTCCTGCGCGATGCGCTTCTGCCGGTGCTGTATTGCAGTGCATTCTCGGGCAGGTCCGTGTCCTGGAACGGGAACCAGGTCGACCTGAATGCAATGCCGAAAAATCGCAGTCCGGAGCTGACGCCGCGTCTGCGCCCACAACTGCTTTCCGCGGTCATTCTCGCCGGGTCGCTGCGAATGCCGCGGGTCGCATCACATCTGCAGCGCCTCGCCGACCGGTTCTGACAGGCGAACATCCGGCGAGCATGCCATTTGGTTTGGCGTTCCCCAACCGAAAACCGGGTTTCAACTTTCGGTATCATGCCCTACAAAGCGTGGAGCGAGAGGAAGAACCATGCAGGAAACAACCCATTTCATCGGCGGCAAGCACGTCAAAGGAACCTCCGGCCGCTTTGCCGACGCTTTCGAACCGATGACCGGCGAAACCATTTCGAGGGTGCCGCTGGCGTCGAAAGCCGAAGTCCGCGCCGCCGTCGAAAACGCGATGGCCGCGCAGCCGGCCTGGGCCGCGACCAATCCGCAGCGGCGCGCCCGCGTGATGATGAAATTCGTCGAGCTGCTCAACCGCGACTACGATGCGCTGGCGCAATTGCTGGCGCGCGAGCACGGCAAGACCGTTGCCGACGCCAAGGGCGACATTCAGCGCGGACTTGAAGTGGTGGAATTCGCCATCGGCATTCCCCACCTGATGAAGGGCGAATATACCGAGGGCGCCGGCCCCAACATCGACATTTATTCGATGCGCCAGCCGCTCGGCGTCGTCGCCGGCATCACGCCGTTCAACTTCCCGGCGATGATTCCGATGTGGAAGTTCGCGCCGGCCATCGCCTGCGGCAATGCCTTCATTCTCAAGCCGTCGGAACGCGATCCCGGCGTACCGCTCAGACTGGCCGAACTGATGATCGAGGCCGGCCTGCCACCGGGCATTCTCAACGTGGTGAACGGCGACAAGGAAGCCGTCGACGCCCTGCTCGACGACCCCGACATCAAGGCCATCGGCTTTGTCGGCTCCACCTCCATCGCCGAATATGTCTATGCGCGCGGATGCGCCAGCGGCAAGCGCGTGCAATGTTTCGGCGGCGCCAAGAACCATATGGTGATCATGCCCGACGCCGACATGGACCAGGCCGTCGACGCGCTGATCGGCGCCGGCTACGGCTCGGCCGGCGAGCGCTGCATGGCGGTGTCGGTCGCGGTGCCGGTCGGCAAGGCAACGGCGGACGAACTGGTGAAGCGGCTTATCCCGCGGGTCGAATCGCTCAAGATCGGCCCCTCGACGGATTCGAGCGCCGACTATGGCCCGCTCGTCACCAAGGCTCACCTCGACAAGGTGAAGTCCTATGTCGATCTCGGCATCAAGGAAGGCGCCAAGCTGGTGGTCGACGGCCGCGGCTTCAGGATGCAGGGCTATGAGAACGGCTTCTATCTGGGCGGCTGCCTGTTCGACCATGTCGAACCCGATATGCGCATCTACAAGGAAGAGATTTTCGGTCCCGTTCTCTCGGTCGTTCGCGCCAACGCCTATGAAGACGCCCTGCGCCTGTGCAACGATCATGAATACGGCAACGGCGTCGCCATCTTCACCCGCGACGGCGATGCGGCGCGAGACTTCTCGGCGCGCGTGCAGGTCGGCATGGTCGGCGTCAATGTGCCGATCCCGGTGCCGATCGCCTATTACACGTTCGGCGGCTGGAAGCGCTCGGGCTTCGGCGATCTCAACCAGCACGGGCCGGATTCGATCCGCTTCTACACCAAGACCAAGACGGTCACCTCGCGCTGGCCGAGCGGCGTCAAGGATGGCGCCAGCTTCGTCATCCCGACGATGAACTAGGGTGCACTGATCTTCACGTGATACCGGCCTGCAAATGGCGGTTCTCTGCGCTTCCGGTGCTCACGTACGTAAAGTACGCTCCGCTCCGGTTCTCGAGAACCACCATTTTCGGCTCGGTCTGACGTGAATCTCAGCACACCCTATGGGCCTCGCTCTGTCCCAGCAAACCTGCTAGCCTTGCCGAAAATCCAGATCGGCGGAGGAAGCCAATGCGCCTGGGAATGTTCATGATGCCGCTGCACCCGGTGGGGCGCGCGCTGCACGACGTCATCGACGAGGATTACACCAAGGCGCTGCTGCTCGACGAACTCGGTTTCAACGAGCTCTGGGTCGGCGAGCATTTTTCCGCCGTCAGCGAGCCGCTGCCCTCGCCGCTGATGTTCATGGCGAGCCTTGTCAACCAGACGAAGAACCTGACCTTCGCGCCGGGCGTGCTCAACCTCCCGAACCGGCATCCGGCGGTGATCGCCGCCGAACTGGCGCAGTTCGATCACATGAGCAAGGGCCGGCTGATCTTCGGCGCCGGCACCGGCAGCCTCGGCTCCGACTTCCAATTGTTCAGAGTGCCGGACGAGAAGGTTCGCCAGCGCATGCTGATCGAATCCCTCGACATGATCCAGAAGATCTGGTCGCAGGACCCTCCCTATAACTTCAAGGGCGAGTTCTGGACGATCGATATCGACAAGTCGGTCAATCGCGATATCGGCTTCGGCTTCATGCCCAAGCCCTACCGGTCGCCCCGGCCCGATATCGTCATTCCCGCGGCGAGTGCCAATTCCTCGACCATCCGGCTTGGCGCCGCGCGGGGCTATCTGCCGCTGACGAGCGGGCTGATCGACCAGTCGCTTGTCGGCAACCATTGGAAGATGTTCCAGGAGGGCCGCCTCGAATACGGCAAGCCGGCAGAAGGCCGTGACTGGCGGGTGGTGCGCAGCGTCTTCGTCGCCGGCAGCGACGCGGAAGCACGTGCGCGCCTGCACGACAAGCGCAGCTCCTTCGCGCATTTCTTCCATCACATGCACACGGTGCTCTCAGGCCTCGGCCGCCTGGCGGCGCTGAAGTCCGACCCGGCCATGCCCGACAGCGACCTGACGATCGAGAGCATGATCGATGCGCGCGTCATCTACGGTTCGCCAGACACGGTGGCCGCGAAGCTCGCGGCCCTGCGCGCGCAGGCCGGGCCGTTCGGCACCCTGCTGATCTCGGGCATGGACTGGAGCGGACCGAACGCCGAATGGGAGCGCGAATCCCTGACCCTGCTGGCGAAGGACGTCGCGCCGCGGCTGCGGGCGGCAGCGCCCCAGGCCGAGCGGGCGCTGGCCTAGAGAGTATGCCGGACTTGTCTAGGTGTCATTCCCGACGCGCCGCAGTGTGCGAGCGGGAATCCAGGAGCCAAGGCGGAAGTCCAGAACGTTGACGTTGCCTCTGGATTCCCGCTCTGCGCTTCGCTTGGCGGGAATGACACACCGAGATTGAAGCCATACAGCACCACGAGCCAACCATGCCCTACAGTTCGAAAAACGGCCTCAGGATTCATTACGAGGTGCATGGCGATGGGCCGCCCCTCGTCCTCATCCACGCCAATCCGTTCGACCGGCGGCTGTGGCTGCATCAGGTGGCGCGGTTCTCGCCGTTCTACCGGGTCATCGCCATCGACCTGCGCGGCTACGGCCTGTCCGACAAGCCTGAAACCACGTTCACCTTGCGCGACATGATGAATGACGTGCTCGGCGTCTGCGCCGACGAGGGGATCGACCGCGCCATCTTTGCCGGCGTCAGCGTCGGCTCCGGCATCGCGCTCTTGATGGCGATCGAGCACCCGCAGATGACGCAGGCCGTGGTGCTCGTCGGCGGATCGAGCAGCGGGCCGCGCGATCCCGAGCGCATCGTCGCAGGCTTCGACCCGCAGGATCCCGGCCCGCACATGATGACCCTGATGCGCGGCTATGTGGCGCCGGGCTTCGCTGACACGCCGCGCGGCAAATGGCTGCTCGATCTCTTCGTCGAGAATTCGCAGAACCTGTCGTCGAAATGCATCTCGCAGATCTTCCGCGCCCGCGGCAATTTCGACATGACCGACCGGCTGCCTGGCGTGAAGGTGCCGACCCTGGTCATCAATGGCGAATATGACGAATCGCTGGAGGCAGGCAAACTCACCGCCTCGCTCATTCCCGGCGCCGACCAATTTACGCTGCCGAACACCGGCCACGCCTGCTGCATCGAGGATGCGGCCGGCTTCGACACGGCGATGATCGCATTTCTCCGCCGTTGCAAGCTCGTGCCCGAAGGTGCCTTGAAGCACCAATAATCAAGAGGAAACGCCGATGGAACGCCCTGTCCAACTCTTCGCCTGGCATTTCATGTCCTATCCGTACCTGCCGCCGGATTTCGACGAGAAGTATGACAGCGGCTGGATCACCGTTCCGAACACCTTATGGGACCCGGTGCGCAGCAAGGGACTGCTGCGCGAATATATCGACCAGCTCGCACAGGCCGACGTCCTCGGCTTCGACGGCATGGTGCTGAACGAGCATCACCAGAATATCTACGGCCTGATGCCGGCGCCAAACCTGATCGCCGCCGCGCTGACCCAGTGCACGACGCGCGCCAAGATCATCGTGCTCGCCAATCTGCTGCCGCTGCACATGAACCCGCTGCGCGTGGCGGAAGAATACGCCATGCTCGACAATATGTCAGATGGCAGGGTCGTAGCAGGCTTTGCGCCAGGTGCCGGCCAGGAAACGTTCAAC
This sequence comes from Terripilifer ovatus, assembly GCA_029222685.1. Lineage (GTDB taxonomy): Bacteria > Pseudomonadota > Alphaproteobacteria > Rhizobiales > Beijerinckiaceae > Terripilifer > Terripilifer ovatus. Next base: position 212,225 of record JARHVB010000085.1, on the reverse strand, counting down.
TACGACACGCCGGCTGCTATCCAGCGCGAGCAGTTCTGGGAAGCGGTCGACCTCATTCATGCGGCGTGGACACGCGGCGGGCCTTTCGCCTTCGAGGGCAAGCATTACCCGATGCGCTATGTGAACCCGTGGCCGCAGCCGACGCAGACGCCGCATCCGCCGATCTGGATTCCGGGCTCGCGCTCGCGCGAGACGATGGCGCAGGTGGCCAAGCGCGGCTACAGCTACTTCCTGTCGTCGCGCCAGCACGGCGCCGAACTCGCCAAGGGACGCGTCCAGTTCGCCAAAGTGCTGGAAGAACACGGCGAGACTTATCACCCGTTCCGCATGGGCATTCTGATGTCGGTCTATGTGGCCGAGACTGACGAACAGGCGCAGCAGGAGTCGCAGGAAGGCATTTTCTATTTCATCAAGAATTGCTTCAAGGGGCATCTGCGGCAGGAGGGCCGCTCGATGACTGCGGGGCCCGGCATTCCCAACATGACGACCGCCGACTTCCGGCAATATCTCCAGCATTCGACGCCGGGCCAGCCGATGCTGGGCGACGTGAAAGACTGGGAAGAATTGCGCAAGGCGCAATCCATCCTCGTCGGCAGTCCGGAGACGGTCTATCGCGCCATCCTGGAGCTGGTGCAGGAGGCCAAGGTCGGCAACCTGCTCATCCAGTTCCACATCGGCAATATGAAGGCCGAGCATGCGCGCAAGAGCATGAAGCTGTTCGCCGAACATGTGGCACCGCGCCTGCGCGCGGAGACGGCGAAAATGTTCGCGCAGGATTTTCCGGACATGGAACGCAAGCTGGCCGAGGCGCCGTTGTAGCCTTTGCTTCTCCCTCGTCCTTCGAGACGCCTGCTCCGCCGGCTCCTCAGGATGAAGGCTTGGGATGCACTGACGGAGCCAACCCAGAAGCCCTCATCCTGAGGAGCGCCAGCAGGGCGCGTCTCGAAGGACGAGGGCGTCAGGCTCAGCCCATCAATTCGGCGGCAAGGTCATCTCTTTCAGCAGATCCACGATATCCTGCGGCTGCGTCGCCACATCGGCGACGAGCGCCTGCAGCGATTTGCCGTCGAGCGGATCGACGCCCAGCTTGCGCTTGTCGGCATCGGCGAGAAAGGTCGGGTCCTTTACCATGGCTTCATAAGCGGCGCGCAGCGCTGCCGTGCGCGTCGGCTCGTTGTTCGGCGGAGCGACGATGGCGCGGCCGACCGAGGATGTGGACGAGATCAGCTTCAGGGCGTTCTTGTGCCGCGGATCGGAGACGAGTTCGATAACCGTCGGCACGTCGGGCAGCTTCGAAAACCGCTCCAGCGCAATCACGTAGAGAATCTTGATCTTCTTCTCGTCGAACCAGTCCTGCTTGGTCAGCAGGTAATCCCAGCTCGTGCTGCCGTTGCCGAAGGCTTCTCCGCGGTCGATGGCGAGCCCCATGGCGGCGCTCGAATTATAGCCGAGGATGACCTTGAACTTGGTCCCGATCATGCGGTTGAGGGCCCAGGGGATCGTCGCCGAGGTGCCGGCCGCCGCATTGGCGGAGAGGATCACTTCCGTCTTCTTGGCTTCCTCGATGGTCTGCGCCGGCGACTTGTCGGAGACGAGCCCGACCAGGGTGCTCGAATCCATGCGGCCGATATAGGTGAAATCCTGCGATACGAACTTGCGGCGCGGATCGTTCAGCTTTTCGAGGATGAACGTCGGCTGGAACATCGCCAGATAGGTGCCGTCGTGCGGTGCCACCGAGAACATATACTCGGCGGCGGCGATGCTGCCGGCGCCCGGCATGTTTCTTGGAACGATCGTCGGATTGCCGGGCAGGAACTTGCCGAGATACTGCGCGGCGAAGCGGGAGCTGAAGTCGTAGCCGCCGCCCTCGCCGGTACCGATGATGAAGTTGATCGGCTTCGACTTGTAGAAATCTTCGACGCTCTGTTGCGCATGCGCCACCGTGGTCGCGCCGGCGAAGCTGGCGAACAGAGCAAGTATGCGGATGTGTTTTCTCATTGTTGTTTCCCCTCCTCCAACAGATTATTGCGAAGCTTTTCCGTCTCGGCACAATCCGGCGCGCCATTGGCGTCGAGCACGACACCGTAGGTGTTGCGGGCTTCTTCGGCACTCACATATTCTTCCGCCACGTCGAGTGCAACGCGATTTGGATCTCGCTCCAGCGGCGGACCGAAGCCGCCGCCGCCGCCAGAGCGGGCATAGAAGCCCTCGCCCGGCTGCAAGCGGCGCAGGAAGACCTTGGCGTTCTGCACGTCGCGGTTCTCGCCCTTTTCTGTATAGACCGTGACCTCATTGCCGAAGCCGTCATGGCCGCCGTTCAGCCCCCACGGCGTGCAGTGCATGCGCTCGACCTGCGCATTCAGGGTCAGCGGCACACGCGCCGTCACCTTGCGCTCGATGCCGAGGCCGCCGCGATATTTGCCGGCGCCGCCGGAGCCGCTGCGCAAGGACAGGCTCTCGATCAGATAGGGGAATTTCGCTTCCACCGATTCGACCGGGCTGTTGTGGGTGTCGCCGTCGTTGAGGCAGACCGTGGCGCTCATGCCGTCTTCGGTCAGCTTGGCGCCCCAGCCGCCGCCGAGCGGGCCGAAGCCGCCGAGGAAGAAGCCGCCGGTGCGCGGATGAATGCCGTGCAGATTGACGCTGATCAGATCGGCATGGTGGCCGGCGATGACGCGGTCGGGGATCGCCGGCGCCAGCGCCTTGAACACGGTGTCGACGATGGTCATCGGGAATGTCATCCACCAGCGCATCGGCGCCGGCTTCACCGCACTGACGACGGTGCCCTTGTTCAGCTTCACGTTCAGGGAACGGAAACTGCCTTCGTTGATCGGATAATCCGTCGGCGAGGTCAGGCATTTGTAGGCGACCTGGGCGCAGGCATAGCCGGTCGTCTCGCCGGAATTGTAGAAGCCGCGCACCTGCGCGCTCATCTCGGTGAGATCGATGGTGATGTTCTCGCCTTCGACGATGACCTTCACCTTGATCGGCACGCGCTTGCCGATCTCGACGCCGTCGTCGTCCATATAGGACGTCGCCTCATAGGTGCCGTCGGGAATTTCGCGGGTGCGGGCGCGGGCCGAGCGTTCCGATTGCGCCATGATGTTGCGGATGGCGTCGGCGACTTCCTCGCGGCCGTAGCGGGCGAGCAGTTCCTTGAAGCGCTTCTCGCCTGTCTTCACCGCCGTGATCTGGGCGCGCAGGTCGCCCATGGCACGGTCCGGCAGGCGCACGTTCATGCGGATGATGTCGACGAGATCCTGGTTGACGACGCCGGCCTTCTGATACTTGACGATCGGGATCTGGATGCCTTCGGAATAGATATCCGTCGTCACGCCGCCAAGCGTTCCTCCGACATCGGGCCAGTGCGCCATGCAGCAGGCCCAGCCGCACAATTCGCCCTCGAAGAAGATCGGCAGGCTGAAGGTGAAGTGATTGAGGTGACTGCCGGTGAGATAGGCGTCGTTGGTGACGAGAATGTCGCCAGGCTCCAGATTGTCCCTGCCGAAGTGGCGCAGTTTCTGGCGTATGGTCTCGGCCATGCCGCGAATGAACATCGGGAGGCCCAGACCGATGGAGATCGTATCGCCATCGGCCGTGTAGAGGCCAACGGTAAAATCCAGCGCCTCGTAGATGATCATATTGTAGGCGGTGCGCATGAGGTTGGATTTCATCTCTTCCGTCACCGCCAGCACGCCGTTGCGAATGATCTCGGTCAGGATCGGATCGCTCTTGGCGAAGCGCCGCTTCGGCGCGCGCTTTTCCGCCGCCTTCACGGCAGAAGCGGAGGTCTTGCGAACCTCTTTCTTCGCGGCGGATTTGGCGATGCGGGAGGCCTTCGCAGATTTGGTCTTGCTCGCCGTCTTGCGGACCGGAGACGTTGTTTTCTTCATGGTCTTTTTCACTGCTTTGCGTGCTGCCTTGGCCATCACGCTCTCCCGATCTCGATCACCAGATTGCCGAAGCTGTCGACGACAAGCCTGTCCGACGGAAACACCACCGTCGTCGAGGCATGCTCCTCGATCAGCGCCGGGCCGCGGATGCGGTTGCCGGCCTTCAACTCGTCGCGGCCATAGACATTGGTCTTCTTCGCTGCCGCATCGCCGAAATTGACGGCTCGCGTGCCGCGCAACGATGCTTTCGGCGGTGTCGCCGTTCCCTTGGCGATCCGCTCCAGCTTCGGCTTGCGCATGACGCCGGTCACGGTGGCGCGCAGGCTGACGAGCTCGGCAGCTTCCATCGGCGCGCAGGTGCCGTAGCGCAATTGGTGCTCCGCATCGAACAGGGTCTTGATCGCGGCGCGGTCTTCCTTCTTCAGGACATTGACCGGCAGTTCGATCGTCACCGCATGTTCCTGGCCGACATAGCGCACGTCGGCCGAGCGCACGACGCGCACCTTGGCATTGGTGGCGCCGCTGCGCGTCAGGGCATCCTCGCCCTCGGCGATCAGTTCGCCATAGACGCGATCGAGATCGGCGAAGGACAATTGCGCCAGGCGTGCCGGCCAGGTGCGGACGAAGTCGTAGCGCAGATCGGAGTGCAGCATGCCGAAGGCGCAGAAATGGCCCGGCGCGCGCGGCACGATGACCTGCGCCATGCCGATCTCACGGGCGATGGCGGCGGCATGCAGCGGCCCGGCGCCGCCATAGGCGACGAGCGGGAAGGCTGCCGAATCGAGGCCGCGTTCGGTCGTCACCGTCTTCACCGCCAGCGACATGGTGGTGGCGGCTATGCGTAGAATTCCCGCCGCAGCCTGCGTCACCGTCAAGCCCAGCGGCCTGGCGATCTTGTTGTCGATCGCCTCGCGCGCGGCCTCGATGTCGAGCTTCATCTCGCCGCCGAGAAAGCGATCGGCGCCAAGCCGGCCGAGCACGAGATTGGCGTCGGTCACGGTCGGCTGGTCGCCGCCGCGGCCGTAACAGGCAGGACCCGGCTCGGCGCCGGCGCTGCGCGGCCCCACATGGAGCGCGCCGCCGTCGTCGAGCCAGGCAATGCTGCCGCCGCCGGTACCGACTTCGAAAATATCGATCATCGCCATCTGGATCGGTAGCGCCCGTTCATAGCCGCCGACAAGCGCGAGGCTCGTCGTCAGCGCATGGCCCTGATAGATCACGCCGGCCTTCGCCGTGGTGCCGCCCATGTCGAAGGCGATGGCGTCGCCGACACCCATCGCCTGGCACAGCGCCTGCGTGCCGACGACGCCGGCGGCGGGGCCGGATTCGAGCATGCGGATGCATTGCTGTTGCGCCTGCGCGGATTCATAAAGGCCGCCGGTCGATTGCACGAGCAGGAACGAGCCGTCGAAATGCTCCTGCTTCAGATGGCCGTCGATCTCGGCGATATAGTCGCGCACGCGCGGACCGACGTAGGCGTTGGAGACCACGGTCGAGACGCGCTCGAACTCGCGATATTCCTGCGACAGTTCATGCGATGCGGAAACGAAGATGCCCGGCATGCGCTCGCGCACGATGTCGCGGACGCGGATCTCGTGCGCCGGATTGCGGTAGGAATGCAGGAACATGATGGCGACGGCTTCGATGCCGAGTTCAATGAGCTTGTCGCAGACGGCGTGGACGCCGGCCTCGTCGAGCGGCTCATGCACATCGCCTTCGGCGGTCAGGCGCTCGCGCACCTCGAAGCGGCGCGAGCGCGGCACCAGCGGATCATGCTTCTTGAAATAGAGGTTGTAGGCGTCGGGCCGGTTGATGCGGCCGATCTCGTAGACGTCGCGGAAACCCTGGGTGGTGATCAGCGCCGCTTTGGCGCCGTTACGCTCGAGCATGGTGTTGATGGCGACAGTCGACCCGTGCAGGAAGATCGCGGCGTCGGCGAATTCCGCGCCAGCCTTGGCGGCGCCGTCGGAAATACCCTCGACCAGCCGTTTCGGCGTCGACAGGGTCTTGCCGAGCAGAAGGCGGGAGGTTCGCTCGTCGAAAGCTGCAACGTCGGTGAAGGTTCCGCCGATGTCGGCGGCAAGTCGAATGTTCTGGCGAATTTTCTGGCGGATTTTGCTGGCGGCCGGAGCGCGGCCGGTTTGCGTGGCTGGCTGTTTCATTCTGTCTTGTTCATTCCTTTGGCCCGCGCGGCCTTGGCAGACCCGCGGTTTTCTCCCATATCGATGGCACGAGGTCGCCGCCTGCCGCAGGCGTGCCACGCCGCGGAGACGCCGGAGGCCGCCGGCGGTTGGTGCAAGACTTCTGTCGAGAAGGCTTGTAGTTAGAGGGTTGCAGTCAAGTCGAAGAGGCTCGATTCCGCACTCTCTATCACGTTAGTTGTATTTTTCGACCAGAATTTCCGGAGCGAACCATTGGAATCCGAGACTGTCGGACAGGAGCTTTCGCGGCTGTGGAGCGGGGCGATGATCTTCGCGCCGCATCTCGCCGGCTGCTCGTGCGCGGGCGGCTTCCATGTCCCGCTCGATCCCGGTGCGGTCGAGCAGGATCTCCTGGAATTCCTCCGCCACCGCTACCGCCAGGACGGCCGCGACGCCCTGGCTGCCTTTGTCGAGGACCGTCTCGAGGCAAGTGAGACATCGACCCGCAGGCGCGACTTCGCCGACTGGCTCGGCGGGCTTGACGATGCGGTCCTGCCGCAAGCCGATCTCGACCGACTCACCGGCGACATCCGCATGACGCTGGAATCGATGAACGGCGCCACGCGGGCGGCCGGCAACGGCTTCGTCTGCTATTAGGCTTCATCTCCATGGACTTGGCTTTTTCGCGACCGGCCCTGGCATCGGCCGCTCCGCCCGGGCCATTAACGCAAATTCCCGAGGTTCGTTAAACGGTCTGTAAACCGAGAAGAATGATCCGCGTTAAATCTTCAAATTGTTCATATTTTTTGCAGGGCCTGAGCTCTTATTATGTCGTGACCTTCACCACGCATATTCAGGACCCGCCGATGACCGACCGTATCCGCGCCATTCTCGATCAAGCCGCCAAGCTGCCGGTCCCCGCGAGCACGCTCGCCGACGACGCCGACCTGCATGAAGCCGGCCTCACTTCGTTTGCTTCGGTGCAGTTGATGCTGGCGCTGGAAGACGCCTTCGACATCGAATTCCCCGAGCGCATGCTCAACCGGCGCACTTTCGCCACCATCCGCTCGATCGAAACAGCCGTCACCGAACTGACCCGCGCCGCTGCCTAAACGTTTAACAGAGAGCATTTTCTTCACGCGAACCGGTCTCCACTTCGCTTGAAAATGCCGCGTCTGAGGAGTGCCCGTCGTGAATATTCACACCCGTGCCGATGCGCCCACCGGGCTCTCCGCCCAGGAGGAGTTTCTCAACGAACTGTTCGACAAGGGGGTCCTGTTCGACAGCGGTGTCGACGGACTCTATGGCCGCTCCGGCGCCTTCGAGGATGTCATCAAGGCATTCGACCGGTTGGTGACGCGCCACGGCAAGCACGACGCCGCCACGTCGATCCATTTTCCGCCGGGCATCGCGCGGCCGCTGTTCGAGAAGAGCGGCTATATGAAGAGCTTTCCGCAGCTCGCCGGCACCGTGCACAGCTTCATGGGCGGCGATGCCGACCATTGTACCCTGCTCGCCGAACTCGAAGCAGGCCAGGACTGGACCGGCCAGCAGCAGGCAACCGACATCGTGCTGACGCCGGCCGCCTGCTATCCGCTCTATCCGACCGTCGCCAAGCGCGGCCCGCTGCCGCCCGAAGGCCGGCTCTACGACCTGCAATCCTATTGCTTCCGCCATGAGCCCTCGAAGGATCCGGCGCGCATGCAGATGTTCCGCATGCGCGAATATGTCCGCATCGGCTCGCCGGAGCAGGTTCGTGCCTTCCGCGAAACATGGCTGGAGCGCGGGCAGACGATGATGGCATCGCTCGGCGTGCCGCTGAAGGTCGATGTCGCCAACGACCCGTTCTTCGGCCGCGCCGGCCGCATGCTGGCCAACAACCAGCGCGACACCGGGCTGAAATTCGAACTGCTGATCCCCGTCACCAGCGAGGAAAAGCCGACGGCCTGCCTGTCGTTCAACTACCATCAGGATCACTTCGGATCGCTGTGGAACATCCCGACAGCCGATGGCGGCGTCGCTCATACCGCCTGCGTCGGCTTCGGCATGGAGCGGGTGGCGCTGGCGCTGTTCAAGCACCACGGCTGCGAGACGGCGCAGTGGCCCGAGGCGGTTCGCCAGGTTCTTTGGCCATAACGAACTGTCTCGCAGACATAACTCCCTGTGAGGTTCGCACCTGCGTGCAGCATGTAAAATGAAAACGCCCGGCCGTTAGACCGGGCGTTTTCATTGGGTCACCTGCGGGCTGCTTCAGCCGTGCGGCACTTTCATCGCCGCCTCGAACCGGCGCATGATGTCGGCAAGTTCGGGCTCCCGCACCAGCGCGGCCGCCTGTTCCACGCTGAACCACTTCGTGGTCCGATCGTGTTTTTCAGGCCATTTCTTGCGCTGCTGTTTCACTTCCATCGGGAAGACTTCCACCCGGCAGTGCCAGACGGCGCCGTTCTTGCGGCGCTTCTGATAGTGAAAAAAGCCGATCGACTGCTGTTCGATGGCGCCGACGAGGCCGGCCTCCTCGAAGGCCTCCCGCGCGGCCGCCTCAAAACCGGTGAAGCCTTCCATCGGCCAGCCCTTGGGAATGATCCAGCGGCCGGAATCAAGCGAAGAGACCAGCATGACCTCGAGACCGGTGCCACGGCGATACGGCAACGCGGCGTACTGCGCGTGCGGTCCGCCGCTTTGAGTCTCCGGAGGGTTGGTCGCACTCATCGTCATTTCAGCGAAATACTCCCGTAAGGGCGAAAAAGACAGCGCCAATCAGCGCTGCCGCAGGCATAGTCACAATCCATGCGAATACGATGCCACGGGCGATATTCCAGCGAACCGCCGAAACGCGGCGCGCTGCCCCGACGCCGACAATGGCGCCAGTGATCGTATGGGTCGTGGAGACAGGAACGCCCAGACCGGTTGCCATGAACAAGGTAATCGCACCACCGGTCTCCGCGCAGAACCCCTGCATCGGCGACAAACGCGTGATCCTCGAGCCCATAGTATGCACGATTCGCCATCCACCAAAAAGCGTTCCCAGCGCCATCGCCGCCTGACAGGATAGGACCACCCAGAACGGTACATAGAACGCATCGGCCATTGTGCCATGCGAATAAAGCAGAACTGCGATGATACCCATGGTCTTCTGGGCATCGTTGCCGCCATGCCCGAGGGAATAGAGCGAAGCCGAGCCGAACTGCAACCAGCGGAATGTGCCATCGACCGCGAAAGGGCTGACCCGCAGGAAAGCCCAGGAGACGAGCAGGACCAGCAGCAGCGCGATCATGAAGCCGACCATCGGTGACAGGAAGATGGCAAGAACCGTCTTGACCACGCCGTCGAGCACGACCGCGCCGAAGCCCGCCTTGGCGACGCCGGCGCCGAGCAGGCCACCGATGAGGGCATGCGAGCTGCTCGACGGGATACCGCCGATCCAGGTGACCACGTTCCAGACGATGCCGCCCATCAAGGCACCGAAGATGACGCGGTCATCGACGATCTCGGGCGTGATGATGCCGGTGCCGACGGTCGTCGCCACATGCAGGCCGAAGAACAGGAAAGCGATGAAATTGAAGAAAGCCGCCCAGAAGACGGCATACTGCGGCCGCAGCACGCGGGTGGACACGATCGTCGCGATCGAATTGGCGGCATCGTGCAAGCCGTTCAGGAAATCGAACACCAGCGCTACGGCGATCAGTCCGATCAAGGCATAGAGGGCGAAATTGGCTTCCACGTCCGTTGTCGTCCGATCCTACAAATGTTCGATGACGATGCCGTTCACCCGGTCGGCAACGTCCTCGAAGCGATCGACGACCTTCTCCAGATGCCCGTAAATCTCACTGCCGACGATATAGGCCATCGGGCTGCTGTTGCCATGGCGCTTGAACAGGCCCTTCAACCCGATGTCGTGCAATTCGTCGGATTCTTCCTCGAGCCTGGTGATCCGCGTCGAGAGCGCGGCGAGCTTGGCGGCGTCCTGCCGCATGGTCTTGAGACGCCGCACCGCCTCGATTGTCAGTTTGGCGGAATCGACGATGAGGTCGCCCATCTGCTGCATTTCAGGCTCGAAGGAGGTGACCTCGAACAGGGAAATCGCCTTGACCGTCTGGCGCATCTGGTCAATGGCGTCATCCATCGAGGTGATGAGCTCGCGGATGTCGCCGCGATCGAACGGCGTGATGAAGGTCCTGCGGACGGCCAGCAGCACGTCGCGCGTCACCTGGTCGGCCTGATTTTCGAGCTCGATAATGCGCGCGCCGTTGAGCGGCACGGCATCACCGCCGGCGAGCAGTGCCCTCAGGGCTTCCGCCGCCTCGCTCGACAATCGCGCGTGCTTGTCAAAATAGTCGAAAAACCGGTCTTCCTTTGGCATCAAAGCCTGGAACCAGCCCAGCATGCCCGCCCCCAACAGTCTCTTTCGCGCCGAATCGGCTCCAGGTTATCGTTCCAGTCAGCCGTAGGTTCCACGTCTCTGGAAGTAAAGCGTTTCGGGTCCGGGAAGGCGGCCGACAGGCGCAGTGCATGTGCGAAACGTCTGCGACATGACTTCCGGCTTGGACTTTGGCCCGCATTTCCGCCAAATACCGGCGGCCATGCTACCGGAAAGCGGCAGCAGGGGCGCGAAACAGTTCCAGAACCACGCATCGAAACGGACGCGATCATGTTTGCCGAGACCCGTGACAAAATAGAAATCGCCTACGACCTGTCTGGCCGTGCAAATGCGCCGCATCGCATCGCCCTCACCCATTCGCTGGCCATGGACCGCAGTTTCTGGGCGCCTGTCGCAGAACGACTGTCCGGCGAAGCCTCGATCCTGACCTGGGATTGCCGCGGCCACGGCCAGTCGGACAAGCCGCACCAGGCCTATACCGCGGCGCAGTTCGCCGACGATCTCGCCGACCTGTTCGACCATGTGGGGTGGCAGGACGCGGTCGTCGCCGGCGCTTCCATGGGCGGCTGCATTACGCTCGCCTTCGCCGGCCAGCATCCGCGGCGCGTCAGCGGCGTCGGCCTGTTCGACACCACGGCCTGGTATGGCGCGGACGCTCCGGCGCAATGGGAAGAGCGGGCGTCCAAGGCTCTCACCGAAGGTCTGAAGGGTCTGATCGCATTCCAGAAGACGCGCTGGTTCAGCGATGCCTTCCGTGAGGCCAATCCAGCGGTCGTCGATCACTGCATCGACGTGTTCCTGCGCAACGATCTCGAAGCTTATGCCGAAACCTGCCGCATGCTCGGCACAGCCGACCTGCGCCACTATCTCGCCGGCATCAAGGCGCCGACACGTGTGCTCGTCGGCGAGGAGGACTATGCGACGCCGATCCCCATGGCGGAAGCGCTGCATGCGGGCATCGCCGGCTCGACGTTCAGGATCGTCAAGGGCGCCCGCCATCTCAGCCCGCTGGAGGTTCCCGACGACGTGAGTGCGGAACTGCGCGCGCTGCTGAAGGGCTGAATGCCAGCAGCCTCTACGGCTGAACGATCCAACCCGAGTCCAGCATGTAGCGCTGGAAAGCGAGAACCGCGCCGCGGTCCTTGCAGTCGGCATAGAGGCCGTCGCATTTGTCGATGAGCCACATCCGCCGCTCGAACACCGGATCGAGCGGCAGGCCGGCGGCCGCGACCGTCAGCGCGGCGAGATGGGGAATCTCGAGGATCGGCACATCCGGCGGCTGCGCCTTCAGGGTGAAGTTCAAACCCTCGATCGCATAATAGGTCTCGAAGGCGCGCGACGCCGGATCAAGCTGCCAGGCGACGCCGGTGTCGGCGATCTCGGTCGCATGGGCCAGAGGCAGCCGCGTCAACGCCGGCTGGTGATCGCCGTAATTGACGAACAGGAACGGCTGCTGCGGAAACCGCTGCGCCAGCGTGGCGCGGAACGCATCGCGGTCGCGTTTGGCGAGCACCATGCGCCACAGATATTCGTCGAACTCCGCATCGCCCGTCCAACGCGTGGTCTCGCCTTTCTTCAGCATTTCCGGCGCGAAACGGAAGTTCCACGGCGAATGGGTCGACATGCTGGAAGCGACGATGAACTGCGGCCGGCGCACGCCGGACTCACCTTGCTTCGCACGGCTGGCGTCGAGCACTTTCACAACCTGGTCGTAGTAGAAGGCATCGCGCTGGCGGTCGTCGGAAGCATGATGCACCTGGCGGTCGATGATGCGATCGAAGCCGATGGCACGGTAGAAGCGGCCCGAGCCGGCGAATTCCGCCAGAGACGGGTAGATCATCGTCGTGTCATAGCCGCAGGCTTTCAGATACTGCGGCAGCGAATGACGCAAACGGCCGGTCATGAGCTGGGTGGCGAAATTACGCAGATTGCCGAATGTATTGGTTGGCAGTCCGGTCAGCACCGAGAAGTCGGACAACCAGGTGCCGCCGCCGAACGTTTCGACGCGCAGACGATGGGTTCTGCCGTCGTCGGAGCGGAAGAACGGCGCCAGTTCGGCCGGATAATGCAACTGCGGATAGACGCCCTCCGGCATGGCGGATTCGTTGAGGAAAAGGACGATGTCGGGCGCGTCCTTGCCGGGCTTGCAGGTGATCGGGGCGGCGACCGTCGGCGAAAGCGTTGCATGAGCACTGATCTCGAAGAAGCCTTTGGCGCGCATCAGCGCCGGAAGATCGGTCAGCGACCCGATGAAGGCCGAAAACACATGCCGCCCATCGTCGAAGAAGGTCGGCTTGCGGGCGCCGAGAGCCATGCCCGAGCCGATCAGCACGGCGAGCGCCGTAACAGCTGCGACAGAGCCGCCGATCGAACCGAAGCAGCGGGGTGTCTCGAGCCTGAAGCTGATGACCATCAGCAGCAAGGTGACGGCGATGATGGCGCCAAACACGGTTGCCGCAGCCGAATAGGTCTCGATGAAGAAGCTCAACTGGGCGACGCTGAAAAGATAGAAAATCACGTCGTAGACGTGCAGGTTCATCGCCGCGACATTGAACTTGAAGGCCGACGTCACATAAACGGCAACGAAGACGAAAGTCGCCACGGCCAGGCCAAATCCGGGACGGCGGCTCAACACCGAGAGGAAGACAACCAGCGCAGCAAAAAATGCGGCAACGAGCGCGAAGAGCGGAAAGTCCGGTTCGGTGAAGGCGATGAAGCCGATCCAGCAGGTCAAAATGAAGGCAAGCAGGCGTCCGCCGATCGGCGAAGCCTTGCCCAACACTGACGACAGGTTGCCTCTGCTGTCGAAGCCTCCCCTGAAGCGTCGTCTTTTGAAAACCGATCCGATGACCCTGGCGAACACGCTACGCTACCGTTCTGTGACGATTTTATGAAGGTCTATCTAAGATGGGTGGGACAAGTTCGTAAAGGGCAAGTCCTTCAAATGGTTGTCGCGGAATGAAATAAATACTGCCAGGGCAGGGCCAAGCTGGGTTTCGCAGCGCGGCAGCCGCCAAGCAAGGCGGCGAGACAATCGCCCGATCTCGGCTAATATGTCTGCAAGGCGCGGGAAGCGTCGACTGCACTGCCCGCCAGGGAGGATGCCATGCGGCCGGCACGCAAGCTTGTGCTTTTTGCCATCTGTTCTGCCGCAGGTCCTGTTGTTGAAAGCCCCGCTGCCGCAGACGCGATCGGCGATTTCTACGGCGGATCGGGCAAACAGATACGCTTCGTCATCCGCACGGAGGCCGGCGGCGGTTATGACCTGCTGTCGCGGCTCATCGCCCGCCATATGGGGAGACATATTCCGGGCAATCCGAACATGCTGCCGGTCAACATGCCCGGCGGCGGCGGCATCGTCGCGGCCAATTACATGGTGCAGGTGGCGCCGAGGGATGGCACCGTCCTGCAGATCGTCAGCCAGGGGCTGCCCATCGATCAGGCGCTCGGCCTGTCGCCGCAGTTCAAATCGGATCTGCGCACGTTCAACTGGATCGCCAATGTGGTCTATTCGAACCAGTTGCTCGTCGTCTGGCATACGTCGCCGACGCAGAATCTGGACGATGCCCGCCGCCGGGAGACGACGATCGGCTCGACCGGCGCGGGATCGATCTCCGTGCAATTGCCGGCTTTCATGAACAATGTGCTGGATACGAAATTCAAGATCGTGTTCGGCTATGCCGGCGGCCAGCACATCGACCTGGCGATGGAGCGCGGCGAAGTGGAAGGCCGCGGCGCCAACCCCTACTCGGATTACATGGCGTCGAAGCCGGATTACATTCCGCAGAAGCTCATCGTTCCGCTCATTCAGATCGGCCTGCAGAAGGAGCCCGGCCTGCCGGAGGTGCCGCTGCTGATCGATCAGAAAGTCAGGCCGCAGGACCAGCCCGTGATCGAGTTCATGACCCGCGCCGTCATGGTCGGGCGACCGCTGGCGACGACGCCAGGGGTTCCGGCCGAGCGGGTCACGGCCTTGCGCCAGGCGTTCGAGGCCACTGTCAAAGACCCCGAATTCATCGCCGACGCGGAAAAGCAGCATGCCGAAATCCGGCCGATGCCGGGCGAAGCCATGGCGCGACTGATCGATGAGCTGATCGGCGCGCCCAAGGAGGTGCGCGACCGGGTGAAGGCCGTGCTGCAGCCCAAATCCGTGGATGCAAAGGAAATTTCAGGTGGCGGGAAAGTTTCATCGGAATGACGTATTCGGCAGGCAGAACCCAGCCATGCCATTGCGGTCTTTATTCCATCCCTCGATTTAAAAATTCGCCGGTCTATATTCGCCGGCCTCGTTTCCCTCCTATCCGGACTGTCCAATCTGCCGGATTCCCGAATTAAGATCTGGAGCCCCGCATGTTTTGGATCGTCCTGCTGTTCATCTTCGTCTGCCTCGTCGCCGCCATCTACATCCATGACGTCCGCCAGACCCAGCACACGATCCTGCGCAATTACCCGGTCATCGGCCATGTCCGCTATTTCGCCGAGACCTGGGGCGAATATATGCGGCAATACCAATATCTGCCGGACTGGGCCGAACGTCCCTTCAACCGTCTCGAACGCTCGTGGATCTATCGTTCGGCCAAGGGCGTGCCGAACCTGATCAGCTTCGGCAGTTCGGCGACGCCGAGCTTCGCCTTTCGCAACGCATCGTTTCCGCTGCTCGATGAAGACCGGCGCTCGTTTCCCGGCAAGCAGATCGGCATCGCCGAGGGGCCGGGCGCCTGCGCCAAGCCTTATATGGCGAAGAGCTTCTTCAACCTCAGCGGCATGAGCTTCGGCGCGCTCAGCCACGCCGCCGTCAGCGCCCTGTCGCGCGGCACCAAAATGGCCGGCGTCTGGATGGGCACCGGCGAAGGCGGCCTGTCGCCCTATCACATGGAAGGCGGCGGCGACATCATCATGCAGATCGGCACGGCAAAATATGGCGTGCGCGATGCGGCCGGCAATCTGTCCGACGATAAACTGCGCGCCATTGCAGCGCACGAAAACATTCGCATGTTCGAAGTGAAACTCGGCCAGGGCGCCAAGCCCGGCAAGGGCGGCCTGCTGCCGGGCGTCAAGGTCACCGAGGAGATCGCGCTCATTCGCGGCATTCCTGTCGGCATGCCATCGATCAGTCCGAACCGGCACCACGACATCGGCAACGTGCGCCAGCTCGGTGATTTCATCAAGAGAGTGCGCGAGGTCACCGGCCGCCCGGTCGGCGTCAAATTCGTCGTCGGCGACCCGGCCTTTCTCGACGAATGGTTTGCCGATTGCGTCCACAATCCCGAAGGCTGTCCGGATTACCTGCATGTCGACGGCGGCGAAGGCGGCACCGGTGCTGCGCCGGCAGCACTTGCCGACCATGTCGGCCTGCCGATCACACTGGCCCTGCCCTATGTGGTCGATGCGCGTGCCCGGCATGGCCTTAAGGATCGCATCCGCATCGTCAGTGCCGGCAAACTGGTAACGCCGGACAAGGTGGCCTGGGCGCTGTGCATGGGCGCCGACTTCGTCGTCAGCGCACGCGGCTTCATGTTTTCCATCGGCTGCATCCAGGCGATGAAATGCGGCACCGGCAATTGCCCGACAGGCGTCACATCCGTCAATCCCCGGCTGATCGCCGGTCTTGACCCAACCGACAAATCGGTTCGCGTCAAACATTATGTCGAGCGCATCATCGAAGAGGTCGAGATGATCGCACACGCCTGCGGCATCGCCGGGCCGCAGGATTTCGCCCTGCACCATGTGACCGAAGTCGAACGCGGCATCGCGGGTTTCCGCAATACCGGCACGGAATAGGCCTAGATTCACGACAATTTCGGCCGATATTGACGCCTCACGCGCCCGGGCCTACCGTCTGATACAATGTATGGGCAGGCTCGAATCCCGCCCGTACCAAAAATGAAAAACAGGAGGAACCCATGCTGTCGGCGGAAGACAACCTTCTCCTCACACAGGTCGGCAAAGGCACGCCCTGCGGCGAACTGATGCGGCGCTACTGGATGCCTGTCGCCGTGGCCAAGGAAATCAGCGACGACAAGCCGGTCAAGCGCGTGCGCATTCTCGGCGAGGATCTCGTACTGTTTCGCGACGGCAAAGGCCGCCTCGGCCTCATTCCCGAACATTGCCCGCACCGGCACGCCTCGCTCTACTTCGGCTTCATCGAGGACGATGGATTGCGCTGCGCCTATCACGGCTGGAAATTCAACGTCGATGGAGAGTGCATCGAGCAGCCCTATGAGCGCGCCAACAGCCCGCTGATGAAGCAGGCCTGCCAGACGTCCTATCCGGTGCAGCAGCTTGCCGGGCTGATCTTCGCATATCTCGGACCGGCGCCGGCGCCGCTGCTGCCGCGCTGGGAGATGCTGGTGCGCGACGACGGCGTCCGCAGCATCGTCGTGCTGCCGCCGCACCGCTGCAACTGGCTGCAGGCGCAGGAAAACTCGCTCGATCCGACACACACCTACTGGCTGCATGCACGGCTGTTCGAACGGGCGCTGAAGGACCGGCCGGAAGACCGCAAGCCATGGGCGGCGGACCTCGCCTATTTCAGCCGGCCCATCGAATCCTATGAATTCGAGTTCTGCCGCGAGCCGGCCTGGAGCGGCATCCGCAAGGTACGGACCTATGGCGGCGACCGGCCGCAGAAAGAATCCGGGCATCCGGCGATCTTCCCCAACATCCTGGTGGCGCCGCAAGGCCCCAAGCTGACCATGCATTTCCGCGTGCCGGTCGATGATGAGAACCTCGCCATCTACTGGGTCGAGTTTCAGGCCAATGTGGACGGCAGCAGGGTCAAACAGGCAGACGAAGACATTCCGGTATCGTGGCTGCCGGATCCGCTGCAGCCCGACGGCGACTATCGCCTCGATCATTTCGTCTATCAGGACCAGATGGCCTGGGAGACGCAAGGGCGTGTGTTCGACCGGACCACGGAACTGATCGGCATGGGCGACCGCGGCATCGTCATGTATCGCAACATGCTCAGGCAGCAGATCCAGATCGTGCAGGAGGGCAAGGATCCCGACGGCGTCATCCGCGACCCTGCTCTCAATGACATGGTGCGGCTCAGCCTCAATTCCGAACTGAACAAACTGGCGCACGAAATGGCCGCCGCGAAATAACGACACTTAAAATAGAAGACAGGGGGGAACGGGCTTTGGATTTTTCGCTGCCGGAAGAATTGTGTCTGTTCCGCGATCAGCTCCGCCGCTTCGTCAACGAGGACATGATTCCGGTCGAACGGGAAACCTGCGACGGCGAAGAGCTGAAGCCGGAATGGCGCGAAAAATTCGAAAAGCGCGCCAAGGAGATCGGCATCTGGTTCATGGACGTGCCGGAGGAATATGGCGGCCTCGGCATGGGCCTGATGGCGAGCGTTATCGTCTGGGAGGAATTCGCCCGCACCATCGCGCTGCCGGCGCGCGGCCACGGCATCACCGGACCGACCGTGCGCGCCATCCTCTATGATCTCGAAGGCGAGATGAAAGAGAGGTATCTGCTGCCGGTGCTGCGCGGCGAGAAGCGCGCCTGCTTCGCACAGACCGAACCCGATGCCGGCTCCGATCCGGCCTCGATGCGCACCACGGCGGTGCGTGACGGCGATCACTACGTGATCAACGGCACCAAGCGCTTCATCACCGGCGCCGGCAAGGCCGATTTCATGCAATTGATGGCGGCGACCGATCGCGCCAAGGGCTCGCGCGGCGGCATTTCCTGCTTCCTGGTCGATATGGACACGCCCGGCGTCAGGCTGGGCGCGCAATATCAGACCATGATGGGTGACAGGCCGTGGGAAATCGTCCTCGACAATGTGCGCGTGCCCGCCAGCCAGCGGGTCGGCGGCGAAGGCGAGGGATTCAAATTTGCGCAGAAATGGCTGGCGGTCGGGCGCGTGCATCACGGCGCGCGGGCGCTGGGCGTCGCCGAACGCAGCCTGGAACTCGCGGCCGACTATGCCAAGCAGCGCGTGACATTCGGCAAGCCGCTCGCGGAACGACAAGGCATCCAGTTCATGCTGGCCGACATGTACATCAATCTCGAAGCGGCGCGGCTGCTCGTCTACAAGGCGGCCGCCAAGGTCGAGGCCGGCGAGGACGCGCGCAACGACGCTTTCGTCTGCAAATATTTCGCCGACGAGATGGCTTTCAAGGCAGCCGATGCCTGCATGCAGATCCACGGCGGCATCGGCCTGACGACCGACCTGCCGATCGAGAAGATGTGGCGACAGCAGCGCAGCTACCGCATCACCGAGGGCGCCAGCGAAGTGATGAAAATGGTGATCGCGAGGCATGTGCTGAAGACGTATTGACGTCCTGCTGACCGCCGCACGCGATCGTTTCACGGGAGGGGAAGGATGAAGCGTCTCGCATGGATTCTGCGTGGACTGGCAATGGCCGGAGGGCTGGCCGGATTGTCCGCGCAGGCCGCCGATTTCTATCAGGGCAAGACGCTGACGGTCTTCGTCAACTTCACGCCCGGCGGTCCCACCGATGTGGAGGCGCGGCTCCTTGCGCGCCATATCGGCAAACATCTTGCCGGCAATCCAACGGTGATCGTCAAGAACATGGGCGGCGCCGGCGGCGTCATCGGCGTCAACTGGCTCGGCCAGATCGCTGCGCCCGATGGATTGACGGTGGGCTTTTTCACCGGCGCTGCCTCCAAGACCGCCATGGGCGATCCCGGCATTCAGATCGACCTGCGCAAATTCGGCTTCGTCGCCGGCGGACCCGGCATCAGCGTCACCTATATGCGCAGCGATGTAGCGCCCGGCATCAAGACCGCGGCCGACCTGATGAAAGCAGGCAATTTCTGGGTCGGCGGCCTTGCGACCGAAAGCGACAAGGACGTGCGCATGCGCATGGGGCTCGACCTCCTCGGCATCAAGTATCGCTACGTCTCCGGCTATCCCGGCTCCGCCGAGGCGCGCCTTGCCTTCCAGCGCAAGGAGATCGAGTTCTTCAACGAATCCATGCCGACCTACCGCGCCTCCATCGAGCCTGCCCTGGTGAAGACCGGCGAAGCGGTGCCGGTCTGGTTCGATTTCATCAACGACGGCGACAGCTATACGCGCCTGCCCGATGCCGACGGCATCGACGCTCTGCACTTCCGCGACTTCTACATCAAGATGAAAGGCGAAGCGCCGAAGGGCGAGCTATGGGATGCCTATCGCGTCATCAATGCAGTCGGCACCACATTCCTGCGCATTCTCGTCGTGCCGCCGGGCTCGCCGAAAGACTCCATCGCGGCTCTGAAGCAGGGGCTGCAGGGCCTGCAGAACGATGCCGACTATCGCGACGAAGCCAACAAGACGATCAAATTCGTGCCGCGCTACGTCACCGACGAGAAGGCCGAGCAGTTGTTCCAACTGGCGGCCAACCCAGAACCGAAAATGCGCGCCTTCATCCGCGACTACATCGAGCTCGGCAAAAAAATGAACGGCAAGCGGGACTGATCGATCCGCTTGCCGTTCCTATAGTGGATTACTGCCAGGTCGGCGCCGGCCAGCGCAGCTTGCTGGTCGACGAGGCCGCTGGCCAGACGACGGTAAACTTGCCGTCCTGAATCTGCGTCACCAGGGTCTTGGTATCAGGCGCGCCGGTCTCGTCGAAGGTAATATCGCCATTGGGGCCCTTGAACGTGCCTTTGAATAATGCCTCCCTGATTTTTTCCCGATCGACGACACCAGCCTTTTCGATCGCCTGGATCATGACGAGATAGGCGGTGAAGCGGGGCATGTTGGTCGCCGTCGCCGCGAGATCGAGCTTCGCGTCGGTGTAAACCTTCTGGATCATCTCGGTGTAGTCGCTCTTTACGCCGGGGATCCACGAAGCCACGCTGGTCATGCCTTCGATTCCGCCATAGGCTTGGGTTTGCTGCTGCAGCGCCGCCGACGCGATGGGGAAATGCACGTCCATCGCCTTGATGCGCATCTGGCGCATCTGCTGCACCAGCGGAACGGCCACATTGTCGAACGAGTTGATGTAGACGATGTCAGGCTTGGCGGCGCGGATCTTCAGCACGATGGAGCTGAAATCCTTCAGGTCGTTGGGGAAGATTTCCGCGCCGACGGTCTTGATGCCGGCGGCCTCGTGCTTCTTCATCCAGATGTCCTGGACCGACTTATAGACGGGATTGTCCTGCGTCACCCAGAAGATAGTCTTCGGCTTGGGATCGACGTTCTTCAACATGTCGGCGAAGTTGGCGTCCCAGTTGAAAGTCATCGGAAACGGCGTCGCCCAGAAGTATTTCAGGCCGCGCTCGAACAGGGCCGGCGTCGCCACATTGCCGCCGATGATCGGAATTTTGTATTTCTCGGCAATGTTGGAGACTGGCCCAACGACGAAGCTCCAGTCGACGCCGGCAAAGACATCGACATTGTCGACCGTCGCCATTTTCTCATGCAGGCTGGTCGCCGTCGCCGGATTGCCCTGATCGTCATAGATGACGAATTTGATCGGCACGCGCTTCTTGCATGAGCTCATCATGATGCCGCCGGGCTTGTTGATCTCGGCGGCAAGCGCTTCCGTCACCCGGTCCCAGCCGGTCGTGAGGCTGGCCAGAGGACCGGTCATGGAAATCGTCGTGCCGATCACAATTGGGTCGTCGCACGAGTTCTGTTTGGCCTGAACGGCGCTCGCCGCGGCCACAAGCGATAATACGCCCGCCACAGCGGCGCCCATCTTCAATCTCGACATTACCCTCTCCTCCCGATCACTCCCCCGACGCTCAGAGTCCGCTTGACGGCCGAGCTTTTTTGCGGCGACAGGTCGGAACGATGATTTCATATTCGCGGTCACTGTCAAGGAAGCGCACGGGAATTACGTCCACATCGAATCCCAACCGCGTATTGACGCCATGCAAGGCTTCGTGTTGCATGCGACGCAATCGGTTCAAGGCACGAAACAGGTCGGACACACCGACACTCCGAGATATTTTGCTGACGAATTGTCCGGCGATTCACCAGGATCGGCGGGGCCCCTGGGAGGCGGGCTTTATATGTCGATCGATATTCTGGTTCAGGTCCTGCTCAGCGGATTGCTTCTGGGAGGCATATACGCCCTTGTCGCCTTCGGCCTGTCGCTAGTCTACGGTGTCGCCAATATTCTCAACATCGCCCATGGCACCCTGCTGGCGATTTCCGGCGTCGTGGCAAGCCTGATCTTCGCCGCCACCGGCTGGAACCCCATCCTCATCATTCCGCTGCTCGTCCTGCCGGTGTTTCTGTTCGGCTATCTGTTCCATGCGGCGCTGCTGCGGCCGCTGGCGAGCCGCGGCAAGCATGACGAGACGATCGGCACCGTGCTCATCACCGTCGGCTCGCTCATCATGATGAGCGACATCACCGGCGTCGTTGCCGGCACCAACCAGCAGAATATTCCGGTGCGCTCCGAAATCCTCGAATTCGGCGATGTCATCGTGCCGTTGACGCAGGTGTGGATTCTCGCCGGCATCATCGGCCTGACGATCATCCTGCATCTCTATCTCAAATATGCCTGGTTCGGCCGTGCCGTGCGCGCCGTGACGCAGGACCCGCTGGGCGCAACCATTTGCGGCGTCAACGGACCGCGCGCCAAGGCGCTGACATTCGCCGGCGGCTCCGGCCTCGTCGCCATCGCCGGCGTGCTTTACGCAATGATCTATCCGGTCGATCCCTATATGGGCTTCAGCCTGACGGTGCGCGCCTTCACCATCATCATCATCGGCGGCATCGGCAATCTGGCCGGTGCGATGATCGCAGGCATCATGCTGGGCGTGGCCGAATCCTTCACCGCCTTCCTCTGGGCGCCGAAATGGGCGCCGGCGATCAGCGTCGTGCTGCTGCTCATCATTCTCGTCCTGTTTCCGCGCGGGCTGGCTCTATGGAAAAGAGCGTGAGTTCGTCGCGTCCGGTCGCATTCGCTGGCATTGCCGCCTTCGCCGCCGCGCTGGGCGTCCTGCCTATCGTGGCCGGTCCCTATCCGGTTTCGTTCGCCTTCATTCTACTGATCACTTTCGTCATCGCCCAGAGCTGGGACTGGGTGAACGGCCAGATGGGCTATCTCAATCTCGGCCACTATGCCTTTTACGGCATCGGTGCCTACGCGTTCTGTCTGCTGCTGATCCGCGGCGTGCCGCTGGCGCCGAGTTTTGCCGCCGCCATCGTCGTCGCAGCACTTGCGGCCTTCATCCTGTCGTTTCCGCTGTTCCGCCTGAAGGGCGATTATTTCGCCTTCGGTACCTTGACCATCGTGCCGTTGTGCGAACTGCTCGCCAGCAACCTCACCGAGATCACCAAGGGCAGCGAAGGCGTGACCCTGCCGCCGAATTATGTGCTGATCCCGGCCTATTACATGGCTGCCGTTCTCGTGGTGCTGACTCTCGCAACCACATGGTGGCTGATGGGCTCGCGCTTCGGCTACGCCATTCGGGCGATCCGCAACGATGAACAGGTTGCCGAAGTCTGCGGCATCCGGCTGTTTCCGGTGAAGGTGCTGACCTTGGGCCTGAGCGCAATGTTTGCCGGCCTCGCGGGCGCTATCCAGGCCTGGCAATTCAGCTTCATCGATCCCTATACAATGTTCAATCTCAGCGTGGCGCTGGTCCCCATCGCCGCCGCCCTTCTCGGCGGTTCAGGTCTGCTGCTGGGACCGCTGATCGGCGTAATCCTGCTGTCGTCCCTGCAACAGGTTCTGCTCGTCAAGCTCTCCATGCTGCAGGGCGCGGTCTATGGGCTGGTCATTGTGGTGATCGGCCGCTTCCTTCCTGGCGGCCTGCTGCGCTGGAGGGTCATCGCCAACAATAAGCGTCTTGCCTGGTTGGCGCGCGAGAGCCATTTCGAAGGCGCGCCCGCCATGGCTGCCGGCGACCACGCCGCTTTGCCGTTGCGCGCGCCCGATCTCGACAAGAGCAAAGTGGTTTTGCGTTGCGAGGCGGCGACCATGGCGTTCGGCGGCAACGTCGCCGTGCGCGAGGTGTCGATCGACGTGCGCCAGGGCGAGATCGTCGGCCTCGTCGGCCCCAACGGCTCGGGCAAGACGACGCTGTTCAATCTCATCTCGGGCATCTACCGGCCGAAGGGCGGACGCATCATTGTCGATGGGCAGGATATTTCGGGCCTGCGCGCCGACGAGATCGCCTGCCTCGGCATCGGCCGCACCTATCAGATCCCGCGCCCGTTCAACGAGTTGACGGTGCGCGAATGTATCGCCATCGGCCGCAGCTTCGGTCGCGGCGCGGTGCCGCTTCGCGAGGCGATGCAGTCGGCCGAAGCCTTCGCGCGCTTCGTCGGACTTGGCGCGCAGATCGAGACGCGAGCCGACAAATTGAGCCTGCAGCAGAAGAAGGCGCTCGAACTGGCGCGCGCGCTGGCGGGCGAGCCGAAATTGCTCCTCGTCGATGAAGTCGCTTCAGGACTTTCGATCAACGAGATCCGCACCTTCGTCGAGCATATCCGCGAAATCCGCGACCGCTACGGCATTACCGTCATCTGGGTCGAGCACATCTTCTCGGCGCTGGCACGGGTGGTCGACCGCCTCGTGGTGCTCGACAGCGGCTCGGTGATCGCCGACGCGCCGTTGCAGGAGGCCGTGAAAGACGAGCGGGTGCTGGCCACCTATCTCGGCCATTCCAATGAAAAGGACGCGCGTAAGGAGAAGCGCGCATGAGCCTTCTCAACGTGACCAATCTCGCCGTCGCGCATGGCCCGCTGCAGGCGCTGTGGGACATCAGCCTGAAGATCGAGCCGGGCGAACGCATCGGCCTGCTCGGCGCCAATGGAGCCGGCAAGTCGACGACGCTCGGCGCCATCGTCGGCTATTATCCGACCATGGGCGGGCGCATCGAGTTCGACGGTTGCGACATCACCAGTGATCCGGTGCCGTCGCGGCTGGCGCGCGGCATCGGCCTCGTCCCCGAAGGCCGCCGGCTGTTCACCGACATGTCGGTGCGCGAGAACCTCGAAATGGGCGCCTATCTTGCGCAGCCGCGCAAGCAACTGGCTCAGTCGCTGGCGCAGGTCTATGCCATGTTTCCAGTCCTGCAGACGAAGTCTGCGCAGGCGGCTGGCACGCTCAGCGGCGGCCAGCAGCAGATGGTCGCCATCGGCCGCGCGCTGATGTCGCGGCCGCGCTGTCTGCTGCTCGACGAGCCGTTCATCGGCGTCGCGCCGATCATCGTGCAGGAGGTCATGGCGGCGCTGCGGGACATCGCGCAGCAGGGCATCACCATCCTGCTCGTCGAGCAGAACACCCATCGCGCGCTGGAATTCGTCGATCGCGCCTATGTGATCGAGAACGGCCGTTCGGTGCTGGAGGGCACGCGCGACCAATTGCTCAACGACAAGAGTTTCGGCGCGAAGTTTCTCGGCCTGGACTAGGTGTGCCGATATTCACGTGATACCGGGCCTAACATGAATCTCGACACATCCTGCCAACCTCATCAGGAGTTCCGACACATGCCCTCGCCCCGCATTCTCTATATTGCCGCCATGTGCGTCGCCGGCCTGGTGCTGGCGGTCGCGGCAAAATTCCATCCGGGCATTGCCAGCGGGCCGGTGCCGCCGTTGTTCTGGCTGCTGATCGTGTCCTTCATCATCGACCTCGGGCTGATGCGCCTGGCCGCCCGCACCGGCGCGCCGCCGCTGGCGATGGAATGGCGCTTCGGCGGCTTCATGGCCGGCGCGCTGGTCTATCTGGCGGTTGCCCTCCTGTCCGGCGAGAAGGTCGCGGGGTAACCAGCCCGCCAATCAGACATTGACGGCTGGCGCCCGCGGACGCGATAAGCAGGGTCCGAATTCTGTCACAAGGCACACGAAAAGCGCCCTCATGACCAACCGCCTGCATATGGGCGACCTGCCCGCCAATATTTCGTTCGGCGACGCCGTCGCAATCGACACCGAAACTCTCGGCCTGCAGCCGCACCGCGACCGCCTGTGCGTGGTGCAGCTTTCGCGCGGCGACGGCTCGGCCGAGGTCGTGCAGATCGCCCAGGGGCAGACCCGCGCGCCCAATCTGGAAGCCCTGTTCGCCGACCCGACCGTGACGAAGATCTTCCATTTCGCCCGTTTCGATCTGGCCGTGCTCTACCATGCCTTCGGCGTCATGCCTGAGCCGGTCTATTGCACCAAGATCGCCTCGAAACTGGCCAGGACCTATACCGACCGGCACGGGCTGAAGGACCTGGTGCGCGAACTGACCGGCAGCGAACTGTCAAAACAGCAGCAATCCTCCGACTGGGGGGCCGAAAAGCTGACCGACGCACAATTGGCCTATGCCGCGTCCGACGTGCTCTACCTGCACGAATTGCGGCGCAAGCTTGACATCATGCTGGCGCGGGAAAATCGCCGCGAGATCGCCGGCGAATGCTTCAAGTTTCTGCCGGCGCGGGCCAGGCTCGACCTGATGGGCTGGCCCGAGAACGATATTTTCGCCCACGAATGAGCGCTGACGATTGCCCTGAGGATTTTCGTCCCCATTTGCAGCGTTCAGCCCCAAGTTTGCCATCCACCGGCGGCAGGGTAATGTCCCGCTCCAGACCGCATTTCTTATGACCGCATACGCCAAAGCGCGCACCTGCAAATGACCGGAACAGCACTTGAATACGACGATGGCTCGCGGACGCGGGTCGACCGGGCGCGGGCGTTCGCGCAGGCCGACCGCCATTCGCGCCGCGTGCGGCGCTGGCGCCGGGTCATCATTCTGGGTTCGAGCGTGGCGGTCGCCGGCTTCGTCGCAGCCTTGTTTTTCAATCCTTTTTCGCAATTGCCGCAGAATGTCTCGATCGGCCCGGCGACCCTGAACGGGACGAAAGTGACGATGGAATTGCCGAAACTGAGCGGCTATCGCGCCGACGGCAAACCTTATGAGGTTCGCGCCAAATCCGGCGTGCAGGATATCCGCAAGCCGAAGGTCATCGAGCTGAACGAGATCGAGGCGCGCATCAGGACGGCCGACGACGCCTCGGTCAACATCAACGCGCCACGTGGCATTTACGACAGCGCTGCCGATACCATGCAGTTGATGTCGGACGCCTCCGACGGGCGCATCAGGATCACCAGTTCGTCCGGCTACGATATCCTCCTGAAAAGCGCATCGATGCAATTCAAGGAAGGCACGATGGCCTCGGAAGAACCGGTCACCGTGCGCATGAACAACGGCACCGTGGCGTCGGATCGTCTCGACATCGTCGAGAAAGGGACTGTCGTGGTGTTCTCGGGCAATGTGAAGTCGACGCTTTATCCCGATGCGGGCATGAAGGCGGACGATTCCGCAGCGAGTGAATCAAAGGACGGCAAATGAACGGCGTGCGGTTGACCATTGTGTTGTTGGCGCTTTGCGGAGCAGCCCTGTCCGGATCGGCGCTGGCGCAGAAGACGGCAAGCCCGGTGCTGCCCGGCGGCAATTCCAAGGCGCCCGTCAACGTCGATGCCAACAAGCTTGAATATTTCGACAAGGAACAGAAGGCGGTCTACTCCGGCGGTGTCGTCGCGCGCCAAGGCGACGGGACCATGCGCGCGACGACCCTCACCGTCTTCTTCGACAAGGATTCCTCGCCGACGGGCGGCACGGCGACCAGCGGCAATCAGTTGAAGCGCATCGAGGCGGCGGGACCTGTGACCATCGTCGAGAAGGAGCGCGTCGGCACCGGCGACCGCGGCATTTACGAGCGCGCCGAGAACAAGGTCTACCTGATCGGCAATCCGACCCTGAGCGAATGCGGCAATGTGGTGAAGGGCGACAAGGATTCGCGGCTGATCTACGACCTCACCAACAATCGCGCCCAGATCAGCGGCCGCGTCTCCAGCACGTTCATCCCCGGCGGCGGAAATTGCGGCGAAAAAGCAACACAAAAGCCGTCCGGGCGGACAAACTGAAACCCAGCCATGCGCAAGCCGCCTTTTTCGGGGGCGGCGATTTCCTCTTTCACAGAAAATGAACTAGGCAGCTTGCTGCCTGCCACAGGTTGCACCCCGTTCGTCATGTCGCTGCTCTCACAAATTCCCCGACCCGATCTTGCCGTCGTGCGCTTCGGACGCAGCCTGGCGGACCGCCTGCGCGACACCGCGACTCGCTCGGGCTGGATAGATCCCCCTGAGCCGGAGGATACGCAGACCTCGGCCTTCGATGCGCTGGCCGAAGCTCGCGCGGCACAGGCGGGCGAGATCGAGCATCTGGGCCAGGATTCGCTGGGCGCCTACCATCTCGGCAAAAGCTACAAGGGGCGGCAGGTCGTGGCCAACGTCAGCCTCAACGTCAGGCGTGGCGAATCCGTCGGCCTGCTCGGTCCTAACGGTGCCGGCAAAACCACCGTCTTCTACATGATCACCGGCCTGGTGAAGGCCGACAAGGGCACGATCGAACTCGACGGCTACAATGTCACCGAAATGCCGATGTATCAGCGGGCGCGGCTTGGCATCGGCTATCTGCCGCAGGAAGCCTCGATCTTCCGCGGCCTGTCGGTCGAAGACAATATTCGCGCCGTGCTGGAAGTGGCGATCAAGGATCGGGACGAACGGGAAGCCGAACTCGAGGCGCTGCTCGATGAGTTCGACATCAAGCGGCTGCGCAAGGCGCCGTCGATCGCCTTGTCGGGGGGCGAGCGCCGGCGCTGCGAAATCGCCCGGGCGCTGGCGGGGCAGCCCTCCTTCATGCTGCTCGACGAGCCGTTCGCCGGCATCGATCCGATTGCGGTTGGCGATATTCAGGCGCTGGTGCGCCATTTGACGCAGCGCGGCATCGGCGTGCTGATCACCGACCATAACGTGCGCGAAACCCTCGGCCTCATCGACCGGGCCTATATCATCCATTCCGGACATGTTCTGACGGAAGGGTCGCCGGAGGCGATCGTCGCCGATCCGGATGTGCGGCGCTACTATCTGGGGCAGGACTTCCGGATGTAGGCAATTCCCTCGGTGGTAAATTCGGCCAAAACGCCGACAGTCCAAAGGGTTACGTCTTCACTGATCATTAATACAGACTAAAAGACGCAGGCAAAAATCATTCCACTTCACCTCGCGCCGATTCCGTGTGCTATAAGGGCAAGCAAGAAATGGGCCGCGCGCCGATTTCTGCGCCGATCCGACTGGATCGGAACGCTATAGCGTAAGTGTGGAAAAGGTGTATGGCGCTTTCAACCCGTCTCGTCATGCGTCAAGGGCAGTCGCTGGTGATGACGCCGCAGCTTCTGCAGGCGATCAAGCTGCTGCAATTGTCGAGTTTCGAGCTTTCCGCTTTCGTTGAACAGGAACTGGAGCGCAATCCGCTTCTGGAGCGCGCCGAAGAGACGTCCGAGCCGTTCGAGACAGGCGACCGCCAGAGCGGGGACGACAGCACGTCGGGCGGCGATTTCGAGGCCGATGGCGAGGGCTACGAGCCCTCCTATGAGTCCTCGCAAGACGGTGACTACGACGGGTCGGCCCCGGACTGGGCGACGGACAATCTTGCCACCTCCGCCAATTCCATCGAGACCGACCTCGGTACCGAAATCTCCAATACGTTCGACGCCGACCAGCCTGTGACGCCGGCCGAGCGGACCGCCAGCGACGATCCCGGGCTGTCGGCGACGTCCTGGACCGGCACGCAAGGGTCGGGCGGCGGCGACGGCGAGAGCCCCAATCTGGAGGCCTATGTGGCCAGCCAGATGTCGCTTCCGGATTATCTTGAACAGCAGCTCGCGGTCGCCGTCACTGGTGCCATGGATCGCATGATCGGCCATGCGCTGATCGACGCCATCGACGAGGCCGGCTATCTGCGCGAACCCGTCGAAGAGATCGCCGAAAGGCTCGGCGCGCAACCGAGCCATGTCGAAAACATCCTGAAAGTTATTCACACGTTCGAGCCGACCGGCATCGGCGCGCGGGACCTTGCAGAGTGTCTCGCAATACAGTTGCGCGAGAAGGATCGTTTTGATCCGGCGATGCAGGCGCTGGTTGAAAACCTGCCGCTGCTGGCGCGGCGCGACTTCGCGCAGTTGCGCAAGATCTGTGGCGTGGACGATGAAGACCTTACCGACATGCTGAAGGAAATCCGCCAGCTTGATCCCAAGCCCGGCCGTGCCTTCGGCGGCTCGCCTGTACAACCCGTCGTTCCCGACGTCACCGTGCGCGCGGCATCGGACGGAAGCTGGCTCGTCGAATTGAATTCCGAAGGCCTGCCGCGCGTGCTTGTCAACCAGACCTATGCGGCGCGCGTCTCGGGCATGAAGTCCAAGGCAGAAGACAAGACCTATATCGCCGAGTGTCTGCAGAGCGCAAACTGGCTGACGCGCAGTCTCGAGCAACGCGCGCGCACCATCCTCAAAGTCGCTTCCGAGATCGTGCGTCAGCAGGACGCTTTCTTTGCCAGGGGCGTTGAACATCTGCGGCCGCTGAATCTCAAAATGGTAGCGGATGTCATCGGCATGCATGAATCGACTGTTTCAAGAGTCACGTCGAACAAATACATGTCGACGCCGCGCGGCCTTTTCGAATTCAAGTATTTCTTCACTGCCGCCATCGCCTCGCATTCCGGCGGCGAAGCGCATTCCGCCGAGGCGGTCCGCCATCGGATCAAACTGATGATCGATCAGGAAGAGCCGAACGACGTGCTGTCGGATGACGCTATTGTGTTTCGGCTGAAGGAACACAATGTGGAAATTGCCCGCCGCACTGTTGCTAAGTATCGAGAAAGCTTGCGGATCGCCTCGTCGGTCGAACGCCGCCGGGAGAAAATCGCTGCATTGCGGAAGAAATCATAATGCGGGCCTGGCCGTTTTTTCATTGCGATTCCGTGGTATAAAGTCGGATAGACGCGAAGCCGTAACAGTGCCTAGTTATTGCTTCCCTTCGGGTTCGTTGTGTTCCATGCGTAGTCTTGGCGTGGTCTTGAAAGTGTGGGCTTGTATCCAGTGCAGCTTGCATCCGGACTGATGGTCGCTTATGCAGCGGCCCACCTTGACGCGCTGTCCGGCCGGGCCGATCATCCCGGCGGGAGAGAGCGCCAAGTAAAGATTTGCGCATCATATTTTGCGATGCGGGCAACCTGAATCGCAAACGGCGCGTTGATGCTTGGCGTAGTGCCTTGGCATCAATGCAATGAGGAGTGAACAGCGCATGGACCTGCGTGTTTCCGGAAAAAATTTCGACATCGGCGAAGCCTTGCGTCAACACGTACAATCGCGCGTCAACGCGGCGATCGGAAAGTACTTCAACGGCTCGGTCGCCGGTCATGTCATCGTCGATCACGAGGGCGCCGGCTACAAGGCCGACTGCACGCTGTATCTGTCGTCCGGGACGACCCTGCATTCGGAAGGCAGCGCGCACGACGCTTATGCGTCATTCGATCAGGCGGCGGAGCGGTTGGAGAAACGCCTGCGCCGACACAAGCAGCGCCTGATCGATCGTCACGGCCATGCAAATGGCGGAGCCGACGCGCTGGAGACGATGGCACGCTATGTGCTTGAGCCTCCCGCAGACGATCACGACGAGACCGTCGAATTCAACCCGATCATCGTCGCGGAGAAGACGACAGCCTTGAAAAAGATTTCAGTCTCGGAAGCCGTCATCGATCTCGACCTGACGGGCGCGCCGGTGATCGTCTTCCGGCATGCGGGCAGCGACCGGGTCAACATCGTCTATCGCCGCCGCGATGGAAATATCGGCTGGATTGATCCTGCCGGCGGAGATGCAAGCAAGAGCAAGAGCGTCTGACATCGCCTCAACCAGGCCGGAATTCTCCATCATGCGCATGACCGATTTGATCGCCGCAGACGCTATTTTGCCTGCGCTTAAGGTTTCGAGCAAAAAGCAGGCTCTGCTGGAATTGAGCGAAGCGGCGGGGCGGGTTTCCGGCCTGCCGGCGCGCGCCATTTTTGACACGATCCTGCAGCGCGAGCGCTTGGGCTCGACCGGCGCCGGCAACGGCGTCGCCATCCCGCACGGCAAGCTGGCCGATGCGTCGCGGATTTTCGGCATCTTCGCGCGGCTTGAAAAACCGATCGATTACGATTCGCCCGATGGCGTTCCCGTCGACCTGATCTTCCTGCTGATCGCGCCGGAAACCGCGGGCGCCGACCATCTCAAGGCGCTGTCGCGCATCGCCCGGTCGCTGCGCGATCCCGCCCTGACGGCCAAGCTGCGCGCCACCCGCGATGCCGACGGCCTCTATGCCCTGATGACCCAGGACGCGACGCCTTACGCGGCGTGAATTGTTGCGCATTCAGCGCCAGCAGCGGGCCGCATAGTCTATGGAATAGGCATCCGGATTGGCGGCGATCGCCGCCATGCCCCTGGCCACGGCATGTTCCTCCATCAGGATGCGCACCGGCATGGCTTGCAGCAAGGGCTGCATCGGGGCCTTGGCCTCAAAGATCGCGCGAAACACTGCCTCGTCCAAAAAATCGGTGATCTTCGGCAGCACGCCACCGGCCAGCGTCACGCCGCCCCTGGCCAGGAATGTCAACGCCATGTCGCCGGCAAAACGAGCAACGAGGCGCCAGAACAGGCGCAGGGTCGCGGCCGCCGCGCTGTTGCGATCTGCGCCGGCCTGGGCAGCTATGGCGGCGGCGTCCAACGCATCCGGCACCAAGCCCGCGGCTGCCAGACGCGCCCGGTGAAGCCGCGCCAGCCCCGGCCCCGAAAGCAGCCATTCGGCGGAAACCCGGCCGAGGCCCGGATCGATATGGGGCCAGAATGCCGCTTCCTCCGGGGTTTGCGGCCCGAAATCGATATGGCCGGCCTCGCCTGGAACCACGAGGTAACCGCCGGCGCTGGCCGTCAAGGCTGCGACTCCCAACCCCGTGCCGGGACCAAGCACGATCCGGGTTCCCGGCAGTGCGGCGTATCTGCCGATCGGGCGGACTTCGTCCGGCTCGATCGTCGGCAGGGTAAAAGCCAAGGCTTCGAAGTCGTTGAGCAGAAGCCCCTGCTGCAGGCCCAGGCGATCGGCCAGAGCCGGGCCGTCGATCGCCCAGGCGGCATTGGTAAGATGCAGGCCCTTTCCCGCGACCGGGCCGGCGCCGCAGGCCACGAACGAGCGGATATCGAAGCCGTGCCTCCGAATCACATGGACGGCGGCCTCGGCGAGGCCCGGCCATGCCGCCGTCGCCAGGCTCTCGACCGCAAGCGGCGCCTCCCCCGGGCGTTCGACATGCGAAAAACGCATGTTTGTGCCGCCGATATCGCAAACCAGGAGAGGAAATGGAAAACGCGCCATGGAATCAATCATGCCCGATAAGTTTGCGGATCGCTATACGGTTGCCTGCCCGGGGCGGGTCAGAAAGAATTTAGCTGTTTGTGTTATTATAACGTGCGATATAGTGCTGACGTTGAAAGTTATTTGCAAAGTTGTCTGCCATGACGCTTGAAAACGAGCCGCTTTTCCTCTTGTACGACGTGGCGCGCATCATGCGCACCCGTGCGGATCAGAACGCCCGGTTGATGGGTATGACACGGGCGCAATGGGTAATCCTGGCCTGGGTCGAAATGCGTCCTGGCCTTTCGCAGAATGAGCTCGCCGCTTTGGTCGAGGTCGAACCGATCACGGTCGGGCGGCTCGTCGACCGGCTCGAGGCGCGCGGCATCCTCGAGCGCCGCAACGATCCCAGGGATCGCCGCATCCGCCGCCTGCATCTGACCAGCGCCGCCGCGCCGGTGCTGGAGCAAATTCAGGCCTACCGCACCAGTCTCAATGAACAGTTCGCCGATATTCTCGGGCAACCGGCTCTTACCGCGCTGACCGAAGCTCTTGCCAAGATCAAGTCGCACTTGGTCGAGGAGCCGGCAACGTCCCGGAAATTGGGATAAAATATGTCCATGATACGTGAAAATTCCCAGCGCGATCCCATCGACCGCGATGCAGCCAACCGTGATCCTGCCGGCCGGGATTCTACTGGCAAAGTCGTCGAATTGCGCGAGGCCAAGGAAGACGCGCCGCCAAGCGAACCCGTGCGGGCCGACGCGACCAGCCGCAACGCGCCTATCACGCCGGAACAGACTGCAGAGCAGCCGCCAGCGCCGCCCTCCACGCGCAACGGCCGCGGCTCGCTGCGCGCCGTCCTCATGCTCGGCGCGATCATCGCGGTTGCCGTGATCTCGGCAACCCTGTGGCTGCGCGGCGGACGGATCATTTCGACCGACGACGCCTATATCAAGGCGGCGAAGCTCATGGTCTCCACCGACGTGTCGGGAATGGTGGCGAACGTCGACGTCAAGCAAGGGCAGCGGGTCAAGGCCGGCGACGTTCTGTTTTCGCTCGACCGCCAGCAATTCCAGAACGCCGTCGATTCGGCGCGCGCGCAGCTTGAGCAGGCGAAACTGAACATCCAGGCGCTGCGCCAGGATTATATCCGCCTGCAGACCGACATCACCGCAGAAGAGGCGATGGTGAACCTGGCCCAGGTCGCTTACGACCGCGCAGCGGCGCTGGTAAAGATCAATGCCGGGACCCGGGTCCAGTTCGACCAGACCCGCTACACCCTGGCTGCCGAGCAGAGCCGGCTATCGTCGCTCAAACAGCAGGCGATGGTGGCGCGCACCCGGCTCGGCGGCGATATCGATGGGCCGATCGAGAAAAATCCGCAGGTCGCGCAAGCCCAGGTTCAGGCCGACGAAGCCGTGCGGCTGCTCAACAGAACGATCGTCCGGGCGCCCTTCAGCGGCATCGTCACCGCCGTCGAGCAATTGCAGGTCGGCACTTACCTGGTGTCGCAGACGGCTGCGCTGACGAATACCGGCGCTGTCGGCCTGGTGTCCGACGAACGCCTGTGGATCGAAGCCAACGTCAAGGAAACCGACCTCACCAACATCAAGGCTGACAATCCGGTCGAGTTCACCGTCGACGCCTATCCCGGCCATGTCTGGAAGGGTCATGTGGCGACGATCTTCCCGGCGACGGGCTCGGAGTTCTCCATCCTCCCGGCGCAGAACGCCGGCGGCAACTGGGTCAAGATCGTGCAGCGCGTGCCCATTCGCATCGCCATCGACCGCAAGCCGACCGATCCGGAACTGCGTTCGGGCATGAGCGTCACGGTCGACATCGACACGGGCAACGTGCGTTCGGTCAACGACCTGCTGCAGCTTGTCGGCCTGGGCGCCAAGAAGACCAGTGCGGAATAGATCTGTTTGATAGAGTTGTCCCGATAGAGTTGGTTCATGGCGACATTCACTCCTGTTCCGCATCGCGGCATCATCGTCGCTTCGACGATTGCCGCGACGCTGATGCAGACGCTGGACACGACCATTGCAAACGTGGCGCTGCCGCACATGCAAGGATCGCTGTCGGCGACGGCGGATCAGATCACCTGGGTGCTGACCTCCTATATCATTGCAACTGCCGTGATGACGGCGCCGGTCGGCTGGCTATCGACGCGCTTCGGACGAAAAAATTTCTTCACCTTCTGCCTCACCGGCTTCACGCTGGCATCGGTGATGTGCGGCCTGGCGCAATCGCTGGACCAGATCATCCTGTATCGGGTTATCCAGGGCATGACGGGTGCTGCCATCGTGCCCCTGTCGCAGTCCATCATGATGGATCTCTATCCGCCGCAAGAGCGCGGCGCCGCCATGGCCATGTGGGGCATGGGCGTGATGGTGGGTCCGATCATCGGGCCGACGCTGGGCGGCTACCTGACCGATGCCTATGACTGGCGCTATGTTTTCTTCATCAATCTGCCGGTGGGCATTGCCGCCGTGTCCGGCCTCTGGACGTTTCTCAAATCGCCGCCTGCCGACGCCTCGTTGAAATTCGACTGGACCGGCTTCGCGGTGCTGGCCGTCGGCTTAAGCGCGCTGCAACTGATGCTCGACCGCGGCGCGCAGAACGAATGGTTCTCGTCGCTTGAAATTATCGCCGAGGCGGTCATCGCCTGTCTGGGCCTCTATCTGTTCGCCGTTCATGTCTGGCTCGCCGACAAACCGTTCATCCCCGCCGGCGTGTTCAAGAATTCGAATTTCACCATTGGCCTAATGATCATGTGCATCATCGGCATGGTGCTGGTGTCCAGCGTCGTGTTGCTGGGCATCTATCTGCAGACGCTGGGCGGCTATTCTGTGCTCGACGCCGGCATCCTGCTGGCGCCGCGCGGCGCCGGAACAATGCTCTCGATGATGATCGCCGGCCGGCTTGCCGACCGGGCCGATCCCAGGCTGATGATCCTGACGGGTTTCTGCATTCTCATCTTCGGCATGGTGCAGATGTCGACATGGACTCCGGACATCGACACATTCACGGTCATCTGGGTCACCATCGTGCAGGGATTCGCGCTCGGCTTCATCTTCGTGCCGTTGCAGGTTCTGGCGTTCGCGACGATGCCCCCGCAATACCGGACCGACGGCGCGGCCCTGTTCAGCCTGGTGCGCAATGTCGGCAGCGCGGTCGGCGTCTCGGTCACGACATTCGTTCTGTCCAACGCCGCGCAGCTCGCCCATGCGCGTATCGGCGAAACGCTGACGCCGTTCAACCGCATGATGCAGACCGGCGGCGCCTACCTGTTCTGGAACGCGGCGACGCTAAACGGACGCTCGGCGCTCAACGCGGAAGTGACGCGGCAGGCCACGATCATCGCCTATTCACAGGATTTCCTGCTGATGGCGGCGGTGTGCATTCCTCCGGCAATACTGCTGATTTTCATGCGCCGCCCTGCGAGGGGCGCGGCGCCCGCGGCAAGCCATGCCATCGCCGACTAGGCTGCCGGTTCCTGGCCCGGCCAGGCTTGATCTTCACCGGCGACAATCATAGGAGCTTTGCCTTAGAAATCGCTGGCGTCCAAGGCTTGGATGTACTTTTATGCGCGCGACTTTCCGCCCACCGGCGGCGGGCAAGCCATTCACCTAAGGCATTCACCACAACAAGAGGGCATCATGGGAGAACATATTACTCTGACCTGCAAGGACGGCCAGAAAATCGGCGCCTATGTAGCTAAGCCGGCGGGAACGGCGAAAGGCGCCGTGGTCGTGCTGCAGGAGATCTTCGGCGCCAATCAGCACATCCGCAAGACCGCCGACCTCTATGCCTCCAACGGCTATCTGGCGATCGCGCCGGCGCTGTATGATCGCGTCGAACCGGATGTGGAACTGGGCTATACGGGCGATGATCCGAAAAAAGGCATGGAAATCCGCGCCAAGACGGAACTCCCGAAGACATTGCTCGATATTGAGGCAGCCGTCGACCACGTGAAGAGTGCCGGCAAGGTTGGAGTTGTTGGGTATTGCTGGGGCGGCTCGCTGACCTTCGCTGCCGCTTGCAAGATTCCCGGTGTCGCGGCCGCTGCGGGCTATTATGGCGGCCAGATCGCCGGCTCCATGCTTGACCTGAAGCCTGCTGCACCGGTCATTCTGCATTTCGGCGAGAACGATCACGGCATTCCGCTGACCGACGTGGAAAAGATCAAGGCGGCGTTCCCGGATGTGCCCGTCTACGTCTATCCTGGCGCGGGCCATGGCTTCAATTGCGACGAGCGCGCCAGTTTCCAGAAGGAAGCGGCGGACCTTGCCCGCACACGCACGCTGGACTTCTTCGCCAAGCAGCTATAACGGATCTCGCAAATCGGGAACGGGCCTCATGAACCTCATAGGTCCGTTCCCTTTTTTCCTGCACTGCAAACACGACCGCCGCCCAGGTGGCTCAGAATCTTACGGTCTCATGACAATTTGCGTTGGCCTCGGTCATCTCTCCCCCTATGATTGCGGGACGCATCCCGTCGAGGGAGGGAACCGGGCGGGTGCGCAGGGGTGGACAAGCAATGACTGATAGCAGCACGACTGGCAGCGGACCGGCAGGTTCGCCGAATAAAACGTACAATGTCTCGCAGGACCTTTGCGGCGGCTTATTTCTGATCGCGGTGGCGGCGTTTTTCTACTGGAAGGCGTTTCCTTTACCCTTAGGTAGTTTGCGGGCGATGGGCCCCGGCATGCTGCCGGTTACGATTGCCGTGCTGTTGGCTGTTGGCGGAATTATTCTTGTTCTCCTCGGATTGCGCGATGGCACTGCGCGGCAGGAGACTTGGCATTTGCGGGGACCGTTTTTCGTCCTCGGCGGCGTCATCGTATTCGCCTTGCTGATCCGAACCGCAGGTCTGGCTATCGCCGGACCCGCCTCGATGATTTTTGCCTCGATGGGCAGCGACGAGTTCTATTGGAAAGAATCGATCATCTTCTCGATCTGCATGACAATCGGCTGTATCTTTCTTTTCAAGACGGCCCTGCAGCTTCCGATTCCGATTTTCACTTTCTTCTAGGCAGGGCGTGTCATGGATCTTGTTACCAATCTCGCGCACGGCTTCGGTGTCGCGCTCTCGCTGCAGAATCTCGGTCTCTGTTTTGTCGGTTGTATGGTCGGCACGCTGATCGGCGTGCTGCCCGGTGTCGGTCCTGTCGCCACCATCGCGATGCTGTTGCCGATTACCTTCGGCCTGCCTCCGGTAGGCGCGCTGATCATGCTTGCGGGCATCTACTACGGCGCCCAATACGGCGGATCGACCACGGCCATTCTGGTCAATATTCCGGGTGAGGCGACATCGGTCGTCACCACGCTCGATGGCCACCAGATGGCGAAACAGGGTCGTGCCGGCATTGCCCTGGGCGTTGCCGCCATCGGCTCGTTTTTCGCCGGCTGTGTTGCCACCGTGTTCATTGCTGCCCTTGCCCAGCCGCTAACCAAGCTGGCGCAATTGTTCGGTCCGGCCGAGTATTTCTCGCTGATGGTCATGGGCCTTGTGTTCTCGACCGTGCTGGCGCGCGGTTCGATCTTCAAGGCGATCTTGATGGTGCTTCTGGGTCTGCTGCTGGCGACCGTCGGCACCGATCTGGAAACTGGCCAGGAGCGCATGACACTGGGTATCCAGTCGCTCTCCGACGGCATCGACTTTGCACCACTGGCAATGGGTATTTTCGGCTTCTCTGAAATCGTCAAGAACCTGGAGAATCCAGAGGCCCGCGATGTTGTGCGCAACAAGATCGGCCGGTTGCTGCCAGGCTGGGAGGACATCAAGCAATCCATTATGCCGGTGTTGCGCGGCACGTTCATCGGTGGCCTGCTGGGCATTCTGCCAGGCAGCGGCGCCGTGCTTGGGCCGTTTGCTTCCTACGCCATCGAAAAGAAGGTGGCCAAGGACCCGAGCCGGTTCGGCAAGGGCGCCATCGAGGGTGTCGCCGGTCCCGAATCGGCGAACAATGCCGGTGCGCAGACGTCGTTCATTCCACTGCTCACCCTGGGCATTCCTCCCAACGCCGTGATGGCGCTGATGGTCGGCGCGATGACCATTCACGGCATCATACCCGGCCCGCAGGTCATGACCAAGAACCCCGATCTGTTCTGGGGCATGATCGCCTCGATGTGGATCGGCAACCTGATGCTTGTCATCATCAACCTGCCGATGGTCGGCATGTGGGTGAAGCTGCTGAAAGTCCCCTACCGGATGATGTTTCCGGCAATCGGCATCTTCTGCTGCATCGGCATCTATTCCATCAACAACGCGTCCGAGGATGTTCTCTTCACGGCCTTCTTCGGCTTCGTCGGCTATGTGCTGCTGAAGTTCGGCTTCGAGCCGGCGCCGATGCTGCTCGGCTTCGTGCTCGGCAAGCTGATGGAAGAGAAACTGCGCCAGGCTCTCATCCTGTCGCGCGGCAGCTTCACCACCTTTATCGAGCGGCCGGTATCGCTGGGCCTGCTGATACTGGCGGTCGTCATCCTCCTGCTCGCCTTGCTGCCTTCATTCAGCAAACAGCGCGAGGAAGTGTTCACCGAATAACCTCCGTTAGCCTTTAGGCGTAGTACGACGATTTGCCCCTTCCACCCTCGGTGGAAGGGGCTTAATTTTGCAGATGTCTGGCTAAGCCATACGGCTGAGCGAGGGAGGAAGAATAGCGTCATGAACCGTATGCTGACTGCAGTTGCTGCCTTGCTGAGCCTCTCCATCGCCCCGGCCTTGGCGCAAAATTATCCGACAAAGTCCGTCACGATGATCGTCCCGTTCGCGGCCGGCGGCCCGACGGACATCATCGCGCGCATCGTCAACGAGCACATGTCGAGAGTCATCGGCCAGCAGATCATCGTGGAAAATGTGGCGGGCGCCGGAGGCACGACCGGCATTGCGCGCGCCGCCGCTGCGACCCCTGACGGCTATACGATCATGATGGGCCATATGGGAACCCACGGCGCGGCGCCAGCACTCTACCCGAACCTGAAATACAATCCGGCGACGGATTTCGCTCCAATAGGGCTCGCCGCCGGCACGCCGATCCTGATCGTCGCGCGCAAGACCCTGCCTGCCAAGGACCTGAAGGAATTCATCGCCTGGGCGAAAGCAGAGGGAGAAAAAGCCAATCACGCCTACGCGGGCGTCGGCTCGGTTTCGCATATCACCGGCGTGCTGCTGAACTCCGTGCTCGGCACCAAGCCGACGATGATCCCCTATACCGGCACCGGCCCGGCGCTGAACGACATGATCTCTGGTCAGGTCGATTACATGACCGACCAGATCGTCAATGTCGTGGCGCAGGTCCGGGGCGGCAATATCAAAGCGTATGCGATCGCCCTGCCGGAGCGCTCCCCCGCCCTGCCGGATGTGCCGACGACCAAGGAACTTGGCCTCGACTATCAGGTCAGCGCCTGGAATGCGATTTTCGCACCCAAGGGCACGCCGCCCGCCGTTGTCGCCAAGCTGGCCGATGCACTCGACAAGGCGCTCGACGATCAAAAGACGAAGGACCGGCTGCTGGAACTCGGCGGCGTCATCCCCGACAAGGCGGGTCGCACGCCCGAGGCACTGCAGAAACTTGTCGAATCAGAATTGGCGCGCTGGACGCCGGTTCTCAAGGCCGCCATGGCCGCTGGAAAGAAATAAGAGCCATTTTTGACGGCGATCATAAACGGCAGGTTTTGCCCGCCGTTTTTTGTCGACGGATGTCAGAGGCCCCACTAAAACGATTCCAAACTTGAAACCGGTTTGGAGGCGGCGCGCATGATCATTCGCGATCATCAACATCTGACGGAAACGGCGCTGGCGGTGATGGAGAAGACGCCTGACCCGCGTCTGCGCGAAATTCTGGTCGCGCTGGTCAAGCACCTGCATTCCTTTGTGCGGGAAGTGAAGCTGACCGAGCCGGAATTCCAGAACGCGCTCGCCATCATCAACTCCATCGGCCAGCAATCGAGCGACACCCACAACGAGGCCTCGGTTCTCGCCGGATCGCTGGGCGTGTCGCCGCTGGTCTGCCTGCTCAACAATGGAAACAACGGCACGACCGAGACGACCGCCAATCTGCTCGGCCCGTTCTGGCGGATGAATGCGCCGAGAGTCGAGAACGGCGACACGCTGCTGCGCAGCCCGACCCCGGGACCGCCGATGTTCGTGAATGGGCAGGTGAAGGATCCGCAGGGCAATCCGGTCGTCGGCGCCGATGCCGACATCTGGCACTCGTCGCCGGTGGGCCTCTACGAGCAGCAGGACCCCGAGCAGGCGGAATGGAACCTGCGCGGCATGTTCAAGACCAATGAGGAAGGCCGTTTCTGGTTTCGCTCAGTGAGGCCGGCCGGCTATCCCCTGCCGGTGGAAGGCGTCGTCGGCGATCTGCTGCGCGCCCAGCAGCGCCAGCATTACCGGCCGGCGCACCTGCACGTGATGATCGTCAAGCCCGGCTTCAAGACGCTCATCTCCCAGGTCTACGTCCACGACGACCCGCTGCTCGACAAGGACCCGCAATTCGGCGTGACCCGCGCCCTGGTCGGCGACTATGTGCGCCATGACGAAGCGGCTCCGGAGCCGGGCGTGCCTTCCCCATGGTATTCGCTCGATTTCAACTTCACGATCGAGCCCGGCGAATCGCGGCTGCCGCGGCCGCCGATCAAGTAATAGGGCCCGTAACCGGATCCCAAAAAGCAAAAAGCAGGCGCCCCAGCGCCTGCCCGTCCAGCTCAACCGAGTTTCGAATTTCAGCCGATCAAAAGACCGATCGCCAGAATTGCCAGACCTGCGATGATTGCGCCGGTCTTCAGACCAACATCTGCAGCATGGGACATGGCCATATCCTCCACTCCATGGAGTCATGTGCCCCGGAATCATATCCGGCAGCTGAGCCTTAAATATAACGTGGCAGCGTTATGCGCAAACGCTGCCATGACAAGTCAGACATGCGCTGAGGTATGATCTGAGAACATGACTAAAAGTTAATGTAGTTTTAGGCATCCCCGCCCATCGGCTCGGCCGGCATTCTGAAGCTTTGCCAGAAGCCTAGCAGTTTCGGTCCGGCAAGGGCCAGGAGCGCCAGCACCAGGATCGTCGCCGAGATCGGCCGGGTGAAAAACACGGTCCAGTCACCCGCCGAGATGGTCATTGCCTGGCGGAAATTCTGCTCCGCCAGCGGCCCCAGGATCATGCCGATGATCACCGGCGCCGTGGGAAAGTCGTAGCGGCGCATCAGATAGCCAAGCCCGCCGATGAGGTAGAGCAGGACCAGATCGACCGGCGACTGGGTGATGCCATAGGTGCCGATTGTGGCGAAGACGAGAATGCCGGCATAGAGCAGCGGCGCCGGAATCCGCAGCATCTTCACCCACAGGCCGATCATCGGCAGATTCAGCACCAGCAGCATGACATTGCCGATGAACAGCGAGGCGATGAGCCCCCAGACCAATTGTGCCTGGGATTCAAACAACAGCGGCCCTGGATTGATCCCGTAGCTCTGGAAGGCCGACAGCATGATCGCCGCCGTGGCCGACGTGGGCAGGCCGAGCGTCAGCATCGGCACCAGCACGCCGGCAGCCGACGCATTATTTGCCGCCTCAGGCCCGGCGACGCCCTCGATGGCGCCACGGCCGAACTCCTCCGGCTTGGTCGACAGTTTCTTCTCGAGGAAATAGCTCAGAAAGGTCGGGATCTCGGCGCCGCCTGCCGGCATGGCGCCGATAGGGAAGCCGAGCGCCGTGCCGCGCAGCCAGGGCTTCCATGAGCGCGCCCATTCCTCGCGCGTCATCCACAAAGAGCCCTTCAGCGGAATGATTTCGTCAGTGCCGCTCTTGTAGCGTGAGGCGACATAGAGCGTCTCGCCGACAGCGAAGAGACCGACAGCGACGATGATGACATTGATGCCGTCGAGCAGTTCCGGCACGCCGAAGGTGAAGCGCGCCTGGCCGGTCTGCAGATCGACGCCGATCAGGCCCAGCCAGATGCCGAAGAACAGGGCCGCCATGCCGCGCACGGCGGACGAGCCCAGCACGGCCGTGACCGTGACGAAGGCGAGCAGCATCAGCGCGAAATAATCCGCCGGCCCGAATTTCAGCGCCCAGTCGACGACGATCGGCGCCAGAAAGGTGATGCCCAATGTGCCGATGGTGCCGGCGACGAACGAGCCGATGGCGGAGGTCGCCAGCGCCGCGCCGGCGCGGCCCGAACGGGCCATTTTGTTGCCCTCAAGCGCAGTGACGATGGTGGCGCTTTCGCCCGGCGTGTTGAGCAGGATCGATGTGGTCGAGCCGCCGTACATGGCGCCATAGTAGATGCCGGCGAACAGGATGAAAGCGGCCGTCGGCTCGACCTTGAAGGTGATGGGCAGCAGCAGGGCGATGGTCAGCGCCGGACCCAGGCCCGGCAGCACGCCGATCGCCGTGCCGAGCGTGGTGCCGACGAGACACCACATCAGATTGACCGGGGTCAGCGCGACCGCGAAGCCATGAAGCAATTGCTCGAACGCATGCATGTCACGGCGTCCCTAGTTTGGCGTGCTTCCGAAGAAAACGCGTTCGAGCAGGTTTTCGATGATGCCTGCACCGATATTGATGCCGAGCGTCTTGGCGAAACCGAAATAGGCGACCAGTGCGAAAGCAAGTCCGATCAGCGCATCGCGGACGATGGCGCGCGAGCCGAAGCCGCGCGCCGTGCAGACGAAGAGCACGATGGAGGCGAGCGCGAAGCCGGTCTGGCTGATCAGCAGGACGTTCAGGATCAACCCGGCCGCGACCCAGACGAGCGCGACCTTGTCGGGCGTGGTTTCCTTTTCGTCGTCCGTC
Source organism: Terripilifer ovatus (assembly GCA_029222685.1). Lineage (GTDB taxonomy): Bacteria > Pseudomonadota > Alphaproteobacteria > Rhizobiales > Beijerinckiaceae > Terripilifer > Terripilifer ovatus. Next base: position 168,874 of record JARHVB010000085.1, on the reverse strand, counting down.
TGCCAGCCGCCGCGCAGCGCGGAAACCATCAGTAGCGCGCCGAGCAGGCCCATGCCGAAGGCCGTAAACAGCGGCATCACCGTCGGGCCGACCTTGGCATAGAGCGGCGAGACCGGGATTTCGAACGTCTGCCAGAGGATGACCGCCGCCAGCGCGAGAGCGCCGAGCGCGATGCAGAACTCGCCGACCGCCAGCCCGCTGCGTGGAGACGCAGCCTGGGACTCGGGCTGAGACACAGGCTCAATCACCTGCGGCGCCGTCATCAGGCGAGCCCGAGCTCTTTGAGAATGCCGCCGATGCGCGTGGTTTCCTCGGCGATGAACTTGCCGTAGTCGGGGCCGGTCAGGGTGATCTGCGTCCATTCCTGGCGCTTGCAGACCTCGGCCCATTCTTTCGATGCCGCCAGTTTCTCGATCATGGCGGTCATCGCGTTGCGCTGGGCATCGTTGACACCGGGAGGCGCGAAGACGCCGCGCCAGTTGAACAGTTCGACATCGATGCCCTGTTCTTTCAGGGTAGGAGCATCGATGCCCTCGATGCGCTTGTCGGACGAGACGGCGAGCACGCGCAGCTTGCCGGCCTTGATCTGCTCCCCGAATTCGCCATAGCCGGAAATGCCGGCAGCGACCTGACTGCCGAGCAGAGCCGCCGTCGCAGGACCGCCGCCGGAGAACGCGACGTAGGAGACCTTCGACGGCGCTACGCCCATGGCCTTGGCGATCATGCCGAGCAGGATGTGATCGGTACCGCCGGCCGAACCACCAGCCACCGGCACCTTCGCCGGATCGGCCTTCAGCGCCTGGGCAAAATCCATCGCCGTCTTGAACGGCGAACCCTGCGGCACGCAGAGCGCCTCAGCCTCGCCCGTGAGGCGCGCGATCGGCGTCACCTGGGTGAGGCTGAGCGGGCTCTTGTTGGCGAGAAGCGAGCCGACCATGACCATACCGGCAACCATCAGCGCATTGCCCTGGCCCTTCCACTGATTGAGGAACTGCGGCAGGCCCACGGCGCCACCGGCGCCCGGCACATTGGTGATCTGCACGCCGTTGACGAGTTTGGTGGCGCGCAGCGCGGCCTCCAGCGATCGCGCCGTCTGGTCCCAGCCGCCGCCGGGCGCCGCCGGCACGAACATCTTGAGAAGATCGACGGTCTGCGCCTGGCTGCTGGCGCCGAGCAGGGACAGCCCCCCGAAAGCGGCGGACCCCGCCATAAGTTCACGCTTCGTCAACATCAGCCGTCCTCCCAACCTCAACCCGATCCCTGCGCCGGACTTTGGCGCAATGGTCGCGTTTAGGCAAGGCAGGGACGCAGCGGAAGCTCATGCACCCGCCGCTGGCTGCGACGCTATTTCTTCACATAGGGGCCAAGTTCGGCCTGGACCTTCTGGGCGAAGCTCAGGTCGATCACGTCGGTCGCCTTGATGTTCTTGTCCTCGATCAGGCCATCGGCCTTGAAGAAGTTGAGATCGTCTTCGAGGCTCGCGATGTTGATATTGCCGTTCGGATCGCAGGCATTCGGCGTCGTGTCGCGATGCAGGGCCGGGTCCTTGACTTCGGTATACTGCACCAGGGTCGCGATGACTTCGTCGGCATTGGGCCCGGCGATGTGGCCGTCTTTCAGCGAATCATTATAGTCGCGGGCGCCACGGATGTAGGCGCGCATGAACTTCAGCGCATCCCCTGCCCGCTCCTTGCGGAACTTGTCGGAATAAAGCAGCACCGCCGTCTGATGGTCGGGATAGACCTGCTCCTTCTTGTCGACGCGCACTGCGAGGCCGCGGCGCTCGATCAGGGTCAATGTCGGCTCGTTAGTGATGCTGGCATCGATCGCCTTGTTGGCATAGGCCGGCACATGCTGGGGGAAGCCGAGCTCGACGATGTCGGCATCCTTGAAGGTCAGGCCGCCGAGCTTGAGGGCGAAGTTCAATGTCGCCGCATTGCCGGTGCCCTTGGCGACGGTAGCAATCTTCAAGCCCTTCAGATCGGCGAAGGTCTTGTAGCGGCCGCTGTCGACAAGGTCCTTGCGCACCATGAGCTGCGAGAAATTATAGCCCGGCTTGCTCGACCCCTTGTCGGCGACGATGGCGATGCCGATCTTGCGGGAGTAGGCGTTATAGAGACCGGCGCCGACCGTGCCGCCGCCGACATCGAGCTCGCCGGTGCCGAGCGGCGCGATCATGCGGGCCGCCGACTGGAAGCCGATGAATTCGATATCCAGCCCCTCAGCTTTGAAATAGCCCTTCTTGTCGGCGATGTAGATCGAGATATCGCTGACGGTATTGACGTTGCCGACCTTCACTTTGGCAAGGGCTTGGGTTTGTGCCAAGGCCGGCGCGGCGGCAAGCACGGCGAAGCCGGCGGCGAGCGCAAGGCGAACCGGCGACACTGCAAGATTTCTCATCCCTGATGACTTTCTTTTCGTTGATTGCAAACAGGCGTGAGGCTACGGATAGCCTGGGAACGTGCCGAACGAGCCGAAGCCCCAGGCGCTGCGCAACGTGTCCTTGGGCCAGCGCTTGGGACGCAGCGGCATCTCCTCGTGCCAAGGCCGGGGCTCCCAATAGCCCAGCTCCTCGTCCTTCATCAGGTCCATCTCGCAGAACATTTCGACGCGCACGCCATCGGCATTGCGATGATAGGCGGCGACATTGTGCCCGACGACATGGCGCAACGGCCCCCAGACCAGATGAATCTTGTGTTTGGCGAGGACTTCGCAGGCCCGGTGCAGCTCGGACCAGTCCTTCACCTCGAAGGCAATGTGGTGCAGCGCCGGGGTATCGTAGCGGACGAAATTCACCGTGTGATGATCGACGCCGCAGCGCATGAAGGCAAAGTGATCGCCCATCCAGTCCGAGGTGCGGAAGCCCAGGACGTCGGTGTAGAAATCGACGGTCTTCTGGACGTTCTCGACTCTGTGCGCCACATGGCCGAACTTGAACGGACCGATGCCGGTGTCCGACATGTCCTGCTTGTAGAAGCGGTATTCGGCATAGACCTCGACCTGCGTCCCCTTCGGGTCGGTGAACACCACGGCCTCGTCGACGCCCGGCGAAATGCCCGAACGCTTCTCGCTGGCAACGCCGAGCGTCTGCAGCTTTGCAGCGATCTCACCGAGATCGCTGCCGGGCGCCACCTGAAAGGCTATCCTCGACATCACGGGCTCCGGGCCACGCTCGAGCGCGATCGCCTCCTGCCCCAGCTTGGTCGCCAGGAAAACTTTGTCGCGACCGCGTTCTATGACCTGCAGGCCGATAACATTGGTCCAGTAATCGACCTGCTGTTCGAGATCGGGGGTGGCAAATGTGCCATGCCCGAGACGCTTGACCTGAATCATGCCACGTCACTCCTCCCGCGCGAGGTCCCGCCCGCGCAATTTCTGGCACAGGTTCTAAAGCATTTCATGACCGGAAGTCGATACAGTCCAGACCGGCCAAGAGCGTATCATCGCGCGTTTGGTCATGTCCTGCCGCGGACATTGCCAGACTCGACCGGAAAGACCTAGATTGCCGCGCCGGCGAGGAGCCGCGCCCTTGAGGGAGGATGAGATGTCGAGATTTACCGCCAGCGCCGCCGGCGCGGACGAGACGATTGCCTGTTCCGGTCCTTGCTGCGGCGTTTCCCGCCGCGGATTTCTCAAGACATTCGCGGCCGCGGGCGCAGCCAGCGCGATACCCGCGACAGCCTTCGCCCAGCAGCCGGCGGCCGGCAAACGCCGCGTGATCGACGTTCACCATCATTACTTTCCGCAGGCATTCAAGGACTCGTCGGGGCGCGAAGGGCCGCTGCCGCCGTTCGTGCGCGACTGGTCGGCCGCACGCATGCTGGAGGAGATGGACAAGAACAATATCGAGAAGAGCGTGCTGTCGCTCGCCTCGGTTCCGGTCGGCTGGTTCCGCATGAAGCCGGACGAATTGCGACCGCTGATCCGCGGGATCAACGAGGAAGGCGCCAAGCTGGTGCAGACCAACAAGGGCCGACATGGTCTCTTCGCCTATGTCTCCTGCAGCGACGTCGAGGGCTCGTTGCGCGAGATCGCCTATGCCTACGATACACTGAAGGCGGACGGCATCGAAATGTCGACCAGTTTCGGCGACAAATGGCCGGGCGACCCCGCCTTCGTTCCCGTCTTCGAGGAGCTCAACCGCCGCAAGGCGATCGTCTACTTTCATCCGCTGGCGCCGTTCTGCTGCGGCAATCTGGTGACCGGCGTGCAGGATTCCTGGATCGAATATCCCTATGATACGGGCCGGGCGATCCTAAGCCTGCTGTTCAATGGCAATCTGGCGAAGTTCCGCGACATCAACTGGATCTTTTCCCACAGCGGCGGCGCGCTCCCCTATCTCTCGCACCGGGTCGACTGGCAGAGCCGCCCGGTCAAGAACATCAAGGAGATTGCGCCGGAAGGCGTCCTCGCCGAATTCAAGCGCCTGCACTACGAGACCGCCAACGCCGCCTCGGCGCCTGCCATCGCCGGGCTGCTGAAACTCGTGCCAATCTCACAGGTCATGTACGGCTCGGATTTTCCCTACGTGACGTCGCAATACAATCTGGCGAACCTGCGCGCCAATGGGTTGAGCGACGACGATGTCAAGGCGATCGAATACGTCAATGCCGAAAAGCTTATTCCTGCCCTGAAGGGCTGAAGAAGGCGGCGCGGATCGCGAACCGGTCCGCGCCCGTCAACAACAATCAAGAATAAGACGGGAGAAGCGCATGACCGAGGCGCGCAAGAAAATCATCCTCAACGCTTTTCACATGTGCACGCCGAGCCAGCAATGGGCCGGAACCTGGAAGCACCCCAAGGACCACGGGACCGACTACAACACGCTCGAATATTATGTCGAGCTCGCGCAGACCGCCGAGCGCGGCCTGCTGGACGGCATCTTCTTTGCCGACTCGATCGGGCTGATGGACAAATACGGTGGTGGCCCGTGGGAGGCGATCCGCGCCGGCGGAATGGCGCCGATGAACGATCCGACCCTGGTCATACCGGCCATGGCCATGGTGACGAAAAATCTCGGCTTCGGCGTCACGGCCAATCTTACCTACGAGCACCCTTTCATCATGGCGCGGCGGATGTCGACGCTCGATCATCTGACCAAAGGCCGCATCGGCTGGAACATCGTTGCCGGCTTCGTCGATTCCGGCGCGCGCGCCATCGGCAACGAGAAGCTGCGCGCCCATGACGAGCGCTACGACATGGCCGACGAATATATGGAAGTCGTCTACAAGCTGTGGGAGGCGAGCTGGGAGGACGACGCGGTGAAACGCGATCGTGCCAATGCGGTTTTCGCCGATCCGCGGAAGGTGCATCGCGTCGATCATGCCGGAGAACATTTCCGCATGTCGGCCGTGCACATGTGCGAACCCTCGATGCAGCGCACGCCCGTGCTCTATCAGGCCGGCGCCTCGACGCGCGGCCGCGCTTTCGCGGCGAAGCACGCGGAATGCGTCTTCCTGACGAGCTATTCCAAGGAGATGGTGCGCAATCACGTCAACGACATTCGCGCCCGCACCATAGCGAATGGCCGTAACCCGAACGATGTCGCCATCATCGTCGGCTCGACGGTCATCACCGCGCCGACCGACAGGGAGGCGCAGGAGAAACATCGGGAGCTGCGCGAATACCTCGACGTGCGCGGCAGCCTGTCGATCTTCTCGGCGCTGGCCGGCATCGATTTCTCGAAATACGATCCGGACGATCCGATCGAATATATCAAGAACGACGCCAACCAGTCCTTCGTCGAGCGCATCACCATTCTCAGCAAAGGCAAGAAGTGGAGCGTCCGCGACCTGACCGCCTTTCAGGCGGGCTCTCCAACCGCCGGCATATTTCTGGTCGGTTCGCCGGCGACGATCGCCGCCCAGATGATCGAATGGGTTGAGGAAACCGGCATCGACGGCTTCAACCTGGTGCGCACCGCCGAACCCGTCGGGCTTGCGGCGATCGTCGATCTGGTCGTGCCGGAATTGCAGAACCGCGGCGCCTACAAGACCGCCTATCGGGAAGGATCGCTGCGCAACAAGCTGTTCGGGCACGGCGACAGGCTGAGCGATGCCCATCCCGGCGTGCGCGCGGCGCGGGCGTCTGTGAAGGCGACGGTGGAATAGATCGCAGCCTTACCACCTCAACAGCGTCATGCCCGCACTTGTTGCGGGCACCCACGCCGTGAAGCTGCGTCGGTGCTGCAGAATTCAGCGAATACATTCTTCTGAAACATGACGGCGCCCCACGGCGTGGGTGGCCGGGACAAGCCCGGCCATGACGTTGTAGAGGACATGAGGCGCATCACAAATCCGCCAGTGCAGTTTACGCCGCGCTGCCCCAGGCCTTCGTCGCGATCGCAACCACCTGTTCGAGCTTGCGGCGCTCGACGTCTTCGCCGAGCTGATTGCCGCGGAAGCTCGAGGCGAAGCCGCATTGCGGCGACAGGCAGAGCTGGTCCATCGGCACGAATTTCGCCGCTTCGTCGATGCGGCGGCGGATGACGTCGGCGTCTTCCATCTCCGGCACTTTCGAGGAGATGAGGCCCAGAACAACGCGTTTGCTGCCGTTCTTACCGCTGTTCTTGGGCACGAAGCGCAGCGGCTCGAAGCCGCCGGCGCGCTCGCTGTCGTATTCCAGGAAATACCCGTCGACGTTCAATTCGCCGAACAGCTTTTCGGCAATCGGCTCATAGCCGCCCTGCGCCGCCCAGGCGGACTGGAAATTGCCGCGGCAGATGTGCGTGCAGAACGTCATGCCCTTCGGCTTTTGCGCCAGCACCATGTTGAACAGCTTGATGTAACGGGCCAGGACATCGGCCGGCTCGTCGCCGCGCGCCTTCATGTCGGCGCGCATGCTCTCGTCGCAGAGATAGGCGAAATTGGTGTCGTCGAACTGGATGTAGGTGCAGCCGGCCTCGGCCAGTGCGCGGATCTCGGCGCCATAGGCCTTGGCGACGTCTTCGTAGTAGACCTCAAGATCGGGATAGGCTTCCTGGCTGATCGCCGCGCGGCCGCCGCGCAGGCACATGGTCGGCGACGGCATGGTGATTTTCGGCGTCCGCTTGGTCACTGACTTCAGAAAATTGAAGCCGTCGAGCTCGATCGGCTTCACATGCGCGACCTTACCGGTGATGGCGAGTTGCGGCGGGCGGAAGACTTTCGGGGAGTCGGCGCCCTGGGCCCGGTCGGCGAGCTTTGCCTCCACACCGGCGAGTTTGCCGAGAAAATCGAAGTGAAACGAGGTGCGGCGGAACTCGCCGTCGGTGATGGACGAGAGGCCGGCGTCCTCCTGCAGTTTCACCGCAGCGCGGATGCTCGTGTCCTCGAGTGCGCGCAGGCTTTCATAGCTGCGCTGACCAAGGATGGCGAGTTCACGCGCGGCGCGCAATTCGGCCGGGCGCAAAAGGCTGCCGACATGGTCGGCGCGGAAGGGTGCTGTCGGCTGCGTCATCAATGCTTCTCCGTTGGATGGCCGTGGCGGCGGTCAGCCACGATACCAGTTGGGCTTGCGCTTCTCGCGAAACGCGGCAATGCCCTCGAGCGCGTCGGGCGTCGTCATGGTGTGGCCGGAGCCGGGCTTATGGGAGGCTTCCTTCATGCCCTCGAGCGTCGGCACCTCCAAAGCCGCGACCGCGCGTTTGGTGTCGCGCTGCGCGCCCGGTGCACCGAGCAGGAAGGAATCGATCAGCGCATCGAGCACGGCATCGCAATTGGCGCTGTCGACGATTTCGTGCACGAGGCCGACGCGCAGGGCATCGAGAGCCTTGATCCGCTCGCCCGACAGCGCATAGCGGCGGAAATTGCGCTCGCCCATGGTCCGCACCAGGATCGGGACGAGACCGCCCGGCGCGACGCCGATGCGCACTTCCGGAATCGAGAAGAAGGCCTGTGCATCGGCCAGGGTGACGTCGCAACAGGCGGCAATGCCCGCGCCGCCGCCGACGGCGCCGCCCTGGACGAGAGCGATCGTCGGTTTGGGAAAGCGATCGATATCGACCAGCATGTCGGCGAGGGTCGCCGGCGTTGCTCCGGGGGCCGCGCCGCTGTCACTGCCGCGGCCGGAGACATCGGCGCCGGCGCAGAAATGCTTTCCGGCCGCGCGGATCAACAGCACGCGCACGTCATCGTTGCCGGCAAGCTCGGCAAGACAGGAGACGATTTCGCGCTGCATCGTGGCGTTGAAGGCATTGCCGCGATCGGGACGGTTGAGCGTGATCGTCGCGACGCCGCGCGGTGATATCTCGGCCAGGATTGTTTCGAACGCCATCGCTTCCTCCCCGTTCGCATCGCTTATACGTGCGTGCGTTCAAGGAAGTATAGAAGCGCGCCGCGCCTTGCAACCGCATGAGCCTGCGGGCGTGGGGAAGGCCCCAGGCCCGGGATGGCAATGCTTCAGCGCGTGCCGGCGCGGGTGTTGAAGATGCGCATGACCAGCCAGATCGGAACCACGATCACCGCGCCAACGAGAACATATTGCAACACTTCGCGGATGGCGTCGAAGCCGAGATTCCAAAGGCGGTTGATGAAGCGGTTGAGGGCGTAGAATACATCCGCCGGACGGATGTCGAGCCACATCAGCAGGGCGCCGACGATCAGCGAAATCAGCAGAAGCCGCAGGAAGACCGCCGCCGGCGTGCCGCCGAGAAAGCGCTCCAGGGAATTGCCCGGCGTGGCATCGGTCGCCTGCCCCTTTGAACTTTGCCAGCTTGCGCCGGTCCAGCCGGAGGGACCCTGGCTGTTGGGCGGATCGAGACGTTCATTCATCGCAGCAACCCTTCGTGGAACGGCGTCGAGCCGTCTTTGCTAAAGCCATTATAGCAAAGTGTATATATCAGGTCCGATCGCGCGGTGCCGGCGCTTCCTCCCGCATGATGCGCATCATCCGCCGCATGAATTTCTCCATCTGGTCGAGCGCACCGTTCACCTCGGCGTCGGTCGGCAGGGCGTTGCGCAGGCGCGCCGACGGCGCCTGATCGGTCGCCGCCGCGAGTTTCTTGCGCAAATCGGCGTTTTCGTTGGAAAGCCTGGTGATTTCCTGGTCGAGGGCACCGCGTTCATCGGCGCTGGCCCGGCACTGCACATTGCCTGCGGCCGAGGTGCACAGCGATACCGCGCCGGTACGGGTATCGAGACGCAGGAAACCGTCAGGCGCCGGCGTCATCGTATAGCGTCCGTTCTGCTGGTCGGCACTGTCGGCCTGCTGCGCCAGCGCGGGCACGGCTGTGGCGGCAGCGGCGGCGAAAGCCAGGAAGGCGACCCTGGGGGCGATAACGATCTTGCGCATGAGCGGTTCTCCATTGCGGTACGGCATGGCGAGCAGACGCAATCTGCCGCAACCTCGCGGCGAAACGGTGACGAACCGCTACTCCTTGACCTTTCCGCCCTGCCACTGGCCCTCGATCTTCGAGACCGCGATGACCGCCTGGGTGCGGCTGTCGACGTCAAGCTTCTGCAGGATTGCCGAGACATGGGCTTTCACCGTCGCTTCCGACACCGTCAATTCATAGGCGATCTGCTTGTTGAGAAGCCCCTCCGACAGCATCATCAGGACCCGCACCTGCTGCGGCGTCAGCGAAGCCAGCCGGCGCAGGATGTCGGCGGTGTCCTTGTCGGCCGGCGTCGACAGGTCGACATCCGGCGGCGTCCACGTCTTGCCGTCGAGAATGTCGCGGATCGCCTGGCGCATGCCGGTGATATCCGTCGTCTTGGGCACGTAGCCGGCGGCGCCGAAATCGATGCAGCGGCGAATCACCGCCCGGTCCTCGTTGCCGGACACGACGACGACCGGCACATCCGGATGCTGGGCGCGCAGGTAGAGCAGGCCGGAAAAGCCGCGCACGCCCGGCATGGCGAGATCGAGCAGCACGAGATCGGCCTCGTCGGATTTCTCCAGCGCCGCGGTCAATTGCTCGAGATCGCCGCATTCCACAATGTTTGCGCCGGGCACGGCGCTGGCCACGGCCTCGCGCAAGGCGCCCCGCACGAGCGGATGATCATCGGCGATCAATATTCTGGTGCCCTGGTCCATTCGGTCCCCCCACAGCCGGCGAAACCACCCGCCTGCCGGCATCCATGCCCCAGACCCGATGCGGCCCTTGCATTTCAGCCTATTATTCTATTGTTGAACGTGCCGGGCGTCGGTGCAAGCGGGGAAACTCACGCCGCCGGGCGGATCGCCAATCCGAATTGCCGCAGCCGGAGCGGAGCCTGAATTGAAGAAGCCCCTGACCGACGAAGACCTGTTTGAGCGCGCCAGCATCGACGGCCGCGTCGCCTTCGCCGTCGCCGCCTTCGCTTTGGCCGCCGGTCTGGTGGCGCTGCTCGACCGGGTCGGCGTGCCCGAGCGCATTGTCGGCATCCTCGGTCCGATCTGCGTGCTGGCGGGCCTCGCCGTCGTCGGCGTCCTGCTGCACGGCATGCGCGTGTCGCGCTTTCACGCCGCCGGCCGGGCCGTGCCCGCGCCCTATGCGGGTCTTGCCTTCATGGCGCTGAGCACCGGCCTGTTCCTGCCGTTCCTGCCGCCGGTGCCCGGCGGCGCCTCGCTCACCGGGCTGCTGACCGGCTTCGGGCTCGGCTACCTGCTGGCGGCGCTGGTCACCGGGCCGCTGCTGCGCAAGACGGGCGCCTTCTCGTTGCCAGATCTTCTCACCGCCCGGTTTCCGCAACTGGGGCTGCGGCTGGGCGCCATTGCCGTCGTCGGCGCCGTGGCCGTGCTGATCGCGCTGGCCGGCTATGAGAGCGCGGTGCGCGGGCTGATGACCGCGCTCGCCATGCCGCGCGGCTTCGCCTGCTTCCTGGTCGCGGTCATTCTCCTGCTCGTCGTCGTGCCGGGCGGCGTGTCCGGCGTCGTCTGGGCGGCGACGGGGGCGGCCGGCATCCTGCTGGCGAGCCTGCTGCTGCCGCTGGCGCTGCTGATCCTGCGCGGCGAGCCGCTGCCGCTGCCGGTCCTCGGCCAGCGCGTGCTGTGGGATCACGCCCTGTCCGACATGGTCGCCTGGCACGGCGCGGCGCCGGCCGCCTTCAGCGGCACGGGCCTGCTGCTGATCGCCGCCATCGCCGTCGGCGTGGCGGCGCTCGGGCCGCTGCTGACGCCGGCGATGACCTGCAACGATGTGCCGGCAGCGCGGCGCGCCGGGCTGTCGTCGCTGGCCTGGTGGCTGTCGCTCATCGCCATCGTCGCTGCGACCATGGCCTATTCGACGCTGACCATCGACAGCGCCCTGATCGGCCGGGCCGCGGATGCGTTGCCGGACTATGCCTATCGGGCTGCCGCCAAGGGCCTGCTGACGATCTGCGGCCAGGCCGCGTCGGCGCCTGAGGCGGCGTTGGCTGCCTGCAAAGCCTTGCCCGGCCATGCCGGCATCCTGCGCCCACAGGACATTACGGTATCGGGCGGCTGGCTCGTCGCCGGCCTGCCGGAACTGCGCGGCTTCAGCGTCGCGTTCAGCGGCCTGGTCGCCGCCGGCCTCATCGCCATCGGTGTGATCCTGGCGGCGAGCGGCATCCAGGCGCTGGGCACCGCCATCGGCCATGACATGTTCTACCGCGTACGCGACACCGGCGCGCTGACCAGCCGGCGCCTGGCGGCGACCCGGCTGACGATGACCCTTGCCATCGTCATGCTCTGCGTGACGATGATACAGATGACCTTCTATCCGGCGGCGATGATCGGCATGGCGATCGTGTTCTCGGCGGCGGCTGTTGCGCCGCTGATGGCGCTGGCGCTCTGGCCGCGCGTCTCGGCGCCCGACGCATCTCTCGCCCTGCTCGCCGGCCTGTGCACGGCCGGCGGCATTATTGCGCTGGGCGGCGTCATTCCTTCCATCGAGCGATTAGCGGCAAGCGCCTTGAGCGGCTGCGTCGTCGCCTTCGCCGTCGGCGTCGGCACCAGCTTCCGCCACAGCAGGGATCAATCGCGCGCCGGCCGCATTTTCGTCGAAGGCGTGCTGCACGGCGAAGGTGAGATTCTCAATACGGATGGGACGAACTGATCATTCGCTGACCGCAATCAACCCTTCCAATGTCTCCAGCTTGTCCGCATCGCGCGAAGGCTTGTCCCAGCGGATGCGGGAGATGCGCGGGAAGCGCATGGCGACGCCGGACTTGTGGCGGGTCGAGCGCTGCACGCCTTCGAACGCCACTTCCAGCACCAGGCCTTCGTCCACGGTCGCGGCGACCTCGCGCACCGGGCCGAAACGATTGGTGGTATGGTCGCGGACATAGCGGTCGAGTTGCTTGAGCTCGTCATCGGTGAAGCCGAAATAGGCCTTGCCGACGGGCACGATCTCGTCGCCCGCAGACCCCTTGCGCCACAGGCCGAAGGTGTAATCGGAATAAAACGATGAGCGCTTGCCGTGGCCGCGCTGGGCATACATCAGCACCGCGTCGAGGACGAAGGGATCGCGCTTCCATTTCCACCACTGGCCCTTGGGCCGGCCGGGCAGATAGGGGCCGTCGGCACGCTTGAGCATGACGCCTTCGACGGCCTCGGCATCCTCGCCGGCGCCGGCGCTGCGCGGATCGGCGCGCGCCGCGGCAAGCTCATCCCAGCTTGCGAAGGCGATCCGCGGCGACAGGTCGAGCCGCTCATTCGTCGCCCGCGCGACAAATGCCTCTAGCCGCTTGCGACGTTCGGCAAATGGAAGCGGCCGCAGATCCTCGCCGTTGTCGTAGAGCAGATCGTAGGCGCGGATGTGGGCTGGATAGTCGAGCAGGAGTTTCGCCGACACCGTCTTGCGATTGAGCCTTTGCTGCAGCACCGAGAAGCTCTGCACCCTGCCGTCGCGCAGGATCAGCAATTCGCCGTCGAGCGCGGCATCGCCGAAGCGCGCGTCGACCAGCATGTCGATGAGATCGGGGAAGGCGGCGGAGACATCCTCGCCGGTGCGCGAATAGAGTCGTGCGATGCGGATGCCGTCGGCGCCGACGCCGGCCGCCGCCTGTACGCGGATACCGTCCCATTTCCATTCGGCGACATGGTCCGCTGGATCGAGCGCCGCGAAATCCTTATCCTCGATGGCATGAGCCAACATGGGCGTGCGGAACTGTGCGGCGGTGTCGCTCGCCGGGCGCTCGCCATGGCCATCGAGCCAGGCGAACAGCGGCAGATAGGGCGGCGACAGTCCCGGCCAGATGTCCTCGATCTCGTTGACTTCGCAATCGCGCAAGGTCGCCAGAGCGGTCTTGGCGAGACGCGCCGACACGCCGATGCGCAGGCCGCCGGTGATCAGCTTGAGCAGCGCCCAGCGGCCTTTCTCGTCGAGCCGGTCGAGCAGGAGCGCGATGGTACGCGGCAATTGCACCTTGCCGGTCGCGGCCAATGTCTCGACGATGTCGGAGAGCGTGTTGCGCTCGGCATTGCGGCGATCCGTATCATTCTGCGCCGGCACGTTTGCCGCTGGCCACAGCAGCGCCACCGTCTCCGACAGGTCGCCGACGTAATCATAGCTAAGGCCGAACAGCACCGGATCGACACGCTCGGCGATCAGGCCGCGGATGAGGGCGGGCTTGGCGTTGGTGAAGCTGAGCGCGCCGGTCAGCGCCGCCAGGGCATAGCCGCGATCGGGATCCCCGGTGGTGCGGAAATAATGCGCCAGCAGCCGCAGCTTGCCGTTGCGCGATGGCTCATAGGCGAGCCGGTCGAGAAGTTCGGCGAACCTGTTCATGCCGGCTGTACCGTCTGGTCAACCGCCTCGTCCTCGTCGCCATAGCCCAGCATATGGAGCGGCATCGCGCCGATGCCTTGCGTGCCCGCCCAATGGACCAGCGCATCCGCCTCGCCATGGGTGACCCAGACTTCGCGGCAGCCGGTCTCGCGGATCGTCGCCGTCAGTTCGGCCCAGTCGGCATGGTCGGAAACGATCAGCGGCAGTTCGACGCCGCGCTGGCGGGCACGGGCGCGCGTGCGCATCCAGCCCGAGGCGAAACAGGCGACCGGATCGGCGAAGCGCCGCGACCAGGCATCGCCCACCGACGACGGCGGGCACAGGACGATCTCGCCCGGCAGCTTGGCACGGCCGGTATCCGCCACCTTGATCACTTCGCCCAGCGCCACGCCCTGCGCAGCGTAGAAGCCCATCAACTTGTCCATCGCGCCATGGATATAGAGCGGGCGGTCCCAGCCGGCCTGGCGGATGAGCGCCGCCAGCCGCTGCGCCTTGCCGAGCGAATAGGCGCCGATGAGATGAGTGCGCTCGGGAAACATGGCGACGGATTCGAGCAGTTTCGCCACTTCGGCGGCGGCGGCGGGATGATGGAAGATCGGCAGGCCGAAAGTCGCCTCGGTGATGAAAATATCGCAGGCCACCAGCTCGAACGGCAAGCATGTCGGATCGGCGGCGCGCTTGTAATCGCCCGACACGACGATCTTCTCAGAACCTTGCGTCACCGCGATCTGGGCCGAGCCGAGCACATGCCCGGCCGGATGAAACGAGACGGAGGCGCCGCCCACCTGAACCGTCTCGCCCAGGCCGGCGATCTGCTGCGATCTTGCGAAACCCTCGCCATAGCGCAAGGCCATGATGGCGAGGGTTTCCGGCGTCGCCATCACCGCGCCGTGGCCGGCGCCGGCATGGTCGGCGTGGCCATGGGTGATCAGCGCGCGCGGCACCGGACGCATCGGATCGATGTGAAAATCGCCGGCCGGGCAATAGAGGCCTTCGGGCGCTAGCGTGAGAATGGGCGCTGCCATGATCCTTCAAATAGGCATGCGAACAGATAAAGCAAAACCGCCATCCGGGGGTTCGGATGGCGGTTTTTTGCAGACCGCGCTGGAGGACGCGGCTGCAAGAACTCTTAGTCGCGGCAGTAGTCGGCCTGCTTCCGGCCGCCCTCGATGGCGGTCCAGCAGGGGCTCGCTTCGCGGTTGGCGCGGACGAAGCGGATGCCCGGCGCGCTCGACAACGGCTTGATCTGCGCCGGCTGCGAGACGGAAGCCTGTGCGACGAGAACCTGAGGCGCGGCCGGCGGCATGGGGAACAGGCCGTGGGCCAGAGCGGCGGCGCCGACACCTATGCCGAAGGCCATGCCTAGAGCCACGGGCAGAATCATGCGCACCGCGGGAATTCTGGCTGATGTGTCCTTGAATGACTTTTCCATGTTACCGCCCTCTGCCCTGTCCGGGTCTCTGCGCAATCAACGCAGCAACACCATGCCGGTTCCCCGATCACGCGGATGTGCGCTGGCGCACCAGCCTGCCGGGCCAGCGAAACCATATGAAAACGTTGGCTTTTACTTCATCGAAAATTGAGCATTGATACGGCGGCGACTTTGCCTGACTGATGCTGCATGGCAGCAAACCTCGAAGCGCAGATTCAATCTTCCGGCAATATCGTCCTCGACCGCCGCTACGCCTGGGCCAAGGCGGAAGCGGAAGACGGCGCGCATGCCGCAGCCGCCGATATTCTCGATCAGATCGTAGCGGAAGCGCCGCGATGGGCCGCCGCCTGGTTCGCGCTTGGCGTGGCGCGGGAGAAGGCCGGCGACAAGCAAGGCGCGGCTGTCGCTTTCCAACGGCTGGCCGAACTCGACGCCGAAGGTTTGTTCGGCGCACTCCTTCATCTTGCCCGGCTCGGCGTGACGGCAACGCCGGAGCGGGCTCCTGAAAGCTATGTGCGCGGGCTCTTCGATCAGTATGCTGCGCGCTTCGAGATGCATCTCGTCGACGAACTCGGCTATTGCGGTCCGGCACTGCTGCGCGACGCCTTGCGCCGGGCGGCAGGCGACGGCGGGTTTCAGTTTCGCAATTTCATCGATCTGGGTTGCGGCACCGGCTTGATGGCGCGAGCATTGTCACCGCACTTCGACCACGCGGCGGGCGTCGACCTGGCGCCGCTGATGATCGGGAAAGCGCGCAAAACCGGACTTTACGCGCGGCTGGAAACAGGCGACCTGGCAGCGTTTCTGCGCAACGAATCCACAGGCTCGGCCGATCTTGTCATTGCCGCTGACGTTTTCATCTACCTCGGCAGTCTCGACGAGGTTTTCAGCGAGACCGCGCGCGTGCTCGGACAAGGCGGCCTGTTCGCCTTCAGCGTCCAGACCGGAGACGATTCCGTTTCGGTTTCGGAAGATGGTTGGGCTCTGGGAAAGGACCTGCGCTATGCCCATTCGGAGAACTATTTGCGCCGGCTGGCGGCGCAAACCGGCTTCGACATCGTCCTGTTGGAGGCAGCGTCGGTCCGCCGGGATGCCGGACGCGATGTGCCGGGGCTGGTTTGTGTGCTGCTCAAGGCCTAATTTAGCTGTCTGATCGGGCAACACTGTCCGCAAACCGGCGCCTCTGTGAATAAACCCAAAGCTACCTCTCGGAAAACGACGTCCGGAAAGGCTGCCGCCGGCAATGCCGCGGCGAACTTGCCGCCGCGCTTCGTCGAGTGGTTCGCCAGCCGGGGCTGGCAGCCGCGCCGGCATCAACTCGAACTGCTGGAAAAAGCGCGCGGCGGCGAAAGCGCGCTGCTGATCGCGCCGACGGGCGCCGGCAAGACCTTGGCCGGTTTCCTGCCGAGCCTTGTCGACCTGCAGACGCCGCGCAACCGCAGCGGCCTGCACACGCTGTACATTTCGCCGCTCAAGGCGCTGGCGGTCGACGTGGCGCGCAATCTCGAAACGCCGGTCGCCGACATGCATCTGCCGGTGCGCATCGAAACGCGCACAGGCGACACGTCGGCGTCGAAGCGCATGCGCCAGCGTCGCCATCCGCCCGACATCCTGCTGACCACGCCCGAGCAACTGGCGCTGCTGCTGGCGACCGCCGATGCGGACTATCTGTTCAGCACGCTGCGGCGCGTGGTGCTCGACGAGTTGCATTCCATCGTCACCTCGAAACGCGGTGATCTCCTCGCACTGGGTCTCGCCCGGCTGCGCCGGATCGCGCCCGCCATGACGACCGTCGGCCTGTCGGCCACGGTGCGCGACCCGGATGAATTGCGCCGCTATCTCGTGGCGCAGACACCCGGCAACCCCGCGCTCTCTGCCCTCGTCACCACGCCGGCCGGAGCTGCCGCCGACATAAGGATGCTCGACACGCGCGAGCACCTGCCATGGTCCGGCCATGGCGGCGCCCATGCAATGGCGGAGATCTATGCGGCCATCAAGAGCGCGCGAATGAGCCTCGTCTTCGTCAACACGCGCGCGCAGGCCGAAGCGGTGTTCCAGCAGTTGTGGACGATCAACGAAGACAATCTGTCGATCGCGCTGCATCACGGTTCGCTCGATGCCGGCCAGCGGCGGCGGGTCGAGGAAGCCATGGTGCAGGGCCGCCTGAAAGCTGTCGTCTGCACCTCGACGCTCGATCTCGGCATCGACTGGGGCGATGTCGATCTCGTCATCAATGTCGGCGCGCCGAAAGGCGCGAGCCGCATCGCGCAGCGCATCGGCCGCGCCAATCACCGTCTCGATGAACCATCGCGTGCTCTGCTCGTGCCGTCGAACCGGTTCGAAGTGCTGGAATGCCGCGCCGCCATCGATGCGGCCAAGGCCGGCGAGCAGGATACGCCGCCGCGCCGCACCGGCAGCCTCGACGTGCTGTGTCAGCACATCCTCGGCATGGCCTGTGCCGCGCCGTTCGATGCCGACGATCTCTATGGCGAGGTGATATCGGCCGAACCCTATTCCGATCTGCCGCGCAAGGACTTCGACGATGCCGTCGATTTCGTCGCCACCGGCGGCTATGCGCTGAAGACCTATGACCGGTTCGCGAAGATCAAGCGGGCAAAGGACGGCCTGTGGCGGGTCGCGAACCAGAAGGTGGCGCAATCCTATCGCATGAATGTCGGCACGATCGTTGAATCCGACATGCTGAAAGTGAGGCTCGTGCGCGGCCGCAAACAGGCGGCGCCGGCGCAGGTTCGCCAGCCTTCGCCCGTGTTTGGAAACCTGTGGTACCCGGCAAAGCTGCAGGGCAGTTCCGGCAAGCCGACCTATACGGGACCGTTGACGCGCGGCGGGCGTGTGCTCGGCCAGATCGAGGAATATTTCCTGGAGACGCTCAGTCCCGGCGATACGTTCCTGTTCGGCGGCGAAATCCTGTCGCTGCAGGGCATCGTCGAGAACGAGGCCCTGGTGGCGCGCGCCAATTCCGATGCGCCGAAGGTGCCGTCCTACGCCGGCGGCAAGTTTCCGCTCTCGACCTGGCTGGCGCAGCGCGTGCGGCAGTTGCTGTCGAGCCCGCAAGCCTGGAGTACCCTGCCCGGACAGGTCGCCGAATGGCTGGAACTGCAGCGGCATTTCTCCATGCTGCCGCCGGCCGGCGACCTATTGCTCGAGACGTTTCCGCGCGGCAACCGGTTCTTCCTTGTCGCCTATCCATTCGAAGGGCGGCTGGCGCATCAGACGCTCGGCATGCTGCTGACCCGGCGCATGGAGCGGCTGGGGCTGAAGCCGATGGGCTTTGTCGCCAATGACTATGCCATCGCCGTGTGGTCGCTGGGCGATGTCGGCGGCCGGCTCGCATCGGGCAAGTTGAGCGCCGACGCCCTGTTCGGCGAAGACATGCTGGGCGACGATCTGGAAGAATGGTTGCAGGAATCGGCGCTGATGAAGCGCACCTTCCGCAATTGCGCCGTCGTCGCCGGCCTCATCGAGCGGCGCTATCCCGGCAAGGAGAAATCCGGCCGACAGGTGACGATTTCGACCGATCTGGTCTACGACGTGCTGCGCCGGCACCAGCCGGACCACATTCTGCTGCGCGGCGCACGCGACGACGCGCTGACCGGCCTGCTCGACCTTTCGCGCCTGGCAGATATGCTGGCGCGGGTGAAGGGCCGAATCATCCACAAGCCTCTGCATCGCATTTCACCCCTCGCGGTGCCTATCATGCTGGAAATCGGCCGCGAACCGGTTTACGGCGAGGCGCAGGAGCATGTCCTGGCCGAGGCGGCCGAGGATCTAGTACGCGAGGCATTGGGCGAATGAGCATGGCGGCGGGCGTTCAGGAGAGGGATTCCGGCGAGAGCGGGATCACGCTCGCCGGCGTGCGCCTGCATGTGGACCCGGCCGGCGCCTTCGTGCACTTGGCGGAACGGATGCTCATCGTCGCCGACCTGCATTTCGAGAAGGGCTCGGCTTTTGCCGCACGACGGCAATTGCTGCCGCCCTACGACACCGCGGCGACGCTGGCGCGGCTGGCGGCGCTGATCGTGCGTCATGCGCCGAAAGTCATCGTCGCGCTGGGCGATTCATTTCACGACATGCGGGCCGGCGAGCGCATCCGCGATGCCGACAGGGCAACACTCGCCACGCTGCAGGCCGGCCGCGAGTGGGTCTGGATCGCCGGCAATCATGATCCCGCGCCGCCGGCCGGCATCGGCGGCGAAACTTGCGACAGTCTTGCTGTCGGACCATTGACCTTGCGCCACGAGCCGCTGCCCGGTGCCGCGCCCGGCGAGATCGCCGGGCATCTGCATCCGGCCGCGCGCGTGTTCTCACCCTCGGGCAGCGTGCGCCGCCGCTGCTTCGTCAGCGACGGATCGCGCTGCGTGATGCCGGCGTTCGGCGCCTATACGGGCGGCTTGAACATTCGTGATGTTGCGTTTGCGCCGCTGTTTCCGAAGCGCCGTCCGACAGCGCATGTGCTGGGCATGCGCCGCGTGTATAGCATTGGGCATCACGCCTGCGCGCCTGACTAAGATCCGCCTCCTACTTAAGGAATTTCTTTGGAACCCATTTCGGGCCCCGCCAGTTGGGCGGCGGCGGGCGTTCGAAAATGACCTCGATAAAGCCTGATTCAAGCAACGCCCCATATCGCTGAGCAATAATATCTCGCATCGCCTGCATCATTGGCGCCCCTTCCGTGGCTTCCACGATGACATAGCGCACACCTCCAACCTCAAGCCGCTGCGCAAGGCCGACATACATGTCGAGCTGCCACAGCAAATCCGCCATTTTGGCGGAATCTCTCAGAGCCCAGGCGATGGCACCGTTGGTCTTTACTTCGACCAATATGATCGCACCGGCATTCTGGACGAATGTTTCTCCTGTTCGGCTCATTATTCCGTCGACCATGATCTTCTGGCCATCGACGATGAACACATGTTCGAACATGCTTTTTGTCACCCAGGACTGAGCTTTGGCCCATTCCGGCATCGTCATATCGATCAACCGTTCCCCGGCATAAACAACGCCCTTCTCAGCCGCCTTCGCCTCGCTGCCGAACGGCAGGACCGATGCGATCGCGAGCGCCGCCTCCCGAAAATGTTTTGTCGCGGCATCGTGATCCGCCATGCCGCCAACGACATCGCCCCTGGCAAGGGCATCGGCCGCAGCCTTTTCCAATGCCAGAGCGCCATACAGATGAGCCGGAGCAGCCAGCATTGCATTCACGAAATAGCGTTCGACGAGGACGCCCATGCTGGCGGGGGCGATCAAATATCCCAATGCCAGTCGAGCCAGCATGGGGTTGTTCTCATCGAGAATATCCCTGAAGAGGCCGTCCATCTGGCGATCCGCGAAATGAACCTGGTATGGAACGAGCGGCGATCCGTCGGGCGCTTTCAGCCCCTCGAAACCTTCCGCATCCACGACACCGTAACCATCGGCGCCAGAGCCCTTATCTCCGCCATCGTCTCCGCGCTTGTCGCCGCCCTTGGCGTCGCCACCGTTGTCAGGATCCACAATGGCCGGTCCGCCCTCGTAACCGTCCGTGCTGCCGATCGAGGTGCCCAGTCCCGTGCCGGTTTTGAAATTGTCATGCGGAGGTCCGTCCGTTCCCTTCGATGAGCCGGTGGCCCCCGAGCCATCTGAACCCGGCCCCTTTATCCCAACATCGGGACCGGCGATGGGGCCCCACGATCCATGTGGATTGACCTCGGCACCGCCGCCGTTTCCAGAAGCCGTACTTTCCCCGCCTCCGGTATTGCCGCCTGGACCGGACGAGGAGCCAGACCTGGAACCTGACGAGCCGGTGGTCGCAAAGCCGATGGAGCCGGAAGACCCTCTGGCGGTCGCTTGTGGAAACACCCATTTGCGAATGGATGAATCCCACGTCGGGAGGGTTGATAACTCGGGATGGCCGTATCGCTGAAAGAAAGCCAGGGCTTCGTCCGGTGTCCCGTTTCCCTCCGCCAGCCGTCGCTCCAGCGCCTCTTCAGCGGCATCGGCAGGGCTCGCGGTAATCTCAACGCCACTGCTGGATGATGACGAGCCGCCACCGGAACTGCCGGAGCTGCCGGCGTAAACCGTTACCTCTTCACCAAACCCGCCTGAACTTGAACCCGCGCTGCCAAGGGAGCCACCGCTCCCCTCCTTTTCTTCCGACGATTCCTCGTAGATGGTCGTCGTTCCTTCATAACCGAGCATGACCGCATTAACTGGGGGCATGGGAGCCTCGTCAGTTGAACGAATGAAGGAGGGATGCCGCAGGAGTGCCCTGACAGCACCTTTGCATATGCCGGAGATCAGCGCGCCGGCTGATTATAGTGTAAAGTAGGTTTCTCCGAGTCAAGTTTGACGACAGCCTGCCAGATTTGCCCGCTCGCGTTGAATTTTCTTAAAAACCGCCGCTATCGGCGAGATCAATCGCGCCTGAAGATGACGCTGGCGAGCCAGCCGATGAACAGCGAGAGGATCGACATGCCGATGCCGAACAGCACGCCATGGTCGGCGGCAAGAGTGGCGACCGTCTGTTCGACCGCCGTCTTGGCGACGCGGAAACTGGACGTGCCGCGCGCCACCAGCGCACCGTTGACGAAGACGGCGACGTCGATGTCGTAATTGCCGATCGGCGCCTTGCCCGGAAGTTCGATCGCCGCCTGAAACACGTTCGGCGCGATGAACTTCACTCCGCTGGCGCTTTCGCGGAACAGGTCCTGCTCCTTGCGCAGACGCTGCAGCGCGTCGCGGAAACGCGGATCGTTGGCGGCGCGCGAGGCGATCTGCTGCGGCACCTGCGCATCGAGGCCGAGGCGCAGTTCCTCGCGCAGCGGCGCCTGGGCGATCAACGGCAGGGCGCGGTTCGACAATACTTCGAGGAAAGCCGGAATGGCGATATAGCGGCGCTCGTCGAGATTGAGCCACATCGGCCCGAAACGATCTTTCCGGCGCACCGTGACCGCACCGCGCGGTCCGCGCACGGTGACGACGGCATCATATGCGCCAGGCGGCGCGCGATTGTCGCCGCCGCGATCGATGACGCCGAACAGCGACAGGCGTTCGCCGGCAAAATTCGACTGGATGAGAACATTCTCGCGTGACAACGAAGTGACGAGCGTTTCGGCATGCGCCATCGGACTTGCGACCAGACACAGCAGAACAAGCGCGCGCAGGCTCTTCATCGCACCGTTTCCGTCAACGTCGCCGAGAAGGGTTCCTTCGGCGTTGTCAGGACATCGGTGGCGAAACGCACGGCGACGGACAGGATCAGCAGGCCAAGAAGCACACGGAAGTAATCGCTGCGGATCTGCGCGCCGGTGCGGGCGCCGAACTGTGCGCCGAAGACGCCGCCGACCATCAGAATCAAAGCGAGGAACAGATCGACCGAATGATTGGTCGAGGCATGCAGGACGGTCGCGGCCAGCATGGTGAACAGGATCTGGAACAGGCTGGTGCCGACGACGATCTGGGCCGGAACGCGGAAGATGTAGATGAGCGCCGGCACCAGGATGAAGCCGCCGCCGATGCCGAGCACCGCGCCGGCGAAGCCGATCAGGGCAGCGATGAAAAGGATGGGAATGACGCTGATGTAGAGTCCGGAGCGCTGGAACCGCCATTTCAGCGGCAGGCCTTCATACCAGGCATGTCGCCCGGCCCGGCGCCGCTTGACCGGGCCTTTGTGGGCCATCGCGACGGCCCGCAGGCTCTCCCATGAGACCAGAGTGCCGACGCCGCCGAGCAGAACGACATAGGAAATCGTGATGACCGTCTCCAACTGGCCGATGCGTCGCATCTGGTTGAAGAACAGGACGCCAAGCAAAGTGCCGATCAGGCCGCCGGCGAGCAGCACGCCGCCGAGCTTGAAGTCGATCGCCTTGCGCCGCCAGTAGGCGAGCGCGCCCGTCATCGACGATGCGGCGATCTGCGGCCCCTGCGTGGCGACAACCACGGCAGGCGGAATGCCGACGAAGATCAAGAGCGGCGTCAGCAGAAAGCCGCCGCCGACACCGAACATGCCGGAGATGAAGCCGACGGCAACGCCCATTCCGAGAATGAGAAAAACATCCACCGGCATTTCGGCAATAGGCAGATAGATTTCCACGCGACGTCCCGCGATACAGCGCTGCGGCCCGCTCGTTGAACGGCCGCCAGAAAGGCACGATCCGGACGATGCTTCAATGACGAAACGCCTGACGCGCGCGCCGGCAATGCAAGAACACCCAGGCGAAAGCAAGCCCCCTTCGCAAGCTTCGCTAAGTTTATTTATCGACCAATAATCTGATCAAACAAGTCGACAAATACAGCTTCTGTTCAGAGCGCCGTCATCCTCGGACGCGGCGCCGGTTGGGCCGAGCGCTTCTCGGTTTTGGTCTCTGGCTTGTTCTCAGGCCTGGGGCTGCTCGCGGTCGCCGGTTGCTGATCCCAGCCGCCCGCTGGTGCCGTGACTTCGTTCGACGCCTTGTCGCCGACGCGCGGCTTGAAATTGTCGACGATCGCCTTGGCGGCAGCGAGCTGCGGCGCATTGAGACGCGCGGCGACATCGTTGCGTTTCTTGCCGGCATCCTCGTCGCCCTGCGCGGCGGCCAGCGAGAACCAGACCCATGATTGCGAGATATCCTGCGCTGTGCCGAGACCGCGGGCATAGAGAATGGCGAGATTGTACTGGCTGTCGCGTACGCCATATTCCGCAGCCTTGCGGAACCATTGCGCGGCGGCAGCATAATCAGGCTTCCCGTCGGCGCCTTCGGCGTAGAGTACCGCAAGATTGTGCATGGCGCGGATGTTGCCGTGATCGGCGGCGCGTTGATAGAGCGTTTTCGCCCGGGCGGTATCACGCGTGACGCCGAGGCCCTTTTCATAAAGCGAGCCGAGCCGGTATTGCGCCGGCGCGAAATCCTGCAGGGCCGCCTTCTCGAACCATTGCGCCGCCTGGGCGAGATCGCGCGGCATGGTGCGGCCTTCGAACAGACGCGCGGCAAGTTCGAACTGGGCGGCCGGATTTCCACCCGTGGCAGCGGTGCGAAGATCGGTGCCCTTGGGCGCCGACGGCAGCGCCATCGGCAATCCCTTGGTTTCCTCGGGGATCGAACCGACGGGTGATGCATCGAGCTTGGCCGCATCAGTCTTTGCCGCATCAGTCTTGGCCGCATCAGTCTTGGCGTCGGGCTTAGCCAAAGCCTGTTGCTGCGGCGGCAGCTTGAACGACGAGGTTTCGCTCGGTGCGACCGGATTTGGATCGCGGACGAAATTATTGCCGAGCGCGGCGACTTCGTCCGCCGTGACCGGCGAGCTGTTGCCAGCCGATGCCGGACGCCCCTTCGTCCAGGCCTGCGTTTGAATCTTTTGCGACGCGTCGCGCTGGATGGGTTGCAGCGCCCCGACCGTCGCGCGATCAGGCGGCGGCGCCTCGCTCATAGAGCGCATCACCGTCAAGGCGCCGAGCGCCAGCACGATGCCCGCAAGGCTCAGCAGGATCGGCCGCTTGCGCTGATTGAGGAAGGCGCGGGCACGGCCGATGGCGCCAAGGCTCCTGGTCTCGTCAACCGTTTCCGCCGCCGCCAGAGCCGCGGCCGCGGCCTTGGCGCGGGCGCGGGCCTCGGCCAGCGTATTGTCGCTCGACGCACGTTGGGGGGCCTCGCCGCGTGCGCTCGAACGCGCCTGTCCGGCGGATTCCGAAATCGCCGCTTCACGGGCACGGCGGGCAGCGGCGATGAAGCTCTGCTGGGCCGATCCCGGCGTCTCATCGAGTTCAAACGCCGCCGCCTGCGCCGCAGCCTGCTGGACGCCCCGGGTGCTCTCGCTCCGGCCGGCAGCGGCCTGGGACCGGCGCGGCGGTGTCGAGCCGCTGCCGGGTTCGAGCAGGATATTGTCTTCAAGGTTGACCGGCGGCGCTTCGGCGGGCGGCGCGCGCATGGGGCGCTGGGCCGGATCGACGCGGCTGGCGCGCAGGATATCGTCGCCGGAAACCTGACGCCCCAGGCCTTTGGCGCTCGGCTCGTCGGCATAGGCGGATGTCGAGGCGGGCCGTGCGAAGGACGGCGCCTGGCCTGACGCCAGGGTCGCAGACGGATCATCGAAGTCGGCAGGCGCGTTCGATGCCTGGACCAGCGGATCCAGGGTCGCCCGCGGCAACGATGGCTTGTGGTCAATGCCGTCCTCGATCATCGCCAGCCGGTCGACGACCTTTTCGAGAGTTTCGTGAACTGCCGTCAGGGTGGCGCGGGTCTTGCGGTCGGTCGCGTCCTGGCCGTTGCGAAGACTGGCGATCTCCTGGGCGATCTGGGCGCGCAAGGCATTGTCTTGCGCACCGACGGCGCCGATCTGCGACAGGGCTTCGCGCGCCGCTTTTTCGGCGGCGTTCACCGATGCGACGCGGTTCTCCTCGAGCATGCCGATGATGTCGGCGATCGAGCGGTGCAGGTCAGGCAGCTTGCCGAGGCTTGCGTCGGACTGGTCGAGCCGGTGTGCGAGCCGCTCGATCTGCTCCTGCAAGGCATCGAAAGCCGCCGGCGTCGCGCCCTGCTGGCCGGCCGTGTCGACGCGGCGCGCCAGTTCGCGCATGGAGTCTTCGAGCTGGGACAGATCGTTGTTGACGACGGTCTGGGGTCGGTCGAGCCGCGCGGCGATGTCGCGCATCATCTCTTCCAGCGCGCGCGTCTCGATCGGCGCCGCCGGCTGCTGCTCGGCGTAGACGGCTTCGTCGATCTTGCGGCCGAGCGCTTCGACCCGCTGTTCGAGCGTGTGCAGAAGCGCCGTCGGCAGGGTGCGCTCGATCGTGGCGCGGATGGCCTCGACGCTTTCGGAGACTGCCTGCGAGCCCGACGGCGTCGAACCGCGCTGGGCGATCAGGTCCATGCGCTGGGCAAGGCCCGTCACCTGCCGCTCGATATTGTCGATCGGCATCGGGCGCGCCGCGGCGGCGACGAGCAGATCGCGGATTTCGCGGGTCTGATCGTTGAGTTTCGCCAGGGTCGCCGTATCGACGCTGGCGCTGCCGACGGTCGCGACATTCTGCGCGATGACGCCGATCTCGCGCTTGATCGTGTCGATCGTGGCGCGCGGCGAGAATTCCGCCATGGCGCGCTGCAGATGCGAAACGAGCGTTTCGATCGGCTCCAATATGGTTTCGCGCACGCCTTCCTGGCGCGAGCTTTCGACGCGCTGGATGAGTTCGCGCGTGGCACTCTCGAGCGAGGCGAAAGCTTCGCGCGGCGCCAGCGCCGCGACGGCCGCGTTCATTTCGCCGATCTGCTTGCGCAGAAGATCGATTTCCGACGGCGCCGCCTGGACCACGCTGGCGCGCTGGCTCAGCTCGGTGCGGATCGTTTCGATGCTGGCGGCAAGATTGGCGATGTCCTTCTGCAGCGCGGTAAGCTGCGGAGACTCCTGCGGCGGCCTGAGGTCGGCCGCGAGGTCCTGCTGCAGGCGCGGCTCGGGAAAATACGTGTCTTGCAGACGCGGGGCCGGAGAACCGCGGGCGGCGAGCGTCGTGCCGGCCTGGTCTTCCAGATCGCGCTGGCGGCGGGTGATCTGCGACAGCGCATCGGCAAGCGGTTGACGCGACGGCGGACGCGGCGTCGAGAAGCGCGGACCTGCCGGCTCGGCCGGCGGCGCCACCGATTGCTGGCTCAGCAGCGCGTTGAGCTTTTCCTCGATGCGCGCGAAGTCGAGCGCATGCGGCGAGGTGCGGGCAGGCGCCGGCTCGTCCCGGCTTTCAAGGCGCGCAACCAGCCGCGACAGCTTGCGGTCGATGGCGGCCATATGGTCTTCGCTCGGCGAATTGACCGGCTGCGACTCGTCGCGCTTCGCGGCCTTGTATTTCGCACGGCGCTCCTCGCGGCTTTCATCGCGCCTTGCGGCGACCTGTTCGGCGCGTTCGTTGAGATGCGCTTCGAGTTCGGCGAGCCGCTGCGAGAATTTGTCGAGCGTCGCATTGGTCTGCGCCTGATGCCGGCGCGAACCGCGCTCGAGGCCGCGCACCGCTTCATCGAGCAAGGCATCGGCATCGCGCTGCGCGCGCAGATCGGGTGCCTCATCATAGGGCGCGTCATAAGCGGGCGCGCGGCGCTCCTGATCGGGAGAACGGCGCTCTTGCCGGTAGCTGTCGCGCGGCGCGGCGCGGCGCTGGCCGCGCGGGTAATCGTTGCCCTGGGCGGGTTCTGGTTCCGGCGCGGAACGGGCGTCCTCGTAACGCATCCGCACCGCTGCGCGGCGCTCGCTGCGCCGGGCCACGCGCTGGTTCTGTTCTTCCTGCTCTTCCTGGTCTTCGTCGAACGAAGGCTCATTGCGCTCGACGCTGGGCGCGCCACGGTAATGATCGCGCGGCGCCATGTGCGCCAGACGGCGGCTGACGGCTTCGACGCGCTGGGTGTCATCGATGTCTTCGGGATCGATACCCAGTTCGTCTGCCTGATCGGCAATGACGCTGTTGAGCCATTCCCCCAAGGACATTCCGGAACGGCGCGCCGCCTCCCTGGCGGCCTCGCGCGCATTGAAATCGACCCCTTTTATGCTCCAGGGAACCGCTTTGTTCATCAGGTCGCTCGCCGGGGCTATCCCGTCATGAAATCAAACGCATTTGGCAAAGCGGACTTGGTGAATCACCCACCCGGCCAGTAAGCCGACTTTCGGGCGGCTATGGTAAACAACCGGTTAAGAGTGATCGATTTTGAGACAAAGAGTTAAGGAAGCGCCAAGAGATTGCCAAACGTTGAAGGCATGTTGCGCGCCCGCTTCGTGCAAATGTGCCGGAAAGCCGAAGCAGACGGCTGAATTCACTTCTTGTTGATCGTGAATGGTTGCAGAGCCGGCCTTGACGATCTGCAAGATGGTTTATATATGAACGATATATAAGCCATGCGCATCGCGCTGTCGCACAGACGCCGCAAATCGCGCAGAATGCTTTGTCTGCGCAGCGCTTAATCGCGAAACGAGGAACGACCATGCCCAGCTATCAGGCCCCCGTCGCCGATGCCCTGTTTCTCCTCAACGACGTGCTGCACTGGGACCGCTACAACAATCTCCCAGGTTTTTCAGACGCTTCGCCTGACGTCGTCGAGGCCGTTCTAGGGGAAGCGGCGAAGATTTCCGAGGAAATCCTGCAGCCGATCAACCTCTCCGGCGACCATGAAGGCTGCGTGCGCAACGCCGACGGCTCGGTGACGACGCCGAAAGGGTTCAAGGAAGCCTTCAAGGCTTATGCCGAGGGCGGCTGGATCGGCCTTGCCACCAATCCCGAATACGGCGGCCAGGGCCTGCCCTATACGCTCGCCACCCTGGTCAACGAGTTCAGCGCCAGCGCCAACATGGCTTTCACCATGTATCCGGGCCTGACCCAGAGCGCCATCGCCGCCATCGACAAGCATGCCTCCACCAATCTCAAACAGATCTATCTGCCAAAGATGATCGCCGGCACCTGGGCGGGCACGATGAACCTGACCGAGCCCCATTGCGGCACCGATCTCGGCCTGCTCAAGACCAAGGCCGTGCCGCAGGCCGACGGCAGCTATGCGATCACCGGCCAGAAAATCTTCATCTCCGCCGGCGAACAGGACCTGACCGAGAACATCGTCCACCTGGTGCTGGCCCGCATCGAGGGCGCGCCGGCCGGCACCCGCGGCATTTCCCTGTTCATCGTGCCGAAATTCCTGCCTGACGCCACCGGCAACCCCGGTGCGCGCAATCCGGTGAGCTGCGGCTCGATTGAGCACAAGATGGGCATTCACGCCAATTCCACCTGCGTGATGAACTACGACGGCGCCAAGGGCTGGCTGGTGGGCGAGGCCAATCGCGGCCTCAACGCCATGTTCGTGATGATGAACGAGGCCCGCATGGGCGTCGCCAACCAGGGCCTCAGCCAGTCGGAAGTGGCCTATCAGAACGCCGCCGCCTACGCCCGCGACCGGCTGCAGGGCCGCTCCATCTCAGGCCCGAAGGCACCCGACAAGCCGGCCGATCCGATCATCGTGCATCCCGACATCCGGCGCATGCTGCTGGAAATCCGCTCGTTCAACGAGGCGGCGCGGGCGCTCATCCTGTGGGCGTCGCTGCATGCCGACATGGCGACCCGCAACCCGGACGAAAAGCTGCGCCAGACGTCCGAGGACATTCTGGGCCTGTTGACGCCGGTGCTGAAGGGCGTGTTCACCGACCGCGGCTTCGACAATGCGGTGAAGGCCCAGCAGGTGTTCGGCGGCCACGGCTATATCGCCGAGGGCGGCATGGAGCAGTTCGTCCGCGATGCCCGCATCGCCATGATCTACGAAGGCGCCAACGGCATCCAGGCGCTTGATCTCGTCGGCCGTAAACTGCCGAAAGACGGCGGTCGCGCGCTGACAGCTTTTCTCAGCGAAGTGAATGCCTATCTGAAGGAAGAAGAGGCGGACGCGGCGATGAAGCCATATACGTCCGGCCTGAAACAGGGCGTCAGCCATTTGCAGCAATCGACCGTGTGGCTGATGCAGAACGCCATGGCAAAGCCGGACAATGCAGGCGCCGGCTCATACGACTATATGCACCTCTTCGGCCTGGTCGCGCTGGGCTATATGTGGTGCAGGATCGCCAAGGCGGCGATGGCCAGAAAGGCCGCCGACGCCTCCCAGGCAGCGGCGATGGACGCCAAGCTCATCGCCGGCAAATTTTTCATGGAACGAATGATGCCGGAAACAGCAAGCCATCTCGCCCGTATCTCGTCCGGCGCCGACACGATGATGGCGATGCCTGCTGAAGCATTCTAGAAACGAAGCGTGTAAGGAATTGGAGGAGCGACATGCCCGAAGCATTCATTTATGACGCGGTGCGCACCCCGCGCGGACGCGGCAAGGCGGACGGCGCGCTGCACGAGGTCTCGACGCTGGGCCTGGCGACGACGGCTCTGGGTGCCATCAAGGAGCGCAACAAGCTCGATACGAAACTCATCGACGACGTGGTGCTCGGCTGCGTCGATCCGGTCGGCGAGGCCGGCGGCGACATTGCCCGCGTAGCGGCGCTGACCGCCGAATACGGCGACCACGTGCCGGGCGTCCAGATCAACCGCTTCTGCGCCTCGGGCCTCGATGCGGTGAACTTTGCCTCGGCGCAGGTCATGTCCGGCCAGCACGACATGACGATAGGCGGTGGCGTCGAATCCATGAGCCGCGTCGGCATCGGCGCGTCGGGCGGCGCCTGGCCGGTCGACCCGACGATCGCCATCCCGTCCTATTTCATGCCGCAGGGCGTTTCGGCCGATCTCATCGCCACCAAATACGGCTTCAGCCGCGACGATGTCGACGCCTATGCGGTCGAGAGCCAGAAGCGCGCCGCGCGCTCGTGGCAGGAAGGCCGTTTCGCCAAGTCGATCGTGCCGGTGAAGGACGTCAACGGCCTCACCATCCTGGCCAAGGACGAGCACATGCGGCCGGCAACCGACATGCAGTCGCTGGCAGCCTTGAAGCCGTCGTTCGCGATGATGGCCGACCAGGGCGGCTTTGCCGCCGTCGCCATTCAGGCGCATCCGGAAATCGAGGCGCTGAACCACGTCCATCATGCCGGCAATTCGTCGGGCATCGTCGACGGCGCAGCCGCCGTGCTGATCGGCAATGCTGAAGCCGGCAAGGCGGCAGGCCTGAAGCCGCGCGCGCGCATCCGCGCCTTCGCCAACATCGGCTCGGAACCGGCGATGATGCTGACCGGCCCTGTCGACGTGACGAAGAAAGTGCTCAAGCGCTCGGGCATGAAACTGTCCGACATCGATCTCTTCGAGGTCAACGAGGCCTTCGCCTCTGTGGTGCTGCGCTTCATGCAGGCCTTCGACGTCGATCAATCGAAACTCAACGTCAACGGCGGCGCCATCGCGCTCGGCCATCCGCTCGGCGCCACCGGCGCCATGCTGCTCGGCACCGTGCTCGACGAACTGGAACGCACCGGCAAGTCGACGGCGCTGATCACGCTTTGCATCGGCGCCGGCATGGGCACGGCGACGATCATCGAGCGGGTTTGAAGCGGGGCTTTTAATGGCGCGTTTCGACGGCGGATGTCTTTGCGGCGCAATCCGGTTTTCGCTCGATGGCGACAGCCGGATGAACCTCGCCTGCCATTGCAGCGATTGCACGCGCTACAACGGCGGCGCGCCAGCCTATGAAGCGGTGTTCGAGCGTACCGCGTTCCAACTCACACGAGGAAGCCCACGCGAATACGCCATCAAGGGCGACAGCGGCCGCGGCATCGTCAGGCATTTCTGCGCCGAGTGCGGCGCGCCGCTTTATGTCCACCTGGAGAAACTGCCGCGCCATATCGTCATGGCCGCAGGCGCCATCGACGATTTCGACAGTTTTGCGGTGAAGGCGCATATCTTCGCCGCCTCGGCGCCGGCCTGGCACATGTTCGTGCCCGGCGCCGATACATTCCCGGGCGACTTTCCACCCCCACCAGCAAAAGCATCCTGATTTCGCTCAGAGAGAGGGCCGAGCCAATGAGCACCACCTTGAACCTCAAGAACTTCAGCTTCGAAACCGACGCCGACGGCATTGCGCTCCTCACCTGGGACATGCCCGACCGTTCGATGAACGTCATCACCCAGGAGGTGATGAGCGAACTCGAACAGGTCATCGATACCGTCGTGGCCGATGCCGCCATCAAGGGCTGCGTCATCGTCTCGGGCAAGAAGGACAGTTTCTCCGGCGGCGCCGACCTGACCATGATGGAAGGTTTCGGCGGCCAGCTCGCGAAGATGATCAAGTCGGACGGCTACGAGAAAGCGATGCAGTTCTTCTTCGACGGCACGCGCTCGCTGTCGGTGCTCTACCGCAAGCTCGAGACCTGCGGCAAACCCTTCGTCGCCGCGATCAACGGCGTGGCGCTCGGCGGCGCGTTCGAAATGGCGCTCGCCTGCCACTATCGCGTGCTGTCGGATTCCGACAAGACGCGCGTCGGCCTGCCGGAAGTGAAGGTGGGCCTTTTCCCCGGCGCCGGCGGCACGCAGCGCGTGGCGAGGCTGATGCAGACGGGCGATGCCCTGCAGATGCTGTTCAAGGGCGATCAGTTGCGGCCCGCCGCCGCGAAGAGCATGGGCCTTGTGCACGAGGTCGTGCCGGCTGCGGATCTCGTCGCCAAGGCGAAAGCCTGGATCGCCGCCGGTGGCAAAGGCATTGCGCCGTGGGACGATCCGAAGTTCCGCAATCCGTCCGGCAAGGTGTTCTCGCCCGCCGGCATGATGGTGTGGCCTGCCGCCAACGCCATCTACCGCCGCGAGACGCAGGACAATTACCCCGCCATCAAGGCGATCCTGCACGCGGTCTATGAAGGCCTGCAATTGCCGATGGACCTGGCGCTGAAGGTCGAGAGCCGCTGGTTCGCCAAGATCCTGCGCTCGCCGGAAGCGCGCGCCATGATCCGCACCCTGTTCATCTCCATGGGTGAGCTCAACAAGGGCGCGCGGCGGCCGGCGAACATTCCGCCATCGGCGCCGAAGAAGATCGCCGTGCTCGGCGCCGGCTTCATGGGCGCGTCGATCGCCTATGTCAGCGCACTCGCCGGCATCGAGGTGGTGCTGATCGATCGCGACCAGGAATCGGCCGACAAGGGCAAGCAGCTCTCGCACAAGCTGATGACCGACCAGATCATGAAAGGCCGCGCCAAGACCGCCCAGCGCGACGAACTGCTGGCGCGCATCGAGGCAACGCCGGACTATTCGAAGATCGTGGATTGCCAGATGGTGATCGAGGCGGTGTTCGAGGATCGCGCGGTGAAGGCGGAGGCAACCAGGAAGGCGCAGGAATTCCTGTCGCCCGACGCCGTCTTCGCCTCCAACACGTCGACATTGCCGATCACGTCGCTGGCCGAGAACTATTCGCGGCCGGATCATTTCATCGGCGTGCATTTCTTCTCGCCGGTCGAGCGCATGATGCTGGTCGAGGTGATCCTCGGCAAGAAGACCGGCGACAAGGCTCTGGCGATGGCGCTCGACTATGTGCGCGCCGTGCGCAAGACGCCGATCGTCGTCAACGACAGCCGCGGCTTCTTCGCCAACCGCTGCGTGCTCAACTATATCCTCGAAGGCCATCTGATGTTGATGGAAGGCGTGCCCGCGGCGATGATCGAGAACATCGCCAAGAAAGCCGGCATGCCGGTCGGCCCGCTGTCGCTCAACGATGAGGTGGCGCTCGATCTCGGCTGGAAGATTCTGCAGGCGGCCAAGAAGGATCTCGGCCCGCAGGCGGTCGACGCCAATCAGGAAAAGCTGCTCGAGGAAATGGTGGTCAAGCAGGGCCGCCTCGGCCGCAAGAACGGCAAGGGTTTCTACGATTATCCCGAGAAGGGCCAGAAGAAGCTGTGGCCCGGCCTTGGGGCGCTGCAGCCGAAGCATCTCGATCCCGACACGCTCGACCGCGAGGAATTGCAGCAGCGCCTGCTGGTGACACAGGCGCTGGAAGCCGCGCGCACGGTCGAGGACCACGTGATCGTCGACCCGCGCGAGGCCGACGTCGGCTCGATCCTTGGCTTCGGCTTCGCCCCCTTCACCGGCGGCGTGCTGAGCATGATCGACGGCATGGGCGCAGCGAAGTTCGTGGCGCTGTGTCAGAAGCTCGAGGCCAAATATGGCGCCCGCTTCAAGCCGTGTGCGCTGCTGCTGGATATGGCAGCGAAGGGCGAGACGTTTTACGGGCGGTTCGGGGCGGCGAAGAAGGCGGCGTAAGTCTCACAATTTACGCTGCCACCTTCCCCCTCCGCGACGTCATGCCCGCGCTTGTCGCGGGCTTACAAATTTAGATCCTCGTACAAATCTCGCCATTCCGGATTCAGATCGAGGATCATGCGCACCTTCCACGCGCGAGACCAATGTTTCATGGTCTTCTCGCGCTGGATGGCATCACGAATGTCATGGTGTGCCTCGTACCAGACCAGCCGCTTCAGTTTGTACTGCCGCGTGAAGCCGGGCGCAGTGCCTTCACGATGCTCCCAAGCGCGAGCCAGATCGCTCGTCATGCCAAGATAGAGCGTGCTGTTGGCCTTGTTGGTCATGATATAAACGAAGCCACCCTTCATCAGGAGATGCTAAGATTCAGGCGTCTTGCCGGCAAGCGGCCGCGACGCTTAACGTGCCTTCTGAGCCGCACCGGCGCACCCCGGCGTGGGTGCCCGCGACAAGCGCGGGCATGACGGCGAGGAGGTTGCGAGGCCGATCTTAAGTCCCCTCAGCTCTCGCTGGATGCTCTCCTCCAAATATGCCATAGACCTCCGCATGCCCACGCCCCTCACGGTCAAAATCTGCGGTCTCTCGACGGCCCCCACCCTGGCGGCGGCGCTCAACGCCGGCGCCGACATGGTTGGCTTCGTGTTCTTTTCGCCGAGCCCGCGCCATCTCTCGCTGGAAACGGCCCGGACCTTGAGCGCGCAGGTCGGCGGCAGGGCCTTGAAAGTGGCGCTCTCGGTCGATGCCGACGACGCCCTGCTCGACGGCATTGTCGCGGCGCTGGCGCCCGACTGGCTGCAGTTGCACGGCCGGGAGACGCCGGAGCGTGTCAGCGCGATCAAGGCCCGCTTCGGCCTGCCGGTGATGAAGGCGCTCCACATCTCCACCCGCGACGATCTCGCCGCCATCCCCGCCTATGACGGCGTCGCCGATCGCCTGATGTTCGACGCCAAGCCGCCGAAGGGGGCGCTCCTGCCGGGCGGCAATGGCGCGGCCTTCGACTGGACCATTCTGGAAAATCTGTCCCTGCAGGCGCCGTGGATGCTGTCTGGCGGACTCGGCCCGGACAATGTCGGCGAGGCGCTGCGGATCACCCGCGCACCGGGCGTCGACGTGTCGTCGGGGGTCGAGCGTGCGCCGGGCGTCAAGGACGAGGGGCTGATCGCCGATTTCGTCGCGCGGGCGCGTGCCGCCGTGGCGCTGCTTTCGCTTGGTTCTGCGGCCAATCCGGCCTAAGAGAGGCGGAATCCCGGAGACAGTCTTGCAACACCAGAAGCCCAATTCCTTCCGATCCGGCCCGGACGCCACCGGGCATTTCGGCATTTTCGGCGGCCGTTTCGTCGCTGAAACCCTCATGCCGCTGATTCTGGAGCTGGAAGAGGCTTACAAGGCGGCGCAGGCGGACCCCTCCTACCAGGCCGAACTGGATCACCTCGCCACCCATTACGTCGGCCGCCCGAGCCCGCTCTATTTCTGCGAGCGGATGAGCGAGCATCTCGGCGGCGCGAAGATCTATTTCAAGCGCGAAGAGCTGAACCATACCGGCTCGCACAAGATCAATAATGTTCTGGGCCAGATCCTGCTGGCGCGGCGCATGGGCAAGAAACGTATCATCGCCGAGACGGGCGCCGGCCAGCACGGCGTCGCCACGGCCACGGCCTGCGCCAAATACGGCCTCGAATGCGTGGTCTACATGGGCGCTGTCGACGTCGAGCGGCAGAAGCCGAACGTGTTTCGCATGGAAATGCTCGGCGCCAAGGTCGTCGCCGTGCAATCGGGCGCGCGGACCCTGAAGGACGCGATGAACGATGCGCTGCGCGACTGGGTGACCAATGTCGCCGATACCTTCTACTGCATCGGCACGGCGGCGGGCCCGCACCCCTATCCGGCCATGGTGCGCAATTTCCAGAGCGTCATCGGCAACGAAGTGCGCCAGCAAATGCAGGAGGCCGAAGGCCGCCTGCCGGATTCTCTGATGGCCTGCATCGGCGGTGGCTCCAATGCCATCGGCCTGTTCCATCCTTTCCTCGACGATCCGTCGGTGGAAATCTACGGCGTCGAGGCGGCCGGCCATGGGCTCGACGTGCCCGACGGCCATTGCGCCTCGCTGGCCGGCGGACGCCCCGGCGTGTTGCACGGCAACCGAACGTATCTGCTGATGGATGACGACGGGCAAATCAACGAGGGCCATTCCATTTCAGCCGGCCTCGATTATCCCGGCATCGGCCCCGAGCATGCCTGGCTCAAGGAAACCGGCCGCGTGACCTATCTGTCGGCGACGGACAAGGAGGCGCTCGCCGCCTTCCAGCTCTGCTGCAAGCTCGAGGGCATCATCCCGGCGCTGGAGCCCTCGCATGCGCTGGCGAAGATGATCGAAATGGCACCGAGAAAGCCGAAGGATCATCTGATGGTGATCAATCTGTCGGGACGCGGCGACAAGGATATTTTCAGCGTAGCCGAACATCTGGGCGGAATGTAATCCGGGCTTGAAGTTGCTCAGCGGCGCGCTTCGCTTGCGAGGCGAAAAGCGAGTGCCGTCAGCACTGCGCCCATCAACCAGCGCTGCACGGTCGCGACTGTGGGATGGCGCGCAAGCAGCAGCGCCAGCGATCCTGCCGATAGCGCGATCAGCGCATTGACGCTAACGCTGATGGCGATCTGCACCGAGCCAAGCACCAGTGACTGCATCAATACGTCGTGGGCGGGATCGACGAACTGCGGCAGTAGCGCGAGATAGAGCATGGCGATTTTCGGATTGAGCAAATTGGTCAGAAAGCCCATGGCGAAGAGCTTGCGGGGACTATCGGGAGGCAAGGCCGCGACGCGAAACGGCGATCTGCCGCCGGGCCTGACCGCGTTCCAGGCGAGATAGAGCAGATAAAGCGCCCCGGCGATGCGCAGCGCGTCGTAGGCAAGCGGCACCGCGAAAATGAGCGCGGTCATGCCGAGCGCCGTGCATAGCAGGTAGAAGACGAACCCCAACGCGACGCCACAGACGGAAATCAGACCCGCCACCGGCCCCTGACAGACCGAGCGCGAGATCACGTAAATCATGTTCGGGCCCGGCGTCAGTACCATGCCCAGCGCCACCAGGGCAAAAGCAGCTATATTTACTATCTCAGGCATTGTCCCCGCTTTGTTCCAACCTCCCTCCCCTAGCCGGGAGGCCGGTGCGCTGTCTACTCTATGCTGCGGCCCTTCGCCCCATTCCCGACCTTGCGCGCCATCCCCCCGGCCCCTATACGAAGTCGCCGGCTGAAGCGTCGCCCTGGCGCGCGATTTAGCCGAGCCAAATGCAACAATTACGGGCGAAATCGCATGGGACAGTTCGGCATCGGGCAGCCGGTCAGGCGCAAGGAAGACGTGCGGCTGCTAACCGGCCAGGGGCAGTATACCGACGATATCAATATCGAAGGCCAGGCCTGGGCCGCCTTCGTGCGCTCGTCCCACGCCAATGCGAAGATTCTCG
Source organism: Terripilifer ovatus (assembly GCA_029222685.1). Taxonomy (GTDB): domain Bacteria; phylum Pseudomonadota; class Alphaproteobacteria; order Rhizobiales; family Beijerinckiaceae; genus Terripilifer; species Terripilifer ovatus. The sequence goes on along the minus strand of JARHVB010000085.1, from coordinate 131,664 downwards.
GCGTCGACACCTCGGCGGCGCTGGAACTGCCCGGCGTCGTCGCGATCTTCAGCGGCAAGGATCTCGAGGCTGCCGGCGTCGGCGTTTTGATCAATGAAGCCGCCTACAAGAACCGCGACGGCTCCTCGATGCACAAGCCGCCGCGGCAGGTGATGCCGACAGCGCAGACGCGCTTTGTCGGCGAAGTGCTCGCCATCGTCATCGCCGAAAGCGCCGAACTCGCGCGGGAGGCCGCCGAAGCCGTCGAGTTCGATTTCGAATCCCAGCCCGCTATCGCCAGCACGGCGCGGGCGCTCGATGCGGATGCGCCGAAGGTCTGGCCGGAATTCGGCACCAACCAGGTCGTACATTGGGAATATGGCGACGAAAGCAGTGTCGAAGCCAAACTGAAGGCCGCGCACACGCGCGTCAAAGTCGACCTGGTCAACAACAGGGTCGCGCCGAGCCCGATGGAGCCGCGCTGCGTGGTGGCGACCTATAAAGCCGCCGACAACATGCTGACGGTCTATTCGCCGACCCAGGGCGGCCGAAGGCTGCAGACCATGCTGGCGAAGAACCTGCTGAAAATGCCGATGGACAAGGTGCGCATCATCTCGCACGACACCGGTGGCGGCTTCGGCGTGCGCAGCAAGATGTATCCGGAGACTGTGGCTGTCGCTTTCGCGGCCAAGCAGCTCGGCCGCCCGGTGAAATGGCGCGGCGACCGGGTCGAGACCTTCATGTCCGACTATCACGGCCGCGACCAGATCAACCATGCCGAAATGGGCCTCGACGCCGAGGGCCGCATCGTCGCGCTCAAACTCGAGACCCTGCTCAATGTCGGCGCCTATCTGTCGGAGAACGGCGTGCGCCTGCCCATGGAAGGCGGTGGACGCATCATTCCGGGCGTCTATCATGTGCCGGATTTCTACTTCTCAGTGCGGCCGCTGTTCACCAACACGGTCTGCACGGACACCTATCGCGGCGCCGGCCGGCCGGAAGCCAATTACATCACCGAGCGGTTGATGGACGCGGCCGCCGATGCCTGCAAGCTATCGCGCGAGGAAATCCGCCGACGCAATTTCGTCACGCAGGAGCAGATGCCCTACGCGACGCATCTGGGCTTCGTGCTCGATTCCGGCGACTTCGCCGGCACGATGGATATGGCGCTGAAGGCGGCGCATTGGGACACGTTTGCCGAGCGCCGTAAAGAAGCGGAAGCGCGCGGCAAGCTGCGCGGCATCGGCCTTGCCGTATTCATCGAAGGCGCCGGTAGCCGGCCGGTGGAAGGCATGCGCGTGCGCTTCGAGGAGAATGGCGACGTCAGCGTCATCGCCGGCACCTATTCGCATGGACAGGGCCATGCGACGGTCTATTCGCAGCTCGTCAACGAGTTCCTGGGCGTCGACTACGACAGGGTGAAACTCATCAACGGCGACACCGCCAATTCGCCGGCCATGTCGAACGGCTCGTTCGGCTCGCGCTCGTCGATGGTCGGCGGCGGCGGCATCAACCGGGCGTCGAAACTGATCATCGCCAAGGGCAAGAAGATCGCCGGCCATCTGCTGCAGGCCGATCCCGAAGCCGTGGCGTTCGAGGCCGGCGTATTCAAGGCCGGTGCCGGCACCATGACGATCGGGGAAGTGGCTCAGGCTTCTCGCGATCCGAAGAAACTGCCGGACGGCGTGACGCCGGGGCTCGACGAAGAAGTCACTTACGAGAACGACGTCGAGAACTTCCCCAACGGCGCGCATGTGGTCGAGGTCGAAGTCGACCCCGAGACGGGCGTGCTGCAGATCGTCGGCTATGTGGCGGTTGACGACTGCGGCACCGTGCTCAATCCATTCATCGTGCATGGCCAGGTCTATGGCGGCGTCGCACAGGGCGTCGGCCAGGCGCTGACCGAAGACGTGCTCTATGACGACGACGGGCAATTGCTGACCGCGTCCTACATGGATTACGGCATGCCGCGCGCCAAGAACATGGCGCATGTGGAGGCCCTGTTCAATGTGGTGCCGGCGAAGACCAACGAGCTTGGCGTCAAGGGCGCCGGCGAAGCGGGCGCCACCGGCGCGCCGCCAGCCATCGTCTCGGCGCTTTGCGATGCGCTGACACCCTATGGCATCCGCCATATCGACATGCCGCTGACGCCGGAGAAGATCTGGCGGGCGATCCAGGCTGCGCGCACCGGCAAGGCCGCGTGATGCATTCCAGAACAAATCCGCTGATGAGACGGAGGCAGAATTGACCATAGACGTGACATTGAAAGTCAACGGCGTCGAACGCAGTGCGAAGGTTGAAGCCCGCACCCTGCTCGCCGAACTGCTGCGCGACCACCTGAAGCTCACCGGCACCCATGTCGGCTGCGATACGACGCAATGCGGCTGCTGCGTCGTGCATCTCGACGGCAAGGCCATCAAGTCCTGCACCATCCTGGCGGTGCAGGCGAAGGGGCGTTCGGTGACGACCATCGAAGGGCTGGCGCAGCCCGACGGCACCCTGCATCCGATGCAGGAGGCGTTTCGCGAACATCACGGCCTGCAATGCGGCTTCTGCACGCCGGGCATGGTGATGATGGGCGCCGATATCGCACGCCGCAATCCGGGCGCGACCGAAGAACTCGTGCGGCATGAACTCGAAGGCAATATCTGCCGCTGCACCGGCTATCAAGGCATCGTCGAGGCGATCCTGTCGGTGGCCAATCCCGATGCCGTGCGGAAGGATCATCACTGATGCGGGACTTCGACTATCATCTCGCGACCGACGTGCAGTCCGCCATCGAAGCGCTGCGCAACTCCGAGGAGGGCAAGATCGTCGCCGGCGGCATGACCCTGCTGCCGACGTTGAAGCAGCGCCTCGCCGCGCCGTCCGATCTCATCGATCTCGGCGGTATCGACACCTTGCGTGGCATTGCCATCGAAGGCAAGGACGTCGTCATCCGCGCCATGACCATCCATGCCGATGTCGGTGCGTCCGACGTGGTGAAGAAGGCGATTCCGGCGCTGGCGGTGCTCGCCGGCGGCATCGGCGATCCGGCCGTGCGCCATCGCGGCACCATCGGCGGTTCGATCGCCAACTCCGACCCGGCGGCGGATTATCCCGGCGGCGTCATGGGGCTGGGCGCGACCATCGTCACCGACCGGCGCACGATCGCGGGCGATGACTTCTTTCTCGGCCTGTTCGAGACGGCGCTGGAGCCCGACGAGCTCATCACCTCGGTGCGCTTCCCGATCCCCGACCAGGCGCATTACATCAAGTTCAAGCATCCCGCGTCCGGCTATGCGGTCGTCGGCGTCATGGTGTCGAGGACCGGCGGCAAGGTCCGCGTCGGCGTCACCGGGGCCGGCCCCTGTGCTTTCCGCGTCACTCCCTTCGAGACCGCGCTGGAGAAGAATTTCTCCCCAGACGCCATCGCCGCTATCGCAGTCGATGCCGACGGGCTGAACACGGACGTCAATTTCAGCGCCGAGTACCGCGCCCATATCGTGGGCGTGCTGGCCCGGCGCTGCGTTGCAGCGCTGATGGATTAGCCGGCCGAAAGGCCATCATTACAGAAGCGGCGCAAGGCATCGGCCACGCCATGGTGCCGTTTCTCGTGTCCGCAGGCAAACCGAGGCTTCGCGGCCTAACACGTCTCACCTACCTTCAGCCATCAATCCGGCGCTCGCAATGGCGCGATCGTTTCGGCGCATGGCTTGCATTTTCAGCGCATCACGCTTTGGCGGCGCGCCGAACATCCGGACATATTCGCGGCTGAACTGCGACGGGCTTTCATAGCCGACCTGAAAGGATGCCGTCTCGACGTTGACGGCGCTTGAAATCATCAGCCGGCGCGCCTCCAGCAGACGAAGCTGTTTTTGATATTGCAGTGGTGTCAGCGATGTCAGCGCTTTGAACTGACGGTGGAAGGCTGAGGGGCTTATCTGCGCTATCGCGGCCAGTTCCCCGATCCGAACCGTTTCCCTGAAACGAGCCCGCAAACTGCTTATTGCGTTCATCACCTGCTGCGATGGGCTGTTTGCCAAGGTCATTCTGGCGACATCTCCGCCATGAGGTCCGGTGAGAAGCCAGTAGCAAATCTCGCGCATGATGACTGGGTAGAGCGTCGGAATTGCCTTGGGCGTATCGAGCAGACGGACCAGGCGCAGCGCGCAGTCGGCGAGCGGCCCCTGGAAGTCCGCCACGAAAACGCCGCGGCCGGGCTCCCCGCTTGCTCTTGGCGGCGCATCCAGCCCCTCCGCGACGCTCCGCACGATTGCGAGGTCCAGCTCGAACGCGAGGACGAGACAGGGCTCGCCAGGGCTGGCTTCGAAAACCTGGCCCGTCGAAGGCGTCTCGACGCCGACCACAAGGGCTTGCCCCGCCCTGTACTCAAGTCGATTGCCACCGAACGTCGCCCACTTGGCGCCCTGCGCCACGATGCACAGGGCCGGCCTGGAAATCATGTGCGTCGGCGGCTTCGGATGATCCGATCGCAGAACGGCCAATCTGTCGATCGCCGTTCTAAACAGGCCCTCGCCGGGGTGAGTATCCGTGTAGCGCAGAAGCGCTGCTGCCAACTGATCGAGCACGGCCTGCCGTTCCTCTCACGTTACGACGAGGACACATGTAGCTGTCGAACAGGAATAGGCAAGAAAGAGGAATGTTTCGGCATTCCATCCGCCTGCCTGCGGCTGTCATAATGCACCGGTCTGATCGCCACTGAAGCACAGGATGGAAACAGAAAAGCTATATATATCAGATAGTAAATTGGCCGTTTGCTGCCTGCGCTGACTGAGGACACGACCGCAATATCGGCTTCCGCCTCGGCAAACAGGGTACCCGCTCGATATTCGCGCGTACTCCAATCGGACAAAAGCCGATCGCCTCGTGGTGCCTGCTGCGGAAACCGGTGCTCCCGGCCATGTGATCGCGCGCCGCCAGCTCTTCAGCCGGGTCAACGCCCGGCGGACCAAACCATGCGCGGCGTTCAAAGTTAGGGGAATGTCATGCCGAACGTGTCTTTGAAAAATCCTGCCGATCTCAAGGCCTACATCATCACCGGCCCAACCTCCGGTATCGGCCGCCTCACGGCACTCGAACTAGCCAAGCACGGCACGGTCGTCCTGGTCGGACGAGACCGCAAGAAGCTCGACGAGGTGCAGGCGACCATCGAGCAAAAAGGACAGCGCGCGATATCGGTTGTGTGCGACTTGTCAGATATTGCCAGCGTGCGGCGCGCGGCCACGGAGATCATCGCGCTGCATCTTACGATCGCCGGACTGCTCAACAACGCGGGCATCATGCAAATGCGTCCGACCAGGAACGCGCTGGAATGGGACATGTCGTTTGTGACGAACCATCTCGGTCCGTTTGCTCTGACGGAGGCGCTCGTGCCGCACATCCCGGATGGCGCGAACATTGTCTTCGTCGTCTCCGCCGTGGAGGATCCCGAACGCAAGCCAGCCGTGGCTGCAGGCTTTCGAGGTGGTCGCTACATCTCCGCAGAAGCGAGTGCGCGGGGTGTATGGAAAGCAGGCGGCGCCAAACGGCCGGGCTTCGATGCCTACGCAACTTCCAAACAAGCCATCCTTGCTGCGGCGATGGCGTTCGCTCGTGAAACTCCGCGGCTGCGCTTCAACGCTGTCGAGCCGGGCTTGAATCCAACCACCGGGCTCGGCGTGGGCGATATGGGTGCCTTCGTGCGCGTTCTGCAGAGATTTGTTATCCCGCTCCTTGTGCCGCCACTCATGCTCTTCATCAAGGTCTTGAGTACCCCAAAGCGAGCCGCTCGCGTGATCACCAAGATCCTGATCGATACCTCCGGTCGGACTGGTGTCTACTACGACGAGGGCGGCCACCCGATGCTCGGCTCCGCGCTTGTGCGCGACCCAGAGTTCCAGGATCGCGTCGTTGCCGAGACGCGCGCTTTTCTGTCGTCGGCCCCAGCCTGACGCGGTGCACGCCGCCCATTGAGCAAAGCATTCCCGACGACCGCGCAGCGGGCGAGCGGGAATCCAGGCCTAGCGGTTCAACGCCCCGCAGCAAACCGCTGAAATGCCTGGTTTCCCGCTCGCGCTGCGCGCATCGGGAATGACACTGGCTGCGGCCGGTGGCTCCGCGTCTGTGAACTTCCGATTTTCGGCGCGCCGTGCTAACCCCTGCGGCCATGACAACCCGTATCGACCAGCGTTTCGCTCATTGCCAGGCTGAAGGCCGCGCCGCCCTCGTCACATTCCTCATGTGCGGCGACCCGGACATCGCCTCCTCGCTCGAGATCATCAAGGCCCTGCCGGCTGCCGGCGCCGATGTGATCGAAATCGGCATGCCGTTCACCGATCCGATGGCCGACGGGCCGTCGATCCAGGCGGCAGGGCTCAGGGCGCTGAAGGCCGGCACCACCTTGCGCAAGACGCTCGGCGTCGTCGCCGACTTCCGCAAGCACGACAACAACACGCCGATCGTGCTGATGGGCTATTACAACCCGATCTATATCTACGGCGTCGACAAGTTTCTGGCCGATGCGCGCGCCATCGGCGTCGACGGCCTGATCATCGTCGACCTGCCGCCGGAGGAAGACAGGGAACTGTGCCTGCCGGCGCTCAAGGCCGGCGTGAACTTCATCCGCCTGGCGACGCCGACGACGGACGACAAGCGGCTGCCCTCGGTGCTCTCCAACACCTCCGGGTTCGTCTATTACGTCTCGATTACCGGCATCACCGGCGCGTCGATCCCGGACTATTCCAGGGTCGCCGAGGCGGTGACGCGCATCAAACGCCATACGGATCTGCCGGTAGCCGTCGGTTTCGGCGTCAAGAACGCGCAGTCCGCCGCCGCAATTGCGGCACATGCGGATGGTGTAGTGGTCGGCACGGCGCTGGTCGACGCCCTGAAGAATTCCCTCGATGCGTCGGACCGGCCGACTGCCGGCACTGTTGCCGCGGTGACGAAACTGGTCAGCGAACTCGCCGGCGGCGTGCGCTCCGCGCGCCAGGCTGCCGCCGAGTAGAGTAAGGGTTGCCTATGAACTGGATGTCGAATGTCGTTCCGCCGCGGATCCGCTCGTTCCTGAAGCGGGAAACGCCGGAAAACCTGTGGGTGAAATGCCCGGAAAGCGGTCAGCTCGTCTTCCACAAGGACATCGAAGCCAATCTCTATGTCATTCCCGGCTCGGGCTATCACATGCGCTTCCCGGTCAAGGCGCGGCTCGCGAGCCTCTTCGACGGCGGCACCTATGAAGAGCTGCCGCTGCCGGAGGTGCCGACCGATCCGCTGAAATTCCGCGACATGAAGCGCTACACGGACCGGCTCAAGGAATATCGCACCAAGACAGGCAAGCCCGATTGCGTGACGCTCGCCACCGGCCAGCTCGGCGGCCTCGACGTGACGGTGGGCGTGCAGGATTTCGACTTCATCGGCGGTTCGCTCGGCATGGCGGCCGGCGAGGCGATCATCACCGGCATGGAAGCGGCCGTGGCGCGCAAGACGCCGTTCATCATGTTCACCGCCTCGGGCGGCGCGCGCATGCAGGAAGGCATGTTCTCGCTGATGCAGATGCCGCGCACGACCGTCGCGGTGCGCCGCCTTCGCGAGGCGCGCCTTCCCTATATCGTGGTGCTGACCAATCCGACCACCGGCGGCGTCACCGCCTCCTACGCCATGCTAGGCGACGTGCAGATTTCCGAGCCCGGCGCCGTGATCGGCTTTGCCGGTGCGCGGGTCATCGAGCAGACGATCCGCGAGAAACTGCCGGAAGGTTTTCAGCGCGCCGAATATCTCAAGGCCCATGGCATGGTCGACATGGTGGTGCCGCGCGCCGACCTGCGCAATACGCTGGTGCGCCTGTGCCGCCTTCTGACCAAGCAACCGTCGCAACCGGCTCTGCCGCCACCCGTGTCCGAGGCGGCCTAGAGCATCGTGCGTTCTTTCAGAATCGCCCGATGCTTTAGATTGTTTGATGTCGCGTCGCTTTTTGCGAAAAACCGGCGTCCACTTTTTCGCGCGATGCTATAACGGACCCAAACCATGGATGCGGCGAAAGCCTCCGTACCCACCTCCGACGCCGTGCTGGCGCGGCTTGCCGATCTGCATCCGCGCAAGATCGACCTGTCGCTCGGACGCATCGAAAAGCTGCTGGCCAAGCTCGGCCATCCGCAGCACCGGCTGCCGCCGACCATCCATGTCGCCGGCACCAACGGCAAGGGCTCGACCATCGCCTTCATGCGCGCCATGCTCGAAGCGGCGGGCAAGAGCGTGCATGTCTATACCTCGCCGCATCTGGTGAATTTCCACGAGCGCATCCGTCTCGGTGAACCAGGCGGCGGCAGGCTCGTCGACGAAGACCGCCTGATCGGCGCGCTCGAAACCTGCGAGAAGGTCAATGCGGGCGAGCCGATCACCATCTTCGAGATCATCACGGCGGCGGCGCTCTATCTCTTCGCCGAACATCCAGCCGACGTGCTGCTGCTCGAAGTCGGCCTCGGCGGCCGTTACGACGCCACCAACGTGATCGAACGCCCGGTCGTCACCGTCATCACGCCGGTCTCTATCGACCATGTGGAATTTCTCGGGCCCTCGATCGAAGGCATCGCCCTGGAGAAGGCCGGCATCCTCAAGCGCAATGCGCCGGCCGTGCTGTCCTGGCAGAGCGCCGCCGCCTACGATGTCATCGAGCGCGAGGCCGAGCGCGTCGGCGCACCACTCGTCGTCGCCGGACAGGATTTCAATTGCTACGAAGAGCGCGGACGGCTCGTCTACGAGGATGTGAGGGGACTGATAGACCTGCCGTTGCCGCGATTGCCCGGCCATCACCAGCTTGAAAACGCCGCTACCGCCATCGCGGCGCTGCGGCAGTTCCTGCCCGGCCTTACCGCCGAGGCTTTCGAAGCCGGTGTGCTGACCGCGGATTGGCCGGCGCGCCTGCAAAGGCTGAAGCAAGGCCGGCTCGCCGACATGCTTCCGGCCGGCGGCGAGCTGTGGCTCGACGGGGGCCACAATGTTGCCGGCGGCAAGGTGCTCGCCGAAGCCATGGCGGATTTCGAGGAGCAGACGGCGCGGCCGCTGATCCTCATCTGCGGCACGCTGACGACAAAGGATACGGCCGGTTTCCTGGCGAGCTTCGCCGGGCTGGCGCGCGAAGTCATCGCCGTGCCGATCGGCGGCGAACACCAGGCGCGCAGCGCCTACGAAGTGGCGCAGGCGGCGCGGGAGAATGATATTCCCGCCTCGACCGCCGAAAGTTTCGAAGAAGCCATCGCCGGCATTGCGGCGCGTTCCTGGCCGGTGCCGCCGCGGGTGCTGATCGCCGGTTCGCTCTATCTGGCGGGCGAAGTGCTGAAAGCCAATGGCACGATGCCGGAATAGAGCCGATGTCCCGACGCATCGACAAGTCCTGGACCGTCTTCGATAGCGTCGAAAACCCGGAACATGATCGCTGCGTCGACCTTTTCTCGCGGCCCGACGGCAGTTTCGGTTTCGAGGAATTCCGCCGTGACGTGGAAGACGCCGGCGCCTGGACGCCGGTGCAGTATTTCTCCGGCGCGGTCTATGCCTCCAGGGACGGCGCGCTGGAGGCAGCAACGAAAACCGTGACCTGGCTTGCCGAGGCGCTGGCTGGCCGCAGATAAGTCATCCACAGGGGCGGAACCCTCAAGATTTCCGCGTCCGGCGGCAGCGTGTAAACAGGGTCGAACACCCACGGAGCTAGACATGCCCTCTTCCCCGACAGTTTCGGCCGCCAGCCGCGCCCGGCTCGCCGACATTATTTTCGCGCGCTCCTTCGGATACGGCAAAATCACCCTCGCTTCCGGCAAGGAGAGCAATTTCTACTTCGACATGAAGCCGACCATGCTCGATCCGGAAGGCGCCAGCCTGATCGCCCATCACCTGTTCGCAGCCATTGCCGATGCGGGCGCGGACTATGTCGGCGGCCTCGAAATGGGCGCGGTGCCGATCACCGGCGGTGTCTGCCAGCTCAGCTTCGAAATGGGCAAGCCGATCCGCGGCTTCTTCGTCCGCAAACAGGCCAAGGGCCATGGCGCGAAGAAGCTGGTGGAAGGGCTGACGAAAACCGAAAGCCTTTCGGGCAAGAAAATCATCATTGTCGAGGACGTTACGACCTCGGGCGAGTCCGCCTACAAGGCCATCGAATCCTGCCGCGAGGCCGGCGCCGACGTCATCCTCGTGGTTTCGCTTGTCGACCGGCAGGACGGCGCGGAAGAGTTTTTTTTGAGTAAGAATGTTCCTTTCAAATCGCTTTACCAAGCGTCCGAGTTCCTCTCGCGGTCATAAGGAATTTTAACCGACACGGCCTCAGACTGGCTCCAGCGATAAGGCGGGATGCCGGGCGGACGAAAGCGCTCCGGCATCGGTGCCAAGAAGTAGCGGCAATCGCAGCCAACCTACCTGGAGCGTGTCATGAATCTCGAAGCGATTTCCATCGGCAAGAATGCGCCGCACGACGTCAATGTCGTGATCGAAGTTCCCGTCGGCGGCGAGCCGATCAAATATGAAATGGACAAGGAGTCCGGCGCCTTGTTCGTCGACCGGTTCCTTTATACGCCGATGCGCTACCCCGGCAATTACGGCTTCATTCCTCACACGCTTTCGGACGACGGCGACCCTTGCGACGTCATTGTCGCCAACGCGCGCGCGATCGTACCTGGCGCGGTGATGAGCTGCCGCGTCATCGGCGTGTTGCTGATGGAAGACGAGGCAGGCGGCGACGAGAAAATCCTGGCTGTACCTTCAGCCAAACTTTCGCGCCGCTTTGAGAACGTGCACAACTATAGCGATCTGCCGGAAATCACCTTGCAGCAGATCGAGCATTTCTTCGCGCACTACAAGGATCTCGAGCCCGGCAAATGGGTGAAGGTGGTGCGCTGGGGCGACGCCGAAGAGGCACGCGCCATCGTCTCCGCCTCGGTGCTGCGCGCCCAGGCCCAGAAGCTTCGCGACGTGGCCTGACACTTGCCTTCAAACTTGGCCGGAAACGCAAACAGCGCGCCCGGAAGCCGGACGCGCTGTCGCTGAAGTTCAGTCAGAGACTGCGGCTGGAACGCCGTGCGCCATGCTTCAGGCGATGGCGTCTTCGATCCACTTGGTGAGCGCGCCCTTGGGCGATGCGCCGACCTTCTGGGATGCGAGCTTGCCGTTCTTGAACAACATCAGGGTCGGGATCGAGCGGATGCCCATTTTGCCCGGGACGCCCGGATTTTCATCGACGTTCATCTTGACGATCTTGACCTTACCGGCCATCTCGCCTGAAATTTCTTCCAGCGAAGGTCCGATCATTTTACAGGGGCCGCACCATTCGGCCCAAAAATCGACGACGACCGGCTCGCTCGACTTCAGGACGTCAGCTTCAAAGGTGGCATCGGTCACTTTTGCGGTAGCCATAGGATATTCCTTATAATTCGGGGCGAGATGATTCCCGCATTCGGCCCTTAACGTATGAACGTGCCCCTTGCCCGTCAAGAAGCGCGGCCGATCAAGATTGCGTCGTTTAGCCCAGGATCCGCCCCAACGCCGCCGTGAGCATGGCGTCCGGAAGCTCGACCGCCGTGGCATTGGCGGTCCAGACGATGAACGGACGCACTGTTTTTCCGGGATAAAGCGGCTCCACCGCCGCTCGGTAGAGCGCCATCTGGGCGATATAGGCGGCCGGAGCCACCTCCGCCGGGCGCGGCGTCCCGGTCTTGAAATCGGCCAGCAGGACGTCGTTCTCCCGAACGGCCAGCCGGTCGATGCGGCCGGCGATTTCCAGCGGTCCCGCCGCGCCTGAGACCTTTCCGGCAATGGCAATTTCGGCGCGTGACCCCGGCCCGAAGAGGGCCGCGACCGCGGGCGCGGCCAGAAGCGCCAGCGCTTGCGCCGCGACGCCGGTGCGCTCTACCTCGCTCAACGCCCGGCCGCGGGCGGCCAGATAGCGGGCGGCAGCGGCAGGGCGGTCCTCGGCAACCACATCGGGCAGATATTGCAGCAAAGCATGCATCAGTGCGCCGATCGCCAGCCCGCTGGCGACGCCGGCGGTGTTGGCCCGTGCATCGAGCTGATCGGCGGCGGCCAGCGCGGTGGATGGACTGAGCGGCGGCGCCGGCTGCGCCTCGCGCGGTGCCGGGCGCCAGAGCCAATGATCCGCCGGCGGCTTTGCCGGGACTGGAATGGCGGCCTTCGCCGCAACGGCGGCCTGCGCCGTCGAGCCAATCCGCAGCACGGTCCGGCTTGCATCCCAGGGAGCTGGAACGGTTTCCATACCGTCAGCCAGCGCCTGGTAGATGATATTGTACCAGGACGACGGATGAGGCTCGGTCTTGCCGCGAAAGCCGCAGATATAAAGCCGCTCCTCGGCGCGCGTCATCGCCACATAGAGCAGACGACGGTACTCGCGATCCTGGTCGAGGCGCGCCCTTTCGATCGCCTCGTTGACCGGGGGCGGATCTTCCCTCTTGGCCTTGCGCCAGACCGGCACTTCATGGCCGTCGTCATCGAGCAGAACGATATTGGGATCGTAGCGGCCGGTGGCGGCGCCCGTCGTATCCGGCAGGAAGACGATCTTGCCTTCAAGCCCCTTGGCCGCATGCACGGTCATGACGCGCACCACTTCGCCCGCGGCTTCGAGATCGCGCTTCACCGAGGCTTCCGTCGCGCTCAGCACATGCAGGAAAGTGAAGAGCGAGGGTGGCTGCTGCTGCTCATGCTGCAGCGCGCGGTTGAGAAACTCGTCGATGGCATCGTTGGCTTCCACACCAAGACGCGTCAGCAAGGCGTGGCGGCCGCGCTCGACGCCGAGCAGATGGGCGTAGAAACCGAAAGGCGTGAGGCGCGCGGCAAGCCTGCGCCAGCCATCGATGCGCTGCGCCGCCTGTACATGCTGCGGAGCCGATGAGGCGCACAGCGCTTCGTAGACACTGCCAGCGCGCTTTGGCGCGATGGCGAGCAGGTCTTCGTCAGTCAGGCCGATCAGCGGCGATTTGAGCACGCAGGCGAGCGAGAGGTCATCACGTGGCAGCAGCGCCGTGCGTCCCGCCGCCATCAGATCCATGACGGCGATATGGTCGGTCAGCGACAGCACGTCGGCGCCGGCGACCGGTACGCCGGCCGATTTGAGCGCGCGGATGATGGCGTTGAAGAAGCGGCTGCGCTTGCGCACCAGGATGATGACATCGCCGGCATTCACCGGCCGGGGCGCGCCATCCTTGCCATGGACGAACTGGCCAGAGCCAGGCCTCAGCCAGTCGCGGATGACGCGCGCGATGTTCTGCGCGAGGCGCACTTCCGGCGCATTCTCGCCGACGCTGTCGACCGGCAGCAGCCAGGACTCGCTCGTCTCGGTGGCTAGCGGCGCTTCGAGCTCCCAAATCTCGACGAGGCCCGGCAGAAAGCTCTTGTTGGCCTCATGGCGCATCCAGTTCTCGCCTTGCGAGACGACGCCCTTGAAATTCTCGTTGGCCTGAAACGTGGCATCGACCTGGTCGAGCACCATTTTGGCTGACCGATAGGAGCGCGTCAGTTCGACCGATTTGAAATGGTCGCTGCCGCCCGCCTTCATCTCGAAATAGCGGCGCATCTCGACAAAAAGATCGGGACGTGCGCCCTGAAACGAATAGATCGACTGCTTCTCGTCACCCACCGCGAAGATCGTGCGGCGCAGGCCTTCGCGCGCGCCGATGCCGGCGAAGAATTCGCCGGTGAGATTTTCGAGGATCTTCCATTGATCGGGCGAGGTATCCTGCGCCTCGTCGACAAGAATGTGATCGATACCGCTGTCGAGCTTGTAAAGCACCCAGGAGGCGTCGGAACGGCCGAGCAAGGTGACTGTGCGCTCGATGAGGTCGTTGAAATCGAGCAGGCCTTGCGCGGTCTTGAGTTGCGCATAGCGCTTGAAGATCGCCTCGACCAATTTGAACAGCGCCATGGAGCGGGCGATGCAGGACGCGGCTTTGCGCTTGTCCAGAAGCACCGTCACGCGCACACGCTCGTTCTCGAGCGCGTTGACAATGTCGGGCGGCGTTTTGGCGGTGACGAGACGCTTGCGCGGCTCTCCCGCACTCGTCAGGAATATCTCCCGAATGCTCGCAATCCTCGCGGCTATATTGTCCGTCTGGATGAACGCCCGCATGCGCAGAGCCTGATCGCGATCGTTCTTGCCCTGCTCGGCAAGGACGCGCGCCATCTCGTCCCATTGCGCCGTGGACAAGCCTCCCTCGACAATCTCCGCCTCGATGCCGGCGAGAGTCTCGTCCGCATCAAGGCCGAAGCGCGCCCCCAACCGCTGCGCGAAGCCGCCGCCGCGACGGTCCGCCACGGCATCGGCGATCTTGCCGCGCATGGCGAGCGCGCCCTGCAACAATTCGTCGAAGCGATCCTGCGTGGTGAGCGAGGCGATAAGCTGCAGGGCCGCACCCGCCTGCGACGCAGGATTTGCGATCGCCAGCGCGAGCACGTCTTCCCGCGCCCGTTGCAGCAGGGTCTGCTGCTCATCGCCCTCGGCGACGGAAAAGCCGGCGGCGATGTTCGCCTCGAAGGGAAACATATGCAGCAGGCGTTCGCAGAAGGCATGAATGGTCTGGATTTTCAGGCCGCCCGGCGTTTCGATCGTCTGGGCAAACAAGGTGCGGGCGAAATCGAGATCATCGAAATCATCGCCGGCGATCTCGCGCACGGCCTTGCGCAGCGCGTCGTCTTCAATCGATGTCCATTGCGATAGCGTATCGAAGACGCGGCGCGCCATGTTGGCGGCGGCCGCCTTGGTGAAGGTGAGGCAGAGGATCTTGCCGGGCGCCACCCTGTTGAGCAGCAGGCGGATGACGCGTTGCGCGAGCACATGCGTCTTGCCGGAGCCGGCATTGGCCGACACCCAGGACGAGTAACGCGGGTTCGACGCGAGATTCTGCTCGCGCGAGGACTTAAGCGGAGAAGGATTGGGTTTTGCCGCATAGGAGAAAAGGTCGGTCATTCCTCCTCCCCTTCAGCGCCAAGCGACCATTCATTGACCCGCGCCAGATGATCGTAGGCGCCGAACCTATTGATGAACTGCGGATAGGGCCGCGACAGATAGGGCGTTTCGAGCCGGTTAAATTCTTCCAGCATCTCGACGAGGCCGCTGTAATGCTCGGCAATCAGGCTTTCGAGCGTCTTCGCATCTTTGCCCTTGCTCTTACCGGCTGATCTTTCATCTCCGGCGTTGCTGCTGCCGATCTTGACATAGAGCGCTTCGAGCACCTTGGAATTAGCGGGCGTGTCGAAGCCGCCTCTTTCCAGCATGGCCGCTTCCAAAGTCACCTGAACGGAGAAGCCGGCAGCGATAGTCGCATGGCTTGGTGGCTGGCCGGTCTTGAAATCGACGATGCGATAGCCGCCATCGATTTCCTCGATCCGGTCTGCCTCAGCGCTGAGGATGAACTGCGAGCCGTCGGACAGCGTGATCGGCAGCTTGCCTTTCTCTTCGACCAGCAGACGCACGATCGACGAGCGGCCGCGCGCATCCCACTCGAGATAAGCGAGCAATGCCGCCTCGATGCGCGGCCAGCGGAATCCCTTGAAGCCGGGGTTCTGTAGCAGGTCGGCGAACTCTTCGCGGGCGATCTCGATGATGCGATCGGCCGCATGCGGTAGCAGCAACGGATCGGGAAACTCCTTCTGGAACTGCGACAGCACGCGATGGGTCAAGGTGCCGGTCTGGCGCGGCCCATCGTCTTCGTCGGCCTCGTCCAGCGGTTTGAGTTCAAGGATGAATTCCGCATAGATCGAATAGGGATCGCGGCGCATCGCCTCGATGCGCGTGACGCTGAGCCGCTTGGGGCGCAGCGCCACGGGCGGCGTCGGCTTCGGCTGGTCGACAGGCTCCGGCTTTGATGGCGGCTCGTCGAGCGCCCGGGCGAGATGCACAAGCTCTTCGCCGAGCGCCTTGCACGCCTCCCAGGCCGGGGCGCCCGCTAGAGCTTCCATCCGTTGCAGGAAGCGCGAGGCGATGACAGGCGAACCGCCACGCTTGGCGGCGCGGGAGAGAAACACATTTGGCGCGCCGATCACCATTTCAAAGTCATGCGCCGTCTGGCCGATGCGCCGCTCCGGCGCCGTCAACCCCAGTTGTTCGCGCATCGGACGGTTGAGAAAGGCATCGGTGCGCGCCTGCGGCGGCCATACCGATTCATCGAGGCCGGCAATGAACATGGTATCGGCGGAAATCAGGCGCGCTTCGAGCAGGCCGAGAATCTTCAGGCGCGGATGCGCCTGACGCGGGCCGCGCACGATGGCTTCGCGCGCCAGCCGGTCGAACAAGGCCGCATAGTCGTCCAACGTGAAATCGAGTTCGACCGGCAGGGCTGCCGCCATGTCCTCGAACAATTGCAGCAGGGTTTCGCCATCATCGCCGAGGAAGGGCGCAACATCTGCCTCCTCGCGCAGCAGTTCAAACGAGCGGCGATGCGCCCTCGCCCAGTCGCCAAGGCGCGCCTTTCCCGCAATCGCATGCAAAGGTGCGAAGGTCTCGCCCAGACACTGCAGCAGACGCATCACCTGCATCCAGCGCCTCTCATCGATGGCCTTGATCGCGCGATGGGCGTGATAATCCTCCGCCGCCACGCGGGCGGCCTGCAGGACGTCATCGATCTTGCCGATCTCGAACGCCTGCCCGCGCAACACGCCGATCTCGGTGTCGTCGGCCACCTGGCGCAAGTCGGATGCCGACAGCGACAGTCGCGTCAACGGATGCGCCAGGAGGGAAATCCAGTCGCTCGACAGAGGCGCGGGCGCGGCGCAGGCGAGCAGCAGGCGCGCCAGGACGCCATGCGGCATGCTGGCCAGGGGATCGCCGCCGGAATCGTCGACCTCGATGTTCCAGCGGGCCAGTTCGGCGCGGACGCGCTGGGCGATCGAACGGTCGGGTGTCACCAGCGCGGCCGTGCGGCCCGGCATTTCGAGCAGGCGGCGCATGCCGGCCGCGATGGCGCGCGCCTCTTCGCCTTCGTCGGCGGCCTCGATCAGCGCAATGCCGGTCAGCATGCGCGAGAGCTGCGCGTCGCCGGCATCGGCGCGCCAGTCGCGCCAGGCGTCGGTCGTCTGGGCCGGCCGCAAGGCCTCGCCGATGAAGCGCGCGCGGCCGTCGAGCGGCGCCTGCACGCTGCCGAGGGCCTCCACGTCGGCACGATCAGCCTCGAGACGCTCCAGCAAGGTTTTCAGCGCCGACTGCGGATGGCCTTCCGCCGCCGCGATGCCGACATTCTCCCAGGCACGCGCATCGAGCGACAGATCGAGGCCGGGCAAGACGACCGCGCCGTTGGCGAGCCCGGCGATGGCGTTGATGAGAAGCGCCGTGGCCTTGTTGGTGCCGGTCGATCCGAGCACGATCTGCGGCCCGCGCGCTGCAATCGCATCCAGTTGCGCGATGCGCCGCTCGATCAACAGCGCCTGGCGATGCACGCGGTCGTCGCGGCCGTTCTCGTGCAGCCACTGCGGCCACATGTCGAAGGCGATCTTGAGGAATTCGAGGGTGATGTTCCAATATCTGTCGAGATTGTCCGGCGCCAGCGCGCCGAGCTTCTCGAACGCGATGCCTTCGATGACGAATTCATCGATGAGGCCGGCAAGCTCCTGCGCCAGCGCGAAAGCATGCACCGGCGTCGAGGCGACGAGAAACGGCTCGTCGGCATGCATGGCCGGGCCGCTCGTCTTGTCGAAATGGACGATGGCATGGCTGATGGCGGCGCTCCAGCGTTGCACCAGTTGCGCCAGCACGAGACGGCGATCGAGTTCGCCGATGGCTTCCGGCAGATCGGGCTCGTAGCCGTCGTCTGCGGCTGCGAACAATTGCCCGGTCTCGATCTCCTCGAAACCGCCGAGCGGCAGGATGCGTGGCAGGAAGACAGACGCTTCCGGCACAAGGCGCGCCAGTTCGGAGGCAAGGCCGCGCGCGGCGCGGCGCGTCGGCACATAGATCGTCGCCGAACTCAGCGAGAGCGGATCGGCGGCATCGGGAAAGCCCGGCACGATCTCGCCCGCCATCAACGCTGTTGCGAAGGTCGGCAGAAACGGCGCCCCGGGCGGGATGGTGAAGAGACGCTTGCGTCCCGGATGTCTCCTTGCGCTCTCGTCAGGCGCGCCGTTCACAGCACCGACCGTGCGATGGTCTTCTCGGCCTCCGCGATCATCTCGGGCGTGCCGACATGAAGCCAGATGCCCTCCAGCCGCGCCCCGAACAGGCGGCCGGCTTCGGCGGCTGCGAAGAAGATCGGCGCCAGGCGGAATACATCGCGGGTTTCATGGGCGAAGAGTTCCGGCTTGACGATGCCGACGCCAGCATAGACGAAGGCCGAGACATCGCGTTCGTCGCGGCGGATCAGGCGGCCGGTCGGGTCCATGTGAAAATCGCCGGGCCAGTCGACGCCGATGCTGTTGGATGTCGGCGCCACCAGCAGCAATACATCCATCTCGTCGGGGTTCCACAATTCGGCGAGCTTTTCGAGATTGGACTTGGCGCCCTCGATCCAGAATGAATCCGTATTGCAGACGAAGAATGGGTCCTTGCCCAGTAACGGCAGAGCCTTGACGATGCCGCCGCCCTGGTCGAGCAGTTTGTCGCGCTCGTCGGAAATTATGATCTGCGGCGTCTTGCGCGGCGCCAGATGCGCTTCGATCTGGTCGGCAAGATAATGGACATTGACGACCGCGCGTTCGACACCCGCTTCGGCGAAGCGGTCGAGCATGTGATCCATCAACGCCTTGCCGCCGACCTCGACGAGCGGCTTGGGCGTCTTGTCGGTGATGGGGCGCATGCGGGTTCCCAGTCCCGCGGCGAAGACCATTGCGGCATGCGGCATGTTCTTGATTGGCATAAACGGAACCGGAAGCTTTCAGTCTCGATCGCCGGCAAACTTATTCGCCGACAAGATTTGGCAGATGCGTCTTATACCAGTTTTTCAGGTCGGCGAGCGCCGGATGCTTCAGACCCTTGGCCAAATAATGCTCGATTCGCGGAATATGCGCGAGATATTGCGGCTTGCCGTCGCGCTTGTCCAAACGCGCGAAAATGCCGAGTATTTTCGTCGCGCGCTGGGCGCCCATGATGGCATAGGCGCGCACGAAACCGCCCATGTCGAAAGCCGGGGCGGCCTCCTTGCGGGCTCTGGCATATTGGCTGAGCAGCTTGAGTTCGAGATCATCCGGCACGGTCATACGGGCGTCCTGCAACAGGGATGCGACGTCGTAAGCCGGAGACCCGAGCACGCAATCCTGGAAATCGATCATGCCGACGCGCTCGATGCCGACGCGGCCGTCGAGCCAGATCAGGTTGGGCGAATGGTAATCGCGCAGGGTCCATGTGGAAGGGGCGTTGACGATCTCGTGGAAAACGCTCCTCCACAGATTGGAGAAGGTCGCCTTGGCGCCGGAGGCAAGGTTCACCTTCGCCACATGGGGCGCGTACCATTCGGTCAGAAGCTCGATCTCGATCAGCAGCGCATCCATATCATAGGGAGGGATGCGATAGGTGCGGCTGTCGTCGACGGGAATTTCCCTGGGCAGATCGCTGGTGTGCAATTTGGCGAGCGCACGCACGGCTTCGAGATAGCGGTCGGGAATGGGCCCGGTCACGTCGATCACGGGTTCGGAGCCGAAGTCCTCGAGAATGGCGAGGCCGTTCTCCATGTCGCTGGCATAAATCTGCGGTGCTGAGAAGCCCTGCTCGCGCAAGGCCCGCGCCATGGCGATGAAGGGCACGATGTCCTCGGCCAGGCGCGCGATGGCGCTATAGGGCTTGCCGAAACGCACCGGCGGCCCGTCCGGTCGCGGCGGTGAAATCATCAGGATCGCCCGGCTGCCGTCCTCCTTGACCAGCCGCTCATAAGCGCGCGTCGAGGCGTCGCCCAGCATGAAAGTCCGCTTGGCCTTGCTCCAGTCGGCGACCTGCAGCAGATTGCGGATTGCATTGGCGCGCTGCAGCCGTTCGGCCAGGGCGCCGTGCCCCGTGACGATGACCTTGCGAAAGTCGAGCGGTCGTTCCGGATCGACATAGAAGGCGATGTCGAGACGATCGGGCGTAACGGCATCGCCGAGACGATCCGGCCATTCGACGAGAACCAGTGCGTCTTCGGCGGCTTCGTCCCAGCCGAGCTCGGTCAATTCGCCCGGCGATTTGATGCGATACAGATCGGCATGGACGATGGGGAATTTCGGCCCCTCGTAGATCTGCATCAGTGTGAAGGTCGGGCTCGGCACTTCCATATCGTCGTCGCCGACGATGCGCCGCACCAGCGCGCGCGCGAACGTGCTCTTGCCGGCGCCGAGATCGCCGGACAATGTAACGACGTCGTTGGCGCCGATGATCTCGACGATCTCGCCGGCCAGCGCCGCCGTCTCGCTTTCGCCGGCAAGGTCCATATGCCAGACGACAGGTTCGGTCTGTCCCGCCATGTCCTTAAGATACCTTTGCGGCCCGCGCGGCAGTCTGCGCAGCGGGGAATATGCATGTCACCGTCGTGCCCTCGCCGGGCGCGGATTCGATCTGGACTCTGCCGCCGTGCAATTCGACGAAAGCACGCACGATGGACAGGCCCAGGCCTGCGCCGCGATGGCGGGCACCGACGGAATTGGTCTCGAATCTCGCGAACACGCGGTCGAGAACATCCGGCGGTATGCCACGGCCCTGATCGGACACCTTGAACACGATCTCGTCGTCGCGGCGGAAGGCCGCCAGGGTAACAGCCTGTCCGGGCGATGAAAAGCCGATGGCATTGGACAGCAGATTGTAGAGAATCTGGCGGACGCGCGCCTCATCGGCCTGGAATTTGCCGACGCCGTCGAGAGCGACGATGTTGAGCTGGATCGATTCCTCGGCCAGTCGATCCTGCACGCCTTCGGCCGCAGCCTTGATGGTGTTCGCGACATCGACATCGCTGATGGAAAGCTCCAGCGTGTTCTCGTCGATCGTCGCCAGATCGAGAATATTGTCGATGATGGCGATCAGGGCCGCCGACGATTTGAGGATGTAGCCGGTGTATTCGGTCTGCTTGGCATTCAGCGGCCCGATCTTGCTGTCCCCGAGCAGTTCGGCGAAGCCGATGATGTTGGTCAGCGGCGAACGCAGTTCGTACGAGACGTGATGGACGAAATTGTCGCGCAATTGCTGCGCCTCGATCAAGGCATCGTTGCGCTCCGTCAGCGCCCGCTCGATGTTGACGCTGGCGGACACGTCCTCGAACGTAATGAGCGTGGCGCCGTCCGGCAAAGGCGCGGAGGCGCAATCGAGCACCACGCCGTCCTTGCGCTGAACCCTGAGCTCGAAGCCGGTGCGGGCATCATGTAGGCCGGCCACGGAGGAGCGCAGGTTGTTCCACAATTCCGTGTCGGGGCACAGATCGCGGCAGCGCGCGATGATCTCGTCGATATGCGGCATCTTCGAGCGTGCGTCCGCCGGCTTGACGGCGGAGGTGTCGAGCTGGTCGCGATCGAAATTCCAAAGACGGGCAAAGGCGGAGTTGGACAGTTTCAGGCGGCCATCGGAGCCGAACACGGCGACGCCTTCCTTGAGTGCGTCGAGGGTTTCGCCCTGCACGCCGATAAGGGAGTTGTATTGCGATTCAAGCTGGTCGCGTTCGGTGACGTCGTCGAACAGATAGGTGACGCCGCCCTGCGCATTGGGATTGATGACGACGCGCAGATTGCGGGCGCGCGGCAGATACCAGATCTGCTGGGTCGTCTCGTTGGATTGATAGGCCGCCAGGATCGACGATTTCCAGCTTCTGAAATCCGCCTGCTCGGGCAGCTTGCGCTCGGCGCGCAGCTTGTCGAGCACTTCCGAATCCGAAGGGTGCTGATCGAGCCAGGCCGCATCGAGCGACCAGAGCTGGCGATAGGCGGAATTGTAGAACACAAGTCGCTTGGAGCGATCGAAAACGGCGACCGCGGTGGCAAGCTGATCGAGCGTGCGGGCGTGCGCCTCCATCTGGCGGCCGAGATCGCTGCGCACCGCCTCGATCTCGGTGCGGTCGGCGGCAAAGCCGACGGAGCCGCCGCGCGAGGGAACGTCCGTTACTTCGAGAAGATGACGCTGGCCGGCGACGATGGCCGGCACGCGTGCGCGCCAGATCACGCCATTGGCGCGCAATTCGGCGGCGGCGGCGCGGGCCGTACTGTCGAGCAGTTCGGCGCCTTTGGCGACGGCATCGCGGCTGTCGGCACTGTCGACGGCGCGCGCATAAGCCGTGTTCGCCCAGGTGATATTGCCCTCCTTGTCACGCATCCATACCGCACTCGGCAATGCGTCGAGCATGGCGTGAAAAGCGTCGATCTGCATCATCGCCTGGACATGGCGTTCGCGCAGCCGCGCCAGTTCCAGCCGGTCGCCGGACACATCGCGGATGCGGATGACAGCGCGACCACCGACGGCGCGGCCATCGATCTCAAGCTGGCGGCCGCCGAGGCTGGCGACGGAGAGGCGAAAACCTTCGCCGCGGGCGCGCAGCCGCTCGACGCAGCCTTCGACATTCTTGGCGATGTCAGGCGCCAGCCACGAGCCGAAGCCAAGCGCCCGGCGCGGCACCGGCACGTCCATGATCAGCGACAGGTCGCCCTCGATCTCGGGCTCGCCCGACGACGTGCCCCAAGCGACGACGATCTGCGGTTCAGCGGATAAAAAGACATTGGCCCGGTCGAGCGCGGCCCGGCTCGCCGTCAGATCGGCGACGAGGCGGCTTTCGCGCTGGGTCCAGCGGCGGCGGCCGGTGAGGTGAAGGATCGCGGTGCTGGCGGAGAAGATCACCAGGGCGACGAAGGCCGACAGGCCGATGAAGCTCTGGCTATCGTTGATAATATCGCCGCGGCTCGCGCTCACGTTCTGCGCCAAGGCACTCTGTATGAAGGCGTTCTGCAAAAACACGGAACCGCCTGACAACAGCGTCGCAGTACCCGCGATGCACCGCAGGTTTTCCAGGCCATAGCGTTTTCCGATCCCCTGGATCGGAAAGACGCGTCCAGCTTCTCGAAAAAGCGCATTTTCTTCACGCGAACCGGCGTCCACTTCGCTTGAAAATGCGCTAGCAACGCCACCCTTGAGGCGGGCGCGCAATCTCATTGGCGTCCCCGCAAGAACGCGTCCAAAGCCGTGCCGCGAAATCATGCTTTGGTCCCGTCTCCATCAGCTTATCCGCGTATCGGCATATTGGCCCCTGCCGCCCCCGCGAATCAGAACAATGTAGCTTGAACCAGACTCCCTGAGAATGTGGTTAACGAAACGAAAACGCCTCCGAATCCATTCGGATTCGGAGGCGTTTCGATCGGCACATAATGTAGTGGGTTGGCCGGAACCAGCCCACAATAGAGTCTCTTCGCGCCGACTCAGACGGCAGGATCAGTAGCGATAATGATCCGGCTTGTAAGGGCCCTGCTGCGGCAGTCCGAGATAATCGGCCTGCTGCTTGGACAATTTCGTCAGCTTGACGCCGATCTTGTCGAGATGCAGTGCCGCAACCTTCTCGTCGAGGTGCTTGGGCAGCGTATAGACTTCCTTCTTGTACTGGCCCTGCTTGGTCCACAGTTCGATCTGCGCCAGGGTCTGGTTGGTGAAGGAAGCCGACATCACGAAGGACGGATGGCCGGTGGCGTTGCCGAGGTTCACGAGGCGGCCTTCGGACAACAGGATCATGCGCTTGCCATCGGGGAACTCGATCTCGTCGACCTGCGGCTTGATGTTGCTCCACTTGAAGTTCTTCAGGCCGGCGACCTGGATCTCCGAGTCGAAGTGGCCGATGTTGCAGACGATCGCCCGATCCTTCATGGCGCGCATGTGATCGACGGTGATGACGTCGACGTTGCCGGTGGCGGTGACGAAAATGTCGGCGCGGGCGCAGGCATCTTCCATCGTGGTGACCTCGTAGCCTTCCATCGCCGCCTGCAGGGCGCAGATCGGATCGATTTCGGAGACGAGCACGCGGCAGCCGGCATTCTTCAGCGAAGCGGCCGAGCCCTTGCCGACGTCGCCGAAGCCGGCGACCATGGCGACCTTGCCGGCCATCATCACGTCGGTGCCGCGGCGGATGCCGTCGACGAGCGATTCCTTACAGCCATAGAGGTTGTCGAACTTCGACTTGGTGACGGAATCATTGACGTTGATGGCCGGCCACAGCAGCGTGCCGTCCTTCTGCATGTTGTAGAGGCGGTGCACGCCCGTGGTCGTCTCTTCCGAGACGCCCTTGATGGCCTTGGCATTGGCCGTATACCAGCCGGGCTTGCTCTTCAGCCGGGCCTTGATGGCGGCGAAGAGGACTTCCTCTTCCTCATTGCCGGGCTTGTCGAGGAAAGCGGTGTCGCCGGCTTCGGCGCGCGCACCGAGATGGATCAGCGCCGTGGCGTCGCCGCCGTCGTCGAGAATCATGTTCGGGGTGCCGCCATCGGCCCATTCGAAGATCTTGTGGGTATATTCCCAGTAGTCCTTGAGGCTCTCACCCTTGATGGCGAACACCGGCGTGCCGGCGGCGACGATGGCGGCGGCGGCGTGATCCTGGGTCGAATAGATGTTGCAGGAGGCCCAGCGGACATCGGCGCCGAGCGCCTTCAGCGTCTCGATCAGCACGCCGGTCTGGATGGTCATATGGAGCGAACCGGCGATGCGGGCGCCCTTCAGCGGCTTCGACGCGCCGAATTCGGCGCGGGTCGACATCAGGCCCGGCATTTCGGTTTCAGCGATGTCGAGTTCCTTGCGGCCGTATTCGGCCAGCTTCATGTCGGCTACGGCGTAATCGTTGTCTTTCACGGTCATTGGATATCCGGCTGTCTTGAGGGGAGGGTCGGCAGATTGCTCCGGACGCGGCTATAGCAGGGAGGGCTCCAGGGCGCAATACCGATATAAAGAATTCTTTATGTCAAATTGTCATCCGGCATTCCCCGAAATCCGCTGTCGGCCTCGTGCGCCAGCGCACATCGGCCGGCTACGTCCGCCTCTAGTCTCACATCATCGCCGGTTGAGAGAGTTCACCGGCCCGACATTCGAGAGGAGAGAGACATGACCAAGTTTTCGAAGACCACCATGACCGCTTCCATCGGCGCCCTGGCGATTGCCGCCTCCTTCGCCGTTTCCGCCACCCCGGCCGCCGCCGGCTGGCACGGCCATGGCTACGGCTACGGCATCGGCGCGGGTCTGCTCGGTGCGGCCATCGTCGGTGGCGCCATCGCCGCCTCGCAGCCAACCTATGCCGCCCCGGTCTACGGCGGCTGCGGCTTCGAGCGCCGCCCCGTCTACAACCGCTTCGGCGACGTCATCGGCTTCCGCCGCATCCGCGTCTGCTACTAAGACTTTTTATTTCGACGCGTTTTCTTCACGCGAACCGGTATCCACTTCGCTCGAAAACGCTTTTGTTTCGCGGCTTAAAAAACAGCGGGCACCTTCCGTCCCCGCTGGCCCGAAATGGGCCCTCCGGTTCCCCAGCCGGAGGGCTTCATCTATTTGGGCAGTATGAACATTTCGAGGTCATAAACAGTTCCAGGTTTTGGGCCTCCTGCGGGCTCAGGCGCAGGCCGAGCTTGGTGCGCCGCCAGAGTACATCCTCCGCCGTCTGCGCCCATTCCTCGCGCATCAGCCAGCCGACCTCCAGCCCATAGAGACCTGCGCCGAAGTGGCGGCCGAGCGCTTCGATTCCAGCGGCTTCGCCGAGGAGCGCCCAAACCCGGGTGCCGTAACTGCGCGCCAGGCGGGCAACGAGCGTGGGTTCGAGCCAGGAAAACCGCGCCGCCAACGCCGTTTCCAGGGCGGCGAGACCGCCTGCCGGGAGATCGCCACCCGGCAGCGGTTCATCCGCCGTCCAGGGACCGCGGCGCATGCGCGGAAAGAACGGCTTCAGTTGATCCAGCGCCTTTTCGGCGAGATGCCGATAAGCGGTGATCTTGCCGCCGAAGACATTCAGCAGCGGCAGCCCATCGGCGGCATCGACCACGAGCTTGTATTCCCGCGTCGCCCGCGCGGCCGAGGCGCCGTCGTCGAGCAAGGCGCGAACGCCCGCATAGGTCCAGACCACATCCTCGCGGGAAAGCTGCTGCCTGAAATAAAGATTGGCGGCCTCGATCAGGTAGGCGATGTCATCCTCGCCGGCATGGACCTTGGCGGGATCGGCGCGATATTCGCGGTCGGTTGTGCCGATGAGGGTGAAATCGCCCTCATAGGGAATGGCGAAGACGATGCGGCCATCGGCATTCTGGAAGATATAGGCCTGCTCGCCCTCGAACATCCGCCGCACGACGATATGGCTGCCCTGGTCGAGACGGATCCTGGCGGACTGGTCGACGCCCTCGATCCTTCCCAGCAGGCTGCCGGCCCATGGCCCGGCGGCATTGACCAGGGCGCGGGCGGCAATCTCCTCGATCTCCCCCTGCTGCGTCTCGACCCGCGCGCGCCATAGTCCAGCCTGCCGTTTCGCATCGAGCAGTTTCGTCCGCGGGCGGATCGAGGCGCGGCGGTCGGCGGCGTCGCGGGCGTTGAGGATGACAAGGCGGGCATCGTCGACGCGGCAATCGGAATATTCGAAGCCGCGCCTCATGGTCTCGCGCAGGGGTCTGCCCGCGCCAACCCGGCGCAGATCGAGCGTCGCGGTTCCCGGCAGAGTTCGCCGCCAGTAAAGATAATCGTAGAGCAGCAGGCCGAGGCGCAGCAGCCAGGCCGGACGCATGCCGGGCAGCACGGGCAGGACGAACCGCAGCGGTCGCACAAGATGCGGCGCGATCGTCAGCAGGACCTCGCGCTCGGCCAGAGCCTCGCGCACCAGAGCGAATTCATATGTCTCCAGATAGCGCAGACCGCCGTGGATCAGCTTGGTCGAAGCCGAGGACGTGGCGCTGGCGAGATCGTTCATCTCGATGAGACAGACGTCGAGGCCGCGGCCGGCCGCATCGCGCGCGATGCCGCAACCGTTAACGCCACCGCCGACAATCAGAAGATCAAATGTCCTTGCCAAATCTGCCCAGCCTCAACTTGCTTGACGTGGGCGCGAGCCCGCTCCGACATTGGGCCGAATCACACGTAACAACAAGCATATCCGTGCATTTAAGCGCTGTTGAGCGAAGCCGACGAAGCGTATAAAACAACGCGCGTTCCAACGCCTGACTTGCAAGCGCCACTTTCCAAGTGCGCGACTTGCAAGCAGCCATCGAGATCAAGGGCCGATCGAATGACCGATGCGCATTATGTGCTGACACTCTCCTGTGCCGACAAGCCCGGCATTGTCGCGGCGGTTTCCAGCTTCCTGTTCGATGGCGGTTGCAACATTCTCGATGCGCAGCAGTTTTACGATGTCGGCACCGGCATTTTCTTCATGCGTGTCGTTTTCGAGGGCGAAGGCGGAGGACTGGCGAAACTGCGCGAGGGCTTCAAGCCGTCGGCCGAGCGCTATGCGATGAGCTGGACCATCCGCGCCCGCGCCGAGAACAAGCGCGTCATGATCCTGGTGTCGAAGTTCGACCATTGCCTGGTCGACATTCTCTACCGCTGGCGGATCGGCGAACTGCCGATGGAGCTGACCGCCATCGTCTCCAACCATCCGCTCGAAAGCTATGAGCATATCGATTTCGCCGGCGTGCCGTTTCACTACCTGCCCGTCACCAAGCAGACGAAGATGGAGCAGGAAGCCCAGGTCTGGGACCTGATCCGCGAGACGAAGACGGACGTGGTGGTGCTGGCCCGCTATATGCAGATTCTCTCCGACGGCCTGTCGGCGAAACTGTCAGGCCGCTGCATCAACATCCACCATTCGTTCCTGCCGGGCTTCAAGGGCGCCAGCCCCTATACGCAGGCGCACACGCGCGGCGTGAAGCTGATCGGCGCGACGGCGCATTACGTCACCGCCGACCTCGACGAAGGCCCGATCATCGAGCAGGACGTCGAGCGCATCACCCATCGCGACACGCCCGACGATCTGGTGCGCAAGGGCCGCGACATCGAACGGCGCGTGCTGTCGCGCGCGCTGCGCTCGCATCTCGAGGACCGCGTACTGGTCAACGGCCGCAAGACGATCGTGTTCGGCGAGTAAGATATAGCGCCGCAACCTCGCCGTCATGCCCGCACTTGTTGCGGGCACCCACGCCGTGGTGCGACTACCTTCGTGAAACAAGGCTGCTCTATCTGCCTTTCTGCAAAGCCGTGGCAATTGCACCGCGTGGGTGCCCGGCACAAGGCCGGGCATGACGTTGCGGATTATCTAAACACCACTGCGCTGCAGAGCTATCCTACCACAGCGGGTTCTGCTGCCAGGTCTTCACCGAGGGCGTGCGCTTGATCGGCGCATAAGCCATCGGATGCATCTTGTGCTTGCGCGAAGCGAGATAGGTCTTGTGCTTCTTGCGAAGGTTGGAGGCGAGATAGGTCTTCTTCTTGCCGCCGGCCTTGGCATACATGGTGTTGCCCGGAGGCGAGCCGGAGATCGAGATGGCGGCGCCTTCGCGCTGGACCATGGCGAAGAGCAGCGCCGCATTGCCGGGCGCCAGGCGGATGCAGCCGTGCGAGGCCGGGCGGCCGAGCTGGGCGACCGAGCCGGTGCCGTGAATGGCATAGCCGCCGAGGAAGAAGATCGAATGCGGCATCGGCGAATTGTGATATTTGCGCGAGTAATGCATGCGCTGCAGGCTGTAGGGCCGGAAGGTGCCGCGCGGCGTGCTGTAGCCGGAACGTGCGGTCGACACCGCCCATGTCATGCTCTGGCCGGCGCTGTTGGTGACATGCATCCGCTGCGATGTGAGATCGATGCTGATGCGCACCGCAGCTTCCGCGGCGCGATTGGCGGCGAAAAGGCCGCAGACAAAAGTCAGTGCAAATCCGAAATAACGCAGTGCTGAATGACGCATAACGCAAACCCCCGAACTCTGGCGATCGCCGCGCTGGACGCGCGGACTGCCTTGATACGGCCGCATCCAAGGCAAGCATCGCTGTTTCCCGTCGCGGCGTAAAGTGCGATTCCGGCGGATTGGTTGACGGATTGGGTTAGCGAAGCCTGATCCCGAACGTTTGCTTCCGTGCCGTTGCGGAGGCGAACCGATGGCCCGCGGGATACATTCGTGTCCTGCGAGAGCGGCACAGTCAGGCCTCATGTCGGATTGCGATCGGCTCATTCGTCCTGGAGAAGGTACCAAAGAAAGGAGACTTCCATGGCCTATGTCGACGGATTTGTGGTGGCCGTGCCGAAGCAGAATATCGAGGCCTACAGGAAGCTGGCGACGCTCGCCGGCGAGGTCTGGAAGGAACATGGCGCGCTCAAATATGTGGAATGTGTCGCCGACGACGTCCCCTATGGCGAACTGACCTCGTTTCCCCGCGCGGTGCAGGCGAAAGAAGACGAAATCGTCGTGTTTTCGTGGATCACCTACGAATCCCGCGAAAAACGCGATGCCATCAACGCCAAGGTGATGGCCGATCCGCGCCTCAAGGACGGCATGGCCAATGCTCCGTTCGATGCCAAGCGCATGATCTACGGCGGCTTCAGCACCTTGCTGGAGATGTGAGCCGTCAAAATGTGCCTTCGATGCCGGCCTTGCGGACGATATCGCCCCAGCGGGCGATTTCGCTGCGCACGAACGTCTGCAGGTCGGCGACCGATCGGCTCTCCATCGGCAAGAGACCTGCTTTGAGAAGCTGGTTGGCCGCCTCCGGCGTCGCCAGAAGGCGCGCCAGTTCATCGTGCAGCTTGTCGACGATGGGACGCGGCGTGGCGCCGGGCGCCGCCACCATGAACCAGCCGGCGGCGTCGAAGCCCGGCACGGTGTCGGCGATCGGCGGCACGTCCTTGAGCATGTCGATGCGGCGGGCGATGGAAACGCCGAGCGGGCGCACCATGCCGCCCTGGATAGGCCCGAGCGCCGGGCCGAGATCGACCATCATCAGCGGCACATGGCCGGCCGCCACGTCATTAAGCGCCGGCAGGCTGCCCTTATAGGGCACCTGGATCATCCTGAGGCCGGTCATGGCGCTCAGCATCTCGATATAGAGATGGTGCGGCACGCCGGGGCCGGAGGTGGCGTAATTGAGCTGGCCCGGCCGCGCCCTGGCATAGGCGATGAACTCGGCGACGCTTTTGACGGGCAGGGCCGGATTGACCACCAGCACGAAGGGCGTCGCGGCAGCCAGCGCCAGCGGCACGAAATCGACCAAAGGATCATAGGGCAGTTTCTTGTAGAGCGTCGCGTTGACGGCTAGATTGGTGACAGAGGCGAGCAGCAGGGTATAGCCATCGGGCACGGCGCGGGCCGTCGCCTGCGCACCGACGATGCCGCCGGCGCCGGGCCGGTTCTCGACGACGAAAGACTTGCCCCAGGCCTCTTCGAGCTTCAACGCGATCAGCCGCGCCAGAATGTCGGTGCCGCCACCCGGCGCGAACGGCACGATGAGCGTGACCGGGCGGGCAGGATAATCGGGCGCGGGATCTTTGGCGGCAGGAACTTGAGCCGATTGCGCGCCGGCCGGCAGCGCGACACCAAGCGACAGAACAAGCAGCGCAGCAGCGGCCACTCGGTGCAACAGCCCCGGACATGTCGGCATGATCCCCTCCCCCATGGTGCGTCCAGCCGCGCGTGACGCGACAGCTGGCCGGCGTTTCTCCCATGCAGATGATCGGAGGGGCGTGAACGTGAGTCAAGGAAGAGAGCGGATATGGCACCCTCATCCGACCCTTGCTGCGCAAGGGCCACCTGGCAGCGCGAGGGGCGGATGAGGGCGGTGACCGCTCCTACGCCTGAAGCACCTTCTGCATGCACACGGTTCCGGTATCGTGATAGCCGAGATGTTCGTAGAAACTTACGACCGCCTTGTTGTCGCCGCGTACCAGCAATTGGATCTTCCAGATGCCGCGCGAGATGAGCCATTGTTCGGCGGCGGTCATGATGGTGCGCCCAAGGCCTTGCGAATGATGGTCGGGATCAGCCGCGACATAGTAGACCCAGCCGCGATGGCCATCCTCGCCCACCATGGCGGTTGCGACGACGCGCTGCGCAGTGACCGCTACCAGGACCGTCGAATGATCGCCGGCGCGGGCGAAGTCTATATCGCGATAGGGGTCGTTCCACGGCCGCGTGATCCCCGCGGCCGTCCATAGCGCAACCACCTGTTCGATGTCCTCGTCGCGCATCTCGCGCACGTCTGTCTGCATGTGACGCCTGTGATGTTTCAAATTTCCGGCAGGCGCAGCCAGAGCGCGAGCGCGCTCAGGATCATATTGACGGCGAGCGCCGCCAGGATCAGGCCCATGATCCTGCGGATCAGGTTTGCGCCGTGGACGCCGAGGACGCGGCCAATGTATTCGCCTGCCAGGAAGATGCCAAGCAATGCGACCATGATAACGGCGAGCGCGGCGATCGTTATCGCCTGCTGAAATGCCGAATAGCGATTGTTGTCCATCAGGAGCAGGATCGTCAGCATCGAGCCGGGCCCCGCGATGATCGGCGTTGCGAGCGGATAGATCGCGATGGACGTTGCATTCTCGCCCGCATCCGGCGAGGCGTTCTGATGGGGCTCGCCCTGATGGGCTTCGCCCAGAACCATGTTGATGGCAAACAGGAAGACGATGACGCCGCCGGCGATCTGGAACGACAGCAGCGAGACGCCCATCGCCCGCAGCAGCAACGGGCCGAGCAGGGCAAATCCCGTCAGGATGCCGAAAGCAATCACCACGCTCAGCCAGGCGGCGCGTCGGCGATCAGCGACGGCGAGCGACGTTGTGGCGCCCATGAAAAGCGTCAGATGGCTGAGCGGGTCCAGCACCGCCCAGAGAATGACGATCTGCGTGGTGAAAAGCCGGTAGTCGTCAAGCACGTCGCGCCGCCCCGTTCGTCTTCAAAAATCCATTGAACCCGATTCGACCCATGGCAACAATCAATCCCGGCACGACCGATGTCCTTAACCATCCGTAAACACCTTGCCTCGCATCGTGTCCCTTTCCGGGACGCTCAGGATTCGGGCATGATGACGGCAAAAAGGGCCTTGAAAGGCCTCTCTTCCACCGCGGTTTGCGGCGCGATCGTCGCCGTCGTGCTGCTTGGCGGGGGCTCTTTCGCGCTGTCGCAGGACAAGGGGTCGGTCAATCCCAAGCCGCTGCCGCCGCTGGCCCATCCGAACGATCCAAGGACACCGGCCAAGCAGCTCTTCGGGCGCAAGACCGAGCCGACCGACTCCGCGCCGCGGTCGATCGGGTTTTATTCGAAGGGCTGTCTGGCGGGCGGCGAGGCGCTGCCGGTCAACGGCGACGCCTGGCAGGTGATGCGCCTGTCGCGCAATCGCAACTGGGGCCACCCTGCCCTCATCGCCATGCTGGAGCGGATTGCCCGGCAGGCCAGGCAGGAGGGCGTCTGGAACGGGCTGCTCGTCGGCGACATGTCGCAGCCGCGCGGCGGCCCGATGTTCACCGGCCATGCCTCGCATCAGATCGGCCTCGACGCCGACATCTGGCTGACGCCGATGCCGAACCGCAGCCTGACCCGCGCCGAGCGCGAGGAGATGTCGGCCATCGACATGGTGCGGCCCGACAAGCTCGACATCGATCCGGCGCGCTGGACCACCAATCACATGGACCTGGTCCGCATCGCCGCGCAGCAGCGCGAAGTGGAGCGGATTTTCGTCAACCCGGCGATCAAGAAGGCGATGTGCCGGCAGGCCACCGGCAACCGCTCATGGCTGGCGAAGGTGCGCCCCTATTACGAGCACAACTACCATTTCCATGTGCGCATCACCTGCCCTGCCGGGTCCGAGGGCTGCGCGCCGCAGGAGCCGCCACCCTCAGGCGACGGCTGCGATCAGCTCGACTGGTGGTTTTCGGATGCGGTGCTCCACCCCAAGCCCAATCCCAACTGGAAGCCGAAGCCGCCGCTGACCATGGCGCAACTGCCGCCGGCCTGCCGGCAGGTGCTCGATGCGCCGTAGCCCGCGGAAGCGGCCGGATTCGTTCACGGGCGGCTGGAATAGCCGATGGCGGCGGCCCGCCGCCGCGCCACCCAGAAGAACAGCAGGCCGAACAGGGTCAGCACCAGCCAGGTCGGCAGCAGGAAGAAGCCGAGCAGGAACGGATCCCAGAGCAGCGGATGGATCTGCCGCTCGACCGCCGGCTGCAGCAGTGGGAATGTGGTCGGGAACAGCTTGAAACAGGTTTCGCCCAGAGGCGTCATCTGCAGCGACGAGCCGGCAATGGACCTGGTCCCGTCGATGATGAGCATGGCGCAGCCGGCGGCGAGCAACAGCACGCCGATGGTGCGCAACAAAAGACGAAACATGGGCGGACCCGCGTCAAACGAAGCATTTCAGTCAAAAGCTGATTAAACCTGCCGGCCGCCGCTGTCCACGCCGGGCGGCAACATGGTTTTGCGGACCTATCCGACGGAAACGGCGGAAAATTCCGACTTTTCCAGCGTGTTGCTGCGGAAATTTCCGCCAAGGGCGGTCTTTGGGGTTGTCCGAAGGGGACGCAGGTAATATGCGTGCGCACTCCAATAGTCCGGAGGGGTGGCCGAGTG
This sequence comes from Terripilifer ovatus, assembly GCA_029222685.1. Taxonomy (GTDB): domain Bacteria; phylum Pseudomonadota; class Alphaproteobacteria; order Rhizobiales; family Beijerinckiaceae; genus Terripilifer; species Terripilifer ovatus. The sequence goes on along the minus strand of JARHVB010000085.1, from coordinate 98,241 downwards.
GTTGAAGGCGCACGCCTGGAAAGTGTGTATACGGGAAACCGTATCGCGGGTTCGAATCCCGCTCCCTCCGCCAGCCTATGCCCTGACGGGCTTCGGGTGGCAGGCCACCTGAAGCCGAAGGCGTAGGGTGATCTCCCGAAGCGGCAACGCCGCGCAGGACGCCAGATTTGGAGGCTGGGCCAGTTCCGCTGCCGGCATGCCAAGAAGACCAAGAATTTCCGTTCTGGAAGGTTGATCCCTTTGGATCACGAACCTCTTCCTACGGCTCCAATTCCCGCAATGCGTCGTGGATCAGCGCTCGCGTCGGCTGGTCCTTCAATGCGGTCGCAGCCAGCTTCAATTCGGATGCAACGGCACGGCCAAAGCTCGGATGCTCGTCGTATAGCAGGAGCTCTATGGTTCGGCCGATCAATTGAGCCCGCGCCACATCGCCGACGCGATGAATCTCAACTGCGCGCAGGCGCAGGCGCTGTATCAGTTCGGTTCTGTCCGTCACGTCCGCCTCCCGCCGGAGTCGCTGCTATTGGCAGCGTAAAAGGAGACCCTATTCGACGCAAGGCGGACAAGAGAATTGGCGCACCTTTCGCCGGCCGAACACCGCGCGCGGAGGTTCGGCACCGACAAACCTCGCGGCGCAAGTAGCCGTCAGCAGCACCGCTCGGCCAAGCCTATTTGGAGCTTCCGGTCAGAGCGACCGGCACCGATTCTGTCAGGTACTTGACGGCGCTGGCAATATCCGCGTCGGTCCATCCCTTTTTCTGCGCCTTGCGCCAGAACTTGGTGAACTTCTTTTTCAGATCGGTTTGGCATTCATGCAAGCGCTCGTCATGGGTTTTCATCGTGTGCTTGATCGGTTTGGGCAAGGTGTTCTCTTTCGCTCTCGATCTATCGTTCGCGCAGATTAGCCAGCGAGCCGAACATCCGCCCACAGCACCTTTGCGAGCAACTTATCTTTTATCGGTCGCGGGGCATCAGATGCATAAATCTGGTAAGGATTTAAATAGCGCCGTGCTTCAGCGCTGCCGGCCACTTCCACTTGTTCATACTTGACCTGAAGCCGACCGTCGCTGTCGAACTCAGCCGTCCAGATCTCCTCTATCGTTCCCCTAATGATCCGTCCCAACTCTTCAGGCATGCGGCCCCCGGTAAGTCCATGAGCGTTGTAAGCGAGCGCCGGCGACCTGCCATTAACAAATGTTGATCTCTCCGCTCCGCCACCTCCGTTCCGGACGCGGAATGTTCCTGTTATGTTCTTGACGAGTTGTCTCGCAGGATTCTAGGCTCTTTCCTTCGGTGGGGACCGGAAGGAGTTGATTATGGGTACGCGCCACCGAAAAGACGCCACCCCGCTTACGACGCACAAAATCGAGGAAATGCTTCAACGGGTGAAGCCGTTCGAACGCGATGTCCTCGCCTTCATGGCGGATTGTCCGCGGGATGATCAGTTGTACGTCGTGCTCGGCATCCTTCATGACGTGCTGCAGACCACCATCAAGGCCTTGCATAAGGATGAATGGGCCATGCACATGCGATGGGGTGACGCCGGGGCTGCGCCAGCGGGAAAGCCAAGGGTTTAAGCCATGGCGGAGAACATCACCTATTACGTGGCGCTTCCCTTCGTTCGAAACGAAGAAGGCGATCTGGTTGCCGGTGAGGCACGCGACTATCAGCAGGCCAATACCGCCATCCGTGGCGCTCGCTCCATGGCCGCCGTCAACGCCGGAGCCATTGCCTTCTCACGCACTGGAGATCCTAACATCGGAGAGTTCCAGCCCGCCCAAATTCTGGCCCGCTTCGGCGAGATATCCGACCAGGTGGAATAGCGTGGCTCCGAAGCTGCACGCTCCCCCCCCCCCCCCCCGCGGACCGCGCCGCCATCCGATAGCCGTCTGGCTTGGGTTCATGCGCCCGGCGGGAGCCGGATGGCGCCGTATCGACGAGCTTGCGAAGCCGGTTCCACAAAGGCCGGCAGGACCGCCTTTGATGTCTCCCGATGTGGTCTGGGGTTAGCCCGTGTCGCGGGTGCGCGCAAAATCTACTTCTCTTTGCGGACGCCTTTGTAAGGTTCCGCGCCCGGATCAGCTTTCTGATCCATGAATTGGCCGTCTTTGCCGCGCTTGGTCCAGTGCTCTTCGCCTTCGACCTTCGTTTTAAGCTGTGAACGGCCGCGCACCGCACCCTTGCGGGCATTGTCGCCGACGGGCCTGTTTGTCGCCATTGCAAATCCTCCGAGTGTGGACGGCGATAAAAGCGACGAAAGCGCGATTTCGTTCCATCGCGCGGAACCGCGGCAGGCCTGGAACATTCAGGCGATGGGCGTTGTCGCCATCGTCCATCCGCCCCTGCCGGCCGCCGCCCTCCCAGGCCGGCCAGGCAGGGGCACTTTTTTGCTTAAGGGACCTCCCGCGCCTTCGTAAGGCGCGCAGGCAGACCGGCACCGTGTGGTATGTCTATTTTTTCCCAACTCAGTGTGGCCCATGTGTCCGGTAAGAAATGGCACCCATGTCAGGTCGGACACCCTTGGAAAAGCGCTGGCAATACCCCACACAAGCTGCAGCAGCTCGACCGCGGATGTACCGGCGGGCCTTCCGGCCTGGACGGGTTGGCGACCTGGACGGGTTGGAATGAACCGAGGCGGAGAAATCCGGCCCTCGGTTTTTTATTGCTCAACCGGCGAGGAACCCTGAATAGGTCAACCGGCTTGGGAACCAAGGTTGGCCCTGACGGTTGATGTTGAAACCGGAAGGAGCAATCTCATGAGAAAGCTGCTGATCGCCGCGGCCGCGGCGCCGATTGTCTATACCGCTTCTGCCGCCGCGATGCCCGCGGGGCCGCTCCCCGCGCCAAGTTCCCTTATGCAGGTTCGCACAGTCTGCAATCCATATGGGCAGTGCTGCGCAACCGGCAGCGGCCAATGTTTCGACTTCAATCGACCGCGCCGCAACTACTACCGGGAGCGTGGATACTATGCGCCGCCGGCTTACGGTTATTATCGGCAGCGCGGCGTCTATCGCGACTCCTATTACGGTGGCCGGCCGCTGGGTTACGACTACTGAACGTCTGTCGTTCGCGCGCGAAGGCTGGCGCGGCGTCCGTTATTGGGTGAGCCGCACGGTCGAGGTTGTCGTCGTCGCGCCGGGGAAAGCATATTGCGACACCTGCATCGCCGCGCATGCCGCATCCGACTGCTTCATATCGACCGAACCGTTCAGGGTGAATTGGCCAACCACGATCTTTGAACATCCCATCGGCCCACTCACGACCTGGCCCGAAACAGTGAACGATGCGCGCGGAAAATACAGAACGCCGTCAAGGGAAAAATTCGTTCCGGAACTCCAGGTCATGTCGAAGTTGAGGGAGGGGTTCTCGTAGATCGCCATTCCCCGCCACGGATTCGACGAGCCGGTCGAAGCCGATAACGAGAGCGAGGCCGCATTGCCACCGTTGCCGTTTGGCCAACTGACGATGGGCGAACCCGACCCGCCCGCCAGCACGAAAGTAACCTGGTTCGCGATGACATTGGCACCGGCGCCGATGATAATCCCGCCATTCTCGACGACCACGACCGTATCGCTTGCCGGCGCCGATCCGGTCAGCGTGGTCGAACCGGTTCCAGACAGTGTCAGATCTCCGCAGACATGGATCTCGGAATATCCGCTTTGACTGACGCGGATGATCTGGTTCGCAGCTGCCGTGGGTAGAGTTCCATTGGCGGTCCACGTGTATCCCCCCGCGCTCGCGCCGCACAGTTTGACGATGTTCGACGATAGATTCGAATAGATATCGGGGACCACGGGCTGTCCCGAATGCGCAAAGGAACACCCGACAATTGAGCCGACTGCGTAGGTGTTGGCGCCCGTGCTGTGCCCGTTACAGTCCATGCTCTTGTTGGAGCGCAGATTGCAGCCCGTCAGATTGACGCTGGGCGACCCATTGAATGTCATGACGTCGGAACTGACGGTCAGTTGTTCGCCAAGGGTGAGAATGCAGGAGTTCTCTCCGGTCGATGGCGCGTCGGTGGTGGTGGTCGCCTGCTCCGCGCCCGAGAATCGCGTGAGGCTCATGTAAGGTACGATCGCCGACATCACACTTGTGCGCACGGAAATCCTGGCCGAGGCCGTCACGTCGCCGGACGCCGCCTCGGCGAAATTCTGAGCGACGATCGTGTTGTCGCCAGGATTCAGATTAGCGAGGAAAAATTCGCTGGCAGCGGCGGCCCGCGATCCGGCGGCCTGGGACATCGCAGACAATACGGCGGCGTCGAGGGCTGCCTGTGCCCGTGCCGCGACGGCGAGACCTCGCGAATAATCGAGCGCGGTTCCGACCATCAGCATCATGGGAATAATGGCAAGACCGAGCGTGCTCGCCACGCTACCGCGCTCGTCACGCGTGAAAGCAAACATTTTTAATTTACCGAGTATCATCATTGCCACCTAGTCGAAGCGCGTTGCTTAACGCATCGATAAATGGACTCGGGCATTCCAAGCTACTACGGTAAAACCAATCATGAAAGCGCGGTTAAGGCAGCTTTACGTTGTTCGCCGACATTCGCCGAAAAATTTCGGCAAACTGAAATGAAATATCGGGAATCGAACCCACAACCTCCGGCTATGCCGGCGCTCTCCCCTTGAGCTATATCCGCGTTCCGACCTTCGGCGCAGCATCCGCATACAGAACGGCAGAGCCGCCTGCACAGGAGGAGGCTTTGAACTCCATCCGCTGATATCCGCGCCGCTTGGCGAGCGGGAGCGCGCGTTTAGGCGTATTCACGCGCGACGACTAGCCGGAATCCGGCGCTGCGAAAAACGCCCACGATTTGGCGAAAAGGCAACGTCCTGCTTCGCGCTGCGCGCTTCGCAGGATGAAGCAAGATGCCCTCCGGAGCTCCAGCGAAGGAGGGTCAGCCTTCGGGTACCGGCTCGCGATGCAATTTCATCGCCATCGCGACGGACGTGTAATAACCCAGAAAGGCGATCAGTTCGCCCAGGCCGTCGCGGCCGAGGTGCTTGACGGCGTGGTCGAAGACGTCGTCGGACGCGATCTCCTTGCGGTCGAAGGCTTTGAAGATCGCGTAGATGGCTTTCTCGCGCTCGGTCTCCAGATGTGGAACACGACGGTCCTTCAGCTCGGCGACGATCGGCGCCGGCATGCCCGCTTTCGAGACGAAGCGCAGATGCGCGTCGATGACGAACGGCGATTCCCAATGCTGGGCGATCAGCACGATGGCGAGTTCGAATTCGCGTTCGCTCAGCGTGGACTGGGTGTTCAGCATGGTGCCCAGATGCTCGATGGCATCCGACAGCTTGTCGCTGTGCAGCCAGACCTTGAAGGGCGTCGGCACACGTCCCCGGCCCGCAACCACGCGCTTCAGGACGTCCTGGAGCAGCGGCGAATGCGTCGTTGCATCGACGTCGGCGTAACGGGGCGGTCCGTCAGTCATATCTCTCTCCTCCGGAATACGAGCGCTTCTTCAAACAGTTCATTCAACCGCTGCGACGACCAGCGATATGTGATTTGGACGTGGTCTGGCATGGCCTGTTCATGTTGACAAGAGGCTCAGTGCGGTCGTCACCGGCAGATAGAGCATGCGTGGCCGCTCGATCAAAGGCACGAAGCCGAAGGCTGCGTAGAACGATGCGGCCTTGTCGTCGACCGCATCGGCAAAGATTGCATGCGCCCCGATCGGAGAGGTTGCGATGGTCTTGATCGAATCGAACAGCAAGGCTTCCCCAAGTCCCTGGCCGGCATAGTCGCTATGCCGGCCGAGCCAGCCAATCAGGACGGCCGGAACGGAAGGATAACGCGGCAGCTTCTTCGCGAGCGTCTCCGGGACCTCGGTCAGCGGCACATTGCTGGAAGACAGTGTATAAAAGCCGGCAACCCGATCCGTCGCGATTTCTCTGGCGACGAAGCAAGTCGCATATTTGCGCTTCACGTCCTGCGACACCACCTCACGAAAATAGGTGTCGATCCGATCGTTGCCGCAGGAAAAATCCGTCCGCCTGTGTTTCTTCTCCAGCGGCTCGATCACGAAACGGACGCTCACCGACGCTCGATCAGTTCGGCATGCCGCTTCGCGGCCCGGGCCAGTCGCGCATGCGGCTTGGGCGGATCGATCAGCGCCTCGGCGAAGCGGATTTGATCGGCGCGCGCGAGGCGCATGATCTCGGCCTCCTCGACAACCCGCCGGGCATCCTCGCCCGCGGTGGCGATGAGATAACCTGTCATGGTCATGCCGCGCAGGCGTGCGGCACGCTGCATCTGGTCATAGATCTGGACCGGGATGCGCGCCTCCAGCCGGGCGGTGTCGGTTTCAGCAAGGGGTTTGGCCATAGATAATCCTCTTTGCATGATATACGGCAAAATGCCGTATCCTGCAAGGGTGAGCACCGAGTCATTGAGGCACAGACAGCCGAGCGATCCGTAGAGGTGATGCGGACGACAGGGCGCGACGCCAAATACATCTTGGCAAATAATCCTACACAGCCGTTTCAAATAAGCCAATTCGGCTGATTGCGAAAATGCTCTGGAGTGTCCATAAAAATATACATGCGCGACACACACGACAACGCTTGGAAATTCCTCACAAGCCTGCAGCGCTTTGATTTAGCCATGCTCTTGAAGGAGTGTGAAGTAGCCATTGTCGAAACAGAAGTCGACAATGGCTGGTTTGACGACACTGTAAAGGAAGCAGTTGTCTGGCGCTAAACCTGCAGCACCGACGCACTGCCAAGCGGCAACTCGCTGCGCTTTGCCTTGAAGCAACCTCCTCCACAACGGCGGTTATTTCAATAATCGCAAGAGGGACGCAGAGCTGAAAATCCTTGTTCCTGCGTCGCAAAATCAAACGTCTCCTACGAAGCAAACCCCTTTTTATTGGCATATACCTGACGTGATGCAGCGCGAACCGCAGATAGTGTTCTGGCGGCGCACCGATATAGCCGGCCTGGAGCGCTTGGCGCTCAGCATCGCCCCGGATGCGTTGCTGGCAGATGCTACTGTCCTGTGTATGGAAGACGGCGGGTTCCGGCTCGACCATCATTGGCGGCTGACGCCCGACTGGCGGGCGCTCTCGCTCAGGGTCGAACGCTGGGGACCCGCGGGACATGTCGGTCTTGAGCTCGCGCGGAGCGACGGAGGCTGGAGCGTCAACGGCATGCGCCGGGCTGACCTTGACGGCGCCGATGAGCCGGACCTGTCGGTCACCCCCTTCTGCAACACCTTCCCCATTCGCCGCACACCGATAGAAGCCGGGCTAAGCCTCACCCTCGACACATGTTACGTGGATGCGGCGGCGACGACGGTAGCGCGGTCGCGGCAGCGCTACGACCGGCTGGGTCCGCGCCGGTTGCGCTATGTCGATTGCGGCCTCTCGGCCGGCTTCGAGGCGGAACTGACGGTCGACGACCAAGGTCTCGTGCTGAGCTATGAGCACCTATTCGAGCGCATTGCTCCCATCTGAAGGTGGCCGAAATTGTAAAATCGGGCGATCCGGGTAGAAAGAACCCATGGACATCCGGCATCTCAAGTATTTCCTCAAAGTGGCAGAGGCCGGCAGCTTCGTCGCCGCGTCTCGCGCGCTGGGCATTTCGCAGCCGTCGCTCTCCAGCCGGATCAAGGAGGTCGAAGCCTGGGCAAGCCAGCCGCTGTTCCGGCGCCTGCCCCGCGGCGTGGCGCTGACCGAGGCCGGCGACAGGCTCGTCCCGCACGCACGGGAAATCCTCGCGGTGATGGACCGGGCGGAACGGGCCGTCCTGGGCGAGACGGGGTATGCCCTGTCCCTGGGAGTCACGCCGTCTCCCGGGGTTTCGCTGGTGCCTCAATTGCTGACGATCGCGGCGCAATCGAGTTCGCCGCTGAGCATCCAGGTTCAGCAGGGCTCCAGCGACGAATTGCTCGATCTTGTCGCGCGCGGCCGGCTCGACGCGGCCCTGTGCTACCGGGTCATCAACAACGAGACACTGGTCACGGTGCCTTTGTATTCGGAAGATCTCTTCCTGGTCGGCGCGCCGGCGGTTGTCGATTCCGCCGCGGGCGATGTTCCCTTCGATGAGATCGTACGCTTTCCGCTGGTTCTCGATCCGAGAAGCCACGCCACGAGGCGGCGCATCGAGGAGGTCGCCTTTCGCCGGAAACTGCAGTTGGAGATCAAGCTGGAAGTCGAGCCGGCCAACGCCAAGCGCGCGATGATCGAAGGCCAGGGATTTTGCGCCGTCGTGCCCAAGGCGCTCTATGCCGATGCCATCCGCTCGGGTCTCTTCAACTGCCGGCGGATCGTCGACCCCACGCTGACCATGTCGATGGGGCTTGTCGTCAACCTGTCGGTCAAGCAGCGGGCTTTTGAACATCTCCGCGCATTGCTGCAGCAGCTTGTCCGCGCCGAGATCGACACAGGAGATCTCGGCTGGCGGGGGTACGACGGCTGATTACATGCCTGCGCTGATGATCTGGCGCGCCTTGGCGACGGCGTCCGGAGATGCAGCGAACAGTTCGGCGACGAGCTTCTGGATTTCGGGACCGCCAAGAGCGGAAACCTCGAAATTCATCTTCTTGGCTTCGGCCAAAAGGTCGCTGTCCTTCAGGCTGGCCATGAAGGCTGTTCTGACGGCCGCCACACGGTCATCCGGCACGCCGGGCGCCATGACGAAGGGCCGGCCGAATTCCAGCGGGGCATAGAACATCTTCATGACCTGGCGCTGCTGCTCGTCGGCGGCGCGGGCAATCGTCATCTCGACCTTCTTGTCGTCAAGCAGGGCTGCGGAGTTCAGGCCCTCCTGCGCAATCACCTTGGCATCGCTGCCGTCGATCCATTGCGGACGCGTCGAGGCGATGCTGGACCAGCCGATGCCGCAGACGCCCTGGACCTCGTTCTTCTCCATCGCCAGCGCGATTTCGTTGGAGCCGGGATAGCCGCTGACGATATTGAACTTGGCGCCGAGAACGGATTTCAGCAGGTTCGGGAAGTCCCGCGTCGAGCCGCCGGCAGCACTTGCGCCGACGATGATGCCCTTGTTGAGGAAATCGTCGAGGGTTTTGACGCCCGTGTCGGTGCGCGTCACGCAGACATAGAGCTCGCTGTTGGCGCTGCCGATGTAATTGAGCTTGTTGACGTCGTAACGGGCTTTGGCGCGATCGCCCAGCAGAGGCTCCATGATGGCGCCGGGGTAGACGGCACCGATGACCGTGCCGTCCTTCGGAGCGATATTGTAGATATTCTGCAGCGCGACGACGCTGGCCGCGCCCGGCATGTTATTGACGACGACCCTTGGATTGCCGGGAATGTATTTGCCGATGAAGCGGGAAACCAGTCGGCCGTAGAGGTCATAGCCGCCGCCGGGCGACGAACCGACAATGATGTTGACCTGTTTGCCCTTGTAGAAATTGGCGACAGCATCGTCATTGGCCGACGCGACGGTAACGCCGCAGGAGGCGGCAACGGCTGCTACGGCAAATGCTAAAGCCCTTCGATCCACGGCGTTCTTCCCCATCGGTTGTTGAACCGCCTGCTCTTAACAGGGATATGGCGGGCGAGAACCCGTGATCGCCGATAGGTTCCTATAGCCAATAGCTATACATGAGCATTCGAGGCGTGGGAGAGTGCCGGCCTGCGGTATAGCCTTTGGCTATAACTCCATTTTGAACTATCCCGATTGTAGCGGTCCTAGACCAGACTCCATACCCCTGGAGGAATTGCCTCCGACCGGGAGGACAACCTGAGGGTGGACAGAATGCTGAAGAGCGAGCAGAACGAATTCATTACCCGCACCGGGCCAGACACCCCCATGGGCAATCTGTTTCGCTGCTATTGGATTCCGGCGCTTCTGGCGAGCGAACTGTCCGAACCGGACTGCCCGCCGGTGCGCGTGAAAATTCTCTCGGAACGGCTTCTTGCCTTCCGCGATTCCGAAGGCCGCCTCGGGCTGATCGACGAATTCTGCGCCCATCGCGGCGTCTCGCTGTGGTTCGGCCGCAATGAGGAGTGCGGGCTGCGCTGCCCCTATCATGGCTGGAAATATGACGTGAACGGCCAGTGCGTCGACGTTCCCTCCGAGGCTGTGGAATCGGGCTACGCCCGGAAGATCAAGCTCAAGTCCTATCCGCTGGTCGAACGCGGCGGCATCCTGTGGACCTATATGGGCCCGGCCGACCGGCAGCCCGAGCTTCCCGAATTCGAATTCGCCATCGTGCCGGACAGCCAGCGCTTCGTCAGCAAGCGGCTGCAAGAGACCAACTGGCTGCAGGCCATGGAAGGCGGCATCGATTCCAGCCATTCATCATGGCTGCATCGCGGCGACTTCGGTCATGACCCGCTGCTCAAGGGCGCCGGCGGCAACAAATACAACTTCAACGACCTTGCGCCGGTCTTCGAAGTGGTCGAAAGCCCCGGCGGGCTGTTCATCGGCGCCCGCAGGAAGGCCGAGAACGACAATTACTACTGGCGCATCACGCCGTGGGTCATGCCGAGCTACACCGCCGTGCCGCCGCGGGGCGACCATCCCATGCACGGCCATTTCTGGATTCCCATCGACGACGAGAATTGCTGGGTCTGGAGCTATGACTATCATCCGTCGCGCGACCTCACCCATGCCGAGCGGCAGGCGATGACGGACGGCCTCGGCATCCATGTGAAATACATTCCCGGCTCCTTCATGCCTCTCGCCAACAAGCACAACAACTACATGATGGATCGGGTCGCCCAGCGCGAGGGCCGCTATTTCAGCGGCATCGAAGGCGTCGCCATGCAGGACGCCTCCCTGCAGGAAAGCATGGGCGCGATCTGCGATCGCACCAAGGAAAACCTGGTCGGCACCGACAACGGCATCATCATGGCGCGTCACCGGCTGATGCGCGCGGCAAAGCAGCTTGCCGAAAAAGGCACGCTGCCCCCCGGCGTCGATCCGCAGCACCAGCGCATTCGTTCCGCCGCACTCCTGCTGCCGAAGGATGCGCCCTTCCAGGACGGGGCGAAAGAAGCGCTCGTCGCCGTTCTCGGACAACCACAGGTCACGGTCTAAATGTCAGCAGGCATTCTGGCGGCGGTCACATCCGCGCCCGGCACGATTGAACTGCGGGAGTTCGCGCCGCCGCCGGAAACGCTCGACGGCGGGCTGTTGAAGGTCGCGCTCACCGGCGTGTGCGGCAGCGATTGGGAATTCTACCAGACGTTTCCGAAACAGCGTGGCCCGGTGATCCTGGGCCACGAGACTGTCGGCTGGATCGACCGCGCCAACCGTTCGAGCCTCGAGCGCTGGGGCCTTGTCGAGGGCGATCTCGTCGCGCTCGAAGAATACATCCCCTGCACCCATTGCGCGGCGTGCCGATCGGGCGAATTCCGCTCGTGCAAGGCAACCGAATGGCGCTCCGGCGGGCTGCGCTACGGGGCGACGGAGCTTGCGCGCGAGCCGCGCCTCTGGGGCGGCTATGCGCAGGCGCAGTATCTGCACCCGAATACGGTGTTCCATCGGGTGCCGGACGGTCTCGATCCCAAATATGCCGCGCTGGCTTTGCCGATCGCCAACGGTATCGAATGGACCTATCTGCAGGGCAAGGCGGGACCGGGGGAAACGGTGCTGATTCAGGGGCCGGGCCAGCAGGGCCTCGCCTGCGTCGCCGCGGCGAAGGAAGCCGGCGCTGCCAAGGTCATCGTGACGGGTCTCTCCACGCCCAACGACCGCGCGCGCCTTGAGATGGCGAAGCTGCTTGGCGCCGATCATACGATCGAGTTGGGCGACGAGGATCTGCTCGAAACCGTCGCCGAACTCACCGGCGGCCAAATGGTGGACCTGGTTCTCGATTGCGCCGGCGTCGAGGCGTCATTCCTCGCCTCGTTTCATCTGACGCGTCGCCACGGCCGCATCATCCTTGGCGGACATCTCAAGAACCCGGTCTCGAACTTCAACGCCAACCGCATCGTCGCGCAATATCTGAACGTCAGGGGCGTGCGCGGCCATAGCTATCAGGCCGTCGAACACGCGCTCGCCATGCTGGCCGCCGACCGGCACAATCTGCGCCGGCTGAGCACGCACACGTTCCCGCTCGCCGAAACGGATACAGCCTTGCGGTGCCTGATCGGCGAGGGCTTGCCGGGCGCGATCCACTGCACGGTGAGCCCGCTGCAGTGAGGCGCGCGCCCTCTGCAAACCTGACTAGGGCATTTTCGAGCGAAGTGGATGCCGGTTCGCGTGAAGAAAATGCGTCAAAACAAAAACCTAGAGCTCGGTTCTGATTCCATCAGAACCGAAAAAGCTCTAGGGCGAAACGTCTTCCAGGACCCTGCCCTTGGTTTCGATGCCGAACGCCACGACGATGACCCCGGCCACCAGCACGACAACGCCGAAGAGTAGAAACACGGTGCCGAGGCCGCCGGCGGTGCCGACAAGCGCGCCGACCGTGACAGGCCCGATGATCGAGGCGATGCGCAGCCAGGCCGTCGCGGTACCGGAGCCCAACGCGCGCATGCGGGTCGGGTAGAGCTCCGATGTGTAGAGATACATGGCGAGCGACAGGGTGCTGATGCACATGAAGCTCAAGGTCGTGCAGATGAGCACGCGCTCGGGTGTCGTCGGGCCGATGTACCAGAGCGTCAGCAGCGCGATGGCTGAACCAAAGAAAGCGCATGCGAACCAGATCCGCCGGCCGACCCTGTCGATGAACAGGGCGCAGAGCAGGCTGCCGCAGAGGCCCAGCGCGGATGAGATCAGTCCATAGGACAGTGACTGTTCGAGCGGCAGCTTGAACACCTGCTGGTAGACGCTCGGCAGCCAGGTGGTGAGGCCGTAATTTGCAAGATAAGTGGCGAACCAGCAGACCCACAGGACCAACGTACGGCGCAGATAAATGCCCCGGAAAAGATCGCGCCAGTCGGTGTTCATCTTGCTTGGCGTGATGCTGGTCGCCTGCGGCGGCGGCAGCCTGGCGCCGGTGGCGCGCTCGACACGCGTCTCGATGTCGCTCAGCGCCGCTTCGGCCTTGCCGAACTGGCCGCGACCGGCGAGCCAGCGCGGACTTTCCGGCATAAGGCGCATCATGAACAGCGCCAGCAACGCCGGCAGGCCGCCGATGTAGAACATATATTGCCAGCCGAGATGCGGCACGATCCAGCGACCAAGCAGAGCGGCCGCCAGAATGCCGACGGGGAAGACGAGTTCGAAGAGCAGCACGAAGCGGCCGCGCCCGCGTGCCCGCGCCAGCTCGCTGATGTAAGTGGCGGCAACAGGCACTTCGGCACCGAGGCCAAGCCCCTGCAAAGTGCGCAGGGTGAGCAGGGACTCGTAGTTCCATGCGAATGCGCAGGCGATGCTGAACAGGCCGAACCAGAAGATCGATGCCACGATCACCGGCCTGCGGCCGAAACGCTCCGCGAGCCAGCCGCCGACGAGTGCGCCGACAAGCTGGCCGACATAGCCCATCGAAATGAGCCAGCCGATATCGCCCGGCTTCAGATGCCAGAGCGGAATGATGGCCGGCAGGATAAAAGCGATGGCCAAGGCATCGAAGGCGTCGAAGAACGTCGCCGTGCCGACGATCACCCGCGTCTTGATCTGCCAGGACGAGAGCGGCAGGCGTTCGAGCCTGGCAACGACCTCCTGCTGGCTGACGCTATTGCTCTGTTGCATTATCATCCGCTCATTCCCCCCCAAGATTTTGCCCGGAAATTTTCTGCGTTGTGCCTGCGATCAGCCGCGCGGCCGTCGTGCCGGTGATGGCCGCATACGTGGCAGGATCGAAGTTGCAGGCGCCGATCAGCGCGAGCGGATCGTCATCGCCGAACGGATAGTCGCTGCCGAAGACGATGCGGTCGGCGCCGATGCGTTGGCGCACGATGTCGATGACGAACGGATCGTAGGTAACGGTGTCGTAATAGAAATTGCGCAGGTATTCGCTCGGCTTGCGGCTGATGTTGCGCATGCTGACGGGATGCGCGGTGGCGTTGCGGTCGAGCCGCGCAATATAGGTCGGCAGGTAGCCGCCGGCATGGGCCATGACGATGCCGACGTCTGGATGACGATCGAGCATGCCCTCATAGATCAGCGAAGCCATGGCGCGGGTTTCCTCGATGCCCTGGCCGATGGCGTTCCAGAGCGAATGAACCTGGAACGCCGGATCCTTGATGCCGTCTGGATGGATAATGGCGACGAGGCCCAGCCGCGAGATCGCATCCCAGAGCGGCTCGAAATAAGCCTCGCCAAGGTACTTCCCGCCGATTGCAGCCGGCAGGTTGACGATGCGCAAACCAAGCGTCCGCGTGGCGTAATCGAGTTCGGCCAGCGCCCGTTGCATGTCCTGCAGGGGCAAGGTGCAGGTGCCGGTGAAACGGGTGGGATGCGCGCGCACCCAACCGGCTATGCCTTCATTGGCCTGGCGGTCGAGCTCCGCCGCAAGGCCGGCATCGGCGAAGAAGGTGCTTTGCGACACCGTGCTGGTGGCGATCACAGCATGGGAAATACCCCTGGCGTCCATGTCGGCGATCTGCACTTCGGCGATGATCATCTTCGAGAACAGGGGCCATCGCGGCGAGTCCGGCGTCGGACGTTCTTCCATGGCGCGGGCGCCGAAGCCGCTCACGACATTCCTGTTGATGGTCCGCGCGTAGACGGCCGGATGCAGGACGTGAGCGTGGAAGTCGATGATCAGCTGAGCGGCGCCTGTCATGTCAGCGCCGCAGCCAAAGCGCGGCCGCGCGCACGCGTTGTGTTCCAGACCCCCATCGGCCTCTCCTCCCCTATCCTCGATGCGCAGCCGGAGTTTTCCGGCCACGCCGCCCGCCTGCTAGTGGCTGAGCCTGGTTTCGCTTGCGTGGATAACGCTAAGATTGAGGTTCTTCAACAGACGATAGATCGTATCGACCTCGGATTGCATCGGCTTCGGCATGGGCGGACGCATATAGGGGTTTGGAATCAGGCCGCGCAGCCAGGTCGCTGTCTTGTAGCGGATGTGCAGGCGCCCCATGTCGGCGATGTAGTCCTGCAGGTCGGCGAGGCCGCGGTCCCAGACCTTGCAGGCGCCCTCGAGGTCGCGACGGTCCCAGGCATCGAGATGAGTGAGCATGGGCTCCTTGGCGAAATTCCAGAAGCCGCTGAGGGTGCCGTCAAACATGTTGGTCAGCCGGTATTCGTGGAAACGCGAGGCCAGCGCGCCCATGACGGCGACATCGCGGTCGAGGCCGCGCAGACCCTTGGCGATCAGCCGAAAGCCCTCATAGGTGTAGGTCATCTTCCAGCCGACGATGTTGGGTACTTCCTTGCAGATGCGCAGGGTCGCGGCGAGCGGCAGGCCCGGATAGAAGGGCGGCTTGGCGCCGCCAACCGGATGCGTGACGATCGGCAGATCGACGGCGCGATCCTGTTCCTTGATCTGATCGAGCCAGATTTCCGGATACTGGTCGGCATCCCAGCAGGAGGTGACATCCTGCGCGCCACCGGGCGGAGTGACGAAAATGCCGTCGACGCCCAGCGCCTTGCAGTCCTTCGCGGTCTCGACCGTCTCCGCCGTGGTGATCGCCCAGGTTCCGGCGATGACCGGCAATTTGCCGTGCGCCTCTTCCATCGAGATTTCGAGAACGCGGCGTTTCTCCGCGCGGGTGAGATAGAAAATCTCCGCCGCCTCCGGGTTCACGCACAGGCCGCCTTCCTTCACGAATTCCTTGTCGTCGACAAAGTGGCGCAGGAAGCGGCGATAGGCCTGCTCGTCGATGGTCATATCGCGGTTCATGGGCAGAAGGGCCGCGACATAGCGGCGATGACCGACGGTTTTCATGCGTTTGCTCCCTGAGTGCATCGGCTGAGTTGCTTTGGCCGACTATGGGAGGCGCCACACTATGATTGCAAGCCACTGATTTGTCATGTAGGCATGAATACTATTCATGTATTGGTGACCCTTGAACCTGGCAAGCCTCGATCTCAACCTCCTCAAAGTGCTCGATGCGCTGCTCAAGACGGAAAGCGTGTCCAAGTCGGCGCAGAAGCTCAACGTCACCCAGTCGGCCGTCAGCCATGCCCTGAAGCGCCTGCGCGATCTGTTCGGCGATCCTCTGCTCGTGCGCGACGGCGCAACCATGCGCGCCAGCGCCACCGCCGTTGCCTTGCGTGAGCCGCTTGAGCGCGCCATGTCGGGCATTCACGCGTTGATGACGTCGGCGGCCGATTTCGATCCGCAGACATCCCGCCGCGTGTTCCGGCTGGCGATGAGCGACGCGATGACCCTGGAAGGCCTGCCGGGCATTCTGCGCCTGGTGCGGCGCGAGGCGCCGAACGCCGACATCCTCGTCGAAACCGCAGGGCCGATGGATAGATGCCGGCTACTGCTGGAGGAAAAGGCCGATCTCGCGCTTGGCGTTTTCCCGGCGGTTGCCGATGGCCTGCGCAGTGAAGAGCTCTATCGTGACGAGTTGATCTGCATTGCCGACGCGTCCAATCCGCGGTTGAAGAACGGCACCCTCACCTTGCAGGCGTTTCTCGACTCGCCTCATGTCACCGTGTCGCCGAACAGCGATTCCGGCATTCAGCTCGACGATATCCTGCGATCGATGGGCATGAGCCGGCGCATCGTCTCCAGCGTCCCGCACTATCTGGCCCTGCCGTCGCTGGTTGCGGGAACGGATCTCGTCGCGCATTCGCGGCGCATGCTGATCGAGTTCTTCCGCCCGGTCGGCACGCTTGTGGCAATGCCGGTGCCCGTGCCTTTCGCGGTGCCCGAACTTGTCTTCATGCAGGTCTGGCACGCGCGCCAGGACTACGATGCAGCGCAGATCTGGCTGCGCCGCGTGGTCCGCCGCGCGCTGGCGCATGACGTCGCTCAGGTTTCGAAATAGCCCGGCCGGTCGAGATCGGCGATGAGGCCCGGCTGCGCCGCCTGCCAGCCGAGCAGGTCGCGGGTGCGTGCGCTTGTCGACGGACAGTCCATCGCCGCGAAATGGGCGAACCAGCCGAAGTGCGCGGCGGCCTCCTCGGGCGTCCGGCTGACGACGGGCACGTTCAGGCCGCGGCCGATGACGGCCGCGATCTCGCGGAACGGCACGCCCTCGTCGGCAACTGCATGATAGCGCTGGTCCGCCGCGCCTTTCTCGACGGCCAGCCGGTAGAGACGCGCGGCATCGAGCCGGTGCACCGCAGGCCAGAGGTTGAGACCCTCGCCCGCATAGACCGAGGCGCCGTTCTGGCGCGCGATGCCGATCAGCATCGGTACGAAGCCATGATCGCCATCGCCATGGACCGAGGGCGGCAGCCGGACCACCGACACGCGCACGCCACGCGCGGCGACGGACGCCGCCGCCTGTTCCGAGGCGACACGCGGACTGGCAGTGGGGCCCGACGGCGGCGCATCGTCTTCAGTCGTCACGCGGCCTGGCACCAGCACGCCGATGCCGGAGGTGATGACGAGCGGGCGGGCGGAGCCTGTGAGCACAGAGCCGAGCGTCTCGATGGCGCGCCGGTCGTTCTCGCAATTCGCTGCAAATTTGGAAAAGTCATGGTTGAAGGCAGTGTGGATCACCGCATCGGCCGCGGCCGCGCCGCTGCGCAGGCTGTCGAGGTCTTCTACATCGCCACGATGGGGTGTTGCGCCGGCCGCAGCGACGGCACTGGCACCAGCCTCCGAGCGGACGAGGCCGAGCACCTGATGGCCTGCGCCGATCAGCTCCTGAACGACGGCGGAGCCAACAAAGCCGGACGCGCCGGTGACGAAAATACGCATCTCATGTTCCTTCATATCTTTCAGCAGACCGCCTCGGCGGCCTGTTCTTGCGACCTTAGATGTTTGAAGTAATACGATCTATATGCTAAAGTCCGCATTATCTTCGCAATCGTCCGGAACGCTCATGGATCCGCTCTCAGACATCCTCTCGCTGCTGAAGCCGCGCTCCTACATGTCCGCCGGCTTCGATGCGGCCGGCGACTGGTCGGTCCAGTTCCCCGGCCAGCAGGACACCATCAAGTGCGGCGCCGTCGTCAACGGCACATGCTGGCTGTCGGTCGAGGGCGTCGAGGAAACGGTGCGGCTGGAGACCGGAGATTGTTTCCTGCTGCCGGGCGGGCGTCCGTTCCGCATGGCGAGCGATATGGCGGTCAAGCCCATGGAGGCCGTCGCGGTTTTCTCAGCTGCGCGGCACGGCGGCATCGTCTCGCACAATGGCGGCGGCGATTTCTTTCTGATCAGCAGCCGCTTCGCCCTGACCGGCAATCATGCCAGCATCCTGCTGGCGATGTTGCCGCCCATCGTGCATATCCGCGAAGAAGCGGATGGGGCAGTGCTGCGCTGGTCGGTGGAGCGGATGATGCACGAGTTGCATGCCGCTCAACCGGGCGGCTTTCTGGTCATCCAGCATCTCGCCCATATGATGCTGGTTCAAGCGCTGCGGCTGCATCTTGAAGACGGCAAAGCCGGCGTCGGCTGGCTCTTCGCCCTGGCCGACAAGCAGATGGCCGCCGCCATCACCGCCATGCACGCCGAACCGGCGCATTCCTGGACCTTGCAGAACCTGGCCGAACGCGCCGGCATGTCGCGATCGAGCTTCGCGCTGAAATTCAAGGAGACGGTCGGCAAATCGCCGATGGACTACCTGACGCGCTGGCGCATGCTGCTCGCCGGCGACAGGCTGATGCATTCGAGCGATCCGGTTTCGGTCATCGCGCTGTCGCTCGGCTATGAGTCCGAAAGCGCCTTCAGCACGGCGTTCAAACGGGTGATGGGTTGTTCGCCACGGCAATATGGCCGGAGCAGAGCGCCGGCTTTGTCCTCCGATGAAGAAGCTGACGCCCCGCGCGCTGACCGGCTCGCGCCGGTGGCAGGGTGATCGAGTAACTGCTTATGCGGAATGCGCATCCTCGAGGATCATCGCGGCGGCCTTGGCACCGATCATAATCGTCGGCGCGTTGATATTGCCCGTCGTGACCTGCGGCATGATCGAGGCATCGACGACGCGCAGCCCTTCGAAGCCGTGCACACGCAGGCGCGAATCGACCACGGCCTGCGGCGTTTCTCCCATGGCGCAGGTTCCCGCCAGGTGGTGAATGGTGGTTCCGGTGGCGCGGATGTGGCGCGTGAGCTCTTCATCCGATTGCGCCTGCGGGCCAGGCGCGACTTCGCGCACGATGCGCGATGCAATGCCTGCATGAGAAAGGATATCGCGGCCGATGCGAAGGCCGGCGATGAGCACGGCGATATCGTTGGCGTCGGCAAGATAGTTCGGCTGGATCGCCGGCGGCTGGGACGGATCGGGCGAGCGCGCCATGATCTCGCCGCGGCTGTAGGGCCGCGCCAGGGAGGCCGAGATGCGCACGCCGGGCTCGCGCTCGAACTCGCGCACGTTGACCGTCTGGAAGCTGCCGGGGAAAAACAGGAGTTGCAGATCGGGCGCCTCGACATCGGGACGCGAGCGGCAGAAGACGGAGGCCGTCGTCGCGCCGAAGGTCAGCGCGCCGTTGCCCGCGAAGACATAGCGCAAGAGCTCCCAGCCGAGGCGCGGCCAGCGCTTCATTGTGTTGATGGTCAACGTGCCCTGCACCCGTGACGTCAGCGGCACGCAGAAATGGTCGGCCAGGTTGCGGCCGACGCCCTGGTGATCGGCCATCACATAGATGCCGGCGGCGCGGAGCCGCTCCGCCGGACCGATGCCGGAGATTTGCAGAAGATGCGGCGAGCCGATGGCGCCGGCGCTCAGCAGGACTTCGCGATTGGCCGATGCGACGACGTCCTGGCCATCCAGCCGGCAGGCCACGCCGGTGCAGCGGCGGCCATCAAACAGCAGGCAGGTGATGAAGGCATTGGTGACGATCCGCAGATTGGGGCGCCCACGGGCGCTGCTGAGAAAGCTGCTCGCTGTCGACTGGCGAAAGCGGCCGCGCCGGGACATCTGCGAATAACCGACGCCCTCGCCGGGATGGCCGTTGATGTCTTCGAGAAAGGGAAATCCGCTCTCGCGCGCCGCAGCGACAAAACTGTGCGTAACCGGCAGGGTCGAACGATAGGGCTCGATCTTCATGGGGCCGTCGTGTCCGCGCGCGCCGTCCCCTCCATCGAAGTGTTCGATCGACTTGAAGTGCGGCAGGACATCGTCCCAGCCCCAGCCTTTGCAGCCGGCCTGTGCCCAGGCATCGAAGTCCGCCGGCATGCCACGCACGAAAGCCATGCCGTTGATCGAGCTGGTGCCGCCGAGCGTGCGGCCGCGCGGCAGGCGGATGACGCGGCCGTCGGCGCCAGGCACCGGCTCGGAGGCGAAATTCCAGTCGTAGCGCGGATGCCCCATCAGGCTGGCGACGCCGGCCGGGATATGAATGAGTGGCGAGCGGTCGCGCGGACCTGCCTCCAGCAGCAGCACCGAAGCACCGGAAGCGCTCAGCCGCTCGGCCAGCACGCAGCCGGCCGAACCCGCGCCGACGATGACGTAGTCAGCCTGCAAGGAATCAGAACTCATTGCGGATCGATTTTGGCAATCCGCACATATTCCTTCCAGGCCTTCTCTTCCCTGATGAAGAGCGCCTGCGCATCGTCCGGCGTGCTGATGAAGACATCGCCGCCAAGATCGCCGAGGAATTTCGCCGTCTCCGGGTCCGTCAAAATCTGCTTGAACCAGGCATTGAGCTTGTCGATGTTGGCGCGCGGCGTCGCGATCGGCGCGTGGATGGCCCACCAGGATGTGAGATCGATGCCCGGTACGCCGGCGGCTTCCATGGTCGGGATGCCTTCCAGAGCCTTCAGAGGCTGCGCGGAGGATTGCGCGAGAATGCGCAGACGTCCGGCGCGAAACTGGGCGAGGGTAAAGGCGGGATCGAACGAGCCGTAATCGAGCCTGCCCGCGGCCAGTTCCGGCAGCGCCTCAGCCGCGCCCCTGTAGCGCACTTCGACCGCCTGCACGCCGGTGATGCTCTTGTACATCTCGCCCAGCACGATGCCGGTCGCTGCCGTCGTCGCATAGCTCGCCTTGTCGCCTTTCGCCTTCATGCCGGCCGTCAATTCCGCCACGGTTTTGTACGGCGATTTGGCGTCGACCGTCAGCATGAAGGCCTGGCGATTGAGAGTCGCGGCGATCTGGAAGGCTTTCGTCACATCGACCGTGGGATTCTTGAACAGATACATGCCGGCGGCAATGGCGCTGCCGGCGCCAAGCAGCAGCGTATGACCATCGGGCTTGGCGCGGGCGACCGCTTCCGTCGCGATATTGCCGGCGGCGCCCGTCCGGTTCTCGACGATGACGGTGCGGCCGGAGACGGCCTGCAGTTTCGCCGCGAAGAAGCGGGTCAGCACGTCGGCGCCGCTGCCGGGTGGGAAGCCGACGATGAAATGAAAGTCTTCCGATGGAAACGTCTGGGCATTGGCGCTGCTGATGAACAAGCCCGCGCCGACGTGGAGACCCACGGCGAGCGACATGATCCGCGCGACGTTCCGGAGACGATTCATTTGCTTCCTCCTCATGCATTATTATTCGATCGTATTTTGAGCATGCTAACAAGCTTGCCGTGCTTCGCCAATGCGCGGATTTGAGAAACGAGCGCGGGCGGCAGCCCATCATTTGATCGGCGCGGGTAAACCACTTAGGATCGCACGCGAGTTCGCACGAGACGAGCCGCCAGGGAGTTGACTAAGAATGCGCCGATTCATTACCGTTGCTTGCGTGACAAGCCTGACCATCCTGGCCGCTGCCGGCGCATCCGCGCAACAGGCTGTCGAAACTTTCTACCACGGCCGCACGCTCAGCATCGTCGTCGGCCATGAAGTGGGCACGGGATACGATCTTTATGCCCGCACCGTGGCGCGCTATCTAGGCAAACACGTGCCCGGGCAACCGACGGTCATCACGCAGAACATGGTCGGCGCGGCGGGACTTGCCAGCGCTATCTGGCTTGCAAATGTGGCGCCGCGCGACGGGTCGGTGATCGCCACCTTCGCCCATACCGCTTCCGTCGACCCGCTGCTCGGCGCGTCGGGCGGCAAATTCGACCCGTCGAAATTCAACTGGATCGGCAACCTCGACGAAGTCACCGGGACATGCTCGTTTTCTCCCGAGGCGGGGATCAAGAAGATCGAGGATCTGTACACGAAAGAAGTGCTTGTCGGCGCCGCGGGCGCGGGCGTCGGCGGGCCGCTGTCGCAATCGGCGCGCGGTGTCCGCAATCTTCTCGGGATGAAGTTGAAGCTCGTCCAGGGGTACAAAGGCTCGGCCGATGTGCGGCTCGCCATTCTTCGCGGCGAGGTCAACGGCGTCTGCGGCATCCCGCTTTCGACCCTGAAGACCGAATGGCGCGACGACTTCACTTCCGGACGCATCAAGCCGCTGCTGCAACTGGGATTGAACAAGAATCCGGAGCTGAAGGACGTTCCGCACGTCTATGATTTTGCCAAGACCCCGGAAGACCGGCAGGTCCTCGACCTGATCTTCGGCGCGCAGGCGAACGGACGCCCCTATGCCGCGCCGCCGGGCACGCCGCCAGAGCGCGTCGCCGCCCTGCGCAGGGGCTTCGCCGAGACGATCAAGGATCCGCAGTTCGTCGCCGAAGCCGAGAAACTGCAGCTCGATCTCAAACCCACGGCCGGCGAAGACGTGCAGAAGCTGATCGACCGCTTCTATGCCTATCCGCCGGCCATCGTCGAGCGGGCGAAGGCAGCCGTTCGACAAGACTGAAACCAATACCGAATCTGTTGAGGAGAACCCATGAACGCCGAAGATGTCGTCTACCAGCCGGAGAAATATTGGGACCGCCTGTTTGCGCCGGGCGGCCATGCGTCGATGATCACGACCGTTGACGAGGAAGGCCGCGTCAATGCGGCGTCCTATGCGACCACGGTTCGCATCGTCCACAATCCGGTGCAGATCGCCTTTACGACGGCAGCGGCGGGACAGACGGCCGCCAACATCAAGGCGACCAACCAGTTCGTCGTGAACCTGCCGTCGTTCGAGCGCGATATTCTCGAGAAGGTGCGGGTCGTCGGATTGCCGTTCGCCAAAGGCGTCAACGAGCTGGAGAAGGCCGGCCTGACGGCACTGCCGTCGCAATTCGTCAAGGCGCCGCGCATTCTCGAATGCACCCGTCATTTCGAATGCGAGGTCGTCTGGGTCAAGGAGTGGCTGAACCGCGCGATGATCGTCGGCAATGTCCTGGGCGCGTCGGTGCACAAGGGCCTGGTCGATGCCAAGGGCTATCTCGTCTGGGACAAGGTGAAACCCGTCGCCTTCTGCGGCGCGCCTTACGTCAATATGTTCGCCGCCGGGTACGAGACCATGGAAGTGGGCATGCCGTATGAAGGCCCGGAAGTGCAGGCGGCCGATAAGAGCGTGCGCAGCTATTTCGACGATATGTAGAACAGCCTCGCGGCGTTTGGTTACCGGCCCGGTCGGGAGCACGCCCGATCGGGCCGGTCATCCTATGTTTTGCTATGTCTCGCGCTGCGGGTGACCTCGCTTGCCCCGATTCTCAATGTGTATCGAAAACCTCCTGATACCGGCGGACAAATTCAGACAGCGCGGATTTTTCGGCATCCGTCGGATTGGCTGGATCGGCAGCTATCGGCCCGCTGCCGAACCGCATCAGGCAGGCCATCAGCAGCAGGCGCGCTTTGGTCGATGTCAGGTTGGAGCCGGCGATCAGGAAGGGATGATCGTCGACAAAGCCATTTGGCGTGCCACGGCCGACGCGGACCGTGGGAATCCCGCAAAAAGCGGCTCGTGCAATCAGCCGCATGCGCGCGGATGACGTCATGTTGCCGTTGGGGGCGGTTCCCTCGACCACCAGGCCGGTGAGGCGCTTCAGGGACAGCTTGTGGTCGATCAGCGCGACGAGATCGACCTCGTGTTCGGACGACGCGTCCCATTCCATACCGCAGTAGCCGCCGTCCTTGACGATGGACACCGATGGAATGGCGTCTTCACGCAGCAGGCCCTCCGCGGTTTTGATGGGCACTTCGACATGGGAGAGGTGCCCGTTCTCGCGCGTCACGGCCCGGGTCGTTTCGGGCAGCACGGTCAGCCGCACGTCGGAGCGGAACGTGTGCTTGTAATCGGGAACATATTTCACGAAGCATCGGCTTTTATGACCGAGCTGGCCGATGATACCACCCATGCCACCGGTGACGACATAACCGCCCGGCCTGGCATCGCCTTTGACCACGTCCCGGGCGGCATGGATGAGCTGATCCTGAACCAGCACCGTGCCGAAGCGGTTGTGCCCGTTCTGGTCGGCCCAGGCACGCGATTTGATATATGAAATCGAGTCGATGATGTTTCGCGAGCCGTCCGCACTCATTTCGCCGTGCGGTCGCTGGGCGGCGTTTCCAGCAATCGGAATGGTCGTGTCGATCAGAAGATTGAACCAGTAGACCGAGTCTTCGATGTTCGGGCTGCCTTGCGTCCAGACCGCACCATCAAAATCTCCTTGGGCGAGAATGCCATGCACGCGGTTGGTGAGCCGCGCCAGTGCAGGCCGCGGCGGCTGCGCCGAGAGATGACGGGGCTTGTAGGGGAAAAAATCCTGCCCGCGTGTTTCCGGAACGATATCTCCCTCGCCCTGATCCTGACGCTTGTCCGACGCCAATCCCTTTACAAAACCAGACGGCGGCATGACCCGGAAAAAAGAGACCGAAGCCATATTCGAGATCGTCGACGCCTTTCCTTCGGCATTGACGCCGAGCCTGTCTATCTCCTCGAAGACACGCGAGCCGTCGGGATAAAATCCCTGCCGCGCCTTTTCAGCGGGCGCACCGGCGAAAGCGCATTCCTCTTCCCAGGGCGAGCCATCGCTCTGGCGCGCCATGTACGGCAAGGGATAAAGACCGTCTTCGGGCAGAAGTTCGATTTCATAAACGGGGCGGTCGTTCGGACTCCTGCGGGTGTCGGAAAACCGTCCCGCTCCGTCGAGATAGCCGTCGGGTGCGGCATAGAGATCGTCCGCATCCTCCTCAAGCGGATGCGCGGAGAACTGTTCGACGTAGACTTTAACCGGCGCTGCGAGACGTTGCGGACGCAAGGCATCGTATTCGTCGGTCAGCAGTTGAAGATTGTGCTTCTTGCGGGCCTTGTTCGATGTCACCAGTGGCGGCGAATTCTGGATTGTCGCGGTGGGGCCGGACAGATGGGCGATTTTCAGAAGCTTGCTCACGCTATTTTCTCCGCCTTGGATGTTGCTGTTCGCTGCTTTATCCGATCAGGAGAAGGCAATGCTTGTGCCATGACGTCGGAAACCTGCATGATGAGCGACGGACAGCGAGCACCGAAGGAGGCCGGTCCGTCAGGCACGTTGCGCCAAATGGCGCAGGATCACGGATCGATCGAATGGATTGGATTGCAATTGACTGGATTGAACACCGCATTCGTTTCGATCGAACGAGCCGACCATGCGTTGCAGGCGCGATCTGTCTTTGCTAGATCGAACTACGAGCGAAAAGGGATGAAGCCATGCTAAGATCGAGTGTCATCGCTGCGGGACTGGCCATTCTGGTCGCAAGCTCGACTGCCGTCCCGGCACAACAGGGCGCCGATTTTTACAAAGGCAAGGTCGTCAATCTTATTGTCAGTTCAAGCGCCGGCGGTGGATATGATCTTCTGGCCCGTACCATTGCTCGCCATCTGCCGAAGCAGATACCTGGCGCGCCTACCATCGTGGTGCGCAATATGCCCGGTGCCGGCGGCATCGTCGCCACGAACTATCTGGTCAATGTTGCGCCTAAAGATGGCCTGACGATCGGAAGCGTGCAGAACAATACACCGTTCGAGCCGTTGCTCGGTACGAAAGAAGCAGATTACGATCCGAAGAAGATCAACTGGCTCGGCAGCCCGAGCTACGAGACCGGTCTCCTGATCGTCTGGCACAGCGTCGACGCCAACACGGTGGCGGATCTCCGGCAGAAGCCCGTGACTGTGGCAATCTCAGGCGCGAACTCGACGCCTGCCTTCTATGCCAGACTGCTCAACGAACTGCTGGGTCTCAAACTGAAAACGGTGTTGGGATATCCGGGACAGACCGAGAGCTTCATGGCGATGGAGCGAGGCGAAGTCGACGGATATCCGAGCATCTTCTGGAGCTCGCTTTCGGCGACCAAGCCGGACTGGGTCCGCGATCGGAAGATCAAGTTCATCGTTCAATACGGCCCCGAGAACGAAAAAGAGCTTGGTGCAACACCGAATGTCAGAGACTTCCTGAAGAATGACGAAGACAGGTTGCTGCTTCAGGCAGCAATCGCACCGCTGGCGCTTGGGCGACCGTATCTGATGCCGCCGGGTGTTGCGGATGATCGCGTCAGACTCATGAGGACTGCCCTGGCCGAAACGTTTGTCGATCCGGCGTTCCTCCAGGAGGCCGATCGGCTCAAGCTCGGCGTGAATGTGCCTCGCACGGCCGAGCAGACCGAGAAGATCGTCAGCCATGCCTACGCGACGCCGGCTGCCGTGGTTGCACGCCTGCGGCGTATCGCCAATGGAGACGCCGCGGGAAAGTAGCCGCCGATGCTCCAAAGCGTTTGATGCATTTTCTTCACGCGAACCGGCAGCCACTGCGCTCGAAAATGCTCTAAAGTGCAGCCACGGCGCCGGCTTCGGCAAGCTGCGCCACAAGCGCCCGCACCGCATCGTTCAATGGTTGACGGGACTGGACGGCAAGATAGAGCCGCCGGCATGCCCATGCGTGCGTCAACGGGATCAGGCTGATGCGCTCGTAATCTTCGAGGTCGAGAACGCCTCTGGGCTGGATGCTGACCCCGAGACCGGCCTTGACCAAGGCACGCGCCGATTCATTGGTCGTGACTTCCGAGACGAAGTGCAGCGTGAAGCCTTCGGCCTCCGCTGTCTTGCGCAGATGCACCATCAGCGGAGATGTGGGCCGCAAGCCGATCAGACCGGCATCGACAAGATCCATCAGTGAACATTGTTCGAGCCCGGTCAGGGCATGGCCCCTTGGAACGACAGCGACCAGTTGATCGCAGCGGTATTCGCGCACGCTCGCGCCCTTGATGCAGGGCGCGCCGCCACTTCCGTAGGCGGCGAAGAGGCCGATGTCCATCTGGCCCATCTCGATATCCTCAGTGAGGTCGATCGCCTGCTGCGGCAGCAATTCGACGCAAACGCTGGGATTGTCCTGGGCAAAGCGGTGAATGTCGTCGGCCAGGAATTCAACAATGATCGATTCGGTGGCGCAGATGCGCACCCTGCCCCTCGCCATGTCTGCCGTGTCGTCAATCTCCATGCGCATGCGTTCGATGCCGCTGAACATTTCGCGCACGTAGCGGGCAACGACTTGCCCGATGGGGGTGAGCACAGTGCCTTTGGGGCCGCGATCGAACAGGCGTTCGCCGATCGTTTCCTCCAGTTCCTGGATTCGCTTGGTGACGGCGGAAGGGACAATATGCTCCCGGCTGGCGGCGCGGGCGAGTTGCCCCTCTTCCGCCACGGCGAGAAAGAGCTTCAGGGTCAGAAGATCGACACGCCGCACCAAGGCCGAAAGACTGAAGCGCCCCATCCCTTTTCCCTCTCGCGGCGGTTCAGCCGTCGCCCGGAGAGACTACCATGGGTGAATGGGTCCGCAACCAGCCTCAGGTTTTGGCGCTGGTGAAAGCCCGCATTTCGGCCCTTGCCCGCCAGTCCGTCACGACATTGACGACCGCCGTCTGACCGTTGGCGACGGCTTTGGCTGCGCGTTCCAGGGCGGGCCTGATGTCGTCCGAGCGTTCGACATATTCGCCATGGCAGCCAAGCGCTTCCGCCATCCTGTCGAAACGGGTGTAGCCCAGATCCCGACCAGGCTTGGTGCGTTCGGGATCGCCGGTCCAGCCGCCGTTGAGGCTGATGACGACGAGAACCGGCAGTTTATGGCGGATGGACGTATCGAGCTCCATGGCGTTCAGGCCGAAAGAGCCGTCGCCGTGCAAGACCACGACATCCGCATGGGGCTTGGCCGCCTTGGCGCCGATGCCGAAAGGTAAGCCCACGCCCATGGTGCCGAACGTGCCGGAATTTAGCCGATGCCCTGGCGTGAAGGAGGGAATAGCCTGACGACCGTAGTTGAGGATTTCCTGTCCATCGACAACCAGGATCGTATCGCGGCGGATGAAATCGCGGACTTCCCTGCACAGGCGCAGCGGATGGATGGGCATCTCGTCCGTCGCGAGCAGCTTTTCGTTCGACTGTTTGCGCTTCTCGTCAAGCTCGTGCAGGTGCGTGCGCCAGGCTTCGTAAGTCTGCGGCGAGACCTTGCCGTCGAGCGCGGCGCTCAACTGTTCGAGTGCGGTGCGCGCGTCGGCGACGATTCCGAGGGTCAGGCGCGTACTGGCGTTGATCTCCGCGGCATCGATATCGATGCGGATGAATTTGGCCGATGGCGAGAAGGCGGGCGGACGGCCGAAGCTGAAGACGTAGTTCAGCCTCGTGCCGACGACCAGCACCAGATCGGCCTCCTTCAACGCGGTGGAACGTGCCGCGCCAAAGAAATACGGATGATCTTCCGGCACGACACCGCGCCCCTGAGGCGTCGTATAGAACGGAATTCCGGCCTTCTCGATCAAGCCCTGCAACTGGCTGGCAGCGCCGGAATAAAGGATGCCGGATCCCGACAGAATGAGCGGTTTCTTGGCCTCTCCAAGCAGGGCGACAATTCTGGCGATATCGTCCGGCGCTGCGGCCGGGCGCGAAAAAAGATCACCTTTGGGCGTGACAGGCCAGCGGATGTCGTCCTCCTCGACCTCCTGCGCCAGCACATCGCCGGGAAGATCGAGATAGACAGGACCGGGCTTGCCGGCCATGGCGGTGGCGAATGCGGTCGCGACATATTGGGGAATGCGGCGTGCGTCGTAGACGCGCTCGGCCCATTTTGTCACCGGCTTCATGATGGCGACCTGATCGATCTCCTGGAACGCGCCCATGGCATATTGAGCGACCGGCGCCGCGCCGCCCAATGCCACGACCGGCGCGCAATCGACGAGCGCATTGGCAAGGCCCGTGGTGAGATTGATCGTGCCGGGGCCGGATGCACCCATGCAGACACCGGGCCTGCCGCGCAACCGCGCATAGGCATGCGCCATCATCGCGCCGGCCTGTTCGTGCCGCACGTCCACAAGCCTGATTCCGTCGGCGATGATGCTGCGGCCGGCATCGTGGGTCGGCGCGCCCATGATGAAGAACATCACATCGACGCCCTGGCGTTTCAACGCACGGGACAGGAGGGCCGAACCGGTGATTTTCATGTTCAGATCGCTTTCTCACGCCGCAAGGCTTCGATCTGTTCAGGCGTGCGCCCGAGGAGACCGCCATAGACGTCGTTCGTATCGGCGCCGAGAACCGGCGAGCAGACGACCTTGACCTCTGACTCCGACAGCTTCACCGGAAATCCCGGCATGATGAAATCGCCCTGCGAGGGATGCGTCACGGTGACGAACATCCCACGCCGCAGCATGTCGGGATCTTCCTGCAGATCCTTGGTGTCGAGGACGGGACCGGCGGGAACGCCGTTTTCACCACAGATGCGCATGACCTCGAACTTGTCATGCTGTCTGGTCCAGGCGCTGATCATCTCGTCGATGACGGCTCGGTTCCTGTACCTGGCCTCCGGGCTGGCGAAGCGCTCGTCATTCTGCAGGTCGTCGCGGCCGATCATGGACAGGATGCGTTCCCAGTGGCGGCTGCCGGCGCGGGTGGAATAGATGAAGCAGTAATCGTTCAGGCCGCCACCGGCGCAGGGATAGGCGCCGCTCGGCGCCGTCGAGGCCAGGACGCTCTGATTGCCGTTCCGCTCGGCGGCCTTGTCATGCAGCATGTTGCTGGCGAAGGAGACACGGCAAAAATTGGCGACGACTTCCTGCATCACCACTTCGACCCGTTGGCCGACGCCGGTTCTCTCGCGCTGATAGAGCGCCGCGAGAATGCCGACAACGGTGTGAATACCCGAGCCGGTATCTCCGATCGTCGCGCTCGACTTCATCGGCTGGCCGTCGCGCTCGCCGGTGATCGACATGGCGCCGCCGACAGCCTGGGCGATCATGTCGAAGGCCAGATAGTCGGCCCAGCGACCATCAGGGGCAAAGCCCTTGATCTGCGCGAAGATGATGCGCGGGTTGATCTTGCGAACCTCTTCATAGCCCAGCCCCAGACGCTCGATGACACCGGGGCCGAAATTCTCGACCAGGATATCGGACTGTTTGATCAGGTCGATCACCAGGGCGAGCCCGGCGGGGTTCTTCAGATTGCAGGTGACGCTGCGCTTGTTGGCATTGAGAAGCATGAAATAGGACGAGTCTTCGTTGGCCCTGGCCGCCGAGGCCTTGCGGCTCTGCTCGCCGTTGATCGGTTCCACCTTGATCACGTCGGCGCCGAGCCATGCCAGAGTCTCGGTGCAGGCCGGTCCCGCCTCGAACTGGGTGAAGTCGACAACCCTGATGCCGGCCAGTGCGGCCTGCTTTGTATCTGCGCTGGCGGATGTCGAATTCATGGTCGACTGAGCCATTCCGGCCTCCCTGACTGTTATGGCTGGACCATGGTGTCGGCCAGCGCGGGTGGCAAGTTCCAAACGAGAAGCAGGCGGTTCACCGTCCAGAAATGGACGGCCCCCCAGCCGCGTGCGACACTTTGCGGAAGAAGAGATTTGGGGGGAAGCACCGATGCGCAAGCCATGTGCGCCGATCCAGTTTGCGGTCCTGCTGGCCGCTGCGCTGAGCCTGCAGGCGCTGCCCGCGGCGGCTCAGGCTAACTTCCCGGGCAAGCCGGTTCGCATCATCGTCGCCACCGCTGCCGGCGGCCCGACTGATTATAACGCCCGCCTTGTGGCTGAAGTCCTGCAGCGTGTCGGCTACCAGGTGGTCGTCGATAATCGCGGCGCCGCAGGCGGCGTTCTTGCGGTGCAGGCTGTCACCAAATCCGCACCGGACGGCTATACACTGCTGGTGTCTCACGCCAGCCCGATCGTCATCTTCCAGAGCCTGCTGCCGGAGAAGCCGCCCTATGACGCATTGAAGGACCTGACGCCGATCTCGCATCTGTCGAACGTTGCGACGATCGCGCTCGTCAATCCCGAAGTTCCGGTGAAGACCCTGCAGGAGTTCATCGCCTATGCGAAGGCGAGACCCGGCCAGCTCAATTACTCTTCGACCGGGACCGGAAACATGCCGCATCTCACCGGCGAGCGTTTCAAGATGCGAACCGGCGTTGATCTGGTGCACGTTCCGTATAATTCGGCGCCGCAGGCGCTGACCGCCATCATCACCGGCGAGGCCGCATTTGGCTTTCAATCCCCCGACTCGCTCGAACAGTACAAGGCCGGAAAGGTCAGGGCGCTGGCGACATCGGCAAAAAAGCGGCTGAGCAATGCGCCGGACGTGCCGACGATGGATGAGGCAGGACTGCCGGGGTTTACCAGCGGCGCCTGGTATGGGCTCTATGGACCCGCCAATATGCCAAAGCCCCTTGTCGACAAGATTCAAGCAGACGTGGCGAAGGGGCTGGCCCAGCCCGACGTTATCGAAAGGGCCACGAAGTTCGGCTTCGAACTGATTGCCAGCACGCCCGAGCAGCTTGCCGCCCACATGCGGTCGGAAGTGAAAAGCTGGAGCGGCGTCATAGAAGCCGCCAAGATCCAGATGAAATGACGACTCGGTTGTCGTATCCACGGAGGCATTGAGAGATCCATGCTGGTCAACTGGAAAGATACGGCCACCGGCGGGATTTTTATCGCGCTCGGCGCCTGGTTCCTCTTCGCAGGCTATGGCCTGGAACGGGGAACCCTGTCGCGCATGGGGCCCGGCTTCTTTTCGCCGATCCTGGCAGGCATTCTCATTCTCCTCGGCGCCTTCATCGCACTGCGCAGCATCGGCGTGCGCCCCGACTCCATCGGCGCCGTGTCGTGGCGCGCGGTTCTCTTCACATGCGCCGCGCCGATCATTTTCGGCAGCACGATCGTGGGTCTTGGCCTGGCGCCATCGCTGGTCCTGACGGTTTTCTGTGCGGCGCTGGCGAGCCGGCACATGAGCGTGCTTCGTGCCGCCGTAGTCAGCCTGTCGCTGGCGGCTTTCTGCGTGGTTCTGTTCAGCTATGGGCTTGGCCTGCCGGTCCCGTTAATCGGTCCTTGGTTGGGCGGCTGAGCGAATGGATATTCTCAACAATCTCGGCATCGGCTTTTCCATCGCCCTGCAGCCGTCGAAGCTGCTGTACTGCTTCGTCGGGACCCTGGTGGGAACGCTCATCGGCGTGCTGCCCGGCATCGGTCCGACGGCGACCATCGCCATGCTGCTGCCGTTGACGTTTGCGCTCGATCCGACGTCGGCCCTCATCATGATGGCGGGCATCTATTACGGTGCCCAATATGGCGGATCGATCACGGCGATCCTGATCAATCTTCCGGGCGAATCGTCATCGGCGGTGACTGCGCTTGACGGCTATCAGATGGCCCGTCAGGGGCGAGCCGGGCCTGCGCTCGCCACGGCGGCGCTTGGATCGTTCTTTGCCGGAACCGTGGCGACACTGATCGTCGCCGTGGCGGCGCCGCCATTGAGCGCCGTGGCTCTGAAATTCGGACCGCCGGAGTATTTCTCGCTGATGGTACTCGGACTTGTCGCGTCGGTTATCATCGCTTCGGGAGCCATATCAAAGGCCCTGGGGATGGTGGTTCTGGGCATCCTGCTCGGCCTTGTCGGAACCGATCGCTATACGGCGACGCCGCGCTTTACCATGGGCTTCTTCGAACTCGCCGACGGCATCGAAATCATCTCGATTGCGGTTGGCATGTTCGGCCTGACGGAAATCATGCGCAACCTGGAGGACGAAAAGACACGCGACGTGATGATCACCCGCGTGACCGGCCTGATGCCGACCAGAGAAGACATCCGCGCCATGACCGCGCCGATCCTGCGCGGCACCGTGATCGGCTCGGCACTGGGTATCCTGCCCGGCGGCGGCGCGGTGCTGTCCTCGTTCGCAGCCTATATGGTTGAAAAGAAGGTCTCGAAAACGCCGGAGCGGTTCGGCAAAGGCGCGATCGAAGGTGTGGCGGCGCCGGAGAGCGCCAACAATGCCGCAGCGCAGACATCGTTCATTCCGATGCTGACCCTGGGCCTGCCGATCAATGCCGTCTCGGCGCTGATGATCGGCGCGATGATCATGCAGGGGATCGTGCCGGGGCCAAACATCGTCGTCGAGCAGCCAACGCTGTTCTGGGGCGTCATCGTCTCGATGTGGGTCGGCAATCTGATGCTGGTGCTGCTCAACCTGCCGCTGGTGGGCATCTGGGTGAAGCTGCTCAGCGTTCCCTACTACGTGCTGTTTCCAGCCATCGTCGCCTTCTCGACGATCGGCGTGTTCAGCGTCAATTCGAACGCGTTCGATCTGTATTCGATTTCGGTCTTCGGCCTCCTGGGCTACCTGCTGATCAAGCTCGGATGCGAACCCGTGCCGCTTCTGCTGGGCTTCGTGCTTGGCCCGATGCTCGAAGACCAGCTACGCCGCTCGATGATCCTGTCGCGCGGCTCTGCGGCTATTTTTTTCGACCGCCCGATCAGCCTGACCTTCCTTGTGATCGCGCTCGCTGTGTTTTGCATGGGGATCATTCCTTCCATCCGGCAGAAGCGTGAGGAAGTGTTCAGCGAAGCCGATTGAGACGGCCATCCCGTGATTTACTACGAAAGGATCGGGCCAGGATCGGGGGATAGACAAGCTCGCGATCGCCCCTTAAGTTTCACGCCGAGTGAGCTACATGTACGCAGGCGTGAGGCGAGGGAATGCACAATTTCAAGTATGGCGTCCTGATCGTATTGAGCGCGGGCCTTGCGGGCTGCGGGACGGTCGAGACCATGGCGCCCACACCGGCACCGTCAGCCGTCGCCACAATGCCTGCCGATGCGCTGGTCGGCAAATGGGGCATTGCCTCCTACCGGGAAGAGAAGGATCGTGTCCGCACCGAGCGGATGGCGCGCTCCTTCTGCACGAGGAGCCCGTATGCCATCAAGAAGGGCCCGACCGACGGCGTGATGATGCATGTCGCCGACGACACCAAGGAATATGAACTCGCGCTGAAACGCTCGCGCGACGGCAAGACCTATCTCGGCTTCGCCACGCCGCCGGGCGATCCGCAGGATCGCGAGATCGTCTCGATGACCGATAAGGAAGTCATCATGCGCTACGTCGATCCCGACGCGAACACGCGTTATGGCACTTTCATCTATGTGCGGTGCTGAGCGATGCGGACCATGATGAAGACGACTGCGGCATCGGCGCTGCTGCTTGTGGGTCTGCTGTCGCCATCTCTCGTGCACGCGCAGGCGGCATCGGCCGCGGCGCAGCGCGAGACGATGGATATCGGTGACGAGCCCGGCCGCATCTCGACCGAGGAAGCCACCATCAAGAGCGGGCCGTTCGCGCGCCAGCTTGTGTTCTTCCGCTCCAACGAGCCGCCGGGCACGCTGGTGATCCATACCTCCGAGAAGTTCCTCTATCTCGTCATGCCCAACAACCGGGCGCTGCGCTACGGCATCGGCGTCGGCCGCGAAGGCTTCACCTGGTCGGGGCTCGTCAAGATCACCCGCAAGGCGGAATGGCCGGACTGGACGCCGCCACCCGAGATGATCGCGCGCCAGCCCTATCTGCCGCGCTTCATGGCCGGCGGACCGGGCAATCCGATGGGCGCGCGGGCCATGTATCTGGGCTCCACCGTCTACCGCATTCATGGCACCAACCAGCCGGAGACGATCGGACAGTCGATTTCATCGGGCTGTTTCCGTCTCGCCAACGGCGATGTCATCGACCTTTATTCGCGCGCCGCAATGGGCGCCAAAGTCGTCATTCGTCACTCGGCGCAGCTTTGATCTGGCCCAAAGGCCCAATCGCGGGAGCGATCATGTTGAGTTTTACCCGAATAGCGCTTGCGGGTTTCGTCCTGACCACGGCGCTGCCGGCGCTGGCCGGCACGCTCGACGAGGTCAAGCAGCGCGGCACGCTCTCGTGCGGCGTCAGCAATGGGCTCGGCGGTTTCTCCGAGCGCGCAAGCGACGGCAAATGGAACGGCTTCGATGTCGATTTCTGCCGCGCGCTTGCCGCCGCCATCTTCAACGATCCGAACAAGGTCACTTTCACGCCGCTGTCGGCGACGGACCGTTTCGACGCCCTGAAGAACAAGAGCATCGATGTCCTCTCGCGCAATTCGAGCTGGACCTTCGAGCGCGAAGCCGGCCAGGGCCTGCTGTTTGCCGGCACAACCTATTACGACGGCCAGGGCTTTCTGGTGCTGCGCAAGCCGCAGGTGACCTCGGCGCTCGAACTCAACGACACGTCCATCTGCGTCCAGGAAGGCACCACGACGCGGCTCAACCTGGCGGATTTCTTCAAGGCCAATTCGATGACCTATCGCGAGGTGGCGGTGGCCTCGCCGGCGGAAGCGATCAAGGCGCTGGAAGCCGGCCGCTGCGACGTGTTCACCGCCGACCAGTCGGCGCTCTATGGCGAAAAGCTCAATCTCGCCAAGCCCGACGCGGCCGTGATCCTGCCCGATGTGGTGTCGAAGGAGCCGCTCGGCCCTGCCGTGCGCGGCGACGACACCGCCTGGTTCAACCTGGTGAAATGGACGGTTTTCGCCCTGATCAATGCCGAGGACCTCGGCATCGGCACCGACACGCTCGACGAGGCGATGAAATCGACCAAGCCCGACGTGCGCCGTTTCACCGGCGCGGAGGGCGGCTTCGGCGCCCTGCTCAGGCTCGACAATGACTGGGCCGTGCGCGCCGTGCGCGCCGTCGGTCATTACGGTGAGATGTTCGAACGCAATATAGGCTCTCGCTCACGCCTCGGCGTGCCGCGCGGGTTGAACCAGCTCTGGTCGAACGGTGGCATCCTCTACGCGCCGCCGCTAAGATAGCCCTGTTTCATACCGTGCCTATTTATGAAAGGATCAGATCATGAGCATTTTCGGCAAGATCGCGTCGGCCATTTTCGGCCATGCCAAGGCGGCTGACACGCCGGCGGCTGCGCCGGCCGGCACCGTTCCGCCGGCGGCCACCTCCGCAGGCAGCCCGGCAGCTCCCGCAGGCGCCAAGCCGGCCCCGATCACCCACGATCAGGTCGTCGGCATGATCGAGGGCATCGCCGCCAAGTCCGGCCACTCGGACTACAACTGGAAGACATCGATCGTCGACCTGATGAAACTCCTCAACCTCGACTCCAGCCTCGCCGCCCGCAAGGAGCTGGCCCAGGAACTCGGTTACAAGGGCGCGCTCGACGGCTCCGCCGAGATGAACGTGTGGCTGCACAAGCAGGTGATGGACAAGCTCGCCGAATCCGGCGGCGTCGTGCCGGACAGCCTGAAGTAGGCTTGCGGTTTTAGAAGATTGCAGATGGCGTCATCGCAAGATGGCGCCATTTGTCATTCCCGACGCCTGCGCAGCAGGCGAGCGGGAATCCAGACATCGGGAAAGCGCACGTTGCTTCCTGGATTCCCGCTCTGCGCTTCGCTTGGCGGGAATGACACACCGAGGCTATCGTTACTTCTCCACCTCCACATTGCCTGTCACATCGGCCAGTGTGGTTTCCAGCACCAGCAGGCGCACGGCGGTCGTTGTTAAAGGTCTGGTCTTATGTGACGCGGGACTCGACTCCTATGTATCAGATATGGTTCAATCTTTCAGTTGTTGGGGGATGAACCATGACGGCAGCTAAAAGCGGGCACCACATAACTTCGAGTGACGTTAGCATAGTGATTGGGATGGCTAATCGCGGCGATCGAAACCATGATATTGCTGCATGGTTTGGAGTGAACCAAGGTCGGATAAAGGAAACGAAAGACGGCAAATATGGCCCTCCTGTAGCGGCACCAAGTAGCAAATTGCCTCCGAAGGGCGCGCCGGGCATTAAGGGACGGCGCTTGCACATTGCCGTCAAACATGCGCTCGCAGAGGCGAAGAAGCCCGGCGCAGGGTTGCCAGATGTCATCAAAATCTTAGAAGAGGCTGTTAAGCGTTACGAGTCTAACGAGACCTAACGGCTTTAGTCGTGGTGCCTGGAAGACTATAATCTCCAGGCTTTTCCAAGTCCTTTCGGCAAGGAGGCACCCACATCAGCCGCGGTTGCCCTTGACGCCGCTTCTCCCATACCAACCAAGCATATCCGGTGGCAGTGCTGGCTTTTTGATCCAGCCGTCCCTTGACCATTGGCACTCGCTCGACGAACTGAGCGAACTTGCTTGGGGGCTGCTTCATGAAGATTGCTTGATATCGGCCTGCGCTCTCAAGAAAGACAGTGCGTGCCAAAATCGCCACGCCACTCCGAGCTACGTTCAAGGATCTAAGTACGAACTCCTCGGCAAGCCGGAAGGGAGGATTAGTGATGACCCAATCAACAGCGTTGGTTTCGTACGGGTAGGTAAGAAAATCACGAACAGGCCCATATCCGTACTTGTAGGCATCGGAATAACGGACTTCGCCGAAATATTCCTTAAGCACTTTCGCCATGTGTCCTGCACCACATGCCGGCTCCAGGCAGCTTAGATTCTTAAAATTCGGCTCGTCAATGATATGTTCGAGCAGTGCCCGCGTAGCCCATGGGGGTGTCGGGAAATCATCTGGGCTATCGCTGGCTTCGACGCGTTGCGCCATCACAGCGTGCGAAGTATTTTGCATAATATAGCCCTCAGACGAGCGAATCAGCTCGTATCTCATTTGGATACATCGTGGTTACGAAGAGATTAACGGCCAATTTGCTCATAGCGGCCATTATGAGTCTGCCTGACCAAGTGGACACCACTGTCGCAATGCATTGATCGACGTCTCCACTCCGCATGATTTAGCCGCATCTTCATCAAAGAGTCTTTCCGATCTTGGTGGCCCCTTACTTCTCCACCACCACATTGCCCTTCACATCCGTCGGCGTCGTGTCCAGCACCAGCAGGCGCACGGCGTCGCTACCCTTGTTCTGGCCGAGATGACGTTGGTCGATGACTTCGACGACGACATCGCCGGGCTTGTAGGTGAAGGTCTGGTCGGTGTCCTTGTCGGTCACCTCAAGTGTGCCCTGCAGCACATAGGCGAAGCGCGGATAGGGGTGCTTGTGCAGCGGCAACATCGCGCCCGGCGCGATGACATATTCGGCGACGATCACGCGGCCGGGGCCTTGCGGAAAGGTGATCGGCTGGCCCGACGCGGTCTTGTCGAGCGAGGCGATGGGCTTCACCGCGATGGGCGGCACCGGCATCGGGCCTTCGGCGAAAGCGTTTCCGGCCAGAACTGTTAAAAGAAGGGCGGCGCCCGCGATGCGTCTCATGCTGTCCCCCACTTGATGTTTGCTTCAATTGACAAAGAAGCCCTCATCCTGAGGAACGCCTGAAAGGCGTGTCTCGAAGGACGAGGGCGTCACGCCGCAATCAGGCAGCGCCTTATTTTCTGTTCTCGCCTGTCGCCCAGTCCTTAAGACATATTGCCTTCGAGACGGCGCTGCGCGCCTCCTCAGGATAAGAGCTTCTGTTGGGTTTTCAGGTCCACACCCTCAGCTTACAACCGACCCGTTCAAAGAACGTCAACGCAAAGGATCAGACATGAGCGATGCCCCCTCCGAGCCGAGCCGGCTCGATGCGCTCGAAACCCGTATCGCCCATCAGGACCGGACGCTGGCGGACCTGAACGAAGTGATCACGGCGCAATGGCGCCGGATCGACATGCTCGAGCGGCAGGTGGCGCAATTGCGTGAGGAGTTCCAGAACATGGGCGATCCGCGCGGCGTGCCGGAACCGCCACCGCCGCATTATTGAAAAGGAATTATCTGCCTCCGAGCTCAAGGCCGGCAGGGGGGCATATCTATAGGCTGTTATTTAAGCGAGCTTATCTTAGCCAATCCGCTATTTAAGCCAAACGCTTATTGCTTAAATAACATCAACTCTCCATAATCTGCGCATGGCCGATCCGGAACCCAATCTGCGGCTGGGCCGCTTCGTTGAGATACCTGTCGCAGGTGAGGCGGTACGCGCCTTCGTGCCTCCGCCATTGCCACCTGCCCCGCCGATCGATGTGCTCCCCCTCTTGGACCGCCTCAGCTTGGCGGAACGAGCATTGGGCCGTCTCGACGGCATAACAATATTGTTGCCCCGCCAGGAACTGTTTCTCTACATGTATGTGAGGAAGGAGGCTGTCCTCTCGTCGCAAATCGAGGGTACTCAATCGTCTCTCTCGGACTTGCTTCGGTTCGAGACGGAGGCGCAAGCCGGCCAACCCATCGACGATATCCGCGAAGTTTCGAACTATGTCGATGCCATGATGTATGGCTTGGAACGGTTGGAGACGCTACCGCTGTCCCTGCGTCTCGTCAGAGAAATGCACGAGCGACTTCTGCAAAGCGGACGCGGCGGCACCA
Source organism: Terripilifer ovatus (assembly GCA_029222685.1). Lineage (GTDB taxonomy): Bacteria > Pseudomonadota > Alphaproteobacteria > Rhizobiales > Beijerinckiaceae > Terripilifer > Terripilifer ovatus. The sequence continues at coordinate 58,958 of JARHVB010000085.1, read as the reverse complement.
AAAGCCCAGGCGAGTTCCGACGATCGCAGAATTGGATTGGGGGCACCCGCCCCGGCAATGCACTCTTCGTGCCGCCGCCCGTGACCGAGTTGGATGCCTGTCTAGATGCTCTTGAGCGCTTCATGCACGAGCAAACCTCCCAGCTTCCTGCATTGATCAAGGCGGGCCTTTTGCACGTCCAGTTCGAAACGATCCATCCATTTCTGGACGGCAATGGCCGTATAGGCCGGTTGCTGGTGACGCTCTATCTTTGTGTCAACGGCGTCCTGCGCAAGCCGCTGCTCTATCTGAGTCTGTACCTGAAAACCCATCGCGCGGACTATTATCGGCTGCTTCAGGAAGTACGCGAGAATGGTGCCTGGGAGGCGTGGCTCGACTTCTTTCTTGCTGGTGTCGCCGACACGGCCAACCAAGCATTCGATGCTGCTACTCGAATTGTGGAGTTGTTCAAAGAAGATCGCGAGCGCATCACAGTCGAGAGCGAGCGTGCAGGCTCAGCACTGCGGATTCACGACCTCTTTCAGCGAAACCCGTATCTCACTGCAAATCAGTTGGTCGAACGAACGGGCCTGTCAGCGCCCACGATCAACGCTGCGCTTGCCGAGCTTGAACGCCTTGGCGTTGTCGAGGAGATCACTGGCCGAAAACGCGGTCGCGTATTCAGTTACCGTCGCTACCTCGCCATTCTCAGCGAAGGCACCGATCCAATCCCTGCCGCAATCTAATTACCCAGTCTGACCCCTCACCCATGCAGCCCCGGCGCCTCCTGCCCCGTGCGCGCGACATATTCCGTATACCCGCCGCCATACTGATGCACGCCCTCGGGCGTCAGCTCCAGCACCCTGTTCGACAGCGCCGCCAGAAAATGCCGGTCGTGCGAAACGAAGAGCATGGTGCCTTCGTATTGCGAGAGCGCGGTGATGAGCATTTCCTTGGTCGCCATGTCGAGATGGTTGGTCGGCTCGTCGAGCACTAGGAAGTTCGGCGGGTCGTAGAGCATTTTCGCCATGACGAGCCGCGCCTTTTCGCCGCCGGAGAGCACGCGGCATTTCTTCTCCACGTCGTCGCCGGAGAAGCCGAAGCAGCCGGCGAGCGTGCGCAGCGAGCCCTGCCCCGCCTGGGGGAATGAATCCTCCAGCGATTCGAACACGGTGCGATCGCCATCGAGCAGGTCCATGGCGTGCTGGGCGAAATAGCCCATCTTGACGGTGCTGCTGATAGCGACGGTGCCGTTGTCCGGCTCGGCCGAGCCGGCAATGAGTTTCAGCAAAGTGGACTTGCCGGCGCCGTTGATGCCCATGACGCACCAGCGCTCGCGGCGGCGCACCTGGAAGTCGAGGCCCTCGTAGATGGCGCGGCTGCCGTAGCTCTTGTGGACGTTCTTCAAAGTGGCCACGTCTTCACCCGAGCGCGGCGCCGGCGGAAAGTCGAACTGCACGGACTGGCGGCGCTTCGGCGGCTCGACCTTCTCGATCTTCTCCAGCTTCTTCACCCGGCTCTGCACCTGCGCGGCGTGGGAGGCGCGCGCCTTGAAGCGCTCGATGAAGCTGATCTCCTTGGCGAGCATGGCCTGCTGGCGCTCGAACTGCGCCTGCTGCTGCTTTTCGTTGAGCGCGCGCTGCTGCGCATAGAATTCGTAATCGCCGGAATAGGTGGTGAGCGAGCCGCCGTCGATCTCGATGATCTTGCCGACGATGCGGTTCATGAACTCGCGATCATGCGAGGTCATCAGCAGCGCACCCTCGTAGCCGCGCAGGAACTGCTCGAGCCAGATGATGCTTTCGAGATCGAGATGGTTGCTCGGCTCGTCGAGCAGCATGGCGTCGGGCCGCATGAGCAGGATGCGGGCGAGCGCCACGCGCATCTTCCAGCCGCCCGAGAGCGCGCCGACATCGCCGTCCATCATCTCCTGGGTGAAGCTGAGGCCAGCCAGAACCTCGCGGGCGCGGCCGTCGAGCGCATAGCCGTCGAGCTCCTCGAAGCGGGCCTGCACCTCGCCGTAACGCTCGATGAGGTTTTCCATGTCGTCGGCCTGATCGGGGTCGCCCATGGCGGTCTCGAGCGCCTTCAGCTCGGCGGCGACCTCGCTGACCGGGCCGGCGCCATCCATCACCTCGGCCACGGCGCTGCGGCCCGACATGTCACCGACGTCCTGGCTGAAATAGCCGATGGTGACGCCGCGATCGACGCCGACCTGGCCTTCATCGGGGTCTTCCTCGCCGGTGATCATACGGAACAAGGTGGTCTTGCCGGCGCCGTTGGGGCCGACGAGGCCGACCTTCTCGCCGCGCTGGAGCGCTGCCGAAGCCTCGATGAAGAGAATCTGGTGGCCGTTCTGCTTGCTGATATTGTCGAGACGAATCATAGGTGTAACAAAACCTGGCTCTGAATAGCTGCGGTCCGGAGGCCGCACGTGCGCGTTCCATACAGCAATGGTGCACCGCAGCGCCATCCGCAAATCCGCGTCATGTTCGCCGTGGCAAAAATGCACCGGACACGCCGTTTTGACCGGCCCGCCAGCCGCGGGGGTTGTCGGCGGGGCTCGCGCCGGTTATTTATGCAGCCGTCTCCAACACGAACGAGGGAGGACTGAATGAATTGCAGCATCATCATTACCGCTCCCCGAATGTCGCGCCGCTAGGCCCGACCTGTTCGTATTCGCGGCCCGCCTGAGCGCGCCGCAGGATTTTCTTCAGTCTGCTTTCTTCCCTTCGTCCTTTCTGAAGCCTGCCGCCCTTGCGCCGGCTTTGTTTCCAATCTGGAGGCGGCTGTCCCGAGGCCGCCGGTGATCATCATGAGTCTTCATCATTCACCCGAGCGGCGGGAGCCGTTCCGGGCCGTCCTGGGTTTCGTTTTTCGGCATTGGGGGCGTCAGCCCGTCCGCGTCGCCTTCGCAGCGACGGCGATGATGGCTGCCACAGCGGCCGACCTGTTCCTGCCGCTCTATGCCGGCCGGCTGGTCGACGCGGTGGCGCCCGGCGGCGAGCGCGGGTTGACCCCGGCGCTGGCGGCGCTGGCGGCCATGCTGCTGCTCGGCGCCCTCACCGTTCTGGCCCGTCATGTCGGCTTTCTTGCCATCACCAGCGTGACCTTGAAGACGATGTCCGAGACGGCGCAGGAGGCGTTCGCACGCCTGCAGCGGTTCTCGACGGACTGGCACGCCAATAATTTCGCCGGCTCGACGGTGCGCAAGATCACGCGCGGCATGTGGGCGCTCGACCTGCTGAGCGATACCATCCTGATGGCTCTGCTGCCGTCCGTCGTCGTGCTGCTCGGCACGACCCTGCTGCTCGCCTGGCATTGGCCGGCGATGGGGCTCGTCGTGTTGGCCGGCTCGGTGCTCTATACGGTCGTCACCATCGCGCTCTCGCTGCGCTATGTGGCGCCCTCGGCGCGGCTGGCCAACAGCTGGGATACGCGCATGGGCGGCGCGCTGGCGGATGCGATCTCGTGCAACCCCGTGGTCAAGGCCTATGGGGCGGAAGTGCGCGAGGATTCCCGTCTCGCGCAAGTGATGGCGAAATGGTCGCGGCGGACGCGGCGCACCTGGGTGCGCGGCACCAATTCGGGCACGGCGCAGCAGCTTGTGCTGCTGACCTTGCGCGGCTCCGTCATCGGCCTCGTCATCTGGCTGTGGGCGAAAGGCCAGGCGAGCCCCGGCGATGTCGCCTTCGTGCTGACCAGCTATGCGGTGGTGCACGGCTATCTGCGCGATGTCGGCCAGCACGTGCACAACCTGCAGCGCTCGGTGAACGACATGGAGGAGCTTGTCGCCATGCACGACCAGCCCTTCGGCGTCGCCGACGTCAAGGGCGCCACGCCGATGAGCGTGACGGCTGGCGACATCGCCTTCGAGCATGTCACCTTCCATTACGGCGGCCATGCCGAGCCGCTCTACCGCGACTTCTCGCTGCGCATCGCCGCCGGCGAGAAGGTCGGCCTTGTCGGGCGCTCCGGCTCCGGCAAGACCACCTTCGTCAAACTGGTGCAGCGCCTGTACGACGTGACGGGCGGGCGCATCAGCATCGACGGACGCGATATCGCCACCGCCACGCAGGCGAGCCTGCGCGCCAATATCGCCATCGTGCAGCAGGAGCCGGTGCTGTTCCACCGCTCGCTCGCCGAGAACATCGCCTATGGCCGGCCCGGCGCCTCGCAGGCCGAGATCGAACAGGCGGCGCGGCTTGCCAATGCGCATGACTTCATCGCGCGGCTGCCGAAAGGTTATGGCACCTTGGTGGGCGAACGCGGCGTCAAGCTGTCTGGCGGCGAGCGGCAGCGCGTGGCGCTGGCGCGGGCCTTCCTGGCCGATGCGCCGATCCTGATCCTCGACGAGGCGACCTCGAGCCTGGATTCGGAATCGGAAGCCTTGATCCAGGAAGCGATGGAGCGGCTGATGGTCGGCCGCACCACCATCGTCATTGCGCACCGGCTCTCGACGGTGCGGGTGATGGACCGCATCCTCGTCTTCGACCGCGGCAGGGTGATCGAGGAAGGCACTCACCAGGCGCTGCTGCGCCACGAGAACGGCGCCTACCGGGCGCTGTTCGAGCGCCAGGTGAGCGAACTGGCGAAGGGAATGGTTGTGTGATCTCATAACGATTCCAATCAGGCATGGGAGTTGCTTCATCAGGCCAGCGATGGAGGCTCCCATGCAACCTGCTCAAATCGATCTCGTTAAATCCAGCTTCGCCAAGGTTGTGCCTATTTCCGAAGCAGCAGCGGCGCTGTTCTACGAGCGGCTGTTCACGCTCGACCCGTCCCTGCGGTCACTGTTCAAGGGCGACATGGCGGAACAGGGCCGAAAGTTGATGGCCATGCTCGCCACCGTCATCACCAACCTGCACCGGCTCGACGAACTCACGCCGGCGGTGCGCGACCTCGCCCGGCGCCACACCGGATATGGAGTCCAGGACCAGCACTACGACACTGTCGGCGCGGCACTGATCTGGACGCTTGAGCAGGGACTGGGGCCGGACTTCACCGACGAGACCCGCGCAAGCTGGCTTGCCTGCTATACGATCCTCGCCGGCGAGATGAAAAGCGTGGCGGCGTAAACCTCACGGCCGCGACGATGTTGCGACAGCAGGCAGCGTGTAACGTGCGACCTTCCCAATGAGACCGGGGCGAAGGCTTCGAAGCTCTCTCAGAAAGCCGTCGATCCCGTCATTGTAGGCGCGGCGGCTTAGCGCGAACAGGATCACGCCCTTTCTGCCGTCCCTGGCGGTGTGCGGCTTGTAGCGATAGGCGTTCCATTCGGCGATGGACTTGCCCTTCGTGCTGTCATCGCTGATGATGAAATCGAGCAGCACCTCGCCGGTCGCCTTGTTCTCCACGATCGCCATATTAACCATCGGGTCGGTGGCCTTGCGCTGGTTCAGAAACCGCACTTGCGAGGCCAGCGCTGTCTTCACATCGACGCCGGTCTCCAGCACGTCGATCATGATCATCTGCGTATAGGTCGCCGTGTCCTGTCCTGCTGTTAAATATTCCTGCTTGAAATAGCCGCTCGATGGGTTTGAGCTCCATGCCAGCGCATAGGCCTTGCCGTCGAAGTCGAGCGGCCCCGGCACGCCGATGCGGTCGACGGGCTGCGCCGACGCGGCCGCCGCTATACCGAACATTGCCATTCCGAGCCAAATCCAGCGCAGGGTCAAGAACCGCATAGCGAACTCCGCCGATCATCCGATGGGTAGGATAGGCTGCCGCGGCAGCAGGTGGAAGAGTGAGCCAAATGGATTGCTAAGCCGCCATACGATGATAGCTTAGGCGTCAGACAGCAATGGAGGTCTACACATGCAGGAACGGAACATCGGGCGGCAGCTTCTCATGAGCTCGGCGCTGGTCGGATTAAGCATTCTCGCCACCGTTCCTGCGCGCGCCGCCGACGAGCACAAGACCACCGCCTTCCAGATCATCGACCGCAACGCCAAGCAGATCGCCGACATCGGCGACGCCGTGTTCTTCTACGCCGAACCCGGCATGCAGGAAGTCGAGAGCACGAAGCTTTTGAAGGACACGCTGGAGGCCGCCGGCTTCACGGTCGAACTCGGCGGCGCCGGCATGCCGACCAATCTCTGGGCCAAGTGGGGCAGCGGCAAGCCGACGATCCTCATCGCCAGCGAGATCGACGCCCTGCCGGAAGGCTCGCAGACGCCGGGCTCGATCCCGCGCAAACCCATGGTCGCCGGCGCGCCCGGCCATATGGAAGGCCACAACACCCATGCCGGCATCACGGCAGGCGCCTTGTTCGCGCTGAAAAAGGTGATGGAGCAATACAAGCTGCCGGGCACGATCATGTTGTCGCTCGGGCCGGCGGAAGAACAGCTTGCCAGCCGTCCGTTCCTGGTGCGCGCCGGCTATCTGAAGGATGTCGACGCCGCGCTGATCGTCCATATCGGCGATAATTTCACCACCGGCTGGGGCCTGCAGAATTATGCGGCGATCAGCGCCACCTTCACCTTCCACGGCAAGACCGCCCATGGCGCCGTCAACCCGTGGGACGGCAAGGACGCGGTCGATGCGGTGGAACTGATGGACATCGGCCTCGACAAACTGCGTGAGCATCTGCGGCCGACGGCCCGCACGCATCGCACGATCGTTGCCGGCGGCATCCAGCCCAATATCATCCCCGATCTCGGCAAGATCTGGTGGTTCGTGCGGGACGCGACGGCGGCGACGGCCAAGGAGAACTTCGACAAGCTGGTGAAGATCGGCGAGGGTGCGGCGCTGATGACCGGCACGACCATGGACCCGCCGGACGTCATCGCCTCCGCCTGGCCGCAGCTCGGCAACAAGGCGATCAGCGAAGGCATCCGCAAGAATATGGAGACGGTCGGCCTGCCGAAGTGGAGCGAAGAGGAAGTCGCTTTCGCCAAGGAATTCCAGAAGGCCAATAATAAAAAGGAAGTCGGTCTCGCAACCGCTCTGCCGCCACAGGGTTCGCGGCCGCAGTCGTTTTCATCAAACGACATCGGCGACTACACCTGGAACGTGCCGACCGGATTGATGACATACCCCGGCAGCGTGCCTGGCATCGGCTACCACGCCTGGCCGGCCGCGGTGACGCCGACCAGCACCATGGCGCACAAGGGCATGGTGGCGGCGAGCAAGGTGATGGCAGCCTCGGCGCTCGATCTGCTCACGTCGCCGGAGCTGCTGCAGCGCGCCAAGGCCGAGTTCGCCGAGCAGACCAAGGACACGAAATATTTCTCGCTCCTGCCCGACACGGCAAAGCCACAACTCGACCTGAACAAGGAAGTGATGGACAAGCTGCGGCCGGAGATGGCAAAGTTTTATATGAAGGTGACGCCGCGGTTCGAGTGACCTGACCTGCCGCAAACCCTCATCTTGAGGAGCGCCGGAAGGGCGGCCGTCAGGCCGCCCTCACTCCACCTTCGCCTGCTCCAGCTTCAGCATCAGCTTGCGAAAGTAGACCATCGCGAGACCGCCAAACAGACCTGCATTCGGCAGGAACAGCCAGGCGATAGAACGATCCATAATCAGAAATATAACAAAGCTCATCGCGCACACGCTGCTGCCCACCAGGCTCACCGCGCCGGTCAGTACCAATTGCCTGGCCGACAAAGCGCCGCCGCTGGCGTTCAGAGCCTGCAGCGCGTCGGCTGGCGTGATGCGCTCGTCCGTCGACGACGCGCCGGCAAGCACCGGCCGCAGCCGGCGCAATTGCCGCCACCGAAAGATCAGCAGGCCGGCATAAGCCTGGATGACGGCGAGAACCACCATGGCCACCACATCGCCAGCGCTCGGGTTATCGTGGCGGCCATAGGCCCACACGATGGCTCCGGCCAGCGCCACCATCAGGCAAAACACCGTCCATAGCATCATCTGCGAGAAGATCGGCCGACGCGGAACAACCACGGCAACAATCTGCGCCCTCTGCGCCTCGCTCACCAGATAGTGGCGGGCGCGGCCGAACACCCAGCGATAAGGCTCGCGAAAGACATAACCGCCCGGCGCTGGTTTGAACATGGTCGCTGCAATCTGGCTGCCGATATCCGACATCACACGCTCCTTCGCAGATCCAGGACAGCGTCAGGCGGCGCGAGGCCGCAATGCCGACATGGTGCTCGGACGATAGCGCTCGGCCCGGCGGGCGCTGTGCGCGAACGCACGCTCTCGCCACAGGCAACCCCGAGGTCCTTTATATATTTCAGCAGTTCCAGAGAGCGAAGCGCCGGTGGAATGCTAACCGCACTCGTCGATGTACCTGCGATAGGCCCAGCCTTTGCCGTCGGATTTATCATAGCCGGCCGGAGCGCCTGTCTTGAAGCGGCCGCCCTTCCACCAGATCACGTACATCCAGCCGTTGACATTGCTGACGGTCGTCACGGCCTGAACCTCGTCGCCAAACCTCATCCGGGCGAGCAATTTCGCTTTTGGATCCGGCTTTGCACGGAGCGCCGTAAATCCGTCCGGCGTTTTCTTCACGTCGCAAAACACGGTGGCGGCAGCGGGCGTAGCAAGCAAGATCGCGCTCGCAAGGCAGGCGGCCGGCAATGCCGACATTCGGATGTGAGTCATGGCGATCGGCTTAACTCCGCAATTTGTATCCGGTTCGAAAAATCCACCAGATAATGCCCAGGCACGCCAGCATAAAAACCACCGTCATGGCCACGCTGACGGTGACATTGACGTCGGCGATGCCATAGAAGGCCCAACGGAAACCGTTGACCAGATAGACGACGGGGTTGAACAGGGTGATCGTGCGCCAGAGCGGCGGCAGCATGTCGATGGAATAGAACGAGCCGCCGAGGAAGGTGAGCGGCGTCACCACCATCATCGGCACGATCTGCAGTTTCTCGAAACTGTCGGCCCACAGGCCGAGCAGAAAGCCGAAGAGGCTGAAGGTGACGGCGATCAGCACCAGAAAGCCGATCATGACGAAGGGATGTGCGATCTCGAACGGCACGAAGAGCCGCGCCGTGACGAGAATGATCAGCCCCAGAATGACCGACTTGGTCGCCGCCGCGCCGACATAGCCGATGACGACTTCCAGCACCGACACCGGCGCCGACAGCACCTCATAGATGGCGCCGGTGAATTTCGGCATATAGATGCCGAAGGAGGCGTTGGAAATGCTCTCGGTCAGCAAAGTGAGCAGTATGAGGCCCGGCACGATATAGGCGCCGTAGCTGACGCCGTCGATCGACTGCATGCGCGAGCCGATGGCCGAGCCAAAGACGATGAAATAGAGCGAGGTCGACAGAACCGGCGAGGCGATGCTCTGGAACAGCGTACGCCAGGTACGGGAGAGTTCGAAAATGTAGATCGAGCGAATGGCGTAGAGATTCATGACCGCGCCCTCACCAGATCGATGAAAATATCCTCGAGGGAACTTCGCCGCGTTTCGAGATTTTTGAAATCCACACCAAGCGCGCCAAGCCGGCGCAGCAATTCGGCAATGTTTCCCTGACCACCATCCTGCCCATTGGTCGTGTACACCAGCGCGGCACCATCGGCGGAAAGTTCGACGGGCAGATCCGACAGTTCCGGCGGCACCTGCGCCAGCGGCGTTTTCAGCTCGATCGTCAATTGCGCCTTGCCGAGCTTGTTCAGCAGGCTCACCTTATCGTCGACAAGAATGATCTCGCCCTTGTTGATCACGCCGATGCGGTCGGCCATCTCCTCGGCTTCCTCGATATAATGGGTGGTGAGGATGATGGTGACGCCGGTTTCGCGCAGCCGCCGCATCAGCTCCCACATGTCGCGGCGCAGTTCGACATCGACACCGGCCGTGGGCTCATCGAGGAACAGGATGTCGGGCTCATGCGACAACGCCTTGGCGATGAGCACGCGGCGCTTCATGCCGCCTGACAGGGTGGCGATCTTGTTGTCTTTCTTGTCCCATAGCGAGAGATCACGCAGCACGCGTTCGATATGGGCCGGCGCGGGAGACTTACCGAACAGGCCGCGGCTGAAGCTCACCGTGTTCCACACCGTCTCGAACATGTCGGTCGACAGTTCCTGAGGAACCAGACCGATTTTCGAGCGCGCAGCACGATAGTCGCTGATGATATCGTGGCCGTCAGCGAGCACCTTGCCGGATGTCGGCTGCACCAGTCCGCAGATGATACCGATCAGGGTCGTCTTGCCGGCGCCGTTGGGGCCAAGAAGCGCGAAGATTTCGCCGCGGCGGATCTCGAGGTCGACGGCCTTGAGGGCATGAAATCCCGACGCGTAGACCTTGCTGAGGCCGGAAACGGAGACGATCGATTGCATGAGCTGCCTGCCGCGGACATTGCTTCTGCCGAATCCGCGAAACGGAATCAGTCTGCAAATTGCAACCGGCTATATCGTGCGACGCCGGGCCGGTTGCAAGATTGGTCGTGTCAGAAAGAGTCAGGAGCCGAATCCTCTAGTCTACAAGAAGACTAGAGTATCTCTGATATAGCTTCCCTTTATTGCGGCTCGATCTTGGCAGCCTTCACATATCCCTCCCAGGCCTTCTGATCCTTGACGAGTTGCGCCTGGCCCTGCTCCGGTGTGGTGATCCAGGGGTCGCCACCGTAGGTGTTGAGGAATTTCTTCGTGGCTTCCTCGGCTTCGATCTCGTTGAACCATTTGTTCAACTGATCGACCACCGGGCGCGGCGTCTCGCTCGGCACCATGGCTGCGAACCAGCCAAATAGTTCGACACCCGGCACGCCTTCTTCCGTCATCGTCGGCAAATCGGGCACGGCGTTCACCCGCTTTTCCGTGCTGACGGCGAGCATGCGCCAACGGCCGGCCATTGAATTGGCGATGGCGGACTGCGGATCCATCATGCCGTAATCGACCGCGCCTGTGGAGAAGTCGTTGATGCTATCGGCAGCGGTGCGATAGGGAATATCGACGGCCTTGACACCGGTGGCGACTTTGTAGAGTTCGCCCATCACCTTGCCGGTCGTATTCGACTCGGCATAGCTCGCCTTCTCGCCCTTCTTGAGCATGGCGGCGGTCAATTCCTTGAGATTTTTATAAGGACTCTTGGCGTCGACGACGACCATGAACGGCTGCTGGTTCAAGGTCGCTACGACCTGCAGTTCCTTAGACGGATTAATCGGCGGGTTCTTGAAGAGGCTGAAATTCGCCGCCGTCGAACTGCCGGCGTGAATGTGAATCGTGTAGCCGTCCGGCTTGGCGCGCGCCGTGAACTGGGCAGCGATATTGCCCGCCGCGCCGACCTTGTTCTCGACGATCACCGTGCGGCCAGATTTCTTGCGCAACTCCTCCGCGAAAAAACGCACCAGCACGTCGGCGCCACTGCCCGCCGGGAAGGCGCAGATGACACGGAAATCCTGGCTCGGAAACTGCTGCGCAACGCTCGAGCCTGGAAAGGCCAGCAGCGCTGATGTCGCCGTCGCGCCGGCGGCGGCAAGAATTTTACGTCTCGATAAGCGGTTCATTCTCTTCTCCCTTCACGGGCGGCGCAGATCGGCACGCCCCGTCTTTTGTCGCAGGCGCACTCTAAAGATCGAAACACGAAAGAAAAGCGTACAATGCGAGGCAAAAGCGCGCTCCTGCTAAATCATCATGCCCTTAAACTCAACCTGAAGTTCTGCCCACCTTGACCCGCACTGCCCTGCCGCCATTGACATGGCAGTTGGCAAACAGCGATATGCACCGAAATTGCCAGCGACAGTGGCGGAGCGCGATGACAACTCCTTACGATTTTCCCCAATATGTGATCGACCGGGTGATGGCCAAGCGTGGCCGATTGACGGTCTACGATCACTTCGAGCCCAAGCGCACCGCTTTGCTGGTGATCGACATGCAGAATTTCTATGTCGGAGAAATCGCCTCGGTCGTGGGCATGATTCCCAACATCAACGCCATCGCCCGCCATCTGCGCGCCCAGGGCGGCCTCGTCATGTGGGTCGGCATGACCGCCGGGGCCGACGGCAAGAGCCATTGGCCCATCTATCACGACAATTTCTTCACGCCGGAGAAAGGCGCCAATCACCGCGACCAGCTTTCGCCCGGCCATCCGGGCCATGCGTTTCACAAGGATCTCGATATCGAACCCGGCGACGAGGTTCTCTACAAGAGCCGGTTCAGCCCGTTCATCGCCGGCGCCTCCAACATCGAAGAGGTGTTGCAGGCCCGCGGCATCGACAGCCTGATCGTCACCGGCACCGCGACCAATATGTGCTGCGAGAGCGCCGCGCGGGACGCCATGATGCGCAATTACAAGGTCATCATGGTTTCCGACGCCAACGGGGCGCGCTATCCGGAAGACCATCTCGCCGGCCTGACCTCGTTCTATCAGAGCTTCGGCGATGTGCGCACGACGCAGGAGGTGATCCGCGACGTGCTGCCTTAGAGCATTTTCGAGCGAAGTGGATGCCGGTTCGCGTGAAGAAAATGCGTCAAAACAAAACCTAGAACTCGGTTCTGATTCCATCAGAACCGAGCTCTAGAGCATGGCAGAGATCCACTTTCGTGTGACGCGCCAGGGTATGTCAGGCTTCACGTCAGACCGGGCCGAAAATGGCGGTTATCGAGAACCGGAGCGCAGCGTACTTAAGTACGTGAGCACCGGAAGCGCAGAGAACCGGCGTTTGCAGGCCGGTACCACGTGAAGATCGGCATGCCCTATCGAAATAAGCGCTGATAGATTTCAGCCCAGCGCGGCATCGCGGCATCAAGTTCGTCGGGGGTGAAATATTTCGCCTTGAACTTGCCGGTGTCGGGCCGCAGCGACGGATCGCGCGGCGGAATGGCCGGATCGGATGGCATGTAGTCGGCGTCGCGGAACAGTTTCTGCCCGTCTTCCGAGATCAGGAATTCCAGAAACAGTTTGCCCGCGTTGGGATGCGGGCTTTTCGACGTCAGCGACACCACGTTGAGCGTCGTCATCGCCGGCTCCATGGCGATCCAGGCGGAGGGAGCGCCCTGCGAGGCGCTGATGACCGAGTGGTGATTGAACGTCTGCAGCGCGATCGCATATTCGCCGGCAATCACCTGATCGACGATCTGGCGCGCCGAAGCGTCGATATTGGCGATGTTCTGACCGGCGAGCCTTTTCAGATAGTCCATGCCTTTTTCGTCACCCATTTCGGTCAGGACTGAACCGACAAAGCCCGGTGCGCTCGAGGCCGAGACGCGCGAGCTCCACGCCATTTTGCCCTTCCATTTCGGATCGAGCAGATCAGCGAAGGTTTTTGGTTCGCTGCCTTTTGGAACGAGACTGGTGTTGAAGGCCGGCGTCAGGACATAGAGATTGGAGGCGACCCAATAGCCTTTGGGATCGTACAATTCCTGCGGATAGCGCTTGATCGTCTCCGGCAGCCAGCTTTCGACGTAGCCGTCCTTGACCAGGGCCGAGACGCCGAAGCCGTCGAAAATATCGGCCTGCACCTGCCCAGCCTTGGCTTCGTTGATCAGCCGCAGCGCGATGGCTGTCGGATCGGCACGGACGTAATCAACCTTGATGGCGTATTTCTTCTCGAAGGCCTCGGCAGCAGGACGGGCAAACTGGTTGATGATGAGCGTCGTGTACCAGACGACGCGGCCCTCCTTCTTGGCGGCCGCGATGAGCGCACTGTCGGCCGCATGAGCGGATATGGCGCAACAGGCCATGGCGAGAGCACCGACGGCGATGCGAATTGAGCACGGCAAACCCATGTCGCTTCCTCCCTGTTCCCCAGTGTTGTTTCCCATGCCCTCGGGTATCGGGATACACGGCGCTCTTGTCAGGCGACCTCGCCGGACAGACTGACGCAAATCGGCAGGGACGGCAAGGTTCGCCATCTCGCGATGGCGAATTGATCCAGATCAGCGCCCGCAACCGCGCGGTGGGCCATATCTGACTTTGACCCATAATGCCAACAGTCTAGAGTTGGGTCGAGAATGCAAAGATCATACCCGCTTGGTGAAAGGCAAACCCATGACCGAACATTTCCACGCCGTCGTCTGGATTGATCACAAAGAGGCGAAGATTTTCCATTTCGGCGCCACTGATACCAGCGAACGGGTGGTTCATCCATCCGATCCGCATGTTCATATCCATCATCATGCCAATTCAATCGGCAGTGGCCATGCCGCCGAAGACCAGAAGTTCCTGCATGCGGTGGCTGCCGAAATGGCGAAATCGAAGGCCGTCCTGATCATCGGTCCAGCGAACGCCAAGCATGAGCTCGTGAAACATATCGAGGCACACGATCCCACGATCGCGAAGATCATCGCCGGCGTCGAAGCCGCGGACCATCCCGGCGATGGCGACATCGTCGCCCATGCACGGGCGTTTTTCAAACGGGCGGACAAAACAACGGCGCAAAAAGTATGAGGCGGGCCGTCGGGGCGTCCCTTCTCCATATTGCCGCGGTCTCCGGCGTTTTTGGGGCGATGCCGGTTGCCATGGCACAGGACGACGGCGCGCGCATCGCGCTTGGCCGGCGCACAGCCGAGACAGCTTGCGCTCAGTGTCACCAGATCGACGCGAAGGGGAAGCCAGGCAACGCCGGCGCCCCATCTTTCGAAGCGATCGCCAATATCCGCTCGATGACAGAGCTGTCCGTCAAAGTGTTCCTGCAGTCGCCGCACGCAAGCATGCCGATGCTGCATTTGTCCACAGCGGAACTGGATGGGCTTGGCGCCTACATCATGAGCCTGCGCCGCCGATAGGCAGGCTCATGATGTAGATGGCCTCTATTTGTAGATGGCCTCTATTTATAGATTGCCTTGGCGCGATCGAACATCACCTGGATGCGGGTGAAATCCTCCGGCACCAGCGGCTTCACATTGGCGAGCGCAGCGGCTTCGGGGTTCAGCTTTTCCTCGAGATCGGAAATGACGATGCCGTGGCCGTCATTGGCGTAGACCGCCTGGGCGGTATCGGAGAAATAGAAATTGGCGAAGACCCGCGCCGCATTCGGGTGCGGCGCATTGCGGAAGATGGCGACGCCGTAGGAGCCGTAGGTCGCGCCCTCTTCGGGAATGACATATTTGACCGGCAGCGGCTTGATCTTGGCGTAGTCGCCGAGAATGAGCGGAATGTAGATGGGATATTCGCCGCGGGCGACGCGCCGCGTCGCTTCATTGTAATCGCGCACGAACACCAGGTTCTGCGCCGCCAGTTTTTCGTGAAATTCCGCGCCCCATTTGTCATAGGTCATGTGGAACATCACGCGGCCGCCGCCGGAGGCGCGCGGGTCGTCGCTGAGGATCTTGTCTTTCCATTTCGGATCGAGCAGGTCGCGCCAGCCCTTCGGCTCGTCGCCCGGCTTGACCAGATTGGTATTGACGAGAAAGCCGTAGTTGATGGTGAAAATCGGCACCACGGTATCGTCGGCACGCGCGGCGAAATCGGGCTTGAGGCGCTTCATGTCGGGCAGGCCGCCATGGGGCACCAGCGAATTCTCGATCCGGTTCTCACCCGATGTCTGCGTCAGCGCATTATGCGAAACGTCGGCTAGAAAGCGGTTGGTCGATTGCTCGATGCGGACCCGCTCGCGCAGCTCGCCGCCGCGGGCCATGAAATATTCGACCTTGATGCCATATTCTTTTTCGAAGGCGTCGCCGATCGCCTTATGCGTATTGGGCGAGACATAGCCCGAATAGACGACGACCTTGCCTTCCTTTTTCGCGGCCTCGACGATCTTCGCCCACTCCGCCGCGTCGGGCATCGCATGGGCGAAACTCGCTGCAAACAGAAAGGATAACGCTGCTCCGATCCTCAAGGCGTGTGGCAAGATCGGCATGACGTTTCCTCCTTTTTTGTCGCTCTGCGAACCTTATCGCTTCCGGTCGTAAGCGCCAAGTCCGGGCCGGTAGCTCTTTTCATCGATGAACTGGCTCATGCCCTTGGCGGCGCCTTTTTCCGGATCGAGGAATTTTGCCTGGTCGGACTTCGCCGAGAGATATTCGGCGGCCATATCCCACTGCATGTCGCGGACATAATGATAGCCCACCTTGCAGGCGCGCAGGACATGGGGATTCTTTTCCATCAGAACCGCGGCGAGTTTCTTGGTGCGTTCCACAAGTTGATCGGCCGGAACCGCGAAGTTCACCAGCCCGATGTTCTCGGCTTCGCGGCCATCGAAATTTTCACCGGTCATGATGTAATAGAGCGCCTTGCGCTGGGTCAGCGCCATGGCGACGGATTTGGTGACGATGCCGGCGGGAATGATGCCCCAGTTGATTTCCGACAGGCCGAAGCGGGCATCGACATCCGCGATCGCGAGATCGCAGCCAAGCAGAACCTGGAACGCGCCGCCGAAGCACCAGCCGTTGACCATGGCGATGGTCGGCTTGGGATAATACATCAGCCGGCGCCACTGCCAGGCGGCATTGGCCTTCATCATCCGCTCGCGCTCGACCGGATGCCAGCTTGCCGGCTCACGAAAATATTCCTTAAGGTCCTGCCCGGCGGAAAACGTATCGCCGTTGCCGGAGATGACGACCACCTGACAGGCGTCGTTCATTTCCAGCTCGTCGAGAACCGCGTTCATCTCGAAAACAATGCCGGGGTTGATGGCATTGCGCTTTTCGGGGCGGTTGAGTTTTATCCAGGCGATCCCGTCCTCGATGGTAAAGACAACGTCCTTGCCCCATTTTTGTGTGCTATCGGTTGATTCCGTCATCTTGAACACCCCCCCTTCGTTGAATATAAGGGACCCTTAAATCAGCCCGGCAGATGGCGTCAAGGGAGGATGAATTCGTGTCAGAGACGTTGCCCAGTACCATCTATCTGCTGAACCAGACCGGGCAGGCCTTGCGGTCCCGCCTCGAAAGCCAGTTCCGCGGCCTGAACATGACCGGCATACAATTCACTATTCTGGGCCTGCTGGATCGCTATTCCGGCCTGTCTTCCGCTGAACTTGCGCGGCGGTTTTTCGTCACGCCGCAGACGATGAACCAGATCATTGCCGGCATGTTGAAGCGCGGCCTGATCGAGCGCTCGACCAGCGAAGATAATCGCCGCATTCTCCATATGACGCTGTCGCCAGCCGGGCGGGAAACGCTCAAACAAGGCACCGCCATCGCCGAACAGGTCGAAGCCGAAGCCATGAAGTGGATGGCGCCGGAGGCGCACGTCCAACTGCGCCAGCAATTGAGCGCCCTCCTGCGCCAGTTGCGGACCAACGGCCCGACGCCAGGCCCGACAGCGGAGACCGACGAAGATACGACAGGCGACGATGGGACTGACGCCCATCCCGATCCCGACAAGGTATCCGTCCTATGACGCTCCCGCCGTTCGACCTTTGTGCGATGCAACAGAAAATAACGCGCCTCATGGCGAAAGAATCAAGACGAGGTTTTCAGAACGGTTTGCACATGCCGACACAATGAGAGATACGACGGATGGGCGCTGAACGGAATCGACCCTTCAGCGATGGGCTTTTCTTCGAAGTTGGGCACGGGATTGTGAGACACCGGAACATATTGGCGCAGTGGCGCAGATCGCGGCGCCATTGTAACAGCTTGTTCAGTTAACAGAGATCGAAAGATTCAGGGGAGACTATCGATGGTGCGAGTCAAAAGCCCGCAGGACTTCTGGGCGGGCCTGCTTTTCATCTGCTTTGGAGCGTTGGCGCTCTTTCTTGGACGCAATTATGCGTTCGGAACCGTGACTCGCATGGGGCCAGGCTTTCTGCCGACCGTGCTGGCCTGGATCCTCTTTGGGCTCGGCGTCATCATCGCGGTGCGCGGCATTGCGCTCGACGGGCCTTCCATCGCGCCCGGCAAATGGCGGCCGCAGATTTTCATCCTTCTGGCGATCGTTCTGTTCGGGCTTCTGATCGAACGTGTCGGCCTGGCACCGACGGTCTTTGTCGTCGGCGTCGTCGCGGCATTTGCCAGCATCGAAGTGAAATGGAAGGAAGCGGTTCTGCTGTCCGCGGGCGTCGCGCTCCTCTCGATTCTGCTGTTCATAAAATTACTCGGCCAGTCAATGGCCCCATGGATGTGGAGCCCCTGATATGGACGTTTTCGCAAATCTAGCCACGGGCTTCGGCGCCGCTGTAACGCCTGCGAACCTGGTGTTCTGCCTGGTCGGTTGCCTGCTCGGCACACTTATTGGCGTGCTCCCCGGCATTGGCCCGATCGCGACGATCGCCATGCTGCTGCCGATCACCTTTGGACTCGATCCCCTGAGCTCGCTTATCATGCTCGCTGGCATCTATTACGGCGCGCAGTACGGCGGCTCGACCACGGCCATCCTGGTCAACCTGCCCGGCGAAACCTCGTCGGTTATAACCTGTATCGACGGCTATCAGATGGCGCGGCGCGGACGCGCCGGTGCGGCGCTGACCATAGCAGCCCTGGGTTCGTTCTTTGCCGGTTGCGTCGGCACGGTTGTCATCGCGGCGTTCGCGCCCGTGCTGGCGGGCTTTGCAGAAAAATTCCGGTCTCCGGAGTATTTTTCGCTCATGCTGTTCGGACTGGTCGCGGCCGTCGTGCTTGCGAACGGATCGGTCATCAAGGCTGTCGCCATGGTCATACTCGGCCTGCTGTTCGGCCTTGTTGGCACCGATACGCAGGCGGGCGTCACGCGCTTCACCTTCGGCGTTTCCGAACTTTATGACGGCATCGACTTCGTTCCCCTCGCGATGGGCCTGTTCGGCTTCGCCGAAATGATGGGGAACCTTGAAAAGAAACTCGAAGATCGAAGCTCGACCCAGAAGATCGACAGTCTGTGGCCAACGCGGGAGGAAGCCAAGCTGGCAGTTCCCGCCGTGCTGCGCGGCACCATCATCGGCTCGTTTCTGGGCATCCTGCCGGGCGGCGGCGCCGTCATGTCCTCGTTCGCCAGCTATACGCTGGAGAAGAAGGTCTCCAAGTCCCGCGCCATGTTCGGCAAGGGCGCGGTGGAGGGCGTGGCGGGTCCGGAATCGGCCAACAACGCCGGTGCCCAGACCTCGTTCATCCCGCTGCTCACCCTGGGCATTCCATCGACTCCGGTGATGGCGATCATGGTCGGCGCGATGATGATCCAGGGCATTGCGCCGGGCACCGCCCTGCTGACGGAAAAGCCGACCCTGTTCTGGGGCATGATCGCCTCCATGTGGGTCGGAAACCTGATGCTCGTCATCATCAACCTGCCGCTGATCGGCCTGTGGGTGGCGCTCCTCAAGGTGCCGTACCGGATGCTGTTCCCCTGCATCCTCATCCTGTGCTGCGTCGGCGCCTACGCGATCAGTTCGAGCACGTTTCTCGTAATGATGATGGCCGGCATCTCGGTGCTGGGCTATACGTTCAACAAGCTCGGCTGCGAATGCGCGCCCTTCCTGCTCGGGTTCGTCCTCGGACCGCTGATGGAAGAAAACCTGCGTCGCTCGATGGTGCTGTCGTTCGGCAGCCCGACGATCTTCGTCGAGCGGCCGATCTCGCTGGTGCTGCTGCTGATGTCGCTGGCGCTGCTGGCGATGATCGTCCTGCCCAGCTTCCGCAAGACCCGCGAGGACGCGTTCCAGGAATAGTCAGCGGGCAGCTGGACGCATTTCATGCCCCGGCGGAGCGATCCGCCGGGGCATTTTTTTAGTCGATCCAGCCGGTGATATCGCACTGGACGAGCTTGCCGCCATCGAGCGTCACTTCCGCCGTCTGCCTGACGGGGCGTTGAGCGGGGTCGGGAAACATCTGCGTCCAGAAACGATTGAGCAGGCTGCGCTGCGACAGGTCGGCCATTTGGACATTGAGCTTGACTATATTGTCGATGCCGCCGCCGGCCGCCTTCATGACCTCGGGAATGCGCGCGAACATGCGCTCGCACTGTTCCTCCAGCGATCCCGGCGCATCGGGACGATGCGGATCGGTCCCGTTAATGATGCCGGTCATCACCAGATTCCCCATCCGGCAGGCAGCCGGAATCGGATTTTGGTGCGCGAACGCGTCAGAATAGATGCTTTGTCTCCTCGACATCCTGCTTCCTCCTGAATTGTTTGGATCGAACCAACTTAGCTGGATGGCATGCGAAATGCTAATCGCATCGGGCTCAAACGCAGTCGACAGTGGCCGCACTTTTCTTAGAATGGCTGGAACCCAGGAGCAGGATGAAAATGTCACGTGTCGAAATTGCCGGCTTGAAGATCGAGAAGGTGCTGGCGGATTTTGTCGCCAATGAAGCCATTGTCGGAACCGGCATCAGCGCCCAGGCTTTCTGGCAAGGGTTCGCGGCCATCGTCCATGATCTGGCTCCGCGCAACAGGGAATTGCTTGCCCGGCGCGACGAATTGCAGGGCAAGATCGATGCCTGGCACGCGGAACACGCCGGCAAGGCCCACGACCAGCAGGCCTATACGGCCTTCCTCAAGGAGATCGGCTACCTGTTGCCGGAGCCCGCGCCCAAAGCCATCACCACCAGGAACGTCGATGACGAAATCGCCCGCATCGCCGGCGCCCAGCTCGTCGTCCCGGCCTCCAACGCCCGCTATGCGCTGAACGCCGCCAATGCGCGCTGGGGTTCGCTGTACGATGCGCTGTATGGCACCGACGCGATCCCCAGCGACGGCGGCGCCGAAGCGGGCAAGGGCTACAATCCCGTCCGCGGCGCGAAAGTCATCGCCAAGGGCCGCGAGATTCTGGATGGCGCCGCGCCGCTGGCAAAAGGCTCGCATGCCGACGCCGCGTCCTACAGCGTCGTTGCCGGCGCGCTCGTCGTCGCGCTCAAGAATGGCGACAGCACCGGCCTTGCCGACCCCGGGCAGCTTGCCGGCTATACGGGTGCTGCCGAGGCACCCACCGCCATCCTGCTTGAGAAGAACGGGCTGCATATCGAAATTTCGATCGACCGCAGCCATTTCATCGGCAAGACCGACGCTGCCGGCGTCGCCGATATCGTGCTTGAAGCCGCCATTTCGACGATCATGGACATGGAGGATTCCGTCTCCGCCGTCGATGCCCAGGACAAGACGGAAATCTACAGCAACTGGCTCGGCCTGATGAAAGGCACCTTGGTTGCGAGCTTCGAGAAGGGTGGCAAGACCGTCGAGCGCCACCTCAATCGCGACCGCGTCTATACCAAGCCCGCCGGCGGTCCGTTGCGGCTGCATGGCCGCAGCCTGATGCTGATCCGCAATGTCGGACATCACATGTATACCGACGCCGTGCTCGACAGCGCCGGCCAGGAGATCCCCGAAGGCCTGCTCGATGCGGCCGTCAGCGTGCTGATCGCCAAGCACGATCTTGCCGGCGGCGGCGAGCTGCACAACAGCCGCACCGGCTCGGTCTACATCGTCAAGCCGAAAATGCACGGCCCCGACGAAGTCGCCTTCACCGCGGATATCTTCTCCCGCGTCGAGGATCTGGTCGGCATTCCGCGCAATACGGTGAAGATCGGCATCATGGACGAGGAGCGGCGCACGACGATCAATCTCGCCGCCTGCATCCAGGCCGCCTCCGAGCGCGTCGTCTTCATCAACACCGGCTTTCTGGACCGCACCGGCGACGAAATTCACACCGACATGCTGGCAGGTCCCATGGTGCGCAAGAACGACATGCGCAACACGCCGTGGATCAAGGCCTATGAGGACAACAATGTCGACGTCGGCCTCGCCAACGGCCTGCGCGGCAAGGCCCAGATCGGCAAGGGCATGTGGGCGATGCCGGACCGGATGGCCGACATGCTGGTGCAGAAGATCGGCCATCCCAATGCCGGTGCCAACACTGCCTGGGTGCCCTCGCCCACGGCGGCGACCCTGCATGCCCTGCACTATCTGCAGGTGAATGTGGCGGCCAAGCAGGAGGAGTTGACGAAGCGGCCCAAGGCCAAACTCGACGACATTCTCACCTTGCCGGTCTCGCAATCGAATTTCGCGCCGGACGCCGTGCAGCAGGAACTCGACAACAATGCGCAGGGCATTCTGGGCTATGTGGTGCGCTGGGTCGACCAGGGCGTCGGCTGTTCCAAGGTGCCGGACATTCACGACGTCGGCCTGATGGAAGACCGCGCCACCCTGCGCATCTCCAGCCAGCATATCGCCAACTGGCTCCAGCATGGCATCGCCACGCAGGCGCAGGTGATGGAGACGATGAAGCGCATGGCGCTCGTGGTCGACCGCCAGAATGCGAGCGATCCGCTGTATACGCCGATGGCGCCGGCCTACGACGGCGTCGCCTTCAAGGCCGCCTGCGATCTCGTGTTCAAGGGCCGCGAGCAGCCCAACGGCTATACCGAGTTCATTCTTCACGCCCGCCGCAGGGAAGCAAAGGCAGGGTGAGGCAGCAGCTCCGGCGCAAGTGGGCCGTTACCCATCAGCGGAAGGTAGCAGCATGTTTCGTGTTCATCCTGCGGCTTGGCTCGGCAGGTTGCCGCCAATATTTGCAGTGGTTTTCCTGATCTGCCTATTATTTATACCGCTGATTCAAGAGCAGTGATTAAATAAAGGGCATTCAATGGAAGCCGATTTTCGCTCGCTCTTACCCCGATGCAATCAAATTAATCAATGTATATCAATATATTAACCTGAAATATCACCCTTGGCACAAAGCTTGCGAATCCCCTGCCGGCAATCAAGCCATGTACAGGGGTGCTTCATGAGCTCAATCAAGATTGGCAGGCGCGGCCTATTAGCCGGCATCATCGGGGGTGCGATGATGATGTCTGCTGCGCTTCCCGCTTTCGCGCAGGAAACGATCAAAGTCGGTATTCTTCATTCCTTGTCCGGCACGATGGCAATCAGCGAGACGACGTTGAAGGACGTCATGCTGATGCTCATCGACGAGCAGAACAAGAAGGGCGGTCTGCTCGGCAAAAAGCTGGAAGCCGTCGTCGTCGATCCCGCTTCGAACTGGCCGCTGTTCGCCGAAAAGGCGCGCGAACTGATCGCCCAGCAGAAAGTCGCCGCCGTGTTCGGCTGCTGGACCTCAGTGAGCCGCAAGTCGGTCCTGCCGGTGTTCAAGGAGCTCAACAACATCCTTTTCTATCCCGTCCAGTACGAGGGCGAGGAGAGCGAGCGCAACGTCTTCTACACCGGTGCCGCGCCGAACCAGCAGGCCATTCCGGCGGTCGACTATCTGATGAGCAAGGACGGCGGCGAAGTGAAGCGCTGGGTTCTCGCCGGCACGGACTATGTCTATCCGCGCACGACCAACAAGATCCTTGAAGCCTATCTGAAGGCCAAGGGCATCGCCGACGCCGACATCATGATCAACTATACGCCGTTCGGTCAGTCCGACTGGCAGACGATCGTCTCCGACATCAAGAAGTTCGGCTCCGCCGGCAAGAAGACCGCCGTCGTCTCGACGATCAACGGCGACGCCAACGTGCCGTTCTACAAGGAACTCGCCAACCAGGGCATCAAGGCGACCGATATTCCCGTCGTCGCCTTCTCGGTCGGCGAAGAGGAACTCGTCGGTGTCGATACGTCGAACCTCGTCGGCCATCTGGCCGCCTGGAACTATTTCGAATCGGTCAAGAGCCCGATCAACGACGAGTTCATCGCCAAGTGGCAGGCCTTCACCAAGAACCCCAAGCGCGTGACCAACGATCCGATGGAAGCGCATGTGATCGGTTTCAACATGTGGGTGAAGGCTGTTGAAAAGGTCGGCACGACCGATCCGGACAAGGTGATCGACGCCCTGCCGGGCATCGAAGCGCCGAACCTGACCGGCGGCATTTCGAAAATGCTTCCGAATCATCACATCACCAAGCCCGTGATGATCGGCGAAATCCGCAAGGATGGTCAGTTCGACGTGGTGTGGAAGACCAAGGACCTCGTGCCGGGCGATGCCTGGTCCGACTATCTGGACGGTTCGAAGGATCTCGAAGCCGATTGGGTCGGCAAGAAGTGCGGCAACTTCAACACCAAGACCAACAAGTGCGGCAGCTAAACCAGGTACGGTCCAAGCACGTCGCATAAGTCCGGCGGCCGCCCATCCTCCCTCCTCCTCCTCGGGGCGGCCGCCGGTTTTCTTCGGTACATCATTCAATCAAGACGGCGGAGAAGCCGGTTATGCTGCGAAACGCTCGGCTCTTCGCCGTTCTTGTCCTGTCTCTTTTTATGGCGACGCTTTCCTTGTCCGTCGCCGCCCGGGCTGCGGACTTCGCCGCCTCCCTCGAGAAATTCGCCGCAGACGATTTCACCGAAACCGCGGCTGCCGTCGACGATATTGCCATCTCCGGCTCGCCGAATGCCCAGAAGGTTCTGGAAGCGCTGGGCAATGCACGCCTGTTCTTCGACCCGCAGACGAAGAAGGTCTATATTGGCGAAACCGACAATTCCTATTCCGATGCCGCGACCGGCGCCAAGGTCGCCACACCGCCAGCGGGCCTGCAGACGGTGAGAGTCAACAACCGCCTGCGCCGCAACATCGATATGGCCATCGGCACGCTGACCCTGCTGTCGCCTGATGCCGGCCGCCGCCAGCAGGCGGCCGATTCCATCTTCAAGTCACGCGATGCGGCCACATTGCCGGCGCTTGAAAACGCGCTCAAGGCGGAGAAGAACGCCGCCATCGCCAGGACGTTCACGGAGGCCCGTGCCGCTATCCTGCTGTCGCAACCGGATACGCCCCGCGCGGACATGTTGAGCGCCGTCAGCGTGCTGCGCGGCCGCGCCGACATCGGCGCCATCGCCGCGCTGCGATCGATCCCCGACAAGGCCGATGCCGACGTGAAGGCTGCCGCCAATGACGCGGTGGCCGCCATCGAGAGCCGGCTGAAACTCATCAGCTATGTGCAGAACGTCTGGTACGGCTTGTCGCTGGGGTCGGTCCTGCTGCTGGCCGCCATCGGCCTCGCCATCACTTTCGGCGTCATGGGCGTCATCAACATGGCGCATGGCGAGATGGTGATGATCGGCGCCTATACGACCTTCGTCGTCCAGGATCTCATTCGCACCCGCGCGCCGAACCTGTTCGACTGGTCGCTGCCGATCGCTTTGCCGCTGGCCTTTCTCGTCACCGGCCTGATCGGCGTCATCATCGAACGCGGCATCATCCGCTTTCTCTACGGCCGGCCGCTCGAAACCCTGCTCGCGACCTGGGGCGTCAGCCTCATCCTGCAGCAGGCGGTCCGCACGATCTTCGGACCTAACAACCGCGAGGTCGGAGCGCCGTCCTATATGTCGGGCGCTTTCGATTTCTACGGCCTGGCGATCACCTGGGGCCGGATGTGGATCATCGTTTTTACGCTCGTCGTGTTCCTGACCCTGCTCGCCGCCCTGAAATGGACGGCGCTCGGCCTGCACATGCGCGCGGTGACGCAGAACCGGCGCATGGCAAGCTCCATGGGCATCCGCACGCCCTGGGTCGATGCGCTCACCTTCGGGCTGGGATCGGGTCTGGCGGGCATTGCCGGCGTGGCGCTGTCGCAGATCGACAATGTGTCGCCCAATCTCGGCCAGAGCTACATCATCGACAGTTTCATGGTCGTTGTCTTCGGCGGCGTCGGCAATCTCTGGGGCACATTGGTGTCGGCCTTTGCACTCGGCATCGCCAACAAGTTCCTTGAACCGCTTGCCGGCGCGGTGCTGGCGAAAATCTTCATTCTCGTCCTGCTGATCCTATTCATACAAAAACGTCCGCGTGGTCTTTTCGCGCTCAAGGGAAGGGCTGTGGAAGCATGATCACCAAATATATCGTTTCCCGTCTCGACGGCATGGGCCTGATGTTTCTGGCGGTGATGGCCGTCGTCGCCGTCTTCGTTCCGCTGTCCAACCTGCTGCTGCCGCCGACGTCGGCCTTCCATGTGCCGACCTATCTGATGGCGCTGATCGGCAAATATCTCTGCTATGCGATCCTGGCCGTGTCGCTTGATCTCGTCTGGGGCTATTGCGGCATTCTCTCGCTCGGCCACGGCGCCTTCTTCGCGCTCGGCGGCTATGCGATGGGCATGTATCTGATGCGGCAGATAGGCACGCGCGGCGTCTACGCCAATCCGATTCTGCCGGATTTCATGGTCTTCCTGAACTGGAAAGAGCTGCCCTGGTTCTGGTACGGCTTCGACATGTTTCCGTTCGCGCTGCTGATGGTGTTCCTGGCGCCGGGCCTGCTGGCCTTCGTCTTCGGCTGGCTCGCCTTTCGTTCACGAGTTACCGGCGTCTATCTCTCCATCATCACGCAAGCCCTGACCTATGCGCTGCTGCTGGCCTTCTTCCGCAACGACATGGGCTTTGGCGGCAACAACGGCCTGACCGATTTCAAGGATATTCTCGGCTTCAACGTGCAGGCGCAGGGCACCCGCGCGACCCTGTTCTTCCTCACCGCCCTCTCCCTGATCCTCGCTTATCTGCTGTCGCGCTGGATGGTGACGACTTCGTTCGGCAAGATCATCGTCGCCATCCGCGACGCGGAAAGCCGGACGCGGTTCCTCGGTTTCCGTGTCGAGCATTTCAAACTGCTCGTCTTCACCGTTTCGGCGGCGATGGCGGGGCTGGCGGGCGCGCTCTACGTGCCGCAGGTCGGCATCATCAATCCGTCGGAATTCTCGCCGGCGAATTCGATCGAGGCGGTGATCTGGGTCGCGGTCGGCGGGCGCGGCACCCTGGTGGGGGCGGCCGTCGGCGCCATCCTGGTAAACTTCCTCAAGACCGTATTCACCTCGGGCTTCCTGGCGCCCTACTGGCTGTTCCTGCTCGGCGCGATCTTCGTCATTGTCACACTGGCCGTGCCGAAGGGCATTATCGGCACCCTCAACGGCTATTACGAACGCTGGCGCGGCGAGGATGGCGAGGCGCGCTGGCATCGCAAATCGGCAGATGACACGACGGCGGCTACATCGAACGAGACTGGCGCGGGAGCCAAAATCCATGGTTGATGAAAAGCTCCATGTCACCCAGGCCCTGCTCTATCTCGACGGCGTCAGCGTCAGCTTCGACGGTTACCGCGCTATCCGTGGGCTGTCGATCTACATCGAACCAGGCGAAATGCGCGCCATCATCGGCCCGAACGGCGCCGGCAAGACGACGATGATGGATATCATCACCGGCAAGACGCGGCCGGACGAAGGCGAAGTCCTGTTCGACGCAGGCAAATACGACCTCACCAAACTCGATGAGACCGCCATCGCCGAACTCGGCATCGGCCGCAAATTTCAGAAGCCGACCGTGTTCGAAAGCCATACGGTGGCCGACAATATTCTGCTGGCGCTGAAGGGCCCGCGCACGGCGGCAGCCTCGCTGTTCGGCTGGCGCAACAATGTCGAGCGCGAGAAGATCGACGAGGTTTTGACCACGACCGGATTGCTCGATCATCGCGACCGGCCCGCCGGCGTGATCTCGCACGGCCAGAAGCAATGGCTGGAAATCGGCATGCTGCTGGCGCAGGACCCGGCCATCATGCTGGTCGACGAGCCGGTGGCCGGCATGACCGATGCCGAGACCGAACAGACGGCGGCCCTGCTCAAGGACATCAACAAATCGCATTCCGTCATCGTCGTCGAACACGACATGGCTTTCGTGCGGGCGCTCGACTGCAAAGTGACCTGCCTGCACGAAGGTTCGGTGCTGTCGGAAGGCTCGATCGACAAGGTGGCGGGTGACGAGCGGGTGATCGAAGTCTATCTGGGCCGTTAAGGGTTTCGGGAAAGAGATGTCATGCTGAGGGTTGAAAACATCGATCTGTCCTACGGCGCGGCGAAAGTGCTGCGGTCGGTGGACGTGGCGGCGGAGATCGGCAAAGTGTCCTGTGTGCTCGGCCGCAACGGCGTCGGCAAGACGTCGCTGCTGCGCGCCATCGTCGGGCATCAGCCGATCGGCGCCGGGCGCATCCTGCTCGACGGCGCCGACATTTCGCGCCTGCCGGCCTATGAGCGGTCGCGTCGCGGTGTCGGCTATGTGCCGCAGGGACGCGAGATTTTTCCGCTGCTGTCGGTGAAAGAGAACCTGGAAACCGGATTTGCCGGCACGTCGCGGGCCGACAAATATATCCAGAACGAGATCTTCGACCTGTTTCCGGTGCTGTCGGAAATGATGCACCGGCGCGGCGGCGATCTTTCCGGCGGCCAGCAGCAGCAGCTCGCCATCGCGCGGGCGCTCGTGACCCGGCCGAAGCTTCTGGTGCTCGACGAGCCGACCGAGGGCATCCAGCCATCGATCATCAAGGATATCGGCCGTGCGATCGACTACTTGCGCCGGGGCGGAAAGATGGCGATCCTGCTGGTCGAGCAGTATTTCGATTTCGCCCGCGAGCTGGCAGACCGTTTTGTGGTCATGGAACGCGGCGAGGTCGTCATGGCCGGCGGAGCTGCCGAGCTTGAGGGAGATGATGTCCGTAACCGGCTTGCGATCTAAGACGGCGAAGACGGAACCACACAGCGATCCCCTCGCCGGCGTCCGCGCCCGCGGCCTGATCGAACTCACCGCAGACGTCTGCAATGGCGTGACGCGCCGCGCCCGCGTGCGCGAGGAAGGTGCCTTGCGCATCCGCTTCCCCAACGAGCGCTTCGACCGGCTCGATGCGGTGATCGTCAATGTCGCGGGCGGGATGACCGGCGGTGACGAGTTCGCCATCGCCCTGAACGCCGGACCCGACGCGCGGCTGGCGGCTTCCACGGTTGCTGCCGAGAAAATCTACCGCAGTTCGGGCGATCCGACGCTCATCGACGTCTCGCTCCGTCTCGATGCCGGCGCGCGGCTGATCTGGATTCCGCAGGAGACGATTATTTTCGCCAATGCCCGGCTCAAGCGCCGCATCCGTGCCGATCTTGCAGCGGACGCAAGCCTGACCATGTGCGAGACGACCCTGCTGGGACGCACGGCCATGGGCGAGATCATGGACGATATCGGCTGGCGCGAACAATGGCGCATCCGCCGCGACGGGCAATTGATCTTTGCCGATGCGGTGCGGATTGACGGCGATGCCGTGCATTTGCTGTCGCGCCTCGCAACCGGCAACAACGCCCGCGCCTTCGCCACCTTGCTGCATGTCGCGCCCGATGCCGAAGCGCAGTGCGAACGCGTGCGCGAAGCACTGGACCAAGGCGAACGAGCCTGCGAAGCCGCGGCGACGGCCTTCGACGGCATGCTGATCGTGCGGCTCGTTGCCCAGCACGGGCACGATCTGCGCGCCACGCTTATGGATTGTCTCGCGGCGCTGCCCGATGCCGGGTTGCCGCGGTCCTGGTCAACCTGAAATGGTGAAAACATGAATCTCACGCCGCGTGAAAAAGACAAATTGCTGATTTCGCTTGCTGCCATGGTGGCGCGCGGGCGCCTGCAAAGGGGGGTCAAGCTCAACCATCCGGAATCGATCGCGCTGATCACGGATTTCGTCGTCGAGGGCGCGCGCGACGGACGCTCCGTCGTTGACCTGATGGAGGCGGCGGCCCATGTGATCACGCGCGATCAGGTGATGAGCGGCATTGCCGAGATGATCCACGACGTCCAGATCGAGGCGACGTTTCCCGACGGCACCAAGCTCGTCACCGTTCACAATCCAATCAGGTGAGACCGACAACATGATCCCAGGTGAAATCCTGACCAAGGCCGGCGACATCACTCTCAACGAGGGGCGTGAGACCGTGACATTGACCGTCTCCAACACCGGCAACCGGCCCATCCAGGTCGGCTCGCATTATCATTTCTTCGAGACCAATCCGGCGCTGTCGTTCCCGCGGGAGCAGGCGAAGGGATTTCGTCTCGATATCGCCGCCGGAACGGCGGTGCGGTTCGAGCCGGGGCAGACGCGCGAGGTTCGCCTTGTTGCTGTTGCGGGAGCGCGCGAGATCTACGGGTTCCGTCAGGCCGTGATGGGCAAGCTTTAAGCGGGAGACAGACATGAGCACAAAGATTTCCCGCGCCGCCTATGCGGACATGTTCGGCCCCACCACCGGCGACCGTATACGGCTCGCCGATACGGAGCTTTTCATCGAGGTGGAGAAGGATTTCACCACCTATGGCGAAGAGGTGAAGTTCGGCGGCGGCAAGGTGATCCGCGACGGCATGGGCCAGTCGCAGGCGACGCGCGCGCAGGGCGCGGTCGATACGGTTATCACCAATGCGGTCATCCTCGATCACTGGGGCATCGTCAAAGCCGATGTCGGCCTCAAGGACGGGCGCATCGCCAGGATCGGCAAGGCCGGCAATCCCGACATCCAGCCCGGCGTCGATATCATCGTCGGGCCTGGCACCGAGGTGATCGCCGGCGAAGGCAAGATTCTCACGGCCGGCGGCTTCGACACACACATCCATTTCATCTGCCCGCAGCAGATCGAGGAAGCGCTGATGTCGGGCGTCACCTCCATGCTCGGCGGCGGCACCGGGCCGGCGCATGGCACGTTCGCCACCACCTGCACACCGGGCCCCTGGCATATCGCGCGGATGATCGAGGCGGCCGACGCCTTTCCGATGAATCTCGGCTTCGCCGCCAAAGGCAATGCCTCGCTCCCCGCCGCGCTGGTCGAACAGGTGCTGGCGGGCGCCTGCGCCATGAAGCTGCACGAGGACTGGGGCACGACGCCTGGAGCAATAGACAATTGCCTCACCGTTGCCGACGAGATGGACGTGCAGGTGATGATCCACTCCGACACCCTGAACGAATCCGGCTTCGTCGAGGATACGATTGCCGCCTTCAAGGGCCGCACGATTCATGCCTTCCACACGGAGGGCGCCGGCGGCGGCCACGCGCCCGACATCATCAAGGTCTGCGGACTTCCCAATGTGCTGCCGTCATCGACCAATCCCACACGGCCGTTCACCATCAATACGCTCGACGAACATCTCGACATGCTGATGGTCTGCCACCATCTCGATCCGTCGATCACGGAAGATCTCGCCTTCGCCGAAAGCCGCATCCGCAAGGAGACGATCGCCGCCGAAGACATCCTGCACGACATCGGCGCGCTCTCGATGATGTCGTCGGACAGCCAGGCCATGGGCCGGGTCGGCGAGGTCATCATCCGCACCTGGCAGACCGCCGACAAGATGAAGCGGCAGCGCGGCCGGATGAAGGACGAACAAGGCGACAACGACAACTTCCGCGCCAAACGCTATATTGCCAAATACACGATCAATCCCGCCGTCGCCCATGGGGTCTCCCGCCACATCGGCTCGGTGCAGGAGGGCAAGCTAGCCGACCTGGTGCTGTGGTCGCCGGCGTTTTTCGGCGTGAAGCCGGAGTGCATCCTCAAGGGTGGCATGATCGCCGCCGCCCCCATGGGCGACCCCAATGCCTCGATCCCGACGCCGCAGCCGGTGCACTACCGGCCGATGTTCGGCGCCTATGGCCGCGCCGTCGCCAGTACCTCGCTCACTTTCGTCTCGCAAGCGGCGATAGACGATGGACTTGCCGGGAAATTGGGCATTGCCAAAAGACTGGTCGCGGTCGAAAATACGCGCGGGGGTATTTCGAAGGCGTCGATGGTTCACAATGGCGCGACGCCCAACGTCGAGGTCGACCCCGAAACCTATACGGTCAAGGCCGATGGTGAGGTGCTTGTCTGCGAGCCGGCTAAGGAACTCGCGATGGCGCAGCGCTACTTCATGTACTAGGGTGTGCTGATATTCACGTGATACCGGCCTGCAAATGTCGGTCTTCTGCGCTTCCGATGCTCACGTACCCAGGTACGCTGCGCTCCGGTTCTCGAAAACCGCCATTTTCGGCGCGGTCTGACGTGAATCTCAACACACCCAGCAGCAGTTTTGGGAGGCAGCTTGATTTTCGCTATCGCGACCATTCACGTCAAACCCGGCACGCAGGAAGACTGCATCGCCGCCGCGAAAACCTGCATCGCGGAGACACAAAAAGAACCCGGCTGCATGTCCTATGATCTGCACGCCAGCGTGACAGAGCCCGGAAAGCTCGTTTTCGTCGAGCGGTGGGAGAGCCGCGCGCATCTCGACGCCCATACCAAGACGCCACACTTCCTGGCCTGGCGGGCGGCCGGCGCGCCGTTTATCACCGACCGTCATATCGAGGTCATCCATCCCGAACAGGTCACCGGACTTTAGGACGCATTATGATCCGCGCGAATTTCATCTCCACCAAGGGCGCCTGGCAGGCGAGCCCGAGCGACACGATCGTTCTCGACTATGACGGCCGTCACCGCCGCCGCATCGTCATGACCGGCGTGCGCGGCACCGAATTCCTGCTCGACCTGCCCGACGCGGTGGCGCTGCGCAACGGCGATGCGCTGATCCTGGAAGACGGGCGGCTGATCGAGATCGTCGCCGCGCCGGAAGAACTCGCCGAAGTGCGCTGCGCCGATGCGCGGCAATTGGCGCGCGCGGCTTATCATCTCGGCAACCGCCACGTGCATGTGGAAGTGCTGGCCAACCGCCTGCGCATCCGCCGCGACCATGTGCTCGAAGACATGGTGCGCGGACTGGGCGCGAAGGTCGCCCATATCGAAGCGCCGTTCGAGCCCGACAGCGGCGCCTATGAGGCCGCCGAGGCCCATGCGCACGGCAAGCATGATCACGGGCACGGGCATGATCACGGGCACGGGCATGACCACAAGCACGATCACGGGCACAAGCACGAGCATGATCACGATCATGGCCACAAGCATGATCACGCGCATGAGTATGGCGAACAGCATCCGCACAAGCATGATCATGGACATGATCACAAACACGCGCACGATCACGAGCACGGCGACCACGACCACAAACATGGTCACGACCATGATCATGGAACATCGCACGGAACGTCTGGCCATTCGCATGACTGACAAAGCGGGCGAGTTGGCAGGCGAGTTGGCGCTGTTCGCCTGGGCCTCGCCCTCCTATCCCGTCGGTGCCTTCGCCTATTCCCATGGCGTCGAATCGGCGGTGGAACGCGGCGACATCAGCGACGGTGCCACCCTGCAGGACTGGCTTCTCGATATCCTCAAATCCGGCACGGGACGCAACGACGCCATTCTCTTCGTCGCCACATGGAAGGCCTGCAGGGAGGCGCCGGGACGGCTGGCCGATATCGCTGAGCTTGCGGTGGCGCTGGCGACATCGCGCGAGCGGCGTCTGGAAACCTTGCAGCAGGGCTCGGGCTTCCTTGCCGCGACGAGGGCCGCGTGGCCCTGCGCGGCGCTTGAGCGCCACGCCAGCCGTATCGGCGGCAACACCGCCTATTGCGTTGTGTTCGCTGCCACTGTCGCAGCCCACAACCTGCCGCTGCGGCCGGCGGTTGACGCTTATCTGGCGGCGTTCACCTCGAATCTGGTCTCGGCTGCCGTACGGATGAGCGTCATCGGCCAGACCGAAGGCCAGGCAATCGTCGCGCGGCTGGCGCCCGCCATCCGCGATATGGCGCAGAATGTGCAGGACGCTGATATCGAAGACCTGGGCGGCTTTGCCTTTCGCGCCGATCAGGCGGCCCTGCATCACGAAACGCAATATTCGAGGTTGTTCCGGTCATGAGTGCAAACGGTCCTCTGCGCGTGGGCATCGGCGGCCCGGTCGGCGCCGGCAAGACGGCGCTGATGGAGGCGCTTTGCAAGCGCTTCCGCGATCAATACGACATCTGCGCGATCACCAATGACATCTACACCAAGGAAGACGCACGCATCCTCACCGTGGCGGGCGCCCTGCCCGCCGAGCGCATCATGGGCGTCGAGACCGGTGGCTGTCCGCACACCGCCATCCGCGAGGACTGCTCGATCAACCTGCACGCCGTGTCGGAAATGCGCGGCAGGTTTCCCAACCTCGACCTGATCCTGATCGAATCGGGCGGCGACAATCTCGCCGCGACCTTCAGCCCGGAACTGGCCGACATCACCATCTATGTCATCGACGTGGCGCAGGGCGAAAAGATTCCGCGCAAGGGCGGCCCCGGCATCACGCGCTCCGATCTGCTCGTCATCAACAAGATCGATCTCGCGCCTTATGTCGGCGCTGACCTGAGTGTGATGGAGGCCGATACGAAGCGCATGCGCTTGCAACGTCCCTACGTGTTTGCCAACATGCGCGCTGAAACGGGTCTGGATAAAATTGCCAGCTTCGTGGAGGAGAAGGGCGGTTTGCGCGCGACGGCGCTCTCTGCCTGACAGGGAGGCATTCATGCCGCAGGTGATGGTCCGACATCTCGCCGGTGTTTTCACGCGCCAGCAGCAGCATCAATTGATGGACGATATTCTCGAGGCCTTCGTGCGCATCGGCGGCGAAGGTATCCGGCCGACCGTCAATATTACGGTCGAGGAAGTCGCCGATGGCCTGTGGTCTGTCGGCGGCAACAAGCTGACGATTGCGGAGATCGAGGCGCGGCGCAAGGCCCGTAAGGAAGCTCGGGAAAGTTGACGCCTGTACCTGTCGTTGCAAACTAACAGAAGCCCTCATCCTGAGGAGCGCCTGAAAGGCGCGTCTCGAAGGACGGGGGCGTCAGCCCGCAGCGTTCCACCATGCATGCGCGCCCATGTGGTTGCGGTGGATAGCACGATCGATTGACTTCGGCATATCGCCCCCGTCCTTCGAGACGCAACGCAAGCGTTGCTCATCAGGATGAGGGCTTCTGGCTGATTCTTTTTACTTATAAAGTTCTTTTGCGATAGCGAAGGCGGTCTCATCATCCGACCTGATGCGTGCACCCAATAGCTTCGGCTGGCCGAGCGACTGCAGATCCGCCGGCACGCTTCCCGACACACCATCGATGACGGTGCCAAGGCCATCGGCGGCATAGAGCGCCTGCGCTTCCGGCGAGATCATGAACGCCATGAGCAGGCGGCCGGCATTGGGATGCGGGCCTGACTTCGTCAGCGAGGCGCTGTAGGGCGTATAGGTGACGCCCTCGTCGAGCACGACAGCCTTCACCGGCAGGCCCTTGAGCGCCGGCAGGTTGTTCAAGAGAAACGGCAGGTAGATGGCGAATTCGCCGCGCGCGATGCGCCGCTCGGCCTCGCGCGTCTCGCGCATGAAGACGACATTCTGCGCGGCGAGCTTCTCGTGGAAGGCGCGGCCGAACTTTCGCAAGGTCACCGAAAAGAAGGTCTGGCCGCCGCCCGCGGCGCGGAAGTCATCCGCCAGGATCTTGCCCTTCCACTTCGGATCGAGAAGATCGGCGAAGGTCTTCGGCGCATCGGGCGCCAGTTGCGTATTGACCAGCAGGCCGTAGCGCAGGGTGAAGATCGGCACGTGGATGTCCTGGTCTTCCCAGATATCCCGGACGTCCTTGATGATCGCCGCCAGGCCCGGCAGCTCGCCGTATTTCTCGACGATGCCATCTTCGTTGAACTGGCGCGTCTGCAGGCCCGACGTGTTGATGACATCGGAGAGGACGCGATTGGCGACCTTGTCGGCGCGCAGCCGCTCGTAGAGTTCGGTAGCGCGGACCTCCAGGATGTCCATGCGGATGCCGTATTTCTGCTGGAAGGCAGCGGCGATCTTCTTGGTCGTCTGATTGCCGACGAGTCCCGTGTAGAGCGTGACCGTACCTTCTGTTTTGGCGGCGGCGACGAGCTTATCCCATGCGGCCGGCGTGGGGCCAGATTGGGCATGTGCGCCAAGTGCAATGATGGACGTGGCGAATGCCGCGATGAAGCCGCGCAGGTTCATGTTTCCCCCATTATTGTTTTCCCTCATCCGACCTTTGCTTCGCAAAGGCCACCTTCTCCCGTGGAACTGAGAAGGGGTCAGGCGTAGGCAGCGTCCGGGCTTGTGACCTCTCGCTCGCGGCAGGTGGTGCGGCGCATGTCGCGCCGGTAGAGGGCGTCTTCGAATTCGGTGGCGCGATGCAAGGTGGCGAGATTGTCCCACATCAGCAGGTCGCCCAACTGCCATTTGTGGCGGTAGACGAATTTCGGCTGCGTCGCGAATTTCGTCAGTTCGGACAACAGCCCTCGGCCGAGATCGCGCGGCCAACCGATGATGTGCGAAGCGTGCGAGGTGACATAGAGACTTTTGCGGCACGAGCGCGCATGGACATGGGCGAGCTTGTGGCGTACCGGCGGCCGCGACAGCAATTCCTCTTCCGTCGGCGGCGGAAAGCCCGCCATCTCGCGTGAATGCCAGATGGAATGTTCCACATCCACGGTTTCGGCCAGTTGCTGCAGCTCGCGCGGCAGTTCGGCAAAGGCGGCGCGCATGTCGGCGAACTCAGTGTCGCCGCCTTCTGGCGGAATTTCATGGCCGAGCAGCAGCGAATAGGTCGCGCGATTGTCCATGAACGACATGTCGGCATGCCAGAGCCTGTCACCCATACGAAATTTCATCTGGCGGCTGTCGGGCGGCAGGATATTGCCGTCGGGATCGAGATTGCCGACATCGACGAGCTCCGGCAGCGCCAGGCGCAGGCGCGCGTGACCGGTGACCTTGATCAGTTTGCCGCGCTCGATCGGCCCGAGCCTGCGGCTGAAAGCGACATGCTGCTCGTCGGTCGGCGGCGTCGTGTTGCGAAATGCCAGCACGCCGTATGTGTCGATCGCGGTCAGCACCTCATCGATCGGCATGGTCTCCGGCGGCGCGGAAAAGTCGAAGCCGATGACTTCGGCCGCGAACAGCGGATGCAGCGGGTTGATCCTGAAACTCATGGCATTGCCCTCCCTGTGGGCTTTTCCTTAAACGCATCATTGTCATTCCCGACGCGCGGTAGGCGCGAGCGGGAAACCAGACTTTTAAACCCGTCACGTTGCTCCTGGATTCCCGCTCTGCGCTCCGCTTGGCGGGAATGACATCGAGGCTGTGGCACCATAACACTCTAAGGCCATTCCGAGAATGTGCGCACGTCGAGTTCATTCGTCCAGGCCGAACGCTTCTGATTGTGCAGGTAGCGATAGGCTTCGGCAATACCGGCCGGATCGATCAGGCGGTCGTGATCGGCATTGGAGGCGCGCGTGCGCTCAGAATCAATCGGCCCGTCGATGACGACATGGGCGACGTGCAGGCCTTTCGGCCCAAGCTCCCTGGCGGCTGCCTGACTGAAGGCGCGCAGCCCGCTTTTGGCCACCGCCATGGCGCCGAAGCCGACGCCGGCGCGCATCTGCGCCGCCGACCCCGTGTAAAGGATCGTTCCCCTGCCGCGCGGCAGCATGGCCTTCGCGGCGGCCTGGGTCAGATGAAAGGCCGGCATGCAGCCGGCCTTCCAGACCGAGGTGAAGTCGGCCTCGGTGATATCGATGACGGGTGCGATCTTCCAGGCAGCGGGATTGGCAATGGCCAGCTCCAGCGGGCCGATCTCGCGCTCCGCCTTACCGACGGCAGCCGCAACCGCGGCGCCATCGAGCGCATCGACGGAGTAACAAACTACGTCGGGATCGCTCGCGAAGAGAGTCCGCAACTTGTCGACACTGCGGGCGGCAGCGACAACCTTGAGCCCATCGGCGCGAAACGCGCGCACAAGCGATGCGCCAAGCCCGGGCCCCACGCCCAGAATAAAAGCCGTCGAAACTGGCATGTTTCCGCCCTCTCCCTGTCGGCGCGATTATAACGGCCTAGCGGACGATATTCATCATGTCTTCAAGGCGGTTTTGAGAAAAACAGTCCAGATTATGCACGACGATCGGCAGGATCTGCCGGGCGAAAACATCGCTCATGCCGCCGACCCTCGGCGTGACGATGACATTGGGCATGTCCCACAAAGGGCTCGAGCCCGGCAGCGGCTCTTCCTCGAACACATCGAGCCCGGCCCCGGCGATGGAGCCCTCCTGCAGGCGGCGCACCAGCGCCTTCTCGTCGACCACCGGCCCGCGCGCCAGATTGATGAGAATGCCGGTACGCTTCATGGCGGCGAGAACCGTATCGTCGATCATGTGGCGGGTGCGCTCGCTCAGCGGCACCAGCAGGATGAGGAAATCGGCTATGGCGGCCGCCTCCAGCAATCCGGCGCGCGGCAGCATGCGATCAAAGCCGGCGGCTTGCTGGCGCGCGTCGCTGACCCCGACGACCTGCATGCCGAAGGCCTTGCAGCGCGAGGCCATGTCCTCGGCGATCGGACCGATGCCGACGAGCACAGCCGTCTTGCCGAACAGCAGCCTCTGCGGCCAGCGCTGCCAGCGATGCGCCTGCTGATTGGCCTGCATCGGCCGGAAATCACGCGACAGGGCAATCATATAGAGAAACGCCAGCTCCGCCATCTGCGGGCCGTGAATGCCGCGGCCGGACGTGATCTTCACGTCCTTTGACAGCGACGGCAGTTCGTTGAGATGATCGACACCCGCCGTCAGCGAACAGATGTAGCGAAGCTTCGGCATGGCCCGCACCAGTTCGTCGCTGACCTCATGGGCCAGCGCCACGAGCACGTCCGCCTCGGCGCAGACGGGCAAAGCCTCGGCGGCATTGGGCGCGGCGACGATGGAGAGGTCCCGGCAGGCGCGGCGAACATCTTCGGCGACGATATGGACGCCGTCTTCAAGAATGAGAATGGTCATGGCTTCGAGCCTCTGGCGGCGTATGGTGGTTGACGTATAGTCTGGTGATCCGGTCGAGGGAGCAAGGCCGGCAACGGGAGGACCTTCTATGGCAGACAAAGTGATTGTCACGATCGCGCCGACCGGCGGCATGGCGAGCAAGAAGCAGAATCCCAATATCCCGACGCAACCGGCGGAAATCGCCGACGACGTGCATCGCTGCTACAACGCAGGCGCCAGCATCGTTGCCGTGCATGCGCGCCGCCCCGACGATCTTGCGACATGCAATCCCGCCATCTATCGCGACATCAATGCGCGCATCCGCGCCAGGTGCGACATCATCATCAACAATTCCACCGGCGGCGGCATCAACGGCGACATGGTGCGCGATGCCGGCAACGGTTATCCCGAGATCATCTGGGAGGAGCGGCTGAAGGGCATGGAAGCGGGCGCGGAAATGTGCACGCTGGACCCTACGACGATCATCGCCAATTTCGAGGGCCGAGAAATCCTGATGAACACGTCGCCGTCGCGCTGCCGCACCCTGGCGGAAAGCATGATGCAGCGGGGCATCAAACCGGAGTGGGAAGTGTTCAGCCCGACGCATCTGCTGCAGGACGTCATGTCCTGCCTCAACGCCGGGCTCGACAAACCGCCCTATTTCATCAACTTCGTGCTCGGCGCCGACCGCGGCTTCCAGGGCGCAATGCCCTATACGCCGAAAGTACTGGCGCAGATGGTCGAGCTGATGCCGAAGGAAGCGGTGTTCAACGTCAGCGCCATCGGCCCTTCGCAACTGCAGGCCGGCGTCATGTCGATGATGCTTGGCGGTCATGTGCGCGTCGGGCTCGAGGACAATCTGTATTTCTCGCGCGGCCGGCTCGCCAACAATGTCGAACTGGTCGAGCGCATCGTGCGCATCATCCGCGAAATGGGCCTGGAACCGGCGACGCCCGACGAAGCGCGCGAGATCATCGGGTTGAAGCGCGTGGCGGTGGCAGCCTGATCACGGCGGATCATTTGCGTGCGAAGCAGATGGCAATTCGCAGAGCTGTCATTCCCGACGCGCCGCAGGCGCGAGCGGGAATCCAGAGGCCAAAGGCCGCAGATTGAGCCGTCAGATTGCCCTGGATTCCCGCTCTGCGCTTCGCTTGGCGGGAATGACACACCAAGGCCGAAGCCGAACAACACCATAGAAGCCCCTTTAGATGCGGCAGCAAGACTCTTGAGCTGTTAGAGCGGCACGACGGGCAGCAGCAGATGCGAGGGTCGCCTCGCATCGTGATAGATCTTATGGACCACCGTGCCGCTGGAACAGATGTGGTAGGGCACATATTCCGCATTGGTGGCGCCGCCGACACCGGTCGGCAGATCGAGGCTTGTGATCTCGATGCCGATGCGATGGCCGCGCCTGAACAGGTTGGCCGTCGCCATGATCTCGATCTGATATTCCTCGATCGCGCCCGGCGTGACCGGCTTCCAGGTTTCGCGCGTCAACGGATGCCAGGGACGACCGGGCGCCGAGCGTTCCGGATCGACAGCGCGGTGCGACGCCTTGAGCCAGCCGCGGGTGATTTCGCGCTCCGGCAGGCCGTCCTGCAACGCTCGTTCTCCTTCCCGCACAGTCATCACCGAGACGTCGGGACCGACATCCTTGAGGATGACGATCCAGTTGGTGTCGGCCTGATCGATTTCGGCAAACAATGTCAGCGAGATTGGTCCCGCGACCAAGGTATCCTCGGCCAGCGGCTCGCTGAGATAGCGCAGGCCCTGGACGGTATTGGTCTGGGTTGGCGGCATCTGCACGAAGGCATCGGGTGCAAGCGCTTCCTCGGCGCTCGCCATGTCGAACGGCTCCTGCCGCAGGCGCTCCCAGTTCGAGAGATAGAGCTTGGTCCATTGCGCTTCCGGCGGCGGCCAGTCGGCAGCCGTGCGCCAGTTGTTCTCGCCCATCACCCAGTAGCGCACCGGCGGATCGGTGGTGATGCCGGTATCGAGTCCTTTCAGCCAGTGATCATGCCAGCGCAGGATCTCATGATGAAAGGCGTTGAACGGTCGTTCAAGATGCGCGGGACCTAGAAACAGGAGCTTCTTGAACGAGCGCAGTTCGCGGAACCAGTGCTGCGCACCCATGAGGTGCGTCTTGTAGGTGTAGGCATACCAGCCGGTGCCGGTATATACCGGGATGTCGATGGTCTCGAACTCGGCCTCGCTGCGCGTGACCGTCTCTTCCTTGTCGAAAGGATCGATCAGCACGTCGAAATAAGCGGGCATATGCTGGCCCTTCTGGGCCAGCACATTGTAGATGTGCGGATACATCCGGTAGTCGGGATTGTTCATCGCCGCCTGCCAGAGCTTCTCGCGCTCCGGCGACAAAGTTCCCGGCGGTCCCTTGTCCTGGTGGATCGCCGAATAGTGGCCGATGAGATAGCGGAAGAGATGCAGCACGCCGCCGGGATATTCGTCGCGGAAGCCGCCCAGCGGCCCGTAAGCGCCGCGCGGATCGAGCGGGAAGATGGCTTTCAGATGCGGCGGCTTCTGCTTGGCGACCGCAAGTTGCTCGGCCCCGAAGCCGGAAATGCCGACCATGCCGATATGGCCGTCGCACCAGTCCTGCGCGGCGATCCATTCGATCAGGTCATAGGCATCCCATTCGCGTGATCCGCCTGACCCGTTCTTGCCGACGCCGCGCGGCGAACCGATGACATGGATATAGCCGCGCGAGACCAGAAAGCGCGTGTCTCCGGCCTCCAGCAGGCCGGTCCACAGGCTCGACCATGCGGGTTGCGGCGGCACGGCCTGCATCTGTTCGGGCGATTGCAAATCCTTGTTGTAGATGGCGAAGGCGAGCAGTGCCGGGAATTTTTCCGCCGCCTCGGGCCGGAAGATATCGACGCATAGCTCGACGCCGTCGCGCATGGGCACGCGCACATCGCGCATGTCGACCATGCCGGTGTATTCCGGCGGCCGCTGGTAGCCCATCGAGACATCAGGTGCGTAGCTGCGCAGGGCTTTCAAGCGCCGGTCTCCGCAGCGCGCTCGACCCATTGCAGATCGAGCACCTGGTCATTGACCGGCGCTACGCCCTTCTCGTGCATGTCCACCGCCAGCAGCACGCCGGACGCGGGGCAATAATGCGTCGTCGCATTCAGGTTTTCATGCAGCAGGATGCGATGGGCCTGTGGCGGCTGAGCGACGGTGACGCTGATCGCGCCTTCGCGCCAGCGCGTGTGGCCTGTCGCAAGAATATATCCCGCCGGAGAAACCACATGCACGCCGCGATTGTCACGCGCGAGCGACAGGCTCTCGCTCAAGGGATAAAACGGCTTCGTGTTGCAGAATTTCTCCGCATCATCCGCAAAAGAGCCAACGCGCTTCCGGCGCATCTCCTTGCGCAGAGCCTCGCTGGCAGCGCGATCGGCGGCCTCCCCGGTCATCGCGACGCCATAGACGTCGCGCGCGGCCTCTTTCGATACCGCGCCATTGCGGACATCAGCTTCCACCGCGCCGATATCGCGCTCCAGCGGATCGCCCCAGCCGCCGCCACCCTGCCAGGACACGGCGAAGAGATCGTTCTTCGTCATCGTCATCAGGCCCGGCTTGGGGCCGAAGACTTCCACCTCGCCGCCATTGGCCGGCCGGCCATCGGCGACTGCCTTCCAGCCCATAGTCTGGCGAATGGTGGCGCCGGGCCAACCGCCGCCGAGGCCGGCGGAATTCGGCGCTTCGGCGCCATGGGTCATCACCAGCGCCATGGCCTTGTCGATGCCGCCGAGGGTCAGCGCCACTTCCGTCGAGAGGCCACCGCGATATTTGCCGGCCCCGCCGGTATCGCGCGCCAAACGGCGGTGGAAATAGAACAGCGGCACGACCTGCTCGTTGCGCTCCACATCGGCGATCGACGACATCGGCGAGATGATCGGCCCGCCGGCGCTCACCCCGTCCCTGCCCGGCCACGCCGCCCCGCCGGCGGCGATCGGGTCCATCAGATGCAGGCCGAACGGCTCGCCGAACTGGTTGATGCCGCCGAGATTGAACGTCGCCATGGCGCCGTCGTTGACCCCTTGAGCACGATGGCGATATTTCGGCGAGGCGGCGAGCATCTTGTTCAGCGCCAGCATGATGGCGTTGTTGGTGACCCAGATGGTCTCGACCGTCGCGGAGCCGACCGGCGCAGGAAACGTCGCCGTGCAGATCAGCCCGTCCGGCGCGATGACGGTGACGGGCGCGACCGCGCCCTCGTTCCATTGCATGTCATAGGCGAGCGTCGGCAGGATGCCGCCCGTGACAGCGCCGGCGAGGCCCGACCTGGTGCAATTGATGAAGCCCGGCGCCTGCTTGCTGGAGCCGGAGAAATCCAGCGTCAGGCTGTCGCCCTTCTTCGTCGCCCGGACATCGATCTTGTAGAGCACATTGGTGTGGCCATCGTGCTCGAGGAAATCGCAGCCGTGATATTCGCCGTCCGGCAGCTCGCTCAGGCGGGCGCGCAACTTGGTTTCCGTGAGCGCGATCATCCGCTCGATGGCCTGGCGGATGGTCGCCGCGCCATAGCGGCGCACCAGCTCCTGCACACGATCGCGCGCCACATTGATGGTGGCGATGAAGGCGCGAATGTCGAGTTCGAGCAGGCCCGGCAGGCGCGAGGCGGTGGTGATCATCTCCAGCACGTCTTCGCGCAGCTCACCCTGGTCGATCAGCTTGACGCAGGGAATGCGCATGCCTTCCTGAAACACCTCGCGCGCCTTCGGCGACCAGCTCGCGAAATCCATGCCGCCGACATCGACCTCATGCGCCTCGACGCCGGCCCAGGCGACGATCTCGCCATCGACGAAAATTGGGCCGACCATCTGCACGTCGTTCTGGTGCAGGGCGCCGATATAGGGATCGTTGCCGATGAACATGTCACCGTCGCGGAGCGGCATCTTTGTCTTATGGGTGATGTGGCGGATGAAGGCGCCGCACACAGGCGCCTGGAACGCCACCTGAAAGCCCATGGAGGCGCAGGAGCCGTCCGGCAGAAACACGCCAGTAAAAAAATCCGACGCCTCGGTGACGGTCGGCGAACCGGACACGCTCTGCAGCGCGATGCGCATTTCTTCCGAGATCGCCACAAGGCGATTGCGGATGACCTCGAAGAGGACGGGGTTGAGGGCTGCTTGTGTCATGCGCTGAACCTGACGTGAAGATTGCCCCTGGCGTCGGCCATGGCGCGCGCGCCGGGCGGAACAACCACGCTCTGGCCGGGAAACTCGATGATGCAGGGGCCGCGGACATCGGTGGCGGCCTCGGGAAACACCGTATGGAAGATCACCGTGTCGACAGCCTCGGCCGGGTTGTCGAAGACGACAGGCCGCGAGCCCTTGCGCTGCAGCGGCTGGCCGACATTGCTGGCCGATGGCGGCGGCAGGACCGCAATGCCGGTGACGCGGACGGAGAGGATCTCGAAGCCCGCACCCGCGTAGGACGCGCCCTTGCCGAACAGCGTCT
Organism: Terripilifer ovatus; assembly: GCA_029222685.1. Lineage (GTDB taxonomy): Bacteria > Pseudomonadota > Alphaproteobacteria > Rhizobiales > Beijerinckiaceae > Terripilifer > Terripilifer ovatus. The sequence goes on along the minus strand of JARHVB010000085.1, from coordinate 15,316 downwards.
CGTACTGCTGCTGGAAGCTGGCAGTGACGGCCTGGAAGGCGGCGAGATCGAAAGTCTCGGCGGTGATGGCGATATCGAGATGGTTCGACTGGCCGCGGAAGCGAATCGAAAGAAATTTCTCGATTTTCACATTGGTGCCTGCCGCCGCCGCTTTCAGATTGGCGCGCACATCCTCCAGCGCCATCCGTAAACCGGAGCGGATGCGGCCGAGTTCATCCTCATTGGGCTGGCGGCCGGCCTGGATGCGCGCATAGGATGGCCGCTCGGTGGAGAAAACGAGATCGGAATTCGCGGTGCCGAAGGCCGATTGCGCTGTGGCTGCCGCCGGCACGACGAAACCGTCGAGGCCGAGTTCCGCCGCCAGCACCCAGGCATGGGAGGGACCGGCGCCGCCATTGGCGAACAAGGTGAAATCGCGCGGATTGTAGCCGCGCTCGATGGTCATGCGGCGCAGCAGATCGGCCATGCGACTGTCGAGGATTTTGCGGATGCCCCAGGCGGCTTCGATCACGCTCATGTTGAGGGGCTTTGCCACATAGTCTTCGATGGCGTCTTTCGCCGCCTGCACGTCGAGCGTCATGCGCCCGCCGATGAAGTTGGACGGATCGAGGACGCCGAGCACAAGATCGGCATCGGTCGCCGTCGGTTCCTTGCCGCCGCGCCGGTAACAGGCGGGGCCTGGATTGGCGCCGGCGCTGCGCGGGCCGACCTGCAATTCGCCGCCGGTGCGGACCGAGGCGATGCTGCCGCCGCCGGCCCCGATGGAATCGACATCGATGGAATGCACGCGAATGTCGGCACCGGCGACGGAAATGTCCGAGCGCATGATCGGGCGACCTTCGACGATCACGCCGACGTCGAAGCTGGTGCCGCCGATATCGGTGGTGAGGATGTTCTTCAACGCGATCTGGCCGCCCATGGCCTGCGAGCCCATGACGCCGGCGGCAGGGCCGGAGAACAGTGCATAGGCGGGCCGATCATTGAGCACCGATGTCGGCAGCACGCCGCCGGCGCAGGTCATCATCATGATCGGCACTTTCATGCCGGCCTCGCGCAGGGTGGCTTCGAGCTTGGCCAGATAGCGCCCGGCCAGCGGGCCCAGCGAGGCATTGGCGGCGGTGGTGGACATGCGCGCATATTCGCCGATGTTGGGCGAAATCTCGTGCGACATGCTGATGAAACAGCCGGGCAGCTCTTCGGCCGCGATTTCGCGCAGGCGCGTCTCGTGCACGGGATTGACGGTGGCAAACAGAGTGCAGACGGCGATCGCCTCGACACCCTGCTGCTTCAGCGCCCTGATCGCCATACGCGCCTGCGTCTCGTCGAGCGGGCAGATGATGCGGCCGTTGACATCGATGCGCTCGTCTATCTCGATAACGAACGCGCGGGGCACCAGCGGCGGATGGCGATTGCGTTGGTACACATCCGTCACTTCGGTTTCGTTGAGGCCGGATGTCTGTCGGCGCAGGCGGCCGATCTCGAGCGTGTCGGCGAAGCCGCGTGTCGTCAGGATCGCGGTCCTTGCGACGTTGCCGGTGAGCAGCGCATTCAGGCCGACGGTCGTGCCATGGCCGAAGCGATCGATGCGGGAACAAAGATCATTGAAGGAAAGGCCATACGAGTCCGCAGCCAGGCGCAGCGCGTCGATGACTCCGCCGAGAACATCGCGCGTCGTCGGACTTTTGAAGACGCGCGTTTCGCCGCTGTCCGCTGTGATCCATAGGTCGGTGAATGTGCCGCCGACGTCCGTCCCGATGAAAAAACTCACGTTGCTTTACCCCCTCGCGCAGCCCCTCAGCTGCGGCCGACCGTGTCGGCTTGGGGATCAGACTATCGCAAGTTCTGGATTTATCCAGACGCCCGCCATACGATACGTATCGAGCCTTGTGCTAAGCAGCCCATCGGAAATGACCGATAGTCTCAGAAGCCCTCATTCTGAGGAGCATGCGTAGCGTGCGTCTCGAAGGACGGGGGCGTGGGCAGATATCTTTCCAACGCGGCAACCGCGAGCATGACGCAGTTTGTTGGCTGCGGCATGACGCCCCCGTCCTTCCAGACGCGCCTTACAGGCGCTCCTCAGGATGAGGGCTTCTAATGACAGCGCTCTCTACTTCTTCAATTCCTGCAGCATGTGCTCGTAATTGCCGCCCATCACTTGCGAGACCGGTACGCCCGCATAGACCGCCGCGCACATGTCATCGCTGCGATCGCGGATCTGTTCGGCGCGCGACAGGACATCGTCGATACTTGCGGCCGGGATGACGACGCAGCCGCTGCGATCGATGGCGATGTAGTCGCCGGGATGCAAGGTGAGGTCGCCAAACGAAATCGGTGTTTGGCATTCCGCTTCGTGGATACGGCCCCGCGCCGTGCGGCACGTCATCGCGCGCGCATAGACGGCATAGCCGATGCGGTTGGATTCTTCGATATCGCGCGCCGGCCCGTCGATGATCGTGCCAGCTATGCCACGCACTTGCGCGGCGCGGGCCAGAATGCCTCCCCAGGCCGCGGCATCGAGGCCGGAGCGCTGTTCGATGGCGATGATATCGTCGGGGCCCGCAGCCTCGACAGCCGTTGTGCAGAGATGACGCGGATGGTCGGATGGCGGCGCATTGCCGGCGATGAGCTTTACCGTCACGGCGCGGCCAGCGATCGGCTTGCCGGCGCTGACCTGAAACAGGCCGGTCACTGCCGGTTTCAGGCCCAGCGCATCGACCGCGTCGGAGAGATCGCAAATATCGAGCGCGCGCAGACGCGCGATTTTGGAGTCCATCGCCATAATGCTTTCAATCCTCTCTTGATAGGCCCAGTGGCTGACTGACGACAGAAGCCCTCATCCTGAGGAGCACGCGCAGCGTGCGTCTCGAAGGACGGGGCGATAGTACGCATCTATCCAATGCGTCATGCCCCACCGCGGTTGATTGGCTGCGGCCTGACGCCCCCCGTCCTTCGAGACGCGCTCTTCGAGCGCTCCTCAGGATGAGGGCTTCTGAGTGTTTGTTAGCACTAAACGGAACCTCAATCACCAGCGCGCCAGCGCGTCCTGTGCGAAACGCTCGCGCCAGTCGACGGTCTGCGGCAGCAGATCATCGTGGGCGCGGATGCTGCTGTGCTTTTGCGGGTCGAGCCCGCGCGGCGCTTCGCCATTCTCCACCACGCGCGTGGCATCGAGCAGCAGGCGACGCATGGTGACGATGGCCTTGTCGGTCGAGCCAAGAAACTCCTTGGACCGATCGACGATTGTGCCCATGCCTTCCTGCAAGGCGAAGTCCTGGGTGTTGACGCCGCGAATGCCGGAAAACACGCCGCGCTTCTGCAGGTCGCGATCGACCTCATAATCGTTCGAGGCGTTCTGCTTGAGGGCGAACGTGCCAGGGATCAGATGGTCCGGCCCGCGTCCGGAGCGGGTCTCATAGTCCAGCGCATAGGCCTCGTCGAGCTCGACCGAGGCATCATAGCTGTACATGAAATTGTAGACCCAGGTGGTGTGATCATCGATCGGCATCCAGATATGGCCATCGATCTTCGGCACTTTCGGCCGCTTGCCCGTGTGGCCAAGCACGTTGGAGCGCATCTGCTGCGCCGGCATGATATATTGATAGAGCCTCACATAGCGCTGGTCCGCGCCGATGTTGCGCGTCGACACGTAGTTGTAGCCATAGTCGGTCACTTCCACGTCGAGCCGCGGCGCGCCATCGGCGGCGGCCAGCGACATGGAATGATCGGTCGTGTCGCGATGCAGGAACGACACATGCGCCGTGTCGAGGCCGCCTTCCAGGGCCTGCAGATAGTTGCAGTTCTCCAGCGTCTTCGAGACGAAACGATGGCTCTGTGGCGCGCGCAGCCATTCGTAGTCCGGCGCCGGCGGCATGGCCTCGCGCGGCCCCATATAGACCCAGACGAGGCCGGCCTTCTCGATGGCCGGATAGGCCTTGATCTTGACCCGTGCCTGCAACGGCGTGCCGACGGGTTCGGACGGCATGTCAACGCAATCGCCGTTCCTGTCGAACTTCCAGCCGTGATAGACGCAGCGCAGGCCGCATTCCTCATTGCGGCCGAAGAACAGCGGCGCGCGGCGGTGCGGACAGAAAGCATCGACAATGCCGACATCGCCATTGCTGTCACGATAGGCGAGCAGGTCTTCGCCCAGCAGGCGCAGGCGCACCGGCGCGCCATCCTTCTCCGGCAGTTCGGACGAGAGTACCGCCGGCTGCCAATAGCGCCGGAACAGATTGCCCGCCGGCGTGCCTGGCCCGACGCGCACGAGCCGCTCGTTATCCTGCGCTTGCATTGCATCTCCTCGCAGCCTGGGTCTCAGGCATCCTGATCATTTTAATTTTCGCAACTCTCCCCGATTTGAGCGCATCGCGCAACGATGAAACCGGCGATCGGCAATGATCGCTTTGCAATGGTCAAGCAGCGGTCTATCCTGTTGGCAAATCGGATGAGGAGGATGCGATGGCCTATGCGCTGGAAGACTTCTGCCAAGACAGCCGGACGATTCTCATGTCGGACGCGCCGATCCAGAACCGGATCGACAAGGTTGCAGACAAGCTCAAAGGCCTGCTGACCGACCCTGATTTCGTCGCGGCCACGTTCACGGAGGGGATGCCCGCCGGAAAGCGTGAGCTCTATCACGATCCGGATCTCGATTTTTACGTGCTGGCGCATGTGCAGGAAGGCGGCAAGCGCGGCACGCCGCATTCGCATGGCGCATCCTGGGCGATTTACGGAAACGTCAATGATTTTACCCGCATGCGGGAATACCGCCGCGTCAATCCCGAGAGCGAGGAAGGCGCGGTCCTGGCTCAGAGCGCCGAATATGACCTGCGCCGCGGCGACACCAAGGGCTATGGACCTGGCTACATCCACTCTACGGAGCATCCGCAGACCTGCTGGGTGATCCGTGTTACCGGCACGGACCTCGACAAGATCGAACGATACCGGTTTCGCAAACTGCGCGACCGCCTGCTCGAAAACGCCTAAGACGGCCACTTAAAAAAACGACCATAACAGGAGGATCCAAGGATGGCTTTTTCGGCCTGGCGCGGCATCGCGGGCATTATTCACCCGACCCTGAGGCCCGGAGCGCTGGAGGAATTCATCCGCCTGCTGCCGGAAGGCATCGGCGTGCTGCCGCTGTTCGTGAACATCCGGCGCGGCACGCGCGAGGAATTCGGCACCGTCATGGGCGCCTATGAAGAGCAGATCGCGCTCTTGGCGGAACAGGGCTGCGACGCCATTCATCCCAACGGCGCACCGCCCTTCATGGTGCTGGGACTCGATGGCGAGAAGAAGCTCGTCGACGGCTGGGAGCAGAAATACCAGACGCCGATCTTCACCGCCGGGCAGAATCACATCACCGCCCTGCGGGCGCTGAAGGCGAAATCGATCGTCGGCGCGAGCTACTTCCCCGGCGAGATCAACAACACGTTTGCACAATACTTCACCGATGCGGGCTTCCAGGTGAAATGCATGGAAGGCGTCGAAGTGCCCTTCAACAAGGCGCAGGAACTTTCGGGCGAGCAGGTCTACGCCCATATCAAGAAGCACTTCCTGAAGCACAAGGGCGCCGACGCCATCTATATGCTCGGTTCCGGCTGGCGCACCCTGCATATCATCGACCTGCTGGAAAAGGATCTCGAGGTTCCCGTCGTCCATCCGGTGACGGCGCGGGTCTGGGAATTCCAGAAGCGGTTGCATGTCAACGAAAAGAGGTCCGGCTACGGCCATCTGCTCGAGGCTTTGCCGGCCATGGCGGGATAAACCTAGGTGTGTCATTCCCGCCAAGCGAAGCGCAGGGCGGGAATCCAGGGGCAACGTGATGCTCCCGATGTAGCGGTCCTTGACTCATGGATTCCCGCTCGCGCCTGGGGCGCGTCGGGAACGACAAGCTCAGTTTCGGGAAAAATATTGCGAGGAAACGATGCGCTCATATTCCAGACTATTGGCCGTACTGACGGCATTCTTTCTTCCTTTGCCCGTGCAAGCCCAGAGTGTCGAGACCTTTTATCGCGGCAGAACGGTGACCTTGATCATTCCGACGTCACCCGCCGGCATCAACGATATTTCAGGCCGGCTGGTGTCGCGGCATATCGGCCGCTTCATTCCGGGCAATCCCAATATCGTCGTCCAGTATAATCCGGGCGCCGGCGGGCTTGTGGCCGCCAATCGCATTGCCAACACGATCGAGCGCGATGGCGCAACATTCTCGATCATGCAACGGGCAGTTCCGCAACTCGCCATCCAGCACGATCCGACCGTGAAATTCGATCCGCTGACACTCACATGGCTGGGCAGCCTCTCGTCCTACGCGGATGACGGTTATCTGCTGCTGGTGAATGCCGATCATCCGGCAAAAACGGCACTGGATCTGCGCGGTTCGACCATGCGCGCGAAGCTGGGAGCGGATCAACCGGGCTCGACGAATTCGTCCTTCGCCTATATCGCCAAAAATGTGCTCGGGCTGAACATCGATGTCATCCGCGGCTATCCGGGCGCTGCGCCGATGTTCCTCGCCATGCAGGGACACGAGCTGGACGGCCAGTTCATCGGCTATAATTCCGTCCGCGCCGGCCAGGCCAATCTCTGGAACAACAAGCTGGTGAAGCCGCTCCTGGCCTTCGGCCGGTCGACGCGGCTCAAGGAACTGCCCGATGTGCCGACAGGGCATGAGTTGACCGACGACCCCAAGAAGCTTGCCTTGATCGAATTCGCCGAAATGCCGTTCTTCATGGCACTGCCGTTCGTGGCGCCACCGCAACTGCCGCCGGAGCGCGCCAAGGCGCTGCAGGACGCTTTCATGAAAATGGTGACGGACAAGGCATTTCTCGAAGATGCCGGAAAGGTGAACATCGACATCAGCGCCATCGACGGGAATGCGGTAAAGCAGTTGATCGAACGCGCCAGCGCGACGCCGCGCGACGTGGTCGATCTCTACAGCCAGATGGCCGGCCCGGATAAAAACTGAACTGCGAGGAAAGCCATATGGCATTTACAAGCTGGCGCGGCATCATCGGCTGCGTGCATCCAACGCTTCGCCCGGGCTCTACCGAGGAAGTGATCCGGCTGCTGCCGGAAGGCATCGGCGTGCTGTCGCTTTACAACAACATCCGCCGCGGCACGAAGACCGAATTCGCCGAAGTGATGAAGGGGTACGAGGAGCATATCGCCACCCTCGCCGAACAGGGCTGTGACCTGATCCATCCGTCAGGCGCGCCGCCCTTCATGGTGCATGGCTTTCGCGGCGAGGCCGAACTGATCAGCGGATGGGAGAAAAAGTACAAGGTGCCGATCTTCACCTCGGGCCAGAACCAGATCACAGCGTTGCGCGCGCTGAAGGCCAAGTCGATCATCGGCGCAACCTACTTCCAGGGCGACATCAACCAGGCGTTCAAGACCTATTTCGAGGACGCCGGTTTCGAAGTGAAATGCATGACCGGGATGGAAGTGCCCTTCGACAAGGCACAGGAACTGTCCGGCGAGCAGGTCTACGCCTTCATCAAGAAGCTGTTCATCACCCATGGCGGCGCCGACGCCATCTATATGCTGGGCTCGGGCTGGCGCACCCTGCATATCATCAGCCTGCTGGAACAGGATCTCGAAACGCCGGTCGTGCATCCGCAGCCGACACGCGTCTGGGAAATGCAGCGGCGGCTGCACATCCGCGAGCCGCGCACGGGCTATGGGCGATTGCTGGCGGAGATGCCGCCGCTGCCGGGGTAGAAGCAGACGGAAGACCAATGCTGTAATTCCCGACGACCGCGTAGCGGGCGAGCGGGAATCCAGAAGCCAAGTGCGATCACGTTGCCCTGGATTCCTGCACTGCGCTTCGCTTGGCGGGAATGACACCGAGGCTGCAGCGAATCACTCAGCCTGTGAACGCGATGGATTACTTCCCCGTCCACTTGGGCGCATTGGTCGCCTTGATGCGGCGCGCCTCCTTGACCATCTCCTTTACCGCGCCGGTCAGCGGCAAGGACAGATTGGCCTTGTCGGCCATTTGCGAGACGATCTGCATGTCTTTCAGCGCCCAGGTGAACGAGGTCTGGTCCCAGTCCTCGAGCGCCTGGCTCTTGCCGGAGCTCATCATCAGCGCATCGCGCAGCTTCACCAGATCGATGCCGGTCGATTCCGCCACGCGGCCGGCTTCGATGAGGCCGATGCTGGTGACCCAGAGCAGCAGATTGTTCATCGCCTTGGCAACCTGGCCGTGGCCGACGTCACCGAGATGGGAAATGTCCGAGGCGAACGTGCTGTAGACCGCGCGGCCGCGCGCGACGACAGCATCCGTGCCGCCGAACAGCGCCAGCAATTTGCCCTCGTCGGCAAACCAGCGGCCGCGGCAGATGGGCGCGTCGAGCACGTCGCAGCCCTTGGCGCGGGCCTTGGCGTCGATTGCCTTCACCGTCTCGGGCGAGACGGTCGAGGATACCGCAATGATCGCGCCGGCCTTCAGGCTCGCCAGCACGCCGTTTTCGCCGAGCACGACCTCATTGACTTCGTCGTCATAGCCGACGCCGAGAATGATGAACGAACAATCGCCGAGGTCCTTCGGCGAGGCGGCATGCTTGGCGCCGAGCGCTTTCGCCTTCTCGACATTGTCCTTGCTGACATCGCAGGCCGTGACGTCGAAGCCCTTGTTGACCATGTGTTTGACCATCGGCTGGCCCATTCTGCCGACGCCGATGATGCCGATCTTCTCTTTCGCTGCGTTCGCCATTCCCGATTCCATTCCTGATTATTTCTTGCTGATATAACCTTCAGCTGCATCGCGCGCGCGCATGTCGGCTGAGCGCCTTTGCGGATCGCCATAGCCGCCACCGCCCGCCGTCTGCAGGCGGAACCTGTCGCCCTTCTTCATCTCGTAACGACCGGACGACGGCGTTTCGAATTCGTCTTTCGTGCCGAGGCGGATGACGAATTTGGCTCCGGCGCCATTCCTGCCGCCGTTGAGCCCCTGCGGCGGATATTTGCTCTTGTCGTAGCGGCGCACGACGCTAGCGTCTTCCAGCAGCGCGTATTCGCGCACCATGCTGAGGCCGCCCCGCCACTGCCCATCGCCGCCCGAATCGGGCAGGAGATCGAAGCGGTCGATGCGGCAGGGATATTCCGACTCGAGAATCTCGATGGGCGTCACATGCAGGTTGCTGAGATGACAGGCCGTGCCGGAGGCGCCGTCATGCCCCTGCCCGCCGCCGTAGGCGGACCCCAGAATCTCATATTGCAGGTTCGACTGGCCAGGCCTCGCCTTCGACCAGACAATTCCCAATGCGCTCGACGAGCCGGCATTGGCGATGGCGCGGACCGGGTGGAACTGCGCCAGCGCCTCCAGGATCACGTCGACCAGCTTGAGATTGACCTGCTGGTAGTTCGACACCGCCGCGGGTGCTGCGGCATTGGTGATGGTCTTGGGCGCCAGTTTCAGCGCGATCACATCACGCATGCCGTCGTTGAAATGCAGGCGCGGACCGAGGCTGCCGATCAGCGAATAGAAGACGCAGGCTTCGATCATCGAGGGACGCAGATTGACGGGGCCGCGCGCTTGCGGATCGCTGCCGCTGAAATCGAAGGAGGCAATGCCGCCCTTGATCTCCACGGTGACCGCGAGCTTGATCGGCGTGTTGAAATCCACGCCGTCGCTGTCGATCCAGCCTTCAGCCGAGGCCTTGCCCTCGGGCAGTTTTGCGATGGCGCCACGCAATTCTTCCGCAGCACCTTTGAGGATGGCCTCGAAAGCGTCCATAAGGGTCTGCGCGCCGAAGCGGACGGCCAGTTCCTGCACACGTCCCGCGCCCATATGGGTGACGGCGATCTGCGCGTTGATGTCGCCGCGCACCAGCACGGGCTGGCGCGTATTGGCGAGTATCAACCGCTCGATATCCTCGATCAGCTTGCCGCCGTCCCAGATCCTGATCGGCGGCAGCAGCAGGCCTTCCTGGAAGATCTCCGTGGCATTGGCGGATGTGGAGCCAGGATTGGTGCCGCCGACATCGGCCTTGTGGGCGATCGAGCCGGTGAAGGCGACGACCTTGCCGTCGGAAAACACCGGCGCGATGAAAGCCATGTCGGAGACGTGCGGCAAGCCGCCTTCGTAAGGGTGGTTGCAGACGAAGACATCGCCTTCCTTCAGGGAGCCCGCCTCGCCGTCCTTACCGCCATAAACTTCCAGCACGCGCTCGCAGAGATAGCGATAGACCGGCGCATGAAAGAACATCGGCGGAGCGACAATGAGCCGACCTCTCCTGTCGAGCACGACGCAGGAAAAGTCGCGGGATTCGCGGATGATGGTGGAGTAGCCGGAGCGATAGAAATGGTAATGCATTTCATCGACGAGGCTGGCGATCTTGTTGCGCAGGATCTGGATCGTGATCGCGTCCATCGCTAGGTCCTCGCGAATTCGAGAATGAGATTGTGGAACGTGTCGACTCTCGCCGCCCAGCCGGGCGGGATGATCGTCGTCGCATCGAACTGTTCGACGATGGCCGGCCCTTTGACGCTGGTGCCGACATCAAGGCCGTCGCGCTCGTAGACCTGCGTCTCGACCGGCGATTTGCCGTCAAAATAGACCGTGCGCCCGCCCTTCAGGGCATCGGCGACGGCGCGCGGCTTTGCGGGCGGTGCCGTCTCGCGCGGCTCGTATTTTGGCACGGCCACACGCAGGCGCACGCGGTAGCTGACGACTTCGACCGGACGGTCAGCCGCGGCATGGCCATGGATCTGCGCATGGCGCTCGTCGAAGCGCTGGCGCGCCGCCGTGAGCGAAGCCTGGCTCAGCTTGCCCTCGTAGAGGCCATCGAGCGGCGTGCGCAGTTCATAGCCCTGGCCGGTGTAGCGCAGATCGAGTTCGCGCAGGTAACGGGCATTCTCCGGCTGCATGCCCTCGGCGATCAGTTCTTCCAGTGCCTTGGCTTCAAGCTGCGCATAGATGTTTTCGGCATGCTCCGGCGTCACGTCCTCCAGCGGCTTCAACTCGGAGCGGATATAATCGTGCACCACATCGGTGCAGAGCAGGCCGAGGGCCGAGAAAGCGCCGGGGCGCGGCGGCACGAGGATGCGCTGCATGTTGAGTTCTTCCGCGACGGCAGCGGCATGCACGGCGCCGGCGCCGCCGAACGGCAGCAGCGTATAAGACGTCAGATCGACGCCGCGCTTGGCGGCGAAGACGCGCACTTCATCGGCCATGCGCATGTCGACGATGCGGCGAATGCCGGCCGCCGCCTGCAGCACATCCATTTTCAGCGGATCGCCGATATGGACCTGCAGCGCCTTGCGCGCGGCTTCCACATCGAGCTTCTGCGCGCCGCCGAGGAAATAATCGGGGTTGAGATAACCGCAGGCGACATCGGCATCGGTGACCGTCGGGCGCGTACCGCCACGGCCGTAGCAGGCGGGACCGGGATCGGCGCCGGCGCTTTGCGGCCCGACCATGAGAAAACCGCCGCCGTCGACCGACGCGATCGAGCCGCCGCCGGCGGAGATCGTCGTCATATCCAGCGCCGGCACATCGAGCTGACGCCGCGCAATCATGCCTTCGGTCACTTCCAGCGGCGCGCCGCCCTCGATGAAGGCGATGTCGGCGCTGGTGCCGCCCATGTCGAGCGTCACCAGACCGCTTTGCGCATCTGTACCTGAAAGATGTGCACTGGCCTGCGCGCCGCCGGCAGGTCCGGAGAACAGGGTGTGGACCGTGCGACCGCCGGCGATCGCCGCGCTGAACGGCATGACGCCGCCGTTCGACTGCATCAGAAAGCGCTGTTGCGTGTTCACGCCGGCCTCATCGAGCCCCTTGTTGAGATGGCCGATGTAATGCACCAGCACCGGTTCGAGATAGGCGTTGAGCAGGGTCGTCGACATGCGCGCCCATTCACGGATGCGCGGCAGCACTTCGCTCGACAGGGAGACATGCGCGTCGGAAATCTCTTCGAGAATCAGCCGCCGTGTCTCTTCCTCATGAGACGGATTGAGAAAGGAGAAGAGATAGCAGACAGCAATCGAGCGGACGCCGACTTCTTTCAGCTCGCGCGCCGCCTGGCGGACCGCCTCATGATCGAGAGGAAGGAGAACCTTGCCTTCATAATCGGAGCGCTCGGGAATTTCGCGGGTCAGGCTCTGCGGCGCAATCGGCGCCGGCTTCTCGTAAAAATAATCGAACAGATTGCCATCGCGCGCCTGGGCCTGCACTTCCTGAATGGCGCGAAAGCCCTTGGTGATCATCAGGCCGACTGATGATCCGCGCATTTCCAGCAGGGCGTTGGTGGTGATCGTCGTGCCATGCGCGAAGAAGGCGATATCGTCCGGCTTCACGCCACGCGCGACAAAACGGGACACGCCGTTCAGTACGCCCAAAGCCGGATTCTTCGGCGTGCTCGAGACCTTCTCAACCATGAGTGCGCCATCCGCCGGGTCCAGCAGGACGAGATCGGTATGGGTTCCTCCAACATCGACGCCGAGACGATAGCGCGGCCCTGACACACTCATGACGCTCCTTCCCTGAATTTTAATTCATCGGATCAAAAGCCCGATGTGGATTTGACCCTACCTAACACCGCTTATCCGAGGCGTCCATAACCCGCCACCGCAGGCGTTGCGCAGCAACTCTATCCGTGGGAAAATAGACTAAAGATCGCCACACATCATTGACGCACGATGGCGATCGTTCCGGGAGGACTTATGAGAATTGGCACGGCCGAACCCAACAGCACATTCCTGTCGCAAGGCCGAGCCTTGAAGACCGTGCTTGAAGCACGCGGCATCAAAGAGCCGATCGAGGTGCTCGAGTCTCCCGGCGCCAGCACGGAAAACGCCATGAAACTGCAGCGCGGCGAGCTCGATTTCGGCTTCATGGCGTCGAACTGGATCGGCCGCGCCCGCCAGGGCCAGGCGCCGTTCGAAGCGCCGATCGACTTGCGCATGGTGGCGCTGGCGAACGCCGGCCCACTGTTCTTCATCGCCAGGAAGAATTCTCCGCTTGCATCGGTCTCCGATCTGCGCGGCAAGAGAATCGCTGTGGGTCTGGAGAGGAGCGGCATGAAACAGCATTCCATCTCCATCCTCGGTGGGCTCGGCATCGACTTCACGCCGGTGCATCTCGACTTCCTGCATGGCGGACAGGCATTGGAAAAGGGCGAGGTCGACGCGCAATTACAGTGCCCGATTCCGAACCCGATCATGACCGATCTCGACGGGCGGACGGAATTGAAAGTGCTTCCCTATGAGGCGGGCCAGCTTGAGACCGTGCTGTCCAAGGTCTCGTATTATCGGCCCGTGACCATGCGCAAGGGCGCACTTCGCGCCCTGGCGCAGGATGTGGCGCAGCCGGCGGTCGTCAATGTGTTTGTCGCCCATGCGGCGACCGACGCGAACATGGTCAACAAGGTTGCGCATGTCTTCTTCGAGGACGCCGAACGGTTGGCACAGCTCAATGCGCTCTACACCGGCCTGCCGGAGCTGTTCGAGCCGCTGAGAACGCAGGGTGCCGCAGCGTTTGAATTCGACGGCGTGCGCCTGCACGACGGCGCTACCGCCGCCTATCGCGAATTGGGACTGCTTGCCTGAATTAGGAGAGACACATGGCCGATGACAGCCACAAGACCGCAGGCACTCTCGATATCGCCAGCCTGACGCCGGATCTTCGCTACACCGATCTGCGCGAATGGATCGACGAGGCAAAGGCCCTGGGTGAAATCCGCCAGGTGCAAGGCCTGAGCTGGCAGGAAGATATCGGCATGGCCTCCGAGGTCATCCTGCATGAGGAGAGCGCGCCGTGCGTAATCTTCGAGGATATACCAGGGACGCTGCCAGGTAGCCGCGTATTGGTAAATTTCTTCGGCGGCCAGCGCCAGAAGATGACGCTGGGCTTTCCGACCCATCTCAACAAGCTCGAACTGAGTGAAGCATTCCGCCTGCATTACATGGCCGATCTCAAGCGCATCGAGCCGAAATATGTCAACGACGGGCCGATCTTCGAAAATGTCATCAAGGGCGACGACGTCGACATCACCAGGTTTCCGACGCCGATGTGGCATCCGGAAGACGGCGGCCGCTATATCGGCACTGGCAGTTTCAATGTGACACGCGATCCGGAAGAAGGCTGGATCAATTGCGGCACCTATCGCGTCATGATCCATGACAAGAAGACAGTCGGCTTCTACATCTCACCCGGCAAGCACGGCCGCATCATGCGCGACAAATACGAGAAGCGCGGCGAGCCAATGCCCGTCGCCATCGTCGTTGGCTGCGATCCGATGTCGTTCCTGATGGGCTCGAGCGAAGTGCCTTACGGCGTCTGCGAATACGAGGTCATCGGCGGGCTGCGCGGCAAGCCGGTCGACCTCGTCAGGGCGCCGATCACCGGCCTGCCCGTGCCGGCCAATGCCGAGATCGTCATCGAAGGCTATGTGCAGCCCGGCAATGTGAAGCCGGAGGGTCCGTTCGGCGAATGGTTCGGCTATTACGGCTCGGACGTGCGCGACGAGCCGGTGATGGACATCAAGGCCATCTATCATCGCAACAATCCGATCCTGCTCGGCTGCGCGCCACAGCGCCCGCCCGACGAGATCGCGCGCTACCGCGCGTTGACGCGCTCGGCCATCGTGCGCGAAAACATCACCAAGGCCGGTGTGCCCGATGTCACTGCCGTATGGGCGCATGAGATCGGTACGGCGCGGCTGCTTCTCGCTGTCGCCATCAAGCAGCGTTACGGCGGCCATTCCAAACAGGCGGGCCATGTGGCGGCGATGTGCCATTCGGGCGCCTATGCCGGGCGCTATGTCATCGTCGTCGACGAGGATATCGACGTCTCCAATCTCGAAGAGGTGATCTGGGCGATCCTGACCCGCTCCGATCCGGCGACGTCGATCGACATCATCACCAATGCCTGGTCGACGCCGCTCGATCCGCGCATCGAGCCGGAGCGCAAGGCGAAGGGCGACTTCACCAACAGCCGCGCCATCATCGACGCGTGCAAGCCGTTCTACTGGAAGGACCAGTACCCGAAGGTGAACCAGCCCTCGCCGGAGATTCGCAAACTGGCGCGGCAGAAGTTCGGGTATCTGCTGAAGTAGACGGCATCAGGCTGCCGCCTAGCCGTCATGGCCGGCCTTGTGCCGGCCATCCACGCGGTGGTGTGCGTTAGGCTGGAAGAACGGCTTCTGCTATCGGCCTCTTTTTCAACAGCGAGGCAGTGTCACCGCGTGGATACCCGCGACAAGCGCACGACTGTCCGGTTCATGCATAATCCCAATTTAGGATGAGTTGCGTTGTGTCGCGTTTTGGTGGGGGCGTGGCTCGCTTCAGGCGGGTCACGTCCTTTCGG
>JARHVB010000084.1 GCA_029222685.1 Terripilifer ovatus | reverse complement strand
GCCATCTGGCGTTTGAAGCCGCGCGTGGCGGTGGCGAGCATATGTTCGAAAAGGCCTGAGAAAACCAACGGGCTGCGCAGTCTGTTGGCGTCAGAAAAGGTCGAGCGTAGCGGTACTTTAGCTCCGATATGATAGAGCCGCCCCTGATGGCTTTCCATCGTGACTTCAATCCCGCGCAGCGAGTTGACGCCTTCCAGTTGGCCAAACAAAAGCGCGATGAACTGATGGCGGGTCGTAAATTTGCGGACCGAATGGTCTGCACCATGCTCATCCACAAGGCGGTCGAAAACGTGCCACGGAATAAGTTTCAGAAGGCCGTGAAAGACGCTATTTTGATGCCGCACGGTGTCGATCCTTTTCGTGTCCGGATGAGTCGCCAAACCCTCTGGATCAATAGAATCAACACCGTGCACTTATTCAAGAAAAATGAACCGGACACTCGTGCGACAAGCGCGGGCATGACGCGGTTGATTCATTGCGGCCTATCGCCTGGAAGATTCAAAGATCCACGACCACATAGTTCTCCTCCACCTGCACGGCAAAAGTCTCCGCCACGTAAGGCCCCTTCACCAGCGTCTCGCCCGGCGCGACGGTGATGGAGAACTGGCGGACTTTCATCGAGTTCGGATCGCACCAGGATTGGCCGGTGCGGATGTCGAATTCCCAGCCGTGATAAGGGCAGCGGATGAATTCGCCCTTGCGTTCGAGGCGGTATTTGTTCGGTCCGTCGGCGCCGACAAGCCCCGAGATGAAGCCCTCGCACAGCGCCGCGCCCGCATGCGGGCAGCGGTTGGCGAGCGCATAAAAATCGCCACCGACATTGAAGACGCCGATCTCGCGGCCGGCGACGGTGACGATCCTGCTGGAACCAGGCGCGATCTCGTCGGCCCTGGCGATTACATGGCGGGTCATTTCGAACTCGAAGTTACGGCAGGCGGTACAATGCTTTCGCATTGGCGCGGAAGATTTTCTCGCGCTGTTCGTCGGTGAGGCGGACGCGGATCGCCTGGCGTGGATCGTCGAAATCCCAATGGGGATAGTCGGTCGAGAACATGATGCGGTCCCAGCCGATCCAGTCGAAGATCTGCAGAATGTCCTGCGGGTTCTCCGGCTCTTCCATCGGCTGCGTCGCGAACCAGAAATGCTCGCGCATATATTCCGACGGCGGGCGCTTCACATGCGGGGTTTCCTTGCGCATGCGCTCCCAGATGCGGTCCATGCGCCAGCCGAGCGCCGGCGCCCAGCTGAAGCCCGCCTCGATCATGGCGATGCGCAGGTTGGGAAATTCCTCGAACACGCCTTCCATGACGAGGCTGACGGCGGTCGCCTGCGATCCGGTGACGAAGGTGTGGTGTTCCTGCATATAATAGGTCGGCCAGCCGGCGCCCGACGAGGCACTGCCGCCCGGTATAGCCGCCGGATGCAATCCGACGGGCAGGCCGGCGCGCTCGGCTGCCGCATAGATCGGCCAGTACTTGCGGCGGCCGAGAGGCTCGGCGCTGCGCGGCGACAGGATGACCTGCGCGAAGGACGGATCGCCGGCGCGCTTCTCGATTTCGGCGACGGCATGGGCCGGATCTTCGCCGGTGACGACGACGCCGGCCTTCAGGCGCGCGTCACGCTTCACCCAGGCCTCGAGCTGCCAGTCGTTGACGGCGCTCGAAAGCGCCCGGGCAAGATCGGGATTGCGCTCTTCCATGCCACCCTTGCTGAGCGCGACGAGCATGCCGAACTCGACCCCGTTGACGTCGAGATGCTGACGCTTCATCAGCTCGAAATCGGAGCCCGGCGGGCCGCCCTGGGCCGGGTAGGCATCGGCGCGCTGGCCCGCGGCCATCATGCGCGGCCACATGGTCTGCTCGATCAGGCCCTGGCGGACGTGGCCGCCGAAGGTCTCCAGATGCTCCTGCCAGTGCTTGGACAGGAACGGATAAAGGTCCTTCGCCGAGCGCTGGATCGGATGAACGTCGCAATCGACGATCATCAGCTTCTGGGCGGCTTTCTGTTCACGAAGCGGCGCGTTCATTGAGCAATCTCCTGCCTTTTTTGCTCCTTGTGGCCCACATGCGCGGACGCCAGCCGTGGGAACGCGGCGAGCGGATTATCAATGGCAATCTTGCGGATCAGATCGTCGCTCAGACCATCCGGCAACACATCCTCCCCGTCGAACTGGGAATGTGGATAATCCGTCGAGAACAATAACATATCGTCGCTGGCGATCTGTTCAAGGATGCGGTTGAGGATTTTAGCGTCACGCGGCGCGTCAACCGGCTGCAAAGTCAGGCGAATCCGCTCACGAATGATTTCGCTCGGCACCCGGTCGAGCCACGGCACTTCGGTGCGGACGCCACGCCATGTTTTCGAGCTGCGCCAGATCAGGGTCGGCAGCCAGGTAAAGCCGGATTCCATGCAGACCAGTTTAAGATCCTGAAATTTCTGGAAAACGCCTTCAGCCAGGAAGGACACGATGAGATTTTCGAAGGCGCTGCTCTGCAGCACATAGTCTTCCGACTGGAACGAGGTCCAGCCCGCCGCCGTCGGAGCATGGCGATAGGTCGAGCCGGCATGGACGGCGAGCGACAGGCCATGGCGCTCGCACGCCTCGTAGATCGGCCAATAGATGCGCCGGCCGAGCGGGTTGTCGCCCATCACCGGCACCAGCACGGCGACAAAACGGGCATCCTCGGCGCAGCGCTCTATCTCCTCGACCGCGAGGGCCGGATTTTGCGCGTGAACCAGAATCGAGGCGCGCAGGCGCGGCTCACGGTCAAGCCGCTCGCGGGCGACCCAGCTATTCACGGCCTTGCAGAATTCGGCGCCCATATCCTCGTTGAACAGTGCGATGGAGCCGTGCAGCGTATGGCAGATCGCCGTGGACAGGCGGAACGGCTCCAGCAGATTGCGGCGCAGACCATCGAGGCCATCAGTATCCGGCGCAGGCCGCCAGTCGTCGCGCACGGTGAACGGCGAGCGCGGCGGATAGCTCATCAGATTGAACCCGCTACGATCGATGTAGCGATTGACGATCTGGTCGCGCCAATAGTCGGACATGAACGGCAGCAGAGCCGCAACGTTCGGCACGCTCATGTGCGCGTCGCAATCAATGGCGCCATCCAGCGGCAATTTCATTCAGGCGTCTCCTTTGCACCGCGCGGTTTACTTCGCGCCGCACCGTGTACCAATTGCACTATTATAGCCGATTGTGCCGGTTGCACCTAATGTTGGACCTATCCGCGCCAGGCACGGGACAGGCCCCATCAATGGGCAGAACTATAGACAAATCAGCGCGGAGCTTTCGTCGCTACGCCCTTTCGTCTCATCACGAGGTGGGGTAACTTGCGCCGCGCTCTCCAGGACGCAGCACTCAAGATGCGGCACCAGCATCGATACGTGCACACGCACGGGGACGACAGGGCGGAAACCGCGAAGGACTTGTTATGACGGACGACACAGCCGGAGCCTTGCGATCCTCAAGCACGCCCACCAGCAAGCTTGGCGGCGTCGACAATGTCGGCTTCCGGCTGGCGCGTTATTTCACCGGCCGGGACGCGCTGGTGCTGGCGCTGATCGCCATTCTGGGATTCCTGGCGGTCTATCCGCTCACCATGCTGTTTTACGGCAGTCTGCATTCGACCCCGCCGGGCATGGCGGGCGAGTTCAACCTGGACGGCTACCGGTCGATCATGACCGCGTCGAATGTGATCGTGCTGCTCAACACGATCGGTATTTCACTCGGCAAGACCGTCCCATCGCTGCTGATGGCGGTCTTCCTCGCCTGGATCATCGCGCGCACCGATACGCCCTATCGCGACAAGCTCGAAGTGCTCATCACGCTGCCCTTCTTCGTGCCGCCGATCCTCACCGCGATGGCTTGGGGCATGCTCGGCAATCCGCAGGTCGGCCTGCTCAACCAGGTGTGGAAATGGGCCACCGGCTCCACCGTGTCGCCGATCAACGTCTATTCCTACGGCGGCGTCATCTGGCATCAGGTGCAATATTCGACGCCGTTCCTGTTCCTGTTCATCGTCGACATTTTCCGGGCGATGGATCCGGCGCTCGAGGAATCGAGCCGCATGTGCGGGGCCTCGCGCTGGCGCACCTTCCGCAACATCACCTTGATGCTGATGCTGCCGGCACTGACGAACTCGTTCATTCTCAGCTTCATTCGCGGCATCGAGAATTTTGAATCGCCGCTGTTCTTCGGCACGCCGGCCAAGATCACCGTGATCACGACGGAAATCTACAATTCCATCAACCACCGCGCCACGCCCGACTATCAATATGCCACAGCGCTCAGTTTCGCGATCATGGCGCTGATGTTCCTTCTGGTGATCTGGCAATGGTATGTCCTGCGCGGGCGCACCTTCTCGACCGTCACCGGCAAGGGCTATGCGCCGAACGTCATGAAGCTCGGTCCCTGGAAATGGGTCACGTTCGGCTTCTGTGTCCTGTTCTTCTTCATCACCGTGATCCTGCCGATCGGGCAGCTCGCCATCGGCTCCTTCTTCAAATTCTTCGGCTTTTATTCGCGCGACATGTTCACGTTCGAGCATTACACGGCAGTTTTCAGCAACAGCGAGATCTGGCGCGGTTTCTGGAACACGATGATCCTCGGCCTTGCCGGCGCGACGGCAACCATGTTCCTGGGCTCAATCGTCGCCTATGTCTCGATCCGCACGCGTTGGCGCGGCCGCCGTCTCATCGATGCGCTCGCCTGGCTGCCGTGGATGATGCCCGGCATGGTGCTCGGCATCGGCTTTCTCTGGGCCTTCGCCATGTTGCCCGGCCCGATCCCGATCTACGGTACGATCTGGGCGCTGATGCTCGCCTATATGGCGCTCGGCACGCCGGTGTCGGTGCGGGTCATGTCGAGCGCCTATGCGCAATTGTCCTATGACCTTGAGGAATGTTCGCGCGTCCATGGCGCGACGTTCTTCCAGACCCTGTGGCGCATTCTCATCGCGCTCGCCTGGCCGTCGTTCGCGGTCGGCTGGGTGCTGGCCTTCTTCGGCATCATGCGCGAACTGTCGGCCTCGATCCTGCTCTATTCGGTCGGCTCGGAAGTGTTGTCCGTCGTCCTGCTGCGGCTGTGGTCGAACGGCCAGGCCGAACAGGTCAGCGTCATCGGCCTTTTCATGATGCTGCTCGTCATCGTCTTCCGCTGGGCGCAATTGCGCTTCATCAAGAGCCGGATCAGCACGTTGTAATGGCTGCTCATCCGGCAATTTCCATGAGATTTTGAGTTTTAAAGAGAGGAAAGTAATGGCTGCGATTACGCTCGAGAACGTAAGCCGGCACTTCGGGGCCGTCGCGGCCGTGGATAACGTCAACCTCAATGTCGAAGCGGGAGAATTCGTCACCCTGCTGGGGCCGTCGGGCTGCGGCAAGACGACGACCCTGCGCATGGTCGCGGGCCTCGAACAGAACACCGGCGGGCGCATCGGCATCGACGGCCAGATCGTCAGCGATGCACAGGCCAAATTCTTCATGCCGCCGGAACGGCGCATGCTCGGCATGGTGTTCCAGTCCTACGCGATCTGGCCGCATATGACGGTGTTCGACAATGTCGCCTATCCCCTGCGCATCCGCCGGCGGCCGGCGAACGAAATCCAGGATCGGGTGAAAGGCGCGCTGCGCCTCGTCGAAATGGAGAATTATGCCGACCGCCCCGCCCCTGCCCTTTCGGGCGGGCAGCAGCAGCGCGTCGCCATTGCGCGAGCGCTGGTATTCGAGCCGCGCGTGCTGCTGCTCGACGAACCGCTATCGAACCTCGATGCAAGGCTGCGCACACAGACCGGCGACGAATTCCGCTCGCTGCAGAAGCGGCTCGGCATCACCAGTCTCTATGTCACCCACGACCAGAGCGAGGCCATGGCGCTCTCCGACCGGGTCGTGGTGATGCATTCAGGTCATATTCTGCAGATCGGCTCGCCGGAGGATATTTATCGCCACCCGACCAGCCGCGGCGTCGCCGCCTTCTTCGGTTCGCCCAATTTCCTGCCGTCGCAGGTCACCCATTGCACGCAGCAGGCCAACGGCAGTTTCATGCTGACGCTTGACGGGCCAGGCTGGACCGGCCCGTGCGGCTGCTCGAGTGCGCAGCCCCTCGGCGCGCAGGTGGTCGTCATGATCAGGTCGGAGAACATGGGCGTTTCGACCAATGGCACGGCAACGGCAGCCGATGCGATGACCTGGAACGGACAGGTCGTACAATCGATCTTTCGCGGCACACACCGCTCGCTTATTGTCGAGACGCCGGCAGGTCGGCTCAACATCGACGTGCCGGCGGTCACCAATCCGGAGAACGGCAGCACGGTCACCGTTGTGGCGGACAGGCAGGCCGCCTGGGCCACACCGGCATAGATATGTATCGGTTAGAACGCCGCAGAGCATTCAGCCGGGAGGAAACACGAGAGGAACCCATTGAAAACATATCGCATCGGCATCGATGTCGGCGGCACGCATACCGACATGGTGCTGACCGATACGACCAGCCGGACGTATCGCATCGAAAAACTGCCGAGCACGCCGCACAATCCTGCCATCGCGGTGCTCGCCGGGCTTGAACGTTTCATCGCTTCCGGCGTCGCGCCGCAGGACATCGAGTTCTTCAGTCACGGCACCACCGCGACGACGAATGCGCTCCTCGAAATGAAGGGCGCGGAAGTGGGCCTGCTGATCAATGCGGCCATGCGCGGCATTCTGGAGGTGCAGACGCAGGCGCGTGACGGCACCAGCCCGTTCGACCATCTGTTCCGCCGTCCCGAGCCCCTGGCCCGCCCCGGCTTCGTGCGCGAGATCGGCGGCCGCATCGACTGGCGGGGCCACGAGATCGAGCCGCTCGACGAGGCGGCCGTGCGGGCGGCGGCGCAGTCGCTCACAGAACAAGGCGTCACTTCGTTCGGCGTCTGCTTTCTCTTCTCCTTCATGAACGGCGATCATGAAAAGCGCGCAGCGGAGATCATCCGCAAGGTCGCGCCGGAAGCCTTCGTCTCGTGTTCGAGCCACGTGCTGCCGCGCATCCGCGAATGGCCACGCTTTTCGACCACGATGGTCAACGCCTATCTGGCGCCGGTGCTGTCGCGCTATTGCGCCGACCTCGCCAATGGCCTCGACCGGCTGGGCATATCGACGAAGCAGCGCTTCCTCATGCAATCCAACGGCGGCGTCATGCCGCTCGTCGCCGATGCGCAGACCCATGCGGTACGCACCCTGCTGTCGGGACCGGCGGCCGGCGTGCGCGGCGCCAGTTATCTGCTCGGGCATCAACAGGGGTGGCGCAATCTCGTCACCATGGACATCGGCGGCACGAGCTGCGACATCGCCTTCATTGAGGCCGGTGAAGCGCTCGAACATGCCGAAAGCATGGTCGACGGGCGCATCGTCGGCGTGCCCTCGCTCGACATTTCGACCATTCCGGCCGGCGGCGGCTCCATCGCCTGGGTCAACGCAGCGGGCATGCTCGAGATCGGCCCACAAAGTGCTGGTGCCACGCCGGGGCCGGCCTGCTATGGCCGCGGCGGCACGGAGCCGACCGTCACCGATGCCAATCTGGTCTGTGGCGGGCTCAATCCGGATTTCTTTCTCGGCGGCAAATCCAAACTCGATCTGGCGGCGGCGCGGCATGCGATCGAGACGCGGCTGGCGCGCGCCGGCACGGACATCGAAGGCGCCGCGTCGGGCATCGTGCGCATCATCAATGCGCGCATCACCGATGCCATCCGCATCGAGGCGGCCAAGAAGGGCATCGACCTTGCCGATTACACCTTGCTGCCATTCGGCGGCGCGGGCCCCGTGCATGCGGCGCAGGTGGCCGAGGATCTCGGCATTCCGAGAGTCCTGGTGCCACTGAACCCGGGCGCATTCTCGGCGCTCGGCCTGCTCTGCACCGATGTCCGGCACGATTACATGCGCTCGGAAATGAGCGATCTTGCGACGCTGTCGCCGTCTCACGCGGAAGCCTGTTTCGACGATCTCGCGCAAGCTGCGAAAGCTGAAATCTCAGGCGAGGGATTGCAGCCGGACGGCGCTATCTTGGCCCGCGAGGTCGATCTGCGCTACGCCGGCCAGGGCTATGAATTGAGAGTCGGGCTCGATGGCCTTGCCGCGCCCCTCGACCGCGCCGCGCTGGACGCGCTGGGCGAGCGCTTCCATGAGCAGCACGCGGCGCTGCACGGACATTCGGCGCGCGACACGGCCATCGAGATCGTCAGCTACCGCGTGCGCGCCAGCGTCATCATGCCGAAATACAGGGCGATGGAAGAAGCGGACGGAGACACCACGCGGGCGGCGCCGACAGGCAAGCGCGCGCTCGTTCTGGGACCTGCGCGCAAGGTGGAGGCCGCACTCTGGCACCGCGAGAGCTTGCAGCCGGGATGGCGCGCCAGCGGGCCTGCGATCATTGAGCAGGTCGACGCTACGACCATCGTGCCGGACGGCTGGAACATAAGCTGCGACCATTACCGCAATCTCATTCTCGAAAGGGCGCAGCGTTGAAGATCGATCCCGTCACGGTTCAGATTCTGCGCAACCGCATCGGTTGCCTGATGGAGGAAATGTCGCATCATTTCTTCCGCTCGGGTTATTCGACGATCATTCGCGAATCGCGCGATTTCTCCTGCGTCATCATCGATGCGGAGGGGCGGCTGATTTCTTCGCCGCCGATGTTCTATCACGCGACATCTTATTATTATCTGGCGCGCAAGATCATGGCGCTCTACGGCCGCGACAATCTCGCGGAGGGCGACATCTTCGTGTCGAACCATCCCTATGAAGGCTTCACGCCGCATGCGCCCGACATGGCGATCATGGCGCCGATCATCGTCGATGGCGAGCTTGTCGGATTTTCCGCCGCCATCGCCCACAAGGCCGACATCGGCGGCACGGTGGCCGGATCGAGCTACGGCTCGGCGACGGAGATGTTTCAGGAAGGCCTGATGGTGCCGCCGATCCGGCTTTATGCCGGCGGCAGATTGCTGCCCGATATCGAGCGGGTGATCGCCGCAAACAGCCGGCAGCCGCGCCTCGTGCTGGGCGACATGCGCAGCCAGACCGGCGCGGTGATGATCGGCCGCGACCGCATCGCAGAGATCGCGCGCGAGATCGGTGCGGCGCAGCTCAAGGCGGCGCTCGACGAGATGATTTCTTCCGCCGGCTACGAAATGCAGGCCGCCTTCGCCTGCCTGGCCGATGGCGGCAGCAAGGCCGAAGGTTTTCTCGACAATGATGGCGAACACAATAATCCGCCGGTACGCATGCATGTCGCCGTCCAAGTGCGCGGCGGCCATGTGACGTTCGATTTTTCCGACAGCGACCCGCAGGCACGCACCCCGGTGAACCTGCGCATGCCGCTGGTGGAGGCCTGCTGCTTTCACGCGCTGATCGGGCTGATGGACCCGGCGCTGCGATACAGCGATGCGGCACGCTCGCTCGTCACCATCGTCGCGCCGGAAGGCTCGGTGGTGAACGCGCAACCGCCGGCGCCGTGTTCGAGCTATATGAAAAGCTGCCAGCGGCTTATCGACGTAGTGATCGAGGCGCTGAATCCGTTCTTTCCGGCGCGCGCCGCCGCCAACGCGGGCGGCAGCGGCGGCTCCATCGTCGTCGCTTTCGGCGCGGGCGAACGGCAGGTGCATCACAACCAGCATGAGATCTTCGGGTCTGCCTATGGTGGTACAGCGACGCAGGACGGCGCATCCGGCGTCACCGTGCATCTGTCGAATATCTATGTGACGCCGATCGAGATCGTGGAGAGCGAGTTTCCCTGCCGGGTGACGCGCTTCGAACTCATCCCTAATTCCGGTGGCGACGGCGAATTTCGCGGCGGTTTGAGTTTCCGGCGCGAATATGAAGTGCAGCAGCCGGCGGTTGTGCTCTATCGCGGCGACAAGACGAAGTTCGCTCCCAATGGGGTGGCGGGCGGCGCGCCAGGACGGCGCAGCCGCTTCCTGTTCCAGCCCGGCCAGCCCGATGAAAAGCAGATGCCCGCCAATTGCCGGGTCGAGCTCAAGGCCGGGCAACGCTATCGCATCGAGGCGCCCGCTGGCGGTGGCTATGGCGATCCGGTGAAGCGCGATGTGGAGGCGCGGAGAAGGGATGTGGAAGACGGGTATGTGAGCGTGGACTCGGCAAACGTCCAAAACATCCAGAAGCCCTCATCCTGAAGGAGCGCTCGCAGAGCGCGTCTCGAAGGACGGGGGCGCGTCTCCACGCATCCTGAAATTGACGAGCCACGCATGCCTGGAAGTATGGATTTCGGCCTGACGCCCGCGTCCTTCGAGACGCCTGCTACGCAGGCTCCTCAGGATGAGGGCTTCTGGTAAGGCGCAACAATGCAGGCATAAAGTGCCTGGATGCCTGCATTGCATCTCATGTTAGAATCAGAACGTGCACTTATAGGCGCTGACAACCGCCTTCATCTGCTCCGCAGAGGTCTTGCAAGCTGAATCCAAGGCCGGCTTCGTCTGCGGGTTCTTGGCGAGATCCATCCAGCTCTTGCGCATCTGGTCGACCTGACCCTGGACCATGCTCTTTTGAGCGGCGGGGACGTTGTTATTGATGCAGGCCTCGTACTTGGTGAGGAAGTCGTCGCATGAGGGAACGCCGATTGGCTCGGCGGCCATCACATTCATGGACAGGACTGCGAAAATGGACGTTCCAAGAATGAGCGATTTAAGAATCATAATGATCTCCGTTAATGAACGGAGGGTGGTTCGCATCCAAAGGTGGCAGTGACAAGACAGGCGAGGTTGGACGCCCAGTTTGCACGTCCGTGATGTCTGATTTCGCACATGTCAGAGATGATCGCGCACCACCCTCATCCGCCCTTGCTCCGCAAGGGCCACCTTCTCCCGCAAGCGGGCGAAGGTGTCACGCGCCGCGCAACGTCACATAGATTTCGCCGCGCTCGACCCGCAGTGGAACCTTGCGCAGGCGAATCGCCTGATTGGTCGGATGACGGCCGGTGCGGATGTCGAACTCCATCCCGTGCCAGGGGCAGATGATGTTCATGTGCTCCTTCGAGAACTCGCGGCCGCGGCTGGTGCGGTCCTCGTTCACCGCCTCGGTTGCCAGCGCCAGCAGGCGGCCCTGGCAGGCAGGTCCATCGAGATGCGGACAGCGATTTTCCCACGCGTAGAACTCACCGGCGAGAAGAAACACGCCGACTTCCTGTCCCGAGACTTCGAAGACCTTGCGGCCGGGATCGGAGAACGACGATGCATTGCCGACATTCACTTCAGGCATTGTCTCTATCCCTAACTCAGGAAACACGATGGGCGGCGCGGGCGGCCATGGCTTCGGCTGCGCGCGGGCGGGTCCGCTTGATGGGCAGGTTGAACAGGCGCGCCGCGTTGAGGCCAAGAATGTTGCGCTTGGCCTGATCGTCGAGGAAGGGCAGCGAGGTGATGGAACTTGGCGGATCGAAATCCCAGTGCGGCCAGTCAGACGAGAACAGCAGTTGCGTCGAGGCCTTCATCTTGTCGAATGTCGCTTCGAGAAGTTTGAGGTCGTAACGCTCCAGCGGCTGGCTGGAATAGAACATGTCCTGCATGTATTCGCTGGGCATGCGCTTGAGGCCCGGCGCCTCGCTCTGGCGCAGCAGCACTTCATGGTCGAGGCGTTGCATGAGGAAGGGAATCCAGGCCACGCCGCTTTCGACCCACACGGTCTTGAGCTTGGGGAAGCGCTCAGGCAGCGCATTGATGATCCAGTTGGTCATGTGAATGAGATTGTAATGCACGAACGACAGAGCGTGCATGGAGATGAAGCGGTTGAGCTGCGTGAACGAGGGATCGTCCCAGTGCGGACCGGCATGGAAGACCAGCGGCTTGCCGCTTTCCTCGATCATCGCATAGAGCCGCATATACTGGTTGTGATGCACGGGTTTGTGGCGCACGGCACAGATCGTATAGCCGACAACCTGCGGATGGCCGCCGAATTCGCGCACCATGCGCTCGCATTCATCGACATTGTTGAACGGCAGGTAGATCAAGCCGGCGAGGCGCGGCTCCTGCGGCAGAACCAGCTCCGTCATCCAGCGGCTGTAGGCACGCGCCAGATAGATTTCGATGTCCTCCATCGGATTCATGCCCAGATGCAGCATCGAGGTCGGGAAGACGACCTGATAGTCGACGCCCATGAAGTCGATGCTGCGCCTGGCGATCTCGACGAAGGCGGCGCCGGGCTTTTCAGGATTGGTCACCTTTTCCGCCGGGCCGGACTGATGCGGCACGCGGCCCGAAAGGGCCTGGAAACTCATGCCCGGCTGCATGTTGATCAGCGGCGTGCGGATGCCACCGGCAAGCTGATTCAGCGCCGTGTGCTTGAGGACGTCGTTCTCCATGAACTCGAGGATTTCAGGCCAGAAGCGGCCTTCCTGAGTATGGGCATCGACGTCGATAATGACGTCGTAGTCATCGTACTGACGTTCCGCCTGCCGTGCGGCGGCAAACAGATAATCCCGCGTATCGGTGGCCGCGGTGATCTCCTGAAGTTCGCGAATCTCGCCGACCAGCGATGATTTCAGTTCATCGGGCATCGTCCCCTCCACTGCTGTTTTTTCGGGCCGGGAGCATGCCACCAAAGTGGGCAGCGTAAAAGCAAATTATTAGCTATTATAAATCTAATGGGGACAGCACTTCGCGTTTCGGCCAAAATAAACGCAGAAACAGATAGTTATGTGCGCCCCGCCGGTCCAACAGCGTCATGCCCGCGCTTGTCGCGGGTATCCACGCGATGCCGCTGCATCGCTGTCGCAGAAAATCGGCAGCGTCTTGGCGCACGACGGCGAGGCGGCGGCGAGGTTGCGACTTTTGGCGGACGCCTTCAGCGCACCTTCGGCAGTTCGATGAACGGCCAGGGGCTCGGCACTTCGCCGAATGTCACTTCAATGAGATTTGGCTCGCCGCTGGCGATGGCCTTTTCCAGCGCCGTGCGAAACGCCTCGGGCGAGCGCACGCGCTGCGCGCCGAGCCCATAGCTCTCGCCGAGCCTGACGAAATCGGGATTGAGCAGGTCGCTGGCGATGACCCGGTTGCCGTGCAGTTCCTGCTGCATGCGCTTGACGTTGCCGAAGGCGCCGTCGTTGAAGACGACGAAGACCGCGCCGATGCGATGGCGCACCGCCGTCGACAATTCCTGCACATTGTACATGAAGCCGCCGTCGCCGGAGATGACGACCACCGGCCGGTCACCGACCGCATGCTTGGCGCCGAGTGACGTCGCCACGCCCCAGCCGAGCGTGCCCTGGAAGCCGGATGTTATGAGCGTGCGCGGCTTGTAGACCGGATAGGCGATGCGCGCGACATAGCCGACCTGGGTGAGATCGTCGATCAGGATGCCATCATCGGGCAGCACGTCGCGGATGGCGCGCAGATAGGACAATTGCGGTTCGAGGCCTTTGATGTCGTCGGCGAACTGCACCTGCCGGTCCCGGCTGGCGGCGATGCGCGGCTTCGCGTCGATGCTGCAAGTTTTCAGTTGTTCGTTGATGGCGGCCAAGGTCGCCAGGCTGTCGCCAAGAATGGCGACCTCTGGCTTTTGAAAGCGATCGGGTTCTGAAGGGTCAACATCGATGCGGATGAGCTTGATCCTGTCGTCCCAGCCCCAGGTCTGCAACGGCAGATGCGCGCGGGCGCCGACGACGATGACGACGTCGCATTGCTTCCACAGCGGGTGCACGGAGGTGAAGGTATGTGCCAGCGGATGACGCGCATCGAGGATGCCGCGGCCGAGCCGATGGCCGACGACAGGCGCACCGATCTTTTCCGCCAGCGCCCGCACTTCAACGGCAGCTCGGATGGCGCCGGAACTGGCGAAGATGATCGGATATTGCGCCTTGGCGATGAGATCGGCCGCGCGCACGATGTCGCCGGAAGCCGCCACCGGATAATCCTCGCACGGCAGAGGCGCGACGGGCTCAACCTCCGCTTTTTTGCTCAGCATATCGGCTGGCAGTTCGATGCCGACCGGGCGGGGCCGGCCGGAGATCAGCGCGCGATAGGCCTCGGCGATCTTGCGCGGCGCTTCCTGCGGCGTGTCGATGCGGCTCGCATGCTTTGTCAATTGCGAGAGAATGGCAGTCTGGTCGGGAATTTCGTGCAGCAGGCCCCACCCCTTGCCGATGCCGACCGTCGGCAATTGTCCGATCAGCGCCATGACCGGCGCATTGACGGCCCAGGCGGTCGCCAGCGCCGCGCAGGAATTGAGAAAGCCCGGCCCCGGCACCACGGAATAGGCGGCGGGCCGGCCCGTCGCCATGGCGGCGCCGAGCGCCATATAGGCGGCGCCCTGTTCGTGTCGCGTGTGAATGGGTGTCAGCGCGCCATTGGAATCGAAGATGGCATTGAAGAGATGATCGCTCTGCACGCCCGGCAGGCAGAACAGCGTGTCGATGCCATGGGCCACCAGCGCTTCGACGACGGCATCGCCGCCTGACTTGACCGGCATCGCCTCTCCCCCTTCGATGTTATTGTTTGTTTAAAGGCCCCCTCATCCGACCCTTGCTTCGCAAGGGCCACCTTCTCCCGCGGAGCGGGAGAAGGGAGATAGGGTTACGCGCCGAGCTTGATCGTCACGTCGTCAAACAGCTCTTCGACCTTGTAGTGTTTCTTGACGATCTTCTGTTCGTAGGCGTAGCGTGTCACCAGTTCGAGCGACTTGCGGCAGGCTTCCAGACCCATGGGAAGCTGGTCGATCTCGCCGGCCTTCGGAAGTCCGGCCCTGGCCTTGCTTTCCTTCAGCGCGTCGAAAATTTGGCTGACCACGTCGGGACGCTCCCTGGGGAGGTCCTTATGAACGGCAAACATATGGTTGATATGTCCGCAGCCATATTTCGCGCCCCAGGCCGCGCCCGCCGCGTCGGGATTTTCGACGACGGTGCGCATCTCCGGGTTCTTGAGCAGGTCTGCTGCCGGGATCACGGCATCGACGTCGCCGTCGAGCGCCATGGTGTTGAGGTCCTTGCCGCCGGGCTTGGCCCGTTCGACGAGTTCCGGCGGGTCGGTATATTCGGCCAGATGCGGATCGTCCCAGCACAACCACTTCAGCTTGTTGAGATCGACGCCGTATTCATCCTGCAGGATGCCGCGCACCCACACGCCGGTCGTCTGCGTATAGGAACGCACGGCGACCTTCTTGCCTTCCAGCGTCTTAGGGTCCATCGGCGACCGCTCCTTGCGGCAGACGAAGAACTGATGCTGGAAGCGGCCGACCATGGTCGCCGGCAGCAGCACCAGCGGCTTGCCGTAGTCGAGCGCCTGCATATAGGTGACGATGGCGAGTTCACCGGCGGTGAATTTGCCTTCGCGGACCATGGGCTTGAAACCCTGGTTGGCCGTCACTGGGCCGGCAAAGTCCCAGTTGACGAGCGGTGTTGCGATCTCGCCGGCTTTCAATGCTTTCGCGGATGGTGAGTCCGCGAGATTGGTGCGCAGCGTGACAGGTCCCGTAGCGGGAAATGTCGACATGCCTATTCCTCCGCGATGATCAGCGACCGGCGAGCTCGAGGCCCTTGTTGAGGCCGTTGAAGGTGCGCTCGGGCGCCGGCATCAGGAAGCGATAGCCTTCGTTCAGGACGCGTTCGACGTTCTTGGCGTCCACGTGCGGATGGCCGACGACGACGTTGTTCGCCTTCGCCGTCTCGACGATCTTACGCATGTGATCGAGCACGACCGGATGCTCGTACTGGCGCGCATAGCCGAGTTCCTGGGAGAGATCGCCTTCGCCGATGAGGATGGCGCCGATGCCCTTCACCTTCTTCAGCATCTCGTCGAGGTTCTGCAGGCCTTCGAGATCCTCAATCATGAGAATTACGAAGATCTCGCCCTTCGGGTTCAGCGGCCAGACGTCGGCGCGCTCGTAATATTCCTGCTGGCTCAGACCCCAGTAGCGCACGGCCCCATGCGGGCCGTCGCCGCGCTGGCCGAACGGCTCGTGCAGCGGATTTTCCTTCATCGTCGGATAGCGGCAGGCGGAAACGGCGTTATAGGCCTGCTCGACCGTGCTGACATGCGGCCAGACGATGCCGAAAGCGCCCATGTCGAGCGCCTGCTTGGAGAAATGCTGGTTCATCTCGGCGCCGTTCGGCGGGATGCGGACGATCGGCGTGATCTTCGGCGCCAGACCGCCCTTGGCGATTTCGGCGCGGTTGAGGAGATACTGCAGGCCGTGACGGACGTTGGTGCCGTCCCAGACGTTGTGCTCTGTCTCGAACACGACGCCGTCGTATTTCGTGCCGTGCAGCGCAATCGCCGCATCGGGCGTGGCGGGGGAGAATGTCGCGAAAGCCGGCTTGCCGGATTCGAGCGCGCGGATGACGCCGTTGAGCCTTGTCTCTGCCATGGGATCCTCTTTTAAAAAATATGCCGGCAGGCTTCGAGCGCTTACCGGACGTCGCAAGCGAAAAGCGCTGCGCCTGTTGGGCGCAGCGCTTGATGATCAGATCAGGCCGCGCTTCTTGAGCTGGCCGTCGAGGCGCGAATAGACCTTGCGGGCATTGCCTTCGTAGATCTTGTTGAGATCGGCGGCGCTGAGGCCGAGCTGATCGACGTAACGCTTGGTGTCGTCATACTGATGACCGGTCTCCGGATCGATGCCCTGCACAGCGCCGATCATTTCGGAAGCGAACAGGATGTTGTCGACGGGAACCACTTTGGCCAGCAATTGCATGCCGGGCAGATGATAGACGCAGGTGTCGAAATAGACGTTCTTGAGCAGGTGCTCGCTCAACAGCGGCTTCTTCAGCATCTGCGCGAGGCCGCGATAACGGCCCCAATGATACGGCGCCGCCCCGCCGCCGTGCGGGATGATGAACTTCAGGGTGGGGAAATCCTTGAACAGATTGCCCTGGATGAACTGCATGAACGCGGTCGTGTCGCCGTTGATGTAATGGGCGCCAGTGGCGTGGAAGCAGGGATTGCACGAGTTGGAGACGTGGACCATGGCCGGGATATCGAGTTCGACCATCTTCTCGTAGACCGGATACCACCACTTGTCGGTCAGCGGCGGCTCTTTCCAGTAACCGCCCGACGGATCGGGATTGAGGTTGACGCCGACGAAACCGAGCTCGTTGACGCAGCGCTCCATTTCACGAATGCAATTGCGCGGGTCGACGCCCGGCGACTGCGGCAGTTGGGCGACGCCGATGAAGTTCTTCGGAAACAGCTCGCTGACGCGGTAGATGAGATCGTTACAAACCGTCGCCCATTGCTCGCTTGTCTTCTGGTTGCCGACGTGGTGGGCCATGCCGGCGGCGCGCGGCGAGAAGATCGTCAGGTCGCTGCCGCGGTCCTGCTGCATCTTGAGCTGGCCCTTTTCGATGGTCTCGCGCAACTGATCGTCCGAGATCTTCGGAGCCGGCGAGGTCAGCCCACGATTGGGGTCGGCGATGCCTGCGAGCTGGCGATCGCGCCAGGATTCCAGTTCACTGGGCGCAGTCGTGTAATGACCGTGGCAATCGATGATCATAACTCAGGTACCTTCGTGTTGTGGTGGTGGACTAACCTCTGTCATCCCTGCCGGATCGGGCATTTCCTCCCCTGTTTGCGCGGCCTGAATGATCCGGGCGCACAATGACCGGATGGGCGGCGGAATGCAACGCCCGGGAGGGTCTGGGCAGGCATGAAGTGCGGCTGGCGGACGGCCGGAAAAGCCGCGAATCCGGTTCAGATCAGCCCCTCATAGGAGCCGCCGTCGAGCTGGATGTTCTGGCCGGTCATAAAACCAGCATGAACGCTGCAGATGAAGGCGCAGGTAGCACCGAATTCCTCCGGCGTGCCGAATCTTTTGGCG
Source organism: Terripilifer ovatus (assembly GCA_029222685.1). Taxonomy (GTDB): domain Bacteria; phylum Pseudomonadota; class Alphaproteobacteria; order Rhizobiales; family Beijerinckiaceae; genus Terripilifer; species Terripilifer ovatus. The sequence continues at coordinate 43,443 of JARHVB010000084.1, read as the reverse complement.
GGCAGGCTGTCGGCAATCTGCTGGCGCGCCTGCTCAAAGGTGATGCCCTGGGATTTGACCATGCGTTCGGCCATGAATTTCTGGCGGTCGGTGTCGATGCGCTCCGGCAGCATGTTGTTGAGCGTCACATTGTTCACCATGACCTCGCGGGACACCGCTTTCGACACACCGATGAGCGCCGTGCGCGCCGCCGTCGACAAGCCGAGATCGGGGCTGCGGGGGGATTTCGTCATCGCGGACAGAATATTGACGATGCGGCCGAACTTGCGCTCGCACATGCCCGGCAGAACGCCGCGGATCATCAGGGTCGCCGCCAGCATGTTGGCCTCCAGCGCCGCGAGCCATTGCGCGTGGTCCCAGTCGAGAAAATTGCCCGGCGGCGGGCCGGCATTGTTGTTGACGAGAATATCGGCATCGGGACAGGCGGCGAGCAGTTTGCTCCGCCCCTCCTCGGTGGTGATGTCGGCTGCCACCGCGATGACCTTGACACCGGTGGCGGCGCGGATTTCCGCTGCCGTCGCCTCGAGGCGCTTGGTGTCGAGGCCGTTGATGACGACGTCGACGCCCTCTTTCGCCAGCGCCGTGGCGCAGGCCTTGCCGAGGCCGCGAGACGAGGCGCAGACGATCGCCTTGCGGCCCTTTATGCCGAGATCCATGACGCCTCCCGTTGAGGATTTTTACTCCGCAGCCTTCGCCGCGGGAGGATAGAAGGTGGCGAAGCCGAGCCCGGTTCCCGTCAAGGCGTCGGTGCGATAGCCCGGCGCGTAGGAAATCCACGACAGGTCGAGCTCCGGACAGGCGCCGGCAAGCACCAGCCAGTTGCGGATTTCGGAGCTGCCGGCCTGCAGGCGCTTGACGTCGAGATTGGACAGGAATTCCAGATCCTTGCGGCGCATGGCGTCCATGACCGCTTCGTCGAGATCTTCTTCGGCCTGGAAATGGCTGAGGCCGCCCGAGGCCATGAAACCGACCCGCAGCTTTTCAGGAAAGCTCTTGACCAGCTTGCCTATGGCCTTGCCGAGATCGACGCAGCGGCGCGGCGTCGGCTGGTTCGGCGGAAAGTAGGTGTTCAGGAAAATCGGGACGATCGGCACCATGGCGCCGTCCAGATATTTCTTATGCATGAACGAATAAGCGTGGCCCTCGTACTTGCCTTCGGCGGTGCCGCCGAGCGATGCGACGTCGAAGCCGTCCTCGATCAGGCCATGGATGAGGTGCAGGCCCAACGCACCGTGAGTCGGATAGCTGACGCCATCCCCTTCCTCCAGGCGCTGGTTCTGTGCATGCTTGTACCAGGTGAAATCATCCTGCGGCAGGGCCTTCTTCTTGCCGTTGCGGATGCTGTCGCCGTGATAGATGCCGATCGCCGGCTGCAGGTTCTTGCTGAAGAGTTCGTTCTGGTCATCGCCGCAGATGATCAGAACGTCGAGTTTCGCGGCCTGCACTTCCTTGCGCATATGGGCCATGGCGTCCTGGACCTGCGCGAAACGCCTGGCAATGGCCTCGTCGGTCACTAGTTCTTTCGCATTCGCAGGCGCCAGGGCAAGCAATTGCTCATATGTGACCGCATCGCCTTTGCGGTCGTAATACATGCCCTTGGGATCGAATGCACGAAAGCCCTTTTGCCAGTCCTGCAGCGTGCATGTCAGCATGACGCTGTGGGAAGAGGCAAATGCTGCGACCATCTCGGCCATTATTCAGTCTCCCTGTCAGGCGTCGCCCCAGACGTCGCGCGCCGTCTCGACGACCAGCTTCAGTTTGGCGATCTCCTGATCGACTGTCATCGCCATGCCTTCGATGCCGCTGGCGAAACCGCACTGAGGCGACAACGCGAGCTGTTCGATCGGAACCACTTTGGATGCTTCATCGATGCGGCGCTTGATCGTGTCCTTGGTTTCGAGCTTGCCGTCCTTGGTGGTGATGAGACCGAGCACCGCGATCTTGCCCTTCGGCAGGAAGCGCAGCGGCTCGAACCCGCCGGCACGATCGCTATCATATTCCAGAAAATAACCGTTGGCGTTGATCTCGCTCAAAAGCTGTTCGGCCACCGGCTCGTAGCCGCCTTCCGCCACCCAGGCGCCGCCGTAATTGCCGCGGCACAGATGGATGCAGATGACCATGTCGTCGGGCTTGCCCGACATCGTGTCATTGAGCAGCTTGGCGTAGGTCTTCAGCAGTTGATCCGGGTCTTCGCCGAGGCTCTTGGCGTGCTCGCGCAGGGCCGGATCGCACAGATAGGCGAGATTGGTCTCGTCGATCTGCAGATAGCGGCAGCCTTCCTTGGCGAGGTCGGCGATCTCCTCGCGATAGACGCGGGCGAGATCGACGTAGAATTCCTCGATGGTCGGATAGGCGACCTTGTCGATGGCCTCGCGGCCGCCGCGGAAATGCAGCAGGGTCGGCGAGGGAATGGTGATCTTCGGTGTCGAATTGGGGCCGATCTTGGTTTTCAGGAATTTGAAATCCTCGACGAAAATCGGCTTCACGCGCTTCAGCTTGCCGGAAATCTGCATGGTCGGCGGCTGCTGCAGGGCGACGCCGTCGGCCTTGTGGAAGCGGACCGGCACTTTCGAGGGGATCAGTTTGACGTTTTCGAAGCCGAGCAGAAAGTCGCGCTGCCAGCCGCCGCGATTGAATTCGCCATCGGTGACGGCGCGGAAGCCGATGTCCTCCTGCAGCTTCACCACCGGGCCGATGGCTTCGCGTTGCAGCTTGACGAGTTCGGCCTCGGCGAGCTTGCCGGCCTCAAAATCCTTTCGCGCCTGCCGCACATTATCCGGCCTGATGAGCGAACCAACCTGATCGGCACGAAACGGCGGTTTTGACTTGGCGGGCATTGTTCCTCCGAAATGATCTGCGGCTATCTTGCGGCGCATCGCAATAGCAGCGCCACTGATAAAGGCTTCTACAACAGCAAGGCTACGTCAATCAAATCGAGATTGCAGTTGCATCATATTCGAACAACCAGTCGTAGCGCAGGCGAACTTTCTCCGGCGCCCATTCGCGCTCCATATATCCCACTGCCGCCGTGCTGTCGGCCAGGATGGGATTGTGAAAGCGCTTGCCCGCCTCGGTCGAACCGACGACGATTTTCGTCGCGCGCTCGACCCGCGCGTCCTGGTAATGGGACAGCGCGGTCTCCACGTCAGGATATTTTTCCAGGCAGCGGGCCAGAACCACGCCGTCCTCGATCGCCATGATCGCGCCCTGCGCCAGAAACGGCAAGGTGGGATGGCAGGCATCCCCCATCAGGGCGACTGGCCCCTTGCACCATTTCTGCAGCGGATCGCGGCCGATGAGCGCCCACTTATAAGGCTGATCGGTCTTGGCGATCATCTCGTGCACGTAGGGATGCCAGCCCTGGAAATCGGCGGCGCATTCTTCCTTGGAACCCTTCTCGTTCCAGGATTCGCCGCGCCAGTCGTCACGTTCGCCGAAACCGACAAAGTTCAGCAGTTCGCCGGAGCGGACCGGATAGGTAATGACATGCCCGCGCGGCCCAACCCAGTTGGTGCCGACCGGCCGCTGCAGATCCGCAGACAGGGATTTCATGGGAATAAGCCCACGCCAGGCGATGATGCCCATGAATTCCGACTTTGGCGAATCGAACATCTGCTGGCGGAACAGCGAATGCACGCCGTCGGCGGCGATCAGGCAATCGCCCTGCGCGCTGCGGCCGCCCTCGATCTCCATGACGACGCGGCTGCCGTCCTGGCGGTAGCCGAGGCAGCGCGAGCTGGTATGGATCGCATCGCTTTTCAGCGCCAGCACGGCATCGCGCAGAACCGCGTTGAGATCGCCGCGATGGACGAACCAGTAAGGCGCGCCGAAGCGGCGGACGGAATCCGCGCCGAGATCGAACAGCTTGAACGTTTGCCCGGTGTTCCAGATGCGGACTTCCTTGCCGGCCGCCTCCTTGGCGATGCGCTGCATCTGCGGCTCGAGCCCGAGCGCAATGAGCAGCCGCGATCCGTTTGCCGCAATCTGGATGCCGGCGCCGAATTCCAGCAATTGCGGCGCCTGTTCATAGACGTCGACGTCGAAACCGCGCTGCAGCAGGGCGAGCGCCGCCGCCAGCCCGCCGATTCCCGCGCCAGCGATCAGGATATGAGGTTTCCCCGCCACTTGAATTCTCCGGTCCGGCCGTTGGTGTGCAAGCGCTTTGCCGGGCCCCTTGCCAAGCCCCTTGCCAAGCCCCTTGCATTGATAACTCTCTTCTTGCAACGAAGGATGGTAGTAAATCAACTGGTAAGCAAACCACCACTGGAGGGATTATGCCAAGGCAGACCCGGCGTATCATCGTCGACCACGATGCCAACGGAAAAGCCATCGTTACCGAGGACGGGCCGGCACCGAACGTCAAATTGCGCCAGGCGACCGGAATCACTTCGACAGTCCTGTGGGTGACGGACAGCTCGCCGCCGGATATTTCCAGCGCCGAGGACATGTCGCTGCGCGACGTCGGCGTTTCGCCGCCGGCAAACGGAAATATCCTGCGGATCGTCGACTTTCCGCCGGTCTCGGAGATGCAGGGCGTCGACAATGCCGCCATGCTGAAGGAAATGGGGCTGAGCGCCGATTCCCACGGCGGCGCGGCGTCTCGCAGCGCCTTCATGCACCGCACCAAGAGCATCGACTACGCCATCGTGCTGGAAGGCGAGATCGACATGCTGATGGACGACACGGAAGTGCACCTGAATACCGGCGACGTGCTGATCCAGAAGGCGACCAATCACGCCTGGGTCAACAACAGCAAGGCAAATTGTCGCATCGCCTTCGTGCTGATCGACGCTGTCGAGCCGCCGGCGTGGAAGAAGTCGTCAGGCGGCCACTAACGAGGGCCGTCATCTTATAAAAGGGCCCCGATTCAACAATGTTGAATCGGGGCCCTTTTATTGACGTCGCGACCGAACGATCAGCGGCAGTTTTCCAGCTTCGAATCCGGATTGACCTTCGGCGGCGGGCCCAGCTTCGCGTTGGCATAGTCGACGAATTCACGCGTCACGATGCGATTGGCCGGAAAGGTCGCTTTGGTCAGGCCGACCTTCTTATAATAGTCCTGGATGTCGAGCAGGCTGTCGACCTTGATGACGCCGTCCATGGTGCGACCGGTCCAGATGTTCTTTTCCAGGCTTTCGGCGCTCTTATCGAGCCCGTTCTTGAGTGCGATATCGATGACTTCCTTGCGGTTCGAGCCATGATGATAGGCAACGCAATAGTCGCGCGTCGCGCGCATGTAGGCGACGAAGAAGCGCTGCGCGACATCCTTGTTCTTGGCTGCCCATTCGGTGTTCATGAAGGCGACCGCGATCGTCATCGGCGACGGCTTAACCAGCTTGTCGACCTCGGCGATGGAATAGCCGATCTTCTGATCCCGGAACGAGGCCGCGAACGGCGGGATGACGAGCGCCGCATCGAGAGCGCCGCTGGCGAGCGCGGCGCCCATCTGCGGGAAGCCGAGGATCTTGATGTCCACATCCGCGAGCGTCATGCCTGCGCCTTCGAGCATCTTGCCGACTTCATAGGTCGTGATCGAGCCCGGCCCATTGCTGCCGACGGTGAGTCCCTTGAGGTCCTGCAGCTTCGTGATCTTGCCCTGGTTCTTTTGGGCGACGATCATTTCATGGCCGATGGGCGTCGAGACGCGGTCGGCGGCCATGATAACGGGCAGGTTCTGCTCGAGCGCGTTGAAGAAGCCGGCGGAGACGCCGCCCTCGACGATCTGCAGGTCGCCGCGCGCCAGGATCGCCAGCACATTTGCCGACGAATTCATGTCGACGATGTCGACGTCGAGGCCGACGTCTTTGAAATAGCCTTTATCCCTGGCGATATAGGTGGTGACGGCGCCGAACGATTGAACGGTGCCGAGATTGATCTTGGTTTGCGCCTGCGCGATCGCCGGGACCGCGAGGATCGCGGCAAGGATCGTCGCTTGCGACAAAGCGTGTTTCAGTTTTCCTACCATTTCAAACTCCAGACTTCTCGAATGAGTTACCGCCGACAGCCGTTACCGGCAGCCGGAAATCTTGCTGTCCTTGTTGACCTCCGGGAAGGCACCCAACACGCGATTGGCGTTGTCGGAATATTCCTTGGTGACGAGCTGGTTCGCCGCAAACTTGGTCTTGGTGAACCCGTTCTCGAAGAAGAAGTCCTGCATGTCCATCAGGCTCGGCATATTGACTTCGCCGTTCATGTTTCGCGCCGGCCATGGATATTTCTCGATGAAGGAAACATCCTTGAGCGGGCCGGTGCGTGTCACGCGATCGACCATCTCCTTGCGGTTCGGGCCACCATGCAGGGCGACACAATATTCACGCACGCTGCGCAGATAGGCGATGTAGAAATTGCGGACGAGCCGGTCGTTCTGCTTCGCCCAGTCGGTGTTGATCATGGTCACGGCGATGGTCAGCGGCCGCACCTTCACGCGGTCGTCGGGGTCGGCCAGCAGAAACGCCGTCCCGTCATCGACCAGCGACGTGCCCCAGGGCTGGATGATCAAGGTCGCGTCGAGCGACTTGCTTTTGAAGGCGGGCCCCTGAAGCGGGAAGCCGAGGTTCTTGAATTCCACGTCCTTCGGATTGACGCCATCCGACTCGAGCAGCTTCGAGAGTTCGTAGGTCGTGACCGAGCCGGTGCCGTTGTTGCCGATGATCTTGCCCTTGAGATCGGCGATGCGCTTGACCGTACCTTCCAGATCCTTGCGCACGAGCAGCTTGTGATTGAGCGGTGTCGAGGTTCGGTCGCCGGCGATGATGATCGGCATTTTCTGCTCGAGGGCGTTGAAATAAGCGGCCGATATGCCGCCCTCGATCATCTGCAGACGATTGGTCGCCAGAAGCGCGATGACATTCGCCGAGGTATCGAGAGTCTCGATTTCGACGTTGATGCCGAACTGCTTGAACCAGCCTTTCTCGATGGCCGTGTAATTATTGACCGTGGCGATGGAATAGACCGTGCCGATGTGGATGGTCTGTTCCTGCGCGCGTGCCGGCGCCGCTCCGGCAAGGGCGACAACGAGAGCTGCCGCAAATTCCAGACTTCGAAAATTCATTTTCTTCCCTCCCAGCGCCGCCGAAGCAGCATTCCCGCGCTCCGGTTGGTCTGACAACAGACAGTCCGAAACGTCAACCTTGGACAAGCCCGGTTCGCATGTTTATGAAGGCCGAATTGTCGCAATCAGTCTCGCCAAAATCAGTTTTGCAACGAAACCGCTCGGCCGCAACTGCTCCGGCAAAGGCGGCGATGGGCAGGAACAGGGGCAAGAACTGGGGCAAGAACGCTCGGGTAGGAAAAGCAACCGATGGGCAATGCTGAAAGTCCGGGGCGTGGACGGAAATGGGTCGGCCGGCCGCTGCCGCGTTTCGAGGATTTGCGGCTTGTCAGCGGCGCCGGGCAATATTCCGACGATATTTCGCAGCCCGGACAGGCCTACGCCGTTTTCCTGCGCTCGCCCCATGCCCATGCGAAGATCGGCAGCGTCGATGCGGCGCGCGCCAGGGCGATGCCCGGCGTGCTCGCGGTTTTGACGCATGAGGACTACGTGGCGGCGGGGCTCGCCAGCCTGCCGACCATGCCGGTGCCTGCCGGGGCGCTGGACGTCGATGATCCGGTGTTCAAGCCGACGCCCGAGACCCCCATTCTGGTGACGCCGCAATGGCCGCTGGCGGGTGACCGCGTGCGTTTTCCCGGTGAGCCCGTGGCCATGGTCGTGGCGGAGACGATCGCCCAGGCGCATGACGCCGCCGAAGCGGTCGAGGTCGCCTATGAGGCACTGCCGGCCGTCACCAGCGCTGCCGGCGCGCTCGCGGAAGGCGCGCCAGTGCTGTGGCCACAGGCGCCGGGCAACGTCGCCTTCGACAATACGTTCGGCGACCAGAAAGCGGTCGAAGCCGCGCTGGCGCAGGCACATCTTGTCATCGAGCAGACCTACGAGAACCCGCGCATCTCCTCGGCCTTCATGGAGCCGCGCGGCGGCATCGCCAGCTATCATCAGGCCAGCGGTCGCTATACGCTGATGTCCGGCTGCCAGGGCGCGCACAGGGTACGCATGGGCGTGTGCGGCGCGCTGAAGGAGAAGCCGGAGAACATCCGCGTCATCTGTCCCGATACGGGCGGCGGTTTCGGGTCGCGCAACGACCCCTATCCGGAGCAGGTCTGCATCCTCTGGGCGGCCAAGCTCATCGGCCGGCCGGTGAAATGGACCAACGACCGGACGGAATCCCAGCTCACCGACTACCAGGGCCGCGATATCCAGTCGCGCACACGGCTTGGCTTCGACAGGGACGGCCGCATTACGGCGCTGGCGGTCGACGTTCTCGGCAATGTGGGGGCGCAGACGATTTCCTTCGTGCAATTGCACAATACCTGGAGGGTCGCGCCGTCCTGCTACCGGGTGCCGATGGCGGCGCTGCGCCTGCGCGGCGTCGTCACAAACACGGTGCCCACCGGCCCGTTTCGCGGCGCCGGCCGGCCGGAAGCCATGCTGGCGATGGAGCGTTCACTCGACATCGCGGCGCGCAAGCTGGGCCTCGACCGGCTCGATATCCGCCGGCGCAACCTTTTGACGCGCAACGACCTGCCCTATCTCTCGGCCACCGGCCTTACCTATGACAGCGGAGACTTCGCCGGCAATATGCGCAAGGTGCTGGAGGCGGCCGACTGGAAGGGCTTCGAGAAGCGGCGCAAGAGCGCTGCGAAAGCAGGACTGCTCGCTGGCATCGGCATCGCCAATTACGTCGAATGCCCGGTCGGCGCACCGCATGAACGGGTCGACCTGCGCGTGCTGCCGGACGATGTGGTCGAACTCGTCATCGGCACCCAGTCGACCGGCCAGGGTCACGAGACCAGTTTCGCCCAGGTGGTCGCCGACATGATGGGGGTGACGCCGGAGCAGGTGCGGATGATCGCCGGCGATACGGACAAGGTGGTGTCTGGCGGCGGCACCCATTCGGACCGGTCGATGCGGCTCGGCAGCGCCTTGATGGCGGAAGCCTCGGCTAAAGTGCTGGCGCAAGCGCGCAAGGTTGCAGCCAACCTGCTCGATGCGCCTGAGGACACGATTTCCTTCGATGACGGGTTGTTCTCGACGCCGGGCAGCAATCGCCGCCTCTCCATCTTCGATGTCGCCCGCAATGTGCAAGACAATGCGGGCCTGCCGCAGGCTTTGCGCGAACAGCTTGCCGCCAGCGCCGGCATGCGCGGCCGCATCGCCGCCTACCCCACCGGCGCCGCCGTCTGCGAAGTGGAAATCGATCCCGAAACCGGCGTCGTCACCCTGACGCGCTACACCGCCTTCGACGACGTCGGCCAGCCGGTCAATCCGCTGATCCTGCATGGCCAGGTGCACGGCGGCATCGCCCAGGGTGTCGGCCAGGTGCTGACGGAAAATTACGCCTACGACGATGACGGGCAGGTGTTGACCGCAAGCTTCCAGGATTACGGCATGCCCCGCGCTGACATGCTGCCGTCATATGACGTGTATCTCGTCGAGGATCCCACCAAGGGCAATCCGCTGCGCATCAAGGGCGGCGGCGAAGGTGGGACGACTCCCGCCCCCGCCGTGATGATGAACGCCATCTGCGACGCGCTGAGCGCCCGCGGCATCGAGCATTTCGACATGCCGGCAACGCCGCTGCGGGTCTGGCGGGCGCTCCATCAAAGCTGATTTTCTCGGCCGATTTTATCATCAGCCTCCCTGTCAACCTTGCCGTTATCCCGGTTGCCCGTTAGAAAGCAGCCGGACTTTTTCACACAGAGGTTGCAGGAAACACCATGAAGCGCAGCACCGACCGCATTCTGACGTCGCACGTCGGCAGCCTCATCCGCCCGGATTCGGTTGTCTCCTATCTGCGTGACAAGCAGGCCGGCAAGCCTGTCGACGAAGCCGCGCACGAGAAATCCCTCGCCGAAGAAGTGAAGCTCGTCGTCAAGCAACAGAAGGACGCCGGCATCGACATCCCGAGTGACGGTGAATTTGGCAAGGGCATCAGCTGGTCGCAATATGTGCTCGAGCGCATGAGCGGCTTCGAGCGCCGGCCGTTCAAGCCCGGCATCAATGCCTGGCGCGCCGGCGCCGACCGCACGCGTTTTGCCGCCTTCTATGACGAAATGGACGCCAAGGAAGGCATGGCGACGACGATGGAATCCGTCTGCGTCGGCCCGCTCTCCTATACCGGACAGGCTGCCGTGCAGCGTGACATCGACCATCTCAAGGCGGCGCTGAAGGCCAATGGCGTCGAAGAGGGCTTCCTGCCGGTCGCCTCGCCGACCTCCGTCATTCCCGACCGCACCAATGAATATTACAAGAGCGACGATGACATTCTCGTCGCCATCGCCGAGGCGATGAACACCGAATACAAGATGATCGTCGATTCCGGCATCGTCGTGCAGCTCGACGATGCGCGCTTCGCCGTGACCTACGACCGCATGGTGCCGCCGGCGAGCTTCGCCGACTACAAGAAGTGGCTCGGCCGCCAGGTCGAGCTCATCAACCATTCGCTGCGCGGCATCCCCGAGGAGATGGTGCGCTACCATGTCTGCTGGGGAAGCTGGAACGGCCCGCACACGACCGACGTGCCGCTCAAGGACATCATGGACGAATTCCTCAAGATCAAGGCCAATTGCTTCGTTATCGAGGGCGCCAACCCGCGCCACGAGCATGAATGGAAGGTCTGGGGCAACGGCCATTTCCCCAAGGGCAAGATGCTCGCCACCGGCGTCATCAGCCATGCGACCAATGTGGTGGAGCACCCCGAACTCGTCGCCGAGCGCATCGTGCGCATCGCCAAGCTGATCGGCCGCGAGAATGTGATGGCGGGCACCGATTGCGGCTTCGCGCAGGGGCCGTTCTATCGCAGGGTCCATCCCTCGATCATGTGGGCGAAGCTCGAAGCGCTGTCGGAAGGCGCGCGGATTGCTTCGAAGGAACTGTGGGGGAAGTAACGACTGTCATCCCCGACACCCGCGCAGCGGGTGAGCGGGGATCCAGGAGTCAAAGTCCGCAGTCCTTGTCATTCCCGACGCGCAAAGCGGGAGCGGGAAACCAGTCTATGCAACGGCGTCAATATTGAGCGTTGGCGTCGACAGTGATGCGCTGGATCCTCAGGTCTGGATCCCCGCTCGCCTGCTGCGCAGGCGACACCTGCATCTCGCGACATGCATGCGCCGCGCGAATTCACTTGCGCGCGGCGCGGCGACCGACTGAAATGATCCCGTCACAACGGGAACGCAGGACGGTCGATGCTCTCTGGAACAATCACCGCCGATCTGAGCGGCGCCTGCATTCTGGTGACCGGCGCCTCGTCCGGTCTCGGCGAGCATTTCTCGCGCATGCTGGCAGCCAGAGGCGCGCGGGTCATCGGCGCGGCGCGGCGGCGCGAGCGGCTTGAGCAATTGGTCGCCGACATTCGCGCCGCAGGCGGCCAGGCCGATGCGGTGACGATGGACGTCACCGACGCCGCATCGATCCGCGATGGCGTGGCGCAAGCCAGGGCCATGGCCGGACAGATCGACGGCCTCGTCAACAACTCGGGCATCGCGCCGGCGCGTGCGCTCGTCGACCAGTCACCCGACGAGTGGGACACCGTCATCGCGACCAACCTGTCAGGCGCGCGGCATGTGGCCGTCGAAGTGGCGAAGACGATGATCGCGGGACGGACCGGCGGGTCGATCGTCAACATCGCCTCCATTCTGGCGCTGCGGCAGGGCAGCAACCTCTCCGCCTATGCCACCTCGAAGGCAGCGCTGGCGCAACTGACCAAGCAGATGGCGCTCGAATGGGCGCGCCACGACATCCGGGTGAATGCGCTGGCGCCGGGTTATATCGAAACGCCGATGACGGCGCCCTTCTTCCAGACCGAAGCCGGCCGGGCGCAATTGCTGCGCGTGCCGCAGCGCCGCCTCGGCCGGCCCGAAGATCTCGACGGCGTCATACTGTTGCTGATGTCGCAGTCGTCATCGTTCATGACGGGATCGGTCATCGCCGTTGACGGCGGCCATCTGGTTTCATCTCTCTGATCGAGGTCCATCATGGATTTCACCCTGCCCGACGATCTCGAAGACATCCGGCTGCGCACCCGCGCCTTTGTGGACAAGGAAATTCTGCCGCTCGAAAGCGACCGCGGCAATTATGACGCGCACGAAAACATCCGCCTCGACAGGCTGGAGCCGCTGCGCGCCAGGGCGCGCGCCGCGGGCCTTTGGGCGCCGCAGTCGCCGCGCGCGTTCGGCGGCATGGAACTGCCCATCGTCGGCTGGGCGGCGATGTATGAAGAGGCCAACCGTTCCATCTTCGGACCGGTCGCCTTCAACTGCAGTGCGCCCGACGACGGCAATATGAGCGTGCTCGCCAAAGTCGGCACGCCGGCGCAGAAAGAAACCTGGCTGCGTCCGATCGTCGAAGGCAAGGTGCGCTCCTCCTTCGCCATGACCGAGCCGCATCCCGGCGGCGGCTCCGATCCGACGATGATCGTGACGCGGGCGGAACGGCGCGGCGACACATGGGTCATCAACGGCCGCAAATGGTTCATCACCGGCGCCGGCGAGGCGGCGCATTTCATTCTCATCGCCCGCACCTCGGACGACGCACGCAAAGGGCTTACCGCCTTCCTGTTCCACAAGAACCAGCCGGGCTGGCGCATCGTGCGGCGCATTCCGATCATGGGGCCGGAAGAACACGGCGGCCATTGCGAGATCGAATTCGACGGGCTGGAAATTCCGCACGAGAATGTCCTGATGAACGTCGGCGACGGATTGAAGGTGACGCAGATTCGTCTTGGCCCCGCGCGATTGACCCATTGCATGCGCTGGCTCGGCCTGTCGAAGCGCTGCGTCGAGATCGCCTCTGCCTATGTGAGCGAACGGCATGCCTTCGGCAAACGGCTGGCGGATTATGAAAGCGTGCAGATGAAGCTCGGCGAGCTGGCCCATGCCATCGACATCGGCCGGCTGCTCGTCATGCGCGCAGCCTGGAAACTCGATCAGGGCGATTTCGCCCGCAAGGAGGTATCAGGCGCCAAGCTGCATGTGGCCGACACACTACATCTTGCCGCCGACACCGCGATCCAGCTCAACGGCGCGCGCGGCTATTCGAAGGACACCGTGCTGGAGTGGATCTACCGCTATGCGCGGCAGGCGCGGCTGGTCGATGGCGCCAGCGAGGTGCACAAGATGGTGCTGGCTCGGCATGTCGCCGAGGAAGGCATGGACTTCTGGCGCTGGGGTGCGAAGTAAAATTTGCAAGAAGCCCAACAGAAGCCCCGAAGGACGGGGGCGATACGCCGCAGCCTATCAACCATCGTGGCCGTCATGACGCTGTTGGAAGGCCGCGGCTGACGCCCCCGTCCTTCGAGACGCGCCTTTCAGGCGCTCCTCAGGATGAGGGCTTCTGGGAGTTTGTTGCGCATTAAATCATGCCAGTCAGCCTTCAAGGCCGCGGCACAACACCCGGCAGCAGATCGAAATTGCCTTCGATCACCTGCACGGGCTGGCGCAGGCCATCGCGCGCATTGCGCAGGCAGATTTCGCGGGCTTCCTTGCGCTTTTCCGGCGACATCCACAGCCGGTCGTGGCCCCAGATGCTGGGACCGGCAGCGCGCTCGCCCGGCGTCCATGTCGCCGGATCGATCTGCTTGCCGCCCCAGCCGCATTCGATCATGAACTTCGACGGCGTCCAGGTGTAGTAGGACATCACATAGTCGCCGGCATGACGGCCGATCGTCACCGCGATGCGGCCTTCCTCGGATTGCGCCAGATCATAGCCCTGGCCCATGTCGTCGAGGTTGCAATATTCCATCATCAGATGATGGACCATGTCCTGCGTGTGTTCGATGACGGCGAAGGAATGATGGCGGCCGTTGACGTGGAAGAAACAGGCCTTGAACGGCTTGTCGTAGAAATCGCTGACGCCGAAGCCCATGACGTCGCGGTAGAAGGCGATCATCTCGTCGATACGCGCAGAATGCAGCACGGTGTGGCCGATACCGAGCGGACCGGTGCGGAAACCGGAGATATTGCGGCCAGGCACGAAGGGATCGCTCGCCACCTCAGCGCCATGGAACAGTTCGAGGCGGTTGCCGGCGGGATCATGCAGGATGACGAGATCGCGCACGCGGCGTTCATCCGCCAACGCGCGGGTTCCGGGCTCCACCTTTAGACCAGCCTGCTCGAGCCGCGCCGCCATGGCGGCGAGCGCCTCCGCGTCGGCCATTTCCCAGCCATAGGTCTTGATGGTCGAACCGCCGTCTTCCTCTACGACGAGGCGCTGACGGCGGTCATCCATGCGGAAGGCGATTGTCTTGCCGCCGCTATCGACCTTCTGCAGGCCGATGAACTTCGGCGCATAACCGGCCCAGTCGTCGAGCGACCGGGCGCTGATCGCGATATAGCCTAGCGCTTGCGGCCGCATGACAACCTCCCTATCGAGACCCTTCGGATCAGACCTTCTCGGCCTTCACCGGGCTGCGCAGGACGCCGACCTTGTCGACTTCGATCTCGACGATGTCGCCGTCTTTCATGAACAGCGGCGGATTCTTGCGGCCGCCGACGCCGCCCGGCGTACCGGTGACGATAACGTCGCCGGGCACCAGTTCGGTGAAGACCGAGATGAAGGCGATGAGGCGCGGGATGGAATGCACCATCATGTCCGTGGTGGCCCGCTGCATCTCCTTGCCGTTGAGACGGGTAACGAGGGTCAGCAGGCTGTTCGCCGGCACTTCATCGGTCGTCGTCATCCATGGACCGAAAGCGCCGGTCGCCGGAAAATTCTTGCCCGTCGTCCATTGCGTCGTCGCCCATTGCAGGTCGCGGATCGAGCCGTCATTGTAGCAGGAGAAGCCAGCCACGTGATCATAGGCCTGGGCTTCCTTGATGCGGCGGCCGCCCTTGCCGATGATGACGGCGATTTCGCCCTCATAGTCGAGATGGCTCGATTCCGGCGGCACCAGCATCGGCTCGAGATGGCCCATCTGGCTGTTGGGGAAGCGCACGAACAGCGCCGGATCCTCGGTCTTCTCGCGCTTGGTCTCGACCACATGGTCGGCATAGTTCAGGCCGACGCAGATGATCTTGTCCGGATTGGGGATGACCGGCAGCAGGCGCACCTTGTCGAGGGCGTAGTCGGGCTTGGCCGAAGCCAGGGCCGCTTTCGCGTTGGCGAAGCCGTCGGCGGCGATCAGCGAGCGCAGATCAGTGAATTCGCTCAGCCGCTTGCCGAGATCGACCAGGCCGCCGTCAACGACCGCGCCCCAGCTGGCTTTTCCGTTTACCTCGAATGATGTGAGTTTCATGTTTCCTCGCCTCAGTATCCGTTTGCAGAACAGGCGGTCATATACGCGCGACCCGGCGCCATCGACAAGTGCGATCCTCCCATAACGAAATGGTATGGCAGCTTGCTTTCGCCTTGTCTTTTTACCTGCCTCTTCCCTCCGCCCACGGGGAGTGTTACGGGGGGCGAAATGGCCGCGTGGGCAAAGGGCGCGAGCCGCAAAAATTCCCGATCAAATCCCCACCAGGAGGAAGCTGACAGCCAATGCCCTATCTTGACACGCCAGAAGGCCAACCCGACGACAAGATCGCCTGGGGTTCCGACGTCGCAGCCCAGATGCTGCGCCTTTGCGGCTTCAAATATGCCGCGATCAATCCCGGCGCCAGCTATCGCGGCCTGCACGATTCTCTCGTCAATCATCTCGGCAACCGCAATCCCGGCATCCTGCTGTGCATGCACGAGGATCACGCGGTCGGCATCGCCCACGGCTATGCCAAGGCGACCAACGAGCCGATGGTGGCGATCGTTCATTCCAATGTCGGCCTGATGCACGCCCACATGGGCATTTTCAACGCCTTCTGCGATCGCGTGCCGATGATGATTGTCGGCGCGACGGGCCCGGTGGATTCGCATCAGCGCCGCCCGTGGATCGACTGGATCCACACGTCGGCCGACCAGGCCGGCATCGTGCGCGATCTCATCAAGTTCGACAACCTGCCGACCTCGGCCCCGGCCATCGTCGACGCCTTCGCGAAAGCCAATATCGCGACGCGGACCGAGCCCTGCGCGCCGGTCTATATCGTGCTCGACGCCGGCCTGCAGGAGCAGTCGCTCGACAAGGTGCCGGCCATGCCGGACATGAAGCGCTTTCAGCCGCCGGCGCCGCCGCGCGCGCAGAAGTCCGACATCGACACGCTGGTGGCGATGCTGAAGGCCGCGAAGAAGCCGATGCTGCTGTTTGGGCGCGGCTCGCGCTCGCAGGCCGAATGGGATGCACGCGTGCAACTGGCGGAGACGCTCGGCGCCTGCGTGATGACCGATCTCAAGAACGGCGCGATGTTCCCGACCGATCATCCGGCCCATGTGGTGGAGCCGTACAACCAGCCGGGCAAGGCGATCCACGACATCACCGCCGAGAGCGATCTCGTCGTCGCCTTCGAATGGGTCGATCTCAACGGCAGCGTCAGCCCGCCGAAGGGAACCGACTTCACCGGCAAGGTCGTCAGCATCAGCATGGACCATCATCTGCACAACGGTGCGCATATGATCTACCAGGGCACGGCGCCGAGCGATCTCCTGATCTCCGCCTCGCCCGCCAGCGTGGTCGCCGATCTCAACGCCGCGCTCGGCAAGGGAAAGAAGGATCCGTGGCGCGCTCCGGTCCGCAAGGGCTTCACGCCGGGTGACGGATCGCGCATCCGCATGCAGGACGTGGCGAAGGTGCTGCGCGAGACCGTGGCCGATCCGGACAAGATCTCCTTCGCGGCGGTGGCGCGGCAATGGCCGTGCGATCTGTGGCCGTGGCGCGATCCTGGCGCCTATATGGGCAAGGACGGCGGCGGCGGCATCGGGTCGGGTCCGTCGATCTCGGTCGGCGTGGCGCTGGCCAATGCCGATATCGGCCGCCCGACGATCACTGTGCTCGGCGATGGCGATTTCATGATGGGTGGTCATGCCATCTGGACCGCTGTGAAGCACAAGATTCCGCTGCTGGTGCTGATCAACAACAACCAGTCGTATTTCAACGACGAGCTGCATCAGGAAACGGTCGCAAAGCGGCGCAATCGCCCGGTCGGCAATCGCTGGATCGGCCTCGCCATGTCGGAGCCGTTCGTCGACATCGCAAAGTTCGCGGAGTCGCAGGGCGCCACCGGCATCGGCCCGATCAAATCGGTCGCCGATCTGCCGGCCGCGATCAAGAAGGGCGTGGAGATCATGGAAGCCGGCGGCGTCTGCCTGATCGACATCCACATCCCGCCGGGCGTCGAACGCAGCACCGGCTCGACCGGACAGCGCAACACCTGATTAAGGCGCTTCCTTCTCCCGCACGCGGGAGAAGGAAGCGCGCTCTAACCAAGCGTCGGATCGAGAACGATCTTGCCGAGGCCGGGATCTTCCTCGGTCAGGCGATGCGCTTCAGCTGCTTTCGACAGCGGCATGACGTGGGCGATGTGCACCTTGATCTTGCCGTCGGCTGCGGCAGCAAAGCACTTCGGCAGATCACTCTCGAGCGCTCCAGGCATGCCCTTGATGGTGATGCGCCGGTCGTAAAGATGGAAGAAATCGATCGTCACGTTCGGGCCGCCATGGGCGCCGGCGGTGACGAGGCGTCCATTCATGCCCAGCGTATGAAAGGCTTTCGGCAGCACATGCGGATTGGCGATGTTGTCGTAGAGCACATTGACGCCTTTGCCGTCAGTAATCTTCATGATCTCGTCGTAGATATCCTGCTTCGAATAATCGATGCCATAGTCGGCGCCCAGTTGCAGGCCGATGTCGACGGCCGATTGGCGGCCGGCGGTGGTGATCACCTTGGCGCCGATGACATTCTTGGCGATCTGAATACCGACGGTGCCGAGATTGCCGCTGGCGCCCATGATCA
The DNA here is from genome assembly GCA_029222685.1 of Terripilifer ovatus. Taxonomy (GTDB): domain Bacteria; phylum Pseudomonadota; class Alphaproteobacteria; order Rhizobiales; family Beijerinckiaceae; genus Terripilifer; species Terripilifer ovatus. The sequence goes on along the minus strand of JARHVB010000084.1, from coordinate 25,579 downwards.
GAACCCATTCGTCCTTCTGTAACTGCGCCACGTTGAACAGAAGGTTCCACGCGGTCGGGCAGTGACGCATGACGACGGCGGCTTCGTGAAAGCCCAATCCGTCAGGAAGACGATGTGCCGCCATCGCCGGCACGCAGACGAATTCCGCAAAGCCGCCGGGGCGTTTGATCCCCATCATGCCACGCGGGCCGGCATAGCCCTTGCCGTCCTCGGCGACGATATCGAGCGGCATGCCGCCGGCAGCGCCGACTCTATCGCCGACTTTCCAGCGCGTCACCTTCGGCCCGACGGCATCGACGGTGCCGGCGCAATCGACACCGAGAATGAGCGGCAGATCGGCGCCGCGCTGGCCTTGCGCGCCGCGGCGCAGGGCGACGTCGAGCACGCGATTGATCGTCGCGCCGCCGACGCGGATGCGGATTTCACCCTCGCGCGGCACCGGATCCGGCACATCCTCGTATTTGATTACGTCCGGCGGACCGAACTCATGGATGACGGCGGCTTTCATGTTTCCCCCTAGTTGAAAGCAAGATCAGGCGATCTACCGCACGGCGCGCAGAAAATCGACTCGGCAGAACATCAGGCTTCAGCGTCAAAAGACATTGCCCGGCTCGTCATCGCCTGTGGCCTTGCCGGTGTAGAAGGCCGGGTTCATCCGGCTGGCAACGCCCTCGCGCGCCAGGGTCGTCTCGAATTCCTGCCGCAGGAACGGGTCTTCGTCATAGTAGGGAATGGCATCGCCGCCCTGCTTGATGTCTATGGCGCCGCGGTCGGTCAGCTTTTCGCCGGGCACGCCCGGCTTGCGCGCCCGCGAATTGTTGGCGCCGAACCAGGCGGTGAGCCGCAGCGGGTCCTTGCTGACGCCGAAGTGCTGATGGAACCAGTCGCCCGACATGGGCGCCGCCGAGACCATGCCGCCGAACTCGTAGTCCTGCCGCTTGACGCCTTCGGCGGTGCCGTTCTTCCACGGCGTCGCGCTCAGGGATTCCGGCCAGGTGTAGGTATAGCCCCTGCCCTTCAGGCAGATCAGCACGGCGGACGAGGCGTGCTTGTGCGCCTTGGAATAGCGGCCGGTCTCATGCTGGCCGATCCATTGATAGAAGCGGTTGCCGGCCATATGAGGCTCGACCCTGCGATAGCCGGGCGAGCGCCGGTTATCGAGCGGCAGGTCGCAGTTGATCACGTCGGGCAGGAAGTTCGTCTTGCGCATGGCAAGGCCGCGCACCGGATCGGGCGCGATTTCATCCCGCGCCTGAAAATAATCGGCGGCGCCGGAATAGCGCTCGGAGAAATTATACGGGCAGTTGAAGACGAAATGCGCATTGTCGACGAGATTGAAAATGTTCGGCGCCGTCGTCCCGCACAACAACAGGGCCGGCGCATTGGTAGCGTTGACGAAACGATGAAATGCGTTGAGCGGTATCGGGAACATCGAGCCGCGCTGCCATTCGACGGTCTGGCGCACGGGCTGGCCCTCCTGCCAGATCTCGGCGGAGCCCCGACCGTCGATGACAAGCACCATCTTTTCATAAAGATGCCGCTCGATGTTCAGCGCGCCGCCGGCTGGTACTTCGACCACATACATGCCCCACAGGCCTTCGGTGCCGAAAAGCTGGATATAGGTGCCGCGGCCGCCGAGCCGCGCCCAGGGTTTCAGCGGCAGATCGCGAACGGTGCGCACGCCGATGTCGCGATAGACGGGAATGCCTTCGGCGTCCATGAACTGGTCGTAGGGCATGGCGGGACGGCCGAATTTTCCCAGGCCCGCCTTCTGGCCGGCTTTCGGTTCGTGCCAATGCACGCCGGCGTCATCGTGGGGCATGGCTTCCTCCGTGTCGTCTATGTCCGTCGCATTTTCGCAGGCTTGACGCCGTTCTAGAGGAGGCAGAATAGCTGCGCAATAAGCGCTCATGCCTGAAATGCATCAGAGCGGATTGCATCGGCCGCGAGCCCCGATCATGATAATCAAGCTACCGATTTCGCGCGAACTGATCGAGACCTGCCAGGACATGTCGAGCCCTCCAACGCCAGCCGCGCCAGCCCGCGATTTCAACTGGCTGGCGCTGATGCCGTTCATGCTGCATGCCGTATTGCTGCAATATATTACATCCGTCACCCGGGTGACGACTTCCTATCGCGCCATCGAGCTCGACCTGCCGCTGTTCTGGTACGGCCTCATTTCTTCCGGCTATGCGCTGCTGCCCATTTTTCTGGCGGTCCCGCTCGGGCGTTACATCGACAAGGGCAATGACGCCAAGACGATCTGGATGGGTTCCGGATTGACGCTCGCCTCCAATCTCGCTTTCTGGCTGTGGTCCGACGGCCCGCTGCAGCTGGTGGGCTTCACGGTGCTCAGCGGCATTGGGCAATTGTTCCTGATGGCGGGCCATCAGATCTATTCCGTGCGCTGCGCCGGACCTGCCGGCCGCGAATCGGTTTTCGGCAATTACATGGTGGCGCTGGCGGTCGGCCAGATGGGCGGTTCGCTGACGATGAGTTGGCTTGCTGACGGACTGCGCGTGCCGCCGACCGCAACCCTGTTCCTGCTCGCCCTGGGCGCAGCTCTGGCCCTGTTCGTCATCGGTTTCGCGATGCGGCCGGAACAACTGTCCCCGCACGAAAAAATCCGTCCGCCGTCGCCGCCGGTGCGTGAGCTTCTGCGCGTGCCCGGACTGGTCTCCGTCATCGTCGCCAGCGTGGTGACCGTTTCATCGGTCGATCTTTTGATCGCCTATCTGCCGCTGCTCGCCATCGAACGGCATATCGATGCCGGACAGGTCGGCATCATGCTGACCATCCGCGCCGTGGCCGCGATCTTCGCCCGGGTTTTCTATGCCCCCCTGCTCGGGCTTTTCGGGCGTGTGTCCACAACCCTGGTCAGCATGATCGCCGGCGCCATCGGCTTTTGCATTCTCGCCCTGCCGCTGCCTGTTCTATTCATGTATTTCGCCATCGCCCTCTTAGGGATGGGCCTCGGCTTCTCGATCACGCTCTGCCTGTCCAACGTCGTCGATCTGGCCCCCGTCGCGGCACGCGGCACAGCGATGACAATGAGGATCACAGGCAATCGTATGGGCCAGTTCATTGTGCCGTTCGGCGCAAGCCTCGTGGCTTCCGCCTCCGGCGTCGGCGCCATTCTGTTGCTCATCGGCCTGGCGCTGGCGGTATCCGGCGTCGCTGTGCGCATGGCCTATGCGCGCCGATAAAGTGCATATATTCCAATGCTATCTGCACTATCTTTAGGCATCTGTCATATTCACAAAACCTCCAATAAGTCGATTTCGCGGCTGACGTGTGGTTGATTCTTTGCCGCGCTTCTGCGAAGGCTAATCGTAAGAAGAAAATATCGGTCAACGATCAAGCGTCGGCATGACCATGAGGAATTCGTTACCAAAGAGGGGTTGCCGATCGGCATTGGGGAAAATTGCCTACAGTATGTTCCGCTGCAGTGCGGGGCGAGAAGATGGGCGATAATGCGGGGAGGCATTAGAAAAGATGGCGGAAGGCATTTTAAATCGGCTTGATAAGTTCGTGTTTTCCGTGGCGCGCCACGGATCCTACGCGCTCGTCCTGCTTGCCGCGCTTGCCTTCAATTTCGAGGCCGCTGCCCCCGCAAGAACCTATGCCGTCGTCGAATCCACCTCGCACCATGAAACGACCAAGGCCGTCATCGGCCATTCGTTCGCGTCAGATACCTCCGACATCATGTTCGGCCTGCAGACGGAAATCGCCCTGCAGCCGGCCATCGATGGCACGGCGCCAACGCCGGCCGGCCCTTCGCCCTATTCGATCCTGCGGACCATCCGTCACTTCGACGCCCGCGGCTCCCCGATCGGCAGAAGCTGATAATCGCACCAGCCGCAACAGGCGGGCGATTTCGGATTCCTAAACGCTGACCGTTCCGGGAGGACGGCGGCGGCCAATTTTCACATCGGGATTTGCCTGCTCGGACTGCGCCACGCATCCGACGTTCAGATCGAATTGAAATCCACACGTTCCGAAAGGCGAACGGTCATGGAAACACATATGCTGGACGCAGCTAGCACTGCGTTCGTTACGCTCATGGACCCCTGGCGGCTGTTTCTGCTGTCAGCCGGCGTCATCATGGGCCTCGTGCTAGGTATTCTGCCAGGCATCGGCGGTCTCGCCGGTACCGCTCTGCTACTGCCCTTCACTTTCAACATGGACCCCTATGCGGCAATGGCGCTGCTGTTGGGTCTCGCTTCGACAACCGCCACGGGTGATCCGATACCGGCCATCCTGTTCGGCGTGCCGGGCGGCGCGGGATCCGCGGCGACCGTCCTCGACGGCCTGCCGATGGCCAAGCGCGGCGAAGCCAGCCGCGCGCTTTCGGCAGCCTACATGTCGTCGATGCTCGGCGGCATTTTCGGCGCGATCCTGATGGGCATTTCATTGCCGATCCTGCGGCCGATCATGCTGTACATAGGCTCTCCAGAGCTGTTAGCCTTCGCGGCGCTCGGCATCTCCATGGTCGCCGTGCTCTCGGGCAATACGCCCCTGCGCGGGCTGACCGTCGCCGGCATCGGCCTCTTGATCTCGATGATCGGTTCCGATCCGCAGACCGGAACGCTGCGCTGGACCCTCGATACCCTGTATCTGTGGGAAGGACCGCCGCTGGTGCCGATCGTGCTCGGCCTCTTCGCTCTGCCCGAACTCGCCGATCTCGCCATCGGGCGCACCGCCATCGCCGGCAATATGGCGAAGACCGATGCGCGCGGCATGTGGCAAGGCGCCAAGGACTGTTTCGATCATTGGTGGCTGGTGCTGCGCTGCTCCTGGCTCGGCGCGGCGCTCGGCGCGGTTCCGGGAATTTCCGGCGCGGTGGTCGACTGGCTCGCCTACGGACATGCGCTGCGCACCGAAAAGGGCGCGCAGGCAAGTTTCGGCAAGGGCGACGTGCGCGGCGTGATCGCGTCCGAAAGCGCCAACAACTCGCGTGAAGGCGGCGCTCTCGTGCCGACCGTCGCGTTCGGCGTGCCGGGTTCGGCGGGCATGGCGATCCTCATGGGCGCCTTCATGATCCACGGCCTCGTGCCGGGACCCGACATGCTGTCCAAGCATCTCAACGTGACCTACGCGATGGTGTGGTCAGTGGCGCTCGCCAATATCCTTGGCGCGGGTCTCTGCTACATCTTCTCGGAACAGTTCGCGAAACTGGCGACGCTCCGCTACACGCTGATCATGCCCTCGACCCTGGGCATCATCTACATCGGCGCGTTCCAGGGCGCCCGCAACTGGGGCGATTTGTGGACCTTGCTGATCTTCGGCATCCTCGGATGGACGATGAAGCAGATGAAGTTCCCGCGCCCGCCGCTGGTTCTCGGCATCGTGCTGGGCGAAGTGGTGGAACGCTATCTCTTCATCTCGATCCAACGCTACGGCGTGCAATGGTTCTCCCGGCCGATCGTGATCGTTCTGTTCGCGATGGCGTTGTTTGGACTACTGCGCCCGCTGCGGCAGGACATCAAGGGACATGGCGGACTCGTGAAGATGCTGTCAGGCTTCGGCATGACGCCGCAACTCAAGTCGAAACAGTTGTTCCATGTGTTCCTGCTGTGCGTCATCGGCTGGGCGCTGATGGAGGCTTCGGCCTGGAACTTCAGCGCCAAGATCGTGCCGATGATCGTCGGAGGCATGGCGTTCGCATTCTGTCTTTTCAGTCTGCTGAACGAAATCTTCCGCCAGCCGGCTCCAGCCGTGGAAACGGGGCTGGCAGCAGCGGTGCAGCAAGATCTCCAGCAGAAAATCCACATGGATCTGGAATCCGATACGGATCACATTCCGACGCGTCAGCTGGCGCTGCGTGGTGCGATCTTCTTCGGCTGGCTGCTGGCGTTCATGGGCTCCATGTCGGTCATCGGCCTGATTCCGACGGTGCCCCTGTTCGTGATAATGTACATGCGTCTCGAAGGGCCGGAGCCTTGGAAGCTGGTGATCCCGCAAGCGATCGGTCTGACGGTGTTCATCTACCTGGTCTTCGACCAGTTGCTGACCATCCCCTGGCCACCGACCTACTTCGGGACCTGGTTCCCGGCGCTGAAGGGGGTCATCCCCTCGCTCTGAGACGGGCCGAAACAGAATGGCCGGGCAATCGCCCGGCCATTTTTATTTCAGGCGTCAGTCCGCCGTCACTATCATTCCCCCACGCGCGAAGCGCCTGCCTGCGCGGAGCCGCTTCGGCGAAGGCAGGCGAGCGGGAAACAAGGCGGTGCAGCGCGTTGATGCTGAGAATGTGAAGCGCTGAATCGTCAGGTCTGGATTCCCGCTCAGCGCTTCGCTGGGCGGGAATGACAAGAAGCTACTCCAGCCGCACCACGACGCTGTCGCTGGCGCCCTTTGCATCAATCACCGAGACGCGCGCGAAGCCCGAACCGTCCGGCCGCCACTGGGTGTGACGCCGTAAATCAGGCGTTCCCACCGGTACGCCATTGACCATCCAGATGAACGGCGCGACGCCACCCTGCGCCTTCAGCGCCAGGGCGCTTGCCGCCTGCGGTTGGCCCTTCAGGCCGAGATCGACCCGCGCGCCGTCGGGCGGATAGGCGATCTTCAATTGCGCGGTTGAAGCAGCGGCGACCGTCTTCGGCGCGTCCTTGCGCAGATGACGCAGCGGCGGCGGCAGGCCCGCCGTGGTCGAGACGATGACATTGGCCGGCGGCACGATCGGCTCGTAGCTGGCGCCGGCCCTGGCGAAGGCGTCGAAGAGAACGGGAGCCGCGACCTGGCGGGCGACGAGGCCCGGTACCGCGCCATTGTCGGCGCGGCCGAACCAGACCGCGATGGTGATCTTGCGATCGAAGCCGATGGCGAGCGCATCACGATAGCCATAGGACGTGCCGGTCTTGAAGGCGATGCCGCCGGCGAGCGCGTTCATGGGAGGCGGTGCCCCACGCAACACATCGTCCACATACCAGGCCGCTACCGGTTCGCTGATCTGCTGCTGACGCCGCGGCGGCGGCGGTAAGTCGCGGCGCTCGACAAGATCAGGTACATCGCCCTTGCGCGCCAGCCCGGCGTAGAGGCGCGCGATATCGCGCAGCGAAATGCCCAAGCCGCCGAGCGCGATGGCGAGACCGGCCGGTGCTTCGTCAGACATGGCGATGGTTGCGCCGGCATTGCGCAGCCGCGCCAGAAACCGCGCCGGACCGACTTCGTTCAGCAGCTCGACGGCCGGAACATTGAGCGAATTCTGCAGAGCCCTGCGCGCGGTGACCTGGCCCTGGAAAGTGAGATCGAAATTCTCCGGCGCATACTGGCCGTAGCGCGACGGCCGGTCGTCCAGCAGCGTCTCGGGATGGGCGATGCCGCTCTCGAACGCCAGCGCATAGATGAAGGGCTTGAGGGCAGAGCCCGGAGACCGCAAGGCCAGCGTCATGTCGATGGCGCCGGCGCGTTCGGTGCCGAGATGATCGGCGGAACCGACATGGGCGAGCACTTCGCCGGTGGCGTTGTCGATGACCAGCATCGCGGCGGTGACCTTCGAGCCGAGCCGCTCGACGCTTTCCTTGACGAGTTGTTCGAGCGTCTGCTGCAGGCGCTGATCGATGGTGAACTGCAGGCTGCGGCGCTCCGGATCGGCGAGATGGGCGGCCTGCGTCGCGTGGGCAGCAAGCGCGGGAAACGGTTTGCGCTCGCCGCTCAGCGTCTCATGCTTCGCCGCCGCTTCTTCCTGGGCACTCATGAGACCGCTGCCAAGGGCACGCGCCAAGATGCGATCGCGCGCGCGCAAGGCCGCGCGCAGATCGCGATCGGGACGGCGCGCTTCGGGCGCCTGCGGCAGCGCCACGAGCAGCGCCTGTTCGGCATAGGACAGACGCCGCGGCTCCATGCCGAACCATGAAATGCTGGCGGCGCGGACGCCTTCGAGATTGCCGCCGTAGGGCGCCAGCGCCAGGTATAGATCGAGAATCTCGGCCTTGGAATGGGTGCGCTCCAGCTCCAGCGCGCGCACGATCTGGCGAAGTTTCGCTGCCAGCGAGCGCTGCTCCTGCGGCGGATCGACGAGGCGGGCAACCTGCATGGTGATGGTCGAACCGCCGGAGACGATGCGGCCATTGCGCAGCATTTGCACTGCCGCGCGCGCCAGCGACCGCCAATCGACCCCATGATGCGAATAGAAGCGCCGGTCCTCGTAGGCGAGCAGCATGGCAAGATAACGCGGATCGACGTCGGTCGTGCTGACCGGCAGCCGCCAGCGGCCGTCAGCCGTGGTGAAAGCGCGCAGCAATTTGCCGTTGCGGTCGACGGCGACGGCCGAGCCTTTCAGCGCGGCCTGCGTGTCCAGGGGCGGCAGGGAAGAAAGATAATTCTCCCATACCGCCGGAACACCAAGCCCGAGCACGCTCACAACAAGGGCCGCCGCGAGATAGCGCCTGCCGCGATGGCGAAGCGGCGCGCCGCTTCTCACCGCGCGCTCTCGTTAATCACAAACGTGCCGGTGCCGGTGCGGCCGAACCGCTCGGGCCGATACATGTCTTCGATCGTCGCCGGCGGCAGGACATAACGCCCCGGCGTTACGGCGCGGACAATATAGGCGATATTGAAGGTCGCCTTGTCGCGGCCGTTGCGTTCGAATGCCGCAACGAAGCGATCGTCGAGATATTCTTCGTGGGTCGGATCGACCGTCGCCTTGGCGAAGGCCAGGCCCTCGACGGAGCCGCCATCGAACAATTTCGGATTGTCGATCTCGAGACCGGCCGGCAGATGATCGACCAGCAACAGGCGCGCATAGGCGGCCTCAAGCTCTGTGACCTTGAGGACCACGACCATACGGTCATTCTGCTTCACCTGCGCCAGATCCACCGGCTTGCCGTCGAGCTTGAAGTAATTGCGCTCGACCTGGTAACCCTGCGACAGCGCCGCTTCGGGCACTGTCGGATGACCCGACGTGGTGATGACGATCTGCGCCGGCGCCTGGCCGGGATTGCCGATGTCGACCGCGCCCTGGTCGAGCGAAAAACCGCGCCAGGTGCGATAGAGCGCGCCCGTCTGCGGCGCGCCGTTGACGGTGAGCTGCATGCCCTGGGCTTCCTTCGCCAGCGCCTGCGCCGCCAGCACCATCCAGGTGTTCTCCTGGGTGCTGGTGTAGCCGGTCGCGGCGCGCTCTTCCTGAACGGCAAGACCCGCGAGCGACAATAGGCTGCGATCGCCGTCGGTCTCGGCGGCCAGCGTCAGGATGCCGGCGCTGTCACGCAGGCGCGAGCCATAGTCGGCGCGCGAGAAGCGCGAGCGGCGCTGCTCGCCCATGAGTTTCGCTGCCGAAGCGAACGCCTCCTGTGCGCGACCGCGGTCGCCCAGCATGGCGAGGGCCGCGGCGATCTGCGCGCGGGCCAGCGGCGTGTTGAACGACGCGAGCTTGGTGTCGGCGAGATAGCGCAGGTCCCCCATCACCGGCCGGCCGTTGCGGGCCAGAACGTAGATGGCATAGGCAATGCCCGGTGCATCGTCCGTCTTGATCTCGCCGGCATTGACGACCTGGTTGCGCAACCGGTCGAGCGCCTGATCGAAGCTGCGCTGCGGCACGTCATATTTGTTTTCGCGTGCCCTCGTCAGAAAGTCGGAGACGAAGGCATCGAGCCAGAGATCGTCACCCGCATTGGCGGCCGACCACAGGCCGAAGGCGCCGGCCGAGTTCTGCCGCGACAGCACCCGCTCGATGGCGCCCTTCACCCGCTCATCGACATTGGTGTCGAGCGCCAGCAATTGCTGCGACGCCAGCTTGTTGACGTAGAGCAAGGGCAGCGCACGGCTGACAGTCTGTTCCGAACAGCCGTAGGGATAGCGATCCAGCGCCTGCAGCAGCGCCGGCACGTCGATGCCGCCATAGGGTGTGACCGCGACGGAGACGGCGCCGCTGCCCGGCAGGAAGTCGGCCAGGAGATCATTGGAGATCGAGACGCTGCCGCCGGCCGGCAACGGGCGCACGACGCGGCGATAGAGTTCCGCCGAGCCCGGCTGCACGTTGACGGCAAGCGTCTGCGCCGCCGTCACATTCGGCCCGGTCAGCTTCAGGTCGAGCTCGGCGCGGCCGATGCCTGCGCCGGACACGGGAATGTTGAACTGCGTCTTGCCGCCCTGCGCCAGTTTCACCGTGCGGCGCAGAGCGCTGGCGTCAACCGACACCGGCCCGCGCACGTCGAGATCGATGACATAGTCGCCGGCGGGGCCTTCGACATTGTCGACCTGGACATGGAACTGCGAGCGGTCGCCGAGCGACAGGAAGCGCGGCAGGGTCGCTTGCGCGACGACCGGATCGCGCACGATCACATCCTTCGAGGCGGACCCGACCTTGTTGCGCGTCCAGCCGACGGCCATGACCCGCATGGCGCCGTTGAAGGCCGGGATATCGAAGGTGACGCGGGCGACGCCGTCGGCGCCGACCTTGACGACGCCGGAATAGCGCGCCAGCGGTTCCTGCGTCGGGCGATTGCCCTCGAGGCCGCGGCCCGCCGCGTCACCGCCGGAGCGGATGGCGCCGCGCGATCCCTGCATGCCGTCGATCAGCAGGCCGTAGAGATCGCGGATCTCGGTCGACAATTGCCGCTGGCCGAAGAAATAGCTCGTCGGATTGGGCGATTCATAGCGTGTCAGATTGAGGATGCCGATATCGACCGCGGCCACCGTGACATAGGCTTCCTCACCTGCCGCAAGCCCGGTGAGCTTGATCGGCATGGTGAGCGAGCGGCGCGGCTCCATCTTCTCCGGCGCATCGATGGCGACATCGAGCTTGCGCACGGTGCTGTCGACCTGGAACCAGGCGAGACCCAGTGCGCGGCCGGGCATGCGCTTGGCCGCCTGGTCGAGCGGACGATGCGCCATGGCGACGGCATAAGCGCCGGCGCCCCATTCGGCCTTGACCGGAATGGAAACCTCGTTGTCGCCGGTGACCACATCGGCGAGACGGATGTCCTGCACCTTGTCGCCGACGACGGCGACCGTCGCCTTGCCGTTGAAGCGCGAGGCGATGCGGACCTTCATCTGATCACCGGGCTTGTAATCGGTCTTATCAAGAGTGACTTCGAGCAGATCGGGCGTTTCGGCACTGACGTCGCCGGACCAGCCGACGTTGAAGGTGATACTGGTCGGCGCCAGGGTGCCGTCATCCGACCGCAGTTCGAGGCGATGGGCGCCCCAGCCGACGGCGGCGCCGATATGCGCGGCCTCTCCGGTCGCCACATCAATGCGTCCGTCGGCGATCTTGCGCGACGATTTCAGCCGTTCGAAGCCCCAGCGGCCATCGTTGTTGTACCACTGGTAATCGTTGCTGACGCGATACAGCGTCCATTGCAGGCCTTTGGCCGGCACGCGCTGGCCATCGGCCGACACGGCGGCGACATCGAAGGTCGCGGTGGCGCCTTCCGACAGGTCGTCGAAATTCTTCTTCACGGCGATCAGGCCGTTCTTCGAGCGGACCGGCAAAGTGACGACACGCTCGACGGCACGGCCGCCGGATTCGCCGGCGCGCAGGAGAATGCGCGCCTCGACCGGACGCGCCGCATCGACTTCGGGAACCGGAATGCTGACTGTTGCCTTGCCCTGGGCATCGGTCGTGGTCGAGCCGTCAATGTCGTTGCGCACGGTTTCGAAATCTTCGTCCTGCAGACCGGCGGTGAAGCCCTTGAGGCCTGGAATGTCGATCGAGTCCGCAGCCTGAACCGCAATCTCGCCGGTGATCTCGAGGTCCGATCCGGGTGCGCCATAGAGATAGCGCGCGACGGCATCGATCTGCGCATCTTCGCCCTGCACCAGAACCTTGTCCTTCGGTGTCAGGGTGAAATCCAGTCGCTCCGGCACATAGTCTTCGACGAGGAACGTGGTTTCGCCGATCGCCGGCGATTTCGGATCTGCATAGGCCTGGACTCTCCAGGTGCCGGTGGCGACGCCAGACAGCAGTGCGACCGACCAGGCGCGACCGCCAAGGCCCTCGTCGTTGAGAAGGGCGCGCTTGTATTCGACGCCGTCAGGCCGTTTGAGGACGAGGGTCAGCGGCAGTCCGGTCTGCGACACACCGCGCCCATCGCGCAAAAGCGCCGAAATGTTCACTGTTTCGCCGGAGCGATAGACTCCGCGCTCGGAATAGACATAGGCGTCGAGCGCCTTCGTCGCCGTGCGACCCTTGACGCCGCGGTCGGTGAGATCGAACGGCGCCTGCACCAGATCGAGGAAGCCGTAATCGCCATTGCGGTCGCTGGCGATGATGACGCCGGGCGCCATGCCGCCGGTGCCGCGCGCGAGGCCGGCATCGAAGCGCAGGTGGCCATCGGCGCCGGTCGTCTGCGTCGCCAGCACTTCGTTGTTGCGGGCCAACAGACGCACTTCGACGGAGGACAGCGGCGCGGCGCTCGCCAGCGAGCGCACGAACACATGCACGCCATCGTCGCCGGAGAAGCTCGTCAGGCCGAGATCGGAAACGACAAACCATTGCGTCGCCGAACTGTCGTAGCTGTCGCTGTCGTCGTCGTCAGAGGTGACAGATTGCGACACCGGCTTCTCGCCGGCGCGCGCCAGCATGACATAGACGCCGGGCTCCATCTTGCCGACCGCGTCGAGAATGGGAAAGGCGGTGACGACATCCTTGTTGAGGTCCACCTTGGCGTCGAGCGTACCGGTCCACACTTTGACGCCCTGGTTTTCGATGATCTGCCTGGCGCGATAGCCGCCGAGCTGCGACATGAAATCATCCGAGCGCACGGTCGGCACGAGATTGCGGTCACCGATGCGCAGCACGTCGACGGCGATCTTCGGCGTATTGACGGAGACGACAGGGATGCCTTCCTGGCCGAGACGCGGCAGGACGTAGTTCTTGCCGGTGAAGCGCACCTGCGCGGTGCGGTCCTTCACATAGATTTCATAATCGCTGTTCTTCAGCAGATTTTCGCCGACAGACGACGGCAGGCCCTGGCGCACGACGATGGCATATTTCTCGCCGTGCTTCAGGCCTTCGACGCACAACTGCTGGTCTTCGGTAGTGATCGCGCCATTGGCTGCACCGGAGATGGCGACGAAGGGGGCGAAGTCGACCTTGCCACGCGCCAGCGGTTCGGAAAACTGGAAGCAGACGCGCGGCGAAGCCGCGTCGTTGTCGACCTTGTAGTCGAGAATACGGAAGCCATATTTGGCGCGCATGTCTTCATAGGTGGCGCGGATTGCACGATTGTCGCTGGCATCGAGGCTGGCGCGGTAAGCGTTGAGCGCCAGGCGATAGAGTGATTGCGAGCCGTTGATCTCACCGATCAGGGACAGCGCCGTCGCCTCGTCCGGCTTGCTGGTGAAGCGCTGGTAGGCGCCATAGGCGGCGTTGGCCGCCATCTGGTTCCAGCGCCAGGACTGATTGCTGTCGTTGAGCGCTGCGGCGCGCGCGGCGCGGGCATAATCGAGCCAGGCCTGGCCATCCTTCGGAGCGGCGACGATGGCAGCGCCCAGCGGCGCAAGAGCAGCCACGGGAGCACGTGCGATCATGGCAAGACCGCTGCGGCGCAGGTCGGCAGGATTACGCCCGGCGAGCGATGCCGAGTCCTTTCTGATCTGCTCTTCCAGGCGGACCACATTCGATGCGAGATCTTCGCGCACATAAGCTTTCTGCGCAAAGGCCGATGTCGCGACAAGGAGAGCGCAGGCCGTGATCAGTCCGCGAAGCATTTTACGCATCGATATCTCCATCGTCGTTTAGTCTCGCGCCTTTTAGTCTCGCGCCGTTGATCTCAGCCGCCGTATTCCAGTCACACGCCCGTCACGAGTCAACCGCACGCACATCGCGCGCCGTGACACCCGCCGGCGGACCGAAAGGCCATTGGCGGCAGTTCCAGTCCTCGCAATTCCGGCAGGATGACACAGTTCGGCATGCAGACCTATGACATCAACACAACACATGCTTCGTGAATGTGCGCTAACGCACTTCCCCTACGAAGATTTTTTGCGTTACCAGTATTTTTTGGCCATGATGGCTGGCTGCCCTTTTGGCTTTCAACCTCAACCCGGCTTGGGCTTTCCCGCTGCGAGTCGCCTTCGATCAAGGAATGCAGAATGGCTTCGGCGTCCGCAACCACTCTTCATTTGCTATCGAAGCTGCTGACAGCTGCTAGCTTTACAATAACCGGCATTGTTGCCGTTAACCCTGCGGCACAGGCACAACCTGCCCCGCCCGCGGCGCAGCCGGCAAGCGATCCCGCCTTCGAAGCCGCCAAGAGCGCGTTCGAGGCCCTGCCTGATACAGACCGGCGCGCCATCCAGGATGCCTTGATCTGGACCGGCGATTACAAGAGCAATGTCGACGGCAATTTCGGCCGCGGCACGCGCGATGCCATTGTCTCTTATGCGCGGCGCAGCAAACTGCCCGCCAACGGCACGCTCGACCAGAAGGGCCGCGCGGCGCTGATCGCCGCTGGCGAGCGGGCCAAGGCTGCGCAGCTCTTTCGTAAAGTCACCGATACGAAGTCGGGTGCGGCAGTCGGCCTGCCGACGAAATTCATGACCAGGCGCATCGATACCAGAGCCGGTTCGAAATGGTTTACGGCGGACGGATCGGCCAGTCTCGACACATTCCAGAATCCGGAAAGCCAGGGCGACTTGCCGGCACTGTTCGACAATCTGCGCGCCGACGCGCCGGGGCGCCGCGTCACCTATCGCGTGCTGCGACCGGACTTCTTCGTGCTCACCGGCGAAGAGCAGGATCGCATCTTCTATACGCGCGCGGCCCGCGGCAGCGTCAACGGCGTCGCGACCGTGCGCGGCTATACCCTGGCTTACGCAAAAGCGTTGAAGCCGACCTACGACGTGATTTCGATAGCCGTCGCCAATGCTTTCGATCCGTTTCCATCGGCGGCACCAGCCGTCGCCGGCACGCCCGCCGCACAGACAGCGCAACCTGCGATTCCTGCAGCACCACCGAGCGCCAAGCTGCAGGCGAGCGCCATCGCGGTTGCACCCGGATTGTTTCTGAGCGTCATGCGCGGCGATTGCAGGGATCCGAAAATCGGGGCACGGGCGGCAAACATCACCAAGCGCGACCCGGCGAACGGCCTCGCCCTGATCGAGGCGCGCGGGCCTGAGATTGCGGCGCTCGCCCCGGCGGCGCAGGTCCCGGCAGGCGGCGAGACCGTCGTCGCCCTGTTCGTGTCGCAACTGACGGCGCGCGATGCGGAAACCTCGGTCGCGACCGGCGCCTATCTCGCGCCGGCGTCGGCCAGCGCACCGCCGCGGCTGGTTGCAGCCCTGCAGGGCAACATAGGCGGCACGGCGGTCTTCGACCGGTCCGGCCGGCTGATTGCGCTCGCCGCTGCACCGACAACCGAACCGAAGCGGATTGCCGGCATCATCCCGCAATCGGCCTGGGCGCTCATTCCAGCCGCCGCCATCACCGCATTCCTGGACGGCGCCGGGGTGAAGCCTGTCGCCGTCGACGCCTCTGCGAGCAATAACCAGACCGCCGGCGACATTGCCGGCGCGCGCAGGCGCGCGATCCTGCCGCTAACCTGCGTGCGCTGACGTGCATGCGCCACTCTGGCTGGGCTGACTTGGCAGGCCAGCTTGGCAGCGGTTTGAAAGGCTGCTACGAGGGCGCCTAAGGCAGCAGGGAGTGCTGCAAATCCAATAAAATCCGGCTCTGGAGAGATTTGTTCTCGGCTCGTCGGAACAGGGAGAGCACACGATCATGTCGGGAAAACTTGCGCTGACCCTCGCCTGCGGCGACTACGAAATCGTCAGGGCGCTGAAGGAAGGCGAGGTCAAGCCCGACGGCATCGAGCTGACAATGCTCACCTCGATGGATTCGACGACCCGTCATTGGCGGTTCCTGCGCGGCCGCGAGTTCGACGTCGGCGAAGTCTCCAGTTCGTCCTATCTGCTGGCACGCGACCAGGACATGCCGTTTCAGGCCATTCCGGTGTTTCTGCACCGGCGCTTCCGCCACGGCTTCGCCTTCGTCAACACGTCGAAAGGCATTACCACGCCGAAGGACCTGATCGGCAAACGGGTCGGCGTCAAATCCTACCAGGTCTCGGCGGTACTCTGGCTGCGCGGCATTCTCGAACACGAATACGGCGTGCCGCACAAATCCATCGAATGGTTCGCCGAGTATGACGAGGACGTGGAATTTGTCCCGCCGGCCGGCTTGAAACTGACGCGGCTCAACGACAAGCAGAATTGCGAGGACATGCTGGTGTCGGGCGAGCTCGACGCCGTGCTGCATGCCGATCTGATCTGGCCGATCGTCCAGCGCCATCCTGCCGTCGCCCGGCTGTGGCCCGACTACAAGGCCGAGGAACTGAATTACTTTCGCAAGACCAGCATTTTCCCGATCATGCATGTGATGGGACTGAAGCGCGAAATCGTCGAGAAATACCCGTGGGCGCCGATCGAACTGCAGAAGGCCTTCGAGGCGGCGAAAGCCATCGGCATGAAGCGCATGGAGAATCCGCGCATTGCGCCGCTCGCCTGGTATCGCGAAGCCTGGGAGGAACAGGAAGAAGTGCTTGGCCCCGACCCGTGGGAATACGGCATGACCGAGCGCAATCGGCATACGCTGGAAACGCTGGTCGGCTACTCGCACGAACAGGGCCTGATGAAGCGCAAGATGAGCCTCGATGAATTGTTCATCGACGTCAGCCAGGGCCGCAAGCGCGGCGGATATCGGATATAATGCGGTAGAAGCCGCGAAAGCGAAACGGTGGGGAGAAACGATGAAGACGGGGATCGGACGGATCGCAGTTGCCCTGGCCGCAGGTTTGGTTGGCGTGACGGGCGTGCAGGCCCAGGACGCCGGGCCATTTGCCGGCGGCAAAACGATGACCATGATCATCGGCTTCGGCCCTGGCGGCGGCTATGACCTGTGGGGGCGCGTGGTGGCGCGCTACATCGGCAAGCATCTGCCGGGAAATCCCAATGTCGTGCCGCAGAACATGCCGGGCGCCGGCAGCTATACGGCGGCCAGCACGATCTACAATATCTCCCCGAAGGACGGGACGGTGATGGGGATCATCGCCCGCGATGCGGCGCTGGGTCCGCTGACGGGACAGCCCGGCGCCCGTTTCGATCCGCAGAAGATTTCCTGGATCGGCACGCCGACGACGGAAACCAACGTCTGCATCTCCTACAATACTGCAAAAGTGAAAACCTACGACGAGCTGCTGAAGACCGAACTGATCATCGGCGATACGGGTCCGGGCACCGGCACCCGCTCCTATCCGAAGGCGCTGAACGCCATCCTCGGCACCAAGTTCAAGCTGATCGCCGGCTTCCCGTCTTCGTCGGATGTGTTCCTGGCGATGGAACGCGGCGAGGTCGACGGAATTTGCGAAAGCCTCGACAGCGTGCACGGCAAGCGGCCGGACTGGATCCCGACCAGGAAAGTGCAGATCCTTTTCCAGGGCGGCGCCGAGCCCAATGACGAGTTGAAAGGCATCCCCTTCATCCAGGACAAGGCAAAAAACGACGAAGAGCGCCAGGCGCTGCTGTTCCTCTACGCCGGCCAGGGCATCGGACGCCCCTTCGTGGCGCCGCCGGACCTGCCGCCGGCACGGCTGAAAATGCTGCGCGACGCCTTCACGGCGACGATGAAAGACGAAGACTTCATCGCCGAGGCCAAAAAGCAGAAGCTCGAACTCGATCCGCACACCGGCGAGCAGCTCGAAGCGCTCATTCACAAAATCTATGCGACGCCCAAGCCGATCGTCACTAAGATTGGAGAATTGATTCAATAGATCATGATGCGATTGTACGGAATCGCATCATGATCTCTTCTTTTTGTTCGGGCATGATCCATTGGAAAACCGGCCTCCACTTTTCCGGATCAGGCTCCAGGAAGCTGACGCGAACAGATGGGTTTACCGATCAAGGGGCTTGAGCCGTTTCGTTCGCGCGAATTCACCTGTTATTTCATTTCCCGTTTTCTTTCCGCGCTCGCGACCCGGATGATCGATGTCGCGGTGGCGTGGCTGGTCTATGACATCACCGGCAGTCCGATTGCGCTGGGCCTGATCGGACTGGCGATTTTCACGCCGAATATCCTGTTCCTGCTGATCGCAGGGCACGCGGCCGATCACTACGACCGCCGCCGCGTGCTGATGACGTGCTATTGCGTCGCCTCGACGGCTTCGTTCGGCCTTTATCTGACGGTCACCACCCATTCGGTGTCGCCGCCCATCATCTATGCCCTCATCTTTCTCATCGGCACGGCAAGGGCCTTTTCCAGCCCGGCCTCGGCAGCCATCGTGCCAAGCCTGGTGCCGAAGGAAAATTTCGCCAATGCGATTGCCGTCAACGCCTCGGCCTATCAGGTCGCAACGATCATCGGCCCGGCCGTCGGCGGTGTGGCCTATATGTTCGGCGCTCCCTTCGTGTTTCTGGCGACGACGGTGCTTTCGCTGAGCTGCGTCGTGCTGATCTACATGCTCAAGCCGCGGCCGCCGGCAGCGGAAAAATCCCAGATTACCTGGGAATATCTGACGGCAGGGCTCAAATTCATTCGCTTCAATAAAACTTTGCTGGGGCTGATCTCGCTCGACATGTTCGCCGTCCTGCTCGGCGGCGCGACGGCGCTGCTGCCGATGTTCGCCAAGGATATTTTCGACACCGGCCCGGAAGGCCTCGGCCTGCTGCGCAGCGCACCGTCGCTGGGCGCGGTGGTGACAGCGCTGCTGCTGGCGCGGTTTCCGCTCAACAAACGGGTCGGCATGCGGATGTTCCAGGCGGTGGCGGTTTATGGAATCGCGACGATCGGCTTCGGCCTGTCGCCAAGCATCCATTTCGCCCTGCCCTGCCTAGTGCTGTTGGGCGCAGCCGACATGGTCAGCGTCTATGTCCGCTCGACCCTGGTTCAGCTCGAGACGCCCGACGACATGCGCGGCCGGGTTTCGGCGGTCAACAGCATGTTCATCGGCGCGTCGAACGAGCTCGGCGAATTCGAATCAGGGGTGCTCGCCAGCTTGATGGGACCGGTTCCGGCGGTGCTGGTCGGCGGCGTCGGGGCGATCGGCATCACGCTTTCGTGGATGCGGCTGTTTCCGGCGCTGCGCGATCGCGACAAACTGGCGTGAGCGGAGCGAACCAACTGATATGCTTGTCTTTTCCGGCTGGAACCGCTGTCTTGGTTGCGTTATGGCGCGTTCGCATGGGATTGCCGTTTCGATGCGATGCAATAAATCTAACCGCATGGCCGCAAAATTGCTGCTAATTGGTTCCTATCGATCCTGACCTGCGAGAAATGGAACAGGGCATGAGCGAAATTCTGGATGCCGAAAGAGTTTGGTTCCGCCTGTTGCGGTTGAACACGCGGATGAACGGCGTGATCGCTGACCGGCTGCGCGGGATCGGCCTGTCCGTGCCCCAATGCGACGTGCTGACGACCCTGACCGAACAGGAAGGCATGAGCCAGCAGGAACTGGCGCGGCGGCTGTATGTGACCAAGGGCAATATCTCCGGCCTGATCGATCGGCTTGCCGCTGCCGCCCTGGTGGAACGCCGCGGCATTCCCGGCGACCGGCGCTCGCACGCGATCTTCCTGACGCCGGCGGGGCGCAAAATGGCGATGGACGGGATCGCGTTGCAAAGGCGGTTCGTGCAGGAATCCATCGCCAAACTCCCGCCGGCTCATCTGGCTGACTTCGAAAAGCTGCTGATTGAGGTGCGCGATCTGGTGCGGGACGCGACCGGTGGCCAGGAAGCGCCTCCCGCGCCTGTGCCCTCAGGCAAGTCTGCCATGCCGCCGCGGCGAAGCAGCGCCGCACGCATTCGAGCGGTGTGACAACAGGTTTGCCCGGATCACGCATCGCCATCTTCGGGGTTTTCGTTTTAGGGGCAGTGGCGCTGCCTGCCCAGGCGGCCAGCCCTCTCAATCCTCCTCTGCCACCGGCGCGCCCTGCGGGCATCGACCCTCCCGAAGAACAGGGCAAATACCACGCCGAGGATCAGATCAATGAGCCGGCCGGCGAGCCATCCAGGAGGCCTCCCAAAGAAGCCGCCCCCGCGCCTGAATCCCAGGAGGTTGTCACACCGACGATCTCGTCAGCCTGCAGCGGATTCCTGACGTCCGGGCAGGTCGAGGCCAGACGCGCGGTCGCACCACCCCCCAGGCCCGGATGCGGCATCGATGAACCGGTGACGATTTCGGCCATCATCCGCCCCGACGGCAGAAAGATCTCCGTCGCCGCCTCCGGCGTCATGCGCTGCGCTTTGGCGAAGGAATTCGCCACCTGGGCCGCCGGCGACTTTTCGACAATCCTCGAGACGGACAGCCGGAAGATTGAGACCATCGTCACCGGATCGTCCTACGAGTGCCGGCCGCGCAACCGGGTCGCCGGCGCCAAGCTCAGCGAACACGCCAAGGGCAACGCCCTCGATATCCGCGGCGTCAAGTTCAGCGGGGGTGCTCACGCCCTGGTCGGCGACAAGGCATCTCCCGTCCCGGAAGCGCTGTTCGCCTCCGCCTGCAAAACCTTCGCCACCGTGCTCGGACCGGGCTCGGACAGCTATCACGAAGACCACATGCACATCGACCTCGCGCCGCGACGGCCCGGATCGCATTACTGCCGCTGGCAGATGCCCTAACACACAGGATTTTCGCGCCCTGTGGATGACTGTTTACGGCGGCGAAAATGCTTTTCTTTTTAAGGAGCAGACAGGCACCGGCGGCCCGATGTCATCGGGCGTGCCGTCGCGCACAGCCACCGAAGGCGATTCAGGCTAGCACTCTTAAGGGAGCCTTAACCGGCATCCAACAATCTTAAATGGTGTGCTGTTCCCGTCAGGCACACAAGCGCATTTTCAAGCGAAGTGGATACCGGTTCGCGTGAAGAAAATGCGCTCATTTAAGAGTTCAGACGCGTCTTTCCAATCCAGAGGATTGGAAAACGCTATTGTATCAGAGTGAGAGTTCCCGCCATGTCGACCGATAACAGCAAACCGCAGACGCCGCCGGCCTCCCAGGATGCCCGCGACCTTCTGACCCAGCTCTACCGCGAAATCGGCCTTTCGGCCGTCGCCGCAGCCCTGAAGATCCGCTCCGACAAGCAGGAAATCCTGCAGCCGGGCGGCGTTCGTCCACGCGTGAAAGACGTGCCCGCCTTTTTGCGTGAAGACGACCGGGCGGCCTGATACAACCCGACGCGGAACGTTAGAGTGTTGGCGTTCGATCGCTTCGAGCTGACAGGACGTTCATGGCGCTCATTACACGACGTGGCTTCCTGCGCGCCGCAGCCGGCGGCAGCGCGGGGGTCGTCGCCACCGGCGGCTATGCATTCGGTATCGAACCCGGTTTCCTCCTCGAGCTTACCTCTTATCGGCTGACGCCGCGGCACTGGCCCGCCGGCCTGCGGCTCAGGATTGCCGTGATCGCCGACATTCATGCGTGCGAACCGTGGATGTCCGCCCACCGGGTGCGCTCGATCTGCCTGCATGTGAATGCCCTGAAACCGGACGTGGTCGTCCTGCTCGGCGATTACGTCGGCGGCCATATGATCGTTTCGGGCCCGGTGATGCCGCAGGCCTGGGGCGCCGCGCTCGGCGTACTGCGGGCGCCGCTCGGCGTCTACGGCGTGATGGGCAATCACGATCTCATGCACGGCGCCCTGCCTGATATGCCGGCGGAAGACGGCGAGCCGGTGCGGCGCGCGCTGCGCAATGCCGGCGTCAGGTTGCTGGAAAACGACACCCTGCGCGTCGACAAGGACGGACAGGCCTTCTGGCTGGTCGGCCTTGCCGACCAGTTGATGCATTCGAAAGCGGCGCGTGGCGGCGCGGGCTTCGACGATCTGCCCGGCTGCCTGGCGCAGGTGAGCGATCCTGCACCGGTGATCCTGCTGGCGCACGAACCGTATATTTTTCCCAAAGCGCCGGCGCAGGTTTCCCTGACCCTGAGCGGCCACACCCATGGCGGCCAGGTCAGGCTGCCGGATTTCAGCCGCGCCTGGATGAGCGACCGGGTGAAATGGTCACAGACCTACGGGCATTTCGAGGATGACGGCCGGCACATGATCGTCTCCGCCGGCCTTGGCACATCGATGATGCCGGTGCGCCTGTTCCGGCCGCCGGAAATCGTCACCGTCGAACTCGGCGGGCCGATGCTGGTCGCATAGAAACCAAAAACGGCCGGGTTTCCCCGGCCGCTTTTAATCAAGTCATGGGCGGGAATTCAGCGGACGATCACCTTCGTGTTCATCGGCGTGCGGTTGTAGAGATCGACAATGTCGATGTTGCGCATGCGAATGCAGCCCGACGAAACGCTGTGGCCGATCTTGTCCGGCTCGTTGGTGCCGTGAATACGGTAGAGCGTGTCCTTGCCGCCCTCGTAGAGATAGAGCGCACGGGCGCCGAGCGGATTGTCCGGCCCGCCGTTGAGACCACCGGCGGCGGCGGTCGGCTTGAGATGCGGCCAGCGGGCCAGCATGTCGGCCGGCGGCATCCAGCGCGGCCATTCAGCCTTGCGCTTGACGGTGGCGGTGCCGGTCCAGCCATAGGCCTCGGCGCCGGTGGCGACGCCGTAGCGGATGGCCTTGCGGTTCGGCAGCACGAAATAGAGAAAGTTCGCCTTGGTATCGACGATGATCGTGCCCGGGGCTTCGCCGGTCGGATCGTCGACTTCGTAGCGCTGATGTTCAAGGCCGACGTCGAATGCCGGCACCAGCGCCATCCATTCAGCGTCTTTTGCCGACAGAGCCGGATCGGGGAGAGTTTTGTAATTGCAGCCCGCAAGCAATACCGCGCCGAGAAGCGCGATCGCCATCCCCTTGAATCTCATGAAATTAGCCCCGATTCGTCCGTAAGCCCAAGATTATTAGGGATTTTCTTACCATATGATTGCCGCAAGGTGAGGTATAAGTGGAAATCTAACTATGACGTTGCAGAAAAGACACAGTCGTCCTGCTCCCTGCCATCACGCGCTATCTGGGTTTCCGCATTGACGACGCTCTACATCACCCATCCCGCCGGCCTCGGCCACGACATGGGCTACGGCCATCCCGAGCAGCCGCAACGGCTGCGCGCCATCGAAGAGACGCTTGGCGCCGAGCCGTTCCAGATGCTGCTGCGCGAGCAGGCGGCCCGCGGCGCGGCAGAGCAGATTTTCCGCGTCCATCCGGAGGCCTATTTCCGCGCGCTCGAAGAGGCCGCGCCGCACGACGGCATCGTCCAGCTGGACGGCGACACCGCCATGAGCCCCGGCACGTGGGAAGCCTGCATGCATGCGGTCGGCGCGGCCTGCCAGGCCGTCGACGCGGTGATGAGCCGGCAGGCCGCCAATGCTTTCGTCGCCATGCGGCCGCCCGGCCATCACGCCGAGACTGCGACCGCCATGGGCTTCTGCTTCTTCAACAATGCGGCGATCGCGGCACGCCACGCCCAGGCCGTGTATGGCGCCGAGCGGGTGGCGATCGTCGATTTCGACGTCCATCACGGTAATGGATCACAGGACATTTTCTGGAACGACGGCAGCGTCATGTATGCCTCGACCCACCAGATGCCGCTCTATCCGGGCACCGGCGCGAAAGGCGAAACCGGCGCGAAAGGCACCATCGTCAACGCGCCGCTGCGGGCGGGCGACGGCGGCGAACAGTTTCGCGACGCCATGACCAGCGTCGTCCTCAAACGGCTCGACGAGTTCGCGCCCGATCTGATCATCGTCTCCGCCGGCTTCGACGCCCATCGTAAGGATCCGCTCGCGCAGCTCGGCCTGGTCGAGGCGGATTTCGCCTGGGCCACGCGCGAACTACTTTCCGTCGCGGAAAAACGCTGCAGCGGGCGTCTCGTGTCGGTGCTCGAAGGCGGTTATAATCTCGATGCACTGGGCAAATCAGTCGCCGCGCATGTGTCCGCGTTGATGGAAAGAATCTGACGAGAGGACATATAGAATGATGGTCTTGCATTGCCGGATCCTGCATTGCCGGGCGCTGCTTCTCGCGGCAATCCTGTTCGGCATCATACAGGCGCCGGCGCAAGCGCAATGCGAACCCGCGAATTGGGAGAACGCGCCCTATTCCGTCTGTACGTTCACCGCCGGCAAATCCGACATCCGCATCTTTCTCGATGATCCCGACGGCGCGGTCTTCGGCTCTTTCGATGCCGTCTCGCAATCTTTGGCGCGGCAGGGCGAGAAGCTGGTCTTCGCCATGAACGCCGGCATGTATCATCCGGACTACCAGCCTGTCGGGCTCTTCATCGAAGGCGGCGTCGAGAAGATGAAGCTCAACACGCGCAACGGACCCGGCAATTTCCACCTCAAGCCGAACGGCGTCTTCTATGTCACCAAGAACAGCGCCGGCGTGGTCGAGAGCGACAAGTTCGCGACGCGCCGCAGCGATACGCGCTACGCCACGCAATCGGGACCGATGCTGGTGATCGGCGGACGCATCCATCCGCGCATCAATGAAGAGGGCACGTCGAAGAAGACGCGCAACGGCGTCGGTGCCTGTTCCGGCGGGCGCATCGTCTTTGCGATCTCCAACGAGCCGGTGACGTTCTACGAATTCGCCACCCTGTTCCGCGATAAACTCGGATGCAGCGATGCGCTGTTCCTCGACGGATCGATCTCCTCGCTCTACGCGCCCTCCATCGGCCGCCACGACCGGTGGCGCCCGATGGGCCCGATCATCGGCGTGGTGGAAAAGGGCGCGCCCTAAGCAAACCGGCACGCGCATCGGCCGACTGACGCGCCCCTCAACAGGCTGGCCAATCCGGCGATGACAAGTAGAACCCCGATTTTCTTCGCGTTCTCAACATTGTTGACGAGTTGCCTGGCGTTCGGGTTGGCGCACGGCGCACCACGCAATAAAATCAGCGCGATTTCCTCTGCTGCGTGCGCGGACATGGTGCGGCGCCATGTTCTCAGCTCCAGTCCTGCAGTGGGTTGCGAGCGGCTGGCCATCGTCCGCGTTTCTTACGTCGATTTTACCGGAACAGCGCGAGAGGGACACATCTGCGTTCTGGATGTCCTTGCGGAACCGGTGTCGAATATTTTCGCTGAGCTTTTTAGACAGCGCTTTCCCATCGAAAGCGTGAGATTGATGAACGAGTTCAACGGCGACGATGATGCATCGATCGCACAAAACAATACGTCGGGTTTCAACGACAGAAACGTTGCGGGAACAGCGTCAGCATCGACGCATGCTTACGGCGCAGCGATCGATCTGAACCCTGTTCAGAACCCGGCGTTCGAGATAGTCAACGGACAACGCATGGTCAGCCCGCCCAGCGGCCGGGCGTTCCTCGATCGCACACGGGCGGTGCCGGGGATGGCCGAGAGAATCCGGCCGATCTTTCGCAGATTCGGCTTCACCGAATGGGGCGGTGTCTGGAGGTTGAACGACTATCAGCACTTTCAGGTGCCGAGGAGGATCGTCAATCAGTTGACAGCCGTGTCGCGGGAAGACGGCGAAAGGATTTTCAGCCGGTTTCTGGCGACGATCCGATACGACCGGTAGCGCAAGCGTTGACATCATCTTTCAACTTGCGGTCATTCCAGCAGAAGCCCCTCATCCTGAGAGCCTGTGAAGCTTTGAGATTTCTTGTTGTTTAGACGAACGCGGTCTTATTTTGCTGCCTGTCTGGGGCAAGTTTAGCTGCCGGGGCTGTG
>JARHVB010000083.1:112800-343248 GCA_029222685.1 Terripilifer ovatus | reverse complement strand
CTGCTTCGGCGCTTACGACATCGCCACCATCGACCTCAACGAACCCGAAAGTTCTCCTGAATGAGACCGAAAAAGTGTAAGGTATGTCCCGGAACACCTGTCAGAGATGTCCTGGGACTTTACACTACCGCGCGTCGGGAATGACACCCATTGCGTTCGAGCCACCCTTCTACGGGCGCGGCCGGAAGATTTCGCCGAAGACCGCGCTCCACTTCTTCTCGTCTGCCGCCGACAGCAGTTTGGCCGTGACCGAAAGCCCCGCCAGGCTGTCGAGCACTTTCGGCGGATTGGTTTCGACGTCCGGCCGTGTCGGCAGGCGGCCGAACTTCGCCAGGAATCTCTGGGCTTCGCGACTGATCTGAAAATTTGCCGCAAGTCGCGCCGCATTCGGATTAGGTGCATTGGCGGAGACGCCGACGGCGCCCCAGAACAGCGACACCGGATCGAGCATCCAGAAATCCGTGGCGCCATCGGCCATTTTCACGTTGAGTGTCAGGTTGAGATAGTTGTTCAGCGCGATCCAGTATTCGCCGGCGGCGACCGAGCGCGCCAGCGCCAGATGGCCGTCGACAATCACCGGCTGCAGATTGGCGACGAGCTCCTTGAGAATCTCTCGGGCCTTGGTCTCTCCGTAATGATCGAACAGCACCGCCAGCCACACCGTATCGGTGTCGTCGATGGCGACCTTGGCCTTCCATTCGGATTTCTTGGCGAATTCCTCGAATGTTTTCGGCAGGTCGTCGCGCTTGACGTATTTGGTGTTGAAGGCCGGCGCATTGTAATTGGCATAGACCGCATACCAGCGCTTGTCGGGTGCGATCGCGCCCTGGACGAGATGCTTGCCTTCCGGCAGATCGACCGGCGCCAGCATGACGTCGGGAAATTTCTGCACATTGGCGGTCTGCACGATGTCCCAGGTTTTCTGGCGCGCCCGCGCCTCGATCATGGCGCGGCTGAGGATTTGCGAATCCGAGGCGCGCACAACGTTGACCTTGATGCCGGTGGCGTCTTCGAACAGCTTCCACAGCGGCAGCGCCTCACGCTCGTTCGTCGTCGTATAGACGACGAGGTTGCCCTCCTTCTTGGCCGCTTCGAGCAATGTGTCGTCGATCCATTCCGGCTTGCTCGTCTGCGCCAGCGCGGCCAAACTGGTCAAGGTAAGAGCTGACAGGCCAGCAGCCAGCGTAAGCGATCGGAAGCGGGACATTGCAAATCCTCCGGTGTGGGTGCGGACCTCGCACGGTGAGTTCACGGTCGCAGAAATACCAGCACGGGCGACGAGGGACATCGCTCAGGCTGGTATGGATTCTTTCTGCCGCAGCGCGGGCATGATGTGTTCGGCGAATAGCTCGACCGAGCGGATCGGCGTCTGCCGGTGCATCTGGCCGAAGTAGAACTGCCCGACGAGGTAATCGGTTCCCGAAATCGCCACCGAGCGGGTCAGCCAGTCGCGCACGAATTCGGGTGTCCCGGCAACGCCTTTGCCTTCCGCCATCAGTTCGTCGAACGTGCGGGCGCGTTCGCCGTGCATCGGCGAGCGGCCGAAACGGTAGTAAAGATAGTGGAAACTCTCGCGCCAGCGCAGATAGCCGGCGCGCGCGGTCTCCATGGCGCGCTCGCCATCCTCGTCGATGACCATGAAAATGCTCTGGCCGAAATGCAGGTTCTTTGAGGCTTCAGTCTTCGGCAATGCCGCCTTCCAGGCCTCAATGAATGTGCGCGTATCTTCAGGCCCGTGCAGCGACACGGCGCTGGCGCCGAGCTTTCCGGCGCGCTCCGCATTCGCCAGCATGCCGATGCCGAGCCAGATCGGCGGATGCGGCTTCTGCAGCGGCTCGAGCTGCATGGGAATGTTGTCGACCTGGAAATGCTTGCCCTTGAAGGTGACTTCCTTCTGGGTCAGCGCCATGAACAGGAGCTCGGTATATTCCGCATAGACCTCGCGCGACTTGTCTGGATCGGTGCCGTAATAGCGCGCCTCGATCGGCGAAATGCCGCGGCCGAGACCGACTTCCAGACGTCCGCCGCTGATCTGGTCGAGCATGCAGATTTCCTCGACCAGGCGCAGCGGATGGTAAAGGGGCAGGGTATAAACCAGCGGCCCGAACCGCAGCCTCTCGGTGCGCTGGGCGACTGCCGTCAGATAGACATTGGGCGAGGCGGCGAGGCCCAGCGGCGTCGCATGATGTTCGGCCACGTGATAGCTGCGGAACCCGGCGCGGTCCGCCGCCACCGCATAGTCGACACGCGCATCGTAGAAGTCGCGCAGTTTGTCGCCCGTCGCGTCGACATGATCGAAAATTCCGAACTCCATGGCGTTTCCTCTTTTGCCTTGGCGGCCATTCGGCCGCTTTTTTTAATGTTAGAGCATTATGCGGCCGCTGCCGGCAACTCCATCCATTCGCGCAGCGCCTTTGTAAATGCCGCCGGCTGCTCGACCGAGACGAAATGGCCGCTGTCCTCGATGACGACGAAACGCGCGCCCGGCACGGCCTTCGCCATGGCTTCATGCTGTGCCGGCGGGCTCCATTCGTCCTGGCGCCCGGCAAGAAACAACGCCGGACAATGGATCTGCGCCAGCACCGGCGTCGCGTCGCGGCGGCCGACGAGCGCACGGATCTGCTTCTCGTGAATCTCCGGCGTCGTGCTCATGATCATTTCGCGCAACGGCTGCATGAACGCGGCGTCAGTGCGCCGCGCGGGATGGATCATGCCCGGCAGCCAGGCGTCGGCGAGCCCTTCCATGCCCTTGTCGTAGGCGAGGCGGATGATCGCCTCGCGCTTTTCCGGTTCGCCCGGGTCGAGAGGATGCACGCCTGTATCGAACGCGCAGAAGCGTTCGATTCGATCCGGCGCCAGCCGCATGATCTCGAACGCGACGCGGCCGCCCATGGAAAAGCCGGCGACTGAGAACCGCGCCGGCGCCGAGGCCAGCACATGCTCGGCCATGGCTGTCAGCGAGTCGAAGCCGAAGAAATCCGGCACCCGGACCTCGCAGACGGGCGCGAGATCGTCGACCTGGGCGCGGAAAATACGCGCGTCGCACAACAGGCCGGGCAGCAGGTACAAAACAGGTTTCTGGCTCATATTCTCCTCGTTCCGGCGATCTGGCCGGATTTGCACTCCAATTTCGCGCCTCCTTTAGCACGGGCTTTCGAGAGCGGGAGGCGAAAAAGCCGCTTCCGGCTTTTTGCAAAACATCGCTTTTGGCTATGGAAGCCTGGCGTCTGGTCGGCATGAGTCTTGCCTTTTTTCTCCGTGACAAGACAATGTACGCTGCGGGGCAAGATGCCGCGGATGAACTTTCCTAGCGTCCGGCCATGTCAGATGAGGCGCAAGCACCGATTCAACCGTGGCCGACCGGGCAGATATCGGGCGCCGGATGGGCGCATCTGCGCGCCTTCGGATATCTCGGGCTGAAGGCGCTGCGCAATGTTCTTGCCATAGCTCTCCAGCTCTTTGCCGTCTCGATCGTCATATTTTTCATATTGCGCATCATCCCGGCCGATCCGCTGTCCATGCTGACGCCTGGAAATGCGACGCACGAGGATGCCGAGCAGATTCGCCACGCCTACGGCTTGGACCGGCCGATCTACGAGCAATATTTCATGTGGCTCGGCGCCGCCCTGCAGGGCGATCTCGGCAACTCGATCCAGGCGCGCGAACCGGTGACACGGCTCATCCTGGCCGCGCTGCCCATGACGATCGAACTGGCTTTCTGCGGCCTCGGCCTTGGCGTGCTGCTCGGCGCGCTCCTCGGTCTGACGGCCTTCTGGTATCGCGGCCGGCCGGTCGAGCGCGTCGGTGAAACGATCGCCAGCCTCGCCCAGTCGATCCCGGATTTTCTGTGGGGCATCAGCTTCGTTCTGCTCTTCGGCCTCTGGCTCAATGTCCTGCCTTTTATCGGACCGATCGATCCCAGCATGATCGTCGAGCGGCGCAGCGGGTTTCTGTTGATCGATACGCTGCTCGCGGGCCGTTGGGACGCGTTCGGCGACCGCCTGCTGCATCTCGTCCTGCCGGCGACGGCGCTGGCGATGATCAAGGTCGCGCTGGTCATGCGCGTGCTGCGCTCGAGCCTGATCGAGGCCTATCAGGACGAATATGTGAATGCGGCGCGCCTGCGCGGCGTCGGTGAAGGCGCCATTCTCTTTCGCCACGCGCTGCGCAATGCCGCCATCCCGACCGTCGCCCTGATCGGCGTGCAGGCCGCCCAGACGTTCGGCGGCACCTTGCTGATCGAGTCGATCTACAGCCTGCCGGGCATGGGCAATCTGCTCATCACTGCTATCCGCACGCACGACCTGCCGCTGATCCAGGGCATCAGCCTGACCTATTGTGCCATCGTGCTCCTGGTCAACGCGCTCGTCGATCTATCCTATCTGTGGCTCAATCCGAGGTTGAGGCGGCAATGAAGGAACACAAGGCCCGGCATCAGCTCCGTCTTGGCGAAGGACGCGTGATCGTCGGCGCGACGTTTCTGCTGATCGTGGTCGCCGTGGCGGTCTGCGCGCCGTGGCTCGCCCCGCATGATCCCAACGAACAGGACCTTTTGCAGATTCTGCTGCCGCCCGCCTGGCTCGATGGCGGCGATTGGGCCTATCCGCTGGGCACCGACAGTCTGGGGCGCGACGTCTTCTCGCGGCTCATTTACGGCGCCCGGGTCGCTGCCATCGTCGGCACCGTCGTGCCGGTCGGCACATGCCTGGTCGGCGCGACCATTGCCATCCTGTCGGGCTATCTCGGCGGCATTTTCGACAAGTCCATATCGCGCCTCGTGGATATATGGATGTCGTTTCCGGCCGTCGTCCTCTCGCTCGTCCTCATGGTGGGGCTCTCGCCAGGCCTGCGCAACGTGATCCTGGCGACCATCCTGGTCGACTGGACGCGGTTCTGCCGGATCATCCGCAGTTCGGTGATCGGCCTCATGAAGCTCGAATATATATCGGCGGCCCGGATCGCCGGCGCCTCCCATGTCGGCATCATGACGCGCGATCTCGTGCCCGGCGTGCTGCCGATCATCATTACCCTGACGAGCGTCGAGATCGGTATCGCGGTGATCGTGGAGTCGGTTCTGTCCTTCGTCGGCGTCTCGGTCGAGCCCGGAATCCCGACCTGGGGTGTGATGATTGCCGATGGCCTCGCGACGGTGTTTCAGGCCCCGTGGTCGCTGATCTTCTCCGTGTCGGCGATCGTCCTCACGGTGCTGTCGGCCAACATGCTGGGCGACGGATTGCGCCTCATGCTCGATCCCCGCGTATCCGAACGCCGCAGGATCGAAGCATGACAACCTTGCTTTCGCCGCTCGCGCTTCAGGACTTCGCACCTCATGACGACGCAGCTTCGCCGCCGTTGTTCGAGGCGAGGGGGCTGACGGTGCAGGCAGGTTCCCTGCATGAACGCCCCGTGCAGGTTCTGCGCGACGTTAATCTTACACTTCGCCGTGGGCAGGTGCTGGGCCTGATCGGCGAATCCGGCGCCGGCAAAAGCATGCTCGGTCGCGTCATCGCCGACCAATTGCCGGACGGCTTCCGGGTCGCCAGCGGATCGTTGCGCTTCGGCGCGACCGACCTGCTGGCATTGTCAAAACGCAAGCATCGCAGCCTGCTTGGCCGCGAGATCGCGTTCATTCCGCAAGAGCCGATGATGGCGCTCAATCCTGCCATGACGATCGGCGCGCATTTTCGCGAACATCTGCGCCGTCTGGGCCTATCGGCGGGGCAGGGCCGCAAGGCCGCGCTCGCCGCCCTTGCCGACGTGCGCATCGAAGCGCCCGAGACCGTCTACGATCAATACGGATTCCAGCTTTCCGGTGGCATGTGCCAGCGCGTGCTGATTGCGCTCGCCTTCATCAGCAATCCCGATCTGGTGATCGCCGATGAGCCGACCGCATCGCTCGACGTGACCACGCAGGGACATATCGTCAGCCTGTTGCGCGCCTTGCAGAAGCGCCACGGCACCGCGGTGCTGTTCATCACGCATCAATTGCGGCTGGCGGCGCAGATCTGCGATCAGGTGGCCGTGCTTTATGCCGGCGAGGTCGTGGAGGAGGGACCCGCGCGCGAATTGTTCCTGCATGCACGGCATCCCTATACGTGCGCGCTTCACGCTGCGATGCCGAATTTCGACGGGGAATGGCGCGCGCTTGCCTCGCCGAGCGGCCAGATGCCGGGCTTGCCCGAATATCCGATGCTGACAGGATGCCGCTTCGCGCCGCGCTGCGCCTCGGCGATCGACGCCTGCCTCGCGGAGCCGCCGGTATTGGCCGATTGCGGCGACGCAAGGGCGCTGCGCTGCATTCGTCCCGGCGCAGTCGCCAGAAATGCGGAAGCCGAGAACGCGGAAACCAATCCGCTGTCGCAGTCCAAACAATTGGCGGCGGCACCGCTGCTCAAGGTCGACAACGTCACCAAGATTTTCCGCCGCGGCGGCTGGCTGTCGCGCGCCCCGGGGCAGACGGCGGTAAGCAGCGCCAGCTTTTCCGTCGCACCGGGCGAATTCGTCGGCGTCGTCGGTGAAAGCGGCAGCGGCAAATCGACTCTCGGCCGTCTCATCATGGGCCTGGAAGAACCGAGCACCGGGCGCATCCTGCTCGACGACAAGCCGCTTGGCGGCGACGAGGCCGAATGGCGTCGGCGCATCGCCAGCATTCAGTTTGTCTTTCAGGACCCGCGCGCCGCGCTCAATCCGCGCCGCAGCACCTTGCAGCTCGTCACCCAGCCCCTGCAGCCGGGCCAAGTGAGCCGGCAGCAGCGGCGCGCGCAGGCGGAGCACATGCTGCGCTCAACCGGTCTGCCGCTCGATACGCTGACGAAGATTTCCTCGCAAATGTCGGGCGGCCAGCGTCAGAGGGTCAACATCGCCCGCGCGCTCTGCAATACGCCGCGGCTGCTCATCGCCGATGAGATCACCTCCGGCCTCGACGTCTCGGTGCAGGCGCAGATTCTCAACCTGCTGTTGCGCCTGCGCTCCGAGTTCGACATCGCGCTGCTGATGATTTCGCACGATCTCGCGGTCGTGCGCTATCTGTGCAGCCGCGTGCTCGTCATGTGGAAAGGCGTGATCGTCGAAAGCGGCGAGACGGAAGCCGTCTTCAGCCGGCCACAGCATCCCTATACGCGCGAACTGATCGCCGCCTTGCCGCCGGAGGACATTTCGAAACGCTGGGCGCCGCTGGCGACCTGATTCAGGCGTTGAGAGACCACGCATAGGGCGCGAGAAGCCCGGTACGATAGGGCGTATAGCCGACGCGCTTGGCGTAGACGACCGTCGCGACACCTTGCAGGATCGGGAACGCGTAGCCCTGTTCGACGCACCATCTGTCGAAGGTGCGATAGCCGGCGACGCGCTTGTCGTAATTGGTTTCCTCGAGCAGCGGATCGAGGCGCGGCGAAATATCGTCGCTTTTCCACACCGAGAAGCGCTTCTTCGGATCCATGATCGAGCCTGAATAGGATTCCGGATCGTCGGTCGGGTTGAACCAGTTGTAGAGGATCGGCGCTTCGAGCTTGTCGGTGCGCGACAGCTCGCCGTATTTGGTGAATTCCATCGTCTCCAGATTGGCGTCGATGCCGACCCGTTTCCACATCTGCACCATCGTGCGGGCGATGTCGAAATCGTTCGGAAACACGCCGTTGAAGGTGGTGAAGGTGATCTTCGCCGGATTCGTCGTGCTGTAGCCGGACTTGGCGAGCAGCGATTTGGCGAGTTCTGGATCGTAGGCGAACTTGAAGGCTGGGTCGTTGGCCGCCGCCCCGGTGCCGGCCCACATGGAGAGGGGTTCCGCCTTACCGCTGAAAAAGGCGCGCGACAGCGCCGCCTTGTCGATCGCATGATGGAAGGCGAGCCGCAGGTTCTGGTCGCGGAATATGCCTTTGTTGACCATGTGGATCATCACGACATTGCTGATGGGATGCAGGTTGCCGGTGAGATGCGGCAGGGCGCCCAGCCGCACGACGTCGCGCACCGGAAGATTATGCGCCAGGTCCACCTGTCCGCTCTGGATCGCCGCGATGCGCGTGGTCGGATCCTTGATGATCTGGATGGTAACCTGCCGGATCTTGGGCGCGCCGCGCCAATGGCCGTCGAAGGCTTCCAGCAGGATGCGCGAGTCGCGCTGGTAGTCGACGAGCTTGTAGGGCCCCGCGCCGACCGGCTTCTTCAGATAGGCTTCCGCCCCGACGCTTTCGTAATAGCGGCGTGGCATCACGTAGCCGACGCTGGCGAGGCGCTGCGGCGCCGTCACGTATTTGCTGGCGAATTTGAAAATCACCTTGTTGCGAGCCGGCGTTTCCACGGCCTCGACGATCCTGCCGAAATTGCCCGCGACCGCGAGGCCATTATCGGCCTTGAGGCGGGTGAATATGGTGAAATGCACATCGTCCGACGTCAGCGGATCGCCGTTGTGAAAAGTCAGGTTGTCGCGCAGCGTCAGTTCCAGAACCTGGTTGTTGTTGTCGGTCCACTCGAAACTGCCGAGGCCGGGCTCGAGCCTGGCCTCGGGCGTCACGTCGAGCATGGTGTCGAAGACGCATTTGTACAGTGATTGGGTGACCGACGTGCCGGAGTTCATCGCATCCCAGGAAGACACGTCCGCCGGGAATGCGATGGTCAGCGGTTTGGCGCCCTGCGCCATGGCGCGGCGCATCAGCGCCGGCGCCGCGAGCGCGAGAGGGACGGCACTGACGACTTTGCGACGGCTGATCATGTCAGCTTCGGCCTTTCCAAAAATGATCTGAGATCAAAACGGGATATCGCCGCGCACCCATGTGCGATGCACGTGGCGGATGTATTTGTCGAAATCGAAACGCGTTCCCGTATGCAGGGTGCAGCGGTTGTCCCAGACGAGAAGATCGCCCGGCTGCCACTTGTGAGCATAGACAAACTTTTCCTGGGTGCAGAACGCAATCAGCTCCTTGATGAGCGCGATGCTCTCTTCTTCGTCCATCTCCTCGCCGTCCTTGCCGACGAGCCGTTTGACCGGGCCGACCGCCAGGCCCCAGATCGCCTTGCGTCCGTCGGCGGGGTGACGGCGCACCAGCGGGTGGAGGACATCCGGCATTGCGTCCTTCTGCTCCTGCGTCAGGGCGACGCCGCGCTTTTCCTGGAAGAGCTGATAGCTGAAGTGAGTCCTGAGGCCGTCGATCTGCTGCTGCTTTTCCTCGGGCAGGGCATTCCAGGCCGCGCAGAGATCGGCCAGCAGCGTATCGGAGCCGACGGCCGGCGTCTCGATGCCATAGAGCAGCGTGCAGAGCGCGGTGCGCACGCCATACTGGAAATCGGTGTGCCAGTTGAGGCCGGCTTCCGGATTGCCGATCGGCTTGCCGTCGACGATTTTGTTGGAAATGATCATGATTTCCGGGAAATCTGGATGTGTGAATTCCTCTCGCACATTGCCTTCCGGCTCGCCGAATTCACGTGTGAACGCGACCTGCTGGGCAGGCGTAAGGGACTGGTTGCGGAGCACGATCGCGCCGTTGCGGTGAAAAGTGTCGATCACGGCGTCGAGCATCTCGCGGTCGGCACTGGCAATGTCGATATCCAGGATTTCCACGCCAAAACCCGGCAGGAGAGGGCGCGTTTTCAGGGCGAGTGCATCTTGCATGGCGACAATCCCCTATGCCTGTATGGATCCTTATCCAATCACCCTAAATGTAAACACGCCGGGGTCTTGACCGGTGGCGCATAAATCTTTGCCGACGTGGGCACGGTCTTGCGCCCGACGCAAAATCAGCGTGATCTATGACACTCCCCGCTGCTATGGTCGCGGTCTCGTTTCCGGGACAAAGGACTGAAATACATGTTGAACCAGCTTGCTCTCGCCCTCGACGATGCAAAGAAAATGGCCGCCGCCGCCAGAGCTGAAGCGCAGGCCAACAAATGGAATGTGGTGATCGCCATCGTCGATGACGGCGGCCATCTCATGTATCTCGAACGCATGGACAACACCCAGAGGGGTTCGTCGCGGATCGCAGTCGCCAAGGCGCGCACCGCCATCATGTTCCGCAGGCCCTCCCTGGCGCTCGAGCAGGCGGTGGCCGGCGGCCGCGCGGCGGTGATGACTTTGCCCGGCGCCACCACGGTCGAGGGCGGCCTGCCGGTCATCGTCGATGGTCAGTATGTCGGCGCCATCGGCGTCTCCGGTGTGCAATCGTCTCAGGACGGTCAGATCGCCAAGGCAGGGCTCGACGCGCTCGCCTGAGCTATTTCGCGGTCAGGAAATCCTCCACCACGCGCGCCAGGACGTCGGGCGCGTCGTGCTGGATGTTGTGGCCGGTGTCGGGAATCTGCACGCTGGAGCCATGGCGCAATTGCGCCAGCCGCCAGTTGAAATTGCCGTCGCCGTCGCGCTCCATGCGCTCGAAGCGGTTGCCGGCGGCGATCCACAGGATCCGCGCCTCGGCCTCGCGCCAGGATGCCGCCCATTCGTCGATGCGGTGCAGGGTGGGAAACGGCCGCCGATGGGTCGGATCGAATCCGAAGGCGAAACCACCGTCGACCGCCCGCGCTAGATGACTGGCGAGGAACATCGCCTTGTCGGTAGTAAGCCGCGCGTTTGCTGTCATCAGCCTTTCAGCCATCTCCGCGACGCTCGCATAGGTCCGCTCCCGCGGCGTCGCCCGCCAGCTGTCGAGCCATTTGCGCAGCTTCTCCGGCGCCAGCTCGGCCGGCGTGTCCCGCAGCGCAAAACCGTCGATGGAGACGACCGTGCGCACGCGCGCCGGCCGGATGCCGGCGTAGACCGTCGCCAGATTGCCGCCGAGACTGTGGGCGACGATATCGAGCGGCGCTTGCGGCGACACGATCCCCACAATGGTGTCGAGATCGGCGAGATAATCCTGATACCAGTAGCCCTGCGGCGCCCAGGCGCTGCCGCCATGCCCGCGCCAGTCGGGCGCCACCACATGCCAGCGGCCGGCCATGGCATCGATCATGAACTGGAAGGTGTTCGAGGTGTCGCGATGGCCGTGCA
The DNA here is from genome assembly GCA_029222685.1 of Terripilifer ovatus. Lineage (GTDB taxonomy): Bacteria > Pseudomonadota > Alphaproteobacteria > Rhizobiales > Beijerinckiaceae > Terripilifer > Terripilifer ovatus. The sequence continues at coordinate 332,276 of JARHVB010000083.1, read as the reverse complement.
GGAACAGCAGCAGCGGATCGTCGGGATCGCCCCATTCGCGCAATTGATAGCGCAGGCCGCGCACATCGAGCGAGCGCGTGCGGGAAGGTTTAAGAGGCGTATAGACCGGCTGGTTCATTGCCATCGCAGATGAGTCTGAGTTGGGACGAAGATGGCAGATATGTCAGTAACCTGCTAGTACTGCGGCGACTTCCTCATATGCGAGCCCCAGATCAATCAAAGGATCGTTAATTCATGCGCGCTTACAACATTCCCGCACCGACCGGCCTCGACGCGCTCGTCCGTGTCGACCTGCCGGAGCCAAAGCCGGCGTATCGGCAGATCCTGGTGAAGGTCATCGCCACCTCGCTCAACTTCCGCGATCTCGCCGTGGTCAAGGGCGCCTATCGCGCCGGTGTCGCGGCCAATCTCGTGCCGCTCTCCGACGGCGCCGGCGAAGTGGTCGAGATCGGCCCCGGCGTGCAGAAGTTCAAAGTCGGTGATCGGATCGCAAGCTGCTTCTTTCAGCGCTGGCCCGGCGGCATCGCTGATGCCGCCGCACAGCCGAGCGCGCTGGGCGGCGCCATCGACGGCATGCTGCGCGACTATGTGGTGCTGGAGGAAGACGGCGCGGTGAAAATTCCCGCGCACCTCTCCTATGAAGAGGCAGCGACCTTGCCGTGCGCCGCCGTCACCGCCTGGCATGCGCTGGTCGAACACGGCCGGCTCGTCGCCGGCCAGAGCGTGCTCGTACAGGGCACCGGCGGCGTCTCGATCTTCGCGCTGCAACTGGCGCGGATGATGGGCGCCAGGGTCATCGCCACCTCGTCGAGCCAGGCCAAGCTGGCGCGCGCAAGAGAGATGGGCGCCAGCGACGGCATCGATTACCGCGCCAACGAGGATTGGGACAAGGCGGCGGTGGAACTCACCGGCGGCCGCGGCGTCGACCAGGTCGTCGAAGTCGGCGGGGCAGGCACGTTCGCCCGCTCACTCGGCGCCATCCGCACCGGCGGCAAGATATCGATGATCGGCGTGCTGACCTCAGGCGCGCCGATCAATCCCATGGCGATCATGGCCAAGCGTGCCAATGTGCAGGGCATTTCCGTCGGCTCGACGCAGATGTTCGAAGCGCTGAACGCCGCCATCGCCGTCAACGGGCTCAAGCCTGTCATCGACAAGGTGTTCGGCTTCGAGGACGCGAAGGCAGCTTACAGCTACCTCGAATCCGCGGCGCACTTCGGCAAGGTGGTGATCAGGGTTGCGTGAAAACTCTCTGCCGCAGGGTTTCAACGTCATGCCCGCACTTGTTGCGGGCACCCATGCCGTGGTGCGCGGTAGCGCTTCAGGAAGGACATTCTCCACATTCTGGAGCGGAAACGCAGCGTCATCGCGTGGGTGCCCGCAACAAGCGCGGGCATGACGGAGAGGCGGTTTGCTCGGGTAACGAAGGTTGTAGCGCTGCGGCAGGGTCGAATGAGAAGGCCGCGCGCTGCTTCCTAAGGAGAGATTTCCTCCAGCACCTTGCCCGACGTCTCTTCGGCGAACAGCAGGCAGACGACGCCGCCCACGAGCGACACAAGCCCGACGAACAGGAACACCCCGGCGGTGCCGCCGACGGGAAGAATCCATCCGACGATCAGCGGCCCGGCGATGGAGGCCATGCGCAGCCAGAACGTCGACCAGGCCGTACCGAGCGCACGGATGCGCGTCGGATAGAGTTCCGGCACATAGAGATAGAGCGCGCCAGAACAGATCGACACGAACAGCATGCTGGCGGCGGCGAGATAGCGTACGCTGTCGGCGGTGCCGCCCTTCAGATACCATAGCACGAACAGCGGCAGAGCGCCGACGATGAAGCAGAAGGCGAACATCTTCTTGCGGCCCGTCGCATCGATCACCGAAGCCGCGATCAGGAAGGCGATCATGCTCATGATCTGCTGCAGCAGACTATAGTTAATGGAATCTTGCACGGAGAGCCCGTAGACGGTGCGATAGATGGTTGGCAGCCAGACGATGAGGCCGTAGGTCACCATATAGGCGCATATCCACAGCAGGCTGACAACGATGGTGCGCTGCAGATACATGCCTCGAAACAATTCGCCGATGCCCGGGCGGTCGATCGGCGGCGGTTGCAGCGGCAGATCGGGAACCGGCGGCAATGGCCGTGCGCCGTTGCCGGACACCGCGGCTTCGATCTCCGCCATCGAGGCTTCCGCATCCGCTCTGCGTCCGCGTGAGGCGAGCCAGCGCGGCGACTCCGGGCACCATTGGCGCATGGCGATGACGATGAGCGCGGGAACGGCGCCGATATAGAACATCCAGCGCCAGCCGAAGGTCGGCACCACCCAGGCGGCAAGCAGCGCCACGGCGAGCAGGCCGGCCGGGAACACCGCTTCGTAATAGAGAAAGAACCTGCCGCGCCCCTTCGCCTTGGCGATCTCGTTGATATAGGCGGCGGCGAGCGGCACTTCGCCGCCAAGCCCGATGCCCTGTACGAAGCGAGCCCAGAACAGTTGATCGTAGTTCTGCGCATTGGCGCAGACCACGCTCATGATCGCGAAGATGAGCACGGTGAACATGGCCATCCGGACGCGGCCGAAACGTTCGGCCAGCCAGCCGAACGCCAACGCGCCGATCGCCTGGCCGGCATAGCCGATGGAGAACAGCGGCCCGATCTGCGCCGGTGAGAAATGCCATTCGCCGAGCAGCGAGGGAACGATATAGGCGATCGTCAGCGCATCGAAGGCGTCGAAGAAGGTGGCGACGCCGAGGATGATGCGCATGCGCACATGCCAGGGCGAATAGGGCAGGCGCTCGATGCGCGCGGCTATGTGCAATTCATCGCGTACGTTTGCGGAAACTGTGGTGTCCATCGTCCCCCCTCTCGCCGAACCTCGTTGGGAGGCTTCGGCACGATCGATCAATTCATTCAGGTCGTCTTTTCCTGCCACCGACTCTTGGGCCGCTTGAAGCCGAGATTGTCACGCAAAGTCGCGCCGCGATAGTCTCTCTGGAAAAGGCCGCGGCGCTGCAGCTCCGGGATCACCAGGTCGATGAAATCGTCCATGCTGCCGGGCAGATAGGCCGGCTGGGTGATGAAGCCGTCGCAGGCGCCTTCGACGAACCATTCTTCCATTTCGTCGGCGACCCGCTTGACCGATCCCTTGATTGTGCGTTTGCCGCGCGCGCCGGCAAGTCGCAGGTAGAGATCCTTGATCGTCAGGTTCTCGCGCTTCGCCATTTCGACGACGAATTTGCGCGTGCCGCCCTGGGCCTCGTCGCTGTCGGGCAATTCGGGCAGGGGATCGTCGATATCGTATGACGAAAGATCAACCCCGCCGAGGATTGTCGAGAGGATTTCCTTGCCGACCTGCGGATGGATGCGCGACTGCAGGAAATCATACTTTGCGTCCGCCTCGGCCTCGGTCTCGCCGACGATGACGTTGAGTCCCGGTAGTATCTTGAGTTCGTCGGGCGAGCGGCCGTACTGGGCCATGCGGCCCTTCAGATCGGCATAAAACCCTTGCGCCGCCTTCATGTCGGGCGGGGCGACGAAGACGATTTCGGCCGTCTGCGCGGCGAAGTCCTTGCCGAATTCCGATGCGCCGGCCTGCACGATGACGGGATGGCCCTGCGGCGCGCGCGGCACGTTGAGTGGCCCGCGCACGCTGAAATGCTTGCCCTTGTGGTCGAGCGTATGCACCTTGCCGGGATCGAAATAAATCCCGCTCTCGCGATCGCGCACGAAGGCGTCGTCGTCCCAGCTATCCCACAGGCCTTTGACGACCTCGACGAATTCCCTGGCGCGATCGTAGCGGTCCTCACGGACGTAATGCTTCTCTTTGCCGAAGTTCCAGGCCTCTGCCGGATTGGCCGAGGTTACCACATTCCATCCGGCCCTGCCGCCGCTGATGAAATCGAGCGACGCGAACTTGCGCGCCACATGGTAGGGCTCGTTATAGCTTGTCGTCGCGGTGCAGATGAGGCCGATGCGCTCGGTGACGGCAGCGATGGCGCCGAGCAGTGTCAGCGGCTCGAAATGGGCGGTATACTGCGACGAGCGGCTCAGCGCTGCCTCGGAGGCAAGCCTGACAGCGAGCCAGTCGGCGAAGAAAATGAAATGGAATTTGCCGCGCTCGGCCGCTTGCGAAATCTCTTTGAAATGCGCCCAGTTGACGCCGGCATCGGCACAGGCTTCCGGATGCAGCCACGATGCAACATGGTGGCCGGTGTAATTGAAGAAGACGCCAAGAACCATGTCCCGGTCTGTGCGGCTCATCGGCCCTCTCGTTTCCGTCCCGTTCCCCTGAGTTGCCGCAGATTAGATCACTCATCGCCCGTCTGTCACGCGCGAAGCATGCGCTACGGTTCATTCTGTATCGTATTGCGGGCATGACTTGACTTGAGGCCGGCCCGCATGGCCTATCGGCGGCGGGTGCGCAAAGATACGCGTAGCGGGAGAGAAACAGCGGTGACAATGAACGCAATACCGAAGGCGGGTTACCTGCGCATTGCCGTCGATATCGGCGGCACGTTTACCGATCTTGCCGCCTTCGACGAAGCTGGCAGGACCTTGCATTTCGGCAAGGCTCTTTCGACCCACGACGCCCTGGTCGATGGCATCCAGACCACCGTGGAGGATGCCGGCATCGCCTTTCGCGACGCGCATCTCTTTCTGCACGGCTCGACCATCGCCATCAACACCTTGCTCGAGCGCACCGGCGCTCACACGGCGCTGCTGATCACGAGGGGCTTCCGCGACATCTATGAAATCGGCCGCATCAACCGGCCGGATTCCTACAATCTGTTTTTCAAGAAGCACGATCCGCTGGTGCGTCGCTCCCTGCGTTTCGAAGTGACCGAACGCCTGCGCGCCGACGGTTCGCTGCATGAGGCGCTCGACGAGGCACAGGTAGAGGCCCTGGCCGATGACCTGAAGGCGCGCGGCATCGAAGCGGTGGCGATCCTGCTCCTGCATTCCTATCGCAATCCGGCGCACGAGCAAAAAGTCCGCGACATCGTCCAGGCCAGACTGCCGAAGGCGTTCATCTCGACCTCGCATGAGCTGACGCAGGAATATCGCGAGTTCGAACGTGCTTCGACTGTTGCCGCCAACGCCTATATCGGCCCCAGGGTCGATACCTATCTCGGCGAATTGCAGAGCCATCTCAAGATGCAGGAATTTCCCGGCGATTTCTTCGTCGTGCAATCCAACGGCGGGCTGTTTCCCGTCAACGACGCGCGCCGCGAATGCGTGCGCATTCTGGAATCCGGCCCCGCCGCCGGTGTCACCGGTACCCAGGCGATCTGCGCCGAACTCGGCCTGCCCGACGCCATCGCCTTCGACATGGGCGGCACCACGGCCAAGGCCGGCGTCATCTACAACGGCAAGCCGCTGACAGCGAGCAGCGCCCTGATCGGCGGCTATGAGCGGGCGCTGCCGATCCAGATTCCGATGATGGATATTTTCGAAGTCGGCACCGGCGGTGGCTCCATCGCCCGCCTGTTCGAGGGCAAGGCCTTGAGGGTCGGCCCGCAGAGCGCAGGCTCCATGCCTGGACCCGCCTGCTACGGACGCGGCGGCGACGAGCCGACGGTGACCGACGCCAATCTTCTGCTCGGCCGTCTCGACCCGGAGCATTTCCTCGGCGGCCAGATGAAGCTCGACGTGGCAGCGGCAGAACGGGCCATGCGCGCCAAAATCGCCGATCCGCTCGACATCGATGTCATGCACGCGGCCGAAGGCATCATACGCATCGCCGTCAGCGCCATGTCCTATGCGGTCAAGGGCGTCACCACCGAGCGCGGGCTCGATGCCGGCGCCTTCGCCATGGTGGTCTATGGCGGGGCAGGGCCGCTGCATGCCTCCGCCATCGCGCGCGAACTCGGCATCAGGCGCGTGCTGATCCCGTTCTCGCCGGGACACTTCTCAGCCTACGGCATGTTGTTCAGCGACCTGCGTTACGACTTTGTGCGCTCCTGTTTCGAGCGACTGGCGACGGTCTCCTTCGATCGCATCGAAAGCCTGTATCGCGAGATGGAGGAGCAGGGCCGCAGGGCGATTGCCAACTCGACCGTGAAGCCGGACTCCGTCGTCACCTTCCGCTCGGCCGACATGCGTTATGTCGGCCAGGAGCATGCGGTCACCGTCGACCTGCCGCAGGCGCTGTTCGACAATGTCGACCGCGAGGGCGTCAAGAAGGCCTTCGATGCCGAACATCTGCAGCGCTACGGCACGTCGGCGCCGCTGCAGCCCTCGGATCTGGTGTCGCTGCGCGTCACGGTGCTCGGCGCCATGGCCAAGCCGCCGCGCGAGCGTCATGCCACGACGGGCGAAACGCCGAGGGCCAGCGCCCTGCGCAGCCGCAGGCCCGTCTGTTTCAACGCCGCCGCGGGCTTCATCGACACGCCGGTCTATGACCGCACCGAGCTTGCACCCGGCAATCGTATCTCAGGCCCTGCGCTGATCGAGGAACACGCCTCGACGACGACGGTCTTGCCCGGCGACCTGTTGAGCGTCGACGCATTCGGCAATCTTGATATTGCGATTGGAGCCCAGTCATGAGCGCGGCAGCGAAATCCGTCGATCCGATCACCGTGGAAATCGTCCGCAACGGCGTTCTGTCGGTGACGGAGGAGATGAAGACCAATCTCACCCGCACCGCCTACAACATGATCATCTACGAGGCGCTGGACTTCACGGTTGGCCTGTTCACTGCCGATGGGGACACCGTGTCGATTGGCCTCGGCCTGCCGATGTTTATCCGCGGCATGTCGGAAACGGTGAAGGCCAAAATCAGGCATTTCGGCAAGGCGGGGCTGGAGCCCGGCGATATTCTCATCACAAATGATTCCTATACCACCGGCAGCCATCTCAACCACATCACCCTGTCGCTGCCGATCTTCCACGGGGGCGAGCTGATCGCTTTCACCTGCTGCATGGCCCATTGGCTCGATGTCGGCGGCTCGATCGGGCAGGTGACGACGGACATTTATGCCGAAGGCCTGCAGCTTCCGATCCTCAAGCTGCACCGCGCCGGCGTGCTCAACCAGGATCTCGTCGACATCATCTCGATGAATGTACGCCTGCCGGACACGGCCATCGGCGACCTGCGCGCCCAGATCACCGCTGTCACGTCTGGCGAGCGCGCCTTCCGCAAGCTCGTCGACCGCTACGGCCGCGATGCCGTGCTGGGCTCGATCTTCGCCATCATGGACCAGACCGAAGCGGAAGCCCGCGCCAACACGCGCAGCATCCCCGACGGTGTCTATGAAGCGGAATCCTTCATGGACGACGACGGCCTCGACATCGGCAAGCATGTCCCCATCAAGGTCAAGGTGGAGGTGCGTGGCGACGAGATGACGATCGATCTGTCGGATGTCAGTCCGCAGGTGCGCGGCTTCTACAATTCCGGCATCACCACCGGCCATGCCTGCGCCCAAGTCGCCTACAAGTGCCTGACCACCGGCACGACCTATCCGGTCAACGACGGCTCGTTCCGCTCGCTCAAGGTCATCATGCCGCCGGGCCGGGTCATCAGCGCGACGAGACCCGCGCCGATGCGCTGGTGGATGACCTTCCCGATGACGGTCGTCGACACGATCTTCAAGGCGCTGGCACAGGCCATCCCGGATCGGGTGATCGCCGGCCACCATGCCGATCTGGTGACGATCACCCTGCATGGTATCAATCCGATCGACGGACGCTTCTTCATCGCCGGTCTCGGTCCGCTCGGCGGCGGCTGGGGCGCCAAGTCGAGCGAGGACGGCATCGGCGTCACCGTCTGCATCAACGACGGCGACACCCACAATTCGCCGACCGAGCAGCTCGAGACCAAATATCCCATCCTGGTCGAGAAATACGCTCTGCGCGACGACAGCGGCGGGCCGGGCCGGTTCCGTGGCGGCGTCGGCGCCGAATGCGTCGTGCAGGCGCTGTCGCCGATCCATTTCAACTCGACCATCGAGCGCATGCATTGCAAGCCCTGGGGCCTTCACGGCGGCATGGAAGCAGAGGGCAATTTCGTCAACATGCGCGTTGACGGCGCATGGCAGCAGACGCCGCGCAACGCCAAGGTGATGACTGCGCGCCTGAAACCGGGCGATGCCTTCATGGTGCGCACCGGCGGCGGCGGCGGTTTCGGCCCACCGACGCAACGGCCGCCGCAGGACGTTCTGTTCGACGTTATCGAAGGATATGTTAGCCGCGAAGCGGCTGAACGCGACTATGGCGTTGTTCTCGATGCTTCGGGTACAAGGGTCGACGAAACCGCAACCGCGGCCCGGCGTTCGCGCCGCGCCGCCGAATGAATTCATCCATCGAAAGGGAGAGAGAAGCGAATGACCGACTATCGCCTGCTGACATTCAACAGCGTCAATGGCCCACGCGCCGGCATCGCCGTCGGCGACCAGTTTGCCGACGTGGCCGAGCAGACCGGCCTTGCCGCCGATGGGACCGTGCTGGGCATTCTGGACGACTGGATGGCGGCCCAGGGCCGGCTGGCAATCGTCGCCGACAAGATCGCCAAAGGCTCGGTGAAGACCGCGCCGCTCGCCGCCGCCAAATATCTCGCCGTTGTGCATTGGCCTGTGACCATCTACTGCGCCGGCGCCAATTACGCCGACCACGTCCGCCGTATGGCCGAGCGATCGGGCCTGCCGCAGGAGCCGAACCCGAAGGAAGCGGGCGCCACGCCGTGGCATTTCATCAAGCCGTCGCGCACGGCGCTGGGCCATAACGAGGAGATTTCCGTCGTCTCGTCGAAGCTCGACTGGGAAGCCGAACTCGCCGTCGTCATCGGCAAGACCGGCAAGAACATTCCGCTCGACAAGGTCTACGATTACATCGCCGGCTATACGGTGGCCAACGACGTCTCGGCGCGTGACCTTTCGCGGCGTCCCAAGGTGGCGCAGGGGACGCCGTTCAGCTTCGACTGGATCGGCCAGAAATGCTTCGACGGCTCATGCCCGATCGGCCCGTGGATCGTCCCGTCGGCGCAGATCAAGGACCCGATGAATCTCGCCATCAAGACTTTCATCAACGAAAACCTGCAGCAGAATTCCAACACGTCGAACATGATCTTCAACATCGCCGATCAGGTCTCGCACCTGTCGACGCGGCTGACCCTGCATCCCGGTGATATCATCCTCACCGGCACGCCGAGCGGCACGGGAGCCGAAGAAAACAAGTTCCTGAAAGCCGGCGATGTCATGCGCGTCGAGATCGAAGGCATCGGCTCGATCGTCAACAAGGTACGCAGCATCGACAGCAATTGATGGGCGTGATCTCCATCTCCGAGAAGCGGAGATGGAAGAAAGAAAAAGCGCCAGTCCGCGGCCGACACAGGGCGGGCTGGCGCTGAGCCGGAGGAGAGCGCAACCGGCAATGTCATCCTTAGACCATGATGCCTGCGTCCCGGCTGTGCGAAAACGCACATCGCTGGAGGCCGAACCATGCTCTCAGGCGTAATACGACATTGACGCCATAATGGTGAACGGTTGGTTTCCGCCGCTTCACATGCGCTCGATATGCCGCAACTTGTCGGGATTGCGCGTGACGTAGATGGCGCTGATGCGGCCGTCGTCGATCGCCAGAGCCATGGTCTGCAGCACATTGTCGATCTCGACCGTGACAAATCCCGGCAGCCCGTTGATCGTGCTCGGACGCAGCACCGGCGGGAGTTGCCGGCCGGCATGGCGCGCCAGGCCTGCAAAAAAGCGCGCGACCTTGTCCTGGCCGTAGATCGGGTTGAGCGCCGAGGAAGTTTTGCCGCCGCCATCCGTATAGGCGACCACGTCGGCGGCCAGCAGCGCCTGCAGCGCGGCCATGTCGCCGTTGCGCGAGGCGGTGAAAAACGCATCGGCGATATGCCGGCCGCGATCTTCCGGCACGGGATAGCGCGGCCGCGCCTCGCGCACATGCGTGCGGGCGCGGCTCGCCAATTGCCGGCACGCGGCCGCATCGCGATCGATGGTCTGAGCGACTTCCTCGAAGCCCAGGCCAAAGACGTCATGCAGCAGGAAGGCGGCGCGTTCCAGCGGCGACAGCCGTTCCAGCGCCAGCATCAGTGTCAGGGTGATGTCGTCACCGTCAGTCTCCTCCGGCGTTTCCACCACCGGATCGGGCAGCCACGGGCCGATATAGGTCTCCCGCTTCATCCGTGCCGATTTCAGCACGTCGAGGCACAGCCGGCCGACGGTGCGGGCCAGCCACGCCTCGGGGTTGAGCACGGCAGCGCGATCCGTCTGATGCCAGCGAATAAAAGCGTCCTGCACCACGTCCTCGGCCTCCGCGACCGAACCCAGCATGCGATAGGCGATGCGGGTCAGCCGCGGACGCAGGGGGGCGAAGCTGGCGGCGGCTTCGTCGTCAGGCCGCAGCATGCTGCGCCTTCACCGCCACCGGGTGGATGTTGCGGAAACCGATGGAGAGCCGGTTCCAGACGTTGATGGCGCCGATCAGCACGGTCAGCTTGACCTGTTCGTCCGGCGTGAACTGGCTGGCGAGGGCCTCATAGGCGCTGTCGGGCGCATGGGTCTCCGCCACCAGGGTCAGGCTTTCGGTCCATTCGAGCGCCGCCCGCTCGCGATCGGTGTAGAGCGGCGATTCCCGCCAGGCGTCGAGCAGCAGCAGCCGTTCGACGCTCTCGCCATCGGCGATGGCATCCTTGGTGTGCATGTGAATGCAATAGGCGCAGCCGTTGATCTGGGAGGCCCGGGTTTTGACGAGCTCGTACAGGCTTTTTTCAAGTCCGCTGGCTTTCACCTTGGCTTCGAGGTCGAGCATCGCCTGGATCATCTGGGGCGCCGCCTTGAAAACATCGAGTCTGGGTTTCATCACTGTCTCCGTTTCTGTGAGCAATTGGTCTTGCTGCCGAGAAGACGAGGCAGGGAGGCGGAATGTGACACGCCCGGCAAAAAATCCGTCTCTTTCGATTACGAAGCCTTGCGCCAGGCGCTCTCGTTTCGGGTTTCATAATCGTGGAAAGCCTTGATCAACCCGCCGATGACCTCGGCCGATGTTTCAAACATCGCCTTGAATTGCGGATCGTCCACCTTGCCGACATCCTCGCGCAGGTGGCCCTGGAGCTGCTTCAGCGCCTTCTGCATTTTTTGTGTGTGATGGCGCGGGTCGCGGTCTGTTTCGCTGGCCATGATAACCTCCATGATGGGTTTGGCGGTTCCCAACGTCGTTTCGATCCGGTTGTTCCCGGCTTTCGGCCGATGACAGCTTTCATAAAATGTCAGATGTCGGCAGCGCCGCGCTGCAGAGCGGCGCGCAGATCGGCCATCAGGCGTGGCAGATCGTGCGAAGTCGGGCAAGCGCCGAACAGGTAGTAATCCGGCCGTTTGACGAGAACATCGCACCCATATTCGTCCATCAGCCGCAAAATCCGACCGTCGAGGTCGGTGATCGCGCCCTCGCGCGTTTCCCCTTCTGCCGCGACCTCGACGAAACTGCCGCCCAGCTCCTGCCAGTACCGCCGGTCTTCCGGCGACAGGGCTGCTTCCGCCTCGCCGCTGCGGGAAAGGATCATGAAGCCGCGGCCGACAATGTCGTCGAACAAGCCGTCGCCACCTTGGCCGCGGACCTTGCTCTGCGGGAAGACGTCGCCGCGGCCTTTGACGCCTGGATGCGCGCCGGCGATGAAGCCGGCCGTAAAGCCCGGCACCCGGAAGGCGATCAACTGTTTGTCCAACTGCCCCGCATCCTTGGCGCGCTGGAACGCCAGCAATTGCTCGTCCCGCGCCTTCACCTTTGCCGGGTCGCGCTCGTTGACGTTGAAACCGACTCGCATGCTTTCGATGACCGTCGCGCGAGCCGGCGGCTCGCGTTCGGCGACATAATTGGTCAGAAATTCCGGCGTTGCCGCCCCGCGCAAAACAAGATCAAGTTTCCACGCCAGATTGAACGCATCCCGGAAGCCCGAACACAGGCCCTGGGCAAGGAATGGTGGCATCAGGTGAATGGCGTCGCCGATGAGGTAGATGCGCCCCTCGCGCCAGCGCCGCGCCAGCCGCGACTGGAACTTGTAGGACGCGATGCGGATCAGGTCGAACTCGTCCGGCGTCGCGCCGTCGGGTCGATCGAGCCGCTTCCAGACATTTTCCGGCTTCATCGCCTCGGCATGGGATTCGCCTGGGAAGATCATGAACGACCAGCGCCGGTGCTGCGGCCCCATCTGCATGGTCATGCCGGGCTGCTGCGGGTCGCAGAACTGGCGCAGGTCGGGCAGGCCGGCGCGGCCTGTTTTGGCCTTTGCGTCGATCACCAGCCAGTCCTGGTCGAAGCCGAGGTCTTCCCAACCGATGCCGAGCGCCTGGCGGACGAAGCTGTTGCCGCCATCGGCGCCGATCAGGAACCGCGCCGGAATTTCCCGGCGGATGCCTTCTTCCTGCACCGTGATCGCAACATGATCGGACGTTTGCGCGACTGCGACGACCTCGGCGCCTTGCAGAACGTCGACCGACGGCAGCTTTTTGGCCTCGACATCGAGTTCGGCCTCGAAGGCCGGCTGATAGATCGACGTGAATTCGGGCCAGCCGTGTGCGGCCTCGGGCTCGACATCGTTGGAGAGCAGCACACGGCCGTCGTGGGCGAGTTCATAGGTCGGCAGAAACCGGGTCGCCGGGGCAACGCGGTCGACGATCCCGATCTCCTGGAACATCCGCAGGACGTCATCATGGACGATCCCGACGCGCGGCAGGTTATAGAGGGTCTTGTAGCGTTCGAGCACGATGACCTTGTGTCCGGCGCGGCCCAGAAGAATGGCGGCCAGCATGCCGCTCGGGCCATAACCGACGATCGCGACGTCATACATGCCAGCCTCCCGTTCCCGCGGCGTTGCCGCTGCCGATTGATTATTATAATAAGTATGCGAGGTGCCCAGCGGGCCGCAAGCAAAAACCGCCGTGCAACGAATCGGGAGGAGTTGATTGAAAAAGTCGATTGATCGTATCGAGCGTGCGCCGACTCAGCGCGGCAATGGTCAGGTCGACGCCAAGCGCGTGCTGATCTCGACATCCGACTTCGGCGCGATCTCACCCTTCCTGCGGTTTTCGGAAGACTGGTTTAGGGCGCCGGGCGGCTTCGAAACCCATCCGCATCGCGGCATGCAGACCGTCACTCTGGTGTTGGACGGCGCGCTGCATCATCGCGACCACACCGGCGCCGATGGCGTGCTGCGCCAGGGCGACGTTCAGTGGATGACCGCCGGCCGCGGCGTCCTGCACAGCGAAATGCCCTATGGCGACGAGCCGGCGCACACGTTGCAGCTTTGGCTCAATCTGCCGGCGGCGATGAAGGGCCTGCCGGCGCGCTATGTCGACCAGCCGGGACGGGACGTCCCGGTCCGCAAGCTGCCAGGTGTCGAGATCTTGGTGTTTGCCGGCCAAAGCGGGGACATAGACCAGCCGCATGGCAGCGATTGGCCGCTGATGCTGCTCGATATTCGCATCGAGGCGGGTGCCGGATTTGCAGCGGATATCCCCTCCGACTGGCGTGGATTTCTCTACGTCCTGGAGGGCACGGCGCAGGCAGGCGCCACGGCCGCAGCGATCGAGGCTCCGGAGATGGCATGGTTCGAACCGTCCGGCCCGGACGGGCGCGACCGTCTGGCGATCAAAGCGGTCAGCGGCTTTCGCGCGCTGCTGCTCGCCGGCCCGCCGATCGATGAGCCGGTGGTCGCCTATGGTCCCTTCGTCATGAACACGCCGGCTGAGATTCAGCAGGCGTTCAGCGACTATCAGAACGGCCGCCTCGTTATGTCGTAGCCAGGGCGAAATGCGCCGGTGTTGCAGATTTGCCGCCGCCTCGGCAATTCGATTGCGGCAAGCCAAATTGCCCGGAAAATGCCTCTTTGTATGGCCTACTGTTGAAATGAAACGACTTTGTTGAAACTGCGTTATGCTACGTCCCATAATTTCGCCACACGGCGGCCATGGGTGGAAAAGGATATGACTAATGTTGATTGACCGCCGTTTGTTTGTGATTGGCGCTCCTTTGGCCGTTGCCGGCTGTGCATCGCGACCCGTGATCGGCCCGCAGGCCGCCGCTTCGATCGACCCCCACTGGCGCGCCATGTACGGCGAGATCGACGGGGAACCGCACCCGGTCGAACCGGTGGATCTGACCCAGATCGACGAAAGATTCCTGCGTCGTGAAATCTCCTATCCGTCCAGCGAACCGCCTGGCACAGTCATCGTCGATCCGAGCGCTCGCTATGCCTACCTGATCCAGGGCGGCGGTCGGGCCATTCGCTACGGCGTCGGCGTCGGCAAGACCGAAGGCTTCAATTTTCATGGCGTCGCCACCATCGGACGCAAGGCCGAATGGCCGCACTGGACCCCGACAGGCAAAATGATCGCCCGCGAACCTCAGCGCTACGGGCCGGTCGCCGCCGGCATGACGGGCGGTGAAGACAACCCGCTCGGCGCCCGCGCGCTCTATCTTTATCGCGGCGGCAAGGACACGTTCTACCGCCTGCATGGCACCATCGAGCCCTATTCGATCGGCACCATGGTGTCTTCGGGCTGCATCCGCTTCCTCAACCAGGACATTATCGATCTCTACGAGCGCGTTCCGGTTGGCGCGAAGGTGATCGTGCGTCCGGCCCACGCAACAGAAGACGCCTAAAACTTAATCGAACCGATAGGCATCCATCGACAGCAGACCGTAGTCGTAGCTGGAATGGACGCGCTTTCCCTTGCCGCCGCCCGCGCCCATGGCGAAGGGCAGCGGCAGGAAATGCTCTTCGCTCGGATGGTTTTCCTTGGCGAAGGGCGCTTTTGCCTTGTAGTCGGCGATGGCATCAGCGTCGCCGGCCTCGATCTTTTCGGCGATCCATTCGGCAAAATCCTTCACCCAGTCGAGCACCGGCGCGTCGAGATCGCTGCGGCGGCGCGACAGCTCGTAAAGGTTGTGGGTCAAGCTGCCGGAGCCGACGATCAGCACGCCTTCGTCGCGCAGCGGCCGCAAGGCTTCGCCAAGCGACAGATGATGCGCCGCGCCCTTCTGCGTCTGCACCGAAAGCTGGACGACGGGAATGTCGGCACCCGGATACATCAGTTTCAGCGGCACCCAGGTGCCATGATCGAAGCCGCGGCCGGTGACCGGATGCGCCTCGAAACCGGCGCCCTGCAGCATGGTAGCGGCGCGCACCGCCAGCTCGGGTGAGCCCGGCGCCGGATACTTCATGTCGAACAATGCCTGCGGAAAGCCGCCGAAATCATAGATCATCTCCGGCTTTTCGTCGGCGGTGACGAAGGGCTGGCGCGATTCGAAATGGGCCGACGCGATCAGGATCGCCTTCGGACGCGGCAGTTCGGCGGCGTAGCTCTCAAGAAAATCGCGCGCGGCGCTGTGGTGCAGGGCGGTCATGGGCGAGCCATGGGAAAGAAACAGGGTCGGCATCTGCTGGTCGGACATGGAAACCTCGGAAAATTCGATTTCCCGTCATATAGGTACGCCGGATCGCTTTTGCCCACAGCCATCCGGACGGCTTAGCCATTGACAGCGGCACGGCCACGACCCGATACTCAGCCCAACAAGATGCCGGGCTCAGGAAGCTCAAAAAGGCGCGACAATCATGGGACGGAGGACACGATGGCGATCCAGATCATTGTTCCCAAGGAAATCGCCGAGCGCGAGAAGAAGCGCACGATCGTCATGAATACCCGCAAGCTGCATGCCTGGGTGCATTATTATCCGAACCCCGGCGATCACGACGAATTGCACTGCCACAACGAAGACCAGGTCTTCATGTGCATCGACGGCGAATGCACCATGCGGTTTCCCGATGGCAACGCCTCGGTGCTTAAACCCGGCATGGCGGCGCTGATTACCGGCGGCTCGTTCTATCAGCTCGTCAATTCGGGCGATAAGCCGATGATCCTGATGGGTCAGCGCTCCGGCAATCAGGACAATGTGAAGATCATCGATTACGTGACGCGCAGGGACATCCGCGCCGAAGGCCGCGAGCCCGTCATCTCGAATTCGAACACGCCCGCCGCCTGACACAGGGTGGCTTCCGAACCGTCCGGGTGGGTGCCGCGTGCGGTCGAGATGCTCTAACGGAGGGCGCGCATGAGCTTTCGCGTAGCGTTGATCCGCATGGCGATGATGGCCATGGCCTTGGTCGCGGCGCAGGCAGCCTGCGCGGGCGGCGAAAGCTCGCTGTTTGCCGGCAAGCAAATCCGCTTCTTCACCATGGGCGGGCCGGGCGGCGGCTACGATACCTATATGCGCGTGCTGATCCCGCCGCTGGAAAAGCGACTGGGCGCAAAGATCCTGCCGATCAACGAGACGGGCGCCGGCGGCCTTATCGCCATGAACCGCGTCGTCACGGCGCCGCCGGACGGGCTGACCCTCGTGCTGATCGGCGGCGAGGCACTCGTCACCGCGCCGCTCTATGGACTCCCCGGCGTCAATTACGATTTGCGCACGCTGACCTGGATCGCTCGGGTCAGCGCTGAGGCCAAGGTGGTGCTGTTCTCGGCCAAGACGGAATTCAAAACACTCGCCGATATGCTCGCGAGCCCGCGTCCGATCATCTGGGGCGGGACAGGTAAGTCCGACGGAAATTCGGATTTCTCCGCCATCCTCGCCCATGCCACCGGCATGAAGACGAAGATCGTGCTTGGCTATGCAGGCTCGGGCGGCATGAACATCGCCATAGAAAACGGCGAGGCTGACGGCCGCGTCGTCTCCGATGAATCCGCCGCCCTGTTCGCCAAGGATGGCCGCTTCCGTGTGATGACCGTTCTCGCCCGCAATCGCGGCGAGCAATTCCCCGATGCGCCGACGATTTTCGAAGGCGCGAAGCTGACACCCGAAGGGGCCAAGATGATTGAATGGCGCGCCGACATCGCCGCGCTCGGCAGGTTGATCGTCTCGACGCCGGGCGTGCCGGCAGACAAGGTCGCGGCGCTGCGTTCGGCCTTTGCAGGCGCCCTCCACGACCCCGAGACCATCGCCGAGATCAAAAGGCGCAGCCTGTCGCCCGGGTTTGCCAGCGGCGAGGAGGTGGACGCCATGGTCAAAAACGCGCTGACCATGCTGGATGAACCGGCCCTCGCGGAAGTGCGCAAGGTCGTGCTCGAAAAATACTATTGATCGATAAAGCGGTTCGGCCGCAGGAGGAAACCATGTTCTCGAAGCTCAATCATCTCGCCATCACGACCGATCATTACACGGTCCTTGGCATGTTCTACCGCGCCGCCTTCGGTCTGAAGGTTTCGGGCGATGTGTCGCGCGAAATGTCGGCCATCTCGGTGGGCGACGGCAATCTCGGCATGACGCTCATTCCCCGCCGCGGCGGCCGCAAGGCCGGCCTCGATCATTTCGGCATCGAGGTGGAGGACCTCGAGAAGGTCCGCGCCAGGGCGGCGGAGAAATATCCCGACATCGAGCTCGTCAAACGCCCCGGCAACCGTCCCTTCGCCAGCTACGGCATTCACGATCCGGCCGGCAATTACTTCGATCTCTCGCAGCCGGGCCATGAAAATCGCGCTGAGGTCTATGCCAAGGCGCCGTGGACACAGGACACGCGCTTCAGCCATTTCGCCATGCGCGTGCGCGACGCCGAGAAGGTCGCCAATTTCTATGTCGACCTGTTCGAGCTGGAAGTGCGCAACACGGCTTCGGAAGAGGGCGGCTATCACCTCACCGACGGCAAGGTGACGATGATGATCCTGCCGTGGAAGATCTCGTCCTTCAACGGCGCCGGCATCGAACAGCCGGGCATGGATCATTTCGGCTTCACCGTGTCCGATCTCGATGCGTTCAAGAAGAACGTCGACAAGGTGGCGCTGCAGAACCTGGCCTTGCGGCCCAAGCCGATCGACTATGATTCAGAGGGCACGGCGCGGCTGGCGCTGCTGAAGAAGTGCCCCTACGGGGAATACCAGCTTGCCGATCCGGACGGCACGCTTATCGACGTGGCGCAGCGGCCGAATTAAAGTTGCAAGGACGAGGGCGTCAGGCCACACCGTGCCAATCGTCACAACCATCCGAACCGTTCCGCCAGCGCCACCAGCCAGACGACGCCGGCCAGCACCTGCACGCAGAAAACGCCGGCCGAGCCCATGTCCTTCACCGCCTTGATCTGCGGATGCAGTTGCGGCGTCACGTGATCGCACAGTTTCTCGATGCAGGTGTTGAGCAGTTCGGCGCTGATGACGAGCACCACCGCGCCGATCAGCAGCAGCCGCTGCCAGCCGTTGACTGCCACCAGAAAGGCCAGCGGCACGCTGACGACGAGCAGCGCCGCTTCCTGACGGACGGCGCGCTCCGTGCGCAGGGCATAGGACAGCCCGGCGCACGAATTCCAGAACGCAGCGACGATCCGCTCCACAGGCCCCCCTGACCTGACTCAACATACCTGCTATTCGGCGGCGTGAACCTGCGGCAGCGGGAAGGCGATCCGTTCCGCCTTCAGAAGTTCCGCCACCAGGAACGCCACCTCGATCGCCTGTTCCGCATTGAGGCGTGGATCGCAATGAGTGTGATAGCGATCGTGCAATTCCTCTTCCAGGATCATGCGCGCGCCGCCGGTGCATTCGGTGACGTTCTTGCCCGTCATCTCCAGATGCACGCCGCCGGCATAGGTGCCCTCGGCCTGATGCACGGCGAAGAAGGTGCGGATTTCGCTCATGATACGATCGAATGGCCGCGTCTTGTAGCCGGCGGCCGAGATCGTATTGCCGTGCATGGGATCGCACGACCAGACAACCTTGTGGCCTTCGCGCTTCACGGCGCGGATGAGGTTGGGCAGATGGTCGACGATCTTGTCCGATCCGAAGCGGCAGATCAGCGTCAGCCGGCCGGCCTCGTTATCGGGGTTGAGGATGTCGATGAGCCGCAGCAGGTCATCCGGCTTCAGGGACGGGCCGCATTTCAGGCCGAGCGGATTCTTTACGCCCCGGCAATATTCGACATGGGCGTGATCGAACTGGCGGGTACGGTCGCCGATCCACAGCATGTGGCCGGAGGTGGCGTAATAGTCGCCGGTGGTGGAATCGACGCGCGTCATCGCCTGTTCGAAGCCGAGCAGCAGCGCCTCGTGCGAGGTGTAGAAATCCGTCGCACGCAGTTCCGGATGCGCCTCGGGATCAAGCCCGATGGCGCGCATGAAGCCGAGCGTCTCGGTGATCCGGTCGGCGATTTCCTGGTAGCGGCCCGATTGCGGGGAATCCTTGACGAAGCCCAGCATCCAGCGGTGCGCATTCTCCAGGTTGGCATAGCCGCCGGTGGCGAAGGCGCGCAGCAGGTTGAGCGTCGCCGCCGACTGCCGGTAGGCCTCGAGCAGGCGGCGCGGATCGGGCGTGCGGGCAGCCGCGGTGAACTCGATATCGTTGATGATATCGCCGCGATAGCTCGGCAGTTCGATGCCGTTCTGCTTTTCGGTCGCGGCACTGCGCGGCTTGGCGAACTGGCCGGCGACCCGGCCGATCTTGACCACGGGAGAGGCCGCACCGAACGTCATCACCACAGCCATCTGCAGGAAAACGCGGAAGAAATCGCGGATATTGTCGGCCGAATGCTCGGCGAAGCTCTCGGCGCAATCGCCGCCCTGCAGCAGGAAAGCTTCGCCATTGGCGACTTTGCCCAACGCCCGTTTGAGCTTGCGCGCCTCGCCTGCAAAAACCAGCGGCGGAAATCCGGCAAGCTGCTTCTCGACGTCGCCAAGAAGGGCCTTATCGGGATATTCCGGCGCCTGCTGGATCGGTTTCGACCTCCAGCTATCGGCGCTCCAGCGTTCCGCAGTCATGATTTGAGACTCCAAAAGGACGGAAACCGGGCATCCCCCGGCCGTCCTTCAACTGTTGCAATGATCCGGGCTTATACACCAGCCGGGCAGGGATGGCGATATGGGAGCGCACACTCCGCCCGGCGTACGGTTGGCGCCTTGCAACCATGACCGTTCGGCAGCAATCTCGGTTTTCCGTAAATCTGGATCGCCCGATGAACAAGTCGGATCACGACGAAAAATGGCCGGATATTCCCTACGGCCCCTGGCGCGAGACTTGCGCCGCGCTGCATCTTTATATCCAGATCATCGGCAAATACCGGCTCGCCCGCACGCCCTGGGTGAACCATTCCTGGCACGCGACCCTCTATCTCAACGCGCGTGGCTTCACGACCGGACTGGTGCACGATGAAGGCGGCGGAATCGAATTAAGCCTCGATCTGATCGACCAACAGGTCGTCGGAGCGGCCACCGATGGGCGCGTTGTCAGGTTTCCGCTCGAGCCGATGTCGGTCGCTTCCTTCCATGGGCGCGTGCTCGATCTCATTCGCAGGCTCGGCGGCACGCCGGAATTGCACGGCAGGCCCAACGAGATTCCCGAGGCCGTTCCATTCGCGCAGGACACGGTCGAGCGCCCCTACGATGCCGACGCAGTAACGCGTTTCTTCAAGGCATGCGTGCCGGTCGCGAAAGTGTTCCAGACCTTCCGCACCGCCTATCTCGGCAAGGTCAGCCCTGTGCACCTCTTCTGGGGCAGCTTCGACCTTGCGGTGACCCGCTTCTCCGGCCGCCCCGCGCCTCTGCATCCCGGCGGCATTCCCGCCTTGCCGGATGCCGTCACTCGTGAGGCCTATAGTCACGAAGTGTCGTCGGCAGGCTTCTGGGCGGGCGGGGGAGCGATCGATTTTCCCGCCTTCTATTCCTACGCCTATCCGTCACCTCCCGGCTTCGCGGCGGCAGGCGTTTCTCCGCAAGCCGCCTATTTCGACAAAACCCTCGGCGAATTCGTGCTGCCTTACGATGCCGTGCGGAATGCCGACGATCCTGAAGCCGCGCTCATGGCCTTCCTGCAAAGCACCTACCGCGCCGCTGCCGATCTCGCCCGTTGGGATACGCCCGCGCTCGAATGCGGGATCGGACAGCCCGGACGGCCACGGCCTGTTTAGGCAGGACGTCGGCATGAACGAGATCCGCGAGGCGTGGATCAGCGAAGAACCTTGGGCTTGTGGGTGATCTCATCGCCTTTGGCCTGTGCCGGATATGCCGACAGCGTCTGCCGAAGCCGTTCGACGAGTGCGCATACGGCTGGCGCCGCGCTGCGGCGCACGGGCGCGACCGCTGCAATCTGGAATGACGGGATGGGAAAATCAGGCAGTAGCTGAACGAGGGCGCCGGAAGCCAGCAGGTCGCGCACCGTATAGTCCGAGAGCAGCGCAATCCCGGTTCCTGCAACAGCGGCGTCGATCAGGATTTGAGCGTCGTTGGAGCTCAGGGTCGGCGTCACGTCGACTGTGACGAGGCCTTGTTTGGCTTTGAAGCTCCATGCAGTGCCTGTCGGGAGATAGTTCAGGCAGGCATGAGTCGCCAGTTCGCGCGGATGGCGCAGAGGTGCATGTGCCGCGATATAGGCCGGCGCCGCGCAAATCACCCGATCGACCGTTTGCAGATGTGTTTCTACGACATCGCCGAACGCAGCCAGATAGGCGCCGACTGCGATATCGAAACCCTCTGCCACCGGATCGACGGAACGATCCATCAACACGATCTCAAGTCTCACGCGGGGAAAGTCCGCCCGAAAGCTGCTGACAATGCTGCGGAGCTGAAAGATCGTCAGCGATGTCGGGAATTTGACGCGCAGGAGATCCTCGACCACCTGCGAGGAACTGCCCGCATCCCGCAGCAGGTCCTCGAAACCGGCAATGGCGAGACGGGATCGTTCGAGATAGCGAC
Organism: Terripilifer ovatus; assembly: GCA_029222685.1. Taxonomy (GTDB): domain Bacteria; phylum Pseudomonadota; class Alphaproteobacteria; order Rhizobiales; family Beijerinckiaceae; genus Terripilifer; species Terripilifer ovatus. The sequence goes on along the minus strand of JARHVB010000083.1, from coordinate 310,599 downwards.
GGCCTGCCTCCGTGAGCGAGAGGCTGCGCGTGGAGCGCTCGAACAGCTCCGTCTTCAACTGGTGTTCCAATTGGGTCACGCGTTTGGTGACGACCGACGCCGCCAGATCAAGCTCGCGTGCGGCCGCCGAAAAACTTCCCCGCCGCGCCACGACCTGGAAGGCCTTGAAATTCAGATAGGTATCCATCAGCTCACGCGATTCGCGTTAAAAGATCGTCTAGAAAGGTATATTCTACTCCAAACCGCACGATGTTACCGGTCGATTCCAGAGCATTCAACCAGCAGCGCCAACCCAGTCGCCGCGCTGGAAGACAGAGGAAATCGCACATGGTTCAGGGGCCAGCACCCTCCATTCTGGAGCCGGCTCGATCAGTTCCGGTCTACGGCGAATACGAGATCGTCGTATTGGGCGGCGGTCCCGCCGGCATTGCCGCAGCTGTCGCGGCCGGACGTAGCGGCCGGTCGACTTTGCTGATCGAGCGCTACGGCTTTCTGGGCGGCATGGGGACGGCGGCGGGCGTCACCAACTTCTGCGGGTTGCACGCCAACGTGCACGGTGAAAAACGGCGGGTGGTCCATGGCGTCGCCAACGATCTTCTGGACCGCATTGAGCATCTGGGTGGCCTGCGCGAGCCTCACGATGTCATGGGGCGGATTCAGGCGCAGGCCTACGACACCTCCGCCTATAAGATCGCCGCCGACGAACTCCTGCTCTCGGCCAGCGTCGATATCCTGTTCCACGCACTGGCGAGCGGGCTGCACATGGAGACGCCCGGCCGCATAGACGCGATCTTCGTCGAGACCAAGTCGGGCAGGCAGGCCATCAAGGGACAGGTATTTATCGACTGTTCGGGGGACGGAGATCTTGCGGCCTGGGCCGGCGCGCCCTTCGAGCTGGGCGACGGACAGGGCAATATGCTCTATCCCTCGTCGATGTTTCGCATCAACGCCGTCGACGCCGGGCGTGCGGATCATTCCTGGACAGGTCTCGGCAAGCTGATGGCGGAGGCGGAGCGCACCAGCAATCGTCGCTTTCCACGCAAGTCGCCGATCGTGCGCCCGCACAGAAGCGGAATCGAATGGCGTGCCAACATGACTCAGCTCGCCCGCGAGGACGGCGTCGCGATAGATGGCACCAACGCCGACGATCTCTCACGCGGTGAAATTATCGGCCGGCGTCAGATCGCGGATGTGTTCAATTTCCTGAAGACGGTTCCAGGCTTCGAGAATTCCTACATCGTCGATATCGCGCCGCAGATCGGCATTCGCGAGACCCGCCGAACCGTCGGTCGTTACATGCTGAGCGAAGACGACGTCCTCAATTGCGCGAGTTTTGACGATACGATCGGCGTTAACGGCTGGCCGATCGAAGCGCATGTGAGCGGCGATGTTGTTGTCAAATGGGCGCCGGAAGGCTCAAGAGGCTACAATCAACTGCCCTTCAGGATGCTCCTGCCGCAACAGGTCAGCAACCTGATGGTGGCCGGACGCTGTGCTTCGATGACCCATATGGGGCAGTCGGCGGCACGTGTCTCCGGAGCATGCTTCGTGATGGGGCAGGCCGCGGGAACCGCCGCCGACATGGCGATCGCCGCCCGATCCGCACCTGAGAAAATCTCCGTCGTCGCATTGCAAGACCGCTTGCAGCGAGACGGCGCATTCCTGGGACATAAAGAATCCTGAAGAAGCAAGCTGAATAAGGGGAGGTTGTTCGAAATGCGATTGATCACTGCGCTCGTATGCGTCGCGGCCATGTATGCCGCCCCCGTATTGGCCGAAGGGCCCGAAGCCAATGCGTGGCCAACAAAACTTGTTAAGATCGTGGTCCCGTTCGCACCGGGTTCTACTCCTGATAGCGTCGCACGCATACTGGCTGACGGCCTGCAGCAGAAGATCTCCGGCTCGACGTTCGTGGTTGAGAACAAGCCGGGAGCAAGCGGCAACATTGGGACCGATGCGGTCGCCAAGGCCGTTCCCGACGGAAGTACGATCGGCGTCAGCATCGGCGGTCCCCTGGCGATCAACACCATTTTGTTCAGCCGGCTCAATTACGATCCATCGAAAGACATTGCGGCCGTGACTTTGCTCGCAACCCAGCCCAGCGTGCTCGCTGTCAATACAAGTCTCGGCGTCGACAATGTTGCCGATCTGATCGCTCTGCTGAAGAAAGATCCTGGCAAATACACTTACGGATCGATTGGCGTCGGTTCCTTGTCACACCTGGCGATGGAGGCGATCGGACAGAAGGCGGGAGCAAGAATGGTACATCTGCCTTTGCAAGGCTCACCCGCCGCGATGACAGCGCTGCTGCGAGGCGACGTTCAGATCGCATTGCTTCCGTCGATTGCCGTTACGCCCCAACTGGAATCAGGGGCAATCAGGATTCTCGCCATCTCCACACAGAAGCGCTCACCCTTCCTGCCTGATACGATGACCCTCAAAGAGGCGGGCGTTGATGTTGAGGCGGACGCCTGGCTGGGGCTGATCGCACCGGCCGGTACATCGCCGGCAATGCTCGCACGGATGCAGGCGCTGGCTGCCGAGGTGATTACATCCCCGGCCGCGCGCGACAAGCTGGCGACTCAGCAGATGGAGCCCGTCGGCAGCACGGCGGCCGAATTTCGCGCCGTCATCGACGCCGAAATCAGCCGCTGGGAGCCACTGATCAAGGCTGCTGGTATCCGGATCAATTGATCCTCCGGCAGCCTGCCAAAGGCCGCCGTTTCTTTTCATCCCTGCGGCTGTATTCCCGCGATCTTCACGTAGCGCGCCCAGTTCTTCACCTCTTCCAGGTGATAGGCCTCCGCCTCGCGGCGCGGCAGCGGCCAGGGCTCGTTGCCGATGCCGTTGAGGAAAGCCTTGGCTTCCGGCGTTGCGCTCTGCTCATTGAACCACTGGTTGATCTGGTCCTGCAACGGCTCGGGCGTCGCCGCCGGCGCGTAGACCGCCCACCAGCTTGCCATGTCGACATCGACGCCGAAGGATTTCATCGTGGGAATGTCGGGCAGGGCGGAGATGCGGGTCGCGCTTGAACCGGCAAGCGCGCGGATGCGGCCCTGGCGCGCATGGCCGAGGCCGCTGGCGCTGTCGATGAAGGCGAAATCCAGCATGTCGTTGGCGAGATCGGGAATCCAGTCGGCCGAGGTTTTGTACTGGACCTCCACCGGCGCAACGCCGATCGATTGGCTATAGAGCGTGCCGAGCACGCGCGCAGTGGGAATGGCGGAGCCCCAGCGACCCTTGTCGCCCTTGGCCTTCAGGATAGCTGAGAGTTCGTTCATGTCTTTGGCAGGCGAATTGGCACCGACAACCAGCAGCGTATGCTGGCGCGCCAGCATGGCGACGACGACAAGATCGCGCTCCACGTCGAAGGGCACTTCTCGGTAGATGACGGGCGCCGCCGCCAGAGATCCCCCGCCGGTGGGGTGCAAGGTATAGCCATCGGGTTTGGCGCGAGCGACCTGTTCGGCGGCGATATTGCCACCGGCGCCCGGCTTGTTTTCGACGACGATCGTTTTCATCAGCGGACGGAGCCGTTCTGCGTAGAAACGGGCGATCAGGTCAGGGCCGCTGCCCGCCGCGTAGCCGAGCAAAAAACGCACGGGCCGCGACGGGTAAGCCTGGGCAAAGGCGAGAGGCGCGCTGCCCGCCGCGGCAAGGCCCGCGGCTCCGCCGACGAATTGTCTCCTGCTGATCATGTTCCCTCCCAATGTGTTTCTTCTTCGACGGCAATTCCGTCAGGGTGGCGTCAGAGCCTTCCGTACCTTCTCGACGGTTGCCGCCGGCAGCGCATAGGCGTCCTTGACGATCTTCTGCATTTCCTCGCCGGAGGTCGCATCGACATTCATCTGCATCTTGCCGAGATCATCGATGAATTCGGCGTCCTTCGTCGTCTCCATGAAGGCATCCCGCAAAGCCTTGGTGCGATCCGGCGGCAGGCCGGGCGGCGCGACATAGGGACGGGCGAGCACCGTGCTGAGGAAGATCACGTCGAGCGCATCCTTGTCTTCCTGGCTGCTGACATAGTCCTTGACGAGCGGCACGTCGGCCGGCACTTCCGGCATCTTGTGCGGCGCAAGCTGGGCGATGATGTTCAGCTTCTTGTCCCGCAGCCAGTCCGGACGGGTCGACTTGATGCCTTCCATGTCCCACACCCGGCCGGACACTTCGTTCTGTTCCAGCGCAATCGCGACTTCGCGCGAGCCCGGATAGCCGGTGATGAGTTTCAGCTTGTCGAGGCCGAGGATGTTCTTCACCGAGAGCGGCAGAAGATAGGTATCGCCCGAGGGCGATGTCGCGGCGATGGTCAGGCCCTTGGTGCGGATATCGTCGATGGTCTTCACGCCGGACGTGTGCCAACTGACCAGCACGGAGGCGGAGCTGACGATATTGCCGATCATCGTCATGTCCGGCGCATTGAATTGCGCCTTGCTGTGCGCGCCCGAAAACAGCGGATCGAAGATCAGCGCTGAATTCACCGCGCCGAATGCCAGCCCGTCCTTGGGTGCTATCTTGGCGAGATAATTCGCCAGCGTCATGCTGCTGGCGCCGGGCATGTTGGTGGGCAGTATTCTGGGCGCGCCGGGAATATGCTTCACCATGTGTTTGGCCAGCGTGCGTGCATAAAGGTCGTAACCGCCGCCGGGACCATAGCCGATGTACAGGTTGATGACCTTGTCGCGGTAGAATTCCGCCGGCGACTGTGCGTGCGCCGTCGCGAGCGGAGCCGCGAGCAGGACCGCCGCCATGACAGTTGCCATAACAGTTGCTTGTTTCATTGTGCGGCCTCCCTTGCCGTTTTGTTACTGCCGAGGACAACAAGCCCGTCGAGCGCGTAGGCGCCTTCGGGCCGCACCAGGATCGGGTTGACGTCGACGGAGTCGAGCGCGTCGCCGAAGTCCAGCGCCATCTGGCCAAGACCGACGAGAATGCCGGCAAGCGCATCGACATCGCAGGCAGGCGCGCCTCTGTAGCCCGCAAGCAGTTGCGAGGCCTTGAGGCTGGCGATCATCGTCTTAGCCCGCACCAGGTCGAGCCCCGGCGGCCCGAAGGCGGAATCCGCGAAGACCTCGAGCCAGACGCCGCCGAGACTGACCATGATCACAGGACCCATTTCCGGATCGCGGTGAATGCCGGCAGCCATTTCCACGCCGCCCGACATCTGCCTGGCGACCAGCAGGCCTTCGAGCCTGGCGTTGATGGCGGCGCATCGCGACGTGATGGTGCGAGCGGCCTCGCGCACGGCCGCGGCATCGTTCAGGCCCAGCAGGACCAGGCCGGCATCGCTCTTGTGTGGCACATCGGCCGACACGGCTTTCAGCACGACAGGATAGCCGATGCGCGCTGCAGCACGTTCGGCCTCCTCGATGCCGGGCACGACCTCCTCCGGCGGCAAGGTCACGCCGTAAAGGGAAAGGATCTGCTTCGACGCGGCTTCGCTCAGGGCTTGGGGACCGGCCGAACCGGCGCGGCTCCGCTGCAGCTGCTGCAACGCTGCGCGCCGCTCGGGCGTGATGCTGCCTGGCTGCAGCGCCGGCAGGTCATGCATGGCGGTGCGGGCAACGACACGCAGGCTCTTGGACAGATCGCGCAGCCACGGCGTTCCAGTCAGTTCGGCCCGGATCTCGTGCATATAGGCGGATTCGCTCAAGGTGATCGGCGAGAAGATCGCCACCGGCTTGACCGCTTCGGTCGCGATCCATTTATCCAGCGCGCGCAGGTTGTTGATCTTCCGGTCGATGCCCGCGGCGCGCGGCAGTTCTTCGGCCACCAGCACCGCGTCGACATTGGGATCATCATGCAGCGCACGGACGCCTGCCAGATACTGGTCTGTCGAAATCGTCTTCTTGGTGTCGTAGATCGAAGCGGGGGTGGCGTCGGGGATCGCCGCCAGAAGCCTGCCGTGCGTCGTCTCGCTGAGCGTCGGAAACACGACGCCGGCGGCGTCCGCCGCTTCGGTCAGAAGCGATTTGATGGCGCCGGAATTGGTGAGCGCCGCCACTCGCTTGCCGCGCGGCCTTGGCGCACGCGCCAGGAGCGCAACGGCCTCGACCAGATCTTCCAGCGAGTCGACCCGCACGACGCCGGCCTCCTGCGCCAGCGCATCGAAGGCCGCATGGCCGCCGGCCATGGCGCCGGTGTGGGCAAGCGCCGCCTGGCGTGCGGCCTTGGAGCCGCCGATCTTGACGAGAACCACCGTCTTGCCGTTGCGCTTCGCCTTGCGGGCTGCCGCGAAGAAACGCTCCGCATCCGGAACGGCCTCGGCATAACAGGCGACCACGCGCAGGTCGTTATCCTCGGCCAGCCGATCGATATAATCCGCGAATGTGAGGCCGATCTGATTGCCGCAGGAGATGAGATAGGCCAGGGAATGGCCCGTGCTCTCGACACCGCGGCTCAAGGTCTGCGCCAGCATGCCGCTTTGGGTCAGCACCGCCACCGGGCCGGGCTTGAGCGCGGAGAGCTGTTCGTCGGGGATCGTGCTCAGGCGCGACCGGCCGACGGCGAGCCCCATGCAATTGGGACCGACGGCGGCAATGCGCGTACGCGACAGGATTCCTCTCAGCCGCGCCGCACGTTCGAGCCCGTGCGTCTCGCCGCCTTCGCCGAAGCCGGCCGCATAAAGACTTGCGCTGCGGGCGCCGCGCGCGTCGTCCAGAATGTCGAGTGTCTGCTCCGCCGGCACGAACAGCGCCAGGTGATCCGGTGCCTCCGGCAGGTCGGCGAGCGTCCGATAACAGGGCTTGTCCCACAACCGGTCGCGATTTGGATTGACCAGGTAGACAGGCCCGCCGAAGGCAAATCGCTGCAGGTTCTCATGCACCCGCAGAGACCAGTTGCGGTCCGACGCGCCAACCAGGACGATGTTGCGCGGCGCCAGCAGCGCATCGATGTTATCTGGAACGCTCATCTGGATTTATTCGCCGCGCGGGTAGGGGCCAAGGCCCGGGCGATAGCTCTTCTCGTCGAGGAACTGTTTCATGCCGCGCTTGTCGGCGATCTCCTTGTCGTTGCGCGCCAGCGAGTCCTGCTTGGCGCCGAGATAATCGCGCGCCTGCTCGGCGGTCATGTCGGCAACCGAACGGACCGCTTCCTTGGTGAAGCGCAGGACGTTGGGATTCAGGTTCATGAGCTTCTGAGCCATCTTCACCGTCTCCGCGCGCAGTTGCTCCTTCGGATAGGCGAAGTTGGCGATGCCCAGCTCCACGGCGCGCTTGCCGTCGAACGGCTCGCCGGTCGCGGCATAGTAGAGCGCATGGCGCGGCAGCATCATCTGCACCATGTTCCAGCTGACGATGCCTCCCGGGATGATGCCCCAATTGACTTCCGACAGGCCATAGATCGCGTCCTCTGCGGTGATGACGAAATCAACCGCATGCAACTGCGTGAACGCGCCGCCGAAGCAATAGCCGTTGACCATGGCGATGGTCGGCTTCGGGAAGCGCGACAGCAATTCCCAGCGCCAGTGATGGCTGGCGGTATTGGAGCGCGCGCGCTCATCGGGATTGTTGGCGGTCTCGCGGAAATAGAGTTTCAGATCCTGCCCGGCGCACCAGGCTTCGCCTTCGCCGGTGAGCACAAGAACCTTGGTTTCGGCATCGCGCGCCAGCCACGTCAATGCATCCTCGACGTCGTAATGCAAGGCCGGGCTCATGGCATTGCGCTTGTCGGGCCGGTTCAGCGAAAGAAAGGTGATGCCGCCTTCGCGGGTGATTTTGATGTTCTCGTAGGTCTTGTCGGCCATGTTTCTGATCCCTGGTTTCCTGATCCCGGATGAAGGCCGCTTTGTCCCGCAGGGGTGGGCGGCCGTTGTTTTGCACCGCAGCGTCGCAGCCACAGTCCATTTTCAAACATGCTAGCCTCTCTCATTGCGCTGATCTATACACATAATCTGCATCTTACTTTTTCCATTGGAGAAGGAATGGCGAACAGGCGGGTAGACCGCTCCGGTCTGAATCTCAATCAGATCGCGGCTTTCCTGAAAGTGGTCGAGACCGGCTCTTTCACCTCGGCAGGGACCGAGCTTGCCCTGTCGGCGTCCGCTGTCAGCAAGCATGTAGCCCAGCTTGAGGAGAGTCTCGGTGTCCGTCTGTTGACGCGCACGACGCGGCGTCTGGCCCTGACCGAGGCCGGAAGCACCTATGCCGAACGCTGCGGCACCGTGATGAGTGAACTCGACACGGCGGCCGAGGAGGCGCGGGGCCGCAACACGCAGTTGAGCGGCCGGCTGCGCGTGCTTGCGACCTCAGGCGTCGGACAGCGCCTGATCGCGCCCCTGACCGTGAGCTTCATGCAACGCCATGAAACAGTGTCGGTCGACCTGACGATCGGCGAAGTGCCGACAGGCGTGATGCCGCGCAACGTCGATATTCTTGTCACCATCAGCAATCGCGGCGACCGGCGCGGCAAGAGCGTGCATTGCGAGCACTTGCACGAGGTGTCCTATCTCGTCTGTGCATCACGCAGCTATCTCGACAAGAAGGGCAGGCCGAAACGGCCCGAAGACCTGAAGGAGCACAATTGCCTGATTCATGAGCGGCAGCGGGCGGCGCGTCTGTGGCGCTTCCAGAAGACCAACGGCACGGTCAATACCGTCAAAGTCGATGGCATGCTCGCCACCAACAATGCCGTCGCTCTGGAGCAGGCGGTCGTCGCGGGGCTCGGCATCGGACGTGTGCCCGATTACGTTGCCCTTGAGCACATCAAGAAGCGCTCCATGGTCGTCATCTTCGACAATCTCCTCGCATGGGGGCAGGTGATTTCGGCTTATTCGGGCGCACGATCGCAATCGAGCCGCACGCAGGCTTTCGTCGATTATCTGAAGAGCGAGATACCAAAAACCATCGGCAGAATGGGCAAATAGGCCTATCGCTATTTTGTGCCCAGCATGATCGTCCTGGCGCGCGCGACCACGTCGGGCGGGGCATTGACGATGCCGTCCGACACGGCCTGCGCCTGTTCTCCGCTCAATGGGCTGATGTCGAGATTGATCCTGTGCGCCTCGTCGAGAAATGCCGGCGAGGCAACGGTTTGATCGAAGGCCTTGCGGAGCGCCGCCAGGCGCGCGGCGGGCACGTCAGGAGTCGTCACGACAGCGCGCGAGATGGCGACGCTGGCGGACAGGAATTCGAGCAGCTTGCGGTCGTTGTCGTTGGCCGCAAGTTCGATGAGGAGGGGCACATCCTTCAGGTCGGGATGACGGGTCAGGCCGACCTGAAGGACGGTGAGCATCTTGCCGTCAGTGATCCAGTCGGGCTTGGTCGTCTTCCACGCCGCCCAGGAGTTGGTGGCCCGGCCCTGCACCTCCTCTCGCTCCATCGCCAGGTTGACTTGGCCGCCGCCGGCATAGCCGGAGACGAGGCGGATCTTGGTGCCGATCAAGTCGTTGAGCACGCGGGCGTAGTAGACGCCGCTGTCGCCTGCTGTCGACCCCAGCACGACCTCCTTGGTCTTCATATCCTCGAGCGTCTTGATGCCCGACGTATGCCAGACGGTCATGACATTGGGGCTTGTGCTGGTGTTGCCGATGAAGCGAAACTGGCGAAGATCGAAATTGATCTCCGGCGTGCCGATGGCTTGCAGCGCGCCGACGCTTGGAAACATGATGTGCAAGGTAGTCCCATCGCGGGGGACGCGCGAGGCCATATGGTTCATGGCGACGATGCCCCCGCCGCCGGGCATGTTGCGGGTAATGAACGTCGGGTGGCCTGGGATGTGGTCGGGCATGAAGCGCACGAGCAATCTGGCCCGCAGGTCGAAGTCGTTGCCGGCCGTCGTGGGCACCAGCATTTCGAGCGTCTTGCCGTGGTAGAAAGCGGCAACGTCCTCCTGGCTGTGGCACGGCAGCGCGCCCAGCAGCAGAGAGATCACAATAGTGGTTCTTGCGAGCAAGGCTGGCGGCATCCGTCGTCCTCCCGGGTTCTTATGCCCGGCATGTCGCGTCAATCGCCGAAGCTGGCGCATAGTCTCATGCGCGGCACGCCCTGCACTAGGCCGTTTCCCGGCAACTCATTTGTTCCGGTTTGGAACGTAATGGGACGGGTGGTCTCCCCTCCGCTTTTGCCCGGCGCACAGCCTTCGCTGGCGCGGCTCCGGGAATCGCTACCCTCTCTGTCGCGGAAGCGGTCGTTGCGGGCTTGGCGATCGATCATGTGCCGATCTACGACGGCGATGAATCAGGTTTCGAATACGCTCGAGAGCCAGTCTCGAAAGGCCGCCAGCGGTGCATATGCCTCCCGATGATCGGCGTAGACGAAGAAGAATCCTTCGTTCACCTGCAGGGCATCGCCAGACAGGGCGACGAGTTCTCCGTTCTCCAGTTCGCGACGGATCAGAAGCCTGGGCAGCAGGGCCGCGCCCAGGTCTGCCAGTGCAGCTTCCAGCAGCATGGTGATCTGTTCCAGTGCGAGCGTCGAGGAGACGAGAACGTCCGCCTCGATGCCGTTCTTTTCGAACCAGCGCAGCCAGAGATCCGGCCTGGGCGTATGGGTCAAGAGAGGAGGGCCGATCAGATCCTGCGGCTGCTTGACCTCGAAGCGTTCGATCCAACGCGGAGATGCGACCGGAATGAGATCCTCGCTCGTAAGCCGGTGCGAGATCGTGTTCTTCCACATGCCGCGTCCGACGATGAGGGCGCCGTCGAGCTGATCTTCGTCAAGCGTCATCTCCGGGTTGATGGCCTTGAAGCGCAGCTCGATGTCGGGATGCTTCGCCAGGAATTCGGTGAGGCGGGGGATGATCCATCGCGAGCCCATCGTAGGAATGATGCCGATGTGCAGCTTGTGGCTCGCTTTGCTGAAGGCTGCCGTACTGTTGCTCGCCACCATCAATCGGCTGAGGATGGCGTACACATGCCTTGCATAGTGCCGCCCGGCATCGGTCGGCACGACCCGATGATGCGACCGATCGAACAGGGTGACCTGCAGCAAATCCTCGAGCAGCCTGATCTGCCTGCTGACCGCGCCCTGGGTCACGCCGAGCTCTTCGGCAGCGATCGTGAAGCTCCCGAGCCGCGCGGCGGCATCGAATGCACGCAACGCTGCAATCGGCGGCAACAATCTCCGGTCCGGGAAGTGAAAGTCGGCCATCGTCCATCCAACGCGAACGGCGCAGTGCTGCCTGCCGCGAGGATGACGGGGAGTTGGCCGTTCCGCGCGAAAATGGCCCATCCCCGAAGCGCTGGCAAGCGCGGTTGCGGTGCAGCAGGCTTGCAGCCGAACCGCTGGTTTCGGCGCATGTCCCCCCGCGCGCATGGGCGTGCGCAGCCGCTCCGGTCTCGGCTATCCCCGCGCTGAACATTCCAGCCGCTCATGCTGTGAATGAGAATTAATCGTTTGTAAAAACAGCGATTTTCAACTCATTTCCTCGCGAGTTAGGCGTGAGCGGCGATGCGCCATCCATTCGGGAGGAATGATCATGATCCCATTAGAGAGTAACATCATCGATTTTGCCCTGGGTGATTTCAGCAAATCGGTTTATGTCGAGCGGGCCAGGCAGCTCATCCCCGTATTGCGCGAGCGAGCGCGCCGGCAATGGCAAACCAATCGCGTCCTCGACGAGACGGCTGAACTGCTTCACGAAGGCGGATTCTTCCGGATGTTGCAGCCGCGCCGCTTCGGGGGCGGAGAGACAAGTCCTATCGAATGGCTCGAGACGATGTCGACGCTTGCGGAAGGCGACCCTTCCGTCGCCTGGGCGACCGGCGTTCTGGGCATCCACTCTTTCCATCTCTCGCACTTCTGCGATGAGGCGCAGACGGAAGTCTGGGGCAGGAATCCTCGTGCCCTGCTGTCGTCGCCCTATGCGCCGAACCCGGTTCAGCGGGTCGATGGCGGATTTAAGCTGTCCGGCGTCTGGAAGTTCGCGAGCGGTGTCCATCTCTGCGATTACGCGCTCGTGGGTGGCGCGGTTTACGACGACGGACTGACCGCAACGACCAACCGCATCCAGACGGGCGACTATAGAGCCTTCATGGTCGCGCGGTCCCAGTTCGATATCGAGGAGAACTGGGAAGTGCATGGCATGCGCGGGACGGGGAGCCATAACATCGTCATCCGCGACCAGTTCGTTCCCGAGCACAGGACGCTCGAATTCAGGCTGGTGAACGCCGGCCAGACGCCTGGAAAAATCGTCAATCCCGGCATTCTTTATCAGCTCCCGTTCTGGCAGGTGCTGGGACGCATCACCACGTCGCCGGTCCCCCTCGGCGCCCTGAAAGGCATGGTCGAGCAGTTCTGCGACGTCGCGCGCGACCGGGTGACATTGCGCGGCCTGCGGGCCTCAGAAGACCCGGTGGCGGCCAATGCCGTCGCGACGGCGCTGGCGATGGTCGATGAGGTCAAGGGAAACTGCTACAGGAACCTCGGGCGATTGATGAGGGCTGTGGCCGGCGGCGGCACGCTGCCGTTCGACGAGCGCCAGATGTTCCGTTACCAGACCAGTTCGGCGACCTTCCGCGTCGCGGAGCTTGCCCTCGCAATCTACAAGGCCTGCGGTGCTTCGGGCATCTACGAAAGCGTCCCGTTCGGCTGCTATCTCAACGACATCCTGGCAGTGACCGGGCACGTCTCCAACAATTCGCAGGTCTATGCGAATGTCTGGGCCGGCGGGCTGATGGGAATGGATATCTCGAAGGCGGACCTGCGCGCCTGACAAGGCGAGGTTGACGGCACCGCGGCGCCTTCGCCGCACGGTGCCTGCGGTGCGCCCGGATCTGCCGGGCGCCCGTTCAATCTCGCGGCGCTACATCCTATCGGAGACCTGATGGCAGAAATCGTTTTGGCGATGGCGACGACGCACGGGCCGCAGTTGCACACCACGGTCGAGCAATGGCAGTTGCGCGTCAAGGCGGACAGGGAGCGCAAGCACCCGTTCCGCGGCGGCCTCTACAGTTTCGATGAGCTGGTCGACATGCGCCGCGTCGAGGGGCTCGAGGCGAAGTCGTCCATGGAAGCGCAGCGCGGGTATCATGCGCGCTGCCAGGCCGCGATGGCGCAGCTCGCGGACAAGTGGCAGGAGATCGGCGCCGATATCGCCGTGGTTCTCGGCAACGACCAGGACGAGATTTTCGCGACAGATGAGCTGAATCCCGCCTTCATGATCTTCTATGGCGACAGGATTCCGAATTATCCGCAATCGGAGGCGGCAAGGGCCAGCCTTCCGCCGGGTGTCGCGGAAGCTGAACACGGCCATGCGACGGATGCCTACACGGAATATTCCGGCGTGCCGGAGCTCGGCGCCCATATCGTCAGGACGATGATGGAGAACGAGTTCGACGTCGCGGCGTCGAAGGTCTGGCCGAAGAACGCCCGCAACGGCGCCTCCCATGCTTTCGGTCACATTTACCGGCAGGTCATGCGCGACAAGGTGGTGCCGAACGTGCCGATCTATCAGAACACATTCTATTCGCCCAACCAGCCTTCGGCCAGGCGCGCCTACCGGTTCGGCGAGGTCGTCCGACACGCCATCGACACCTGGCCTTCGGATAAGAAAGTCGCCGTGTTCGCTTCCGGTGGCATGAGCCACTTCGTGATCGACGAGCAGTTCGATCGTCAATTCGTGACGGCGCTCGGGAAGCGGGATGTGGAATTCCTGACGTCGGTTCCGCTGGAGGAACTGCAGTCGGGCACCTCGGAGCTGAAGTCGTGGATTTCGCTTGCCGGCGTGCTCGGCAGCGACAGGGCGGAAATGCACGAGATCGATTACGTGCCTTGCTACCGTTCGAATGCCGGCACCGGCACAGCCAACGGATTTTACTGGTGGACGCCTCAGCGCTGAACCGGCGCAACGTCTGATCGCGGCGCTGCGGAGACGGAGTCGCGCCGCGAGGCTGGAACGAATGTTTAGAGGGAGAGGGACAATGCAAGCATCATTCAGAACCGTTGTCTGTCTGGCGGCCGTTCTAACCGCCGTCGCCGCGCGGGCGGACGATTTGAAGATCGGGTTGATCGCACCGTTCTCCGGAAGTGAGACGGCCGGTCTTGAAATGGACAACGGCATCAAAGCCTTCTTCAAGCTTCACGGCGATGTGGTTGCAGGGCGCAAAGTGATCGTCATCAGCCGCGATGCGCCGACTCCGGCGCCCGATGTCGCACGGCGTCTGGCTCAGGAACTCGTCACTCGCGACAAAGTCGACGTATTGGCAGGCCATCTTTTCACGCCGACCGCGATTGCCGCGGGACAGGTCAGCACCCAGTCCAAGACGCCGATGTTGATCATGAATGCCGCGACATCCGGCATACTGGCCAAGTTTCCATATACGGCGAGGGCTTCCTTCACCGTTGCCCAAACCACGGCGCCCCTTGCACGGTGGGTCGCCAAAAACGGAATGAAGCGGGTCTTCACGATCGTCGCGGACTACGCTCCGGGAATCGACTCCGAGAACGCATTTCAACGCGAATTCGTGGAAGCCGGTGGAACCATGACCGGCAGTATCCGCGTACCGCTCGATACGATCGACTTTGCCTCCTATATCCGACGCATTCAGGATTCCGAGACGGGCGGCGTGTTCGCATTTCTACCGGCGCCAGACCAGGCAAAAAATTTCATCAAGGCGTTCCGCGACGCCGGTCTCGACAAGAAGGGGGTGAAGCTCGTTGTCGAAGGCGGCATGCTGCAACCGCAGATCACAGCGACCCTGGACGACGATGCCATTGGCATCATTTCTTCGCAGCACTATTCGGAAGACCATCAAAGCCAGGAAAACATGGCCTTCGTGGAGGCCTACAAGAGTGTTTCGGGCAACCGGATTCCGACCTACATCTCGGTCGGCGCGTTTGACGCGATGAACATGCTCTACAAGGCCGTTGAGGCGCAGGCGGGAAAACTCGACCCCGTAAAATCGGTCGAGATATGGCGGAACATGAAGCTTGAGAGTCCTCGTGGACCGGTTTCGTTCGATCCGCAGACCCGCGACATCGTTCAAAACATCTATATTCGCCGACTTGAACGCAAGAACGGCATTCTCACTAACGTCGAGTTCGAAACTTACGACGCGGTGAAGGATAACGGAAAACAGTAGGACGGCTGGGTTCATGCAGTTCATCGGCGTTCTTCTCGACGGTATCGCCTATGCGAGCCTTCTTTTCATCATCAGCGCCGGCCTGTCGATCACGATGGGTCTCATGCAATTTGCTAATCTGGCCCATGGCGCCTTCGCCATGGTCGGTGGATATGCATGCGTCTATGGCATGAACGCGCTAGGCATCCCTTACCTCGCAATGCTTCCTTTGGCATTTTTGATCGCAGGTGTATTTGGCCTGGTCCTGGAACTCGCACTTTATCGAAGGCTCTATGAGGCAAGTCATCTGACGCAGGTGCTCTTTACAGTTGGCGTGCTGAACGTGAGCGCTGCGTCGGCGGTCTTTCTGTTTGGCGCTGGATCTCAGCCGATTCACCTGCCTCCGTATCTACAGGGACAAATCTCGTTTCTGGACGCAAATATCTCGACTTTCCGCCTGTTCACCGTGGTGCTGGTGGTGGCCATGGCTGTTGTGCTGGCATCGATCGTGCAGCTCACCCGATTTGGTGCACAGCTCCGTTGCGCCGTCGACAACCGGAGGGCGGCGATCGGCATGGGAATCAATGTCGATCGCCTGATGACGATTGCATTTACCTTCGGTTCGGCATTGGCAGGCTTGGGCGGCGCGCTTGGAGTCCAGCTCCTTGGTCTCGATCCGTCATTCGCGTTCAAATACCTCGTTTACTTCCTGCTTGTTGTCGTGGTCGGGGGAGCCGGCAGCTTCGTTGGTCCTCTCCTTGCGGCGTTGATCGTCGGCATCCTTGACACCGCAAGCCGTTACTACGCGCCCGAAACCGGAAGTTTTACCTTATATCTCTTGATGGTGGCACTGCTCGTCATGTTCCCCAACGGTCTCTACGGGAGGGCGCGTTGACGCGAAGACTTGCTGCCGCGGCATGTATCCTGGCACCCTTATGCTACGCTATCGCTTTGCCTGACTACCTGGTGTTTGGAAGCCAGATTCTTGTGATGGCGCTCCTGGCGATCTCGCTCGACCTGCTCGTTGGATATGCCGGGATCGCAACGCTTGGGCACGCCGCATTCTTCGGAGCCGGCGCCTATGTCGCCGGCCTTCTGTCCGTGCACGGTTGGGGCGAGCCCCTTACAGGCGTTCTCGTGGCAGCCTGTGCCGCAGGCGCGCTCGGCATTCCAATCGGTCTTTTGACCGCGCGGAGTGGCACGCTCGCGCGCCTGATGATTACGCTTGGAATCGCCGTTCTATTGTATGAGACGGCGAACCGTGCAGCGGGCATAACCGGCGGTGCCGATGGCCTTCAGGGCATGGAGGTATGGCCGCTCCTCGGCGTCTTCGATTTTGACCTGGCCGGAAAAATTGGCTTCGCTTACGCCTGGTGTACCTTCGTTCTCGGCTTCATCCTCGCGCGATTTGTCGTGAAATCCCCATTCGGGCTGAGCCTGGAGGCAATCCGCGATAACCCTTTGCGAGCCGCGGGCATCGGCATACCGGTGAAAGGGCGTCTGACTGCCGCCTTCGTGATCAGCGCCGCGATCGCGGGCGCGGCCGGCGCGGTTCTCGCTCAAACCACACAGGTGGTCGCGCTCAACGTCCTGAGTGTTCAACTGTCGGCTGACGTGCTGGTGATCCTGATCTTTGGCGGAATTGGGAGGATATATGGGGGCCTGATCGGCGCGGCTTTATACATGGGTGCCCATCACTGGATGTCCGGTCTGAGCCCGGTGTACTGGCAGTTCTGGCTCGGCTTGGTTCTGATCGCATGTGCGTTCTTGGCGCCGAGCGGAATCATGGGCCTGATGGCGCCGCGTGCAGGGGGACGCGACACGTGAGCCCAACGTTGCTTGAAACCAAACGTCTTTCCAAATGCTTCGGCGTATTGCGTGCGGTCGACGACGTTTCAATTACAATACCCGAAGGTGCGCGTTATGCTTTGATCGGGCCAAACGGTGCTGGCAAGACAACGCTCGTGAGCATGCTCAGCGGCGCGCTCTCATCGACCAGTGGCGACATCACATTTGCCGGCGTGGATCTGACCAGCGCGCCGATGCACATCCGTGTCCGGCATGGGCTTGCGCGCACCTACCAGATTACAAGCTTGTTCCCGAGATTAACCGTGCGAGAGCAGGTTGCCTTGGCGGTTTTCGAGCGTGACGGCATGGGTTGGAAATGGCTTGCACCACGCAACCGGATGACTGCGCAATACGAGGAGGCGTCTTGCCTGCTGGACCTGGTGAAGCTCGGCGCCGACGCCGATCTCCCGGTCGGCGGCCTTCCATACGGCAAGCAGCGCCTTCTCGAAATCGCGCTAGGCCTGGCAGCGCGGCCGCGGCTGCTGCTGCTCGACGAGCCGGCGGCGGGAATTCCTTCGACCCAAAGCGCCGAGCTGTTCGAAGTCATTGACGCGTTGCCGGCATCGACGGCGATCCTGTTTATCGAGCACGATATGGATCTCGTCTTCCGTTTCGCAAAGAAAATCATCGTGCTCATGAACGGACAGGTTTTCATGGAAGGGACGCCTTCGGAAATTGCCGGCAATGCCAGCGTCAGGCAAATCTATCTTGGCGAAGGAGGTCATGACTGAGATGCTACGTATCGCCGGACTGAGTGCCGGTTATGGCGCCTCGCTGGTGCTTGAGGACGTCGATCTCGCTTTGTCGAAAGGCGAAAGCATCGCGGTTCTCGGGCGTAACGGCGTGGGCAAGACAACATTGCTGGCGACAATCATGGGCCAGACCCGTGTTCATGCCGGCAGAATCAGTTGGCAGGGCAGCGATCTTCTCAAAGTTCATCCCGCCTCGCGCGCGCACGTCGGGCTGGGCTGGGTGCCCCAGGAACGCTGGATATTTCCGTCGCTGTCCGTCCGTGAAAACCTGACCGTTGTGGCAAGAGCCGGCCCGTGGACGCTTGAGCGTGTCGAATCTCTGTTCCCACGGTTGCGAGAACGCCGGCGGCATGCGGGCGATCATCTGTCAGGTGGCGAACAGCAGATGCTGGCGATCGGCCGCGCCCTGATGCTCAATCCCGATCTCCTCCTGCTCGACGAACCCATGGAAGGACTCGCACCCGTGGTCGTAGCAGAAATTCATCGCGCTATAAAAAGCCTGGTAGAGGACGCTTCGCTTTCGGTTCTGCTGGTCGAACAAAAAAGCGAGTCTCGCGCTCTCGATCGCCAACAACGCGATCGTGCTCGATCGTGGAAAAATCGTGCACCGCACGGATAGCGCGACACTGCTAGCTAATCCACAGCTACTTGGCCGGTTGATTGGGCCTTCGTAGCGATTGCTCTCTGGCCGGTGCGGATGTCGGTGCGATCCGCGTCAGTATAGCCACCGTGCAGGCACCGGCTTGACCCCCGCACGGATGCTGCGATGCAATCTGTCTATCGACACTATAGCCGGTGTTCTTTTTCATAGCGCGCCGTGCGGGTCCGCATGGTCACGAGTTCTTCGGCGGCGGTGGGATGTACCGCCATGGTCGCGTCGAAATCAGCCTTGGTGGCGCGCATCTTGACGGCGACGCCGAGCAATTGCGCCATCTCGCCTGCATCGTGCCCGAGAATATGCGCGCCGAGCACCCGGTCGCTCGTGCCGTCGACGACGAGCTTCATGATCGTGCGGTCCTGCCGGCCGGAGAGCGTCGACTTCAGCGGCCGGAAATTGGCGCGATAGATGTCGACGACGTCGAAAATCTCGCGCGCCTGCGTTTCGGTGAGACCGACCGTGCCGATCTCCGGCGTCGAGAAGACGGCGGTCGCCACGTCGTCGCGGTCGACATTGATGTCCTTGCCGCCGAACACATTGTCGGCGAAGGCGTGGCCCTCGCGGACGGCGACCGGCGTCAGGTTGAGGCGGTGTGTCACGTCGCCCACCGCGTAGATCGACGGGATGTTGGTGCGCGAATAACCATCGACCTTGACGGCGCCGGAGCGGTTCAACTCGACGCCGGCCTTCTCCAAGCCAAGACCGTGCGTATGCGGATGCCGGCCGGTGGCGACCAGCACCTGGTCATAATCGCCGGTCGAACCGTCGGTGAACGTGACATCCAAACCATGCGACAGCTTTTCGATTTTCGCGGGCAGGGCGCAAAAACGAAAATGGATGCCGGCATGTTCCAGCCCGTCGCGCAGGCCGTTGCGCATGTCCTCGTCGAAGCCGCGCAGCACGTTTTCGGCACGCATGGCAAGCGTCACCTTGGCGCCGAGGCGGGCGAATACGCTGGCGAACTCGACGGCGATATAGCCGCCGCCGACGATGAGCAGCCGGCGCGGAAACTCTTTCAGGTCGAAGACTTCGTTCGAGGAGATCGCGTGTTCCATGCCGGGGATCGGCGGCACCAGGGTCGGCGATCCGCCGGTAGCGACGAGGATATATTTCGCGGTGACGTTGCGGCCCTCGTGCATCAGCCGCACCGTATGCGCATCCACGACCTCGGCACGGCTTTGAACCATGACGCCGCCCGAGCCCTCGACGCCTTTGCGGTAAAGGCTCGACAGCCGCGAGATTTCGGTCTCCTTCGCCTGAACGAGCTTGTGCCAGTCGAAGGTCGGCTTTTCAGGAAACGACCAGCCGAAGCCTTTGGCGTCTTCGAAATCGTCGGCGAAGCGGCTGGCGTAGGCGTAGAGCTTTTTCGGCACGCATCCGCGGATGACGCAGGTACCGCCGATGCGGAACTCTTCCGCCACCATGACTTTGGCGCCGTAGCCGCCGGCAATGCGCGCGGCGCGAACGCCGCCGGAGCCCGCTCCGATGACAAAAAGGTCGACGTCGTATTCAGCCACGGTGCGCGCCTCGGTTAGGGTCTGTTAAAGTTGAATACCCTTTTTCTTCATTTCCTCGCGCACGCGGACCATGAGATCGGTCGACAGCTGCCGGTTCCAGGCGTCGATGGCGACGACCATCTGGTTGATGACCTTCGGCTGCATCGCGACATAGGCCTTGCCGGCATCGGAGGCGAAGAAAGCAGCCGTGTCCTTGAGGTCCTTGGCGCTCATGGCGCCCGCGAAGGCATTGGACGTCGCCTTGATGACCTCCTCCTTGCGGTCCGAGAATTCCGGCTCAAGCTGCTTCAGCACGGCGATCAGGTCGTTGCGGATTTCCGGCCGCGTGCGCGTCAGGGCGTTGACCGCCTGGTCGGCAAGTTGCGGATAGAAAAGGTTGAACGTATTGGCGATGCCCGAAGTCAGCACGACCTGCCGCGCGGCGGCGATATGGTCGGGCGCATAGGCATCGGTCTCAGCCGCAGCCGGTGCAGCAGGCGCGGGCGCGGCAGGTTTTGCCTGCGCAAAGGCAACGGCGGGAAGCGCTAAAAACAGGCAGGCCGACAGCAAAGAGGATCGGGTCAGGTTCACGTTCAGTCTCCAAAGGTATCGCAGACGGGATCAGGGCCCCGGGTTTCCAATGATTTTGATGCCGGCATCGCCGGCGACTATGACAGCATCGGCGAGCCCGAGGAACAATCCGTGCTCGACGACGCCGGGAATTTCATGAAGCGCGCGGGCAAGACCGTCAGGGTCGGCAATAGAGCCCAGCGCGCAATCGAAGATGTAGTGGCCTCCATCGGTGACGAAAACAAGACCGTCGGCGCCCATGCGCAGCCTGATCGCGCCGGTTTGATCCATATCAACCAGCATCCTGGTGATGGCGCGCCGGGTCGCCTCGGCACCGAAGGGCACGATTTCGACCGGCAGCGGGAAACGGCCAAGCCGGGCGACGCTTTTGGAGGCATCGGTGATGACGATCATCCGCTCCGAGGCATTGGCGACGATTTTTTCACGCAGCAGCGCGCCGCCGCCGCCCTTGATGAGCCGCAACTCCTGGTCGAACTCGTCGGCGCCGTCGACCGTCAGGTCGAGTTCGGGCGTCTCATCCAGGGTCGAGAGGGGAATGCCGAGCTTTTCCGCCTGTTTGCGGGTCGCTTCCGAGGTCGGGACACAGATCAGCTTCGTGCCGGCTGCAACCCGCTCGCCGACGCAATCGACGAAATGCGCCGCCGTCGAGCCGGTTCCCAGGCCGAGACGCATCCCGTCGCGGACGAATTCCGCGGCCCGTTCGGCGGCCATGCGTTTGGCGTTGTCCACAACCGTCCCCGGAACAAGTCTGCTGCAATGCTCCGGTCGTTATGGATTTGCCGGCGTCAGGTCAACCCCCGCGAAGAGGGGCGGCTACTTGCCCGGCGGCGTGCAGACGATGGCGTCGTTGAGGAGGTAGCAGATCGACATGGTGCCGTTGCGCAGGTCGACGCGGAAAATCCCGGCTTCGCCCTCGTGGTGGGAGGCGGCAAGCGCATACTCCGACGAGGTTTGCGGTCCTGCGCCCTCGCCAGAGCGGTAGCAGAGCGTCGTGCCAACCGTGCCGTCCTTGAGGCCGTACTGGCAGGCGCCGACCTCGCCGGTCAGCCGGTCGAGCCGGTACATCAGGTTGAGGCCGGTCGCGGGCGAAGACATGAATTGATAATTCGCCGCCAGCGCGGGCAGGGCGCCGCCCGCTGTCCCGGCTAGAACAAGAACGGCCGCTGAAATCGCCCTGATCGTCATGGTAAACCCGCCAGTTTGAACGGCGGACGCGATCTTGCGCCGCCGCGAATCGATAAGCCCGATTTTACAGGGGATCGCGGCAAAAGATGTGCAGGCTTTCACGCCCGACGCAGATTGTGGTACGGGGCAGCCATGCCCTTGACCCGCGTTGCTCCCATCCTCCCACCCATCCTCGTCTTCGATCTCGACGGAACGCTGGCCGAAACCGCCGGCGACCTGATCGGATCGCTCAATGTCATCCTGGAGCGTGAGCGGATCGCGCCGGTCAGCCTCGCCGATGGTCGTGAAATGGTCGGTGCCGGCGGTCGGGCGCTGATCCAGCAAGGCTTCAAGGCGGCCGGCCGGGCCGTCGATCCCGATCGGCTGGAAGTCCTGTTCCAGGACTATCTGGCCCAATACGAAAGCCGCATCGCCCAGGAGAGCCATCTGTTTCCCGGCGTCGTGGCGACGCTCGATCGCTTCGAGGCGGCAGGCTGGCGCTTTGCCGTCTGCACCAACAAGGTCGAAGGGCCGTCGCTGATGCTGCTGCGCGAACTTGGTGTCGCCCAGCGCTTCGGCGCCATCTGCGGCCAGGATACGTTCAAGGTCGATGGCCAGCCGATTTCCAAGCCCGATCCGCGCGCCCTGACCATGACCATCGACCGCGCCGGCGGCGATCTCGCCCGCGCGGTGATGATCGGCGATTCGAAAACCGATATCCACACGGCCCAGGCTGCCGGCATTCCGGTGGTCGCGGTCGATTTCGGCTATACGGACGCGCCCGTACACACCTTTGCGCCGGATCGCATCATTTCCAGCTTCGACAGCCTTTGGGATGCAGTGGAAAGCCTGAAGATCGGCGCGAACGTGGGGGCCTGAGGGGAATTTCCAGGCGTCGTTTCTAAGCGTCGCTTGACACCCATGGGGCGCGCAGAGGATATAGCCGCCATTACTCATGGTGTCCGGGCGCGTAGCTCAGCGGCAGAGCACTCCCTTCACACGGGAGGGGTCACAGGTTCAATCCCTGTCGCGCCCACCATTCGACATCTTCGCCAGCGAGCGCGTTTTCGAGCTTGGCCGGCGCAACGGCGAAGTTGCGCGTTGATTAAAAAGCACAGAATTTCAAAAGAATAAGTAAGCAAGCTCAAGCGGCTTGTGAGCCTTGGCGCGGGTGTTGCGGCTTTCCGTCAATTAATCGGAACCCGATACGTCATGATGCATTGGTGTCTTGGGATGGACCGATCCGGGTTGGATCATTTCGAATAATTGGTAGTTTTTTAGCGGTCTTCAGGTGAAGATGCAGGGCGTCCGTGAGTTTTGGGGATAGGCAGGCTGATTCATTTTGATCTGCCGCATTGGAGTTTTTGGCGCGTGCGTTTTGCCCTGACGGCCACATTGGCGATTTTATTCGCACCTGTGCTGTCGCCGGCGGCGCAAGCCTTCGATTTTTTCGGCCTGTTCGGCGGCGAACCTCCCCTGCCGTCGCCTTCCCGAGAAAACCTGCCTTATGTCGCTGATATCACGGGTGTCGAGGACAAGGATCTGTCGCAGGCGCTGAAGGACAGCTCCAATCTCTGGCAATTGCGGCGCGAGCCGCCGCCTTCCGGGGACGGTCTCGTGCGTCGCGCCATCGCCGATGTTCCCCGCCTTGCCGAAACGCTGTGGGGGGCGGGCTATTTCAACGCCACCATCCGCATCGTCGTCGCCGGCCGGACGCTCGATCCCAATGGCGACAATCCGGGGGCGGCTTCGGCTGCCGAGACCTCGCGCGGACGCAGCCTCGTCCCCGTCAACGTGGAGGTGACGCCAGGTCCCTTGTTCAAGCTGCGCGACATCCGGGTTTTCGACGCCCGCACCAACCAGCCGCTGGCGCCGGACCTGATTCCGCCGCGCGGCTTTCCGCTGAAGCCAGGCGACGAGGCGAGCGCCGGCAATATCCGCACCGGCGCCAATCTTGAAATCGGCCATCTGCGTGACAATTCGCGACCGCTGGCAAAACTCGTCTCCATCGCGCCGGTCGTCGACCATCGCAGCGCGACGATGGATCTCGCCATCACCATCGATCCCAGCCAGAAGGCGGGCATCGGTCCGGTGACGCTCGAGGGAGCCAAGGGCATCGATCCGGATGTCGTCAGGTCGTACATCTACCTCGAACCGGGCGAACCCTATTATCCGCAGCGGCTGGCGGACACACGCAAGTCCATTTCAAAGATCGAGGCTATCGGTTCGGTCCGCATCGACGAGGCCGACCGGCTCGATGCCAACGGCAATTTGCCGGTGACGGTGACCGTGACCGAGCGCCCGCGGCATTCGGTCGGCGCCTCGGCGGCCTATTCAACTGTGGATGGTCCGACGCTGCGCGCCTGGTGGATGGACCGCAATCTGTTTGGCGGCGGCGAGCGGCTGCGCTTCGATGTCGAGGGCGGCTATGCCACCTCGATCAGCGGCATTCAGTTCAAACCGACGAAGAAGCTCGATCCCGAAAACCTGACCGGCCGCGTCAAGGCCAGCTTTCTGAAGCCGGCGTTGGGCGGCAGCCGCAATGATCTCCTGATCGACGCTCAGGTCGCGCGTGAACGCACCAATTCCTATATCGCGGAGACGGCTGGCGCGACCGTCGCGATCAGGCGGCGTTTCAGCGAAAACACCTATGTCTCGCTCGGTGTGGACGGCGAGCGCGGCCGGGTCGAAGATATTCTGGGCACCGTCGACTACACGCTCATCGGCCTGCAGGCCGCGGCCAATTACGACAGCACCGACAGCCTGCTCAATCCCACCAAGGGCATACGCGCGATGGCGTCGTTCTCGCCCTATGCGAAGGCCTTCGGCTCGACGCTCAACATGCTGCAGACCAAGGCGCAGGCCTCGGCCTATTATTCGCTCGACGAGGATTCCAAATATATTCTGGCCGCGCGGCTTGCCGTCGGTTCCCTGGCCGGAGCCGATCTGATCGACATTCCTGCCAACCGCCGCTTCTTTGCCGGCGGCGGCGGCTCGGTCCGTGGCTTCGCCTACAAGACCCTTAGCCCGCGCGGCCCCTTCGGCATTCCCATCGGCGGCCGCAGCCTGGTCGAAGGCTCGCTTGAGGCACGCGTCAAGATCACCGATACTATCGGCATCGTGCCGTTTGTCGATGCCGGCAACGCCGGTGCCTCGTCCATCCCGGATTTCAAGGATGGCATCAGGGTCGCCGCCGGCCTCGGCCTGCGCTACTTTACCGCCATCGGCCCGATCAGGCTCGATGTGGCCATGCCTCTCAACAGAAAGAACGAGGATCCCCGCTATGGGATCTATGTCGGTCTGGGGCAGTCATTCTGATGGCAGCACTTCGCACGCTCTCCTCCTGGCGCAATTTCATCGCTCTCGCGCTCGTCGCCGTGCTGGCGACCGGGTTTTGGGCCGGCCGCAGCGTTCTGCAGGGCGCGGAAGAAGACAAGGGCGTGCTCGCTTCCTTCATCTCGCGCATGCTGTCCTCGCCTGACATGATCATCTCCATCGGCGCGGTCGACGGCGCGCTGTCGTCGGACTCGACCATCCGCGACGTTTCGATCGCCGATCGCGACGGCGTCTGGTTCAGGCTCGATCGCGCGCGGCTGGTATGGAGCCGCGTGGCGCTCTTGCGCGGCCGCCTTGAAGTCGATGGCCTCGATGCAGGCAAAGCGGAAGTCCTGCGCAAGCCCCTCAGCAGCACCGCGCCTGCGCCTGCCGAAACCGCGCCCTTCGACCCGAAATCCATGATCCCCGATCTGCCGGTGCTGGTCGATATCCGCAGCTTCCGTCTTGGCGAACTGGCCCTGGGACAGGACGTGGTGGGGCAGGCGGCCCGCATCGGCCTCGGCGGCCACGCAAAGATCGGCGACAGCTCCGTCGGCACAGATGTCGATATCGCGGCCCAGCGTCTCGACGCTCCGGGCGCCATCGGCGCGAAGCTGAACTACGACCCCAAGACCACCAATCTCACATTGGCGATCTCGGCGAAGGAGCCTGCCGGCGGCGTTGTCGCCAGCGCGCTTAATATCGACGGCAAGCCGCCGGTCGACCTCGATGTGAAGGGCGATGGCAAGCTCGATGACTTTTCGGCGCGGCTGACACTTTCCGCCGGCGAGAAGGTCGGTGCGCAGGCCGATGCGCGGTTGCAGAAGGCAGGCACGGATCGCCAGTTCTCGCTCAACGGCAGCGGCAGGATTTCGGCCCTCGTGCCGGAGCGTTTTGCCGCGCTCTTCGCCGATCCGATGACGATCAATTCAAGCGGGCGCATCCCGGCTGCCGGCGGCTGGATGTTCGACGACCTCAAACTCGCAACCGCCTCGGCGTCGATCCGCTATGCCGGCGCGCTCAGCACCGAACAGTTGAAGGGCAGGCTGCAGCTTGCCATGCCCGATATCGCGCCGCTCGGCCAGATCGTGGAGCGGCCGCTGGCCGGCAGTGCCGATCTGGCGCTCGACCTCGACGCTAGATTCAAGGCCGGCGCGTTTGCCGCGAAGATCGACGGCAAGCTCGCCAATCTTTCGACGGGAACACCGGTGCTCGACCGCCTGGTCGGCCGCACCCTGACCCTGAATGGGCCCATCGAATATTCCGATGCCGGATTTGGCACCAGCGCACTCGATGTCGCCGGCCAGAACGTCAGGGCGAAACTGTCGTCCGTGAAGGCCGGCGGCGGTCCTGCTCTGCAGGTTGATGCGTCGATCTCGAATCTCACGGCGCTCGACGAGCGACTGACCGGCATCGCCAATCTCGCCATGACCGCCACCGGCAATCCGAGGCATCCCAATGCCAACGGCGCGCTCACGGTGGAAAACGCCACCGCGGCAGGCCGTCCGATCCGGCACCTGCAGATGAATATTACCGGCAAGGATGTTCTCAATCTACCGGATCTCGTCCTGAAGCTCGACGGCGATGTCGACAATCGAGCCGCGAGCGGCACGCTGGCCGTTGCGAAATCCGCCAGCGGCTGGACGGTCGCGCCATCGGAGATCGCTGTCGGCCGCGCCACCATCAAGGCCAATGGAAGCGTGGCGCCGTCGGGCCTTGCCTCCGGCAAGCTGACGATCACCGCGCCGGCGCTGGAAGACCTGTCGGCTTTCGCTTTGCGCGACATGCAGGGACGCCTCACCGCCGACATTGCGCTCGATGCCACGGGCGGAACGCAATCGGCCGACGTGACGGCATCGGGTAGCGGCATCCGCGCCGGCGACATCACGGTGGGACGTCTCGACCTGCGCGGCAAGGGCGCCGATCTGCTGCGCAAACCGACGATCGATGCGACGGCAACGATCGAGAACGCCAAGGCGCAAGGCACCGACATCCCGCGCCTTCGTATCGTCGCGCGCGGCAATCAGGCATCGACGGCGTTCGACCTGAACGGCGAGGCAAAAGGCTTTCTCATCGACGGCAAGGCGACGATGACGCCGGGCGAACGTTTGCGTGTCGACATCGCCTCCTTCAACGCCCGCCGTGCGGGGAGGCGCATCGCCCTGGCAACGCCAGCCACATTGACCTGGCAGAACGAAACCCTGTCCTTCGACCGTATCACCATCGCTGCCGACAGCGGCCGGTTGACGGCGACAGGCCGCGCCGGCAAGACGCTCGACGTCGCGCTGGATATGAAATCTCTGCCGCTCGGCCTGCTGGTGCTCGCCTCGCCGACCTTGACTCTCAGCGGCACGCTCGATGGCGACGTGCGCCTGCAGGGCTCCGCAGCAGCGCCGTCCGGCGACTGGAAGGTCCGCATCGCCAAACTGTCCGACCCGCAGTTGCGCTCATCCGGCGTGCCCGCGCTAGATATCAATGCCAATGGAAGGCTTGAAGGAACATCCACCACGCTCACCGCGCAGGTCGCAGCGGGTGCTGCGGGCAATCTGCAGATATCCGGCCGCGTTCCCATTGACGGATCGCGCCGCCTCGATCTTGGTGCGCGCGGAACTATCGACGCCGCGGCCGCCAACACCATGCTCGCCGCCAACGGCCAGACCGTCTCCGGCAAGGCGGCGGTCGATCTGAAACTTTCCGGTGGCTTCGATGCACCGCAGGTGTCCGGCACGGTGACGATGAACGGCGGCTCTTTCTCCGATCCGCTCAACGGCATCAAGCTCGATAACCTGAGCGCACGGCTGACGGGCTCGGGCCGCGAACTCAACATCGTGCAATTGTCGGCGACCACGCGCAACGGCGGTCGGATCAGCGGCAATGGCCGCGTCGCCATCGACGCCGCCGCCAGCTTTCCCGGCACTCTGCACATCACCGGCCGCAATGCGCAGATCAGCGCAACGCAAAGCGTTTCCAGCATCGCTGATTTCGATATCGCTCTTGGCGGCGCGCTCGGCCGCAAGCCGAATATTTCCGGCAAGGTTACATTCAACTCGATGGACGTGACGGTGCCGGAACGCCTGCCGATCTCGCTGCGGCCGTTGCCGAATGCCAAGCATATCGATCCCGGTCCCTTCGCCCGCGAAATCATGGCGCTTGAAAAGAAGGCAAAGGCGCAGGCCAAGGCGCGCTCGGCGTTCGACGCCACGCTCGATCTCTCGGTGTCCGCGCCGGCGCGCATATTTGTGCGCGGCCGCGGCATCGATGCGGAATTCGGCGGCGATCTGCGTCTCAGCGGCACCGTGCAGAAGCCCGCGGCCATCGGCCAGTTCGATATGCGCCGCGGCTCGATCAGTATCGCCGGCAAGCGCATCGAAATTACCCGCGGCAAGCTCACCTTCACCGGCGGCCTGTCGCCGGAAATCGACTTCGTGGCTGAAACCTCGGCGTCGGATGCAACCCTGCAGGTAAATGTGACGGGCGCCGCAGCGGAGCCGACATTCTCGTTCTCGTCGCAGCCGCAATTGCCGTCCGATGAAGTGCTGTCGCGCATTCTTTTCGCCAAGCCGTCCGGCGGCCTGTCGGCGTTCCAGGCTGTCATGCTGGCGCAGACAGTGGCGCAGTTCACCGGCGCAGGCGGTGGCCTCGGCGTTTTCGACAAACTGCGGCAATCGCTCGGCGTTGACACGCTCGATGTGCGCGAGGACAAGAATGGCGTCAGTGCCGGCGCCTCGCGCTATATCTCCGACAGGATCAGCGTTGGCGTGAGGGCCGGCGCCAAGCCGGAGCAATCGACACTGGGCGTCAACGTCGACATTACCAAGCGCATCCGCGGCGTCGGCGAAGTCGGCGCCGACGGCAGGACCTCGGTGGGTGTCGGCGTCGAATGGGAATATTGACGCAACCCCTCATGACGTTCCGCGCCCATGAAGGTTCCATCACAAAGCGCTATCGCAATAGCTACTATGGCTATAATAAGATTGACAAAATCTGGAACCAGTTCTGACGCCGGCCGTTTTCCCGCATGACCGAGCACGGTCGAAACGGGAGATTTATTATGCTCAGCAAATCCATCACGATCGCCACGTTGGCGGGCGCCCTTTCGTTGACGATGGGCGTTGCCGCGATGGCGCAGGCTCCGGCCACCAGCAATACCCGCCCAACCGACAACACCACGGATTCCGGCACTCGTCCGGGCGCACGCGCCCCGGCCGGTTCGCCCGGCGGCGGTATCGACCGCGAGGATCGTCGCGAGCAGCGCGTCAATGACGCGAAGCAATCGACCACCGATCAGGGCGCCACGGCTGCCTCTACCCGTGCGCCTCCGGGCGCGCCCGGTGCAACGACGCGTAAAGACGCGCAGCAGCAGCGCACCAACGACATCAAGCAGGAAACGACCGACCAGGGCGTGACCAGCGGCAAGCCCACGAGGTAGTCCGATTCCGTTAAGGACGAAAGGCCCGGCCCCACGGCCGGGCTTTTTGTTGTTCAGCTTACCGGTGGACGGTAGCTACATATTGTAGGAAAATGGCTGCCGGGGCGCCGGAAGACTTCCGATGAGCGATATCGTCACCAAGCCAAAGACCAAGGTCAAATTGCAGGTGCAGCGTCCGCGCCTGCACAAGGTCATCCTGATCAACGACGACTTTACGCCACGGGAGTTTGTCGTGGCGATCCTGAAGGGCGAGTTCCGCATGAGCGAGGACCAGGCCTATCAGGTGATGATGACCGCGCATCGCAAGGGCGCCTGCGTCGTCGCGGTCTTTACGCAGGATGTCGCCGAGACCAAGGCGACGCGCGCGACCGAGGCCGGCCGCGCCAAGGGCTATCCGTTGCTGTTCACGACCGAGCCGGAAGAATAACGGATCGCCGGCAGTCCTAGCACGAGCGCAGCTTGCGACCGCCGGCAAGATCATCGATACTCAGCCAATATAAAACATAGGCGCGTCCGCTTGCGTCGGACGACCAGGGGAAGAGATGTCCATACTCCGCATTTGGGAAGGCCTCGCTATATCGGCCGTGCTTGTTGCAGTCAGCCATGCGGCCTGGGCACAAGCGCCACTTCACAAACTCAACATCGGAACCCTGAAGTTCGCTGCTTCTACCGATCTGTCGGTGGCTCAAAAGCAAGGCATGTTCGGTAAGAATGGCCTGGACGTTACGCTGGTCGAGTTCCGCAATGGCCAGGAGGCGATCGCAGCGCAAAAAAGTGGCGCGGTCGATATTCTCCTTGCCATTCCGGGCGTCGCTATGCAGGCAAGCGAGCGTGGCTTCGATCTCATGGCCGTGGCTCAGAACGAGACGTCACGGGCGAGCCCGCCCGACTCCGGTTCCATCGTCGTTCTCAAGGATTCGCCATATCGGAGTCTGGCCGACCTTTCCGGCAAGCGCATCTCCGTCTCCGGACTGCACGGACAGCAGACCATCGCCGCGCAATTCGTCCTGCAAAAAGCCGGCGTCGACATCTCGAAAGTGGGCATCGTCGAAACCCCGACACCGTCGCAGGCGGATCTCCTGAAATCCAGGCAAGTCGATGCGATCGTGACTGTCGATCCCTACACAACGATGCTTCAGTCATCTGGAGTTGGCCGGGTCTTGTCATGGCACTTCGTTGAATCCGTGCCCGAACAACCGATTGGCGTCTGGTATTCAACCTCCATCTTTGCCAAGAAGAATCCGCAGGCCGTCGAGGCATTCGCGCGTACCATGCGCGAGGCTATACAATACATGAACGAGGATGAAGATCGCGCCCGCCGAAACGTAGCGGAATATACGGGTCTCGACCCTGCCTTGCTCAAGACGATGCCGCTGCCGAAGTGGGACTATCGGGTGAAGCCAGACCGCTGGCAGGCGGTGATCGACATGATGCTGAAAATGGGTGAGCTGCAGAAGCCTCACACGGCCGATGAGTTCATGTCGGATCAGATCAAAGCCTATATTGCCAATTAGAGCATTTTCGAGCGAAGTGGATGCCGGTTCGCGTGAAGAAAATGCCTCAAAACAAAAACCTAGAGCTCGGTTCTGATTCCATCAGAACCGAAAAAGCTCTAGCGGGTCCAGTGGCGTTTCGCCGCCGCCCTGTGGTATGAGGCGGCCTTAACAGCCGCGACGGATTTTCATGCCCAGTTTCAAGACCACACGGCGCGTCCGGCATTCCGCCGCCGAAATGTTCGATCTTGTGGCGGATGTCGAGAAATACCCGCTGTTTCTGCCCATGTGCACTGGCTTGCGCGTGCGCCGCCGCCAGACCGACGCGGCCGGCAACGAGGTCCTCGTTGCCGAAATGTCGGTCGGTTACAAGGCGATCCGCGAATCCTTCACCAGCCGGGTGACGCTCGACCGGCCGGCGCAGAAGATTCTCGTCGAATATATCGACGGCCCGTTCAGCCATCTCGAGAATGTCTGGACCTTCCGCGACGCGGCGGAGGCATCCGATCAGGCGGCAGCGTCGACCGTCGATTTTGCCATCGACTACGAATTTCGCAGCCGCATGCTCGGCATCCTCATGGGCGGGCTGTTCGATGCGGCGTTCCGGAAATTCGCCGAGGCTTTCGAGCGCCGCGCTGATATCGTGTATGGACCCGCCGCCAGACGGACCACGGCGTCGACCTGATGGCCGGCCGCGCCAAGACCAAGGCAATGAACGTGGTGCTGGCCGTTGCCGCTCTGTCCGGCCCCGCCGCCGCCCAATCCGAAACGAATGCCGCGCCATTTCCAACCGAGATCACGATCATCGTCGGTTTCGCGCCGGGGCAGGGGATCGATCAGCCGATCCGGCCGGAGCCGGGTTCACTCGCCAGTCTGCGGCTCAGTCCCGAAGCCTCGTATTTCCAGTCGGCGCGCTTCCTGAGCCTGAACCTGGGACGATTTCTGCCGGGTTCGCCGAAAATCCAGGTGCGCAATATGCCCGGCGCCGGCGGTCTGGTGGCGGCGCGCCATCTCGTCGAGGCGGCGCCCGCCGACGGCAGCGTTCTGGGGCTGGCCGGCGCCAATCCGTTCTTCGCATCGCTGAATCCGGAAACGGACCTGGAGCGGGCCTTCCGAAAGATCGCCTATGTCGGCGCCCGCACGCGCGAAACCTTTCTCTGCTTTGCCTGGCACAAGTCGATCCTGCGCCAGCTCGACGATGCAAGGGTCTATGCCGGCTTTGCCGGGACGCTCGGCGCGGGCTCGCGCGGGCAGGCTCACCTCATGGCGCTCAATGAATTCGCCGGCACGCAATTCAGGATCGTCGCCGGCTATTCCAACACGTTCGATGTGTCGCGCTCGCTGGAGAACGGAGAGATCGAGGCCGCCTGCGGCTATACGATGAACCTGCTGCAGGCACGCCATGGCGACTGGCTGCGCGACGGCAAGATCGCGCTCCTTGCCCGTTTCGGCCTCGCCCCTTTCGCGTGGAAGACGCGAGTGGCGGCTGCCGGTGACGAGGCGCGCGACGAGCTTGGCCGGCAAGTGATGTCCGTTCTCGACAGCGAAGGCGATCTCGTCTGGGCGCTGGCAGCCCCGCCGGCGATATCGCCGAACAGGCTGGCGCAATTGCGCCAGGCGTTCGATGCGATGTTCATCGATTCGGATGCGAACGCCGCCGCCTATCGCGAAGGTCTCGTGACCGAGCCGCTGTCGGGCGTCGATCTGCAGGCGGAGGTGGCGCGGGTCTATGCCCTGCCGTCCGAGGCGCTCAGGCAGGTCCAGATACTTCTTGATGCGAAATAATCGCGTGTGAGGGGCCGCGCGCATCTTGCGGGCCCGCCCGAGACGCGGCAAGTTGCTGAAAACAACTGGCGCGGGGATAGCGTCATCGGGAGGAGACGATGGCTTTGATCGGCAAGATTGTGCTGGCCTTCGCTTTGCTGACGGCGCCCTCCGCCGGCGCGCAGACCTATCCCGATCGGCCGGTGCATCTGCTCATCGGCTTTCCCGCCGGCAGCGGCGCCGATATCGGCGCGCGTTTCATCGGCTCCCAATTACAGAAGGCGAGCGGGCAGACGGTCATCGTCGAAAACAAGCCGGGCGCCGGCAGCAATATCGCCGTGGCGCTTGCCGCGAAGGCAAAGCCTGACGGCTATACGCTTCTGCTTGCCGCCAGTTCGGCGATGGCCGGCAGCCGCTATCTCTACAAGGATTTCAACGTCAACACGGAAACCGAGTTCGAGCCGATCGCCGCGCTTTGGGAGGCGACGTTCATCATCACGGTCGCGCCGGACTCGCCGCTCAAATCCGTGGCCGAACTGACGCAACACCTGAAGTCAAAAACACGCAATCGTTACGGCTACACCAACCAGACGGGCCAACTGACCGCCGCCTATTATCTTGCACTGGGCGGGGCGCTCGCGGAGCCTGTCTCTTATCGCACGGCCGCCGAAGCGGTCGCCGATCTCGGCAGCGGCACGCTCGATTTCATGGCGCTCGATGGCGCTTTCGCGGCCGGGCAATTGCGCAATGGCAAGATCAAGCCGCTTGCCGTCACCACTGCGCGGCGGTCGCCGTCCATGCCCGATGTGCCGACGATGAGCGAGGCGGGCATGGAAGGCTTCGTGTTCGCGCCTTTCTGGGCGCTCTACGCGCCGCGCGGCACGCCGGCTGAGATTATCAAGAAGCTGCAGGACTGGAGTTTTGAGTTGATGCGCTCGGAGGCGGCGAAAAAGCAGTTCGCCATCTCCGGCAGCAATATCTCGGTGGAAGATGGCGCTGCCACGCGCATCAAGCTGAGAACCGAAATCGAAAAATGGGCGCATGCGGTGAAGTCCGCAGGCATGGAACCGCAGTGATCAAATGATAGCCGCAGGCAGTAGCGGATAAAGAGAGGTTGGGATGGACCGCAGACAATTTGTGACCGCGCTGGCGAGCGCCTCGGCTGCGCTCGCAACCGGGATCGCGCCAGCCATCGCCGAGCAGGACTATCCGAGGCAACTCATCAAGGCGATCGTCGGCTTCGCGCCGGGCAGCGGCGCGGATATCCTGGCGCGCTATTACAGCAAGAAGCTGGAAGAACTCTGCGGCAAGCCGGTGATTATCGAGAACAAGCCCGGCGCCACCAGCAACCTTGCGCTTTCGATTGCCGCCGCCGCGAAGCCCGATGGCTACACCATGCTGTTCTCGGCCAATTCCAACATGGCCGGCACGCCGTATCTGTTCAAGGACATGAGCTTCGACGTGGTGAAGGATTTCACTCCTGTCGCGCTGCTGTCGCAAACTTCGTTCTTTCTCGTCGTTGCGCCGAATTCCCCGCTCAACACGATTGCCGACCTGACCAAACATCTGAAATCGACCGACCGCGCCAAATACGCCTACACAAACCAGACCGCCCAGATCGCCACGGAATATTACAAGGTTCTCGCCGACGTGCAGGCCGTACCGGTGTCCTACCGGACGGCGGCCGACACGGTGCCCGACGTTCAGAACGGCGCCATCGATTTCATGATCATCGACGGGACGTTCGGTTCGGGACAAATCAAGGCCGGCCGGCTGAAGCCGCTGGCTTGCACCGCCTCGACACGCCATCCAAGCTTTCCCAATGTGCCGACCATGGCCGAGTCAGGCGTGGCCGATTATGAGTTCGCGTCCTGGTGGGCCGCCTGGCTTCCCAAAGGCGCGGCGCCGGAAATCGTCGCCAGGCTGGAAGGCTGGTTCAAGCAGATCATGGCGATGGATGAGACCAAGGAATTCTTGGCTCCGGTCGCCGGCACGCCGCTCAGCGGCGGCTCGAAGGAGACGGCCGAGCGTCAACGCCGCGAAATGGAGAAGTGGAAACGCGTGACGGCTGCCGCCGGCATCAAGCCGCAGTAGAGGCTTCGCATCTCGGCTCCATCTCAGGTGGGCCGTAACCGCTTTAAGTCAGATGCGCACAGTCGCTCAACAGATCGAGCGCGACCGAGACGGAGGCGAGGCGGATCGCTGCGCGGCTTTGGTCGCCGAAGCGCTTCTCGGCGTCGACCAGCGCGCTGTCGCGCCGCGCCGCGCCGAAATGCACGAGGCCGACCGGCTTGGTTGCCGTGCCGCCGCCGGGACCGGCGACACCTGTCACAGAGACGGCGATGTCGGCTCTGGAATGCGCCAGGGCGCCCTCGGCCATCGCCTGCGCCACTTCCTTGC
This sequence comes from Terripilifer ovatus, assembly GCA_029222685.1. Classification (GTDB taxonomy): domain Bacteria; phylum Pseudomonadota; class Alphaproteobacteria; order Rhizobiales; family Beijerinckiaceae; genus Terripilifer; species Terripilifer ovatus. The sequence continues at coordinate 275,691 of JARHVB010000083.1, read as the reverse complement.
TGACCGCGCCATGGGCTTTGATGAGTTCCATCGGCACGCCGATCATTTCGGCCTTGGCCTCGTTGGAATAGGTGACGAAGCCGCGCTCGACCACATCGGACGAGCCGGGGATTTCCGTCAGCAGGCCGGCGATCAGGCCGCCGGTGCAGGATTCGGCAGTCACGATCTTGAGGCCTGCTTCCCGGCAGACCTGCAGGAGTTCGGTCGCCCGGGCGATGAGGTCGGCCGGGAAGGGGCTGTTCAGATCGGTCATGCGGGTGCTCCGGCTGGCAAGCGAAGTGTGGCCGTGGCCTGGACGGCAATGCCTTCGCCGCGGCCGGTGAAGCCGAGTTTCTCGGTCGTCGTCGCCTTCACGGCGACACGGCCGATATCAAGGCCGGTGATCGCGGCGATCGAGCGGCGCAAAGCCTCCCGGTGCGGACCGATCTTCGGCGCCTCGCAGATGACCGTCGCGTCGAGATGGGCGACCATGCCGCCGCGTGCGCGGACGAGCTTCATGGCGTGCTCGAGGAAAATGCGGGAGGGAGCGCCCCGCCATTGCGGATCGGACGGCGGGAAATGCGACCCGATATCGCCGTCAGCCAGCGCCCCGAGGATGGCGTCGGTAAGGGCATGCAGCAGCACGTCGGCGTCGGAATGGCCCGCGAGACCCTGGCCATGGGGGATGGAAATGCCGCCCAGCACCACATGGTCGCCGGGGCCAAAGGCGTGCACGTCGAACCCCGCGCCCATTCTGATGTCGGAAAGCTCGGACAGCAATCGGGCCTCGGCCAAGGCGAAATCCTCTCTCGTCGTCAGTTTTACATTGTCCGGATCGCCCGCGAAGGTCGAGACCGGATGGCCAGCCCAGGCGGCGACGGCGGCATCATCGGCGAAGTCCGTAAGCCCTGCGGCCTCGGCCCGCAGATGGGCGTCGTAGATGAGGCCGAGGCGGAATATCTGCGGGGTCTGGACGACCCGGGCGCTGCCCCGGTCGATGACGCCGGTCAGGACGCCACCGGCATCCACCGTCTTGAGAGCGTCGGCCACCGGCAGGGCCGGAACGCTGGCGCCATCGACTGCGGCGGCATTTAATCCACGGAGGATTATCTGTTCAGTTAAGAAAGGTCGTGCAACATCATGAATTAAAACAATAATATCTGATCTCATTTCTTCATGTAAAACTTTAAGTCCAGCGAGAACGCTGACTTGGCGCGTAGCGCCGCCTGCAACCGCAGCGTGCAGATTTCTGGCGCGAGAGCGCCGGGCGGCGGCATCGAACAAAACCTGATCGGCAGGGTGGATAACGGGAACGATCAGGGCATCCGGCAGGAGGCGAGCAAGCGCATCCAAGGTCCGCGTCGCAACCGGCATGCCGGCGAGCGCCTGATACTGCTTCGGTGTTTCGAATCCTGCCCGGACGCCGCGCCCGGCGGCGACGAGCACAACAGCCATGTTTGCCGGTTTCATGATCACTGCCCCTATGCGTGACCTCTGATGTTTTTTCGTGGTGCCGTCAATTGCGGGGTGCTGTGCGGGTCCTTACCGGGGCCTTAAGCGAGGTCTTGCCCGAAATTTTGTCTTCGCTATTGCACAATCCTTCATGTTGCAGTGCGGTTAGGGCTTGGTGTCTGGATAGTTATTGGTTATATTGTGTGCATGAGTGCAGGTGCTGACATTTTGGGCACTGAGAGCGTATCCATCGGCGAACTGACGATTTCCGGCCGGGCGCTGCTGGCGCCTATGTCGGGAGTCACGGACGTCGGGATGCGCCGCGTCGCCATGCGCTTCGGCGCCAGCGCCGTCATCTCCGAAATGGTCGCCTCTGATGACTATGTGCGCGGCGCCGAGGAAAGCCGTCTGCGTGCGGAAGGCGAGGGCGTCACGCCGCATATCGTTCAGATCGCCGGCTGCGAGCCGTATTGGATGGGCGAAGCCGCCCGGCTCGCCGAGGCGAGCGGGGCGGCGGCTGTCGATATCAACATGGGCTGCCCGGCCAAGAGAGTCACCGGCGGTTATGCCGGTTCGGCGCTGATGCGCGATACGTCGCTGGCGCTGCGGCTGATCGAGGCGACGGTGGGCGCGGTGCGCATCCCCGTCACCCTGAAGATGCGGCTCGGCTGGGACGCGGCGACATTGAACGCGCCCGATCTGGCGCGGCAGGCGCAGGCGGCCGGAATAAAACTCGTCACCGTTCATGGGCGGACGCGCCAGCAGTTCTACAAAGGCTCGGCCGACTGGGGCGCCATCGCCCGCGTGCGCGAGGCGATCACAATCCCGCTCGTCGCCAACGGCGATTGCGATGGGCCGGAGGCGGCGCAAGCCATGCTCTCCGCCTCGGGCGCCGATGCCGTCATGATCGGCCGTGCCGCCGTTGGGCGGCCATGGCTGGTCGGCGAAATCGCCGGAGCTCTGGCCGGGCAGGCGGCCACGCCCATCGGGCTCGCCCCTCGCAAACAGGCGGCGATCGAACATCTGGAAACCCTGCTGGGTTGCATGGGCGCCCATGCCGGTCTGCGGCATGCGCGCAAGCATCTGTCCGCCTACGCCCAATTCGCCGGTGCGCCGGAAGACCTGCGGCTGCGGCTTGTGACTAGCGATGATCCGCGGCAGGCGAAATCCCTGCTCGAAGCGGCTTTTTCCGAAAATTCCCTCTCTCAGGCAGCGTGAGCGACGATGGACGATCCGATGCGCTTCGATAGCGACGACCACAAGCCGGCCGGCTTCTCCGAGCTCATGCTCAATGCCCTGCCGTATCCGATCCTGTGCATTGACCCCGCGGGTCGCATCCTGGGCGTCAACAACGCGGCCGAGCAATTCTTCGAACTCGGCGAAACCCATCTTCTGCGCAGCGATATCTCGGACCTGTTGCCGCCGCGCTCGCCGGTTCTGGCGCTCATCGACGATGTCCGCCGGCGCGGGTCGGTCGTCAACGAGCATCGCGTGGAAATCGGCTCGCCCCGCCTTGGCAATGACCGAATTGTAGACATTCATGCCGGGCCCCTGGGCGACAATGATGAAAAAATAGTCATTATGCTGCAAGAACGTACAATTGCAGACAAGATGGATCGTCAGATGACCCATCGCGGTGCCGCCAGATCGCTCACGGCGCTTGGCGCCATGCTGGCCCATGAGATCAAGAATCCTCTCTCGGGCATTCGCGGCGCCGCGCAATTGCTCGAAACCGATCTTGAGGACAATGACCGCGCCCTGACCCGGCTGATCTGCGACGAGACCGATCGCATCGTCAAACTCGTCGACCGTATGGAAGCCTTTTCCGATGGTCGGCCGATCGAGCGCGAGGCCTTGAATATTCACATGGTTTTCGATCATGTGAAGCGCGTCGCCCAGGCCGGCTTCGCCCGCCACATCCGTTTCGTCGAAACCTTCGATCCGTCGCTGCCGCCGGTCCATGCCAATCGCGATCAGCTCATCCAGATATTTCTCAACCTCGTCAAGAACGCCGCCGAGGCCATCGGCGAACATGCGATCGACGGTGAAATCGAATTGATCTCCGCCTATCGGCCGGGGGTGCGCATTCGCGGCATCGGCGCCGAAAACAGCGTGGCGCTGCCGCTGGAGTTCTGCGTCCGCGACAATGGTCCCGGCATCTCGCCGGAAATCGCCGATCATCTCTTCGACCCGTTCGTGACCAATAAGCCGTCAGGAACTGGCCTCGGACTTGCACTGGTTGCCAAGATCGTACGCGACCACGGCGGGATCGTGGAATGTGATCCGCAACCGCGGCGGACGACATTCAGAGTCCTGATGCCAGTGTTTGCGCAGCGGGATGGCCGACAGTCCGAGCCGTAACAGAGCCGGGCCGAATTTGGAGAAGATGCCTTCATGGCAACCGGGAATATCCTTGTAGCAGACGACGATACGGCCATCCGCACTGTCTTGAGCCAGGCGTTGTCGCGGGCGGGATACGAAGTGCGGGTCACCGGCAACGCCTCGACGCTGTGGCGTTGGGTGCAGGCGGGAGAGGGCGATCTCGTCATCACCGACGTCGTCATGCCGGACGAGAATGCTTTCGACCTGCTGCCGCGGATCAAGAAGCTGCGGCCGGAACTGCCGATCATCGTGATGAGCGCGCAGAACACGTTCATGACCGCCATCCGCGCGTCGGAACGCGGCGCCTATGACTATCTCCCCAAGCCCTTCGATCTGAAGGACCTGGTCGCCATTGTCGGCCGGGCGATGAACGAGCCGAAGACCAAGGCGCCGCGCGATACGCCCGAAGAGATGGAAGGCATGCCGCTCGTCGGCCGCTCGCCGGCGATGCAGGAAATCTATCGCACCCTCGCGCGTCTGATGCAGACCGATCTGACGGTCATGATCAATGGCGAATCCGGCACCGGCAAGGAACTGGTGGCGCGCGCGCTGCACGATTACGGCAAGCGCCGCAACGGCCCGTTCATCGCCATCAACATGGCGGCGATCCCGCGCGATCTGATCGAAAGCGAATTGTTCGGGCACGAGAAGGGCGCGTTCACGGGCGCCAACGCGCGCTCGGTCGGCCGGTTCGAACAGGCCGAGGGCGGCACGCTGTTTCTCGACGAGATCGGCGACATGCCGATGGAGGCGCAGACGCGTCTGCTGCGCGTGCTGCAGCAGGGCGAATACACCACCGTGGGCGGCCGCACGCCGATCAAGACCAACGTGCGGATCGTCGCCGCCTCCAACAAGGACCTGCGCATTCTCATCCAGCAGGGCCTGTTCCGCGAGGATCTGTTTTTTCGCCTCAACGTCGTGCCGCTGCGACTGCCGCCGCTGCGCGAACGGACCGAGGACATTCCCGATCTCGTCCGGCATTTCTTCAAGCTCGCCGCGTCCCAGGGCCTGCCGCTGAAATCCATCGACGGCGCCGCCATCGAACGCATGAAGCGCCATCGCTGGCCGGGCAACATCCGCGAGTTGGAAAACCTGATCCGCCGCCTCGCCGCGCTCTATCCGCAGGAAGTCATCGGCGAACAACTGGTCGAGGCGGAACTCGGCATCGACGCCGCGCCGCTCGACCGGACGCCCCTCAACGGCAGTGCGTCGGCGGGGATGGCGGCCCAGGAGCGCGAACCTGAACACGGCCAGCGGTTGTCCATCGCCGCCGAACACTATCTTGCAGACATGTTCAAGCAGCACGGCGACGGCCTGCCGCCGGCGGGCCTCTATCACCGCATCCTGCGCGAGATCGAAGTGCCCCTGCTGACCGCAGCCCTGGCGGCGACGCGCGGCAACCAGATCAAGGCGGCCGATCTGCTCGGCCTCAACCGAAACACCTTGCGCAAGAAGATCCGCGATCTGGATATCCGGCTGCTGCGCGCCTCGCGCTAAGCCTTAATTGAAGCCTTGCAGTGAAGAAGGGATACTGGCGTGTCATTTGCGCCAGCATCCTCGCCATTCGAGCGCCCAGCAGGCCGCCATCCGGGTAAAACCCGCCTTTCGCCCCGATTTTGTCGCAATTCAGCAACACCGTTGCAATATTGCAACGAATGCGTTCTGATGGCGTGGACCGTCGAGACGCGATGAGTCGCTGTCCGGCCGGTATCCGGTCGTCCTGAATTCACGGGATATATGGCTTCAAAGTCCGATCTCGATCAGCCTGCGCTTGCTGGGGACCGCCGGGATCGTCGGGTCCTCAGCCGTCTCGGCCCGATCGCCGTCACCCTGGCGCTGGCGGGTGCCATCACGACACTTCTGGTTTTCGCCGATTACACGCCGATTTCGCCGACCAACCGCGTCGTCGTTTCCCTGCTTCTGGTCAATGCGGCGATCATTCTGGTCCTCCTGCTGCTGCTGGTCGCCGAATTCTGGCGGCTGTTTGCGGCCCGGCGCGCCCAGGCGGCGGGGTCGGGTGTCCATATCCGCATGGTGGCGCTGTTTTCCTGCATCGCCGCCTTCCCGGCGATCCTGATCGCGCTGGTCGGCTCGATCACCCTCGACCGCACCCTCAATCCGGCATTTCTCCAGGACGTGCGTGGCTTCATCGACAATACGTCGGAAGTCGCGCGGGTGTTCCGCGAGGCGCAATGCCGCTCGCTGCTGCAGGAAACCAAGCTGACGGCCGGCGACATGGACAGGGTCAACACGCTGTTTACCTCCAACCGCGCGCTGTTTCGCGACTTCTTCGCCACCCGGGCGCAGACGCTGGGTTTCTCGACCGCGGTGATGATGCGGCGTGACGGCAGCGTGCTCGAATATGGCACCTCACAGGACTCCCGGGTCGTCACGCCGGAGCCCGCCGATTTCGAAGACGCGCTGAAGGACGAACCGCTGTGTCTCATCCTCGATGAGGGCAGGACCTTCGTCGCCCTGCGCAAGCTCGAGACGTTCACCGACACATTCATGTATACGGCGCGCGCCATCGATCCGCTGGCGATCGAATTTCCGGTGCAGGTTAACAATCTGAGGGCGCTCTACGACGCCTATGAAGGCCATCGGCGCAACATCCAGATCGCCTTCGCCTCGATGTTCGCCATGGTGGCGCTGATCACGCTGCTGTCGGCCACATGGCTCGGCCTGTCGTTCGCCAATCGCCTCGTCATGCCGATACGACGATTGATCACCGCCACCGACCAGGTGTCGGCGGGCAATCTCTATGTGCAGGTGCCGGTCAATTCACGCGACGGCGACCTCGGTCATCTCGGCGAGACCTTCAACAAGATGACGTCGGAGCTGCGCCTGCAGCAGAACGGCCTGCTGGCGGCGAGCCGGCTCAACGACGAGCGGCGCGTGTTCACCGAAGCCGTGTTGTCGGGCGTTCCCGCCGGCGTCATCGGCGTCGATTCCACCGGCAAGATTCTGGTGCTCAACTCGTTTGCCGCGCAGTTCATCGGCGAGGGCGCCGACACGAATATCACGCAGTTCGTCGGCAGGCCGATCGAAACGGTCGTGCCGGAACTCGCCGAGCTCGTCGGCGCGGCGCTCAACAGTCCGTTGCGCATCTATCACGGCCAGATCACCATGCATCGGCGCGGCCGCGAGCGCACCATCAACGTGCGCGTGACGTCCGAACAGAAGCAGGAAGCCAGCCGCAACCACGTCATCACGCTTGACGACATCACCGACCTCGTGTCGGCGCAGCGCACCTCGGCCTGGGCCGATGTCGCCCGCCGTATCGCTCACGAAATCAAGAATCCGCTGACGCCGATCCAGCTTTCGGCCGAGCGCCTGCAGCGCAAATACGGCAAGGTCATCGTCGAAGACCGGGCCATCTTCGATCAATGCACCTCGACGATCATCCGCCAGGTCGACGACATCAAGCGCATGGTCGATGAATTCTCATCCTTCGCGCGCATGCCCAAGGCGCGGATGCAGGAAGACGATCTCGCCGAATGCGTGCGCCAGGTGCTTTTCCTCATGCGCGTCGGCCATCCCGACATCGCCATCGTCGACGAATTGCCGGCTCAGCCGCTGATGGTCCAGTTTGATCGCAGGCTGCTGTCGCAGGCTTTGACCAACATCGTCAAGAACGCCACCGAGGGCATTGCCGCCGCAGGCCCCAAGGAGCCCCGCATTCTCGTGCGCTTGAGCGAAGGCGACGACGGCCTTATCGCCATCGACGTCATCGACAACGGCAAGGGCTTTCCCAAGGAAAACCGCCAGCGTCTGCTCGAGCCTTACATGACGACCCGCGCCGAGGGCACCGGTCTTGGCCTGCCGATCGTCAGCAAGATACTGGAAGACCACGGCGGCGGCATCGAGCTGCTCGACGCGCCGGGCGGGCAAGACGGACAGGGCGGCGGCGCATGGGTGCGGCTGTACTTCCGCGAAACGCTTTCGGTCGCGCACGCGTCCTCTGAATCTGACAAGACCAAGTCCGCCGACGCATCGCTCGAAAATGCGGCCGGCACTCCGACCAAGGATCCAACCTGATGACCGACGGTTCCATCCATGCCCGCTGATATTCTCATCGTCGATGACGAAGCCGACATACGCGACGGCGTTTCGGGTATTCTCGAAGACGAAGGCCACGGCACGCGCACGGCCAAGAACTCCGACGAAGCGCTCGAAGCCATCGAAGCCCGCCGGCCGCAACTGATCTTTCTCGACATCTGGATGCAGGGGTCGCGCCTCGACGGATTGCAATTGCTGCAGGTCGTCAAGGAACAGAACCCAAGCCTGCCTATCGTCATGATCTCGGGCCACGGCAATATCGAGACGGCGGTGTCGGCGATCAAGCTCGGCGCCTATGACTTCATCGAAAAGCCGTTCAAGGCCGACCGGCTTGTCCTCATTGCCGACCGTGCTCTTGAGAATTCCAGGCTGAAGCGCGAACTGACCGATCTGCGCACGCGCTCGGGCGCCACCAACCGCATCGTCGGCAAATCGTCGATCATGAATCAATTGCGCCAGCAGATCGAGAGAGTCGCAGCCGCCAATTCGCGCATCCTCATTGCCGGAGCGCCCGGCACGGGCAAGGAACTGATCGCCCGTGTCATCCATGAAGCTTCGAACCGCGCGGCAGCCCCCTTCGTCGCCATCAACGCCGCCAATATCACGCCCGAGACGATGGAGACCGAACTGTTCGGCATCGAGGGTGGGGAAGGGCGCATCCGCAAGGTCGGCGCGCTGGAGGAAGCTCATGGCGGCACGCTCTATATCGATGAAGTCGGCGACATGCCGAAGGAAACCCAGGGCAAGATCCTGCGCGTGCTGATCGACCAGAATTTTCAGCGCGTCGGCGGCGCTACGCGCGTGCACGTCGACGTGCGCATTATCTCGTCGGCGAGCAAGGACCTGACGGCCGCCATTGCCGACGGCACATTCCGCGAGGATCTGTATCACCGCCTGGCCGTCGTGCCGTTGCGGGCGCCCGCGCTCAGCGAGCGCCGCGAGGATATCGCCGAGCTCGTCGAGTATTTCCTCGAACAGGTGGCGCTGACCACCGGCATGATGCGCCGGCGCATCGGCCCCGACGCCATGGCGATCCTGCAGTCGCACGATTGGCCGGGAAACATCCGCCAGCTTCGCAACAATGTGGAGCGGCTGATGATCCTCGCTTCGGGAAGACCCGAAGACGAGATCACCGCCGACATGCTGCCCTCCGAGATCGGTGCGCTCGTGCCCTCGACGCCGAACGGGGCAGGCGGTGAAAAGCTGATGGGGCTGCCGCTGCGCGATGCGCGCGAGGTGTTCGAGCGCGAGTATCTGATCGCCCAGATCAATCGCTTCGGCGGGAACATCTCCCGGACGGCCGAGTTCATCGGCATGGAGCGATCGGCCTTGCACCGTAAGTTGAAGTCGCTCGCCATCGAATAAGCGATGACACGACGGCCTCGCTATCAGCCTACCATGGCAGTATTGACAAGCGGGCCTTTGAAAATACTTCGATTGCAAACTATATATTAAGCGTGAGGCAGAGGTCATATTTCAGTTGAGCGCGGCCATGCATACGCAGGTTGGGGCAAAGAAAACTTGCGTTGCGCATCCGACTGCGCATTTATTCGACCCGTTGGGAATGTTGTGACTTCGATTCAGCCGATGAGGGGAAGCGACGGCTTGACAGAAGATAGCAGGCACAAAGGAAGTTCAAATGGCGGCGGAACGCGCACAAAACCTGCAGGATACGTTTTTAAATTATGTACGCAAAAATAAGGTTCCACTTACGATCTTTTTGGTAAATGGCGTTAAATTGCAGGGTGTTGTCACCTGGTTCGATAATTTCTGCCTGCTCCTGCGGCGCGATGGCCATTCGCAGCTTGTCTACAAGCACGCGATTTCCACGATCATGCCGGGCGCGCCGATTCAGATGTTCGAGCAGGGTGAAGAAGGGAGCTGAGAGTTCTGAGTAAAAACAAGTCCGATCTCCAACCGGTGACATTCGGCGCCGACGCCGTTTCGCCCGAGCACCGGAACAAGCCGCGAGCGCCGACCAAGGCGCTTGTCGTGGGTCCTTATCTGAACGAGCGCCTGGCGCGACACGAAGCCTCGAAGGCACCGCGTCCGATGGCTGTCCGCACGCCGGAGGCCCGCGTCGACGAAGCGGCAGGGCTGGCCCGCGCCATCGACCTCGATATCGTCGCCGTCGAAACCGTGATGCTGTCGCAGATCAAGCCTGCGACCTATATCGGCGGCGGCAAGGTCGAGGAACTCGCTGCCATCGTCAAAGAGCATGACGTCGAAATCGTCATCGTCGACTGCTCCTTGTCGCCGGTGCAGCAGCGCAATCTGGAAAAGGCTTTCGCGGCGAAGGTCATCGATCGCACCGGTCTTATTCTTGAGATTTTCGGTCGCCGTGCCCGCACCAGGGAGGGCGCGCTTCAGGTCGAGCTGGCGCATCTCGCCTATCAGAAATCGCGGCTGGTGCGCTCATGGACCCATCTTGAGCGTCAGCGCGGTGGCTTCGGCTTTCTCGGCGGCCCCGGCGAAACCCAGATCGAAACCGACCGGCGCCTGATCCAGGAACGCATCATCCGGATCGAGCGCGATCTCGAGGGCGTCAAGAAGACGCGCGGCCTGCATCGCGCCAAACGGCAGGACGTGCCTTATCCGGTGGTCGCCCTCGTCGGCTACACCAATGCCGGCAAATCGACCTTGTTCAACCGGCTGACCCGCGCTGACGTGCTGGCCAAGGACATGCTGTTTGCGACGCTCGATCCGACGCTGCGCGCCGTTGCCTTGCCGCACGGCGAGAAGATCATGCTGTCGGATACGGTGGGTTTCATCTCCGACCTGCCGACCATGCTCGTCACGGCGTTTCGCGCCACCCTGGAAGAGGTGATCGAGGCCGACCTCATCCTGCATGTCCGCGACGTGGCGCACGAAGACACCGAGGCGCAGAGCGCCGACGTGGAGAACGTGCTGCATGATCTCGGCATCGACCGCAACGGCGGCCATTTCGTCGAGGTCTGGAACAAGATCGATCTCATCGACGAAGCCCGCGCGCAGGCGCTCATCACCATGGCGAGCCGGCGTCCCGCCGACGAGCGTCCGTTCATCGTTTCGGCGGTGACGGGGCAGGGTGTCGACGCCCTGCTCGCCGGCATCGAAGAGCGCATGTCGCGCGACCATGTCCGCATGGCGCTGAGCCTCGACCTGTCGCATCACCACGAGATCGGCTGGATCTACGATCATACGCAAATCATCGAGCGCACCAACGGCAAGGATGGCGCTGTCGATTTCATCCTGCGCATCGGCCCCGACAAGCTCGACCGCCTGCTGCGGCGTTTTCCGCAGGCCAGGCGGATCGACCAGGAGCGCGCCGCGCGCAAAAGGCGGCCGTCGCCGCGGCCCCTGGCGAGCTGAGAGCTGGCCACACAATCCTCAGGAAGACGCGTCGTCCTTCTCGGCAATCTTCGCCTGCGTCCACAGCCGGTCCATCTCTTCCAGCGAGGAATCTGACGGCGCCCGCCCGTCAGCCCGCAGCGCAGCTTCGATATGGGCGAAGCGGCGGGTGAATTTGGCGTTCGTCCGGCGCAGCGCCGTCTCCGGATCGGCGCCGGCATGGCGCGCCAGATTGACCACGGCGAACAGCAGGTCGCCGATCTCGGCGGCCGTCGCATCGCTGTCGCCGGATGCCAGTTCGGCGTCGATCTCGTCGCATTCCTCACGGATCTTGGCGAGCACCTGACGGGCATCGTTCCAATCGAACCCGACGCGGCCTGCCTTCTCCTGCAGCTTCAGTGCGCGCGTCAGGGCGGGCAGGGCCGGCGGCACGCCATCGAGCACGCTGTCGGCGCCCTTTTCAGGAGAAAGGCCAGCGGCCGCCCGCTCCTTCGCCCGCAAAGCCTTTTCCTCGATCTTGATTTGCGACCATAGCTTCTTGACGTCGTCGGGCGCCAGATGCCGCGCGTCGCCGAACACATGCGGATGGCGGCGGATCATCTTGGCAGTGATGGCCTCGACCACGGCCGGAAAATCGAAGGCGCCCTGTTCCTCCGCCATGCGGGCGTGGAACACCACCTGCAGCAGCAGGTCGCCGAGTTCATCCTTGAGGTCGAGCAGGTCGCCGCGTTCGATCGCATCGACGACCTCATAGGCCTCCTCGATCGCATAGGGCGCGATGGAGGCGAAGTCCTGTTCGACATCCCACGGGCAGCCATCGTCCTTGCTGCGCAACCGGGCCATGATCGTCAACAGGTCGGCAATGTCGGTGGACGGTTTCATCAGGGCCTCAAAACAAACGCGCCGCAAAATTTTGCGGCGCGTTATGATAGCGCAAAACGTCCGATTAAGGAGACCCGGATCGCGTCAGGCGAGATCGATTGAAACGGCCTCGCGGCCTTTCGGGGTCTCGACAACCTTCATCGATACGGCCTGGCCTTCGACCAGTTGGGCGATGCCGGCGGGGCGCAGTGTCGAGATGTGCACGAACACATCCTTGCCGCCGTCGTCGCTGGCGACGAAGCCGAAGCCCTTGGTCATGTCGAACCATTTGACCTTGCCGCCAAGTTCCATGGCGGTGGACATGTCCGGACCACGGCGCGGCGCGCCGCCGCCACGGGGCGCGTTCGCATCGAACTGACGCGGCGGCCGGGCAGGCGCGCTCTCGGCGCTCGACAGGTCGACTTCAAGAACCCGCGTCACCTGCAGGCCCTTGGTGCCCTGTGCCGTCGTGACCTTCAGCTTGGCGCCCGGGGGAACCGTTTCATAGCCGGCCGCCTGCAACTGCCCGATGTGCAGGAATGCGTCACCGGTGCCATTGCCGAGTTCGACGAAGCCGAAACCCTTGTCGCCCTTGAACCACTTTACCGTGGCATCGACGCTCGCCGGAGCAGGGCCGCCCATGTCCGGGGGTGGGAAGCCGGCGCCGCCACCGAACTGATTCCGGGGCGTACGCATCGGCGGAAAATCCATGGGTCCGTCGTCGTCGAACCCCCGCCGCCTGGGTCTAAAATCCTTGCCTTTGCTCATTGTGCTCGTCAGTCTCCGCCAAACAGGCCACTGGCCTGCAATTCTCCCTGGCGCACGAGCCATCCACCGGGTGAAATGACTTTCACCCTGCGGTCTTGCATATACCTGGCCACAAAATGGCCGCGATTATATTTTGTCAAAACAGACCTGCCGCGCCTACGGTGGACATATTGTAGCAGGCCCTGTTTCGTTCCGCTACGGATCGCAGAAAAAATTTATATTAGTCGAAAGTACTGACACAAAAAGCTCGCAATTGCGTCTGCGGAAGCAAATGTGCTGTATCCCGCCAGCGGGTTGCGCCTCCGGTGCGCGCGGAAGCGTCGCCGCTGTCGTTGGATGTCCGAATTCCGGGCAGGAGCCTATCCGGCGGTCCAGAAACCAGCCTGCAGCGAAGCCGCTTCGTCCTCGAGCAAGGGCCCGACAACCTCGACGGGCCGCTGCCCGGACGCGAAGACCGCCCGACACGGCAGGTCGAGCGTCGGATTCTCGTCATGGGCGCCGGTCTGCGCCTTGAGGGACTTTTCCGATTGGCCGTAGACGAGGCGGCCGATGCCGGCCCAGTACATCGCGCCGGCGCACATGGCGCAGGGTTCCGCCGACGAATACAACGTACAACTTGCCAGAAAGGCCGGCCGGTAGGCTTGCGAGGCCCGCGTCGCCAGCAGGCGCTCGGCATGCGCAGTCATATCGCCGCAATGGGCGGAAAACCCGTTGGTCTGCTCAAGGAGAATTGCGCCTTCGGCATCGACAAGGATCGCGCCGAACGGGTGATCGCCATTCTCGCGGGAAGATCTGGCCACGTCGAAAGCACGCCGCAGATAGAGTTCGTCGTCGCGCTTGTCAGGGTTTGTCTGCATGTTCTGCGATTTCGCGGTCCATTCCCAGGTCTTCACAAGCAATACCTTGTCGAAGGCACCCAAACCATTCTTTTTGCTGATTTCATTGACCGTCAGACCCGCGATGTCGCAGCCTGTGAAAAGAGACGGGCGGTATGATGTCGTTCGCATAATCTATATTATGGAACCAAAAATGGCGATGTTACACTTCGCGTACCCGCTACCAGATACGGTAGCCGGTTTCGGCCGCCTCAATCCTTTTGATCTGGCTTCTTTGCCGTCACCTTCTTGAACGCGGCGTCAAAAGCTTTCGGGTCTTCGTCGGCTCCGATCTCGCGAGCCATATCGACAAACCTCTTGTGACGCTCGGCATCCGTTAGCCTTGGCTTCTTCTTCGGCGGAGAATCGACGCGCGGCTTTTTTGCCATCAAGCACTCCTATTCGCCGCCGACTTCCGACAACGGCAATTCGTCGCTGGTTTCTTCCGGCGGGTCATCCGGCAGAAGCAGACGCCGCCCAGCGGGCATACGCTCCGACCGTAGCCAATAACCACGTCCCTCGACGTTGATAAATATCGACTTGTGGCGCCACGCCAGCGTGCCAACGTATCGGTACTTGTCTTGCGCCTGAATCTCGATATCGCGCCGCTCCAAAGCCTCGACTATCTCGCCTCGCGTCATTGGGCGGCCCACGTCGCGAATCACCCGTTCCATCACTTGCGCGATTTCGCTGGGGGTTGGGCCGGTACGGTCGCTACGGCGTCGGGACTTATCCACAACTTGAACCACGGTTTCTGTGGACAAGTTTCCTCCGGTTGGCGTCGCGGCTGCTTCTACCTGATTAGCGTCCGGTTCATCTTCGAACCGCTTGTAGAATTCAATAAAGCGCTCGATTTCTGCGGCTTCTGCGCGAATCTCTGCGAGGCGTTTACGTGCATTTTCAATGGGCGTAGGCATTCGACTTCTCCACCTCGTCGCATACCGCAGGGTACCACAACTTGGGGATAGGAACCAAACGTCGTGAATACGCCATTGAATGCGGCGGGAATCTGATTACGGTGTGCGAATGGAGGCGAAGATGAAAGTCAGGTCTGTCGCTCTCGTCGCGTAACAGGTTCACCGACGCGATAGGGGCAATATGGAAAGACCATCAACCTCGGCCGAGGTTGATGGTCAAAAGTGTGGGCCAGCGTTCAAAAGCAAGTCCAACGGCGGTGATCCTACCACTGCCGTTGCAGTTTGTGAATCCCCCTTTGGGGTCGCAAGTCCCGCAACTAGGTCACTCATGCCAATTGCAGAACATCCTCTCGCCGGCACCGTCGTTATGTGCGACTTCAGTTCGGGCTTCCGTATTCCGGAGATGGCGAAACGCCGCCCGGTGGTGGTTCTGAGTCCGAAGATCGCGGCGAGACCCGGCCTGTGCACGGTCGTGACGCTGAGCACGGACCCGCCGGACCCTGTTTTGGGCTACCATAAGCAAATCAATATGAACCCGCCGTTGCCGCCGCCATGGGAAAATGAGGGCATCTGGGTAAAGGGTGACATGATCAATGCGGTGGGGTTTCACAGGCTCGACCTTATCCGGATTGGCAAGGATATTTCGGGAAAGCGAAAATATCTTTTGACCCCGCAAAGCGCTGAAAACCTAAAGGTAATTCGTCACTGTGTGCTTACCGCGATCGGCCTCTCGGTCTTGACAAAACACCTACTATGACTCATATCTGTGGGGTTAGCGGCTCTCGCTTCGGCGATCCGCGTCTAAGACCCCACCAGGGGCCGCCATGCGAGGCGACGATGCAAGTTGCATGCATGGCGTAGATGCAGCCCCGCTTTGGCGGGGCTGTTGTTTTTTATATCAGCGCTTCTTGATCAGGCCTGCGGTAAGTCAGGCGCTTGCCCTTCATGCCGTGGATGGCGGCGTCCGGCGTTGCGTGTCATCGATGCCGAGCTTCGCCCGGTGATTGAACCGGAAATCGAATTCGGCAGTGTAACGAGGAAGATGAGCCTTATCGACGTGCTGATAGACGCCAATCAGACCCCGTTTGAAAACACTGAAAAACCCTTCAAGAGTCTGAATGTGGACGTCACCCCGCGCCCACTCGTATTTGGAGTGGTCAACAGCTTCGTGCTGGCCCGCCGGTAGCATGTTTTTGAATGCCTGGGCGCTGTCAGTCACAAGGCGGCTTTCCTTATGCAGGTTTTCGCGAAGTGCGGCGCGAAGACCGCGATGGTCGAGAACGATCGAACGGATCGCACCGCCGCGCTCCACAAGGCTCAGGATGGTCGCCTTGGGCTTCTTCGGCCCAGCCTTCCGGCGGGTTTTCTGACTGGTAACCCAAACGGTATCGTCTGCCTCGACGATCTTGCCGGAACCGCCGACCGGATCGGCCGAGCCGGGGTCCATGGCGAGCCGAATGCGATGACCGAGAAACCATGCCGTCTTCATGCTGCAATTGAGCATCCGCTGGATTTGGCGGGTCGAAATGCCTTTCTTGGAGGCGCACATCAAATGGACAACCTGCAGCCAGAGGTGGAGCGGCAGGTGTGAGGATTCGAAGATAGTGCCCATGCGAACCGTAAACGGCTTGCGGCATGCGTAGCACTTGTGAAGACCGGCGCGGGTCGTCTTTCCCGCCAATCGGCCAACGCGGCCGGTTTCACCGCAATGAGGGCACACGGCACCATTCGGCCAAAGCCGCGCTTCGACATATGCGAAAGCCGCTTCTTCGTTCTGAAAGTGTTCGGCGTTGAGGACAGATTTAGCCATGTCATTGCTCCAATCACTAGAATCTAGGTCCCGTGGTTGGGTATGTCAAGTGTAACATCGCCCCAAAAATGCATCCATGAGCCGTGCAGGATATCTCAAGCAATCCGGCTGCCCGGTTGCCATTGCAGGTGCTTCCGGTTCTCCCTGATCAGGTTTGCGTCCGGCGCAGCGGTTTCTCCGGCATCAGGAGAAAGCCGACGAGTCCAATGATCATGATCACGCCGCAGGACATGAAGACCGCCGCAAATGGTTTCGCGAACACCGTGCCGCCATACGCCGTCACTCCTGCCTCGCCGATCCTCAGGCCGTAGCTCGAGGCCACTGCGCCGAGCAACGCGACGCCGAGCGCTGCGCCCAGCGACCGCAGGAACGTTAGCACGCCCGTCGCCACACCGAGATGGGCGTAGTCGACGGCATTCTGGACAGCCACGGTGCCGACCGGAAACCCGGTTCCGACGCCAAAGCCGGCACACACCAGCAGTCCCAGCGCGAAAACGAATGAAGCGCCGTCCACCTGGGCGGCAAGGACAAAAAGCGCCACGCCGCCGACGAGACATCCGAAAACCGCAATGGCCCGGTAATGCGTCATTTTGGGGATGAGCCGGCCGCTGAGGGTCGATCCGGCGAAGGTGCCCATCAGCATGCCGAGCAGCCCGAGGCTGGACTGGGTGGCCGTGAGCCCGACCTGCATCTGGAGGTACACGGGCACGAAAACCGACAGTCCCAGAAGGACCCCTTGCAGCATCAGGTTGGCGAACGCGGCCGTCAGGACAATGCGATTGGACAATATCTGCAGCGAGATGAAAGGCTCTTCGGCGCGCAGCAAGCGCCATCCGAAAGCAATCCAGAGCGCCACGGACACCGCAAGGATCGCGAGGATCTCCCAGGCCAGCCAGGGATATTCGTGGCCGCCCCAGTTCAGCGCCAGCAGCAAAGCCGTGGTCGCTCCGACCAGCAGCCCGGCGCCGGCCCAGTCGAGGCTGTGCGGGCGTTTCACCATGGGCAGCTTCTTCAGCGGAGCGCTGGTGATGGCCAATGCGAAGAGGCCGAGCGGAATGTTGATCCAGAAGATCAGGGACCAGTGCAAATGCTCGGCGAAGATGCCGCCCAGGATCGGCCCGGCGATGCAGGCGATTGCCCATGTCCCCGACGTCCAGCTTGCATAGCGTGCGCGTTCGGCCGGCGGCACCAGGTCGCCGATCACGATCTGGGTCAGCGCCAGCAAGCCCCCGCCCCCAAGCCCCTGCACCGCACGTGCCGCGATGAGGACGAACATGTTGGGCGCCATCGCGCAGATGACAGACCCGACCATGAAAATGCTGACACCGGCGAAGATGACGCGGCGGCGCCCATAGATGTCCGAGAGCTTCCCATACAACGGCGCCATGGCAATGGCTGCCAGAAGATAGGCGGTCACGATCCAGGGCAGGTACTCGGCGCGGCCGAGTGCCGCTGCGATCGTCGTCATCGCCGGCGCGACGATCGTCTGCTCGAGAGCAGCGAGAAGCATCGTCAACAGGACGCCGCCGATGATCATGCGCTTTTCGCGCTCGCTGATGGCGGGCGCCGGAGCGGGTCGGGGCTCTGCCAGGATGGAGTCCATCTACGGAGGCTTGTCCATGACGTTTCGAGATGCGGATAGCGCATCGCTGTCTTTTGATAGAACGTCAAGCAACGTCCACGTCAAGGCCAACCAAAGATTGTCCGAACGCTCTGGCGAACATGTGTCGACTGACGCATCAAAAAACCCCGCCGTGAAAGGCGGGGTTTTCGTCGCAGATATTCGTATCGCGGGCCATCTAGCGGAAGCACACCTTCCGCACGACCCAACGCGGACCATGCCAGGTGCGAACCAGACGCTTGCGTACCACGCACCTGGGCCCGATGTGGCGCGGGTAGGTCCTTACCCCATAGCGATAGTAGCGGTGGCGCGGACCATAATAATAGCCGCGATCACCACCGATGCGCACACGGATATTGGGGCCTGACTCTCTGGAATATCGGGAGACACCAGGGCCGCGGTCGTATCGCGACCGCGAGAAGCTCCGCTCACCCTCCGGCCGCGCGCGGCTCATGCTGCGGTCGCCATCGGGCATGCGGGCCGAGCCTCGCGCAGCATCGGGAGCAGGGCCGCGCATATTGGAGCGCTCGCCCGCAGCCGCGCCTGCTGCGGCGGGCGCCCTCCCCGGCGCCGCAGCGGGCGCAGACGGCCGAGCGCTGGAGGCAGCGCCTGCCCCGCCACCGCCGCCAAGAGCACCGCCACGCGATGCGCCGCCCGGGGCCGAAGGAGCGGCGGACGGCGCGCTGCCGGAAGCGCCGGGCTTGTCCTGTGCCTTCACAGACAGGGTCATTGGCCCTGCGAGCATCGCCACAGCGACGCCCAGCTTCAGAATGCTTGAAATCTTTAACATCGTTTTCTCCGTCATGTGTTCCTAAAGAGATCGGTGAGAGCTCGCGTCAGCTTGCTCCTGCGAGGCTGAGGCTCTTGAGCCTTAGCCGCTTTTTTCGCTTCGTTTCGCAGATCCGAAATCTCCGGAACCAAGAAATAAAGCGCGAGCGTACAAGCAGCACATATGGCAACTGCCGCTATGCAGAGTGCGAGAGTGGCTTCCATTGCCAAGTGCTCCGTACGTCGGCGGGGGGCTTGAGCCGGGCGTCATCCCCGCTCATCACCATCACCAGCGCGGGCCGCCAAAGTTAAACTCGACGCTCGGTCCGCGGCGATATCCGCCATAGAAGCGCGGGCCGCCGCGATAATAGCCGGGCGCGTATCCGTACACTCGACGCGGGCCTCCATAATAGCCGTAGCCATAGCGTGGCCCCGTACGCCAACATCTGCCCCATTCGTTGCAGACCAGACGCACGTCGTCGACCATCGACGAAACAGCGGGCGGAGCGGCCGTAATACCGAGCGGGCCGGCGATCGCGGACGAAGCCGAGACCAGCGTAGATGCCGCAACCGCTGCGAAAGCTAACTTATGCATATCGATCCTCCTCTGGTTGACTGAGTGTCTATTTCCCGGCGGTGACGGGCGGCTTGATGTTCACGTCGACCACGGACTTGCTGCCACTGCCAGGAATGACCCCGAGAAAAAAGGCGCCAAGGGCGATAACCAGAATTGCCCCGATGATGACGCCAAGCAGACCGATGCCGCCAGAATTGTCAGCCATGAATGACTCCTGTGAGCTGAAACAAGAAAAGACCTCCGGGATTCCCGGAGGTCTTCTGGTTAGTCTATCGAACCGAGCACGTTGCCGTTGGCATCGATCAGCAGCGTCTGATTGTTGACGCGCGTATAGCGATAGTTCGCGTAGCGTGGATTGCCTTCGATGACGTAGGTCTTCACGCGAGGTGGCAACGGACGTCCGATCGCAATCGGTTCGTCGAGAGTCACCGCGTCGACGCGGTGCTGCGTCACGTAGCCATGCACGTAGGTACGGTCCTCGGGCGTGAAGGCAGCTCCCGCCGTGCCACCGACGGTCGCGCCGATAGCTCCGCCGACGACGGCACCCACCGGGCCGCCAACGATGGCGCCGCCGACAGCGCCGGCTGCCGCGCCGGATACAGCGCCGCCGGCGGCCGCGCCGTCACGGGAACTCTGCGCATGCGCGCCAGCCAGGACAGCGACCGAAAGCAAGGCGCCGACTGTGAGTGATTTGATCATGATAACCTCCTGATGCTGCGCGGCTCGATGAGCGCAGGTTCATCAGAACGTCATCTTTCGTAGTTAGTTCCGCACTGCCGGAAGTATTGTATCAAGAAGTTTTCGCTCGGGATTTCGACTTGGAATTCATCCGGCTGAACTCGTCGAACAACGAGGAGCGCAAGTCAGGCCTGCTGGCGCAGCAATCCTTGAAAAGATACGCCATCATCCTGACGAACTCAGGGATATCGACCCGGTAAGTGATATAGCGACCTTTTTTGGCCGCGCTCACCAGACCTGTGCGTACCAGGATGGCCATATGCGCCGACATCGTATTGAACGGCGTATCCATGATGCGCGCCAAGTCACCAGCATGCAGGCCATCGGGCTCTCGTGTCAGCAAGAGTTTGAAAGCTTCAAGGCGTTTTGGCTGACCCAGCGCCGAAAATGCCGCAACTACATCTGCATCCTTCATGTGACTCGATGTAGCACATTACGACCAAATTTCCATATGCATCGGGATTCAACTTCATGTGTCATCAAATATGACGTTTTATAATCATACTAATTACAATTTCGGTGTTGCCGGTATCCGTCCCGCATTCTTGCGAGACGCCGCGGCAGGATCGTGCCCTGGAGCTTCTAACGCAGACCGAGAAACGACAGCACCGCAAGGACAACAACGACAGCGCCGATGATGTAGATAATATTGTTCACGGCGATTTCCTTCGGGGACGATCCGGATGCCGCACGGGCGGCATCCGGATGTCTATCGTGGCAACCAAACTTAGTTGTACGTGCTGTACTTGAACTCGGGCAGCGCCTTCAGGCTGTCCTTGGTGGCCGCCATCGTCGCGTGATCGGGGTACCAGACTTCCTTGGCATCCCGCGCCGGGCGATTGGTGGTGTTGGGACGCGCGGTTTCGGCGCTGCCGGTCTTCATCGGCTCGTTGCTGAACTTCAGTTTGTCCGGAGTGACAAGAATGTCGTGCTCGCCCATCCCAAGGAAACCACCGACGCCGACGACATAACCGCCGACCTTCCCGTTCGCGTCCAGCAGCACTTCGTTGATGTCGCCCAGGCGCTCGGCCTTCTCGTTGTAGACAGCGACGCCGATCATCTTGGAAGAACGCCACATGCCGTGCATGGCAGCGGGCGCGGCGGGCGATGTCGTTGCCGCCGGGGCGCCGGCGGGCCGTGCGGCCGGTGCCTGCGCAAAGCTCTGCGACGTCAGGACCGACAGGATAACCGCCGCTCCAATGCCTGATAATGCTTTCATGGTTCTCTCCTCTGTTGCAGCTCTTGTTTGCAAAAGACGCCACCGACTAGTCCGTGGGAAGCGCTATGGCGACGTTCTGCAGGTCGGCCCGATTCTTCAGGCTCGATTGCTCCAATGGTTGAAAGCGGCCTTTTCTGCCGTCGTAGACGACCATACCTTCGGGGGTGACCAGAATATCGCCGCGGCGCAGAGTATGATCCTTGAAGAGGGCGGCCTTCACGCCTTCGTTTTTCGCGATGTCCTGGTATTTCTTGACGTTGGCCCGGTTGTTCCTGATCGTCTGCTGATCGCTCAGTTCCTGCTGCCGTTCGGCGTCCCGCCTGATGCGGCGCATCTCATGACGATCGCTTTCGTCCGGCAGGCGACTCTCGTAAGCCTGACCGCCCGGATACCGTCCGGTGGGCGCAGGCGCCTGGAACAGAAAATCCAGGAACCCGGCGTTCGCCGGCAAGGCCAGCGGAACTCCCAGTAAGGCAATAACGGCGTAACCAACGGCACGTTTCATGATATAAGCTCCGGCAAAGGAAGCGCACGCTCCTCGAGGGAGCGTGCGCGTGCAAATCAATCAGAAGTGCACACCTTGACGGTTTTCATCGCGGTATCGGCTTCGGTACGGCTCTTGTAGACCTTGCCGTCTTCGACGATTGTGGTCGTCGTGCTTGCCGCCGGCTTCTGGTCGACAACCGTGCACTTCTTGGTGGTCGCATCGCGAACGATGTAATATTCGGTCGTGCTCTGCGCGTAGGCAGGCATGGCGACGCCGATCGCCAGAGCAATGATAGCCAATTTCATGTTGTTACTCCCGTTCCAGCCGGCTTCGCCCGGCGTGGACTAGCAACACACATTTGGGCTGATGGTTCCGGAACTGTGGAATATTTAGATCAGGCGCGATTCGGATCTTTCGGGCGATTACAAATGCCGTCCCGCCCGCTATGCGACGCAGTGCCGTGCACGCCCGAACGACGCTCCGATTGTTCGAATTCGTCGGCCAGCCGGCGAACGATTTCCTCATCTACGAGTTCTGTGACTGCCTTTTCGATTTCAGCGTCGGTAAAGTCCGAGGCGTGACCCTTATCCCAGAGTTCGAGCACCGCCGGTTGCAGCATTGTTTTGAGGCGGGCTCCGCGCAGCGGGTCTCCCGGCAGACGCCCGAGCGCGTCCCGCAGTACCCTGGGTAGGTGGTTCGAATTCATGGCCATGCCCTCGGCCGAGCTCATCGTCGATCGACTCCATGCCCGCCATCCTCCACCCTGCCCCTTGTCGGCTGAATGAGGGATGAGAACACTGTTCATGCCCTGTTCAGGGCTCGTGCCCCGGATGCTCGCCGTCGACTCATGCGTCACTCGGAGGCTTGATCTTTGCCGGCGAAAGAAGCACGCGACCGCTGCCCGGAAGGCAACAGCGCGCTGCTTCCTGAGCGCTTGTGAAGGATTGCACATGACATAGTAATGCGGGCAGTTCAGAGAGGAAAAGACGTATGCCTGAGACCGAACTGACCGACACCGACCTGCATTTCGTCCGCCGAGCGATTGCCGATGCCGTGGCCAATGTCGAGATCGGCAACCGGCCCTTTGCGGCCATCCTCGTCGACGCGGATGGCGAAATTCTCGCCGAAGACTGCGATCGCACCGCGCTGTCAGGCGATCCGTTGAGCCACGGGGAAACCAATGTGATCCGCACCGCTATCCAGAAATTCGGGCTCGGCCCTTTGCCGGCGGCGACGCTGTACGTGAACAGCGAACCCTGCCCGATGTGCGCCGGCACCATTCTGAGAAGCGGAATTGGCCGGTTGATCTACGGCGCAACCGGCGCGATAGCCGGCCCATATCTCAGCGGCGGCAGGATGCTCGGCCAGCGTTATCCGAGCGACGCCATATTCGCTCTCGCGGGCGACAAGCTCCAGGTTGCCTCCGGCGTCCTCCTCGAAGAAGCGCTGCAGCCTTTCGAGTTGTACGTCGCTAAAGCGACGGCCTGACTGTCTCTGGTCACCGGTGGCTTGTCGGAGCACGGTGTGCTTCGTTTCAGCGCCCTGCCCTTGGGACGACAATCTACAGGCCTCCGGAGGAATCCAGATCATGCCCGCCCGTTGTTTCATGAAAGCGATGCTCTGCCTCTTCGCACTCACAGCGCTTCCGGCCGGCGCGTCGGCGCAACAGCTGGTCGCGAAGAAATACGCAGATGTCGGCGGCTGGACGATCGAGTCCTACAAGGTGGACGGCCGTTACATGCGTTGCGGCGCCGTCGCGCCGGCGATGCCGGCACGAAGAACGTCATTCGAGAAAAGCCGCGAGGGTTGGACGGTTGTGTTGCCCACGAAGGCGAAAGGCGATTCCGTGCAAGGCTCCGTCGCTATCGACGGCAGGACGTTTCGCGGCCCATTCTATCGCATGGACGATGATCGTGTGGGTCTTTTCCTGAAGCAGGGCCAGCTCAGACTGCTTCGGGCCAGCATGGCGATGAGCATCAGGATCGGCGGCGAGCAGACCAGGGTTTCGCTCGCCGGCGCGGCATCCGCGCTCGGCAAGCTGTCCGAATGCGACAAAAAGGGCGGCGCCTGATCTGCGCCCGGCTTGCCCGGCGCGCGCATCGGCCGCGGCTTCACGGGCCTATTGTGCCCCTGGCCGGTCTGGTGTTTGCATTCTCCGGAAAACTCATCCTCACCCACCAGGAGCAAACCATTGGCGTCCGGCAATGAACTTCGTCCCTACATTTCCCGCCGTGCGGATCTCGCCTCGGGCGCCACATCGCCCAGGAAATTCCTGGAAGAGTGCATCGAGCGGATCGAGGCCCGCGAACCGCAGGTTCAGGCCTTCGTGTCCATGGACGTCGAGCGCGCCCGCAAGCTGGCTGATGCGTCGGGCGAGCGCTGGCGCGCCGGCCGGGCGCTCTCGCCTTACGACGGCATGCCGATCGGCGTGAAGGACATCATCGAAACCGAGGATTTTCCAACCGAAATGGGCTCGCCGCTGTTCGTCGGGTGGCGCAGCGGACGCGATGCGGCCGTCGTCAAGGCCCTGCGCGCCGCAGGCGCCGTCATCGTCGGCAAGACCGTGACGACTGAATTCGCGGCGGCCCATCCCGGCAAGACCCACAACCCTTGGGATTTGCGGCGCACGCCCGGCGGTTCGAGCAGCGGATCGGCCGCGGCCGTGGCGGCGGGCTTTCTGCCGGCCGCGCTCGGCACGCAGGTGGTGGGGTCGATCCTGCGTCCGTCGAGCTTCTGCGGCGTCTTCGGCTACAAGCCGTCGCTGGGCGGCATCAACCGCGGCGGCAGCCATGATTTTCTCAGCCAGAGCTGCACCGGCGTACTGGCCGCGTCCGTTGAAGATGCCTGGGTGCTGGCACGCGATCTCTCCGGCCGTGCCGGCGGCGATCCGGGCTTTCCCGGCATCGCCGGACCGGAAGCTCTCCCTGCCCCGATCTTGCCGACATCCGTGATCCTGCTCGAAACGGCGGGCTGGAACGAAGCCTCGGACGCGGCGCGCCAGGCGCTCGCCGATGGCCGCGACAGACTTGAACGCGCTGGCGTCAAGGTTGTCGACCGCAAGACCAGCAGCCTGGTCGAGGAGGTGGAGAAGGCCATCGAGGCCTGCTTTATCCTGACACGCCGCATCAACGCCTTCGAGGGCCGCTGGCCCTACAATGTCTATCGCGACATGGATGCGAGCAAGCTCAGCCCCGGTGCGGCGGAGCGGATCGTGCAGGCCTTCGAACTGACGCCCGACGACTACCGGCGCGATCTCGCCCAGCGCGACCAGATCCGCACGACCTATGCGCGGCTCGCCGAGATTGCCGACTGCTGCATCATGCTGCCGGCGACGGGTCCGGCGCCCATGGGGCTGGCAAGCACCGGCAACAGCGCCTTCGTGGTATCGGGCTCCCTGCTCGGCGTGCCGGGCTGGAACCTGCCGGTTTTCGCCATCGACGGCCTGCCGCTCGGCCTGCAGGTGCTGGGCTTTCTCAACCAGGATGCCGAACTCGCCGCACGCGCGGGCGGCATTCTCGCAACGCTCGGCATGGCAGAATTGAGGATGGCCGGTTGATCCAGCCTCACCGCTCGCGGAACGCCCGGTACATCTGGTCGGACAGCGGCTTCATCAGATACGAAACGATGGTGCGGTCCGAGGTCCGCAGGAACGCATCGACCGGCATGCCCGGAACCAGCTTCACATCGCCCAGCGTCTGCAGCAGCTTGGGGTCCATGGTGATGCGCACGGAATAATATCCCGCGCCCGCCTTGTCGTCCTTGCTGGTGCTGGCCGAGACGACGCTGACGGTACCCTGCACCTCCGGCGTTGTGCGCTGGTTGAAGCTGGAGAAGCGCAGCACGGCCGTCTGGCCGACATGGACCTGATCGATGTTTTCGGGCGGCACGCGGACCTCGACGGCTAGCTTGTCGGCATCGGGCACGATCAGCATGATCTGCTCGCCGGCGCCGATGACGCCGCCTTCCGTATGCACCGACAGTTCGTGGACGAGGCCTGACTGGGGCGCGCGGATGTCTGTGCGCTTGAGCTGGTCGAGCGCCGCCACGCGCTTCTCGCGCAATTCGGCGATCTTCGCCCGGATGTCGCCGAGCTGTTTGGCGACGTCGCTGCGCATGTCCTGGTCGATCTGGATGATCTGCAGTTCGGTTTCGGCGATCTTGCCGCGCGCCTCGGCGATCGTCGACATCAACTGGCCGTTCTCGCCCTCGAGCCGCGCATTGTTGCGCTGGAGCGCCACCACGCGCGTGAGCGGCACCAGCTTCTTCTCCCAAAGCTCGTTGACGCCGTCCAGCTCCTGCTTGAGCAGGCCGATTTCGGACACTTTGGCATCGGCCTGAATCTTCAGGCCGCCGATCTTTTCGTTCAACTGGACGATGCGCTGGCGCAGTTGATGCTTCTGTCCCAGCGCCGCCTCGCGCCGGAAGGAGAACAGGTTGCGTTCGCCCTGCACGATCTTGCCGATGTCGCTATCGGCCGGTGCTGCCAGCATCTCGTCCGGAAACGTGATGTCGTCCGCCTGGTCGCGTTCCGCCACAAGCCGCGCCTGCCGGGACTCCAGTTCCCAGAGATCTTTTTCCACCGTCGTCAGGTTGGCGCGTACGAGCGTCTCGTCGAGGCGGATCATCACCTCTCCGGCATCGACATGCGTGCCCTCGCGCACGAAGAGCTGGCCGACGATGCCGCCGGTGGGATGCTGGATCTTCTTGATGCTGGTTTCCACGACGAGCGAACCAGCGGCGACGACCGCGCCTGCGAGATCTGTCGTTGCGCCCACGATGCCGGCGCCGCCGAGCAGGAACACGCCGGCGATCGCCATGTGACGAAGGTGGAGATTGATCGACCGGTCGATGCGTCGCTTGCGATCGTCCATCCTGGTCTCCTGCTCACTCTCCTGGTGCGGTCTTGGTCTTCCGGCGCGAGGCCGGAGCCTGTTCGGACGGCGCCGCTTCCGGCGCCTGCCGGACCGTGGCCGGCCGCGCCACAAGCTGCGGGAAAATCCTGTCGCGCGCACCGAAGGCCTGAACGCGGCCTTCGTTGAGCACCAGAACCTTGTCGACCATGGTCAACGCGCTCGAGCGATGCGCGATGATGATGGCGATGCCGCCACGCAGGCGGATGCTCGCAATGGCGCGGGCAAGTGCCGCCTCACCCTGCGAGTCCAGATTGGAATTGGGCTCGTCGAGCACGACGAGAAAGGGATTGCCATAGAGCGCCCGCGCCAGCCCGATGCGCTGGCGCTGGCCGCCCGACAGCTTCAGCCCGCCCTCCCCGACGCGCGTGTCATAGGCCTGCGGCAGTTGCAGGATGAGCTCGTGAACGAAGGCCGCTTTCGCCGCCTCCATCAAGGCCGTCTGGTCGATCGGGTCCTGGAAGCGCGCGATGTTCTGCGCAATCGTGCCGGCAAGTAGCTCGATATCCTGCGGCATGAAGCCGATGTGATCGTTGAGACTGTCTTCCGGCCAGTCTTCGACCTTGGCGCCGTCGAGGCGGATGGCGCCGTAGCGGGGCCGCCATGTGCCGACCAGCGCGCGGGCCAGAGACGATTTGCCCGAGCCGCTCGGTCCGACGACCGCCATGGCACTGCCGGCCTCGAGGGCAAAGTTGATGTCGTGCAGCACCGTCGTATCGGTAGCCGGGATGGCCAGGCCGAGTCCGGTCACCCGCAGCGACCTCGTGGGGGCGGCCAGCGGCGTGCGCGCCTCTCGCCGCGGCGTCTGTTCGATGATCCCGTCGAGACGCGTCCAGCTCTGCCGCGCGGCGATGAACGATTTCCAGTTGCCGATCAGGATATCGATCGGCGTCAGCGCCCGCACGGCGATGATGCTCGACGCCAGCATCACGCCGGCCGTCGCTTCCTGGTTGATGACGAGCCAGGCACCGATGCCGAGCAGGCCCGATTGCAGCAGCATGCGCAGGCTTCGCTGCAGGGCGGCGAAGTTCAGCATGATATCGCTGCTGGTCTGCTGGTCGCCCAGGGCGCGGTCATTCTGCGCGTGCCATTGATCCACCATCGCGCCGCGCAGGCCAAGCGCCTGAATGGTGCCGGCATTGCGGCGGATCATCTCGCTGAACTGGCGCCGTGCATTGCCCGAATTCGTCGCCTCCTGCGTGCGCCGCCGCAGCATGATTTCGCCCAGGGCCGTCAGACAAAGGAAGCCGATGATGGCCGCGAGGACGGTGAAACCGATCAAAGGATGGAACAGAAAGCAGACGACGATGTAGAGGAACATCCACGGCATATCGAAAAATGCGATCAGGCCCGGACTTGAAATGAAGCCGCGAACGGTATCGACATCGCGCAAGGCTTGCGCGCCGTCGAACCCGTCCGACCCGCGCTCGTGCGAGCGCAGCAGGATATCGAACACGCGCGGCCCGATGCTTTCCTCAAATCGCCGGCCGAGCCGCAGCAACACGCGGCTGCGTTGGGCGTCGAAATAGCCATGAAACGCGAACAGGACGGTGATCAGTGCGAACAGGCTCACCAGGGTGGGAACGCTGCGGCTGGGCAGGACGCGATCGTAGACCTGCAGCATGAAGATCGGGGCGCTCAGCATCAGGATGTTGATGACGCCGCTGACGAGGGCAACGGCGATGAGCGGCCCGCGCAACGTCTTCAGCGTGTCCAGCATCTCGCCGGATTGCAGCCGTATGGGATTTTTCATGAGAGCAGCCCCCCGGATGGCACGCCGTGTGAAGCGCGCCCCATGCCGAAGCATGGAGCGCGATCCGGTTTGTCCGCGGTCTATAGAATGTGCAGACCGTGGGTGGCGTGATCGAGCAGGCTGTCGTGGGCGCCGCCGTCGGGCACGATCGCCCCGGTGTCCGGCGCCACATCGACCACGGCCGAGAGCAGGCCGGGCGACGCATCGCCGCCACCGGCGGATGCCGACGGCGATCCGGCGAGCCCGTTCAGACCGTCGAGCCCGACCCCGTTCAGCGCGGGAACGCTGATGGTGCCGCCGTTGAGGATCGATGCATCGGGGCTGACGTCGCCGGCATTAACGTTGACCAACTGGTTATGGTCGCCCGAACCGCCGACCAGCCCGTTCAGCAGGCCGCCGGAAAGCAGGCCGCCATCGCCACTGGTGACGGCGCCGGGGAGACCGCTCAACAAGCCGTCACCGCCACCGGTCACGCCGCTGAGAAGGCCGTGGTCGCCCGTGAGATCGCCCAGCAGGCCGTTGCCGAGCAGGCCATTGCTGCCGGTCAGATCGG
Organism: Terripilifer ovatus; assembly: GCA_029222685.1. Taxonomy (GTDB): domain Bacteria; phylum Pseudomonadota; class Alphaproteobacteria; order Rhizobiales; family Beijerinckiaceae; genus Terripilifer; species Terripilifer ovatus. The sequence goes on along the minus strand of JARHVB010000083.1, from coordinate 246,632 downwards.
TCACGAGGCCATTCACGACGCCGCCGGCGCTGTCGAGGACATTGGAGACGTCTGGCAGCAGACCGTTCACATTGCCGTTCAGGAGATCGCCCGGCACTTGCAGGACATCGGTGACCAGGTTGTCACCGCCGATGTGGCCGAGGCCGGCCGTCTCGACAGTCCCGGTGACGCCCTGCACGGTGCCCCCGAGCCCAAGATCGCTCCCGACGCTCTTGAGGCCGGAATCGAGGTCGAGCACGACGTGGTTGAGGATGTCGAACACACCGCCATGAAGCGTACCGCCGCCCGTGAGGGTTCCAAGCGACTCGACGATATTGCCCGTATCCAGCAGGCCCTGCCCGCTTGCGAGGTCGGTGCCGAGGTCGTTCAGCACGTCGCTAGCCGACTGGACGATATTGCCGACGTCGTCGGCGAGGTTTGAAACCAGACCGTCGACGTTGCCCGACAGAACATCATCGGGCGCGTGCAGGACATCGGTCAGCAGGTTATGGTTTTCGCCGATATGGCCGAGACCAATCGTTTCGTCGAGACCGGTGGCCGCGGCAGCGGTGTGGGCGGCTCCGGCATCCTGACCCACGTTGTCGACGGCCGGGTTGGCGTCCCGCACGACCTGGTTGAGTGTGCCGATCGTCCCCGTCCCGATCAGGCCGGCGACGATGCCGCTGGCAACGCCGTCGTGGCCGTCGCCGGCACCCCCGCCTGCGCCGGTGCCGCCGCCCGTGCCCGAACCACCGCCGGCCTGAGTTCCACCACCGCCGGAGCCGGTGCTGCCGCTGCCGTTACCAGAGCCGCCCGCGCCCGTGCCTCCCCCGGCCTGCGTGCCGCCGCCACCGGAGCCGGCACCACCACCGCCATCGGCCCCGCCTGCGCTTGAGCCACCACCAGCCTGGGCGCCGCCATCGCCGGACCCGGAGCTGCCGCCGCTACCGGCGCCGCCGCCCGCGCCGGAACCGCCACCGGCCTGCGTACCGCCACCGCCGGACCCGGAGCCACCAGTGCCGCCACCCGTGCCCGTACCATCACCTGGGGAGGGTTGTTTCCCCACGTAATCGAAATCGTAGTCCGGCTGAGAATTGGTCGTCGGGGCGGCATAAGCAGCCGCCATGGTCTGCGTGTCAGCGTCGTTGGTCTGCTGGGATGTGGCCATTGTGTCGTCCTCCGTCCAAATTCAGGTGGTGGCACAACCTCAAAAGGAACGAGAAGTTCGGTTCGACGTGATTGCTTCGCGGGCTTAGGGTGAATGAATGGATTTCAAGGAAGCTGCAATTTTAACTGGCTTGATTTTACGCAATTTTATCATGCCGCATCGGGGGGTGCCCGAGAGCCGATTTGCGATCTTGCCAATGGTCGGCCGCTATAAGTCCAGCGCCAGCTTCATCCCGTCGAAGGCCGGCTCGACATTCGGCGGCAGTTCCGACTTCATCGTCTCATAGTCGAGATCGGTGCTGAGATTGGTCAGCACGGCGCGCTTCGGGTTCATCCGCGCGATCCATTCCAGCGCTTCGGCGTAGCTGAAATGGCTTGCATGCTTGCGGTATTGCAGGGCGTCGATGATCCACAGATCCAGGTCTGCCAGATAGTCCTGGCTGACGGCAGGGATATCGACTACGTCGGGCGTATAGGCCACTGCGCCGAAGCGAAAGCCAAGGGCATCGATGTCGCCATGCTGCAAGCGGAACGGGATCGCCTCGATCGGTCCGCCGGCGCCGTCGACGACGCAGGGCCGGCCGTCTTCGATATGCCGATGGTTCAGCAGCGGCGGATACTGGCTGCCCGGTGGTGTCCTGAAAATATAATCGAAGCGCAGCAGCACGGTCTCGGCGGTCGGCCGGTCCATATGGATATCGATCCGCCGCCGCATTTTCTGGATCAGCGGCCGCACGTCGTCGATGCCGTGGACATGGTCCGCATGAGCATGGGTGACGAACACGCCGTCGAGGTGCTGCACGTCGGCGCTGAGCAGTTGCATCCGCAGATCCGGCGACGTATCGACCAGCGCCTGGGTGATGCCTTCAGGTCCGCTGCGTTCGACCAGAAGCGAGCAGCGCCGGCGGCGGTTGCGCGGATTGGCCGGATCGCAATTGCCCCAACCGATTCCGACCCGCGGCACGCCGGCCGACGAACCGCAGCCCAGGATCCTGATCTGGCCGTTCATAACGCAGGACCGGCGGCTGCAAGCGGCGGCATCTTTGAAAACAGCCGCAGCACATTGGCGGTCGTCTGCTGCGCGATCTCGTCGAAGGATACGCCTTTGACCTCGGCCAGAACCTTCGCGGTGTCGGCGACCCAGGCCGGCTGGTTGCGCTTGCCGCGATGAGGTACCGGCGCGAGATAAGGCGAGTCTGTCTCCACCAGCAGCCGGTCCATCGGCACGTCCCTGGCGATGTCGCGCAATTCGGCCGAATTCTTGAATGTCAGCACGCCCGAGAAGGACACATAGAGACCGAGTTCGAGGCCGGTCTCGGCCAGCGCGCGCGATGAGGTGAAGCAATGCAGCAGGGCCTTGAACGAGCCCTTCCCCATTTCATCGCGCAGGATCGCCGCCACGTCGTCGTCGGCATCGCGTGCATGGATGACCAGCGGCAGGCCTGTCCTGCGCGCCGCATCGATATGCGTGCGGAAAACGGCAGCCGCGATGTCGCGCGGGCTTTCGTCGTAGTGATAGTCGAGCCCGGCTTCGCCGATGGCGACGCATTTGGGATGACCGGCGAGTTCGACCAGCTGTTCAGCCGTAGTGCCCGGCTCTTCATGGGCGCGATGCGGATGCGTGCCGACCGAAAACCAGACATTATCGAAGCGTTCGGCGATCGACCGATAGACGTCGTGACGGGCAATCGATGTGGCGATCGTGATCATACGCCCGACGCCTGCTTCGCACGCACGCGCGATCGCGCCTTGCATGTCCTCGGCGAAGTCGGGAAAGTCGAGATGGCAATGGCTGTCGATCAGCAAGGCGTCATGCGGGCCGCTCGCCCGCCTCCGGTTCAACATATCGTGGGAAGATAGGCGTCGGCGCCGGCAATGCCAGGCCGCCGGCGAGCGCTGATGTCGCAGCCGCGTGCTTCGTCAACCGTCGGTCGGGTGCAACGCCGAGCATATCGAGCAGCTTTGCCGCCGCCGTCGGGATCACCGGCTGCACGACGATGCCGACATTGCGCAGCACTTCCGCCGTCACCCACAGGATCGTGCCCATCCGCTCGGGATTGTCCTTACGCCGCGCCCACGGCTCTTCGCCCGCGAAATAGCGGTTGGCGTCGGCGACGACGCGCCAGGCTTCCGCCAGCGCCGTATGAATGGCGAAGTCGGCCATGGCCTCGCGCGTCTTTTGCGCCAGCGCATAGGCCTGTGCCAGGATCGCCTCATCGGCCTCGCTCAACCGCCCGGGCACCGGCGCCTTGCCGTCGCAGTTCTTCGCGATCATCGACAGCGAGCGCTGCGCCAGGTTGCCGAGATCGTTGGCGAGATCGGCATTGATGCGGTTGACCAGCGCCTCGTGCGAGTAATTGCCGTCCTGCCCGAACGGCACTTCGCGCAGGAAGAAATAGCGCATCTGGTCGACGCCGTAATGCTCGGCCATGGTGATAGCATCGACCACATTGCCGACCGATTTCGACATCTTCTCGCCACGGCTGAACAGGAAGCCATGCACGACGATCTGCTTCGGCAGCGCGATTTCCGCCGACATCAGGAAGGCCGGCCAGTAGATGGCGTGAAAGCGCGTGATGTCCTTGCCGATCACATGGACATTCGCCGGCCAGTAACGCCAGTGCGGCGCGCTGGTGTCGGGATAGCCGCAGGCGGTGAGGTAGTTCGTCAGCGCATCGACCCAGACATACATGACATGCTTGTCATTGCCCGGCACCGGCACGCCCCAGTTGAACGTGGTGCGGCTGATCGACAGATCCTGCAGCCCGCGCTTCACGAAGGAGACGATCTCGTTGCGGTATTTGTCCGGCACGATGAAATCCGGATGCGCCTCGTAATGAGCCAGCAGGCGGTCGGCATATTTGGACAGCCGGAAGAAATAGCTTTCTTCCTCCACCCATTCGACCGGCGTGCCGTTGGGCGAGAACTTCTGTCCGTCGCCGTTCGAGGTGATTTCGCCCTCGTCGAAATAGGCTTCCTCGCGTACCGAATACCAGCCGGCATATTTCGACAGGTAGATGTCGCCCTTCTTCTCCATCGCGGCCCAGATGGCGCGCGAGGCGGCATAATGGCGCGGCTCGGTGGTGCGGATCACATGGTCGGCGCGGGCATTCAGCACGCCGCCCATGCGATCGAACTCGGCCGCCGTGCGGTCGGCAAGCTGCTGCGGCGTCATGTTTTCGCGCGCCGCTGTCTGCTGCATCTTCAGGCCATGCTCATCCATGCCGGTAACGAAGAATACGTCCTCATCTTCGATCCGCTTGAATCGGGCGATCGCGTCGGTGGCGATCCGCTCGTAAGCATGGCCGATATGCGGTTTGCCGTTGGCATAGGGAATAGCGGTCGTAATGTAGAAAGTCGGCCGGGTCGCCATAACAATCCCTGGAGTCATCGCTGCGCGGTCGCAACCGCCGCAGACAGATCTGAAAAGACGTTCAAGATGAAGGCCCGGCGGTCGAGGTTGAGCGCCAGCGTCTCGCGCGCCGAAAGCGCGATCTTGTCCCATACCTCCGCCAGAGGCGCAAGGCGACGGACGGTGCCCGGATGGCCAGCCTGAGCCCGGATACCGGCGTCGATCCAGTCGAAAATCGCTGAAATCATCGCCTCGAACTCTTCCGTCGCCTCACGGCCGGTCAGCCGGTCGGCGAATTGGTGCACCCTGCGCCAATCAACGGAAGGCAGTTGCGCCAGCAGCCCGTCGACCGCCTGGATCAATTGCAGGCTGTCGCCACCCAGAAGGCGCAGGGCATCGCGCACCGAGCCGCCGGCGCGCCGGGCCGCATCCTCGAGCAGGCGCGGTTCGAAACCGTCCCAGGGCTCGCCCAGCGCGCGGATCGTCTCGACGATGGTGGCGGGCGCCAATTCGCCCAGGATGAGCTTGCGGGCGCGCGAGCGGATGGTCGGCAGCACCTGCGAGGGGCGATGCGCGACGATGAGGAACAGCGAGCGCGGCGGCGGCTCCTCGATGAGCTTCAAGAGCGCGTTGGCGCTCGATCCGTTGAGGTCCTCGGCGCTGTCGACGATGGCGACCCGCCAGCCGCCCTCCCCCGACGCATGATGAAACATGTCGATGGCGCGCCGCGCATCGTCGACCCTGATGTCGGTGAAATGCTTCTTGCCCTTCGGATCCCAGCTTCGCCGCAGCGCCACCACGTCATTGTGCGACATGGCGAGCATGCGCCGCGCCACCGGATGCTCGGGATCGACGGAAAGATCCTGCGCGTTGGCGACCGGCGGCGACTGCGGATCGCCATGGGCCAGCACGAATCTCGCAAAACGCCAGGCCAGCGTCGCCTTGCCGATGCCCTCCTTGCCGCCGATGATCCAGGCTTGCGGCAGCTTGCCGGAGCGATAGGCCTCCAGCAATTCCTGCTCGGCCGCCTCATGGCCGAAGAAATCGAACATGTCGCGCGGATGCGGCGCGCCCTTGAAGCGATCGCTCTCAGGGATAGCCTCGCCATCCGATCGTGTCATAGGACGGCGGCTCATGAACGACGGGCTTCCTTACGCTTGCTGGACTTTCTCACAGGCTTCGGCGCCACCGGCGTCTTGTCCAGAAGACCCGCTGCCGCAAGGCGTTGCGAGACTTTGCTCCAGATCGACGCCTCCACGGCGTCGGGCGGCTGCGTGGCGTCGATGACGACGCAGCGCTCCGGCTCGGCGGCGGCGATGTCGAGGAAACACTGGCGCAGTGCGGCGTGAAAACTCTCGTTCTCGGCCTCGAAACGATCGACGGGCGCCGAAGCGCGCCGCGCCGAGGCGCGGGCAAGCCCCGTCGCCGCCGGCACGTCGAGAATGATGGTCAAGTCGGGCCTGGTGTCGCCGACGGTTACCCGCTCGAGCTCACGTATGAATTTTGGATCGAGATTGCCCAGCGCGCCCTGATAGGCGCGGGTGGAATCGGCGAAACGATCGCAGACGACAACCTTGCCCTGCGCCAGCGCCGGACGGATCTTTTTGTCGAGATGGTCGATCCGCGCCGCCGAAAACATCAGGGCTTCGGCGGCTGCGCCGAGCGGCGCCACGGCGCCCGACAGGATGACGTCGCGGATCGCCTCGGCCGTGGGCGTGCCGCCGGGCTCGCGTGTCGCGATCGCCGCAATGCCCCGGCGCTCGAGCGTTTGCACGAGGCGGCCGACATGGGTCGATTTCCCGCCGCCCTCGCCGCCCTCGAAGGTGATGAACAGACCGGCCATCAGCTCTTGAACACGTATTTGCGGATGAGGCCGGAAAAATATTCCATGCCGGCGTCGAGCGCTCGCTGGTTCAGCGAACCGGTTGCGACATCCGTTGCCGCCTTCAAAGGCGCATCGAACGCCTGCACATTGCCGCGAAATACCCTCAGGCGGGCAACTTCGTCGCCCTGCCTGATCGGCGGGATGAGCGGGCCGGTGTAGACGATGCGGCCGGTCAGGCGCTCCGACGAGCCGCGCGGCACCAGCACCCGGACGGGCAGTTCGGTCACCAGGTCGACGCTGCCGATATTGCCGCCGTAGACCTTGGCCGAACCGACGACCTCACCCGCTGCGAAGATGTTCTTGCTGTCGAAGGCGCGCATCCCCCAATTCAGCAATTTCCTTGCCTCTTCAGAGCGATCGCGCGCTGTCTTAACGCCGTTTATCACCAGGATGAGCCGCTGGCCGTTTTCCACTGCGGAGCCGACCAGGCCGAAGCCTGAATCATCGATATTGCCGGTTTTCAAGCCGTCCGCACCGATGTTCATCGTCAGCAAGGGATTGCGGTTGAGCTGCCGGATCTTGTTCCAGGTGAACTCCGTCTCGCCGAAATATTTGTAATAGTCCGGGTAGGTCTTGATAACGTAATTCGCCAGTTTCGCCAGGTCGCGCGCCGTGACTTTCTGCTGCGGATCGAACCTGCCCCAGGAGTTGGTGAAAGTGCTGTCGCGCATGCCGAGTTCGCGGGCGCGCTTGGTCATCATCGTGGCGAAGACATCCTCGCTGCCGGCCAGGCCCTCCGCCAGGGCGATCGCGGCGTCATTGCCGGACTGGACGATGAGGCCGCGCAACAGATCCTCGACCCGCACGTGGCTGTGCAGGGCGGCAAACATCTTCGATCCGCTCGACGGCGCCCCACCCTTGCGCCAGGCGTTCTCGGAAATCACCATCGTGTCGTCGAGCTTCAACTTGCCGTCCTTCAGCTCCTTGAACACCAGTTCGGCCGTCATGATCTTGGCCATCGATGCCGGCGACATGAGCTGATCGGCGTTCTTCTCGAACAGCACGCTCTGGGTGTCGGCATCCATCAGCAACGCCCAGGTTGCCTGGGTCTGGATCGTCGCCTGCGCCGCCGCTATGGAGGGTGCGAACGCCACGCCAAGGGCGATCCCCAGAGACAGGATCGTCTTCAGCAGTCGGGGAGCTATGACGAACGGCAATTGGGCACCTGAACGGATTCGAAACGCGAAATCCGTGCGAATTTGCACCCTCGGCAAGGACAAATCAACGCCGGTTAATCGACGAAACCCGCCGTTTCAGCGCCCGTTCAGCGGCTTCAGGTCGCGCATGCCGATTTCATCGAACGGATGGCGCTTGATCAGCGTCGACGTCACCCTGGACGGCGCCGCATAGAAGGTTGCCGTAGCCCGGCTGACCCGCGGCGAAGCCATGATCGGCACGTCGGCGCCCGGAATCGTGCCCAGATCGAACGGGCGCGAGGGCGGCATGGGCGTGGTCGGCGGCAGCATGGCCGTCCGCATCGGTGAGGGTTCAGGCTGGCGCGGCGAAGCGCTGACGATCGTCGTCGCCCGTGGCGTCTCGATGGGCGCGGGAGCCGGCGCAGGCCGCGGCGCGCGCGGAGCCACGTCCACATCCCGCGGGTCGGCCTGGGCGATCATCGTGGTAATTCCCGGCACGTCGTAGCCAGGCAGTGAGGCGGGGCGGCCGTCGAGCGTCAAGGTCGCCATCAACTGATTGTCGTCGGAGCCGTCGAGCCCGGCCCGGCCGAGATAGTCGACCTTGACCTGGCCGGTGCCGGCACGGCGGAAATCCAGCGCATCGGCAACGCGTTTCGAAACATCCATGACGCGGTTGGCGTGGAACGGGCCGCGATCGTTGACTCTCACGACGATCGAGCGGCCGTTGCGCATATTGGTGACACGGGCATAGCTCGGCAGCGGCATGGTCGGGTGCGCCGCGGAAATCGAGCTCATGTCATAGACTTCACCGTTGGCGGTCTTGCGGCCATGGAAGGCATCGCCATACCAGGACGCCATGCCGATCTGGCTCTGCCCGGGCGACATCTCGCGGGGCAGATAGCGCCGGCCGGCGATCGAATAGGCACGTCCGACCAGATACTGGCCGCCACCGCGCGGAACGACCTCGCCATCACCGACAACGCGCGGGCTGGCCCTGCCGTAGCGGCCTTCGGGGAAATATTCGCCGGTGGCGCTGCGCCGGAGACCGTGAGACCCCGCTGGCTGCTGGGCGCATCCGGCCACTGCCAGAGCGGCAACAAGCGCAGCAAGACCGACCGGTCGGGCTGGTACGAAGCCAAACGCGCGGGACGCGCGGAACTCGTTCATCATTGGGCAGTACGCAAAACTATAAAGCCACAAGGAAGGGGCGAACCATTGGCGGGAGCTCCGGAGGAATCCGGAACGAAGTGTAACGCCAACACCCCAACGGTTCAAATACACCGCAAATCTTTTATCACCTGTTGGGGTTACGGAACGATTAAGCTCTGACAATGCCCCTGCCCGACTCTGAATGACCAATCCGTCATATTCCCATACTTGTTCTTGGCCTGCCAAATAAGACCAAATTGCGGCAGCATGTATGACGCTTTGTCTCAAGGCACGCGAATGCAAGGGTTAAGAAAAGCGCTCGCCGGCAGGAACATTCGAAGAACGAAAGCATTATCGTTACATGACGAACGCACCTTCGAACGCTGAAAAAGATCCCGATGACTGGGTGTCCGGCGATGAGCCGATGACGGGCGCTCAGGCGTCGTACCTGAAGACGCTCATGGAACAGGCTCACGAAGAGTCCGATGAGCGCGTCAGTATGACGAAAGCCGAGGCTTCCAAGGAGATTGACCGTCTTCGCGAAAAGCTCGGCCTGGCTCGATAGTGTGTCGGCTAATGCGAGCCGCCTGACACGTCGATCATGTGTCCGGTGATGAAGGAGGCATCTTCGCTCGCGAGAAATGCCACGGCCGCCGCCTGTTCCTCGGCGCGCCCGGTGCGTCGGAGCGCGCCTTGCTGGAGGGCGCGGGTCTCCTCCACCCTGCTGTCGGTGCCGGCGATGGCGTCCGCTACCTCGCCTGGCCGTAGCGTCAGGCGCGAGGTTGTGCGGTCGGTGATGATCGTGGTTCCCGGCGTCACGCCGTTGACGCGGATGCCGTAGCGTCCGTTCTCAGCCGCGAGCGTGGTGGTGAGCGCGACGATGCCGCCCTTGCTGACGGCATACGGCACCCGGTAAAGCCCGCCGGCGGTGACCGACGAGCCGAAGTTGATGATCGATCCGGACTTCTGTTCGATCATATACGGCAGCACCGCCTTGCAGCACCATAGCGTCGTGTAAAGCGAGCGCTCCAGCTCCAGGAATATCTGATCGACGGTGTATTCCTGAAACGGCTGCCACCAGATCGTGCCGCCGACCACGTTGGCGATCACGTCGATCCGCCCGAACGCGGCGACGGTTTCCTGCATCAGTCGTTCGGCCTCTTCAAATTTGCTCAGGTCGACGATGACCTTCAGCGCCTTGACGCCCGCGTTGGTCAACTGCTCGAACGTCTCCTGCGCCGAGCTTTCGTTGCGTTCGGCGACGACGATGATGCCGCCTTCAGCCGCAAGCCTTCGCGCCGAGGCGCGGCCGATGCCCTGCCCCGCGCCGGTGACGATACAGACCTTGCCCTGCAGGCGCTTGCCGCCGGCCGCCAGCGGGTCCAGTGCAGAAATATCCGAAACGCTCATTATGTCTCCCCAGAACTGATTAGCGTCTACCTCAGAGTGTCATGCCCGCCAAGCGAAGCGCAGAGCGGGAATCCAGAGGCAATGTGGCGCCCCGAGGTTGCGGCATGTGGCTCCCGGCTTCCCGCTCGCCTGCCTTCGCCGAAGCGGCTCCGCGCAGGCAGCACCTGCGGCACGTCGGGATTGACAGGCACTGCAATCACCATTTGGCGACGGCTTCCTCGAGCAGTTTCTCCAAGGGAACCTCGGGCCGCACGATATCGTCATAGGCGCGCGCCACGGCATGCTGGTCCGGCAGCACGCCGCGCGGCTGCCCGCCCTCTTCGACCGTTTTCACGGCTTCCAGCATCAGCCGGCGCATGGTGACGATGGCGCGATCGGTGGTGCCGAGAAACTCCTTCGAGCGGTCGACGATCGCGCCCATGCCTTCCTGCAGGGCCATGTCCTGCGTGTTCACGCCGACGATGCCGCTGAAGTTGCCCTGCTTTTGCAGCGCCCGGTCGACGAGGTAATCGTTGCTGGCATTCTGCTTCAACCTGAAGGTGCCGGGGATGTAATCCGTCGACGCGCGGCCGAAGAAGGCCTCTTCTTCCGTCAGAAACTCTTCCGTCAGAGGCACATTCTCATCGTAGGAATAGATGATGTTGTAGACAAACGTGTGCTCGTCGTCGATCGGCACCCAGATATGGCCGTCGATGGTCGGCACGTCCTGCTTCTTGCCGTAGGACGAGATCACGCTCGGGCGCATCTGCTGCGCCGGCATCACATATTGATAGATGCGGATGTATTTCTCATCCTCGGCGATGCGCCGGTGCGAAACGTAATAGTAACCATAGTCGGTAACTTCGACGTCGAGCCGCGGCGTCGTATCGAGCGCCGAGAGGCGCGTCACGGCGTTGCGATCGTCCTTGTGCAGGAAGCCGACATGCGCGGTATCAAGCCCGCCTTCGAGGCCCTGCAGGTAATTGCTGTGCTGCAGGGTCTTCGAGACATGGCGATGAGTGGCTGGCGCGCGCATCCACTCATAGGCCGGCGGCGGGGGCATCTGCTCTTTCGGCCCGAGATAGGCGAAGATGACGCCGCCTGCCTCGTAGGTCGGATAGGCCTTGATCTTCACCCGCGCTTGCAGCGGCGTGCCCGCCGGCTCCGACGGCATGTCGGTGCAATCGCCGTTCCGGTCGAACTTCCAGCCGTGGTAGACGCAGCGCAACCCGCATTCCTCGTTGCGGCCGAAGAACAGCGGCGCGCGCCGGTGCGGGCAGAACGCATCGAGCAGGCCGATCTCGTTGTTGGTGTCGCGATAGGCGATCAGGTCTTCGCCGAGCAGCCGCACGCGGATCGGTGCGCCGTCTGCCTCGGCAAGTTCCGACGACAACAGGAAAGGCTGCCAGTAGCGGCGCATCATCTCGCCGCCCGGCGTGCCCGGACCGACGCGCACCAGCCGTTCATTGTCTTCAACTCGCAACATCCAAGCCTCCTGCAAATACCAATCGCATGCCGCAGTCTGTCATCAGGGCGCCGGCACCTGGGCAAGATCGCAAAGCACCTTCCACTTGCGCATCTCGTCCTGCGTGAATGTCCGCAACGCCTCGCCGTTCACGCCGGGCCAGGGCGCGACGCCCAGTTCCAGCATACGCTTTTTCGCTTCCGGATCGGCGACGCTTTCGGCGAACCAGCCGGCGAGCTTCTGCGTCACCTCCGGCGGCGCGCCCTTGGGCAGGAAGGCGGCGAACCAGGAGAACAGGTCGTAATCGTTCAGCCCCTGCTCTTTCGCGGACGGCGCGCCAGGCGCGGCATCCGAGCGCTCGCGCGTCGTCAGCGCCAGGCGCTTGCCGCCGCGGATCACCACATCGCCGACGAAGAAGTCCACCTCGTCGCCGCGCAATGCGCCATGGGCATCGGGCATCGACTTGTAGGAAATGCCGATCGCATCGACGCCGGCCACCTTCTTGTAGAGCTCGGCCGCCACCAGCGAGATGCTGTTGGGATAGCCGTACTTGCCCTTGCCCTGCTTGTCCTTCAGCGTCTTGGTCAGGTCGGCGATGGAATTGATCTTTGAATTTTCCGGCACCAGGAAGGCGAACGGCGTCGTCGCCAGCGAGGCGACGGGTGTGAAATCATTGATCGGATCGAACGGCATTTCCTTGAAGATGGCGCTGTTGATCGCGAAGGTCGAACTGCCCGGCGTGATCAGGATGGTATAGCCGTCCGGCTTGGCGGTCGCCACGCGCTGCGCCGCGATATTTGTCAGCGCGCCCGGCTTGTTCTCGACGATCACCGTCCGCCCCGCCCGCTTGCGCAGCTCCTCGGCAAACAGCCGCACGACGAGATCGGCGCCGCTGCCCGCCGCATAGCCGACGACGACAGTGATATCCCGGCTCGGATAGTCCTGCGCACGGGCCGGGCTTCCAAGCGCCAAGCCTACGAACAAGCTGCCGGCAAGCAGCCCGCCGACGAGCGAAGCGGTAACGAGTGATTTCATGAGGCTCCTCCCAGAGCGGCCAAACGGCGGTCGAATGCTGTGATTCCACGCATTTACCGCTTTCCGGCCGCTCTCAGCCAATACCGATTTTATTGCTTCTTATTTGTTTTCCAAATAGATTGAGGCCGATCCAGGGGACCTATCCGATGGCCGGCGGCCGCCTATCCACCAGAAAACTCCGCTATTTCATCGAAACCGCCAGATCCGGCAGTTTCGTCGCCGCTGCCCGCGCCCTCAACATGTCCCAGCCGGCCCTCAGCCTCCAGATCAAGCAGTTGGAAGACGAATTGGGCGTCGAACTCCTCAGCCGGCAATCGCGGCGGATCACCTTGACACCGGCCGGCGAGGACTTCCTGCGCCATGCCGAGGCGGCGATCGAGGCCATCCGGCGCGCCGAGGCGAGTGTCGAGAAGTACCGCACCGACAAGAGCAGTCAGACGATCAATCTCGGTCTCATTCCGACGATCGGCAGGGCCATCGTCCATGAGCTGCTGGACAAGTCAGACCAGCTCGGCATCCGCTTCGCCCTGCGCGAAGGCCTCGGCAACGAACTCTTGAACATCGTCCGCAAGGGCGAACTGCAGGCCACCTTCTGCTACGACCCCCAGCCGAGCGACGGCTATACGGTGCATCCCCTCGTGCGCGAATATCCGGTGCTGGTCTGCCGCAAGGGCCTGGGCGACAGCAACGCAAAGCCGATCGCCATCACCGACCTGCCCCGCTTTCCCCTCCTGATCGGCGGCACCACCAACGCCAGCCGCATGGTGCTGGAACGCCTCGCCGCCGACTACGCCCTCCGTCTCGATATCCGCTACGAAGTGCCGGCCACCTCGCTCCACCGCGAAATCCTGCTCAAGGAAGACGTCTACTCTTTCGTGCCGCAGGGGCATTACCTGGCGGACCTCGAAGCCGGCACCTTGGAGAAGCATGCGCTCGACCCACCGGTGGAGCAGATGCTGGCGCTGGTGGTGAGCAACCGGCTCGAGGCGGTGGTACAGAGCGCGGTGCTGGGCCTGATCAAGGCGGCGATCGCGCGGCAGATTGGGCAGGGGAAGCAGGGATGGATGCTTTATGGCGCGCTGGAGAGCGCCGGAGTTCATCCCCGTCTCGGTTAAAGCTGCGCGCTCCCTCATCCCTTCGGCAGATCATCCTCCAGCTTGATCACCTTCGCCGCGTTCAGCGACACCATCTTGCGGACGTCCTCGTCCGTATAGCCGTGATCGAAGCAGATCTTGATGGCGCGGCGGAAGGATTCGAGCGGATGGAAGGCGCCCTTGCCGACCTGGCCGAGGTCAGAGCAGAAGATCGTCTTGTCGACGCCGGCCGCGTCGATGTGCTTCTTCAGATCGTCCGCCGTGGCGTGCTGGAACTTCGAGCCTTCGAGGAACATCGACAGCGAGTGTTCCACATAGGCGCCCATCGCGGAGATGCCCGCGACATCGTTGAGCGAGGCGTCGATGATCTCTTCCGGGTGTGTCAGCATCATGCGTTGGACGCCACGCTTCTGCGCTTCCTCGAAGACTTTCCACGTCTCGCTGATGTGCAGGTGGCCGGCGGCCAGCACGATGTCGGTGCGCGCCACCACGTCGAGGATTTCCTTCACGTCGTCGCGCACCTCGCCGGCCTCGGTCATGATCGGAATGATCTTCGCCGGGCGGATCTTGTCGGTCGAGGCCGGATGGGTTCGGCCCGAGGCCTTCTCCCAGCGGAAGTGATTGGCGGCGGCGAGCGTCGGCAGGAAGCAGATCTTGCCGCCCATGGCCGCCGAATGCTCGACGGCATAGGGGTTCAGCCCGACGACATTGTTCAGCACGATCGACGAATAAACTTTGGTTTTGAGCTCCGGATGATGCTTGCGGATCATCCACGACGTCATCACGCCGGAATAGTCGTGATCCTTGGTGACGATGGCGGCAAGCCCCGCCTGCGAGCAGTCGCGCGCATATTCGAGATGGTCGAGGCAGCGGCTGGCGATGGAGGGGCCGGTGTGGACATGCGGATCGATGGCGCCGACGAGCAAGGCGTCAATGCGCCGTTCGGTGTCCGCGTCATATGTTTCGCGTGCGGGATCGTAGAGGGGGGCCGTCATGGTCATCATATTTCCTTTCACGCGGCTGAGGCAGAGGTTTTGGCGGCAAGGGCGTCGAACTCGCCGCGCGTTTTCAACGCGGCGCTGCGCAGGAACCCCTGGTCGGAGGAGACGATGAAGGCGCTGACGCCGAAGGCCTGCCATTGCGCCGCCTCCGCCGCATTGGCCACCATGATGCAGATGCGCTTGCTGCCGGCGCGCGCGGCGGCGATGATCTTCTCCGTCGCGCCCTGCACGCGCGGATCGCCATAGCCGGTGGCGCCCAGCGCCACCGTCAGGTCGCCGCGGCCGATGAAGACGCCGTCGAGCCCTTCCACCGCCATGATCCCGTCGAGCCGATCCAGCGCGTCGGCATCCTCGATCATGGCGATGACCACGGTCTCTGCGTCGCGCCGGTCGACATGCTCCCACACGCCCGTCGCGCCGAATCCGCCGCCGCGATTGGTGTTCGAATACCCGCGCTTGCCGCCGCGATAGCGGCAGCAGGCGACGATCTCCCTCGCCTTCTCCGCACTGTCGACATGAGGCGCCAGAATGCCGGTGGCTCCGTCGTCGAGCACGGCGAGAAGCTTCGCGGCGCTGGGCTCCGAGACGCGCACGATGCCCGCCGTTCCCGCCGCCCTGGCGCCGAGCAGCGCCTGGTCGATGGTGCCCCGGTCGAACGGGCTGTGTTCCTCGTCGATGACGACGAAGTCGAATCCGAGGCCGCCGATGACCTCGCTGGTATGGCTGGTCGGCGTCTTGATGAAGGTGCCGAGCAGGGTTTCTCCGGCGCGGAACCTTGCGCGGAATCTGGACGGGTGCGGACGGTCAGGCATGTGCAACTCCCAGCATGGCTTTCACCTCGAGATATTCCTCGAACCCGAAGACGCCGAACTCCCGCCCGTTGCCCGATTGCTTGTAGCCGCCGAACGGCAGACTACGGTCGAAGCCAGCGCCGTTCAGATAGACGCGCCCTGCCCGGATGCGCCGGCCGATGGCGCGGGCGCGCTCGACATCGTCCGACTGCACGAAGCCCGCGAGGCCGAAGGGCGTATCGTTGGCGACCTCGACCGCTTCATCCTCGCTGTCGTAGCTCATGATCGAGAGCACCGGCCCGAAGATTTCCTCACGCGCGATGCGCATCCGTGGCGTCACATCGCCGAACACGGTCGGGCGGGCGTAATAGCCGCGATTGAGGCCGGGCGGACGGCCGGTTCCGCCCGCGACCAGGGTCGCGCCCTCGTCGATGCCCGATTGGATGAGCTCCTGCACCTTGTCGAACTGCGGCTGGCTCACCAGCGGACCCATGGTTGTCGCCGGATCGAGCGGATCGCCGAGGCGGATGGTTTCGACAGCCGCGCGCGCCGCCTCGAAAGCGATCTCGCGGGCGGCGCGCGGGATCAGCATGCGCGTCGGCGACTGGCAGTTCTGGCCGCCGTTCGTGTAGCAGGCATGTACGCCTTCGCCGACGGCCCTGCCGATGTCCGCGTCGGCGAGAATGATATTGGCCGATTTGCCGCCGAGTTCCTGCGCGACGCGCTTCACCGTGTCGGCTGCGAGCTTGGCCACCCGGATGCCGGCGCCGGTCGATCCGGTGAAGGAAACCATGTCGATATCGGGATGGCTGGCGATCGCCTCGCCCACCGTGGGCCCGTCACCGTTCACCAGATTGAAGACGCCGGCCGGCACGCCGGCCTCGTGCATGATGTCGGCGACCAGCAGCGTGCTCAGCGGCGCGATCTCGCTCGGCTTGAGGACCACCGTGCATCCGGTGGCGAGCGCCGGCGCCACCTTGGAGGCGACCTGGTTCAGCGGCCAGTTCCAGGGCGTGATCAGCCCGCAGACGCCGATCGGCTCGCGAACGATGATTCCTGCACCGTGTTTTTCCTCAAACCGGTAGGTGGCGAGGACACGCGCGGCTTCCTCGAAATGGAACAGCGCGATCGTCGCCTGGCGTTGGGTCGCGAAGGTGATGGGTGCGCCCATTTCCAGGGTCATCGCGCGGGCAAGCTCGGGAAGCCGCGCCTTCATGCCCGCAATGATCCGGTGCAGCAGGGAAAGCCGCTCGTCCACGCTGGAGACGGAATAGGTGGCGAAGGCGCGGCGGGCCGCCGTCACGGCGCGGTCGACATCCTGTTTCGAGCCGAGGCTCACCTGCGCGAAGGCTTCCTCCGTCGCGGGATTGATCACCGGCAGCGTCAAGGGCGTATGCGGATCGCGCCAGGCGCCGTCGATATAGAATTGCAGGCTGTTCATCTAAAGGTGCCTTCCCTCGTCGACCGGCACCACGATCCCCGTCGAACTGGTGAGGTTGACGATGCAGGCGACAACCGCCCTGGCGACATCGTCGGGCGTGGTGATGTGCGCGAGCGGCAGGCGCTCGGCCGTCTTCTGCAACTGTTCACGGGTGCGGCCGGGCACGAAGTCCGTATCGACGCCGGCGGGCGACACCGAGAACACACGGATATGCGGCGCGAGGACCTTGGCCAGCGCGATCGTCAGCGCGTCGACGCCCGCTTTGGCCGCCAGATAGGCCAGGCTGCTGCCGATGCCGGTGCGCGCGGCGATGGAGGAAATGTTCACCACCGCCGCCTCGCTGCCGCGCTCCAGCAGCGGGCGGAAAGCGCGCACCACGGCGAACGGGCCGCGCAGGTTGATGGCAACCGTCCGGTCGAAGATGGCGTCGGTCAGTCCGTCGAGATCGTTGGCCGGCACCGGCACGGTCGCGCCACCGCAATTGATCAAGGCGTCGAGACGCCCGAACTTCGCGTCGACGGCTGAAGCAGCGGCGGCAATGGACGCCGTGTCCTCGACGCTGATGCGAAGACACAGATGTCCATCGCCCGGCAGTTCCGCAGCCACCGCTTCCGCCTGTTCGCGACGGCTGTTGTAGCCGACGATGACGGTCGAGCCGAGGGCGGCGAGACGCGCCGCGGTGGCTTTGCCGATGCCGCTGCCGCCGCCGGTGACGAGCGCGATCTTCGGAAACGACAGGGCTGGAACATCGAGACTGGTCATCGGCGTCTTCAACGACTTTCAGGCATCGGGTAGTCGTCGGCGTTCAGCACCCACCCCGGCTTCATCGAGAAATCCACCCGCGGCGGCGAGAACAGGTCCACCATCTGGTTGAGGCCGGGAGCGATCGAGCGCGACGTATGAACGGTCGGCGGCGGGATCACCGTCAGCGACGGCGCGCCGCATTGCGCATGCTCGTCCTCGCGCCAGATCGCCATGTCGGGCGTCCACGGCCAGCGGATGTCGTGGATATAGTCACCATCGAGCACCAGCGAGCCCTGCTCGAAATCATCGTGATGGTGGGGCGACAGTTTGGCCGTGTCGCGCGGCCCCATGCGCGGATCGAGATAGTTGATCATCAGGGTCGTGCAGCGGAAGATGCGGCCGAAGCGGCCGCTGTCGCCGCCGACATCGAGGCTGTAGGCCCGCACCCTGAAACCGTCCTTCGGCGCCGGCCATGGCTGGAACGGCGGAATGTTCGGCGGCGCGCTCGCATAGGTCGCCGCATTCTCGCACTTCGCGGCAATGTCGGCCGATTGCGTCGAGAAAATGCGGATGATGCGGCCGCCCGTCGGCACCCGCACCGTGCTGTCGCCCGGCGGCACGAATGCGATCGAATAGGGTTCCACGACTGTCGTGCTCGCGGGCGTTTCGATTTCGACGCGCACGTCCCTGTCGGGGACGATGATGGCCCACTCGTCGATCTGGCCTTTGCGCGAGAATGCGCCGCCCTGCTCAGCCAGCGTGTAAGCGACCAGGAAATTGGCGCCGCGTCCATACCAGACCCGGCCGTTCTGGTCCGTGTCCTGCGGCGGCGTCTCGTAAAACCGGCAATAGCTCGCCGCCGAGAACGCAGTCGGCGTGCTGGTCGCCCTGGCCGCGGGAGCGAGCGACGAACGAGGGTCCTGAGCCGTGTACATGTGCTTGTCCTCCCTCGATCCGCCGCGCAGGCCGCTGCCCCTCTTGCCAAACAGGGCCCGGCCCAGCCACTGTATTTCCCCAGCGTTCCACCATACGGAATAGAACATGCAGCAGGCAGTCGCGGCCCCCGATCCCAACGTCCAGTCCGTCACCCGCGCGCTGGGCCTTCTGGCGGAGATGAACCGCCAGCGCGTGACGACGATCCGCCAGCTCCACGCCGCCACCGGCCTGCCGAAGTCGACCATCGTGCGGCTGCTGGGCACGCTCGCGGCCGCCGGTTATGTCGCCAACGACAAGCGCCAGGGCGGCTATCAGGTGACGTCACACGTCCAGTCGCTGAGCTGCGGCTATCACGGCGATCCGCTGGTCGTGGAGGCCGGACGGCCGTGGGCCGTCGAATACACGCGCCGCCACCGCTGGCCCATCGCCATCGCCGTCCTCGATCACGACTCCGTCCGGGTGCGCTGCAGCACCATCCCGGACAGTCCTATTTCGCCCTTCCACGGCACGGTGAACATGCGGCTGCGACTGCTGACACGCGCGCTCGGCCGCGCCTATCTGGCGTTCTGCCCGCCGACGGAGCGCGACATGCTGCTCGCCATTCTGAAATCGTCATCGCATCCCGAGGACGCGGGGGCGCGCAATCGCGCCTCGGCGTTGAGGATTCTCGAAGCCACGCAGCGGCTGGGCTATGCGCAGCGCGCGCCGGGCGTGGAGCCCCGCTCCTCGTCCACGATCGCCGTGCCGATCAGGCGGGGCGACAGTGTCCTAGCCTCGGTCGGCATGACATATTTCAAGTCGGCGGTGTCGGCCCACGATATCGCCGGAAGCTATGTGCCGCTCATGCACGAACTGGCGCGCAATATCGAAACGAGCATGATCGCGCTTCAACCGTAGCTTTGCGGCCGCAGCATAGTGCATTCCGTATGATGGAACGAGCCCGAATTTCACCTGCCGCAGGCGAACTTCGGCCTAGAGTGCCGGCCGTCATGAGCGCGCAACGAGAGGTCGCAAGCTCAAGTGATCGGGAGGGGACAAACATGCACAGGATCGTGCGCTCGGGACTGGCGGCTGCCGCCGCCGCATCCGCATTCCTCAGTTCGGCTTGCATTGCGCAACCGTCGTCGTGGCCGACGCGGCCGATCAAGCTGGTGATCCCGTTCGTCGCCGGCGGCGCGGCCGATCTCATCGCCAGGGCGTTTGCGGACCGCACCGGCGCGGCGCTCGGTCAGTCGGTCATCATCGAGAACCGTGGCGGCGCCGGCGGCAATATCGCCGCCTCGGCCGTCGTCAGATCCGACCCCGACGGCTATACGCTGTTTTTCGGTTCGACCGGGCCTGCGGCCCTGAACTCGCTGATGTACAAGAACATGACGTTCAACCCGCTCAACGATTTCACCCCGATCGTCATGATCGGCAAAACGCCGATCATCATCGTCGCGCGGCCGAACGCGCCGGTCAAAACCCTGAAAGAGCTGATCGGCTACGCCAAGGCCAATCCGGGCGAACTGGCGGCCGGCTTTCCCGGCAGCGGTACGCTCGGCCACATCACTGGCGTGCTGTTCGCCCAGCGCTCGGGCGTCGATCTCAAACAGGTGCAGTATCGCGGCGGCGGGCCGCTGATTACCGATCTGGTCAGCGAACATCTCGACATCGGCATGGACGCCGTGACGCCCTATGTGCCCCAGGTGCAGGATAAGAACCTCATCGGGCTGGCCGTGACCAGTGCGCAGCGGGTCAAGGAGCTGCCGAACGTTCCCACCGTAGCGGAAGCAGGCCTGCCGGGTTTCGAGGCGTCCGTCTGGTACTGCGTGCTCGCGCCCACTGGAACGCCGGCGGAGATCGTGACCAAGTTGAACCGCGTATCCAACGAGTTCCTGCAGGCCAACGGCACCGCGGAGTTGTTTGAGAAGCTCGGCGTCATTCCCGCCGGCGGCTCGCCCGAGGAGTTGAAACGTTTCATCGCCAAGGAAGTGGAAAGCTGGGGTCCGGTTATAAAGGCGGCAAAAATCGAGTTCTGACCGAAAACAAGCTCATCGCCGAGGAGGAGGTTGTCCTGGCACAAAAACGCACGATCCTGACATGCGCGGTCACGGGCAACCTGACGCGGCTCGACATGAACCCCGCGCTCCCCTGCACGCCGGAGCAGATCGCCAACGACTGCCTCGCCGCGGCGGACGCGGGAGCCGCCATGGTGCACGTCCACGTGCGCTATCCGGACGGCCGCCCGTCGATGGAGCTCGAGCACTATCGGGAGACGGTGCAGCGCATTCGCGACAGGAATAACGCTCTCATCATAAACCTGACGACAGGCCCCGGCGGACGTTTTCAGCCGGGCGATGAAAACCCCGCCGTCGCCGGCCCGCGCACGAATTTCCTGACCCCGGCCCGCCGTGTCGAACATGTGGTGGCGCTGAAGCCGGACGTCTGCACGCTTGATCTGAACACGATGACGTTCGGTCAGGAGGTGGTGATCAATACGCCGCCGAACGTCACCAGGATGGCGCAGATGATCTATGATTCCGGCGTCAAGCCGGAGATCGAGCTGTTCGATTCCGGCGACATCCAGCTCGCACAGAACCTGTTCGAAAACGGCGTGTTAAAGAAGCCGGCAATGGCATGCCTTGTCCACGGGGTGAAATACGGCTTCCCGGCGACGCCCCAGGCGATGATGTATGCCAGGTCCGCCTTGCCGGATCAGGTCGAATGGACTGGCTTCGGCATCGGCCGGGCCGCCTATCCCCTGCTCGCGCAATCCTGGATTCTTGGCGGCAACTGCCGCATCGGCATGGAGGACACGGTCCATATTGCCAAAGGCCGGCTGACATCCGGCAACGCCGAACTGATCGAGAAGGCCCGCTTCATCATTGAAGCCATGGGCGGTGAACTCGCGACCGCAGAGGAAGCGCGGGAGCAGCTAGGCCTGCGCTAGAGCATTTTCGAGCGAAGTGGATGCCGGTTCGCGTGAAGAAAATGCGTCAAAACAAAAACCTAGAGCTCGATCTCTAACGCTCCTGCCAGGCGAGATCCAGCTTTCGCTCCATGTTCTGGAAACGTTCCGCGCTGGCCGTGTCACTCGTCATCAGCGAAACGGCGATCGTTACGATGAAGGCGAGCGGCACGCTCACCATGACAGGCGAACCGAGATCGATGATCGCGATGGGCTTCGCCAGCATCTGCAACTGCACGAGCGGTGAAAACCACAACATGACCAGCGAGCTGACAAGACCGGTCAGCAATCCGCTGACCGCGCCGGCATAGGACAGACCGCGCCAGTAGATCGCCAATGTCAGCGATGGAAAGATCGTGCTTGCCGCGATCGTGCCCGAGAGCGCCGACAGGATGAAAATATTCTGACCTTCAACCAGAACGGCCAGGGCGATCCCGCCGATGCACAACAGCAAGGCGGCCAGGCGCGCGGCGAAGAACTGCTCGCGTTCGCTCGCGCGATTGCCTCGTATGACGCCGCCCCAGAAATCATGGGCCAATGCCGCCGAGCCGGCCAGAAGGATGCCGCACACGGCCGCGAGAATGGTCGCGAATGCGATAGCGGCGACGAGACCGAGAAAGATCGGCCCGCCGTAATAGTTGGCCAGCAGCGGGATCGCCATATTCCCGCCTGCCTCCGCGGCACGGATCGCGTCCGGTCCGATCACAGCCATGATGCCATAGCCGATGAAGGCCAACCCAATCGATGTGAGCCCCACGATGACCGCGGCATAGAACATCGAACGGCGCGCGGCGCCGGCGTCCGGAACGGTGTAGAAACGCAGCAATACCTGTGGAAGGCTGGCAACGCCCAACGTGCTGGCGATGGCCAGCGAAACGAGCTGTAGGGTGTTCGTCTTGCTGCTTGGCGCCAGAACGCCCTGGCCGCCCTTTTGAGCGGCGGCAACCAGTAGGGCGCCTGGATTGAAGCCGAACGTCGTGAGCAGGCAGATCAGCAGCGCAAGGCAGATGAGCAGGAGCAGGATGATCTTGATGACCTGAAGCCAGGTCGTGGCGACCATGCCGCCGAACATGACGTAGACGAGCATGAAACCGCCGATCAGGATGACCGACCAGAAGTACGAAAGTCCGAACAGCAATTTTATGATGGCGCCGGCGCCGGCCAGTTGAAACGTCAGGATTGAAAAGATCGCAACGACGGTGGCGAGCGCGGTCCATTTCTTGATTGCGCTGTTGCCGAGCCTGTATTCGATCACGTCGGCAAAGGTGTATTTGCCAAGCACCCGCAAAGGCTCGGCCAGCAGAAACAGCATGAGCGGCCACGCCAAAGTCAGGGAGACGGCGAAAACCATCGCGTCAAACCCGCGCAAGGCTGCGATGCCGGTGACGCCCAGAAAAGTGCTGGCGCCGATGAAATCGCCGGCCAGGGCCAACCCGTTCTGGCCCGCCGTGATGCGATTGCCTGCAACGAGGAACTCCCCCGTCGATCGCGTTCGCCGTGCGGCGGTCCAGGTGAGAACGATCGTCAGGATGACGAAGGCGCCGAAGATGATGATGGCGCTGCTATGGTCGGTCGAGGCCATTCTCATTCTCCAGCGGCAAGCGTCGAGCTGTCTGCGCCCCTGACGTAGATCCAGGACAGCAAAAGGCCGAGAATGATTGCGGCTACGCCTGAGACCAGTCCCAATGTGACATGGTCGCCGATCTCAACCGCCATGAGACCGGTCGCCGTCGATATGAGCGCCAGGAAAAGCCCATCGATCAACATGAGAAGGATCAGGAACGAAAGGATGGAACGTCTGCGGGAATTGCCTGCTCTGTTCGAGCGAACGCCTGACGAATTGAATTCGTGGCTCATCCCAGCCTCCCTTGAGTCTGTTCTCTTGTCTTATTGTCGATTGTGATCACCTTTCTTCAGGAGACACAACCTTTAGTGTGATATCGCTGCCGTGTGCTGGGCGAGAACGCCCTTCAGAGTTTGGCGGCAACCGCCCAACCCGAAACAATATCGTGGGATTTGTCCTCGCTTTACAGGCGTCCCGATCGACGAATCTGTCGTAGGGCGACGACGCCGGCCCCTCACTTTACCGCAAACCACTTGTCATAGATGCGCTGGTAGGCCCCCTCCTCGCGCAACTGCAGCAAGGCGGTGTTGACCCGGCGGCGGAGCGGATTGTTCGGCTGGAAGACGATGCCGTAGTCCTCCTTGCGGAACGGCGTGCCGACGAGCTGGACGCTGCCCTTGCCGCCATTGGCGGCGTAATAGAGCAGCACGGGGGAATCGAAGACGACGGCGTCGACGTCCTTGTCGGCAAGCGCCTTGTAGGCTTCGGAAATGTCGGCGACTTCCTCGACATTGGCGCGCAGGCCGCGCAACGCTGTCGCCGCGGTGCTGCCGCGCGTGGTCGCGACCTTCTTGCCCACCAGGTCGTCAGGGCCGTTGATACTGCCCTGGATCTGCTGAACGGTCAGTGTCGCCGACAGTTGCGCCGTGTAGAATGCGACGAAGACGACGCCGGTGAACATCCACAGCAGCGCCACGACTCTGGCAAGCCAGTGCCGCGGCATCTGCTCGCCCTGGGTGGCGAGCGTGCTCGCCGCCCAGAACAGCGCGTGAAAGATGCCGGGATAATAGCGCGTCGACTGGACGATGCCGGAGGGATGGCGGCGTTCGAGAAACCACACGATATGGGCCGGGATGAGGACGAGCAAGGCGGCGATGCCGAGCCAGACCAGGATGGCTTTCGAGAACAGGAGCGCCATGAGATCCCAGAACGGATTGTCGTCGCCGTCCTTGGCCTTGCCGCGCACCATGATCTGCAGGCCGGCATTGAGCATCGGCTGCGAGAATTCGAACTCCGCCTCGCGCGCCGCCGTGATCGACACCGCCGAGATGCCGACATCGACCTTGCCGGTGCGTACGAGATCAAGCAGCCCGCGGACGTCGGGCGCCACTTGATAGGTGGTGCGCGCCTGCAGCTTTTCGCCGATGGCGTTCCACAGATCGATGCTGAAACCGGTGAGCGTGTCGTTTTGTTGCGAGTTGCTTTGCTGCACGCCGTTCTGCTGGATGACCATCGGCGGCAGGATGCGCGTGGCGACCCGCAGCTCGCTCTGCTGCGCTCCCGCCCCGCCAGGCACCCCGATCAGCAATGCCAAAGCAAGTGCCAGCAGCGCCGGTATCCGCGCCATCACACCCCTCACGTTCCGGGACACTTATCGCAGGATTCGTCTGCGATTCATATGACACCCGAAAAATCGAAGTTATTTCTGCAGGTCAATATTATTTTGTCGGCGGGTGAACCAAACGCCTCGTACGACGTATAGCTCATCAGGGCTGGCTGGGATTTTCGAGCACCAAATACGTATTTGGCCCCGTCCCGTCCGGTTCGCCGGGCGGGACTATTTTTCTGCTTTCCGCCACGCGCTTGGATACCCTCCAAAGCTTTAGCGACGGAGGCTACTCCGCCAGCGCCTGTTTCAGCGCCGCCCGCCGCTCGCCGCGATACATTTCCTTGTAGCTGCGCGGCCCAAGCGGCCCCTGCTCGACCATGACGCAACCGAAGACCGGACCTGCGGCGTGCAGGATATCGTCGATCTTTGCCGCAAACGCACCGATATCCGACACGGTGAAGCGCCTGCGGATGTTCGCCGCCTGCGCATGCATTTCGAAATCGACGTCGGGATTGGGGATCGGATGGCCGCCGTTCGCCTCATAGGTGCCGTTGCGGAAGACCAGATGGGTGAGATTGGGCGGAGCCACCCGGCCGATCGTCACCAGCGTTCCCAGATTCATCAGCAGCGACCCATCGCCATCGAGCACCAGCACCCGGCGTTCCGGACAGGCAAGCGCAAGACCCAGCCCGTGCGAGGAGGCCAGTCCCATGGCGCCGGAGGAGAAGTAGTTGAGCGGCCGGTCGAGAATGCCGATCCAGTCTGTCGCCGAACTGTAGGTTGCGACGACGATTTCGTCGGTGATTTTTGTGGCGAGAAGTTCGAGCGCCTGTCTGCGGTTGATCATTTCGCCTCCGGACGTCCGCCGATGAGAATGGCTGTGGGTTTTGACGCAGACCATGCTTCTTCGATCTTCGCCGAAATGGCGGGCGTATCGGCGTCGGTTTCGATGCAGGTGTGGGAAATACCCAGCACATCGAGGATCGGCTCGATGATGCGAAGGCCGAAGCGCCTGGATTCGCCCGGCGCGACGCCTGGCTCCTTGCCGAGCATGCCGATCATCATGCAGATCGGCAGTTTCTGCTCGCAGGCGACGCCGCGGATGGCGTTCACCGCATAGAGGAAGCCTGTATATTGGACGAGGATCAGCGAGCGGCGATTGCGGTAGGTCAGCCCGGCTGCAATCCCCAGGCACTCGTCTTCCTTACAGACGCGAATGAGCTTGAAATCCGGATCCTTGGCGATCGGCATCAGCAGCCCGGCCGATGTGTGCTGGTCGGGGACCGACAGCACGTATTCAATGCCGGCCGCCTTGATCTCGTCGATCACCCGCGCCCCGCGCAGCCGCGGCGTTGTGCCTGATGTCGTGGCTTCCACATATGCCTCCCGGTTATTTGGAGGCCCGATCATGCCCGCGCCGCTCCTGCCCAGCCACTATCAAATTGTCGACAAGCCATATGGAAAGGTTATGAAGCTCAACCTGCGGCGGGATAGCGCTCCCGGCAGATGTCTTCCGCCATTTTGACGAAGGACTTCGCCGCAGGCGACAGCGGCTCGCCTTCGCGCCGGACCACGCCGATCGGCCGTTGCATCAGCGGCGACGGCAGATCCACCGTCTTCAGCAGCCCGGCCTTCACTTCTTTCTCGACGCCGAGCCTGGCGATCACGGTGACGAAATCGCTGACTTCGACCACCGACTTCAGCACCGCCGGATTGCGGCATTCCATGCGTCCGAACGGCAGCGGCAGGCCGGACTGTTCGAAATAGAGCCTGAGCCGGCGCTGGTTCCAGGTGTCGCCGTCGGCGAAGACCCATTTCTCCGCCAGCAGCTCCTTCGGCTCAAAGCTCTTGCGCTTGGCCAGCGGATGCTTGGTGCTCATCACCAGCACCAGCTTGTCATCGAACAGCCATTGCTTGGCGAGCGCCTCGCCGGGCAATTCGTCGTAGAGCATGCCGACGACAAGGTCGAAATGCCCGTCGACAAGGTCGGTGAAAAGGTTCTTGTTCTGCGAGACGATGCGGACCTGAAGCTTCGGACGTTCCTCGCTCAGGCGCACGAGAATGTGCGGCAGCAGATCTGTGGCGATCTGCGGCGGCGCCGCGACGGTGAGCACGCCCTCGGTGCCGTTGCGCAGCGACGCGATGCGGGTTTCCGCCTCGGCCATGCCGATACAGGCGGCCTTGGCATAGCCCTGCAGGCTTTCGGCATAGAACGTCGGCTTCATGCCCCGGCTCAGGCGATCGAACAGGCGAACGCCCAGATGTTCCTCCAGCCGTTGGATGCTCTTCGTCAGCGCCGGCTGGGAAACGTTCAGCCGTTGCGCCGCCTTTCCCAGGCTGCCCTCCTCGATCACGGCGAGCATGCTTTTGAGGTGTCGAAGGTCCATGGCCAAATACTCATGCCGGATCGAGGCCCAGAGGGGTCTCGCAAGGTATGAATAACCTTAGGCTATGAATAAGTGGAAAACAAATGCCTATTGGATATTTTAGGCGATTCAGGCGCGGGCGGGCGCGGGCTCAAATCCAAACAGCCGCTGTGGATTCCCGACCAGCACATTCTCCACGGCGTGCGCATCGGGAAGGTATCTCAGCAGCAGCTTCAGCAGGTCGGCATCGTCGGGCATCGGCCCGCCGCGCGAGCCTATATGTGGCCAGTCGCTCCCCCAGATGCACCGGTCCGGCGCGGTCCGGTAATAGGCCTGGCCGACCGGCACGGCATCATCCCAGGGGTAGCCGGTGGCTGATATGCGATGGCCGTTCGACAGCATGATCCAGCGGTCGTCCCGCTGCAGCATGGCGCAGATCCTGCGCAGGCCCGCTGCATCGATGCCGCTGCCGCCGTTCAGCTGTCCCATATGGTCGAGCACGACCGGCAGGTCGCAGCGATCGAGCTCGCTCTCGAGCTCGACGAGTTCTCCCGGACCGGCAAAGATCTTGATGAACCAGCCGAGCTCTTTCACACGCGCCACGGACCGGCGAAAGCTTTCGATGCTGGGCACGACGCCCAGGCGCTGCTGGAAATTGAACCGCGCGCCGCGGACGCCGCCGGCGTCCAGCCGCTCGAGGTCGGCATCCGATACGGTATCGTCGATGATGGCGATTCCGCGCGCCTGTTGCGCCGGTAATTTCGCCAGCGAGGCGAGCAACAGCGAATGATCGGTCCTGTAGACGGTCGCCTGCACGATTACGACACGCTCAAGCCCGACTCTCCGATGCATGGCGAGCGCGGCGGACAGAGGTGCGGCGGGCGCCTCGTACGAGGGCTTGGCATGGCGGATCGGATAGCGCGCCGGATCGTCGTAGACATGGATCTGGCAATCGCAACTGCCGGCGGGAAGACGCGACGCGATATCGGCTTTTTGGCCTTCGCCTGTGTTCTGCAGATCCGGCATCTATCCCTCACTCCCGCTGCAAAGATGGCTTGGCCCGCTTCTATCGGCAGGACGTCCGGCGCTGCAAATACTATCCTGTCCCGCGATGATAACGCCTCTTTATGGGCTTTACATAACGTTTGACTATGCCGTGTGGCCAAAAAGTAATTTCCGCGTAATCCTTCCTGTCGCTAGTCTCTTCCAAAGCGTGATCTCGGGGAGGGAGGGAATGCCAATTCGTATCATCGGTGCTGTCTGTTTGGTGCTCACCTGCGCCTTCGCAAGAGCGCCCGCCGCCGCGCAGCAATCGGTTGCCGATTTTTACAAGGGAAAGACCGTGCAGTTCGGCGTCGGCTATCCGCCGAGCGGCGGCTTCGACCTCTATACGCGCACCGCGGCCCGCTACATGGGCAAATATATCCCAGGCAATCCCAACGTCATCGTCGTCAACATGCCCGGCGCCTCCAGCTTCAATTACGTGCGCTACATTCACGACATAGCGCCGAAGGACGGCACCCAGTTCGGCATGTTCGACCGCGGCCTCATCGCCAAATCCGTCCTCGACCCGAAAACCATCAATGTCGATTTCCGTGATTTCACCTGGATCGGCAGTATGAACAGCGAACTCGGTGTCTGCGTTCTGTGGAACACCAAGAACCTCAAATCCGTCGCCGACATCATGAAATATCAGGGCGACGTCATCCTCGCTGGCACGTCGAAGAACGGCGGCGGCTACGTTTACGCGGCGATCCTGCAGCGCCTGTCGCCGCGCAACATCAAACAGGTGTTCGGCTACACCGCCACCGGCCCCATGCTGGTCGCCGCCGAGAGCGGCGAGGTCGACGGCACCTGCACGATCTACAGCAGCCTGGTCAGCCAGTATCCCGACATGCTGCGCGATAAGAAACTCAACATCGTCGTGCAATATTCGGAGAAACGGCATCCCGACCTGCCCGATGTGGCGACCGCTTACGAGGTCGCGAGGTCCGACAACGAGAAGAAAGTGATCGGCTTCCTGACGGCGGCCGAGGCGATCGGCCGCCCGGTCATCGCGCCCGCCGGCATCCCGGCCGATCGCCGCGACGCCTTGCGCAAGGCCTTCCTCGACACGCTGAACGACCCCGAATTCCGCGCCTTCGCAGAGAAGGCCAGGATGGATATCGACCCGGTGAGCGGCGACGCCGCCGGCGGGATCATCGCCGATATCGCGGCAACGCCGCCGGACGCCGTGGATCTCGCCCGCAAGCTGCTGGAATAACGCAAGCGCCCGAAACCGGGTTGACGCGGCAATCCCTTCGGCCATAGACAATCCGCCAAGCGTCAGGGGACCTGAGCGTTCACGCCCGGTCGTCCTCGACGATGCCGACGGAAATATCTCAGTTCCATCAGGCAGATGGAAGGGTGGCCGAGTGGTTTAAGGCAGCGGTCTTGAAAACCGCCGTAGGTGCAAGCCTACCGTGAGTTCGAATCTCACCTCTTCCGCCACTTCAGTCCCTGAGTGGGCACTGAGTTTACGCCACTTCCCGCCACAAGCGTCTGTAGCAGCCGGGACTTCGATCCCATGATACGAACCTCGCCTTCAGCTACCTCGACGCGCTGCGCGAGCGCACGCAGGTGGTCGCGGCGATAACCGCCGCTTTCCAGCCGGATACGGTCGCGGGCGGTTGCGGCGAACTTTCGCAGCATCTGTGGCGTCACCGCCTTCTGGCCGGTGTTCTGAAGCATGGCCTGCGCCCGGTCGGCATCGGCCTTGGCCTGATCGCGGATGGCTTTGAGGCCGTCGATACGATCTTTCAGCGCCGGATCGTTCAGATCGGCAAGGCCCGCCTCGATGGCGTCATAGAGCCGCTTGAGGCGTAGTTCCGATTCGGCTGAGCGCTTGTTTAACTCGGCGATATGCTCGCGGCGGCGCTCGGCGTGTTCTTCCCTCCGGTCGAGTGCTGCGGCAAGAACGGTTTCCAACCGCTCGGGTTGGAGTAGCTGTTTCTCAAGGTGATTGACGACCAGATCGTCCAGCTTCTCCATCGGCACGGCCATGCCCTCGCAGGCGGTCGGCCCCTGCCGCGCCTTCATTGAACAGGCATAATAACGATAGCGCCCGCCCTTGCCGGTACGGATGGTCATGGCCCCGCCGCACTTGGCGCAATGGATCAGGCCGGTCAGCATGGTCGGGCCGCTGATGACGCGGGCGGGCATGACCTTGGGGTTACGAGCCTTGAGCAGCTTCTGAACCGCCTCGAACGTATCTTTGTCGATGATGGGCGGGACCGGAACCGTCACGATCTCACTGACCGGCTTCAATTCCTTGGTCTTGGATCGCTTGTTGAACTCATGCTCGCCCATGTAGGTGCGACGGGTCAGAATACGGTGAACCTGCCCGATGCCCCAACGCCCGCCGTCGCGGGTGAAGATACGGCGGCTGTTAAGATAGGAGACGATGTTCTTGACGCCCATCTGGCCGGTGGTGCCGTCACCTTCCAGCGCAAGACGATAGATCAGCCGCACCGTGTCGGCGTGCAGCGGGTCGATCTCCAGCTTCTTCTTGACCTTCGCGCCGCGCTGCTCGGCAGCGACAGTGCGATAACCGATAGGAGGAAGTGAGCCATTCCAGAAGCCCTGCCGCGCGTTCTCTTTCAAAGCCCGCATGACGTGCTTGGCGTTTTCCTTGGACTGGTATTCATCGAACAGCGCCATGATCTGCCGCATCATGACGTGCATGGGGTCATCCCCCATTTCCTGTGTGATCGAAACCAGCTTCACGCCGTTCTTCGCCAGTTTGCGAACATAGAACTCAAGCTCGAAATGATCGCGGAAGAACCGGCTGAACGAATGGACCACCACAACATCGAATGGCGCAGGCTTGGACGTTCCCGCCTCGATCATGCGCTGGAACTCGGGGCGACGGTCATTGGTCGCCGATGCGCCCGGTTCGATGAAGGTTTCGACCAGTTGCAGCCCGCGTGACTCGCAATAGGCTTCGCCCTGCCGCTTCTGGTCAGGAATGGATACGTCATGCTCGGCCTGCCGCGCCGTCGAGACGCGCAGATAAAGGGCGGCGCGTAGCGGCACGGTGGAAGCGGTCATGACGATGTCTCCTTTTAAACCCGGTTGAACGAACGAGGCCGCTATTCAGCGGCCTCCCTGATCGTCCCTACGATCCATTCATTCAGGCTCTTGCCCGACGCTGCTGCGGCAATGACTGCGGCGGCATGGTCGTCAGGGGTGAGGCGGACATTGAACTTGCCGGAGAACTTCCGGCGCGGCTCAATCCCCTTTTCCCGGCACATTTCGAGATAAACGGCCAGCGACTTGCGGCCTTCCTCGATCAGATCGTGGACGCTTTCGGCATAGAAGTCGGCCCCGCCATTGAGGCCTACAAACTCGCCGCGCAGCATCTGAATCTCGGGATCGAAAGCGATAACCGCCTTCTCGCCATTGATTTCGACGACATTGTTCATGGCTTTACTCCGTGTTCGTCCAGCCATTTTCGGATGCTGGCAACCGCACCTTTGTCCGTATCCGGTGAGGGATGCGGGCGATGAAAGACGCGCACTTCGCCGAACAGGAACACGCCGACGCGCGAACCTTCCCGCTCGCTGACCTCCGCCCCGAGGGCTACAAACAGCGCCTCTATATCGGCCCAGCGGATCGAGCCGTTGACCGGGCGGGCGAAGATCAGTTCCAGCGTGGCTCTGTGACGCTTTTTCATGGAGTATCCAGTATCATTTTGTAGTACCGTTTTCAAGATCAACCTCAGGCCCTGTGTCGGGCGATCCGGTGTCGGGGCCGAACATTTCATCGAAGAGATCGCTGAACCATCGTTCGAACACCTCGATTTCGGCTTCCGTGACCGGAACGGGATCGGGCCAGTCGTCGGTTACGGTCCATGTGCTGAGGTCATGTTTGGGCGGCCTGCCGGGGAACGGCCACGGATAGCCCAGTAATTCCTCAAGCTGCTCCGACGCCGTAGGCGGTCGTTCGGTGCGCCGGGAACGGGATGCCGTCACCGGCTTGTGGTCGCCGCTGCGGTCAGAAGTCATCGAGGAAATCAAATTCGTTGAACGAGCGCTGCCGCCATCCGGCAGGGTTGGCGACCCAGCGATTGATGTCGGATTCCTTCCAGCCCGCGCCATTGGTGCTGATCTTGATCTGGGCTGGAAAGGTGCCTTCGGCGATCTTGCGATAGATGGTGGATCGGGACAGCCCGGTGCGGGCGAGAACGGTCTTCAAACGGACGATACGGTCTGGTTGACGCATGGCTGCGCTGCCTCCTGCTGGGTGTTTCTGGCTATTGCAGAGACCAGACAGAACAGTGATTTATCGTTGTGCAACTGATATTTAGGCAGCGTAGGGCTATGGCGTAGAAACGGCGGCAAATAGGAAAGTTCTTCGCTCTACAATCCGATGCCCCGGCCTCTGCCAAGGCCATGACTGAGGGAAAGTTGCCGCCCCAGCCTCATGCCTGAGTCGAAATCCATGTCGATGCCGAGTTGCTTCTTGCGACCTTCGAGCAGGGATTCCATCTGCGCATCGCGCTCAAGGCTTTTTGCCATGTTGCCCATCTCTGCTCGCGCGGCCTTGTAGCCGGAATAATTGCCCGCCGCATACTGGCGGTCGCCGGTCTGCTTGAGGTCCCGGAACCGCTCCACGAAGCGGTCGGCCCGCAGTTCGGGATTTTGGCGCATCTCGGTTTCTCGCTGCACGGCGTGCCTTGCGGGCATGGCTCGCTCACGATCACCAGAAGCCACATCAGCCGCAAAGCCGGGGTTCTTCTTGTAAACCGCTTCGGCATCGTGAGAACCGTGGGGCCGGAGATCATTGAAGGCCGCACGGGCCTCATTGAGTTCCTGCACCTGTCCAGGTGTAGCAGCCAAGTCCTGCCCCTGCGCCTTGAAGATCGCGTCCACAGCACGGGCATGACGGACAAAGGCCCGGCCACGGGCACGGCGCAACGCGGCCTCCGGGTCGTCCCCGATCTGCTGCTCCACCACCGGCTTCCCGGTCCTTTCCCTTTCCCGGCCAGTTCCGGCTTCGGGGCCAGGCACGCCGTCGCCCGGCGCGCGCAATCTGTCGAGCATGTCATCGACGGCATCGCGCATGCGCTCCGGCATCAGTCTGCGCATGATCTGGGCGACACGGGCGCGGAAGGTGATGCCGCGCCGCTCGGCATAATCCTGTGCGGGGTCGATCTGCTGTTCATAATCTGTCGCCATGTCCTTGGCGCGATCCCGCGACAGGGTATTCACCAGCCTGTCCTGACCGGCGAAGTCGTCGCGGCCATAATGAAAGTCCATGCTGTCGCGGTGCCGCGACAAGGCGACATAGCTGCCATGTGCGTCCATGCCCGGTGTCGCCAGAACATGCGTCCGATCCACCGTCATGCCCTGCGCCTTGTGGATGGTCGCGGCATAGCCGTGGTCGATACGGTCGTAATCCTTCAGGTCGAAGGCAATGGACCGGCCATCGTCGGTCTGCACCGTCATGCTCTGCGCGCTGACCTGTTCGATGGTTCCGAGGGTGCCGTTCTTGACGCTAAGCCCGCGCTCGTTTTGCAGGAACATGACGCGATCACCGACGGCAAAGCTGCGTTCGCCACGCTCGACCATTACGCGCACG
The DNA here is from genome assembly GCA_029222685.1 of Terripilifer ovatus. Lineage (GTDB taxonomy): Bacteria > Pseudomonadota > Alphaproteobacteria > Rhizobiales > Beijerinckiaceae > Terripilifer > Terripilifer ovatus. The sequence goes on along the minus strand of JARHVB010000083.1, from coordinate 212,958 downwards.
TCCTCGCCCAGATCGCCAGCCTCCCGCATCCGGTCGCGGGCGGCCTCGTTGAGTTCCCGCACCTCGGCATTGGTATGGGTGAGAATGATCCTGCTCGCGTCCGGTGACGCCTGCCGCTGACGGTCCCATCTGTCGATCAGATCGCCGCGCGCCTGTTCACGTGTTTCGGCGGAATGCACCATGTCGTGCGCGTCATAGGCGGCAATGGCATTGCCGGTTCTGCCGCTCGCCAGATCGCGCGTGGCGTCCCGCTGCCAGTCCTCGCGCTGGCGGCGCACTTCATGGATTTCGACGCCGCCATGACGCTCATGAATCGAGCGGAACGCTGCACCTGCTTCGATGGATTGCAATTGCTGCGGATCGCCGACCAGCACGATCTTTGCGCCAGCTTCCGCCGCATGGGACAGCACGCGCTCCATCTGCCGCGTGCCAACCATCCCCGCCTCGTCGATGACAAGCACGTCGCGGGAAGTCAGCATGTCCCTCCCGTTCTGCCAGCCGTGTTCCATGCTGGCGATGGTGCGGGATGCGATGCCCGATCCGCTTTCCAGATTCTCGGCCGCGATGCCGGACAGGGCCACGCCGCGCACCTCGAAGCCTGCCGCCTCCCATGCCTCGCGGGCAACGCCCAACATGGCGCTCTTTCCCGTCCCGGCATAGCCGACGACAAGCGACAGATCGCGACCGTCCGTGACATGCGCCAGCGCCTCGGCCTGCTCGCCGGAAAGGATAAGGCCGCGCTGTTCTGCACGCGCAAGCGCCGCCTGTCTGTCGGCCTCGTTCACGTCATGGCGTTCGCGCTCCGCCATCATCTCGGCGGCGCGATGGAGCCGCTGTTCGGTCTCGATCATCTCGCGGGTGGTGAACCGATCCTCGCCACGCCCGTCCTGCCCAAGCTCGACCAGACCGGGTGAACCGCGCATCGCGCCCATCACCTCGTTGAACTGGTCGATGCCGTCGCTGTGCCGATGCGCGAACATAGCCATGTCCCTGCGCGTAAAGGTCGATTGCTGATGCGTGATCGCGTCCAGCGCAACCGATGGATCGGCGATGATCCGGTCGCCATTGTTCCGCGCGATCTCACGGTGCATCTCGGCGCGGTCGGCGGCTTCGATGCCGTCGCCTTCGATGCGTTGCGCCGGTGCGCCGATCTGGCTTTGTGGCTCAAGCCCGATCCCCTGCGCCTCAAGACTGCGATGGTCGATGCGGGCGTCTATGTCGAGTTCGGCAAGGCGCTCGTTGACATGCTCGGCCCAACGCTCGCGCCACCGCTCCACCATCTCGGTGCGGTTCCAATCCCGCACTTTCGGGCCGAAACCGTTCTCGTCCACGCTGCGCATGGTCAGCATGACATGGGCATGGGGTTTGGGCATGCCGTCCTCGGCAAAATCCCAATGCACATTCAGATCGGCAATCATGCCCTGATCGACAAACTGATCTCGCGCGAAGTCGCGGGCCAGTTCGATCCCCTGCGCCTGCGTCATCTCACGCGGAATGGCGAACTCCACCTCGCGGGCAAGCTGCGCGTCCTTGCGGACCTCGAACGCCTCCACATCGTTCCAGAGCCGTTCGCGGTCGCCAAAATGCTCGGGCGCGCCATCCGGCAGCATGACCTCGGAATGGACGACGCCGCGCTTGGCGGAAAAGTCCTGCACGCGGTCGATGCGCTCGTCGCGCATCCGCGAAGCCGAGCGGTAGGCGGCAGACGCCACGGCGCTGCTTCCGGCCTTGCGGCCAATGACCTTGACGTGAAGATGATAGATCGCCATCGCGATCAAGCATTGCCACGGTAAAGCGCACGTCGGAACGACGTATAAGCGCGCCCTCCCTCGAAAAAATCTCGGGATGGACCGGGCCGTGCCACACCGTCCCGACAACATTACTGCGTTCCGCTGTCTGCGCAACTATCCTTACTGCATCAACGACTTGCGACCGGGAAAGGACACGACGATGCGGAAACCGAGAGACTATGACGCGGAACTCAAGGCGCTTGAGGACAAGGCACGGGAACTCAAGATACGGAAGGTGCAGCAGCTTGGCGAACTGGTCATCGCCACCGGGGCCGATGACCTCACCGCCGACGAATTGGCCGGTGCGCTCGTCGCGCTGGCCGAAACCAAGGATGCCGGAAAGAGGGAGGCATGGGCCAGGCGCGGCGCTGCGTTCTTTCAAGGCCGGTCGCGGCGATCTGCTCCGGCATCTGACCGCGACACTGGCGGCGCTCCAACGCAACCGGGCAGCGCGCAACCGGCATCAGGCACAACGGGCGCGGCATGACATGCGGACATGGCAGATCGAGCGCCGCAAGCGAACGCGGCATCTGATCGAACTCGGCGGCCTCGTCGTCAAGGCGGGCATCGTGGACCTGACCAATGACGACCGCGCCATGATCTACGGCGCGATGATCTGGATCGCCGAAAAGCTCAAGAGCGAGGGTGGCGAACATGCGCGCGATACATGGACGAAACTCGGAAAGATGGCGTTCGAGATGGAGCGTCCGGCAGACACGAACGACAGAGTGCAGCCGCAGCCGGATCGGGCGTGACCGATGGCGGGCGGCGCGGAGACCCCACATATCGCAGCGCCGCCCGCCAGCGCGCGGCAACGCCGCGCAGTCCGTCGATTCCATAGCCTCTACTTACGGATGCTTTTCGTATCGAAGCCCCGCTGCGGACACGAAAGCATGGTTCCGCAGGCGGGCGTCGCCAAGCAGATCAACCCATTCGATGATTTCGATGATGCCCCGGAATTTCCCGCTCAACTCCTGAATGCGACCCCGGCCATTCGATGTCGTGCGCCAGCCGTTTGTATGGATTTCGAGCTTCCCAACGATGTCGGCGACGACGTAGCAGTAGAAGATGCAATCGTCCGCGACGCGGACCCGACCGCCCCGAAAATCAATGATCTCGCCGTTCTTGAGCTTTGTAATATACTCGCTGATCTGGCTCATTGGAGAGTATCGCTCGTCGTAATCCTTCCGGCCCGGATGCTTGAACTCTACAAGCATCACGCGCTTCAGCGGGTCTTCACCCTCGGCCCCGAGTCCGTAGAGGCGATCATATATGAGAAGGTCAGGTCGCTTTGTGCTGGTTTCGCCATCGACAATCTGCGTGAACGGCACATCCGACGCGAAATACTTGGTGAAGGTCAAGCGTTCGTCGATGATCCAAAGATCGTGATCTGACCGTTCCACTTTCGATGGATCGTCGCCTCGTAGCTTCATGGGGCAAATGAATTGGTGGAGCGTTTCTTCGAGATGAAAATCCTGTGAGCCGTCTGCACGTTCCCGGATACGACGGGTCAGAACCTCCATCACGTCAAGGACAGTTTTGCGCCGCAACACATATTCGGTAAGTTGCCGCTGCTCCTCAGCCCGAATGTCATCTGCTGCCTTGCGGATCGCCTCGGCGAAATTCGCGGGAACGTCGTCATTTCCTCCAAGCTGCGATACGATCTTTTGGATCGTGTCATTCCGTTCTTTATCGCGACGAATCCGAATGGGGATCAGGGCTTGGGCAAATTGCTCTGGCTTCACGGCGTTCTTTGGCGTTCTCGCCAGAAGCTCAGGCGCGTCCTCGAAGGCGAACGATGGATATTCCTGCATGAACTCCTGCATCGTTCCGAGGCGCTGATTGTCGAAATGCGTAATTTCCTCGTGGATGGCGTTCGTCCGCACATGGTCGGAGCATTCACGGACGATCGCTTCGATGATGCTCTCATCGAAGTTGAATTGCGTCCGCTCCTGATTGACACGCTCATCCAGAAAATCGCCGGTAACGCAGCCATGATATACGTTGGTGCCATCGGAGCCAAAGCGGCCAATCCCGATCAACCCGTCGATCTTCCGGGTTGTAACCGTGCGCCCGTTTGCGACTAGGTGCATCTGATGCAGGCCATCGAAATTGGCACTCGCTGCCTTGTCACAAACGAAACTTGCGAGAGACAGGGTGCCGAACTCTTGGCTCTCTATGGCGGCAACGCCTCGGTCTTCGACCCGGAGATTTTGGATTTCTTGAGGGAATGTCGTCGCGTTAGTGTCTATATCGACAATGACGGTCGGGGACCGTCCCATGATAAAGTCCGCAAAAAAATGCGATCCGAAATGCTTGACGATGGTAGCGGTCTGGCTCGGAAATTTGTCGCGGTAGGCTGTTCCGCGAAGCCGCTTGAAGGTGATCGCCGTGCCGGTGCTGGCCGCGCCAATTACGGGTTCGGTTTGCTCCTCCGTAATCTGATCCTGCGCTTCCAAACGGAAGGTGAAGGACCGGCGGAACAGCGTTCCTTGGTCACGGTAAATGCTCGCTACCTTGATACTGTCGAAAGCGTCCAGCCAAAGAAGACGCCCGACTCCCTTGCCGCCGCGAGAGATTTTATAGTCCGTATCGGTGGTGCAAAATGCTTCAAATCGGGCCGGTTCTAGCCCAACGCCATTATCATCAACCGTGATTTCAATATCATCCGGCGACCGGGGGTTGACGATGGTGACGGTAATTTTTCCCTGTTGCTGATACTGGTCGCCAAAAGCATCCTCGACGGCATGAAGGGAATTGCTGACCGCCTCGAACACGGGTTGAAGTGCCTCCGCCGCCATAGACGGTTTCGGTAGCCGCTTCACACGATTGACAATATCCCCCCGCATCGAAGTCATGGATGTTTCCCTGATTTTTCTTTTTGCTGCACCAGCCGCGCCGCTGCCGGGTCGTAGATATAATCCGTGATCGTGCCGTCCTTGATCCGCTCCACGGCATCGTCCACGACGAAGCGCGGCACAAGGAACCATTCGCGCGGCACAATCGGATTGCCGAAACGATCCTTGATCTCGATGTCCAGTTGGGCAGGAGCAAAGACGCGGTGGATCAGGTTTTCGAGCTTCACGCGGTTGATGTTGTAGAGCGTGTAGGTGGCGACCACCTCGACCTCGGCCATGAGGAAGGTTGGATCGAGCCTAGCATTGGCAAGACGGCGGGTAATGTCGCCGCCGGTCACACCGATCTTGTGCAGCACGTCGCGGTTGGCCGAGACAAGCGGATGATCGGACTTGCTGCGAAGGACGTAGATGGTCCCGCTCGCAATATCCTCGTCGTCGCTTTCGCCGGCGAACAGCGGGCCGGCGCTCGGCTCGGTGATGCGCCGTCCGGCCTCGTCCTTGTAGAGCGCCCGTTGTAGCGAGCGGCGTAGGAGGTTGCTTTCCGTCCCGTTGGAATAGACCACGCGCAAGCGGGCGTCAGTTTCCCCGTTCGGCGCGCGGAAGGTTTCGCCGACTTCGGCGACATAGGCGACCTGACCGCCAAGGATGAAAAACTGCCCTTCGATGATGTCCGCTTTCAGGAAACCGGCGTCCTTCACAAACTGTCGTGTGGTGCGAACGTCTGAATCAAGGTCGATCCGCACTTGCTCGAATAGGGGCTTGAACCTGTCGAAGTCGGGACAAGGTTCACGGTTAGCGATCTCTTCGGCGGCGCGTTTCTCTTCGGCAGAGCGGACATGGCGTAGCTCGGTGATTTCAGGATCGCCAATTGCATCCTCAAGATCGGCCATCAACGCGCCGATGTCGATTTCGTCGGTGGATGCAGACGCGGTGATTTCTGCGCCGCTCAGCAAGCCCTGACGGTCGAACGGCATGAGAAATGAGTGGCACTCCTCCAACGAGCGAAGGCGGTCGAGACGCACGGCATACAGCCGCTCAAATATATCGCGCTCTTCTCCATGCTGTGGGGCGCGGCCATGTTCATCGGCGAAACGCTGGATTTCCTCGAACCCGGCGATGATGCGTTCTTCGCGCGGGGTGCGCCCGCCCTTCTTTTCTGGCTGGGCGAAGTCGGCAAGGTCATTGGCGAGTTCGTCAAGATCGAGGTCATTCGCCATAACGGCCCTCTTTCTTGAACCGGAGGAAGGCAACAGCGCCTTCGGCCATCCGCTTTTCCCATGCGTCCGCCGACGTAATTGAAGGTGCCCGCCCGCGCTCTTTCAAGAATGTCCTAGCTCTCACAGCGAGCTGCAGAGCGTCCTCTGGCGACAGGTTGGTGCGGCGGGCAGCAATAGCGGCTGCGACCTGTTTCAGGCTTTCCTCGCTCATGGTCTTGGCCAGGATGGCATAGGCTTCCTGAAACGGATTGATCCGGTCGATCAGGTCGATGTCCAACTCCGTGACGCTCAGCGCGAATTTGCGCACGCCGTCGATCAGCGCCGTGTTGGCATTCGGTTCCGCGCTATCGCCGCCAAGCGCTATTTTTTTCGCCTGCTGAGTAAGGTTGAGGGCGGCGATGGCGTGCTGACGCACGGCTTCCTGATCTTCCTCGTCAAGCTCGGGATATTTATCCTTGATAATCTTGCCTAGGCGAAGTTGCGTCAGTTCCTCGGGAACAAGCTCTTCATCGAACAGGCCGCGCTCGATGGCAGGCTTGTCCTGCACGAAGGCAGCGATGACCTCGTTCAAATCCTGCTGGCAGATGCGCTGCGCTTCCTCGCTCTTTGGCTCGACAAGGCCCTTGATCTCGATCTGGAACTGGCCGCTTTCCTCGTTGAAGCCGACATTGGTCTTGTTGGGGTCATAGCCGCCTTCACCATAGTCGAAGCCCTCGACCGGCCCGCTTTGTGGGTTCTTCGGCTTGAACTCGAAACGGGGCGCAAGCACCTGCTCCATCAGCAAACTGGCAGCAATAGCTTTTAGGGTATCGTTGATGGCCTCGGTGACAGCTTCCTCGGATGCATCCGGTTCGGCGATCAGGTTAGTGAAGCGGGCGCGGGTTTTGCCCGGCGCGTCGCGGGTGGCCCGACCGATGATCTGCACGATCTCGGTCAGGCTGGAACGATAGCCGACGGTCAGCGCGTGTTCGCACCAAATCCAGTCGAAGCCTTCCTTCGCCATACCGAGCGCAATAATGATGTCCACATGATCGCGGTTGTTCTTCTGCGCGGGATCTTTGAGCGCGGCGGAAACGCGATCCCGCTTGGCCGCGTCGTCGTCCACAAGGTCGGCAATGCGAAGGATGCGGCCTTCCGGCGTCTTCACCAACTGGAAGCCGGTGGCTGGGTCGATGCCCTGCCATTCGCCAAGCTCCTCGATGATGTGTTCGACTTCCTTGATCTTCTGCCCGGTGCTTTCCCGCGAATTGACGTTGGGGATGTGGATAATGGTTTTCTCGGCTGGGTCCAGCACGGCAAGGATGTCGTCGGAGTAAGCGCCAGAGTAGAAGAAATAGCCGATGTCGAGCGATTTCAGATACTCGTAGCCGTTTAGCTGCTCGTAATAGGTGTAGGTGACGGTATCGAAATTGGCCTCGTCCTGCGGAGCAAGGACGGCTTCGGCATCGCCCCGGAAATAGCTGCCGGTCATGGCGACGATATGCACCTTGTTCCGGGCAATGAACTGGCCTAGGCGCAGGCCCAGCTTGTTGTCCGGGTTGGCGGAAACATGGTGGAATTCGTCCACCGCGATCAGCCGATTGTCGAACGCCTCCACACCGAACCTGTCCACCGCGAAGCGGAAGGTAGCGTGGGTGCAGACCAGAACCCTGTCATCGCTCTCAAGGAAAGCGCCGACCGAATTGACCTTTCCACCGTCCTCGCCGGGGGCGTTGCACAGGTTCCATTTAGGCGTCACGGACCAGTCAGCCCAAAAGCCGAACTTGGCCAGCGGCTCGTCGGCGAAGCTGGAGCCGATGCTTTTCTCCGGCACGACAATGATCGCCTGTGTCAGCCCTTGGTTCGCCAGTTTGTCGAGCGCGATGAACATGAGGGCGCGGCTCTTGCCCGAAGCCGGGGGCGACTTGATGAGAAGATATTGCTCACCGCGCTTCTCAAAAGCGCGTTCCTGCATTGGCCTCATGCCAAAAGCGTTGGACTTAGTGGTGCTGCCGTTGCGGGCATAGGAAACCGAAACTGAAGGAACTGATTTCTTTTTGATGGTCACGCTGTTGCCCCCGCCTTCCGTTTTTTCGCTGCGCCCGCCGATGCGGTCATTTTGGTATAGAGGTCGAACAGCTTTTCCAGCCGCTCGGTGTCGTTGCGAAACCGCCGCCCGATATAGATGCGCTCGAGCACCTCGTCGTTGCGCTCGTGCGCCTCGCGCAAATCGGCCGGCATCTTCTCTGGATCGTAGAGGTCACCGATGGTCGCAGGGAAATGCGCCTCACGCGCTAAAAGGATGTCCTCGGCGCAGCGAGTCAGATCAGCTTTGTTCTTCTCGGTCAGTGGCGGAACGGGAAAGGTGTTCCAACCAAGCGTATTAGAATAGCGATACCGGGTTTCCAGTTTGCCGCAGACCGTAGCGATCCAGATAAGGTGCAAGCGGGAAGCAATGAGAGATAGATTCCAAAGTGGTGCATTATAAAGAGCAAAGGCAGCGTTCGATACAACGGCACCGCGCTCCAATGCTCCAACTGGTAAGACTGAGCGGTTTTCACTTGTATGTATTGGAATTATCAATGGGATGTCGTCCCCGGATGACTGCCCATGACGTATCTCTGCAAACGCATATGCGGTGGCGGCTTGTTCGCGAGTTTTGGCCTTCGTGCTTTTCGCGCGGAAGCCACGCACAAGCTCGACCCTATCGCGGATGAAAGGATATGTTAGAGCCTCTTCCACTTCATCAGATGCAATCCATAAGCAATATCTAAGTCTTCCATCAATGTATTCGTCACTACCAAGATATTTCTTGATGAATCTCCTTACTATTTCATTTTCAATTTCAAGATATTCGTTCGACCTTATAATCAATCCGCCGCCGTCAGCAGGTTTGCTGCCATAATCCATAGGATGGAGTCCGTTAATCGGGGCACTAACCTTATGAATTATAGTGTCTCTGTCTGGAATTAGATAAGGTCCAATCAGGTCAACTTTTCGCTCTGTGGGAAAATCCCCACCATCTTCGACAAACAGCTTTGCAGGCAGCGGCTGATAGGTCAGCCCTACTACTACAACAGTGACGCCCGCATTGTTCTGTGCGAGATTTTTCCACTTAAATGATGTTCTGGCGAAGTGAATCTTTGCCCCACTATTGAGACATGGCTGCCAAAATGCAGGGACCTGTTGTCCTTGGCATATTGAGTTAGTCGCAACGAAGGCGGCGCAAGCTGCACCTTCTGAACAAAACTCCACGGCCTTTTGAAACCAGCCAAACACATAGTCCAAAGATTTCCACGCAACCGTTGTTCTCGCGAAAACGGCTGCTAAGTCGTCCTTCTCCCGCGCGCTCATCTCGGACTGACCGCTATATGGAGGGTTTCCACAAATATACGTTTCCCCACCTTCATTTTCGAAGTCGATCTGCGCCTGATCCAGCGGAGTGCTAAAGAGGTTATTGCCTACCAGCTTCACGCCGGTCCCTCCCGGCGGACAGATACTCAGCCAATCGAGCTGGAGCGCGTTCCCACGAGTAATCCAATTCTCAGCACTGAGTGGAAGGAACTCGTTGAGCGCGAGTTGTTGTCCGCGATATAGAACATCGCACTGGAACTCGGCAATGATAAGGGCTAAGCGGGCGATCTCGGCAGGGAAGTCGTGTAGTTCGATACCCCGAAAGTTAGTAAGCGGAATATCCGACTTTCGGTCTTTCTCATCACGCCGCCGGTTAACCTCAGCTTCGACGGCTCGTATTTCTTTGTATGCGATGACAAGGAAATTGCCGCTACCGCAGGCTGGATCGAATACCCGAATTTTCGCCATTCGGTTGCGCAGGTTAAGGAGCTTTCGGAGGTTGCCACCAGCTTCTTCCAACTTTTCGCGCAGGTCGTCCAAAAACAGCGGGTTGAGCACTTTCAGAATATTGGGAACGCTTGTGTAGTGCATCCCCACTGCACCGCGCTCTTCATCGTCGGCAACGGCCTGAATCATCGACCCGAAAATATCCGGGTTGATTTTCCGCCAATCAAGGCCGCCGATATGGAGCAGATAGGTCCGCGCGATCCGGCTGAAACGCGGCACATCGAGGTTACCCGAAAATAATCCGCCGTTCACGTAAGGAAAGGCATTGGCCCAGCTCCTAATGCTCGCCGCTCGTCGATAACGATCATCGACCTGACCTTCATGGGTGGTCGGAATGTTCATGGCCCGAAATATCTCGCCGATGATTTCATGCGTGATGGACCAGTCCGACGCGCTCATCTGTTGCAAAGTTGTCGTGAACAACCCTTTGGCGAAGATGCCTGTATCTTCCGCGAAGAAGCAGAAGATCAACCGAGCCATGAAATGATTCATATCAGGGCGACGATCAGCGGTTCCCCAATCAGGATTATCACTTAACAATGTCACATAGAGTTGGTTGAGGCGGCGAGCCGCCCTCATATCCATCTCTATTTCTTTGATTTCCTTGGTATAAGAGATACCAGCAAGCGGCAGGAAGAAACCAAAATGAGCTGAAAAGTCGGCATAGGCGCAGGCGACGGTTTCGCCGGTTTGCAAATCCTCCGCCTCGAACATGTCGCCATCAGTGGCCAGAATGAACCTGACCTTCCCCCTCGCAGTAGCGGGGCTAGCCCGTAGCGTGGCGAGTTTTTCTGTCACGCCGCCGGGATCGGCAGTGGCGATATGGATGTTGTTGGTCTGGAGAACGCCGCCCACATCTGACTTGTTCGACGTGCCAGAGCGCAACCGCTTAATGGTCGTGATCTTGTTGCCGAAGGCTTCAAGGAAGGAGAAGGGAAACTCTTGCGCGTCGAACGGCTGCTCGGCGAGTACGGATAAGGCCTCTTCAATCTCGACGGCGTTCATGCATTCCCCCGCTTTCCGTGGTCGATGCACGGAAAGGCTCGACCTTGATTTTCTTGGCCCGACGCATGACCTCGGCCAACTCGTAATCGAGTTGCCGCATCAGCCACTCACGGGCAGGTGTGCCGAACGCCTTTTCCAGCCGGACGGCCATCTCTGGGGAGATGCCCGACCTAGCGTTCAGCAAGTTGCTGAGGGTCTGCCTGTCCACCCCAAGAACCCGAGCAGCGTCGGTGACGCTCAATCCGTTCTTTTCAAGGCAATCCTGCCGGACTGTCGTTCCTGGGTGCATCGTCAGTGATTCTCACCAAGCCTTCGTGGGGAACGCTATAGTGATAATCGACACTCGACAACCTGATTCATGCCGGTTGCTGCGATGATCCACGGTGACGAAACGCGATCTAGTGATGCAGGATCGACCGGAACGCCGAAAGTGCGTTAGAGTTGAGCGGAAATCATAGGGCTATAGCGTAAACGTAGTGATCATCACTATCGGTCGCGGCCCGCCACCTTTCGAGCTTCGGGGTGGCCAGCGGCCAACTGGGACGGGCGCAGGGAGGTTGCAGCCTGCATGCTTCCCTGGATTCACCCGATTCTATGGCAAAGCAGGATGCCTGTGCCAGATCGAAATCATGCGCGCCCGCGGTGGCAGGCGATGGACCGGCCGGATTGGAACGCATGCGGCCGATGCTTGACGCTTATCAATGACACACTCGCTGTTGCGCCATACGCAAACGTCGGCAGCGAGGGAAATTGACGGTCGTGCGGAATATCAAACTGGCTTTCTGGGTTCAATTGGTCCTGTTGAGCGCTCTGTGGTTCATCGCGGAACCTTCGGTCTTCCGGTCCGCGGACTTTCTCGCCCTTCGGGCGGCGATGGTGCAATACAGCGGCGTCATCGCGATGGGCTGTATGAGCGTGGCAATGATTCTTGCCCTGCGGCCGCGCTGGCCGGAGCCATGGTTCGGCGGGCTCGACAAAATGTACCGCTTGCACAAATGGCTGGGCATCGCGGCCCTGGTCTTTTCCGTGCTTCATTGGGTATGGAGCCAGGTGCCCAAATGGGCGGTCGGCTTGGGCTGGCTGGCGCGGCCCGCTCGTGGGACAAGGCCTGTTCTGGAAAATCCCGTCGAGCAATTCTTCATGACGCTGCGCGGTTCGGCGGAAGGAGTTGGCGAGTGGGCCTTCTATGCCGCCGTGCTCCTGATCGCGCTGGCACTTATGAAACAAATTCCCTACCGGTGGTTCTACAAGACGCACCGCCTGCTGGGAATCGTCTATCTGGTTCTGGTGTTTCATACGATCGTGCTGACCAAGTTCAGCTACTGGACATCGCCCATCGGCGTGGCCCTGGCGGCGCTTCTGGCGGCGGGCACTTATGCTGCGGTGATCGGGCTATTGGGCCGCGTCGGCGCGGCGCGAAAGGTTCAGGGCAAGATCGTCTCGCTTCGCTATTATCCCGGTGTCCGGGCGCTCGAAACGGAAATCGATGTCCCGCATGGATGGCCCGGCCATAAACCGGGCCAGTTCGCCTTCGCCATGTCCGACACGTCAGAAGGGGCGCACCCATACACCATCGCCTCCAGTTGGAACGACAACGACCGGCGCATCACTTTCGTCACGAAGGAACTGGGGGATCACACCAGCCGCCTGCGCGAGAAGCTGCATGTCGGGCAGGATGTGACGATCGAAGGACCATACGGCTGTTTCGACTTCGACAACGGGCAGCCCCGGCAGATCTGGGTGGGCGGCGGCATCGGCATCACGCCTTTCATCGCCGGCATGAAGCACATCGCGCGGCAACGGAGCGCAAACCCGGGTGCGATGCGCCCGCCGGAGATCGATCTCTTCCACACCACGGCCGAATATGACCAGACCGCTATCGACAGACTGACAGACGATGCAAAAGCGGCGAATATCCGTCTCCATGTCCTGGTCGACACCCGTGACGGCCTGCTGACCGGCGAGCGCATCCGCACCACGGTGCCGGAATGGCGCAATGCCAGCATCTGGTTCTGCGGCCCTTCGGGTTTCGGCGCCGCACTGCGCAAGGATTTTGCCGGCCATGGCTTGCCTGTGGACGAACGATTTCATCAAGAACTGTTCGCCATGCGATGAAGAGCACCGGCAATGAATCGGCAAGATGCGAGCGCGGTCGGTTGGTCGTGACGGGGCAGCTTTCCTCACCTGGCCTCGTTCGAGGATCAGGGCGGAGCGACGAAGGGTGACGCTGGGCAAACTGAAGCGCTTCGTCAAATCCCGAGGTGACAGTGCGGCTTAACGACCGGTTTCAAGGATCGTTGGCAGAGGTATAGTGCGTGCCGTCCCGCTCCGCGGTTCGCGGGATTGGCAGCTCGCCGCGTGTGCATGGGGTTGGCATGAAAAAGGAAGAGCTGGAAGCAATCGTCGGCGCTGACGATCTCGGCCCGATCGAGACTTACCTGCATGCCATCGCGGCCGAACGGAAATTGCCGAAGTTCGCCATCGCGCAATGCGCCGCCAGATTTGAAGAGGCAGGTCCTGCGCTGCGGGACGTTCTGAAGAGGGCAGCCGACGGCGAATTGTTGTCGGAAGACGACAAGAATCTGCTTTTTCGCGGCGTATACCTTCTCGGCGCGGCTCGCGATCAACTCGCCTGCCAGCCTTTGCTGCGCCTGCTGCGCCACCCGGAGGACGAACTCGACGAACTTTTTGGCGATGCCAAGACCGAAGGCATGCCGAAAATCCTTGCCGGTGTGTTCGATGGCGATGTCGAGGCTCTATTGAGTCTCGTCACCGATCGCAGCATCAACGAATACCTGCGTCATTCGGTTCTTTCCGCGGCGACATTTCTGACATGGGAAGGCCGCATCGAACGCGACCGGATGCGGCGTTTTCTTGAGCAGTTCGATGACGAACGGCTGGCCGACGACGAGGATTATGTCTGGATCGGCTGGGTCGAAGCGATCGGCTTGCTCGGCCTGCGCGAGCTGGCGCCACGCGTTGACAAAGCCTGGGACGAAGAACGCATCCCTGAAGGCACGATGGAACGCAGCGACTTTACGGGCGACCTTCGCGATGCCGAAGAAAAGCCTGATGACATCAAACGGTTCGAAAAACTGAATATGGGCTATATCAAAGATGTGCTCGAATCTCTGACCTTCTTTCGCGACCCGGACGAGGAAAGAGAGACGCCGATCTTGTCGCAAACCGGATGGGGCTTCAGAGAGCCTGTGATCAATCCCATGCGCAATGTCGGCCGCAACGACCCCTGCCCCTGCGGCAGCGGCAAAAAATTCAAGAAATGCTGTCTCGCAGGCTGATGCCTGCTATCACCGTCGGCCCGCCATATTGCGCTATTCATGCAGCGCTATTCCGAGATCAGATGAAATTCCTCGAGTAATTCCGCGATCTCTGTGCTTTCGAGCTTCTTCATCAGCAATTTGCGCACGAAGGCGGGCCCGGGAATTTCGATCCCCGCAGCAGCGAGCCCGGCCAGACCCGAGCCGACAAACCAGGCCGATTTCCTGTCGGCGCCCTCGGGTTTGCGGGGACGGACGAACGCTTCATAGTTTCCGCTGCTATAGTGCATGGCGGACTCCTTCCGGTTTGTTCCCTAAGCGCCTTGCATATCACGTGCGATGGCCGGGCCGACGCTCAGCCACACCGCCGAAACCAGAAGTAGAAGGCGCCGATCGCTTCATCGCCAATGCGACGAACCACCGGGAGTACATCCATGCCATGGGCGCATCACCTCAATAAATATTCGTATGAATCCAGATGAAACTCTTATGCTTAAAATGCAAAGGAGGGGAAACCGATAGGTGGCCTCGATTGTCCAGCCGGCAAGCTGAAAGGAATTAGCGATGGACATATGGCGTCGGCCTATCTTTAGCCTGCTAGCTGTTGGAACGCTGACGATCGGGGCTCATACGACTGCTGATGCGCAGGATTTCTACAAGGGCAAGACGATCACCTACAACATCGCCACCGCGACGGGTGGATCATGGGATGTGTATCTCAGGATCGTCATAAAACATTTGACCAGACATATTCCAGGCAACCCCTCCATCGTGCTTCAGTACATGCCCGGCGCGGGGGGAGCTCGGGCGCTCAACTACAGCTACCAGGTGGCGCCGAAAGATGGCACCTACATCGCGACTCCGCTGCCAACCTCGTTACTTTTCGCGCAGCTCGACCCGGCCACGGTCGCCGCCAAGCCGCGTGATTTTCAATGGATCGGGCGCTTTGCCAAGACGCAGGACGTCATTTTTGTTTGGCATGGTGCGAACGTAGCCTCACTCGACGAAGCGAAAAAACGTTCAATCAACATGGGAGTGTCCGGAACGGCTTCGAATCTGTTTTTCGACATCATGATGGCGAACCGATTTCTCGGGACACAATTCAAGCCTGTGCTCGGATATCAGGGCACTGCCGAGATTGACCTGGCGATCGAGCGTGGCGAGCTGGAAGGACGCGCTGGTCCTTGGGACGGGTTGGTCGCCACCAAATCCGGATGGTTGAATGACAAGAAGCTGAAAGTCCTCGCCCAGATAGGCATCGATAAATTGCCGGCTTTGGCAGACGTGCCGCTGCTGGGCGATCTCGTCAGCGACAAGAAAGACAAAGCCGCCGCCGAGCTGATCAGCGCATATTATACGGTGGGACGCGTCATATATACGCCGCCTGGCGTTCCTTCGGAACGTGTGAATGAACTGCGTACATCGTTTATGGCTGCTATGTCGGACCCCGCGTATGAGCAGGACGTTCAAACCGCAAAACTGAGTTCAGGTGAAGCGATGTCTGGAGACGACCTTCAGGCCCTTCTGACAAACATCTTCAGCGCAGATCCAGACACGATCGCCCGTGCAAAGAACGCTATTGCTGCGGACAAGAATTAGGCGCCACCAGCAAGAAGTGGAAAGCAGACTTTCTAGCCCCGTTTTGTTTCCAGATAGGATGCGCGAAATTGGAACTCACCATCGCACTCAACCGATACGACCGGCATATCCCGATCTTCGAGGGCTCCGTAAGCCTTCCGGGAATCACTCTTAAACCCCTTCTTGTCGGCGAAAGCCATAAGCTCAAACACGGTGGCAGCCGGCATGCCAGGACATTGAAAGACCTGGAATTCGATATCTCGGAAGTATCGCTCGCGTCATGGGTTGCGGCCGTAGCGCAAAATCCCGACCTGCCTCTCGTCGGCATTCCAACTTTCCCGCGGCGATTTTTCAGCCAGGGCCAGATCTACGTGGGGGCTGGCTCCACCGCGACGAAGCCCGAGGACCTTATCGGGCGCAAGGTGGGCCTGCACTCGTTTCAGACGACATTGTCGGTCCTCGCCAAGGGTGATCTCAAGAGAGAATATGGAATCGACTGGCGTAAAATACATTGGGTCTGCTTCAGGCCCGAAATCATAAACGTCGATCTTGGACCTGATGTAAAAATCGAATGGCTGCCGCCTGAGAAGGAAATCGGGGAAATGATGATGAGCGGCGAAATAGCCGCCTTCATGTCGCCAGAGCCCAGAGAGTCGATGTTGCGACAAACCCACAGGTATCGGCGCCTTTTCCCGGATAGCCGAGGCGAAGAACTCCGCTTCTTCAAGAAGCGAGGCTTCTTTCCGGTGATGCATATTATCGCCGTCAAGCGCGAGCTGGTTAAGGAGCGGCCAGATCTTTGTCTCGAACTGCTGGAGCTCTTTGAGGAGGCCAAGAGGGAGGCCTACCGATACTATGATGACTCGGATTATTCTCTCATAGTCTGGTCACGGAATTTCTATGAGGACCAGCGCAAGGATCTCGGCGAAGACCCCTGGGTCAATGGCCTCAAGGCAAACTATCAGAATTTGGTCGAGTTTCTCGAGGACTCCTATGACCAGGGCTTGACCTCAAGTCTGTTACGGCCTGAAGCCCTGTTCCACGAGTCCACCTGGAATACCTGACATCTGCTGGTTTGAAACTTGTCGCCGGCTCACAAGCCGGCGGGTCTTTTTCACAAAGAACAAGGATATCGGCCGAACATATGCCTTCAGATGGCGGCCCTATTCCGTCGCCATTCGCTTACGCTCAGCCACAGCGCCGAAACCAGGAAGTAGAAGGCGCCGACCGCGGCATAACCGGCGACGTTGGTGATGGAGGGCGGCATCGGCATCCGCGCCTGCACGATGAAGAATGCGCCTGCCAGCGCCGACTGCCCGCCGCTCAGGATCATCGCCCATTGCGCGCCGGAACTCTTCCAGCGGCGGACCGCGGTGCCGAGTTGAAGCAGGCCGGACAGGATCGCCCATACGCCGAACACCCCGAGCACCCAATTCATGCTCATCGCCAGCGCGAGAACCACTGCGAGCGTCGTCGCCACGCTGACGGCGACGTTGATGGCCTGCGTGCGATTCCGCCCCAGCCCTCCGCTGCGCGACGCGTCGACAAGATTGGCAAGGGCATCCCACGCCGGATAAGCCGCGAGCAGAGCCGCCGCGATCGTCCATGACTGCTGTCCCACTGTAAAGGCAGCCGCCACCCAGACAGCAGAGAACGCTGTGCGGGCGAAGTAATAAAGCCGGAGCCATTGGTCCTGCCCGGCCCGAGAAGCATCACCATTATGGATTGTCATTGCAGTATCCTTTCGACTAGTAGGTAGGTCTTTTCCGCAAACATGGCCTCGCGGCTGCTCCGCGACTGTTGGCTAAGACTACAGGGAGTGCGAGGCGAGCCGTTCCAAAAGCGGGCCGGTCACGACGCCGAACATTTTCGGATCGCCATAGGCCCGTGCCGAAAGCATCGCCCCGTGAACAGTCGCCATGAACGCTTCGGCCTCGGCGCGCGGCGTACTCGTCAGTTGCAGCTGGCCGAGCCGCGCCCCCCGCTCCAGCACGGATGCCAGCCACGCCGACAGGGAGCGGAAATGCGCCCGGACTTCGAGGCCTATCTCATCGGGCAGAACGGGAAGTTGGCTTGCCAGCAGCGCGCAGACACAAAACGGTGCGCTGGCGTCCGCGATGCAGGCTTCCCAATACCCCGTATAGAACCGAAGCTGTTCGAGCGGATCGGAGACCTGAAGTTCGAGACTGGCTATCCCCGCTTCAGCTTCTTCGCGATAGCGCGCGACCAGCGTGCGGACCAGGTCGACCTTGCTGGGGAAATGATGATGGATGCTCGCCTTGCGGATCCCGACCACATCGGCGATGTCAGCATAACTGAAACCGTTGTAGCCGCCGGCGACGATCAGGGACCGCGCGCAAGCCAGGATGTCGTCAGAGGTGGTCGATAAATTGCTCATACCTTTCTCTACCTTCTAGTAGGTTGATTGTCAAACCCTCATGAAGGCGTCTCGAGCGTGGAGCACAGGCCGTCAAACCGTACAGTTGCGACCCGCGCCGATGCCGAACGCCGCCTGGACAATGCCGATGACCGGCAGCATGGCCAGGGGAACCTGCCAGCCGTTCGTGGCGTCATGCAGGAACCCGAAGATGAACGGCCCGGTCGAAGCTAGCAGATAGCCGACCGATTGCGACATCATCGACAGCGAAGCCGCATCGTAGGCATTGGCGCTGCGCAGGCCGATGAACGACATCGCCAGGACGAAGCAGGCGCCGCTGCCAAGGCCGAGCATACCGATCCAAAGATAGGCCAGTCCCGGAAACTGCAGCAGTCCGATCACGGGAAACGTGGCCATCAGCGAGGCCACGACGACGACAAGCCGCTGGTCCCGCGTCCGCTTCAAAAGCAGCGACAAGGACAGGCCGACGAATAGCGACAGGATCTGGAAGAACGTCATCATGAAGCCGGCGGCATCGGCCGAATAGCCGGCCTCCTGCAGGATCGCCGGGAACCAGCCGATTGCCACATAGAACACCAGCGATTGCAGGCCCATGAAGAAGGTGACCTGCCAGGCTAGGGCCGAACGCCACACCGCCGCCGGCGCGGCGACGCGTGCGCGACCGCCCTGCCCGCTGCTGCGGATCGCCAGCGGCAGCCAGAAGAGAGCCGCGGCCACGGCCGGGATCGCCCACACCGCCAGCGCCATATTCCAGCCGCCCGGCAGCCAGCGCGAAAACGGCACCGCAAGCCCGGCCGCCACGGCGGAGGCAAGGCCCATGGCCATCACATAGATCGTGGTCACGCCTTGCAGGCGCTCGGGATAATCGCGCTTGATGAGACCAGGCATCAGCACATTGCCCACGGCAATGCCCGCCGCCAGCATGACCGAACCGGCGAACAGGGCGGCGACCGAGCCTTGTGAACGCAGGATGATGCCAAGGGCGAGCAATGCCATGATGGCGGCGAGTGTGCGCTCCATGCCGAACCGCCGTGCGAACTGCGCCAGCGGCGAGAACAGGGCGAAGGCCAGCAGCGGCAGGCTGTTGAGGACGCCGGCTGCCGTCACCGATATGCCCGTGCTTCCACGGATGTCTTCGAGCAGCGGTCCCACGCTCGTCAGCGCCGGCCGCAGGTTGATCGTCAGCAAAATCAGCGCGAGAAGCGGAACAGCCTGAACAACGCCGGATGTCTGTTTCATTTCTAGGCAGTTTGAACCATCGGTGGGCGACGCAACCCCTTTCACGGATCACCGGCTCAGGCAACCCCGGCGTCGGAACCTCTGCGACCACCAGGCGTTTGCCCTTGTGAAATCATGAAAAGGAGCGCCCGATGGCTGGTGAACACGGCAAAACCGACGCGGACAAAGACAAGCAGGTGAAAGCCAAAGCGGATCGCGAGCTGAATGAAGAGCTCAAGCAGACGTTCCCCGCGAGCGATCCGCTGACGGTTACGCGCGCCCCGGCCGACAAGCATCATTCCGACGAGGCCAAGGGTAAACGCGAAATCGAGCAGAACAAGCGTTAGCTCGGCGAGCCCGACTTCATAAACAGCATGGGAATTCTGAGGATCGCCGATGGATCACATCGGCGGTCCTGTGTGTATGTCCAGTTATCCGCCAGCTTCAGTGGCGCTTGAAATACTGGACGTCGCGCTCGTGTTTCTCGGCCGCCTGCCGGCTGTCGAAGGTGCCGAGATTGCGGCGCTTGCCTGTGGTCTCGTCCTTCTTGCGGGAATAGAGACGGTATTTCCCGGATTTGAGCTTGCGGATCACGACGGTCTCTCCAATCCAATGCCTAGGCACCGGCAACGATACAACGGGATTTTTGTTCCACGGCTGATGTCCCAGGTGAATATGAAGCCGTATTCAATTCATATTACTAATCTTTTCTGGCAATTCGCACGCCGAAATCCAGCTTGCGGGGCCCGTCGTGTCGGAAGCCATCGCTACCCGGGGCACGGGTTAAAGTATCGCCTCCGTGGCGCGCTTGTCGGCCATAGCCGGTCAGTTGACGTAACCTGAGCGACCAGAGAGGCTTGACCCGACACATCCGGCCGGGCAGATTCGATCCGGAGCCGATGCAGGTGGCCTTATTGCGGACACGAAAGCCAGACACATCAAGCGTCAGTGAGTCTGACACTCGCCAATTTTCGCTCGATTCTAATAAAATTGCTCCGGTTTATCGAAGGATTAACTAAACTGCCGCTGAATGACGTCAGGTTTAGTTGCGTATTTCCCTCCGGATCTGTTCGAAACGGCGGTTTGCCCTGCCCCCGGTGCCTTTTGGCGCCGCGCATGACGGCAAGCGTGTGCCGGCGCCACAGTTGTGTCACCAAGTAGAGTTTGGATGAAAGACAAGTCTCTTCCTTCAGGCGGCCTGGCTCCGCAGTTCCGCCGCCGCCGCCACGGCTATGTGCCGGCCATCGCGACATGCGCCGCGATCCTCGGCGTCGCCCATATCAGCGGATTCTGGGATAACGGCGACAGGCCACCGGAAACCGCCCGCGGCAGCCTCAACGCGTCGGCTTCGATGCAGACAGCCGCCGGGAAAACCTCGACCAAAGCCACCGTTGTCGCGGTTGCCGATCTCAAGCGGATGCTGGCGCCCTCGCTCTCCTCCCGTCCCGAAGAGCTGAAACTCCGGCAGGACATCACTCAGGACGTTGCCCAGAACGTGGCGATGGAGGCGGGGTTCCGGGTGGCGAACCTGGAACTCGCCGCTGCCGTGCCATCCGAGCCGGTGCAGCCACAAGCCGCTCGCGCGGTGCCGCTTCCGCCCGTCCAGATGGCCCAAATCCTGCCGGATGCACCGCTCCCGGCGCCCCGCCCGTCCGACCTGAAATTTTCCGATCCGGCCCGCACGGCGAACAAGCAGGTGCCGCTGCAACCGGTGCCGTCGCCGGTCACCCGCGTCGCCAGATCCACAGCGGTGCCCGCTCCGGCGGCAACGGCGGACAATCGTTCCTTCTTCGAGAAATTCTTCAACGTGCAGCAGACGCCGGCGGCCGCCCTTGCCTATGCGTCGCCGAATGACGGCATGGATCTGGCGCCGAGCCGGCGTCTTGCGCCCGCCCCCGATCAGAATGTCGCCGCGCTGACCGCTATTTACGACATCAGCGCCGGCGTGGTTCATATGCCCAACGGCGAAAAGCTCGAGGCGCATTCCGGTCTCGGCGACAAGTTCGACGACACTAGCGCCGTGCACATCCGCATGCGCGGCCCGACGCCGCCGGGCACTTATGAACTCAAGGAACGCGAAGCGCTGTTCCATGGCGTGCGTGCGCTGCGGATGAACCCGATCGGCGGCAGCGGCACGATCTATGGCCGCTCCGGCATTCTCGCCCACACCTACATGCTCGGGCCGCGCGGCGATTCCAACGGCTGCGTCTCCTTCAAGAATTACGACCGCTTCCTGCAGGCCTACCTGCGCGGCGAGGTCAAACGCCTGGTCGTCGTCGCCCGCCGTGGTGATCCCGTGCCGAGCGTCGCCACCATGGGCCGCAGCGCCCGCAACGGCAGCGGCGCTTAAAGCCGCTGCGGCAGCTATTCCGTGAGGAAATAGACCAGCGCGGCAGCCGGAAATGCTATGCCGATCCATGAGGTCAGCGACCAGCCGCCGTTGGCATAGGCCCAGCCGCCAGCGGCTGAACCTACGGCGCCACCGACAAAGAATGTCGCCATATAAAGCCCGTTGAGCCTGCCGCGGAGGTCGGCGCTGAGCGTGAAAATGGCGCGCTGCCCCACGGCCATATTCGCCGACATGCCGAAATCGAGCAGGACGGCCGCCGCCACCAGAAGGGCAAGCGCCAGCGGCGAACCTTCCGGCGCGATGTGCGTGATCAGGAAGGAAACGGCGACGCAGACCATGGCGAAGACGGTCGCCGGGCGGCTCCAGCCGCGGTCGGCCGCACGGCCGGCAATCGGCGTGGCAATGGCGCCGGCGACGCCCGCCAGGGCGAACAGGGCGATGCCGCCCTGGCTCAGATGGAAGGCAGGTCCCGCGAGCAGCAAGGGCGTGGTCGTCCAGAACAGGCTGAAGGCGGCGAACAGGCACGCATGATAAAGCGCGCGGCGCTGCAGGATCGGCGTGGTCGCGGCGAGCCGGGCCATGGAGACAAGCAGGGCGCCGTAGCTGATCGTCGATTTCGGGACGCGTTGCGGCAGGGCCCGGCTGAGCACCAGCCCGACGACGATCATGGCGCCGGCGGACAAAAAGAACACCGTGTGCCAGGACGAAACCTGGGTGATGAAACTGGCTGCCGGCCGCGCCAGCATGATGCCGAGCATCACCCCGCTCATGACATTGCCGACGACCCTGCCCCGCACGGCCACGGGCGCCATATGCGCCGCATAGGGAACCAGAACCTGCACGGCGACGGAGCCGAGACCGATGAAGAGCGCCGCGGCCAGGAACGGCAGGGCCTGCGACGACAATGCCGCACCGAGCAGCCCGAGGGCCGCGACCCCGATCGCCACCAGCACAAGGCGGCGGTTCTCGACCAAATCGCCGAGCGGCACGATCAGCAGCAGCCCGGCCGTGAAGCCGATCTGCGTCAGGGTGACGATGAGCCCGGTCGCCTTGGGCGACAGGCCGAGCGAGGCGCTGATTGGCCCCGCCAGCGGCTGCGCATAATAGATGTTGGCGACGATCAGCCCGCAGGCCGTCGCGAGCAGGAAAGTCAGCCAGGGCGACACGCTTCGCTCGTCGGCAACAGCGTCGGCAGTCGTGAGTGCAGTCACGTAAAACTCCAGGGAAACGGGAGATGGATGCGGCGCGGCCCTTGCGCAGCAGGGGCCGGATGAGGGCGGACGTGTCCTCGCGCACAGCGTGGGAGCTTTACCGCGTCTAGGATGAAATCAGCACCCGCGCTAATGTGGATGCAGGCAGCTTGTTTTCGAATGCCTCGGGAAATCGTCCATGATCAAGACATCTCCAATCAAAAGCCGCCACACCTTTCCTCTCGCGCTGCTCGCCGGCTGCCTCGCAGCATCGCCCGTTTTTGCTCAGCCCGCGCCGCCGGCGTGGCAGGGCGTCTACGGGGGCACCATTGGCAAGGCGCGTGTCGTCGTGGCGTTGACGCCGCTCAGCGCGCGCTATTTCTATGCCGGCAAGGCGAACGACCTCGGCCTGATCATCCCGGAGAACGGCGATCTGTCCAAACTTCAGGAGACGCTGACGCCGGACATCAGTGAGGACGACCTCAAGACGAAGCCGAAGCTTGCCACCGGCACGTGGTCGCTCTCCTTCGACAAGGACACCCTGAACGGCACCTGGAAGGATCCCAGCGGCAAGACGGACCAGCCCATCGCGCTGAAGCGCTTGTCGAAAGGCGACGAAGGCGCCAACAGCGTCACGATGACACTGGATAACCCCGGTGTCTACGCCGCTCACTGGCTGAGCGCAGCGCCGGCTCTCGTCTCTGGCGGCAAGGAAATGACGATCGGCCCGTTGACGCTCAAGACCATGCGCGATCCCTCGTTCGGTGGCGAAGTCCCGCGTCTGGTGAAAGCACCGGAAGGCGTCCGCATCGCCGCGGTCAACGCCGGCCTTGAACGCCTGCAGCGCTATCTGCGCATCCAGGACCGCGATTGCGCGCAAGGCCTGCGCGGCTTCCGCGCCCGGACTTCAGACGAGCCGGTCAGCGCGATCGACAAGAAGGGCGACGACGAGGACAACGCGGCGGTCCTGAAGGCGACCTACGCCACCGACAGGCTGCTGACGCTGGAGGAATCCCATATGACCTTCTGCGGCGGCGCTCACCCCAACATCAGCCTCGGCAATTACACGTTCGACCTCAGCGACGGCGCGCTCGTCACCGGCGGCGCTGGCGGTGCTGGTGAGTTCGACGACCTTGGCCCAAAAGGCCTCGGCCGCGCGCTCGATCTTGGCACCGCCAGCAAGCGGGCCAAATTCGATGCCTTCTGGAAGGCCGCCATGCGCGCGGGGATTGCCGCTGACCGCAAAGCCGCCAAGGCGCAGGAAAAGGCTGATCCAAAGAAGGCGGAGGCCAAGAAAGAAGACGACGATGGCGACTGCAGCAAGTTGCTCGAATCCCAGCTCAAGGAAAAGCCGATCACCATCCACGCCTATCCGACCGCCAGGGGCCTTGCCGTCCGCGTCGCCGATTTTCCGCATTACGCGGAGGTCTGCGAGGTCTCCGATCCGATCAATCCCGTGGTCCTCCCCTATGCTTCGCTGAAGCCGTTCCTGAAGCCCGAACAGACGCTCCTGCCGGTGGGCAAATAGCCTCCGGCATTTGCTTCGACGGCTCGCGCAGGCGATATCAGGGCCGGAATCGCATGGCGCGAGTCAACGGAGCAGGAATGGCCGAGGTCGAATTCGAGAACGTTTATGGCGCGCCTGCGCAGGAGATCGTGGGAGCCTATGGCGCGGTCGTGCAGTTCTCGCCCCTGTTTCCCGGCGCTCGGAGCCTGGAGGAGGCCGCGGCGGGCTCGTTGAACGGGCTCGCCATCCTGGCGCCGCCCGGCACCGTGGAACGGCGCTATACGCTGGCCCTGGCCTTGCGCGCCTTGCGGCCCGGCGCCAGGCTCATCGCGCTGGCACCCAGGGACAAGGGCGGCGCGCGCATCATTGGCGATCTGGAAAAGCTCGGCTGCGAGGCGGTCGAGACGGCCAAGCGGCATCATCGCATCTGCATCACCTCCGGCCCCGGTGACGAAAAGGCCATCGCCGCGGCGATCGAAGATGGCAAGCCGCAATGGCTGGACGACCTCGGCCTGTGGTCGCAGCCGGGTGTCTTCAGTTGGAACAGGATCGATCCCGGCAGCGCGCTTTTGCTGGACCATCTGCCGGAACTGAGCGGCAGGGGCGCCGATCTCGGCTGCGGTATCGGTGTGCTCGCGAGACAAGTTCTCGCGTTTCCGAAGGTAACCCATCTCACCATGATCGACATCGACCGCCGCGCCATCGACATGGCGAAACGCAATATCGAAGACGATCGCGCCCTGTTTTTATGGGCCGACGCGCGCACGGTGAAGGATGTATCGAACCTCGATTTCGTCGTCATGAACCCGCCGTTCCACGAGGGTGGCTTGGAAAACCAGGCGCTGGGCCAGACCTTCGTTCAGCGCGCGGCGGCGATCCTGCGCAAGGGCGGCATATGCTGGCTCACCGCCAACCGCCACCTGCCCTATGAGGTGATCCTGAAACCGCTGTTCAAGCATGGCAGCATGATCGCCGAAGCCGACGGCTATAAAATCTACCAGGCGCAGAAATGAGCAAACCCGCAGCCGGCAAATCTGTTTCTGTACGTCTCGACCGTCTGCTGGCCAATCTCGGTTATGGCGTACGCCGCAGCGTGCATATCCTGGCGCGTCAGGGCCGCATCAAGCTCGATGGCGAAGCCTTGCGCGACGCCGAGCAGCGCGTGCCGGTGACGCCGGAATTGGCTAAGCGCCTGACGATCGACGATGAACCTGTCGATCCCCTGCCCGGCATGGTCGTGATGCTCAACAAGCCGGTCGGCGTCACCTGTTCGCACAAGGATGCCGGGCCGTTGGTCTATCGCCTTCTGCCCGAGCGCTGGCAGCGCCGCGACCCGGCGATCTCCGCCGTCGGCCGTCTCGACAAGGACACGTCCGGCCTGCTTCTGCTGACGGACGACGGCACGTTTCTGCATCAGGTCATCTCGCCGCGCCGGCACATTCCCAAACGCTATCTGGCGACGCTCGACCGACCGCTCGCGGGCCACGAGGCAGACATTTTCAGGTCCGGCACCCTGATGCTCGAGAGCGAAACCAGGCCGCTGCTGCCGGCGACGCTCGAAGTGATGTCGCCGCGTGAGGCGGCCGTCACCATCACGGAAGGCCGCTACCATCAAGTTAGACGCATGTTCGCCGCCGTCGGCAACCATGTCACGGCGCTGCATCGGGTGTCTGTCGGCGGGCTGACGCTGCCAGACGATCTGGAACCGGGCGCCTTCGTCATCCTCGATGAAAAGCAGCGGAGCGTTGTGATGGCGGGCAGCGGACAATAAAAACGGACCACCATTGGCGGTCCGCTCTGGTCTGCAATGGATAGATGCAATCAGTTGCAAACGCGGATCGGACGGGTGCCGATGTAATTGCCCCAGCGATCGGTGATCGGCCGGCGCTCGACCCAGCAATCGCGATAAACCGGCGCGCTGTTGGCGGCGGCTGCCGCAGCAGCCAGGCCGAGAACGCCCAGGCCCACGGCAACACCGGCGCCACGGTTGAACCCACCACCGCCGCCGTAATAACGGCGTCCGCCGCCACCGAAGCCGCCGCCCTTGAAGCCACCACCGCCGCCCTTGAAGCCGCCGCCTTTACCTTTGAACTGGACCTGATCGATCATGGGATCGATCGTGATCTGTTGCATGCCGCGTGAAAGCGGCAGAGCCGAAGCACCGGTCGTGAGCGCAGGGCCTGCAATTGCCGCTGCACAAAAAGTCGCGATCGCGACGGACATTTTCATTGTTAACCCCCTGGCCCGCCGAGCAAAATAGCTTCGGCTCGCCCGAAGGCTTGCATGATTAACCATCTGAGTCGAGACGCTATTTTTACGCATCGTCGTGCCACGACCGGTACGTCATCACGTCCTCGTGGAGTTTGGATATCTTCTGCCCGGTTCCAGGCGGCGTTGTCCCGCCGTTACTGGAGCGAGATCTGCAGCCCGCTGAGATCGAGATTGGCGATCAGCCCGACCTGTCGGCCCTGTAGCTGCAGGACCGCACCCTTGTTGTTTTGCAGCACGATGACGCCCGCGCCGACACCCACGGCCGCGCCAGCACCCGCCGCGCCGTAGACGCCCTGGACATCCGAAGGCCGGCGGATGTTGCTGACACGTCCGACCAGCGAGGTCTGCGACGCGCCGAACACGAGACCGGCGCTCAAGCCGCCGACCGACAGCGGATAGCGCCGCCCCTTGAAGGTGAGCGTGCCGCTGCCGCCCGATGCGCCGACAAACCAGCCGGCCTTCAACACCGAGATGCGGATCGTGCCGCTGTCGGCGAGCGCGGCCGAAGGAAGTACCGCGGAGGCGAGGCCAATGCCGGCCATGGTCATCATAACGATGAGACCTGTGCGGAACGAGGCTGGCAATGTCATATCGGGCTCCAAACAATAAACGTAGAAAACGGCTTAAGGAATCAGCTTGGAAAGCCTGCCGAACCTACAGGTCTCGCTTCCGGTTTGCCAAGGACTGTTGTTTCCACGATCGCCCTGCGTCGTTCTGCGAATGACGACAACGTGAGCCTATAAATAGAATAGTTCCAAACTACTTCGCTGGCCCGGAATCCGCTTTTTGCCAGCCAATCCGGCTTTGGTTTGAGATAGATACGTGCATGCCCGCCGGCCCGGCTAAAGGCTTGCGGGGAAGATGTACGAGAACGGGCCTGCAGGCTCGGCAGTAAATTGATGCAAATTGGCGAAACAAATACTTCCCAACAGCCTGAGACGCCTGATACGCATGCGCCGCCTGCAAGTTGGCGCAGGCTGCAGTTGGCGAAAGCCGCGAGATTGGCGAAAGCCGAAAGACCATGACCGACGTTTCCGATCCTTCGTCCAATCGCTCCAGGCTCCTGCTCGGAAATGCCCGGCGCGGGTTCGTCGGCATCATTAGGGGCATCGATGTTGTCGAAGGCCGTTCGTCGCTCTCGTCGAGCGAGCTCGAAAGCCAGTTGATCGAAATGGGTTTCGTCGAAGGCGCGCGGGTCGAGATCCTGCACGAAGGCGCCATCGGCCGTGATCCCATTGCCGTGCGCGTGAGCGGCATCACCATCGCGCTGCGCCGGCGGGAGGCCCAGGCGGTCGTCGTAGTGCCCGTCACGGCGGAGGCCGTCGCCGTCATATGATTGACCCAGCATGAGCACCGGATCGTTTCACCTCGCCCTCGTCGGCGCGCCAAACAGCGGCAAGACCTCGCTGTTCAATGCTCTCACCGGCAGTCGCCAGAAGGTCGCCAACTATCCGGGCGTCACGGTCGAGCGCAAGGCCGGCGTCTTCGTCACGCCAGCCGGCCGCAACGTCTCGCTCGTCGACCTGCCCGGCACCTATTCGCTGCGCGGCCGCAGCCCCGACGAGGAAATCACCCGCGACGTCGTGCTCGGCAGGTTTCCCGGCGAAGCCCTGCCCGACCTCATGCTCTGCGTCGTCGATGCCACCAATCTGCGCCTCGCCTTCCGCCTCGTGCTCGAATTGAAGCGCACCGGCCGGCCGATGATGGTGGTGCTCAACATGTTCGACATCGCGCAGCGCCGCGGCGTCAGCGTCGACATCGACAAGCTGTCGGCCGAGCTCGGCGTGCCTGTCGTTACCTCGGTCGCCGTGCGCAAGGCCGGCACCGAGGAACTGTTGCGCCGCACCGATGAATTCGCCGCACGCACGCCGCAGCCGGCACAAGACAACACCTGGAAGACGCTCAGCATCGCCGAGCTGAAAGGCCTGCAGCGCGAAGCCGACCGCATCATCGCCGCCACGATCAGACTGCCGGAAAAGCCCGATAGTCTGACGACGCGGGTCGATGCCGTGGTGCTGCATCCGGTCGCCGGCCTGCTGATCCTGGCGCTCATTCTGTTCGTCATGTTCCAGGCGGTATTCTCCTGGGCGCAGCCGTTGATGCAACTGCTGTCGGACGCCTTCGCCGCGCTGGGCCAGTTGGTGAACGATGTTCTACCCCCTGGCCTGCTGCAGAGTTTCCTGCAGAACGGCGTCATCTCCGGCGTCGGCAGCGTGCTCGTCTTCCTGCCGCAGATCATCATCATCTTCCTGTTCATCCTGCTCTTGGAAGATTTCGGCTATATGGCGCGCGCCGCCTTCCTGATGGACCGCATCATGGGCGGCGCCGGCCTGCACGGCCGCGCCTTCATTCCGCTGCTGTCGAGTTTCGCCTGCGCCATCCCCGGCATCATGGCGACGCGCGTCATCGACAACCGGCGCGACCGGCTGACCACCATCCTGGTGGCGCCGCTGATGACCTGCTCGGCCCGCATTCCCGTCTACACGCTGATCATCTCGGCCTTCATCCCCGCCACGCAGATCTGGGGCTGGGTCAACCTGCAGGGGCTGGTGATGTTCGGCCTCTATGCCGTCGGCATCGCCAGCGCGCTCGGCGTCTCCTTCCTCATCAAGTTCTTCATGTGGCGCGATTATGCGCCGGCCCCCTTCATGCTGGAGCTGCCCGACTACAAACTGCCGCGGCTGAAGAGCATTGCGCTCGGCGTCTACACCCGCGCCAAGATGTTTCTCTACCGCGCCGGCACCACCATCCTGTCGATGATGGTGCTGATCTGGTTCCTGGCCTCGTTCCCGCAGCCGCCCGCCGGCGCCGAGGGCCCGGCGATCAACTACAGCCTCGCCGCCATGATCGGCCACGCGCTCGAGCCGCTGCTGGCGCCGCTCGGCTTCAACTGGCAGATCGCCGTGGCGCTGATCCCCGGCATGGCGGCGCGCGAAGTCGCCGTCGCCGCCCTCGGCACCGTCTACGCCATCGAGGGCGGCAAGGAAGCGGCCGACCAGATCGGCCAGGTGCTGGCGACGCAATGGAGCCTGCCCACGGCGCTGTCCCTGCTTGCCTGGTACATCTTCGCGCCGCAATGCGCCTCCACGCTTGCCGTCATCCGCCGCGAGACCGGCAGCACGAAATGGATGGTGGTGACGTTCGTCTACATGTTCGCACTTGCCTATCTGGCCAGCCTGCTGACCTATAATGTCGCGCGTATGTTCTAGGCCACGGAGCAGCATCATGGACATTACGGTAAAGCCGGCAGCGGACGGCGCCTCATGGGCGATGGTCGATCTGCTCGGACGCTCGATGGGACGCATCGTCCAGGCCGGCAGCACCTTGTCGATCGAGCCCGCCGGCCATGCGATAGAAACCATGCAGTCGATGAAGCACGGTCCGTTCGCAACCCTCGACGACGCCTTGCGTGAAATCGAAACCCACACGCGCGGCACATGCCAATTGCAGGAAGCGCCGGCAGCTCCGCCAGGAGGATCAATTCCAGTCGATAAACTGAACGCCAGCAACGACGAATAGGCGCGCGTTCCGGCGCCAACCGTTCCGACGGAGCATATTTTGCCCGAAGCGCTCGGCCATGTCTAACCGAATTGCTCAACCGTCATCCGGATTGGCGGCGGCTCCGGACCCTATGGCAATGATCGATGCGATATTAGCCGAAAAGCTCGTAGCTTCGTCAGGCTGGATCGACGGCAGAGTTCGTATCGGCTCAATTCATAAAGCCGAGCAACCAGTGAATCTTCTGCTCTCGAAGCTGCAACACATCCGAGTCAGATCCTGGTTGGGACGTTTTGATCGGGACGAGAGATTAGGATGAGCAACTGACATCTGAACGCGCATTTCGGCTCCTGTCTGCTTTCAGACAAGAGCCGCCATGCAACACGTGACGATTCAATAAAGCGGATTATCTCTTCTTGGTCTTGGCAGTGCCTTCATCATTGACGCTGCTTTCGGCGATCGTCGTCAGCAGTTCGTCGGTCTCCTTCTCCTCGGTCAGGGTCTCGTCGAGCAGTTCCGCCGCGTCCTTGTAACCAAGCTTCAGCGCCCAGGCCTTGAGTGTTCCGTAGCGCGAGATCTCGTAGTGCTCGACGGCCTGCGCTGCCGCGAGAAGGCCGGCGTCGAGGGCGTCGCTGCCCTTGTATTCGTCCATGACGCTCTTGCCCTCTTCGAGAATGCCCATGATGGCGTCGCAGGTCTTGCCGCGGGCCGCCTTGCCGATGATGTCGAAGACCTCTTCGAGACGGGCAATCTGGCCTTCGGTCTGTTCCATATGGGTCTGAAAGGCCTCGGTCAGCTCTTCAGCCTGGGCGGCCTTGGCCATCTTCGGCAGGGCTTTCAGAATGTGCTTCTCGGCGAAGTAGATGTCTTTCAGCGTGTCGTAGAACAGCGCCTGCAGATCGCTGTCTTTGCCGCTATCGCTGGTAGAGGCGTTCTTTTCCATAACCTGGGGCATATGCATTCTCCGACGGTTGAGATCCGCACAACGTCAAGTCCCCCAAGCCGTTCCATTGCTGTTAAAATAATGGTGCTGGCGGTTTGCAAAGCATTGCCGCCGCGAAACAGCCGCCGCCGCAAGGAACGATTGCGTAACGTTGACGTTAGCAGCCGTCTCAATGGCGAAATGATTCCAAAAGGGATTCGCCTTCAGGAGGGATGTCAATGCGAAGCATAATCTACTCGATCATCATTGCAGGCAGCGCGACAGCGGCTTTCGCGCAATCGCCGCCCGCCACCAACGCCCCGGGCAACAACGCCGTCAATTCGTCCGGCGTTAACAATTCGAGCACGCCTGTCGCCGGCGCCAACAGCTTCACCGAGGCGCAGGCCAAGTCGCGCCTTGAAGCGAACGGTTATTCGACCGTCTCGAACCTGATGAAGGACGACAAGGGCATCTGGCGCGGGAAGGCCTCGAAGGACGGTAAGTCTGTCGACGTCACCGTCGATTTCCAAGGCAACATCAACGCACGCTAACAGGAGCGCACCTCATGGCTACCGTCACACGTCTCTACGACGATTATGCAAAAGCCCAACAGGCTGTTCGTTCGCTCGAAGCGGCGGGCATTCCCTCTTCCGATATCTCCATCGCCGCCAGTAATTCGGACGGCTGGTACGACAAGACGATTGATCGCGACCGCGACGGCACCGACGATCGCGCCGAAGGCGCAGCGACGGGCGCCGGCATCGGCGCGACCGTCGGCGGCGCCGCGGGCGTGCTCACAGGTCTCGGCCTGATGGCCATTCCTGGGGTGGGTCCCATCGTTGCGGCGGGCTGGCTTGCCTCGCTGGCAGCGGGCGCGGTCGCCGGCGGCGCAACCGGCGGCATTATCGGTGCGCTGACCCAGGCCGGCGTCTCCGAGGACGAAGCCAATGTCTATGCGGAAGGCCTGCGTCGCGGCGGCTCGATCGTGACGGTGCGCACCAATGACAGTTCGACGGCCAGGGTTGAAAGCCTGCTCGACAGTTCGGCGGTGAACTGGCGCACCCGTTCCGACAGTTGGCGCAAGGAAGGCTGGAACCGGTACGATCCGGCCGCATCGCCTTATACAAGCGATCAGGTCCGTGCCGAACGCAGCCGCTATATCGGGCAATAGCCGAAAGCCACTACCCGCACGAGAAACCGCAGCTTCGGCTGCGGTTTTTCTGCTTCAACATGCGGCGTGCTAGATTAAAAGCGCACGCTCATTCCTCGATACCGAGAAAGCCTTAATGGCCACCCGCCTGCACCGCCTGGCGCAATTCGTCACCGACCGCGAGCCTCCTGCGGGCCTGCGCTGCAAGGTGCTGTGCGAGGACCATGTCGGCACCTATGAACCGGGCTTCCTGTGCGAGTTCAGGAATGACGGCTGGTTCAATTGCGATACCGGCGAGCGGATGGAAGCCGCCGTGCTCGGCTGGCGGGAGCCGAAGGCGAGTGGATTCAGGTGATCGCTGCCGCGCAGGCTGCATTGCGGCGTGCGTTAAAGCGATTTGCTTTTAAGCCTCACTCTCATTTCTTCTTCCGGCCCCTCCACGCTATTAACTTCTTGCAATACTTGTTTAAAGAATATTAACTTGACAAGTTAAGAAAAACGCCGGGGGGCGGTCATGAAAATCCAAGTAGAATTAATCAGCGCCATTGCGCTGACGATGATGATTGCTGGCTGCAACACAACCGAAAGTGTGCGCTTTCAGGCATTGAATGCATCACAACAAACGATGGTACGCGACGGTCAACCGGCCATTGTATCGAAAAAATCCAAGTCAATCGTTTTGGTTAGCCCGGCAAGCCGCGGAATCCAGTCAGGCGCGCGTCCAGTCTATATCATCGGCATGACCAACATCTCCAAGCTGCCTTTAGATTTCAGCGTGAACGATGTCACCGTCACGCAAATCGTAAACGGGAAGATGCAGCCTCTGCAGGTGATCAACTATGATCAATTGGTCTCCGAAGAACGAACCCGGCAGATCGTCGGTGCGATCTTGGTCGGTGTTGCGGCTGGCGCAAATTCTTATGCAGCCAGTCGGGCCGGCTACGGCAATGCTACTATTTATACTCCCAGCGGAACCGTAACGGCAAATTACTACAGCCCGACTGCTGCCGCCATTGCAGGCGCGAATGCGTCCGCGCAAAACGAAGCGATGATTGCCAATACAATCGAGAATGGCCGACGCAACATGTCCTCGCTGGAAAAGACCGTTATTAAGGACAACACCTTATTGCCTGGCGAATGGTATGGTGGACAACTCCATTTTTCGCCGCCAACAAATGAATCCGGCCAAGTAAAGCTGTATAAAATTGGTCTAATCGTCGGTGGCGAACTTCATGAAATCGAAGTTACCCAAGGACCCGGGACCTAAGTAAAGAGAGCGATATATAGCGCATTGTTCCTCGGCCGGCGCCAAAGCCCTGTGGATTAAGCCTCGGTCTTTGAGATCCTGCTCAAACCGCGCGTGCAGGTTTCCGTTTGATGCCTCACCCTCCCCCAGTCTCACCCCATCCTAGCCTGAGCGCATAAGCCCGCACATCGGCCGGCCACTCCGCCATGTGCTGCGCGAAGCGCGCCTTGTCGCCGGCGAAGAGCGCGCGCGAGGCTTCCTCGAAACCCGGAAGATTGCCGGCGAGGCCCGATAGAAAGCGGTACGCCCGTTCCTGCGCCGCGCGGGCCGCGCTTCCACCGCCGTCGTTGCGGCGCGCCTCGTCGACCAGCCGACGCAATGCGTGGGAGGCACCGCCACGCTGCAGCGACAGCCACTCCCAGTGCCGCGGCAGCAGCGTGACTTCACGGGCGACGACACCAAGCTTCGGGCGGCCGCGCCCGCGCGGCCCCTCCTCGCTCGCACGCTCTGTTACAGCGAGACGGGCCGCGATATCCGCCTTGCTGCCACGCAAATCGAGATCGATCACGCTCCCGGTGGCGTCGTCGAAAGTGAGGACCGAGGCGGCCGGGTCCTTCTTCAGAACTGCCTTTACCGCCAGCGCGACGTGCAGCAATGGGCCGCTGGCGACGAGCCGGAGGCCGTCGAAGGCGGTGCTGGGTCTGGAAGAGGTTTCGGTCACGATCGTTCCTGTCATACGGAAATATTTACCCGGATAAAATTCTTGCGTCAATATCACCCGGATGATATTTGCGTCCGACAGGCAGAGAACAACGAGACCGGAC
This sequence comes from Terripilifer ovatus, assembly GCA_029222685.1. Classification (GTDB taxonomy): domain Bacteria; phylum Pseudomonadota; class Alphaproteobacteria; order Rhizobiales; family Beijerinckiaceae; genus Terripilifer; species Terripilifer ovatus. The sequence continues at coordinate 178,818 of JARHVB010000083.1, read as the reverse complement.
ATGAACACCATCGAAAGAAAGGCGGCTGTCGCCGCCTACAAGGAGCGCAAGGTTGCGATCGGCATTTTCGCGGTGCGTTGCCTTCCCACGGGCCAGACGTGGTGTGGCCGCGCGCTCGATCTTGGCGCCATCCGAAACCGTATCTGGTTCATGCTGCGTCAGAACAACAGCCGCCATGCAGGTAATCTTGCAAATTTGCAGGCGGCCTGGAACGAGCACGGTGCGGACGCCTTCGTGCTGGAAGAGATCGAACGTATCGATGACAAGACTTTGGCTTATGTGCGCGACCGCGTGCTGAAGGAGCGTCTTGCCTACTGGTGTGCGATGCGGAACGCGCAAGCAATCTGAAGCTTGAGCGAGATGCGCTGTGACGTAAGGAAAGTACCTGTGCCGCAACCTCAATTGCGGTTCATGTCAGCCTCAAAACAATACCGCACTGCGCACAACAACTTTCATACTTTGGTCTAAACAGTTCACTTTTAGACTGTTCGTACGCCGACACACGCTTACGCCGGGCGCGCTTATCGCCTAGCCTTCTCTCCAGCGGCGCAGACCGCATCCCCGCAACCGGCGGCAAGACCGGTGCGCACTCTGGAGAGAGCAAGATGGTTTCCAAGGGCATCGCATCCACCACATCCGAGAGCACACGCCGCAAATTCCTGAAAGGCGCCGCCTTTGCCGGTGCGGCAGCACCCATCGCCATGCCGAACATCGTCAAGGCACAGGGCGTCACCACCATGCGCTGGCAGAGCACCTGGCCGGCGAAAGACATCTTCCATGAATTCGCCCTCGACTACGCCAAGAAGGTCAACGACATGACCGGCGGCGACCTGAAGATCGAGGTTCTGCCGGCAGGCGCCGTCGTGCCGGCCTTCGGCCTGCTCGACGCCGTCTCGAAGGGCACGCTCGACGGCGGCCACGGCGTGCTCGTCTATCACTACGGCAAGAGCACCGCGCTGGCGCTCTGGGGCTCGGGGCCTGCGTTCGGCATGGACGCCAACATGCTGCTCGCCTGGCACAAATACGGCGGCGGCAAGGAACTGCTCGCCAAGCTCTATAATTCGGTCGGCGCCAATGTCGTCTCGTTCCCCTATGGGCCGATGCCGACGCAGCCGCTCGGCTGGTTCAAGAAGCCGATCACCAAGGCTGACGATTTCAAGGGCGTCAAATACCGCACCGTCGGCATTTCCATCGACGTGTTCACCGGCATGGGCGCGGCGGTAAATGCGCTGCCCGGCGGCGAAATCGTGTCCGCCATGGATCGCGGCCTGCTCGATGCGGCGGAGTTCAACAACGCCTCGTCCGACCGCGTGCTCGGCTTCCCCGATGTGTCGAAGGTCTGCATGCTGCAGAGCTATCACCAGAACGCCGAGCAGTTCGAGATCATGTTCAACAAGACGAAATACGATGCGCTGCCGGAGAAGATAAAGGCGATCATCGCCTATGCCACCGATGCGGCGGGACAGGACATGGCGTGGAAGGCGATCGACCGCTATTCGCAGGACTATGTGGAAATGCAGACCAAGGACAAGGTGCGCTTCTTCAAGACCCCGGATTCGGTCCTGCAGAAGCAGCTCGAAATCTACGATCAGGTCATCGCCCAGAAGGCCGCCGCGGACCCGCTGTTCAAGGAAATCCTCGACTCCCAGCTCGCCTTCGCGCGCCGCGTCACGCGCTGGGAGCAGGACACGGTGGTCAACCGCCGCATGGCCTACAACCACTACTTCGGCCCCAACGCTCCGGCGCGCAAGTTCTGATCCTGCGCTGAGAGCGACACGCCATCCGCGGCCTGCTGCGGATGGTTCTTCTATCTTTGATTGGCTGCTCTTATGACCACCACACAACGCCTGCTCTACCGGATCGACGGCATCAGCACCTGGGCCGGCAAGGCCATGGCCTGGCTCATCATCGCGCTGATGCTGCTGGTCTGCGCCGAAGTCTTCAAGCGCTACATCCTGAACATGCCGACGGCCTGGATCTTCGACGCCAGCAACATGCTCTACGGCACGCTGTTCATGATGTGCGGCGCTTACACTCTGGCGCAGAACGGCCACGTGCGCGGTGATTTTCTTTACAGCTCCATGCGCCCACGCACCCAGGCGACGCTCGACCTGGCGCTCTACATCCTGTTCTTCCTGCCCGGCATCGCCGCCCTGCTCTATGCCGGCTGGGATTATGCGGGCGACTCCTGGCGCATCCGCGAACATTCCAACATCACCGCCAACGGTCCGCCGGTGTACCACTTCAAGACCGTCATCCCCATCGCCGGCGCGCTGATTCTCCTGCAGGGCTTTGCCGAGATCATTCGCAGCATTATCTGCCTCCGGACCGGCGTCTGGCCGGACCGGCTGAAGGACGTCGCCGAGATCGACGTCATCGAGGAGCAGCTCGCCGGCAGCACGTACGTCGACGAAGACAGCCGACGCCAGGCCATCGAACAGGCGCAGTCGATCGACGAGGTCGCGCGGCAACGCGGCATGGGCGGCAACAGTGACGGCATTCCGGGCGGAGACGACAGGCGATGAGCGACCCGGCACTTGGACTTCTGATGCTCGGCCTCATCGTCATCGTCATCCTGATGGGCTTCCCGACTGCCTTCACCCTCATGGGTCTGGGCATGTTCTTCGGCTATTTCGCCTTCTACGATCCGGCGCAGTCGTGGGCCGACAACCGCATCTTCGATCTCATGGTCCAGCGCACCTATGGCGCGATGACCAATGACGTGCTGATCTCTATCCCGCTGTTCGTGCTGATGGGCTATGTGATGGAGCGCGGCGCGCTCGTCGACAAGATGTTCTACAGCATCCAGCTCGCCTTCCGCCGCATGCCGGCCTCGCTCGCCGTCGCCACTCTCATCGTCTGTACCTTTTGGGGCATCGCCAGCGGTCTCGTCGGCGCCGTCGTCGTGCTGATGGGCGTCATCGCCTTCAAGCCGATGCTGAAAGCCGGCTACGACGTGCGGCTCGCCTCGGGCGTCATCACTGCCGGCGGCACGCTCGGCATCCTCATTCCGCCCTCGGTGATGATCATCGTCTATGCGGCGGTCGCCGGACAATCGGTCGTCAAGCTCTATGCGGCGGCGATGTTTCCCGGCTTCTTCCTGGCCTTCCTCTATCTCGTCTACATCATGGGCTGGGCGCTCGTGAATCCGAAGATCGCGCCGAAACTGCCCGAGAGCGAGACGCAGGTGCCGGTACGCCCGTGGATCGCGCGATTGCAGCAGGCCTATGGACGCAGAATGCTCCCCACCCTGCTCACAGCCAGCGTCAGCCCCGGCAGGGCGCTGGCGATCGAGGCGGACGGCACGCGCGTGCGCTATGCCAACGTGCTGACCAGCCTGAGCCTCGCCCTTGTGCCGCTGGTCCTTGCGGGAGGCACGATGTGGGCGACCTGGTGGTACGTGGTCATCCACCAGCAGCCCGAGGTTCTCTCGCAAGTGGAAATCTCCGCCTCGCAGCGCCAGCAGGCCGCGCCAACCCCCGAAGTACGTGCGGCGAGCGAAGAGGAGATGCCGCAGGAGCTTGGCGCCGCCGACCAGACGGAACGGCCGACGAACGACAACGAGCCCGAAGTGCTGCAGCAGATGGGCGATCCCGAATTGCAGAAAAGCGGCCCCTCGCAGGCGGAACTCGGCCCGCCGCCGCAGTTCTACACTTGGTTCTGGATCGCCTGTGCCGGCTTCGCGCTGCTGCTGCTCTATTACTACTGGCGGATGGAGGCGGAGCAGTTCGAAGTGCTGCGCCTGCTGGTCTCTTCCGTCATGCCGCTCGGCATCCTGACGGTCGTCGTCCTGGCCGTCATCCTGCTCGGCATAACAACCGCCACGGAATCAGCGGCGGTCGGCGCCGCCGGCGCCTTCCTGCTCGCCTTCCAGGCGCGCACGCTCGACTGGAAGCGCACCAAGGAGGCGGTGTTCCTCACCGCCAAGACCACCTCCATGGTGTGCTGGCTCTTCGTCGGCTCGGCGCTGTTCTCGGCGGTCTTCGCGCTCCTCGGCGGCCAGGCCCTGCTCGAGCAATGGGTGCTGTCGCTCAACCTGACGCCGGTGCAGTTCATGATCCTGTCCCAGGCGATCATCTTCCTGCTCGGCTGGCCGCTGGAATGGACGGAGATCATCGTCATCTTCGTGCCGATCTTCCTGCCCATGCTGAAACACTTCAACATCGATCCGGTGCTCTGGGGCACGCTGGTCTTCGTCAACCTGCAGGCCGCCTTCCTGTCGCCGCCGGTCGCCATGTCGGCCTTTTATCTGAAAGGCGTATCGCCGCCGCACGTCACCTTGAACCAGATCTTCGCCGGCATGATGCCCTATATGCTGATCGTCATCGTCTGCATGGTCATCATGTATCTCTGGCCCGGCCTGACCTTGTGGCTGCCCAATTATCTCTATGGAAATTGAGGAATCAGCAAGAGATGCCCCAACTAATCTCATATGAAGAGATGATGGCCGGTACCGAAGATCAGAACCGTTCGCTGATACTGGGTAATGGATTCTCTATTAAGTACTTCAGCTACAAGACGCTGTTTGCTGCCGCGAAATTATCCACGGATGACCCAATATCTCGGCTATTTGGACAGCTCAAAACTGTTGATTTTGAAAAGGTAGTACTAGCTCTCGAAGAAGCAGCAATCGTCGAGGAAGCATATGGAAACGTCGACCATGCAAAACAATTAGTTGATGATGGAATGAGTGTCCGCAGAAAGCTCGTTGAACTAGTGAGAGTTACTCATCCAGGTCATAGAGAGGATATTGCGGATACGATCCCGCATTGTGTTGACTTTCTTCTGCCCTTTCAAAAAATCTTCACCTTCAACTACGACTTATTGCTCTACTGGGTATGTCTCGAACGTCCAAAACATTTTAAAGATGGATTTGGGTTAGGCAAAGAATCGAATGGCTTTCTCGGCCCTTTCCAATCAGCGGCCCATTGCTCCATCTATAATCTACATGGAGGGCTGCATCTATTTGAACAGAGCGATGGAAACGTTGCTAAACGCATTGCACCTCACGGAATAATTGATGCGATTGCGCAATCCATTGTTGATGAAAAGATGTTCCCAATCTATGTCGCGGAAGGCTCCAGCCAAGCCAAGATGAAGAAGATCAATAGCAACGCCTATCTGCGCCACTGCTACGACGTGGTCTCCAAAATTGACGGAGTTGCAGTAATCTACGGTCATTCCGCAGCGAGGAATGACACTCATATTTACCGAGCGCTCTTCTCCAATCCAAAACTCCAACACATTTATTTCTGCGTGCACAAACCGACTGCAGCCATCGATGAGATAGATGGAGAATTAGCGCGATACAAAACGATGTTCGGCCGAAAGCTGGGATATACGTTTGTAGATTCAGAAACATGTAGAATTTGGAACTGAGGGTGGTGTCTTGAATCCAAGTGCGTAGGGCTATCCGGCTGAATTGTTACAGCGTAATATCTCGATACTAGGGAAAACGCTGGAGGGCTGCAATGTCAGTCGTCGTCAATCCATTGCATCCGGTCTTCGCGGCGGAAGTGATCGGACTCGATCTGAAACGGCCGACACCTGAACTGCGCGACCAGTCGATGCGATCCTGAACCAGTATGCGGTGTCCTGCATCCGCGATCAGTTCATCGACGACGAACAGCAGATCGCCTTCTCGCGCCTGTTCGGAGATCTCGAACTGCAGCCGGCGACACGCGCCAACAAGGCAAGAAGTCCGTTTCCGGAAATCTTCAACGTCACCGGTCTCATTCTGGTTTTGGCCGACATCGGCTTGATCGTCTTGTTCCTGCTGGCGATCTGGAATCTGTTCCGGGTGATCCGCGGTCTCGTTCGCGCCATTGACGGCAAAAGGATCGTGGATCCGGCCGGCTTTATCTGACGTCGGAAGAGCGGCGCAGCATGGGAACGTAGCGATTGCCGCATAAGCGCCCTATGCCTGCCCTGCTGGCCCCCGCCTGAAAACTGTGCTTTATCCCGCCACGGGGGTTCTTCCGCAAGAATCAACGAGGTATGATTGTGACGCGTGGCGTCGAGTATTTATCTGAAGACTCAACGGCTTCGGTTGCCGAGGCCGCGGATCGGCCCACCTCGGATGCGAAGACTTTAACGCCGAAATTCTGGGCCATTGTCGTCTGGAGCCTGTATCTCGTTTCCTTCCTGAGCTTCATCAATGGCGCATTCTGGTTCGGATCCGTTTTCGGGCTGATCATCGCCTATATCAAGCGCGAGGAACTGGACGAAACGCTCTTCGAATCCCATGCGACTTCCGCCATCTGGACATTCTGGCTTTACGTCGGCGGCTGCTTTTTCGGCATGGTGATCTTTCTGCTTCTCTCGGACAAGATCGTCCTGGGAATCGACATCCTGCTCGGCGTCTGGAAGCTGCTGCGCTCGTTGCGCGGGCTCTACTTCGCCATCAACAGCCGCGACATCGCAGACCCGACCAGCTGGTTCCTGTGACGTTGCAGGAAACGCCCCTCAGTCCGGCAGCCTGATCCCGTCCCAGATGCTGCGGAAGATCGGCTGCATCGCATCGGCATCGTGCACGCGCGCGACGCAGCTCAGGTAAGCATAGGTCGAGTTTGTTTGCGCGTGATACATAAAGATCACATTGCCGGCGTCCTGCCCCTGCGTCGGCGTCCACCGCGACAGCATGATGAAGCGGCCGTTGGCCTCCACGATCGTTGACGGCGGACCCTGAGCACCCTGCGCCTGCATATGCGCATCAACGGTCGCCTTCAGATAGGAGGATGTCACCTTGTCGCCATATCTCGGCGCAATGGAAAATGTGAGCGAGCAAAGAATGCCGCGCTCGCCGACGGCAGGAATGCGATCGGTCATGGCGGGCGCTGCCTTGAAATCCCATTCGGGTATCTCGGTTCCCGCCGTCACGACAATTCCGGCCGGCGGTTCGATCATCGCGCCGCTGGCCTGGTCGGTGACAGTGTTGGGACCGGCCATGGCGCTGAGCCAGCACGCCGAGAGCGCGGCCGCAAAAGTCAAGCCCGCAACACCTCCGCGATAGCGGCATGAAGACATAAGCGCCTCAATCCGAGCAGACCAACTCGTCGCAAGACCGCACCGCCGCAATCATCTTCTTCATCGCCTTCGGACCCGGATATCCCAGCACGCCGACGCCGTTCAGCATGAACGACGGCGTCGCGCTGAAGCCGAGATTTTCAGCCAGGCTGATGTGGCGTTTCAATATCGCGCCCATGTCGGCCTCGTCCGCCACGGCCTCGATCTTCGCCACATCGAACCCCAGCCTGCCGACGGCCTTCAGCGCGCTGATGCCGCTGACGACGCCGCGTTGCGCCAGCAGGTCGTTGTGGAGCGCATAGGCAGCCTGCGGTCCCTCTGTCTTGAGCACGGCGAGGCTGACCCGCGCCGCCTGAAACGAGTCCAGCCCCAGGATGGCGTTCTGCACGAAGCCGATGCGGAAATCCTTGTCCTTGGCGCGCATGCCGTCGAGATCGCGCGCGGCCTTGCGGCAGAACGGGCAATTGTAGTCGAAGAACTCGACCAGGATGACATCGGGCGATTCAGACGGCGTCCACAGCACGCCCGGCAGTCCGTCCGTCGTCAAGGTCGACGTCAGCCGGTAGTTCACCACCGGCTTTCCCTGGTCATCCTTCAGCGGATAGAGATTGTTGTCCGAAGGGTCGGCGCCCGGGGCGTTCCGCGACGGACGCTCGTCGTCGGCAGACGCCACGGTTTTGGCGAGAGAAGCCGTTGCCAGGCTGGTCAGGGATGCGGCGAGAAGCGCGCGGCGATCAAGATGCATAATAGCTCTTCAATGATGGTGAGAGGCGGCGACAGGCGGGCCGCTCTCTACATCAAGAAAACGTGTCGAATCTGCGGTCGCGGCCTCAGCCCTTCGCCAGCCGCGCCGCCTTCAGCCTGGCGAAATCCTCGCCCGCATGGTGCGAGGAACGCGTCAGCGGCGTCGCCGAGACGAGCAGGAAGCCCTTGGCGGTTGCGATCGTGTCGTAGGATTTGAACTCCTCCGGCGTGACGAAGGAGACGACGCGATGATGCTTGCGGGTCGGCTGCAGGTACTGGCCGATGGTGAGGAAATCCACGTCGGCCGAGCGCAGGTCGTCCATGAGCTGCAGCACTTCGTGCCGCTCTTCGCCCAGGCCCACCATGATGCCGGATTTGGTGAAGATCGTCGGGTCGAGTTCCTTCACCCGCTGCAGCAGCCGGATCGAGTGGAAGTAGCGCGCGCCGGGCCGCACCGAGAGATATTTCGACGGCACGGTCTCGAGATTGTGGTTGAACACGTCGGGCCGCGCCGCGACGACCACTTCCAGCGCGCCGGGCTTGCGCAGGAAATCCGGCGTCAGGATTTCGATGGTGGTGTCGGGCGCGCGAGCGCGGATGGCGTTGATCGTCTGCGCGAAATGCTGCGCGCCGCCGTCGGCGAGATCGTCACGGTCGACCGAGGTGATGACCACATGGCTCAAGCCGAGCTTGGCGACGGAATCGGCGATGTGCTCCGGCTCGAGCGGATCGAGCGCATTGGGCATGCCGGTCTTGACGTTGCAGAAGGCGCAGGCCCGCGTGCACGTGTCCCCCATGATCATGAAAGTGGCGTGCTTCTTTTCCCAGCACTCGCCGATATTGGGGCAGCCGGCCTCCTCGCAGACGGTGACCAGGCCGTGTTCCTTGACGATGGCGCGGGTCTCCGCGAAGGCGCGCGATCCCGGCGCCTTGACCCTGATCCAGTCCGGTTTGCGCATCACCTCCTGATCGGGCCGGTGCGCCTTTTCGGGATGGCGCAACTGGCCCGCGCCCACTTGGACGCCTTCTTGCACCTTGCGGCGGGGATCCTGGTTCAGAAGGTCGAGAACGACGGCCATTTCAAGCTCCGGGCGCCGGATCGAAACCAGATCCGGGCGAACCCCTCATTTAAGCGAGGAAAGCGGCTGCGCCAAGGTGTTTGCAGGGCATGGAAGCCATCCGCAAAGGCAGGTTCAGCCGCAGATTGGAGTCTTTTTAGGGTCCAAAAGTCTATATTTTATCAATCGGGGTACGGCCGGGACCGACCGGACCGGGACCGGGACCGGCATTGCCACGGCCACGCAAGGCGCCCCAGACCCACAGCAGGATCACAGCCCCGACAGCGGCAGCGATCAGGTGCTCGATGAAGCCGTTGACCGGTATGCCGCCGAGTTCCGCCAGCCTTGTGCCGACGAAGGAGCCGGCGATGCCGACGAGGATATTGGTGAAAATGCCGTGGTTGGAGCTGGTGATCCTTTCAGCGATCCATCCGGCGATTGCGCCGATGAGGAGCATGGTGAAAAAGCCCACGCCCGGCGTGCCGAGAACGGGATACACTTGTTCGTTCATACATGCCTCCTGCAATCGGCGCAGAAACGTCGCCTTGGCCGAAGTTAATCATCGGTTAAGGGCATGACAAGCTGGCGACGCTGCCTGCCCCCATGAACATCCTTCACTGCCCCGGCGGCACCGCAGCCGCCTTGGCTCTGGCGATGATGTCCGGCGAATTCGCATGCATGCGCGCCACCGCCGCCTGCACGGCAGCGCCCTCCATCGGCTGCACATCCTGCTTCATCTTCGTCGCCTCCTCCAGCGTCACCGGATCGGACAGCGCCTCCATGAACGCCTTGCGCAACGCCGCCACCCGCACTGCCGGCACCTCGGGCGCGACAATGAATGGCCGCCCGAAAGCGAGCGGCGTGATGATCAGTTCCAGCACCTGCCGCTGCTCCTCGGTTTTCGCCAGCGACAGGATGTTGGGCACGCCCATCTTGTCGAGATCGTCGCTCTTTCCCGGCGTTCCATAAACCGGGATCGTCACCATCCTGTCCCTGATCCATTGCGGCCGGCCGACGATGATCGATGACCAGCCGGCGCCGCAAATGCCCTGCACCTCGTTCTTCTCCACCGCCATCGAGATCTCGGTGCTGCCGGGATAGCCGTTGACCATTTTGAAGCGGGCATCGAAGATGTTCATCAACAGGGCCGGAAATTCCCGCGTCGAACCGCCCGCGGCACTGGCGCCGAGGATGATCCCGCGCGTGCGGAAATCCTCGAAATCCCTGATGTTGAGATTGCTGTTCACGGCGCAGACATAGATTTCGCTGTTGGCGCTGCCGATGAAATTCAGCTTCGTCGGGTCGTAGCGCAGCTTGCTGCGGTCGCCGTAGAGCGGCTCGGTGACGATGCTGGGATAGACTGCCCCGATGACCGTGCCGTCCTTCAGCGCCGCATTGGCGATGTGCTGGGTCAGCACGATCGACGCGGCCCCCGACATGTTGGAGGCGATGACCGTCGGCTGGCCTGGAATATGCCGGCCGATATTGCGAGCCACCAGCCGGCCGTAGAGGTCATAGCCGCCTCCGGGCGATGTGCCGATGATGACGTTGACGGTCTTGCCGCGATAGAAATCGGCAACATCGTTCTGCGCAAAAGCCGGATAGGCACCGGCCAGCGCAAGAGACATGAAAACGGCATGCAGCTTTGTCTGCCGCCTTGTGGCAGTCGTCATGGTTTCCTCCTCCATCGCCGGCTGTTGAGTCCTGGCTTTCGGGCAGTCTACGGCAGGATCATGAAAGGTCGATACCGGTTTTCGGGGCGATGTGCGCCAAAGCACCGATATGGCGGCCCTCCAGCTGCAACGTCCGCGGACTGAAATCGAATGGAATCGAACATGACGCCTGTAAGAATGATCGTCTCGACACTCGCCCTTGCCGCCTGTGTCGCCGCTGTGCCTGCTTCCGCCAAACCGAGCTCGATTCTGGGCGCATGGACGATCGTCTCGTCGACGCCTGCGCCCTGGGTCAAGCCTGGCGAGCCGCCGCTGCCATCGGACGAGAAGGAGTTGATCGGCCATCAGATCGTCTTCTCCAAGAACGCCGTCATGGCGCCCTCTCCGCCACTGAATGCGAGATGCAGAAAGCCGAACTATGAATACAGGAACTATGACTTCGGCTGGCTGTTCGAAGGCAATCTTCCGGAGCCGCAGGACAAGGCGGCCGCCGCGCTGGGCTTCAAGGAAAAATTCGCGCCGGGCGTCTCCACCGGCTGCGAAGGGGTCAGCGACTTCGGCTTCCTCGACGACAACACGGCGCTCTTCGGCCTCAACAACCGCATCTATCGCATCGAGCGCAAGAAGCGCTGAGGGCCCGCCTTCATTTTTATTGACTAGGAAACAATCATGATCTAGTTTCCTAGTCAACAAACGAGGCGTCCATGCGTGTCAGCCAACCTCTTTCGCCGCTCACCGCCCATCTCGGCTACTGGATGCGGCTCGTCTCCAACCATGTCTCCCACGGCTTCGCGCGCAAGCTCGCCGACCGTGATGTGACGGTCGCCGAATGGGTCGTGCTGCGCCAGCTCTATGACGAGGACGCCCTCGCCCCCAGCCGGCTTGCCGAGCGCTTGGGCATGACGCGCGGCGCCATCACCAAACTTGCCGACCGGTTGACTGCCAAAGCCCTGCTCATGCGCACCGATCACCCCGATGACGGCCGGGCGCAGACGCTGGCCCTGACGAAACAAGGCCGACGCCTGGTCCCCACGCTTGCCGTCCTGGCTGACGAAAACGACGCCGCTTTCTTCGGGCATTTCACGCCCGACGAACGCAGCCGCATCGAACAATTTCTGAAAGCCATCGTCGATCGACACGGCCTGACAGACGTGCCTGTCAGTTAAACAGCCGCCCTACTCACATCGCCAACGAAGGAGAACGCATATGGACGTGCGATTGCAGACGATTGCCCAAAATTGCCTCGACGGCGCCTACGGCAACACGATGGACTTTCCCGACATCGTCGGAACGCTGATGACCGCGGGGTTCGAGGGCTATACCGTCGATTACCGACGCGGCACCTCGACCTATTACCTGCCCGACGGCGACAGTGTCGAACTCGCTAATGCCGAGACCGACGGTCATGTCGCCGCCGCGTTCAACCAACCCGCCATCGCGGACGCCATACGTACCGCGCAGACCAAGGCAGCCGGCTATACCTACAAGGGCTTCTGCAAGACCGTGAAGGCCGCGGGCTGCGCCGGCTATCTCGTGTCGTTCTCAGGCCGCCGCGTCGTCTACTTCGGCCGGACTGCGGACGTCCATGTCGAGCACTTCCCAAGTTAAGCCGCTACTTCGTCATCTCGACAATGCCGCGCCAGAGCAGCAGAATGCCGCCGAGGAACACCATCGTCTCGATGAGGACGTCATGCACGCGGACTGAAAGCTGTTCGGTCAGCCAGCGCGCCACGAAGGCGCCGGGAACGGCGATGGCGCCGATGACGAGGGCCATGGCCCAGGACGCCGGCGACAGAGCCCCGGTTGATTGGAACATCGCCGTCTTGCCGAGGCCGAGTACGAAGGAGATGGTGGCGTCGGTCGCCACCACGGCACGGCCGCTGAGGCCAGCCGCCATCAGGATCGACAGCAGCACGATGCCCGAACCTGCCGTGCCGCCGGCCAGCAGGCCGAAGCCGGTGCTCGCCGCACCCAGCGACAGGCCGGAAAGTTTTGCACCGGAGCGCCGCAACAGCCGCTTGGCCGGCACCAGCAGCATGAGCACCAGGCCGATGAGCGTCGTCGCCAGCGGCCCGGAGAGATGCGAATAGCCATAGGCCCCGATCAGGCAGGCGGGCGTCGCCACCGCCATGACGAAGACGGCCGTCTGCCAGTCGATAGAACTGCGAAATGCCGTCAGCCGGCTGAAGTTGTTGAGTATGGAGGCGACGCCGATCACCGGCACCGTCGCTTCCGCGCCGATGACCGGCACCAGCACCAGCGGCAGGATGAGCCCGGTTCCGTATCCCGAGACGCCGCCGAGAATAGCTGCCAGCCCACCGACGCCCGCCACCAGCAGAAGCTGAAACAGGGTCACGCCGAACAGCGGCAATTCCGGATTGGGCAACACAGGCGAATCCTCCAGCGCGGGAGACTGCGCCGGTCCTAGTCCCTCACGCCGGCAAGTTGAAGTGGCTCGGAGCATCGTGCATTCATCAAATTGTCCGCAAACGGTTCAATCGGCCTCCGGCAAGGACGTCTATAATGGCCATGCCGTTACGCGTATGAATCGGCTTCCTCTGATCCGTGCCGAGGCCAATGCCTTCTTATATGAACGCCGATTCTCCGACGCTGATCTCCTATACGACGGTGCTCATCGCGCTGATGGGTGGCGTATTCACCCTTTTCTGGTCGCGCGAGAAGCAGAAGGCTCCCCTCTTCTGGTTTGTGCTGCCGTTCTTGTTTGGCGTGACAGGCGCCGCGATCACCATCAACCCGGCGTTCAATCCGGGCGGGCTCGGTCCGAGACTCGGCGTTTTCTTCATTCTTCTGGCCTATGGCTTCGCCTGGCAGGCCGTTCGCGCACTCTATCGTCGCAGGCGCCTGGTCCTCCCCGTCCTGCTCCCCTCCCTGCTTTGGCTCATCCTGTCGTCCGCATTTCGTGACAAACTGGAGCCACCCATCCCGACCGCCGCCATGAGGATGGCGCTGCTGGCCGCGTTCAATGGCCTGGCAGCCTACGAGTTCTGGCGGCATGCGGAAGAAGGTTTGCCTTCCAGCAAAACTCTCTTCTGGGTGTTCGCGATATATGCGGTCTTAAACGCAGCCCGCATCCCGGTCATGACGATCACGCCGATGCCCATCGGGCTTGCCCCGACGGAAATATGGGCTGTCATCGTCTATAACCTGGCATCGGTGATCCTGGCCCTGCTCGTGACAACCTTCATGATTGTCCTCGCACGGGACCGTCAATCGGCGCGGAACTACAGCCTCGTGCTGCGCGATGCCCTCACCAACGTTTACAATCGCCGCGCCTATCACGAGCACATGCAGGCGTTCGCGACGAACGGGGATCATCCAATCCCTCCTTACGCGCTTCTGGTGTTCGATATCGACCACTTCAAGTCGATCAACGATCGCTTTGGCCACCAGACCGGCGACAAGGTCATCATCCTCGCCGCCCAGGCCGCCGGAAAAACGCTACGCAAGCATGACAAAGTGTTCCGGATCGGCGGTGAGGAGTTCGTCTGCCTGTTGCCCGATACCACCATGCACCAGGCCTACGATGCCGCCGAACGCCTGCGAGCGGCATTCCGGGAGTTGACCGAGACCGTTGATGGAAAACCCATCGGCGCGACGATCAGTATCGGAGTTGCAGCAACCGACGGCGTCATGACCGCCGACGAGATTTTCGCCCACGCGGATGCGGCCCTCTACCAGGCCAAAACCCTGGGGCGGAACCGAACCGTCATGGCGTCTCCATCCGTCTCAGATCGAATACCTGGTCCCTGAACACGCGTCGGAATGCGCCACAGCTTCGAGATGAACGGTCCCGGCAGCCAGTCGATGACGCAACGGAAGGCTGTCAGGACGCTCGCCACTAGAGCATTTTCGAGCGAAGTGGCTGCCGGTTCGCGTGAAGAAAATGCGTCAAAACAAAACCTAGAGCTCGGTTCTGATTCCATCAGAACCGAAAAAGCTCTAGCAGAAGCTAAAACAGCGGTCCCGGGAGCTGCGAAGTCGAAGCCGGGTGCCGAGCGTCAGCCTCGAAACACAAACGCGGCTCAGGAATTGTGACACCAATTCTTCTGTTCCATGACAGAATCTTCCGGTACGCACATGCCCGAAACAAACCGGCAAGCGCGCTGTCCTCGCGGCAACGCTTTGGAATTTTGGATTGTTAAATTGAACCAGACAAAGGTCGATCAGACGGGCGAAGCCGCTTACAGCTCCGACCACAGGCGATACGATTTGCTCGACGTAGCACTCGTACTTGTCTCTTTTATGAAGTACTTCGTCATTCTCCCGCTCGTGACGTTTATTCTGCTGCGCCTGCTGTGGGGTATCTGGCGGGAGCCCGCGCCCGAGGCTGCCAGAAGCCGGCCTAATCCCTGAATACAGGCGGGGTCGGAATGCCCCACAGGTTCGAGGTGAACGGACCCGGCTGCCAGACCTTCGGCCGCTGCGGCTTGTCCTCATGCCATGGCTTCGGATCGAACGCGCCGCTGGCCTCGTCGCTCATCTGATCGAGTTCCGCATAGAGTTCAACGATCTGGCCGTCCGCGTTATGGTGATAGGTGAAGAGATTATGGCCGACCGGATGGCGGCCGGGGCCCCACAACAGCGGGATCTTGCGCAGGCCGAGCAGGTCGCTGGCGTCCTTCAGGTGGTTCCAGTCACGCGCCTCGAAGGCCATGTGATGCATTTTGCGCCGGCTGCCATGCAGGAAATTGACGGTGTGATGATCGGGCCCGCAACGCAGGAAGGCGAAGAAATCGCCGAGCCAGTCCGACACGCGGAAGCCCAGGATGTCGACGAAGAAATCCACCGTCGCCTGCACGTTCTCGACATTGAAGGCCACATGCCCGAGCTTGCGCGGCGCGATGCCGTCACCGGTCGCAAGCGCTGGCACGATATCCTCGCTTGCCGGCCGCGCATGCGTGAGATCAATCTGCAGTTCCTCCGGCGCGTCGATCGATAGCAGTTCGCGCGTCTCCGGCGCGGCATCGCTCTTCAGCCGGCTGCCGACGCCCTTCCCGGTCAGTCCCTTTGCCGCTTCGGCAAAGCTGACGTCGCCAGGCACTTCCAGCGAGAGCGCCACGCAGCGCGCCGTGCCGCCCTGACGCAGCACCACCGAAATCGCATCGGCCTCACAGGCGAAGAAAGCCTCCGAGCCGGTTTTGGCCAGCAGGCGCAGGCCCAGCACGTCGCTGAAATAGGCGGCCTGTTTGGCGAGGTCCGGGGTTTCGAGGGTCAGATAGCCGATCTTGGTGACGTTCATTGGCTGTTCCCTGTGCAAAACACCCTTGCGCCTCGTCCTACGTGTGGATCACACGCCCATACGCATCCAGCACGCTCTCGTGCATCATCTCCGACAGGGTCGGATGCGGGAACACCGAGTGCATCAGCTCTTCCTCGGTCGTCTCGCAATTCATGGCGATGACGAAGCCCTGGATCAGTTCCGTCACTTCCGCGCCGATGAGATGCGCGCCCAGCAGCTTGCCGGTCTTGGCGTCGAAGATCGTCTTCACCAGACCTTCCGGCTCGCCGAGTGCGATCGCCTTGCCGTTGGCGATGAACGGGAAACGGCCGACCTTGACCTGGAACCCCTGCTCTTTCGCCTTGGCTTCCGTCAGGCCGACGCTGGCGACCTGCGGATTGCAATAGGTGCAGCCGGGGATCATGTTCTTGTCCATGGCATGCGGGTTGAGGCCCTTGATCGCCTCGACGCAGAGAGCGCCTTCGTGCTCGGCCTTGTGCGCCAGCATCGGCGGGCCGGCGACATCGCCGATGGCGTAGATGCCGGCAACATTGGTGCGGCCGAGGCCGTCCGTCACCACGCAGCCGCGTTCGGTCTTCACGCCGAGCTTTTCCAGCCCGAGGTTCTCGATATTGCCGACGACGCCGACGGCGGAGATCAGCCGGTCGGCCTTCAGCGTCTGCTTGTTGCCCTTGTCGTCCTCCACCGTGCAGGTGACGTCATTGGCGCCCTTCTCGACCTTGGTGACCTTGGTCGAGGTCATGATCTTGACGCCCTGCTTCTCGAAGCGCTTGCGCGCCAGCGCCGAAATCTCGGCGTCCTCGACCGGCAGCACCTGCGGCAACACCTCCACCACCGTCACCTCGGCGCCGAGCGTGCGATAGAAGCTGGCGAACTCGATGCCGATGGCTCCTGAACCCATGACGACCAGCGACTTGGGCATTTCCGGCGGCACCATGGCCTCGAAATAGGTCCAGATCAGCTTGCCGTCCGGCTCGATGCCGGGCAGCGCGCGGGGCCGTGCACCGGTCGCAACGATGATGTGCTTGGCCTGATAGGTGCCGGCGCCGAGCGTGCCCTTGGGCGGCGGAATCTGCGGCTGCATGGCCGGCTTCTTCGTCGCCGCGACCACGACTTCGCCGACCTTGGAGATCGTCGCCTCGCCCCAGATGACGTCGACCTTGTTCTTCTTCATCAGGAAGCCGACGCCGCCGTTGAGCTGGGCTGAGACGCCGCGCGAGCGCTTGACAATGGCGGCCGGATCGAACGTCACCTTGCCTTCGATGCCGAGGCCATAGTCCTTGGCATGGGTGGCGTAGTGATAGATCTCGGCCGAGCGCAGCAGCGCCTTGGTCGGAATGCAGCCCCAGTTGAGGCAGATGCCGCCGAGATGCTCGCGCTCGACGATGGCCGTCTTGAAGCCGAGCTGCGCGGCGCGGATCGCGGTGACATAGCCGCCGGGACCGGAGCCGATGATGATGATGTCGTAAGATGACATGGCTTATCTCAATTCCTGAAATTGAAGCGAAAATTCGTAGGTTTTAAGCTGGAGGTCGCTAATTCGCTTCGCTGCTGCACGCGTTCGATCGCTGAACTCAGATGCTATCAGTATGACTCGAATAGGGCCGATACCTGGTCGTTCATCGTTCAATGATTGCGCATACCCGAGGGCTTGCTCCAATGCGCCCGTCGGGCAACGGCCTGCCTTCAATTCGATAACCACGAATTGGCCTTTAGCATCCTTTGCCAGAATGTCGATGCGTCCGGTCGCGACATGCTGCTCTACACCACCGTCCGCAGCGACCAGTCCTTGCTCCAATCGATCCAATTGTCGCCTAACAGCAGCCTGCATCTCTTTCTCTAGGCGAAACAGAGCAGCATCATCCTGCACATCTGGATCGGCAGATTGTTCAATTTCCATCCCGTCTTTGTCGGACGGGTCAATATGAAAATTTATGTACTGCTTGAGCGCTGAACGGGCGTTAGAAGGAGGTAAACCAAGTGAGGCTTCTGTTGCAGATCTTGCCCAGTCCAGAACAGCGTCAACTCCCTCCTTTTCAAGAAGTTCGTCTATTCCGTCACGCCCTTCGCTGTTCAGCGCTCTATCGACTTTGTTCAAATAGGAGATATAGGAGTTAATCGAGTTCGAAGAGATGGGAACGCGAGCCAAGTATTTCCTGAATTCGTTGCTGCGAAACATTACTCGCTCCGAACACAATCACACCAGCATTCCCACCGGGTTCTCGATAAAGTCCTTGAACGCCGAGATGAGCTGCGCGCCGAGCGCGCCGTCGACGGCGCGGTGATCGGTGGAGAGCGTCACGCTCATCATCGTCGCGACCTTCATCTGGCCCTTCTCGACGATGACTCTTTCTTCGCCTGCGCCAACCGCGAGGATCGTCGCATGCGGCGGGTTGATGACGGCCGAGAAATTCTTGATGCCGAACATGCCGAGGTTGGACACCGCCGACGAGCCGCCCTGGTATTCTTCCGGCTTCAGCTTGCGGGCGCGGGCGCGCGCGGCATAGTCCTTCATCTCGTTGGAGATGACGGCCAGGCCCTTGGTCTGGGCGTTGCGCACGATCGGCGTGATCAGGCCGCCGGGGATCGACACGGCGACGCCGATGTCCGACGTCTTGTGCTTCAGCATCGTATTTTCGGTGTAGGTCACATTGGCCTCGGGCACGCGCTGCAGGGCCATGGCCAGCGCCTTGATGACGAAGTCGTTGACCGAGACCTTGTAGGCCGGCTGCTTGTCCTTGTCCTTCGGAGCCGCGGCATTGATCGCCTCGCGCGCCGCAAGCAGCGCCGTCAGGTTGCAATCGACCGTCAGATAGAAATGCGGGATCGTCGTCTTCGCCTCGACGAGGCGGCGGGCGATGACCTTGCGCATGGAATCATGCGGCACTTCCTCGTAGCTACCGGGAACGAAGAATTTCTTGATCGTCTCGTCCGACATGCCGGCCGGCAGCGCGGGTGCCGCGGACTTGGCCGCTGCGGGCGCGGCCTTGGCGCCGCCACCGGCGACAGCCGCCTTGACGTCGCGCTCGACGATGCGGCCGTGCGGGCCGGAGCCCGTGATCTGCGCCAGATCGAGCCCGGCCTCCTTGGCGAGGCGCTTGGCGAGCGGCGACGCAAACACGCGGTCGCCGGACGCTGCCTTCGGCGCGGCAGGCGCTGGCGCGGTTGCGGCCGGAGCCGCGGCAGGCGCAGGCGCGGCAGGAGCAGCAGCCGCCGCCGTTGGCGCCGGCGCAGCAGCAGGCTTCGGAGCCGGCGCGGCACCGCCGCCACCGGCAGCCACCGCCTTCGCGTCCTCACCCTCCTGCGCCACCAGCGCGATGAGTTCATTGACCGGCACATCCTGCGTGCCTTCGGGCACGACGATCTTGGCGATCACGCCATCGTCGATGGCTTCCACTTCCATGGTTGCCTTGTCGGTCTCGATCTCGGCGATCACGTCGCCGGACTTGATCGTATCGCCTTCCTTCTTCAGCCAGCGGGCGAGGTTGCCCTTCTCCATCGTCGGCGAAAGCGCGGGCATCAATATCTTAACGGACATGGCGCGCTCCTCAGCGATAAAGCACGGCTTTCGCCGCCTGAACGATTTCGGCGACGTTCGGCAGCGCCAGCTTTTCCAGATTGGCCGCATAGGGCATCGGCACATCCTTGCCGGTGATGCGGGTGACCGGCGCATCGAGATAGTCGAACGCCTCTTCCATCAGGCGCGCGGCGATCTCGGAGCCGACCGAATTCTGCCGGTAACCCTCTTCGATCGTGATGCAGCGGCCGGTCTTCTTCACCGATGCGACGATGGCCGGAACGTCCATCGGGCGGATGGTGCGCAGATCGACGATCTCCACATCGATGCCGTCCTTCTCCAGTTCAGCCGCGGCCTTCAAGGCATAGGACACGCCGATCGACCATGAAACCATGGTGACGTCCTTGCCCGGACGGGCGATGCGCGCTTTGCCGATCGGCACCAGATAATCGTCGATCTGCGGTACGTCGAAGCTCTGGCCGTAGAGGATTTCGTTTTCCAGGAAGACAATCGGATTGGGATCGCGGATGGCGCTCTTGAGCAGGCCCTTGAAGTCGGCCGCCGTATAGGGCGCGACGACCTTGAGACCGGGGATATGCGAATACCAGGCGGTATAATCCTGGCTGTGCTGGGCAGCGACTCTCGCCGCAGCGCCATTGGGGCCGCGGAAGACGATCGGACAACCCATCTGGCCGCCCGACATGTAAAGCGTCTTGGCCGCCGAATTGACGATCTGGTCGATCGCCTGCATGGCGAAGTTGAACGTCATGAATTCCAGCACCGGACGCAGGCCCGAGAAGGCCGCGCCGACCGCAAGGCCGGCAAATCCATGCTCGGTGATCGGCGTGTCGACGACACGCTTCGGACCGAACTCCTGCAGCAGGCCTTGCGTGACCTTGTAGGCGCCCTGGTATTCGGCGACTTCCTCGCCCATCACGAAGACATCGCCGTCGCGACGCATTTCCTCGGCCATGGCATCGCGCAAGGCTTCGCGCACCGTCATCGTTGTCATCGCCGTGCCGGCAGGAATTTCGGGATCTGGCGCGACAGCAGCGGGTGCGGCGGCAGGCGCCGGCTGCGGCGGCGCTTTCGCCTCGGCGGCAACGGGTGCGGCTTCGGGCTTATGCTGGGTTGCCGGCACCGCCGGGGCGGGAGACGCTGCGGCGGAAGCGTCTTCGCCCTCGCCCGCGATCACGCCGATCGGCGTATTGACGGCGACATTGTCGGTACCGTCCGGCACCAGGATCTTCGCCAGGACGCCTTCATCAACGGCCTCGACCTCCATGGTCGCCTTGTCGGTCTCGATCTCGGCGAGGATATCGCCGGACTTGATGGAATCGCCCTCTTTCTTCATCCAGCGGGCGATCTTGCCCTGCTCCATGGTCGGCGAAAGGGCCGGCATCAGAATATTGGTCGGCATGTGTGTCTCTCAGGAATGACGCGGACGCTACGGACAGGCCCGGCAAATCGGATCAATGGGGAAAGCGCGGAGGCAGAGACGGATTACTTGAGAATATCGGTCCACAGTTCCGACGCATCGGGCTCGGGATCGTTGGTGGCGAATTCCGCCGCCTCGGCGACGACCGCGCGGACGCCGGCGTCGATCTTCTTCAATTCGTCTTCGGTCGCCATATTGGCTTTCAGGATGCGGGAGCGGACCTGCTCGATGGGGTCGTGCTCGTCTCGCACCTTCTGCACTTCTTCCTTGGTGCGGTATTTCGCCGGGTCGGACATCGAATGGCCGCGATAGCGATAGGTCTGCATTTCGAGGATGAAGGGCCCGTTGCCCTCGCGGCACCAGGAGATCGCCTGATCGGCGGCGGCTTTGACGGCGCGTACGTCCATGCCGTCGACCTGTACGCCGGGGATGTTGAACGACAGGCCCCGTTTCGAGAAGTCGGTCTGCGCCGAGGCGCGGGTCACCGCGGTGCCCATGGCATAACGGTTGTTCTCGATGATGTAGACAACCGGCAGCTTCCACAGCTCCGCCATGTTGAAGCTCTCGTAGACCTGGCCCTGGTTGGCGGCGCCGTCGCCGAAATAGGTCAGCGAGACGCTGTCATTGCCGCGGTAGCGATGCGCGAACGCCAGTCCCGTGCCCAGCGGAACCTGCGCCGCGACGATACCGTGGCCGCCGTAGAAATGCTTCTCCTTGGAGAACATATGCATCGAGCCGCCCTTGCCTTTCGACAGGCCGCCCCGGCGTCCGGTGAGCTCTGCCATCACGCCCTTGGCGTCCATGCCGAGCGCCAGCATGTGGCCGTGATCGCGATAGCCGGTGATGACGGCGTCGCCCTCTTTCGAGGCCAGTTGCACGCCGGAGACGACCGCTTCCTGGCCGATATAAAGGTGGCAGAAGCCGCCGATCAGGCCCATGCCGTACATCTGGCCCGCCTTCTCCTCGAAGCGGCGGATCAACAGCATCATCTTGTAGGCTTCGAGTTCCTGTTCGCGCGTGAATTCGGCAATGTTGCTGCCGGTGAACGGCGCCGCAGCATCGCTGTCGGCGGCAGATTTACGGGCGGTTTTGGGTCGAGCGGACGATTGAACCGATGCCATGGCGTTCCTTTGGGCTTTCCTCGAACGGCGGAGCGGACCGCTCCCGGCGGCCTTCGCGACGGCTCGAAAATAGCCCAAGGCCAGCCAGAAAGCGAGGGCGAGGATTTCGTGGCCCTGCTTATATAAAGAACTGATTCCTATAGGATTGAAAAGATAAACCGAAATCCAGTTATTTCTTTTTATAAACCTGGAAGTGGTTATTCCATAGACACCTGGAAGGCCGCCGACCGAGCCAAAGCTGTAATGAGATTCACATCAGACCGAGCCGAGAATGGCAGATGTCGAGAGCCGGCATTTGCAGGCCGCTATCACGCGAATCTCAATACACCCTACGGCTTCAGGAAAATGACCACGTCATTCTTGTGCACGCGGCCCAACTGCACTCGCGCCTCCTCTTCGAGGATATCGCGTTCCACCGCTTCCGCCCGCATCATCGAAACCCGCCGGTCGAGCTGGTCACGCTCGGCGCGCAGGCCGGCATTCTCGAGGATCAATTGGGCCATCTGACCGCGGTATTCCTCCTTGGTCTTCAGGCCGCGATCGCCATGCACCGCATGCCAGATGAAATACGACGAAATGCTGCCCGAGACGGCATAAAGCAGCAGCGGCAGAAGGATGGAGCGGAGTCGGCGGCGGATGACCATGCGCGATCATGGATGCGGGATGGTTTCCGTTCTATTAATTCAGCCCATCAAAGCGGCAGGTTCGCCCCCCGCCGACTGGCGAACGGCGACGGAATCGTGCAATGTCCGCGTCCTGAAAAGGCCGAAGAGGAAGCGCGATGGATCGGGATAAATTGCAGATCACCCTGCTCAACGCCGGGCATTTTCTCGACCATCTCGTCATGCTGGTGTTCGCCACCGTTTCCGCAATCGCGCTCACGCGCGAATGGAACATGGGCTATTCCGAACTCCTCGCCTATGCGACACCGAGCTTTGTCGCCTTCGCCCTGTTTTCCTGGCCGGCCGGCTGGATCGCCGACCGCTGGAGCCGCGAAGGCATGATGGCGGTCTATTTTATCGGTCTGGGCCTGGCTTCCATCGGCGCCGGTTTCGCCTCGTCGCCGCTTGGCATCGCCACCGGTCTTTTCTTTCTCGGCATGTTCGCTGCCATCTATCATCCCGTCGGCCTCGCCCTGCTGGTGCAGGGCCGCCCTCGCACGGGCATGCTCATCGCGGTCAACGGCGTCTGGGGCAATCTCGGCGTCGGCAGCGCCGCCTTGTTCGCCGGCTATTTCATCGACCACGGCGGCTGGCGTTATGCCTTCCTGGTGCCTGGGCTTGTGTCGATCACGCTCGGTGTCGCCTATGCGGGGCTGATGCGCCAGGAGATCGCGTCGCGCAATTTCGCCGCCAAGCCCAAAGCCGGAGCAACCTCGACAACGACCCATGCCACGCCCGAAGTTCGCGCCGTGCTCATCCGGCTCTCGATGGTGATCTTCTCCACCGCCCTGTTCTCGAGCCTGATCTTCCAGTCGACGACATTCGCCCTGCCGAAAATTTTCGACGAACGCCTGCAATCCATCGTCGGCTCCGCCACGACATTGGGTTGGCTGACGTTCCTGGTCTTCGCCATCGCCTCGATGGCGCAATTGCTCACCGGCCTGGCGCTCGATCGTTACAGCCCGCGCACGGTCTATATCGTTTCGGCGCTGGCGCAGACGGTCTTCTTCGCGCTCATGCCGGGACTGATGGGCTGGCCGGCGCTGGTCGTCGGCCTCGGTTTCACCTTCGCCGCTTTCGGCAGCGTGCCGATCAACGATTTTCTCATCGGCCGGATGGCGAAGAGCGAATTGCGCGCCCAGATCTACGGCGCGCGTTATGTGCTGAGCTTCTCGGTCATGTCGCTCGCCCTGCCGCTGATCGCCTGGGTGCATCTGAACTGGGGCTTCGACCGGCTGTTCCAGATTCTCGCCGTCTGCGCCGGCGCGATCCTGATCTCCGTCACCCTGCTGCCGCGTCGTCTGCCGGAAGAAAACATCAAGCCCGCGCTTGCCGGAGCCTGACGACATGACCGCAACGTCCCGCCGCCAGCGGCTGCGCGCCCTGCTGGCCAGCGATCAATGCTATTTTCCGGGCTCTGTGTTCGATGCCATTTCGGCCCGCATTGCCCAGGAGATCGGCTTTGAGACCGGCATGTATGCCGGTTCGGTGGCCTCCCTCGCCGTGCTCGGCGCGCCCGACATCATTCTGCTGACCTTGAGCGAGTTCGCCGAACAGGCGCGCCGCATCGGCCGCGCCAGCGACCTGCCGGTGATCGCCGATGCCGACCACGGCTATGGCAATGCGCTCAATGTCATGCGAAGCGTCGAGGAACTCGAACATGCAGGCCTGGCGGCACTGACGATCGAGGACACGCTGCTGCCGCGTCCCTTCGACCAGAAAGCCGTCACGGCGGTTTCGCTGCGGGAAGGCATCGGCAAGATGAAAGCGGCGGTTGCCGCGCGCAGCGATCCCTCGCTTTGCGTCATCGCGCGCACCGGCGCTTTACTGATGGGCGGATTGAGCGACGCGCTGGAGCGGTTCCGAGCCTATCAGGACACCGGCGTCGACGGCGTCTTCCTCACCGGCGTCACATCCATGAGCGAGATCGATGCTTTTGCCGCCGTGGCAAGGCTGCCCATCCTGCTCGGCGGCACGCCGGCCGGACTGCTCAATCGCAAGGAACTGGCGTCGCGTGGCGTACGCATTGCGCTGCAGGGACATCAGCCGTTCATGGCGGCTGTCGCGGCAGTCAGGAAGACGATGCTGGCTCAGCGCAACGGCACCGAACTGCCCGAGCTTGTCGCCAAGCCCGATCTCGACCGTCTGAGCGGCGAGCCCGTCTGGAGCGCGCGCGTGCGGGCCTTCCTGACCGACACCGATTGAAAACAGGCAAAAGGCCGCGCAAGCGCGGCCTTGATGTTGATGTGCAATCGCCGAAAGCGAGGCTTAGAGGTTGCCCGCGATGGTGTTGAACTGCCCGGCAACCTTGGTGCCCAGGGTGGTGACGGCGCCAATGATCACGACAGCGATCAGGCCGGCGATGAGACCGTATTCGATCGCAGTCGCGCCGGATTCGTTCTTGAGGAATTTCTTCATAAGCGACATGGGACTTCCCAGAGTTATGCGCATGTTGACTTGGCTTTCATGCAGATTCCAATTGCGCCTTCATCGTGCATGAAAGCAGAGCCCGCCGCTCCGGGCGGGCTCCGTTGGTCGTCTCACGAGGGCTTAGAGGTTGCCCGCGATGGTATTGAACTGCCCGGCAACCTTCGTGCCGAGGGTTCTGACAGCGGCGATGATGACGACGCCGATCAGACCGGCGATGAGGCCGTATTCGATCGCGGTCGCGCCGGATTCGTTACGGATGAACTGAGAAAAAAGCTTCACGGGACTGCTCCTTAGATCTTCGACAAAACCGCCTAGCGCTCCATCGGCCCGCGGTTGACGCGAATATGAGCGGGACCTCTAAAAGGGGTATTAATGCGATCTCACACATGCGGGCGATGACCCGATATTCTCATCGCTTCAGCTTGTAAAAATATCGATCGCATGCCGCTATGCCTGTGATCCGACGTATCGAGGGCTTTTCAGCCTTGTTCCATCAACACATTGAAATAGCTCAATAATCAAAGTTAAGCCGCGATATGAGAGAAATCGAAAATCGTCTGCAATTATAAGTATTTGATCGTATTTGATTGAAAAAAACGAAGCATTAACGACATTTCGAACAGTCCTTAAGACCAGCTGCAAACAAAGGTCCAGGCTTCCGCCGGGTCCTGGATCGGCCCGACAGACCACCGTCAGCGCAGGACCTGCGCCAGAAACAAGCGCGTCCGTTCCTGTACGGGATTCGAAAAAAAGCGTTCCGGCGTATTTGCCTCGACGATTTCACCACGATCCATAAATACAATTTTATCAGCAACTTCACGGGCAAAGTTCATCTCATGGGTGACGCAGATCATGGTCATGCCGTCTTTTGCCAGCTGCATCATGGTATCGAGAACCTCCTTGACCATCTCGGGGTCGAGTGCCGAGGTCGGCTCGTCGAACAGCATGATTTTCGGCGACATGCACAGCGCCCGCGCGATGGCGACGCGCTGCTGCTGGCCGCCGGACAGTTGCAGCGGATATTTGCCGGCCTGTTCGGGAATGCGCACGCGCGTCAGGTAATGCATGGCGATGGCATCGGCCTCCGCCTTCGGCAGGCGGTTCACCCAGACCGGCGCCAGTGTGCAGTTTTCCAGCACGGTCAGATGCGGAAACAGATTGAACTGCTGGAACACCATGCCGACATCGCGGCGCACCGCGTCGATCCGCTTCAGATCTTCGACGAGTTCGGTGCCGTCGACGATAATGCGGCCGCGCTGATGCGCCTCAAGCCGGTTGATGCAGCGGATCAAGGTCGACTTGCCCG
This sequence comes from Terripilifer ovatus, assembly GCA_029222685.1. Taxonomy (GTDB): domain Bacteria; phylum Pseudomonadota; class Alphaproteobacteria; order Rhizobiales; family Beijerinckiaceae; genus Terripilifer; species Terripilifer ovatus. The sequence continues at coordinate 152,583 of JARHVB010000083.1, read as the reverse complement.
ATCCCGATGGCCCGCAGATGACGATCTTCTCGCCTGCCCTTACCGTCAGGTTGATGTCCTTCAGCACATGGAACTTGTCGAACCATTTGTGCACGCCGATCATTTCGATGGCGTTGGCGTTTGTCACCTGCCTCGGTCGGAAGTTTGTGGCGGTGGCCATGGGAGCGTCCTTCAACGTTTGCGGCCTGCCGCATGCCGCCGTTCCATCATCTGCGAATAGCGCGACATGGCGAAGCAGAAGACGAAGTAGAACGCGGCGGCGAAAATATAGCCGGTGGCGGAAATGCTCGGCCCGGCCCAGGCGGGATCGAGCCGCTGGGTGTCGACCGCTCGCAGAAAATCGAAAATACCGACGATGGCGACAAGCGTCGTGTCCTTGAACAGGGCGATGAACGAATTGACGATGCCCGGAATGACCGCCGTCAGCGCCTGCGGCAGGGCCACCAGCATCATCATGCGGCGCCAGTTGAGGCCGACCGCCATCGCCGCCTCATACTGGCCGCGCGGCACCGCCTCCAGGCCGCCGCGCACGACTTCCGCCATATAGACGGAGGAAAACAGGGCGACGCCGATCAGTGGCCGCAACAGCCGGTCGGGCGACCATGCGTCCGGCACGAACAGCGGCAGCATCGTATTGGCCATGAACAGCACGGTGATCAGCGGCACGCCGCGCACGATTTCGATCAGCACGATCGATAGAAACCGGATGATCGGCAGGCGCGAACGTCGCCCCAGTGCCAGCAGGATGCCGCACGGCAGCGAGAACACGATGCCGACGCTCGCCACCAGCAGACTGACGAAAATACCACCCCACAGATCCGTATCGATGCGGGTCAGGCCGAGAAGACGCCAGTGTGCGGCGGCCATGAACCATGCCACCAGAAACAGCAGGACGCCGCCGAGCCAGAAGCGCTGCAAGGCCAAAAGCGGGAGCGCCACGGCTGCGACGCCGATGGCTGCCCTGAACGCCCACCATTCGATGTTCGATCCCGGCGATGGTAACAGCAGGCTGGGAAACGGCGTGCGCCCGGTCAGCAGGCCAAAGGCGACAATCGGAAAGACGGCGAAGAACAGCAAGGCCGCAAGGCCTTTGCCTTTCGCCGCCGGCCACAGCAGCCAGACCGCCAGGATGCCCCCCGACGCCATGACGGTATTGACCCGCCAGAGCTGGTCGCGCGGATAGGCGCCGTAGGTGAAGAAAGTCAGCTTGGCGTTCACATAGGCCCAGCAGGCGCCGGCACCGGGCGCCCGGCAAGGTTCCCCGTCGGCAGCCGACCAGATGGCGTCGATGAACAGGTAGCGGATCAGGCCCGGCAGAAACCAGGCCAGCAGAAACAGGCAGCCCACCGTGAGGAAGGCCGACGGCAGCGACGAGAACAGGTTTTCGCGCATCCATCCCCAGGTTCCGCGCATCATTGGCGGCGGCGGCAGATCCGCCGAAGGCTCGAACGGGGATGTGGTGCGGTCGGGAACGCTCATATCAGCGCTCATGCAGGGCGATGCGCCGGGCGTAGAGATTCATCGCCAGGGACGTGACCAGGGAAATCGCCAGGTAGACCGCCATCGTAATGCTGACGACCTGCACGGCGGCGCCGGTCTGGTTGAGCACGGTGCCGGCGAAAATCTGGATGAGATCTGGATAGCCGATGAACACCGCCAGCGACGAGTTCTTCAGCAGGTTCAGATATTGATTGGTCAGCGGCGGAATGATGATGCGCAGCGCCTGCGGCACGACGACCAGCCGCAGGATGTCGCCACGGCGCAATCCCAGCGCCTGCGCCGCCTCGGTCTGGCCGCCCGGCACCGCGCTCACCCCCGCCCGCACCACCTCGGCGATGAACGAAGCGGTATAGAGCGACAGCCCGGCGATCAGCGCCACGAGTTCGGGAATGACCTTGATGCCGCCGGCGAAATTGAATCCGCGCAGCACCGGCTGCTGGAACGACAAGGGATTGCCGCTGGCAAGCCAGGCGCCGCCGCCCAGCACGAGCAACAGCCCGATCGCCACCGGCAGCGCATGATGGCGCGCGCCGGTGCGCCGCTGCTCGACCCGCGCCCAGATAGCGAACAGGATCGCCAGCAGCAGCGCCAGCGCGACTGCGCCGAGTGCCCACTCGAAACCGGCGCCGACGACGGGTTCAGGTAAGACGAGACCGCGGTTGTTGAGATAGATGCTGCCCGGCAGCGCCAGCGATTCCCGCGGTCCCGGCAGCGCTTTGAGCACCGCATTGTACCAGAACAGCAATTGCAGCAGCAGCGGCGTATTGCGCACCACCTCGACATAGACGGTCGCCAGACGCGCCACGATCCAATTGTTCGACAGCCGGCCGATGCCGACCGTAAAGCCGATGATGGTGGAAAAGACAATGCCGATCGCCGCCACCAGCAACGTGTTCAGCAGTCCGACGAAAAACGCCTGGCCATACGTCGACGTCGAGGCGGAGAACGGGATCAGCGTCTGGTTGACGTCGAAACCGGCGGGCCGGTTCCAGAACGAGAAGTCCGTCGGAATATTGCGCGCCCGCATATTCACGACGGCATTGTCGAAGGCTTGCAGGGCAAGCCAGACCAGCAATGCCAGGGTCAGTCCCTGCCAGAACAGACCGCGCCAGAGCGGGTTGTTCAGAATCGATGTCCGCGGTCCCGGCAGATCGTCCGTGCTGGCCATCAACCGCGTCCTCGCGCCGACCTCCGCTTCAGCGGACCGGCGGCGCGTATTGAATGCCTCCCTTCGACCACAGATTGTTGAGACCGCGCTTGATCTTCAGTCGCGAGCCTTCGCCGACGTTACGATTGAACACTTCGCCGTAGTTGCCGACCTGTTTGATGATGCGGGCGGCCCAGTCGGGCGTCAGGCCCAGCGCCTTGCCGAAATCGCCCTCGGTGCCGAGCAGGCGGCGGATTTCAGGATTGGGCGATTTGGCGCGTTCGTCGACATTGGCTTTGGTGATGCCGAGTTCCTCGGCGTTGATCATGGCGAAATGAGTCCATTTGACGATGTTGAACCATTGATCGTCGCCCTGGCGCACCGCCGGCCCCAGCGGTTCTTTCGAGATCACTTCCGGCAGCACGACATGATCGTCGGCATTGGCCAGCTTGACTCTCTCGGCGTAGAGACCCGACGAATCCGTGGTGAAAGCGTCGCAGCGGCCTGAATCGTAGGCCTTGACCGCTTCGTTGGAAGTGGCGAACGCCACGACCTCGTATTTCATATTGTTGGAACGAAAAAAGTCGGCGAGGTTCAGTTCCGTCGTCGTGCCCTGCTGCACGCAGATCGATGCGCCTGACAGTTCCAGCGCGGAATTGATGTTGAGCTTCTTGCGCACCATGAAGCCCTGGCCGTCGTAATAGTTGACGCCCGCGAAGAGCAGTCCCAGTTCCGCCTCACGCGACTGCGTCCAGGTGCCGTTGCGCGCCAGCACGTCGATTTCACCCGATTGCAGCGCCGTAAACCGGTCTTTCGCTGTCATCGGGATGAATTTGACCTTCTCGGGGTCGTTGAAAACCGCCGCCGCGATGCCGCGGCAAAGGTCCACGTCGATGCCGGCCCAAACGCCCTTGTCGTCGGGCATGCCAAACCCCGCCAGGCCCGGATTCGTGCCGCACGACAGGTATCCGCGCGCTTTCACCTGCTCCAGCGTCTTGGACGGCGCCTGCGCGAGCGCAACGGAGGCCTGCGCGAAGACGGCGGCGCCGGCCAGGGAGGCCAGAAGCGACGCCGTAACGAGCGATCGAGCATGAATCCGCATTGAATTTCTCCCCTTCCGGGCGGCTTGAAGGCTGGCTTTATTGGATTGCTGCACCGGCATGCTGCACGGCGGCAGATCAGAACGTCATCTCACCCGGTTTTACCAAGTCGGGTCAAGTCCCTTCTGTAGAGAACCCGTTGATCGCTTGACGTTTCGTGGCCTGGATCAGCTAATGTCGGCCACGGCTGTCATGAACAGAGCAGATAGATTATGAGCAAAATTACACCGGAAACCCGCGCGCGCATGAAATCCCGCACGCTTCTGGTCAACGCCGGCCGCAGGCCGGATGAGCAGTTCGGTTTTGTCAATACGCCGATTTACCGCGGTTCGACCGTGCTTTCGCCGACCGTGAAGGATTTGTACGATAACAAGGCGCGGTTCACCTACGGCACCAAGGGCACACCGACGACCGAGGCGCTCGAGACCGCCTGGAGCGAGATCTGCGGCGCGCAGGGCACCGTGCTGGCGCCGACCGGCCTTGCCGCCATCGCGCTGGCTCTGTCGACGGCGACCAAGGCCGGCGATCACCTTCTCGTGACCGATTCCGCCTATTTTCCGACGCGCAAGTTCTGCGACCGCTACCTGAAGCGCATGGGCGTCGAGACGACCTATTACGACCCCCGTGTTGGCGCCGATATCGCTTCCCTCATCCGTCCCAACACCAGCGCCATCCTGACCGAGGCGCCCGGCTCACAGAGTTTCGAGGTGCAGGACGTGCCGGCCATCTCGTCGGTTGCGAGGGCGCGCGATATCTGCGTGATCATCGACAACACCTGGGCGACGCCATTGTTCTTCCCGCCGCATGAGCGCGGCGCCGATCTCGCCATCGAAGCAGGCACCAAATATCTGTCGGGTCACTCCGACCTGATGCTGGGCCTCGTCTCCGCCAACAAGGCGTGGTGGCCGCGCCTGCGTGAAACCTTCGACCTGTTCGCCATGTGTGCCGGGCCTGAAGACGTGTTCCTGGCGCTGCGCGGCCTGCGCACCATGGAGCTGCGCCTGCGCGAGGCGCAGCAGCAGGGCCTTGCCATGGCGCATTGGCTCGCCGCCCGGCCGGAGGTTCAGACCGTGCTGCATCCGGCGCTGCCATCGCATCCCGATCATCAGATATGGAAGCGAGATTTTTCCGGTTCGAGCGGCTTGTTCTCGATCGTGCTGCAGCCGTTTTCCGATCGCGCCGTAGCGGCCATGCTCGACGGCCTCGAACTCTTCGGCATGGGTTACAGCTGGGGCGGCTTCGAAAGCCTGGTCATTCCCTTCGATTGCGCCTCCTATCGCACGGCGACGACATGGGCGCCGGGCGGCCCTTCCCTGAGATTCCAGATCGGTCTCGAAGACGTCGAAGACTTGCAGAACGATCTCGACGCCGGCTTCAGGCGGCTGCGCGAGACGACGTGAGACCAGGCCTGCGGCCGCGGCCGCCCGGCGCCTCGCCTCGGCCGATCATGTCTGCGAAACGAGGCCGATCTCCGGACTGGTCGCCGACAGCTTGATCAGCATCTCGAACAGCATTGCGCGCTCGCTTTTGGAAAGGGGCGCGAGAAACCGGGCCTCGACCTGCTCGCCGATGTCCATGCTGGACTGAAAGATCGCGCGCCCACGCGGCGTGAGCGAAAGGGAGATCAGCCGCCGGTCGCTGTCATCGACCTCCCGGTTCAGGATACCCATCGAGACAAGCCTGGCGATGGCGCGGCTGACCCTCGCCTTGTCCATTGTCGTGCGGGCAGCAACGGCGTCATTCGACAGGTTCGGAAGTTCGCCGACGAGCAGGACCACGCGCCATTCGGCCAGCGAAAGCTTCAGCTCCGCATCCAATGCCTTGGTCAGCAGGCCACCGCTCTTCCCCGCCGCGACAGACAGTTGATACAGCAGGAAATGATCGAGAAAGCGGCCTCTCGCTTTGACATTTGCGGGCACCTTCGGAATCGGCCCCTTCGTTGAGCGCGGCATTTGTGTCCCTTGTCGACCCATATTGACATGCGCCGCGAAATATATCATTTCAAATGAAATGATTTTGTCGCGCGACTGAGCCGAGGCTTACGATACTATCGGCGGGGGGAGCAAATCGATCGTCCGGGCGTCGCAGCACAGCGGAAACGCACAGATCGGAACGTCTCTGTTTTCAGCAGCGCATCTGTAGCGACCGCAGGTCATCCACTGGCTGACCGCACGGTTCAACGGCTGTTGCCGATCAATTCGAAACGTCATGGGAGGATAGAATGAGAATGCTGAAGGTGAAATCCCGCTCCATTGCCATCATCGCGGCGACGCTCCTGCCTCTGGCCTGCGCATCGGCGGCCCAGGCGCAAAGCTATCCGTCCCGCGACATTCACGTCGTCGTCGGATACGTTGCGGGAACCGGCCCCGACCTTTACGCCCGTTATGCCGCCGAACTGATCCGTCAGGGGTCCGGCGGCAAGACCGTCGTCGTCGACAACAAGGTCGGCGCCATGTCCAACATCGCGGCCGGACAGGTCGCTCGCGCCAAGCCGGACGGCTATACCGTCTTCGTCACCGGCGGCTCGACCTTCACGACGAACCCTTTCCTGTTCAAGGAGGTTCCCTTCAAGCTTTCCGACTTCACCCCCGTGACCTCACTGCAGCGCGGCGGGCTCGTCTTCATCACGAAGCCGGAGTCCGGCATCAAGTCGCTCAAGGAACTGGTGGCCTTCCTCAAGCAGAAGGACGGCAAGGCGAAGTTCGGCTACGTCAATCCGCTTGCCTTCGGCGCAGCCGAATACCTGAAGCAGCGCAGCGGCACGAAAGCAACCCCGATCGCTTACAAGGGCGCTCCCGATGCGCTCATGGGGCTTTCGGGAGGTGAGGTCGACTTCATGGTCAGCGATCCGACCCCCATCATGGGTTCGCGCGACAAGTACAATGTGCTGGCGGTGACGACGGAAGAGCGGGTCGACGCGATGCCGGACGTGCCGGCGATGAAGGAAAGCGGATACGACAATTTCGATCTCTCCGGCTGGTGGGCCGTCTGGATGCCTGCCGGCGCCCCCGATGACGTCGTCGCCAAGGTCGCCGACTGGGTCGAGGAAGGACTGAAGAAGCCCGAAGCGAAAGAGTTCTTCTATCGCGGCGGATTTCAACCCTGGGTCGGCGTTCGCGGCGAGAAGCTGAAACAGTTCGCCGAAAAGGAATACAAGAAGTGGGGCGAAATCATAAAGCTCACTAACATCGAGCCGCAATAGCGCGCCTGAGACAAGACGATGTCGCGGCGTCGGCCCTTCGTCGGCGCGCGATATCGCCAGCCTGTAAGCAACGTGGATATCCACGCTGGACAAAGATGAACGTGTAAATCCGGCTGGAGATGGTATGGCGCCGCCGATCGTTTTCTACTTCGACTTCATATCGCCTTACGCCTGCATCGGCTCCGTTGCGATCGAGCGGCTGGCGAAGCGGCTCGGACGCGATGTGGAATGGCGGCCGATCCTGATCGGGGTCACGATCCTGAAGATCATGGGAATGAAGCCCTTGCCCCAGTACCCGCTGAAGGGGCCCTACCTGAAGCGCGACATGGAACGACTGTCCGAATGGTTCGATGTTCCCATTCGGCCTCATGGCCTGAAGGGCATCAACTCTCTGCTTGCAAGCCGCGCCTTCCTGCATCTGCGCGAGGCCGAAGGTGGGCGCGCCAAGCCCTTCGCGCAGGCAATCTTCCGCCGTCTGTGGATCGAAGGCAAAGACATCAGCCAACTCGCGGACGTCCTCGACGTCGCGAGTTCTCTCGACATCGACCCGGCGGGCCTGGAAGCCGCTCTTTCGACCGAGCGATCCAAGGAGATGCTGAGAAACGTTGTCGACGCGGGCGTTGAAGCCGGCGTCTTCGGCGTGCCGACGTTTCACGCCGACGGCGAGCTCTTCTGGGGCAATGACCATCTCTGGATGCTGGAGCACTGGCTTCAGCATCATTCATTCAAGCATGAGCGAAACGAGCTCGCATCGGACCACCATTAGGATTGTAGCATGAGTCAAGTGAAGCTGTCGGATTGCCGTGTCGTCGATCTCTGCGATCATCGTGGGATCGCGGCAGGACGCATGCTGGCCGACATTGGCGCGGACGTCATTCGCGTCGAGCCGCCGGGTGGATCGCCCGCGCGCCGGCACGGACCGTTCGACGATCGTGGATGTTCCCTGCTGTGGGAGTGCTACGCCGCCGGCTCGCGAAGCATCGTCATCGACACCGGCACCGGACGCGGGCTCAGGGACTTCGACGATCTTGTCAGCAAGGCCGATATTCTCATCGAATCCGGCGCCGACGCAGCCGCGACGAAGCGGCGCTACGAAAGGCTGAAGGAGATCAATCCCGGCCTCATCTATGTCGCGATCACGCCGTTTGGCCTCGACGGACCGAAATCCGGCTATGAGGATGCGGAGATCGTTCTTTGGGCTGCGGGCGGCGCCATGTATGGCGCGCAGGACGGCGGGCGTCCGCCTCTGCGTGTCAGCGTTCCCCAGGCCTATCTGCATGCCGCCGCCGATGCGGCGGTCGGCGCACTCATTGCGCGCGAGGCCCGGAAGCGGTCGGGCAAAGGACAACTGGTCGAGATCAGCGTGCAGCGATCCGTTGCCCAAGCGACACTCTCGGCGATTCTGGCCGATGCAGCGGGAGACGTCGGCTTCCAGGAAGAGATCGACGCCAGCAACAGGTCGGACGGGTCGGAGCGGCTCGATCTCAGCGGCAGCGGTTCCGCGACCCGGCGCAAGAAGGCCTGGCAGGTCAAGGATGGGGTCATCGAACTCCATCTCGCCATGGGGCCCTCGACCGGACGCTTCACCAACAATCTCTTCGACTGGATGCGCGACGAGGGACACATCGCACCCGACGAGATCAAATGGGACTGGTCGTCGATCCATCTGCTGATCGAAAGCGGAAAGATCACATCCGATGATCTCGAAAAGGCCCGCGAGGTCGTCGCGTCCTTCCTGGCTCGCCATAGCCGCCGGGAACTCCTGGAGACGGCGATCCGCAGGAAGCTCTTGATTGCACCCCAGTATACGCCAGCCGATCTGCGCGAGAGCCCGCAGTACCAGGCCCGCGGCGTCTTCCGCGCCATCCGCTCGTCGGACGGCGTCGAGCGCATCGTCGTCGGATCGCCTGTCAAGCTGGATGGCGAAAGCCCTCCGCTCACCAGGGCGCCGGGCCTCGGCGAGCACACGGCAGTCATTCTTGAGGAAGCGAAGGGGCGGCGCCGACAGGCGCGACCGGCACAGGCCGCTGCGCTTCCCTTCAAGGATCTGCGCGTGCTCGACCTCTCCTGGGTCGTCGCTGGCCCGGCTGCCGGCCGTGTCCTGTCCGATTTCGGAGCCACCGTCGTCCGCGTCGAATCCGCCAAGAGAGTGGATGCTGCCCGCGTCATCGGCCCGTTCACGTCCGGACAGCGCGGCCTGGAAACATCCTCCGTCTACCACAACTGCAACGCCGGCAAGCTGAGCGTCTCGCTGGACCTGGCCAACCCGGAAGCCAGGACCGTACTGTCCGACCTGATCCGCTGGTGCGACGTCATCATCGAATCCTTCTCTCCCGGCACCATTGCCAAGTGGGGCTTTGGCTATCAGAAGATCAGGGACATCAACCCTCGTGCCATTCTGGTCAGCAGCACATTGATGGGGCAGTCGGGGCCGTACTCGCAGCTCGCGGGCTTTGGAAACCTCGGCAGTTCCATATCTGGCGTGCAGCGGCTGGTGGGCTGGCCCGACCGCCCGCCCCGCGGTCCCTTCGGCCCCTATACCGATTATATCGGACCGCGCTTTGCGATCGCCGGCCTCGCGGCCGCCCTGGACACCAGGGAGCGCACCGGCAAAGGCTGCTGGGTCGACGTTTCACAGGCGGAGTGCGGGTTGTTCTTCCTGGCGCCCGCGATCATGGCTGACGCCCTGAGCGGCGAGGTGACGCAGGCGCGCGGCAACGGTGACGACAGCATGGTCCCGCACGGCGTCTATGCTGCGCGGGAAACCCAGGATAGACGCAGCCGTTTCGTCGCCGTGGCGGTCAAGGACGATGAATGCTGGCGACGGCTTGCCGATCTCGTCGGCGGTGCGGGACTTGCGCAAGATCGGCGATTTGCCACGGTTGACCTGCGCCGCGCCAACCTGGCCGCGCTCGATGCCATCCTGTCGGAGTGGATCGGCGCCAGGACGGCGGGCGAAGCCGAGGATCTGCTGCAGGCGCGCAAGGTGCCGGCTCACGTGGTCGCGGCGAGCCGCGACGTCTGCGAAGACCGTCAATTGAATTATCGGAACCACTTCATTGCGCTCGATCATCCGGTCGCGGGACGAAGCTACGTGGAGAGCAGCCGCTATGCTCTGTCGGAGACGCCTGCGCCCACGCCGCCGCCGCCGCCGGCGCTCGGCGAGCATACCAATCTGGTGATGCGCGACATGCTCGGCTACGACGAAGCGAAAGTTGAAAAGCTGCGCGCAAACAAGGCGTTTGCCTGAAGCACCGTATGGAAAAGCGGACACCGATTTTGCATCAAAAGAATTCAAAGCGTCGGACGATTCTGAAGCACACGATGCTTTAGACTAGAGCTTTTTCGGTTCTGATGGAATCAGAACCGAGCTCTAGGTTTTTGTTTTGACGCATTTTCTTCACGCGAACCGGCATCCACTTCGCTCGAAAATGCTCTAGTCTAATGGCGGCCTTCATCAACCCGTAGGCCGCGCTTGTCCCTGCGGATGAGCATCAGGTTGCGAACGTAGATGAACAATCCCAGGCCCTGCCCCAGGATGAACACCGGGTCGCCGCGATACAGCGCGTAAACCAGCAACACCGATCCGCCGCCGATCGAAAACAGCCAGAACGACAATGGGATCACGCTTCTGCCGGCACGCTCGCTCGCCAGCCATTGCACCAGAAACCGCGCCGTAAAAAAGGCCTGGCCGAAAAAACCGAGGATGACCCAGCCGTCCCACGACGCGACGAACACGTGGTGCAGATAGCCGCCGGCGGCTTGCGACAATTCGACAAGCATTAAGCGTTCTCTTTCGAAACCTCTTTGGCGGCCTCTTGGGATACCTGCCGCAGCCGCGCAATCCGTCTGCGCCGCCGGATCAGCCAGCGGACACCGAACAAATCGACGATGCCGATCCAGAGCCGGTCGAAGAACCCGTAGTTCGAGACGCCGCTCAGCCGTAGACGATCGACCACATTGACATAGGCGATCTCGAAACCGTCCCGCCGCACCAGCGCCGGCATGAAACGATGCAACGCATCGAAATACGGCAACTGCATATAGATGTCGCGGCGGAAACATTTCAGCCCGCATCCGGTATCGCGCGTGCCGTCCTGCAGGAACCAGGCGCGGAGCGTATTGGCGATATGCGACTGCAGCTTCTTGAACGCAGTCGCCTTGCGGCCGACGCGCTGGCCCTGGACGAGCCCGAAGGCATCGCCGCTCTCGAGCAGCTTGCGATAGAGCTGCGGGATATAGATCGGATCGTTCTGGCCGTCTCCGTCCAGCGTACAAATCACCGCTGCCCGCGCCGCATGCACCCCGGTACGGATCGCCGCCGATTGCCCACAGGACGCCATATGATCGATCTGCCGCAATTGCGGATGGCGTGCGCGCTGGCGCGCCAGTTCGTCGCCGGTTCCATCTGACGAGCCGTCGTTGACATAGATGATTTCAAAAGGTCCGAGAGGCATGACGGCTTTGGCGATCTCGTCGACCAGGGTCGCTACGTTGCCGACCTCGTTGCGCACCGGCACGACGACGCTGAGCACGGGAACCTCGCCCTGGTCGCGCGCCGGAAAGCCGACCTCCCGCATGCCCACCACCTGCAAGCCGCTCGCCGTATCGGCGGGCTTGCCGATGGACCGCACGCGGATGACAGAGCCATCGGGTTCAAAGACGATCCGGCGGGCAGCAAACATGCGGCGCAGAATGATCGCCGACAGCGTGCCGACCAACGCACCGGCCATGACATCGGCGAGATAATGCGATTCCAGCACCATGCGCGAGATCGCGACAAGAACCGCGACCGTATAGAGCGCGAAGCGCCATTTCGGCAGGAACCAGCCAAGCGCCACCGCGATGGCGAAAGCAGTGATCGTATGTCCCGACGGAAAACTGGCGAAGCGCGCATCGAACACGAAGGGATGAAAGCTGTAGGGGCCGAACTTGTCATACAGAAACGGCCGCGCCCGGCCGATCGGCAATTTCATGATCTGCGAAGCAAGACCGGAGACGGTGCAGACCGCGAAAATGAAGAACGCCCTGCCCGCCAGGATGCCATCCGCGACCCGGCGTTCTCCCTCGTGCCGTTCGCGCAACCAAAGTGCACCCACGAGGGTGAGCGCCGACAGCGCGAAAATATAGCCGGAGCGGCCGATATGCGTGATGACGCCGAAGACATCCCGGGCCACTTGCGGCAGGCCGTGCATGGCATGTGCGACGACGGGGTCGAGCAGCCACGCCGTGGCAAGAACGGCGACAACGGCGATGGCCAGCACCCGCCAGTCGGAAGCCGAGACGGCCGCAGGAGTTGCACGGATCGACCGCCAGCGGCCGACAAAGTCGCGCGTCGCATCGGCGAGGAAGGCGAGCCTGACGGACAGTGAACCTGCCGCAGCCCGTGCCATCTGCGGGACGCGGACCTTTCCGTCGGTCTTCCTGGTTGAATCTGTCATCGCGCGTTACTGCCGCAGCCAGACGCCAATGTCGAGATTGCGCCCTCGCGCGAGATTGACCCCCTCGACCCGCCCGATCAGCTTGACCGGCGCGTCGGCCGGCAGCCCCTCGCGAAACAGATGTTCGTCCCGGCTGTCGACGAACGCAACCCGGCAGGGACCGCTCAGCAGAAAGTCGGCGGCGCCCTTGCCGATCGTCATCGTCAGGTCCGTTCCACTCAGAAACACCAGGCTCGGCTCGCGATAGAGCGTCGTCGCCCGTTTGAGCGGCCCGCACTGCGGCGCGATGGCCTGGGCCGAGCGCGCCATGTCGTCAAGCCGCGGCGCCAGCACAAACGTCTTCGCCAGCGCGCCGGTGAGGACGCCGCCATAGACGAAGACATAGGTGAAGAGCGCCACCACCATGCCGCCGACGATGATGCCGGGGCCGTTGCCAAGCATGGCGGCCCGCCACACATCCTTCAGCGCCCACAGCGCGAACGGCAGCGCGACGAGTGTTAAAATGCCGGGCCACGTCTGCAGCCAGATCGAGCCCAGAAACCCGGCGGAGATCAGCACGGCCGGCACCACCAGCAGCAGCGCCGCGGCAAACGGCGCCCATTTGCGCTCGAAGGCCAGCGCCCCGTGCTCGCTCGCCATCGCGGTCAGGATCGCGATCGCCGGGTAAAGCGGCAGGACATAGTGCGGCAGTTTCGTCGGCACGAGTTCGAGCAGCAGCCAGGACGGGACGAGCCAGGCCAGCAGGAAGGCCACTTCCCGTTTGCGCCGGTTCAGCCAGACGAAAGGTGCGGCCAGGATCGCCAGCGGCGCCATTGGCCAGGCAGTCGCCCAGAAGATCGCCAGATAGGTCAGAGGCGGTGCCCCGTGCGCCTCGCGGCCCGAGCCGATCTTCCCCAGCATGTCCTCCCCAAGGGCTTCGCTTAGAAACGCGCCCCGGGTTTCGATGAGGATGAGCACGAACCAGGGCAGAACCAGCAGCAGCAGCCACGACAGGCCGAGCAAGGGGCGCAGGTCGCGCAGCCAGACGGCGCGGCGGTCCTTGATCGCCAGCACGATGGCGGCAAAAAACGGGATCATCGGCGTAATCGGCCCCTTGACCAATATACCGGCGGCGATCGCGGTCCAGAAAATCGCCGGCAGCCGCAAGGTCCATCCGGCATTCTTCCGGGTTTCGCCCAGATAAATGCGCGCCAGCGCCCCCATGGCGGCCACGACCGTCGCCAGCACCACCGCATCGGTCTTGGCGAGGCGTGCCTCGACGCCGATCAGGATGGTCGAGGCGAGCAGGCATGCGGCCAGGAACGCGCCGCGCCGGGACATGAACGCCAGCGCCGCCCAATAGGTCAAAAGCACGGCCGCAATCGCACCCAGCAGCGACGGCAGCCGGTACAGCCAGATTTTCTGCCGCGCCTCGGGCACGCCGAGCGCCGAGGCCAGGCCGACGGAGGCAGCTTGCAGCCAGTAGATTCCAATGGGCTTCTTGTTGCGCGCCTGATCCTGAAACCTGATCTCGACGAAATCGCCGGTTTCCAGCATCTGCTTGGTCGCCTGGGCGAAGCGCGGCTCATCGCGGTCCATCGGCGGCAGGGAAAAGAATCCGGGCAGAAACAGGACCAGAGCGATCAGCGCCAGCCAGCTTGCCGCGCGCGAATGGCTGACAACGGCCGCATCAACCGCCGAGCGTCCGAATCTGGTGAGTTCAAAGGAGGTCATAGACCTTTTGCCGCCGCGCCCAAGAGCGCCTTTCACGCCGTCTTCAATCTAAAGTATCGCCTCGACGTATCGCCTTGGCGAGCCTGCGATCCATCAGTTTTTTGTCATCATTGCGGCCGGAAGGCAGCTCCACGAGAACGCCATCGACAAAGCCTATTTGGCGCCCGGATGGTCCCGATCCAGGCCTTTTGCAGCAAGTTCGGCCACATAAGCGGCGAATTTCGCCTCGCCTTCGGCGCCCAGTTCGGCGAGATAGACCCAGGAATAAATGCCGCTGTCGTGCATGTCGTCGAAGGTCAGCCGCACGGCATAATTGCCGACCGCATCGACCTTGGCGATCATGACATTGCGTTTGCCGCCGACGGTCTTGCGCTCCGATTCGGTATGGCCTCGCACTTCCGCCGAGGGGCTGCAGACCCGCAGCAGTTCGGCGCTGATCGTATATGTCGCGCCGTTGTCGTAGGCGACGGTCAGCGCACGGCGATCCGGCGCAAGCCTGATCTCGGTCGGCCAGATGTCTTTGGAGGTGTCGGTCATGAGAGCTCGGCCTTACGGATGCGGAACAGGAGATGCGTCTCCCGGCGCACCGATTCGACAAGAATATCGCCGGTTTCGCGCACCATGTTGGGAATGTCGATGGTGGCCATCGGATCGGTGCAGACCACCTCGATCTGCGCGCCCGGCGCCAGGGTCCGCAGCGCCTTGCGCGTCCGCAATGCCGGCAGCGGACATTTCAAACCGGTCAGGTCGAGCTTGAGCAAAGGCGCGGACATGGCACGTATCATGGCACTGGCATGGCAGGCGCGACCGCGGCGGTCAACATGGCATGCCTATCCGCTTTGCGGGTTTGCATTCTTCGGTTCGTTCCTATTTAGGTCGGCAGAGAAAGAACGTGGAGTTCACCGTGGCGGTTGCCGAAATCGAGATCAAACGCGCCCTGGAAAAGGTCGCCCTGCCGGATGGGACGCCGCTGGCAGCCTCCGGCCGACTGACCAATATCGTCGTCAAGGACGGCAAGGTCATCTTCGCCATCGCCATAAACGCGGCCGAGGCCAATGCGTTCGAGACGGTCCGGCAGGCGGCGGAGCGGGCCGTCCGCGCCCTGCCCGGCGTCTCCCAGGTGCTTGTCGGCCTGACGGCTGAAAAGCCCGCCGGAGCCGCCGCGCGTGCGCCGGCCCAGCCGTCTGGCCAGGAGACGCGGCTGCACGATGCCAAGCCGTCACCCGCCTCGGCGAAATCCGCCGGCATTCCCGGCGTCAAACACATCGTCGCCGTGGCTTCCGGCAAGGGCGGCGTCGGCAAATCGACCACCGCCTGCAATCTGGCCCTCGGCCTGGTAGCGCTGGGCCTGAAAGTCGGCATGCTCGATGCCGACATCTATGGCCCTTCGCAGCCCAAACTGTTCGGCATCACCGGCAAGCCCGCCATCGACGCCCAGCGCAAGATGGTGCCGCACGAGCGCTATGGCGTCAAAGTCATGTCGATCGGCTTCCTCGTCGACGAGACGCAGGCGATGATCTGGCGCGGCCCAATGGTCATGTCGGCGCTCGGCCAGATGTTGCGCGACGTCGCCTGGGGCGAGCTCGACGTGCTGGTGGTCGACATGCCGCCCGGCACCGGCGACGCACAGCTGACCCTGGCGCAACAGACGCCGCTGGCCGGCGCCGTCATCGTCTCGACGCCCCAGGATTTGGCGCTGCTCGACGCGCGGCGCGGCGTCGCCATGTTCAACAAGGTCAGCGTGCCGGTTCTCGGCGTGGTCGAGAACATGTCGACCTTCTGCTGCCCGAACTGCGGCCATGTCTCGCCGATCTTCGGCCATGGGGGCGCGCGCCATGAGGCCGAAAAGCTCGGCGTGCCGTTCCTCGGCGAAATTCCGCTGGATATGGAAATCCGCGAGACCTCCGACGAGGGCTGTCCCGTGATGGCGACGAACCCGAGCGGCGCCCATGCCCAGGCCTATCTCGCCATCGCGCAGCGCGTCGCCGATGCGCTGAAGACCGGCTCCGTCAGCCGCCCAGCCCCCCGTATCGTCATCGAATGACGATCTGCGGCACCATCCTCGCCGGCGGCCTCGCCCGGCGCTTGGGCGGTGGCGACAAGAGCTTGCGCGAGGTCGCGGGACGCACGATCCTCGATCGCACGATTGCGCGGCTGCAGCCCCATTGCGCGGCGCTGGCGATCAACGCCAACGGCGATCCGGCCCGGTTCGCGGCGTTTGGCCTGCCGGTGATCGCCGATAGTATCGAAGGCTATGCGGGGCCATTGGCCGGCATCCTAGCCGGCATGGACTGGTGCGCAGAGACCTATCCCAACGCCGGCTGGCTTGTGACCGCGCCGGCCGATTGTCCATTTCTCCCCGTCGACTTCGTGCCGCGCCTGATCGGCGAGCAGGATGCATCCAACGCCAATATCATCGTCGCCGAAAGCGGCGGCCGGACCCATCCGGTCACTGCGCTCTGGCGTCTCGGCTTGCGCGAGGCCTTGCGCAGCCATCTCATTCAGGATGGCAGTCACAAGGTCGAAAGTTGGATCAGGTCGCAGCGCTGGACCGCAGTACGATGGCCGGACGATCCCTACGATCCGTTCTTCAACATCAACACGCCCGACGATCTGGCGGTTGCCGAAACGCTGATTTTGAAGGGCCTGGTACATTGATCGCACGTCAAGAACCCGACCAACAAGGTGTTGGGCTGCACGAAGAAGATCAACAGAAGCCCTCATCCTGAGGAGCACGCGCAGCGTGCGTCTCGAAGGACGGGGGCGATACGCCGCAGCCTGCCAACCCAACGAGGGCTTCTGCAAGCTTCATACCGCTTGCATCGCCGGAACTCATCAGTGGCGAGCCTAAGGCTCCTGCCCGTCGATCAGCACGAAAGCGATGCGGCAAACCTCGGTGCCGCGATTGACCCAGGCATGGTTGGTGCCCTGCTGGATCACCACCTCGCCGGCCTTGAGATGCACCTCGCTGTCATCGAGCAGCATGTCGATCTCGCCCTCGAGAACGAGCGCATAGTCGAGCGAGCGCGTCGCATGCATCAGTGGATGGCGCGGCCGCATGTGCCGCTTCGGCGTCGAGGCGCCGTGCTGGGAGGCGTGATAGTCGACCGGCAATGCCTCCGTCTCGGCCGTGATCGGCGGGATGTCGATGATGCGGAACACCGAACCGTTGGGCGGCGGCGCGATGCCGACCCTGGCATCGCCCCGGTCGACGGGTCCGGCGATATCGGCCGGTGTTTCACCCGTCACCCACATCAGTCGCGACACGGTTCCCCGTTGCGGCCGCACCACTGTGTTCGGATTGGGACCGTCGAAGAGAACGACCGCCTTGCCGTTCTCGTCGACGGTGGTGACGACGCGCCGGATATCCTTGCTGACCGCCATCATCCTCTCCTTCGAAGCGTGGTTCAGCCCGTGCAGCTGCGGATGAACTCGATCACCACGTTGGCGAAATCATCGTCCTTCGAGCCCATGCTGGCGACGGTCGAGAAATGATTGTGGCCGTCCATGCGGCGGATCGGCGGGCTTTTGCCGTCGCGCATGGCCAGCGCCTTGGCGATGTCGAAGCCCGGCGTCGTCAGCACCAGCGGGTCGTATTCGGCGACGCTGACGGCGACCGGCACTTTGCTTTGCGCCACATAGTTGAGCGCCGAGCGGCGGTCGAACTGGCTCTCGTCCGTGCCGTAATAGGCGAGCACGTTGTCGCGGTCCTCGCCCTTGCGGACTTCATAGAGGCCGCTCGACAGCAGGCCGCCGGCCACCAGCAGCTCGCCCTTGATGTCGGGATCGAACAGGAAGGTCGCCACATGCGCCGCCCCGGCCGAATGGCCCATGATGACGACCTTGTCCGGGTCGCCGCCGAATTCGGCCGCATGCGCCTTCACCCATTTCACCGCGCTGGCGATATCTTCCGCCGCTGCCGGCCATTTCGCTTCCGGCGCCAGCCGATAGTTGACGATGACGCCGACCATGCCCGCATGGGCGACGCAGCCGCCGATGTTGCCGTAGAAGACCGGATCGGACCGCTTGTCGCCGCCGACGAAGCCGCCGCCGGGAATGTAGACGAAGATCGGCTTTCCGGCGCCCCCGGCCTTCCAGTAAATGTCCATCTTCTGGCGCGCGTGATCGCCATAGGGGGCGTCGAGCTTCGAGGTGACGCCGTTCATCACGCCCTCGACCAGCGGCGCGTAAAGCTTGCGGATGGTGGACCCGTTTTCCGGGGCGGCATTCTGGCCAAGTCCTGGAATGGCCTTGCGGATGTTCTCTGGCATGGACGTCATCTGAGCGAATTCCCGTACTTGATGTCTTTGACAGTTATTCCGCCGCGGCCTTCACCGGCTGCGGCAGGCGGTCCTTGAAATAGGGCAGCACTTCCCTGGCGATGGCGATCTGGTTTTCCTGTACCATCTTGTGCGGCATGGTGCCGAACTGGGTCTTGGTCAGAGAAATGCCGAAGCCAGCCATGTCCTGGTAGGCCGCCAGCTTCTCGCGCACCGTATTGGGACTGCCGACGATAACGATGCCGCGCGCGATCATGTCCTCGGCCGTCGAGCGCTGGCCCATGAAACCCTTGATGGCGCGCATGCGCTTGATCGACTCGACGCTGGTATAGCCCGGAGGCGCCATCATGGTCGGATTGCGGGTCAGGAATTCATTGGCATAGGCTTCGAGATGCGGCCGCACATCGCGCAGCGCCTTCTCGTCCGACTCGGCCACATAGATCGCATTCGACCACGCCAACTGGTCCGGCGTCGCCTGGTAGCCGGCCTTCTCGGCCTCCTCGCGATAGAGCTTGAACGTCTGCGCCACCGCCGCGATCGGCGCCAGCGTCTGGCAATAGGTATAGCGCCGCTGCGCCGACCAGCGGATCGTCGACAGCGAGCCGGACGATGGCGTGAAAATCGGCGGATGCGGGTCCTGATAGGGCCGCGGCCATGGGTTCACATATTTGAACTTGTAGTATTTGCCTTCGAAAGCGAACGGGCCCGGCCGCGTCCAGGCCTGGATGATGAGATCGTGCGCCTCGGCGAACCTTGCCTGCGATTCCGCCGGGTTCATGCCCATCGTGTGATATTCGACGCCGATGCCGCGCACAAAGCCGGCGATGAAATTCCCTCGCGTCAGATTGTCGAGAATGGCGAATTCTTCGGCGATGACCAACGGATTGTTAACGAGAGGCAGCGCCCGCCCGAGGATCGCCAGCTTGCCGTTCTTGATGCGCCGCGCCAAAGCGCCCGCCAGCACGCCCGGCGTCGGCATCATGCCATAGGCGGTCTGGTGATGCTCGTTGACGGCGACACCGTCGAAGCCGAGTTCGTCGGCGAATTCGAGCTGGTCGAGATATTCGTGATAGAGGTCGGCGCCTTTTCTCGGGTCGTAATAGCTGTTCGGATAGGTCATCCACGACGTGCCGAGGCGCTTGATCGCATCGAGATCGGCGTGGGCGTAAGGCATCAGGTGGAAGTTGAAGATTTTCATGCGGCAACCCTTTGCGCTTTGGCGAACGCCTCGATAAGGCGCACGAAGTCGGCGGGTTTTTCGATCTGCGGCGCGTGGCCGCAATCGGCTATGATCTCGACCTGTGCGCCGGGGATGAGCTTGTCCCATTCCTGCGCATAGGCCTGCGGCAGCAGCTTGTCGTTCTCCCCCCAGATGATCAGGGTCGGGATATCGATGCGGTGCAGCCATTTGCGCAGGTGCGGATCATAACCGCGCGGCTGCCAGGTGGTCTGCGCGATGACGACCTGGTTGTTGAGGCGCACGTCCTCGGTCTCCGGCGTCAGCCGCCGTTCGAGTTCCGCCGCCGCGATCTTTTCGTCCTGGAAGAGATCGCGCACGCTTTCCTCTTCCGTGCGCAAAAACGTATCGATGGTTTCGACGCCGTCGACATAAATCCCCTGTGCGTCCGCCAATGTCAGCGAAGCCAGCCTTTTCGTCGAACGGCTGGCGAGTTCGGCGGCGATCCAGCCGCCCATGCCGTGACCGGCGAGATGCACATGGTCGAGCCCGAGAGCGTCGATCACATCGAGATAATAATTGGCATAATCCGCGATCCGGTCGAGCCAGTCCGGCCGCGCCTCGCCGCCGAAGCCCGGATGCTCGGGCACGATCACATCGAAGCGTCCCGCCAGGTCGTCAAGAAACGGACGCCAGTCGTCGGAGGCATCGGTGCCGCGCAGGAACAGCAGCGGCGCGCCCTGCCCCGCACGCATGACCTTCACGCGGGTTCCGCACAAATTCAGATGGGTCACTACAGGCTGCGCCACCATTCCTCCTGTCAAAGCATACTCACGATTCAATGGACCAACGGGGCGTTCTCAATCGATCGCATCCGGATCATAGCGGCGGCCGGCGCGCTTGCACCAGTTCTCCCACGCCCGCTCCCACGTATAGGCATTCATGCCCGCGAGAATGCGCTCGACCTCGCCCTCGGCGAGATATTTGATCTCTCCCAGCGGCAGGGATTCGCGGATCAGCTTCGCATTGAGTTCGAGCTGGATGGCGACGAAAACCGAAAGCCTGATGTTGCGCGCCACGGCCACGCAGCCGTGGCCGCGCATCAACGCCGTATAGCCCTGACCGAGCGATTTCACCAGATCGCGGCCCATCGCCATGTCGGCGACGAGAAGATTGGTGTCGCCGAATTCGTCGCCTGAATCCCAGATCGGCACATTTTTGCCGATGCACGAGCAGATGTGCATGATCGGCCGCATCTTCCATCCGGTGACGCCGAACGGAATGAGACTGCCGGCATGGCTGTGGATGACGGCATGAACATCGGGCCGCGCTTCGTAGATCGCGCCATGGATGAAGCGTTCGAGATAGGGCTTGCGGTCGCCCGCGTTCACCGCCGTCCCGTCGAGTTCGAACGTGATGATGTCGTCTTCAACGATGCAATCGGGAGCCCGGGCGCGCGACAGTAGATATTGCTTCGGATTGTCGGGATTGCGGGCGCTGATATGGCCAAAGGAGTCCAGGATATTCTCGCGCGCAAGAATACGGTTGGCGGAAACAAGATCCTCGATCACCTTGGTAAGCTGGCTCATAGTGCGTCCTCGTCCACCGGTCTTTTCTGGATTTTTGGGTAAAGTTTGGTTTTGCCAAGTTTTGGTTTTACGCAAACGGTTTCCGGTTTCAAGTCACAGTTTGCGCCGCCGCGTGCTTATTTAAACGGCACCAGAAACAGTTGCGAAATCTGCTCCTTGGTCAAAGCCGCCGTCGCATATTTGAATTTGACCACGTCTTCCATGATCAGATCCATGCCGATGATCTTGTCAGGGTCGAGATCCTGCTTGGGATAGATGGAGGTGCGGACCTGATTGGCGACTTTGACAGGAATCTCTGCCCATTTGGCGAATGCCTCGATCGCCGCCGGATCGGAATAGATCCATTCGCGCGTCTCACGGTAGGCTGCCATGAAACGCTGCAGCACCTCCCGCCGCTTTTCCACCGTCTGCACATTGCTGACCAGAACGCGCGGCGTCTGGTTCTGCAGTTGCGGCACTTCGCTGGCGCGCGCGATCACCCGCGCCTTGCCCTCGTCCATCTGCTCGAGCAGGATCGAACCGCCCGACCAGCCCACATCGACCTGACCGGTCAGCGTCTGCGTATAGGACGATTGCGGGCCCCCCGTCGCCGTCGGCTTGAGGTCAACCTTGAAATAGTCGCGGAAGGCCAGAACAGCGGTATTCGTCGATGAACCAGCGGTCGAATAGGACACGGTCTTGCCGGCGGTATCGCGCATGGACTTGATCGGCGAGTCCGGCTTCACGTACCAGTAGAGATCGTTGGCACCATGGATGGTTGCGCCGATGATACGGACTGGCGCGCCCTTGGCGAAGGCGCCGACGGTGCCCAGCGTGCCGGCGCTGACGCCGATATCGGCGCTGCCCGAGATCACCGCCTGAATGGTTTCACCGCTGCCCTGAGTATAGAAGATCTTCAACTCGATGCCGTGCTTCTTGAAGAAGCCTTTCTCCTGGCCGAGCGGCGCGACATTGTTCTCGAACGCGCCCTTCTGGCCGATGGCGAGCGTCACCACGTCCTCGGCGCGGACACTGCTCGCAGTTGCAGCGAGCAACACGCCGAAAGCCAATCCCATCTTCTTCATCGCGTCTCTCCCTCGGCGGCCGCCTTGTCTTGGGACAACGGCAGCCTTTAATGTCATCATTCTTGCGGAACGCAGCCGGTAAAACAACCGATCTGGAGGAAAAGCATGCGATTTATCGGAAAGACCGCACTCATCACCGGCGGCGGTGGGGTCATCGGCAAGGCCACAGCCCGGCTGTTGCATAAGGAGGGCGCCAATGTGGTTCTGGTGGACCACGCGCCGGCGGCACTGGAGCCCATCGCGGCGGAACTTGGCGCGACGCGGATGTTGACGCTGGTCGCGGATGTCACCAAAGCCGACGATTGCCGGGCCTATGCCGGCAAGGCGCAGGGCACCTTCGGCCCCATCGACATTTTCTTCAACAATGCCGGCATCGAGGGGCCTTCGGCGCCGATGGCGGAGTTTCCCGAAGACGAGTTCGCCAGGGTCATGGCGGTCAACGTCACCGGTGTCTTCCTCGGGCTGAAATACGTCCTGCCGGTGATGCGCCATGGCGGCAGCGTCATCATCACGTCCTCGACCGCCGGCCTGCGCGGCGCGGCCAATTTCACCGCCTACACCGCCAGCAAACATGCGGTGGTCGGGCTGATGCGCACTGCCGCGGTCGAAAACGCCAGGCGTGGCATCCGCGTCAACACGATCCATCCCGCCATGGTCGACAGCGAGATGATGCGGCGGATCGAGCGCACGCGCCAGGGCAACAAGTCTCTCGACGAGGTGCAGCAGGAATTCCGCAACCGCATCCCGCTCGGCCGCTATCTTAAACCCGAGGAGATCGCCGACACGGTGGCACATCTGGCATCCGACGCCAGCGCCATGGTGACGGGCACGCAGGTTCTCGTCGATGGCGGCTCGATGCTGTGAGGATCACTCCACATCCGGCCGCTTGTAATGCACGTTCGGCCCGCCCTTCTGCGACTTGAGATAGTCTTCCACATTGTCGAGCGGATCCATGGCATGGCGCATGCGGCTGCCGACCAGCATGTCGACCTGGATCGCCTGCGAGACGCCGAGATCGCGGCCGAGTTGGACGGTGATCTTGTGATGTTCGAGCGGCGCCAGATGACGCGAGGCGATTTCGCGCGCGATGCCGATGGTGAATGCCTCAAGTTCGGCGGCGGGCACCGCCTGCGAGATGATGCCGAGATCGGAGGCCTCGACGCCGCTCAGGTTGCGACCGACGAGGGCGATATGGGACAGCTTCTTTGCCGGCACGCCGCCATGCAGCAAGGTCGACGTCACGAGCTGGCCGAAACTGCCGCGCATGATTTCCGGCATGCCGATCTGTGTATCTTCCGCCGCATAGACGAGATCGTGGCAGTTCATGATGCCGAGTGCGCCGCCCATGCAATAGCCATGCACCTGCGCGATGAAGATACGTGGAAATTTGCGGATCGCCTCGGCGATCTGGATCGTCAGATTGGGCCGGTCCCAGTCGAGCAGCGGCCCGTTCGAGACTTCGCGCAGGAACGTCAGGTCGAGACCCGATGAGTAGAGCGGGCCCGCGCCACGGGTGATGACGGCCTTGAGCTCCTTGTCGGCGCGGATGATCTCCATCGCCTCAAGAAAGGCCAGGCAAAGCGCCCGGTTCCAGCTATTGCGCTTTTCCGGACGGTTGAGGGTGATGCGGGCAACGCCCGCATCTTCGAGCCGGTCGAGGATGAGTTCCGGCCATTCCTTCAGCGTGATCCAGACGTCGGCCATATCTTCTTTGGCCATGTCTTCCTCCCGTCGTTGATTGTTCGGCAGCGTTCAGGCGGCAAAGAGCAGCTTGCTGTCCGTTCGTGCATTCAGCCGCGGCAGAACCTTGGTGCCGAACAGCGTGAGACTGTCGCGCGTATCCTCGGCATTCAGGTGGCCGCCCTGCTGCATCAACAGCAGATGGCCGAGGCCGCCGATCGAATCCGTGAAATGGGTGATCTGGTCATAGACCTGATCCGGCGTGCCGGCGAAGACGACGCCACATTCGATGAATTCGTCGAGCGTCGCCGTGCTCAGCTCGACCGGCTTGCCCTTCGGCGTCAGCAGGGTGCGGAAGGCGCGCGGATTGGGCGAGCGGATCGAGCGGATCATCGCCTCGGTCGGAAAATAGGTCGGTGGCTTGTTGAACGGGTCGGCGACCTGGCCGTTGGTGCGCAGGTAATCGGCGATCAGATCGGCGCGGCGGCGTGCATCGGCCTCGTTGTCTGCCACCGCGCACATGGCGAGATAGCCGAAACGGTCGACCGGCACGTCGCCCCCGCGTCCCGCCTTCTGCCAGCCCTCCGCATAGGCCTGGTGCAGCTTCTTCGTCTCGCCGAAGCCGCCCATGAAGCTGCCCATGACGATGCCGCGCCCGCCGATCTCGCGCGCATTGCCGGCGCTCGCGGTGGTGATCCAGACGGGAGGATGGGGCTGCTGCATCGGCCGCGGCCAGATGTTCACCGTGCGGTGATGAAAGAACTCGCCCTCGAAGTTGAACGGACCGTCATGGGTTGTCATCGCCTGGATGATCAGGTCATGGGCTTCCCACAACCGCTCCATCATGCGGGTCGGATTGGAGTTCGCCGGACCGATTTCATAGGGAACGCCCTTGACGAAACCCATTTCCAGACGGCCGCCGGAAATGACGTCGATCATCGACATCTCTTCGGCGATGCGCACCGGATCGGTCCGGTTGCTCAGCGGCACGCCAAGCACCAGCATGCGCGCCTTCTTCGTCTCGCGCGCCAGGATCGCCAGGATCAGGTTGGCCGACGCCGTCAGGCAGGTCGCGGTCGAATGGTGCTCGTTGACCATGATGTCGAAGCCGAGTTCGTCGGCCAGCTTCCACTCGTCGATGTAACGGTGATACAGCTTATGCGCCTCTTCCGGCCGGCACAGGCTGTTGGGGATCGTGATGCGCAGCGACGGCTGCGTCCACACTTCCGGATAGGGCTGTTCGGAGAAATGATAAACGCGCATGGTCATGCTCTCTCGCGGACAGGCGCGCGCTGTGCGCCGTCGGCTGCCTGTTTGACAAACGAACGGACGAGGCCGGCGATCTGCGCCGGTTGTTCGATGTGCGGGAAGTGCCCTGCCCCGGCAATCTCCTCATAGCGCGCGCCGGGGATGGCATCGGCGAAGTCGCGCGGATACCCGGCTCGCAGAATTCGATCCCTACCGCCGCCGACGACGAGCGTCGGCCGCGCGATACGATGCAGGCGACCCTGCAACTTGGGATTGTGCATGTAGGGCGACCACGCGTAGCGCGCCAAAGCCTCCTTGGCGCGGACGCGGATGAACAGTTCGGTATCGTCCAGGGCCTTGAGTTCGAACCGGAACGACGGATCGGCAAAGGCGCGCTCCTGCCATTCCTTGTCGGGAACGCCGAACGTGTCGATCACGTCGCGAACGCTGCGGCCGCCGGTCTTGATCCCGACCGGCGCCAGCAGCGCCAGGGCTGCAAGCCGCTGGCAGGACTTCACCGCCATTTCGGCGGCGAGCCAGCCGCCGAAGGAGGAGCCCACGAGGACCACATCGTCGAGCGTCAGATGCTCGATCAGGTCGAGATAGAGATAGGCCAGGTCCTGGACGGAGGAAAAGTTCGGCGGGCCGGCATCGACGCCGAACCACGGCGCGACCGGCGCGATGACCCGGTACTCGGCAGCGAGCGCATCGAGGAATGGCCGATCGCCCCAATTGCCGTGGCCCGGATGCAGGAAAAGCAGCGGCTGGCCGTGTCCCGCTTCGCTGAACGCGACGTTCACGCCGTGCAATACGGCGGTTTGCATGCCTGAGGGCGACGTTGTCGCCATTCTAGTCCTCCCGATGTCCGGCCCTTCGGTGCCGTGGGCCGAATTGATCTTGTCTGCGATAACCCGTCCGAAAACCGGCTACATGATTGAAATCTGTCTCTCTTCTTCAAAAGCGACCACCTTTGTTGTGCCGCCTGTGGACTTGAGAGTTCCAGCAAAATGGACGCCGCCGGCGCTGCTTGTCAATAAAGATAAGTAGGTACCTACTGAATTTAGCGTGAAAGAACGCACAGCCGGAACAACTGGCGCGCTATATAATAAATCTAATATTTTCAAATTCTTGTGAAGCTTCTCTCGACCAATAGATCAGGAATTGTCCTCTCGATTTCCAATGAAATTCGCGCGGATGCGGCGGAGGAGTCTCTTCAGCAGCTCGGCTTCCTGGTCGGTAATGCCGTTCAGCGCCTTCTGATGGACATCCTCGGCGATCGGCAGCACGATCGCTTTCAGCCGCAACCCTTCTTCCGTCAGCTTGATCTTGCGCTTGCGGCTGTCATCGGGACAGGGAATCCGCGTCACCAGTTTCTGGGCCTCGAGCTGGGCGACGATGCCGACGATCGTCGGGCCGGTCATCAGGCCGCGGCGGGCGATCTCGGACTGCGTGAGCTCGTCATCGTCCCACAGGATCCGGAGCACGGGAAAAACCCCGTTGCTGACGCCATGTTGCGCGAATTTCTGGCTGAATTCGCGGAACAAGGCGCGGCGCGCGTCCCAAAGAAGGAAGCCGACAGCTTCTTCCCGCGGTGTGAACTCGCGTTGCTTCGCCGGATTTTCAGTCAAATTTTTCACCGTCTCCAAATCTTTCACTGTCCCATTGGCTTTGAGCAATACTTCAGCGGACATTTCAAACAACCGTAGGATGAGAGAGGGATTTATCCCAAATCGAGCGTAATGAGGAGCTTATATCCTGACTCCGCTTGCCGGACTTGCGCTCGAGACCGGTTGTCCGCCGGCCGCTTCAGCAGCAAGCGCCGGCCAGGCAATCGGCGCGCCGGACGCCTTGGCTGCCTCCTGCCAGGCGAGGTCCGGGCTCCAGCGCCGCCCGACAAACCGCATCCCGGTCACGCCGTCGGACTCACTGCTCATCAGCCATCGGATCGGCGCCACCATGACCTTCGGGTTCACCAGCTTCGAACGGTCGTAACCGGATTCCTCCGGGATCATCCGTGTGTCGGCGGCCCCGCCGGGGATCAGCACGTTGACGCTCACGCCCTTGCCGCGCAGATCCTCAGCCCAGCTCGCGGACGCCGCCTCGAGCGCCGCCTTGGTCTGGCCGTACGGCATATTGGCGGTGCGGATCATGGTGTTGAAGCTGGTGGTGACATTGACGATCCGCCCCCACCCTTGCGCGATAAGGTGCGGCGTCGCCGCCCGCGCCAGCAGAAACGGTCCGCGGATATTGACGTCGACGATCTCCTGCCAGCGGTCCGGATCGGCTTCCCAGAAGCGCACTGGCTCGGCATGAGCGTTGCGGCGCAGATGCGGCATGCCCAGGCCGGCGCAATTGACGATGCCGTGCAGCCCGCCGAGTTGCGAAATCGTGGCAGCGACCGCAAGGCCGCAATCGTCCGTGCAGCGCACGTCGCAACGGAATGCGATCACACGGCTGCTGTTGTTATAGCGCTGCGCGGCTGCCGCTGTATCGCTGGCGCGATCCTCGGCGATGTCGAGCACCAGGACGTCAGCACCCGCTTCGCACAGACCAAGCGCCATGGCGCGCCCCAGGCCACTGCCCGCGCCGGTCACGATGACCTTCTTGCCACGAACGTCCGGCAGAGACATTCCGAGCCTCCCCATTTCAATTGTTTCTTGTTCAGTTGTTTCTTGTTCAGTTGCTTCTGGACGCCGATGATCTGATCGGCTTACGGCCGCTGCCAACCGACATGCGAACCCGCACGGCAGGCCGTTTACGCTCCGATTGATATCCTCCCGTGACACGCCCAATTGCAGACTTGCTGCAAATTTGCCGGGCGCAATCTTGTTGGCGGAATTTAGCAGCGGCCCGCGCCAAAAGCCAAGCATTGATCGTGCAATTTTTGCACGCCAGTGGAGGAAGCAACGATCAACCGGCGGTTTCGACCAGCACGATCACACCACGCGCATCGGCTTCACCGGTGAAGCCGTAATGCTTTCCAAGACGGGCGAAGCTGTTGGCGCTATCGAGCGCAAGCGACCAGACAAGGCCGGGCCGCGGTTCCGGCGGCGTCAGCATCCGTCGTTCGCCGGAACGGTTGAAGGCGATGAAGACGCGTTCGATCTCCCCGTCCTGCGTTGCGGCCAACGTTAGCGCCAGTACATCACCGTTCGTCCAGTCTTCGGCCTGCATCGGCCGGCCATCGGCCCGCCACCATTCCACATCCGGCGGAGCGCCATCGGCTTCCGACTTGCCGGTCAGAAACTGATCGGCATGCAACGGTACAAGCGATCCACGCATATGCACGAGCGCGGCGGTGAATTCGGCCAGCCCTGCATCGGCCGTGGCCCAATCGAGCCAGATCGTTTCATTATCCTGGGCATAGGCGTTGTTGTTGCCATGCTGCGTGCGTCCGAACTCGTCGCCCGCCGTCAGCATCGGCGTGCCGCGCGACAGCAACAGCGTGGCGAGCAGCGCCCGGACGTCGCGGATCCGGCGCGCGCGGATCGTCTCGTCGACCTGATCGCCGTCGGCGCCATTGTTCCACGAGAAATTCGCTTCCGTCCCATCGCGATTGGCTTCGCCGTTCGCATCATTGCGTTTGCCATCGTAAGACACGAGATCGCGCACCGTAAATCCATCATGCGCGGCGATGAAATTGACGCTCGCCGACGGCGCCTTGCGCGGCGACTCGAACACGTCCGCGGAGCCCGCGATGCGCGTCGCGAAATCCCCGATCGCGCCGAACTCGCACTTCCAGAAACGCCGCACATCGTCGCGATATTTATCGTTCCATTCCCTGAACGGCGCAGGAAAGCCGCCGAGCTGATAGCCGCCCGGGCCGATGTCCCAGGGCTCGGCGATCAGTTCCACACCACCGAGCACCGGATCGCTCGCGATCGCCCGCAGCAGAGGCGCGTCCGCCGAGAAGCCGGACGCGCTTCGTCCCATGATCGTCGCGAGATCGAAACGGAAGCCGTCGATGCCGGCGTGCTGGACAAAATAGCGCATGGTATCGAGCACGAGGCCCATCACCGGTTCGCTATCACAGGCCAATGTATTGCCGCAGCCCGTATCGTTGACGAGGCGGCCATCGGCGTCATGGCGATAATAGCTGGCATTGTCGAGACCGCGCATGCTGAGCGTCGGTCCCAGTTCGTCGCTCTCCGCCGTGTGGTTGAAGACCACATCGAGCAGGACCGATATGCCGGCCTCGTGCAGCGTCCGCACCACCTGCCGCAGATCATCCAGGCCCGCCGGCGCCAGACGCGGATCGAGCGCCATCATGACGACGGGATTATAGCCCCAGGCATTGGCGAGACCCAGCGGCGGCAGGTGCCGCTCGTCGAGCCAGGCGAAAATCGGCATCAGCTCCACATGGCTGACACCCAGGCGCACCAGGTGTTCGACGCAGGCCGGATGCGACAGCCCTTTCAACGTGCCGCGCAAATGTGCCGGAATGCCCGGATGCAGCTTCGTGAACGCCTTCACCGCCACTTCGTAGATCAGGCGCGGCCTGCCCGCACAACCTGCGAACGGCGCGCGCGCATCAAACCGCTCTTCGATGATCGCTCGCGGCGCCAGCGGTGCCGTGTCGATAGCAGCAGCGCGCGGCGCGGAAAGCTCCGGTGCAAAACGATAGGCGCGATCGAGCCGCTTTGCATAAGGGTCCGTCAGCAGCTTTGCCGGATCGAACCAGTGGCCGCGCGAGGGCTCATAAGGGCCGTCCGCGCGCAGGCCGTAACAGGCGCCGGCCTTCAGGCCCGGCACGAAACCATGAAAGATCGCGCCGTCGCGACCATTGAGCCGCCAGCGCTCGAGTTCCCTGCCGTTATGGGGATCGAAGGTGCAGAGCCAGATCGTCTCCGCATGGCGGCTGAAGACGGCGACGCAGCCGCCGTCTTCGTTCAAGGTCACACCTGGCTGCGCATGAGAGCCAGTCCAGAGCGCAGACGCCTCGTGGTTCATCGATCACGATTCTTGGATCACGTGGTGCGCCAGAACGGCACTTTCCAGATTTCCTCGGCATATTGCTTGATCGCCCGGTCTGAGGAGAACCAGCCCATATGTGCGGTGTTGAGGATGGCCTTGCGCCACCAGTCGGAAGGGTTGGACCACAAGGCATCCACCCGCCGCTGCGCCTGCACATAGGAGGCGAAGTCCGCCGCTACCATGAAGAAGTCGCTGTCGTAGAGGCTCTCGACGAGATTTCTGTAACGCGCCGGATCGTCCGGCGAGAACTGGCCGGTGCCGATGGAAACCAGCGCTTCCTTCAGCGCCGGATCGCCTTCGATGACGGCGCGGGGATTGTAACCCGCATTGCGCCGGTCTTCGACTTCCGACGCTGTCATGCCGAAGATCACGATATTGTCGGAGCCGATGCGCTCACGCATTTCCACATTTGCGCCGTCGAGCGTGCCGATGGTGATGGCGCCGTTGAGGGCGAATTTCATGTTGCCGGTGCCTGACGCCTCCATGCCCGCCGTCGAAATCTGTTCCGACAGATCGGCCGCCGGAACCAGGATTTCCGCCAGGCTGACATTGTAGTTCGGCAGGAAGGCGACTTTCAGCAGGCCCCTGATGGCAGGATCGGCGTTGACGACTTTGGCAACGTCGTTGATCAGCTTGATGATCGACTTGGCCTGCACATAACTGGCAGCCGCCTTGCCGGCGAAAAACTTGACGCGCGGCGTCCACTTGCGGTCCGGCTCGGCGCGGATCGCGTGATAGAGCGCCACCGTTTCGACGATGTTCAGAAGCTGGCGCTTGTACTCGTGAATGCGCTTCACGTGAATGTCGAACATCGCCGCCGGATCGATCCGGATCCCAAGCTGTTCGAACGTATATTCGGCCAGCGCTTCCTTGTTGGCGCGCTTCACCGCGGCGAAACGTTCCTTCGTCGCCGGATCGTCCGCATATCTTTCAAAGGCCGTGATGTTTTCGAGATCGTCGAGAACGCCGGGGCCGATCGCGTCGCAGACGAGCCCGGCCAGTTTCGGATTGGCGTGGGTGAACCAGCGGCGTGGCGTAATCCCATTGGTCATATTGGTGATGCGGCCGGGCAGAATCTGGTTAAGATCCTTGAACACGGTCTCCTTCATCAATTCCGTATGCAGCGCCGACACGCCGTTGACCTTGTGCGAACCGACATAAGCGAGGTTGCCCATCCGCACGCGGCGGCCGTGGCTTTCGTCGATCAGCGAAATCCGGGAGATGCGGGCGGCATCTTCGGGGCGCCCCACCGGCATTTTCTTGCGGGCCTCGTCGAGCGTGTGCTGGTTGATCGCATAGATGATCTGCAGATGGCGCGGCAGCAGCCGCTCCATCAGCCCGACCGGCCAGCTTTCCAGCGCTTCGGGCAACAGGGTGTGATTGGTATAGCAGCACGCTTCCCGCGTCATCGACCAGGCTTCATCCCACGATATGCCGTGCACGTCGATCAGCAGGCGCATCAATTCCGCGATGGCGATCGAGGGATGCGTGTCGTTGAGCTGGATCGACGCCTTTTCGTGCAGGCTGCGGATATCGCCGAAGCGCTGCATGTGCCGGCGGATCAGATCCTGCAGCGAGGCGGAGGTGAAGAAATATTCCTGGCGCAGGCGCAACTCCTGCCCCGCCGGCGTGGCATCGGATGGATAAAGCACGCGCGAAATGCTTTCGGCGCGCGTGCTGTCGGCCATGGCGCCGACATGATCGCCGCGGTTGAAGGCATCGAGACGGATCGGATCGACCGCGTGCGCGCTCCACAGGCGCAGCGTGTTGATCATCCGCCCGCCCCAGCCGACGACCGGCGTGTCATATCCCATGGCGAGCACGATCTCGGCCGGCTGCCAGGCATGACGCGCCGTGCCGTCCCAGCCGTTGTTCATGCCGACCGAACCACCGAAGCCGATCTCGTGGACGATCTCGCGGCGCAGGAATTCCCACGGGTTGCGGAACGACAGCCAGTCTTCCGGCACTTCGACCTGGCGGCCGTCGATGATTTTTTGCGAGAACAGGCCATGGTCGTAGCGGATGCCGTAGCCCAGGCCCGAGACGCCCACCGTCGCCATGCTTTCCATGAAGCAGGCGG
The DNA here is from genome assembly GCA_029222685.1 of Terripilifer ovatus. Taxonomy (GTDB): domain Bacteria; phylum Pseudomonadota; class Alphaproteobacteria; order Rhizobiales; family Beijerinckiaceae; genus Terripilifer; species Terripilifer ovatus. The sequence continues at coordinate 120,388 of JARHVB010000083.1, read as the reverse complement.
CAAGCCGGCCGAGGCCGCCGTTGCCGAGAGCGGCGTCGGGCTCAAGCCCGGCAATGGCGTCGAGATCGACGCCGAGATCGCGCAGCGCTTCGCGCATCGGCTCGGTCATGCCCAGGTTGCCGAGCGCATCCTTGAACAGGCGGCCGATGAGGAATTCGAGCGACAGATAATAGACGCGCTTGCGCCCGCTCCGCTTGGCTTCGCGAACGGAGCTCATCCAGCCATCGACGATGCGGTCGCGCAAGACCAGGATCGCCGCCGTCAGCCAGTCGTGATCGCGCGCGGTCGCTGCGTCCTTGCCGATCGAATAGGCAAGCTTGGAAATGATTTCGGATCTCAGAGCTTGTACCGACGTCTTGCGGCGCGACGACAGTATCGCAACTGAAGAGCCTTGAACGGTGTCGTGTTCCATATCCACCTGGGCATTCTGTCCGGCGCGTACGTTCATTCACTCAACTCCAACCCTACCCAATATGGTCATGGTCTCACAAGGTCATGAAGAATCCCCGAATTCGAGCAAATGCTTTAACCGGCGGGAAACCACGCAAAAGGCAGGTGGGACGGTCGAACATCGCTTGATTTAAGACTTTATGATTTCCGATTATCGGTATGCATTCATGCGTTTTATTTTAAATGCTACGCTTGGCTGCTGCGACGCTCGACCGACATGAATTGCGCTGCATGAGCGGCCGAGACCTTCATGTTTGACTAACCACGACGCAGCGAAAAGCGCTGCCGGAACAGTGCAGCCGGCGAACGGACGGCAATTGCCTTATCCACAGGAAGCGAAGCGTCGCGCAACGAACGAATGCGGCCCTTCGCAGGCGCGGTAAATATTGAGAAAGACAACGTAATTGAAGAGCCCGGAAGAAAAATTAACCAGCCGCTAACCGCGCGCCCTTAAGAATTATCCACCGCCTTCATTTCCGGCTCCGCATTTCATGAGTTGTTTTACTCTCAATCCGCACCCAGTTGCCGTTACGGGCCAGGGCGGCCTGTCCGCACGTGTCGCCGCAACGCCGCGTGGCAAACGCAAAGTTCTTTTCGTCACGTCGGAAATGTCGGACTTCGTCCAGACCGGCGGATTGGGCGAAGTGTCTGCCGCCCTTCCCCGCGCGCTGCGCTCGACCTGCGATGTGCGCGTGCTCATCCCCGGCTATCGTCAGGTGCTCGAGCGCCAGCATGCGATCGAGCCCGTCGCGCATCTTCCAGGCCGCGGCGAAATTCCCCCCTGCGATCTCGGACGCATGACGACGCCGGACGGCCTTGTCGTCTACGTGCTGATGGCGCCGCGCCTCTATAACCGCGACGGCACGCCCTATCTCGACATCCGCGGCAATGACTGGGTCGACAATGACATCCGGTTCGCCCGCCTCGGCCTTGCCGCTGCCGATATGGCGACCGGCTTCGGCGACCCCGGCTGGCAGCCCGACAATCTGCATCTCAACGATTGGCCGACTTCGCTCGCCAGCGGCTATCTGGCCTGGCGCGGCAGCAGCGTGCCGAGCATCCTCACCATCCACAATCTCGCCTATCAGGGCTCGTTCGACGCTGCCAGGCTCGGCCCGCTCGGCATACCGCAGGACGCCTACTGCATCGACGGTGTGGAATTTTACGGCAAGCTCTCGTTTCTCAAAGCCGGCCTGCAGTACTCGTCGCATCTGACCACGGTCAGCTCGACCTATGCCGCCGAAATCACCACGCCGGAGCTCGGCTGCGGCCTGGACGGGCTTCTGCTCAAACGCTCGCGCGAAGGCCGCCTGACCGGCATCGTCAACGGCATCGAAGACACCTGGACGCCGCACCACGGCGGCGGCGGCGACACATTCGATGCGGCACGATGGAAGAGCCGCCATGCCGACTATGTGCGCGGCACATTCGGCCTGCAGCTTGCGCACGGTCCCCTGTTCGCCATCATCTCGCGCCTCGTACATCAAAAGGGCGTCGACCTCGCCATTGAAGCCGCCGACACCATCGTCGCCCACGGCGGCCAACTGGTGGTCACCGGCGAGGGCGATCCGCGGCTCGAACAGGGCATGCGCGATCTTGCGCTGCGCCACCGCGGGGCGGTCGGCGTCAGGATCGGCTTCGACCGCAACGAGGCGCGCGCCATGTTCGCCGGCAGCGACTTCCTGCTCATGCCGTCGCGCTTCGAGCCCTGCGGCCTGAGCCAGATGTACGCGCAGAAATTCGGATCGCTGCCGATCGCACATCGCACCGGCGGCCTTGCCGACACGATCTCCGACGGCCAGACCGGCTTCCTGTTCGGCGCACCCACCGCCGGCGGGCTCAACACCGCGATCAAACGCGGCTTCGAGGCCTTTGTGTCGAGCAGCCGGCTGGCGCTGATGCGCCGGGCCGCCATGTCGATGAGCTTCGGCTGGGATCATTCCGCCAGCCGCTACGCCGACACCTACCGCATGGCCGAAGCGGCCTGACCTCGAGCCGCCGGCACGGTTTTGTCACGGCAACGGCTTTTGTCCGCCGCAGTTTCCTGTGCTGATGTCGGGGAATCTGTTACCTGATTCTGTTCAGGCCGTGATCTCTGGGTTCAAAGCGTGTTCGAAAAGCCGAATGCCGCGGCGCTGGCCCCGGCAATCATTGATGCGCTTGAGACAGCGGTGCACGGCGATCCTTTCGCGGTGCTCGGACCGCACGAAGGCCCGCGCGGTCGCGTCATCCGCGCTTTCCTGCCCGGCGCGCTCCGCGTCGAAGTGCTGTCGCGGCTTGACCGAAGCCGTCTCGGTGAACTTGACCAGGCGCAGGCGCGCGGTCTTTTCACCGGCGAAGTCACCAGGCAAGGCGACACGCCCTATCTGCTCTCCATTCACTGGCCCGGCGGCGTGCAGGAAACCGAAGATCCCTATGGCTTCGGTCCATTGCTGGGCGATCTCGATCTGCATCTGATCCACGAAGGCCTGCATCGCAATCTCGCGTTTTGCCTCGGCGCGCGGGAGATGACCGTCGACGGCATTGCCGGCGTCCGCTTCGCCACCTGGGCGCCGAACGCTCGCCGCGTTGCGGTCGTCGGCGATTTCAATGCCTGGGACGGCCGGCGTCATCCGATGCGCCTGCGCCATGCGGCGGGCGTCTGGGAGATTTTCATCCCGCGGCTGCAGGCCGGCGCGCGCTACAAATTCGCCATCCTCGGCGCCGACGGTGCGCACCTGCCGCTGAAAGCCGACCCTTGCGCCCGCAAGACCGAACTGCCGCCGGCGACCGCTTCCATCGTTGCCGGCACTCTCGGCCACACATGGCGCGATGCCGACTGGATGGCAAAACGCGCGGCACGGCAGCGCGCCGATGCGCCGCTGTCGATCTACGAAATGCAGGCGGCATCCTGGCTGCGTCCGGATGGCCATTACATGAACTGGGATCAGATCATCGAAAAGGTGATCCCCTATGTGGCGATGCTGGGCTTCACCCATATCGAATTGCTGCCACTCGCCGAGCATCCCTTCGGCGGCTCGTGGGGCTATCAGCCCCTGTCGCTGTTCGCACCGACCGGGCGGCACGGCGATCCGCAAGGTCTCGCCCGCTTCGTCGATGCCTGCCATCACGCCGGCATCGGCGTGATCCTCGATTGGGCGCCGGCGCATTTCCCCAACGACGCGCACGGCATGATCCGCTTCGACGGCACGGCGCTCTACGAATACGCCGATCCGCGTGAGGGCCGGCATCGCGACTGGAACACGGTGATCTATAATTTCGGCCGCCATGAAGTCCGCGGCTTCCTCATCGCCAGCGCGCTCTACTGGCTCGATCAGTTTCACATCGACGGCCTACGGGTCGATGCCGTCTCGTCCATGCTCTATCGCGACTACAGCCGGCCTAGTGGCGAATGGCTCCCCAATCGCCACGGCGGCCGCGAAAATCTCGAAGCGGTGGAATTCCTCCAACAGGTCAACCTCGCCGTCGGGGAACACTTTCCCGGCGTCATCGTTATCGCCGAGGAATCGACCACCTGGCCCGGCGTGACCAGGCCGGTTCAGGACGGCGGACTGGGCTTCGCCTACAAATGGAACATGGGCTGGATGAATGACACCCTGCGCTATCTGGCGCGCGATCCCATCCATCGCACTCATCATCACAGCGACATCACCTTCGGCCTGACCTATGCGCACAGCGAGCGCTATGTGCTGCCGCTGTCGCATGACGAAGTGGTCCACGGCAAAGGTTCGCTGATCGGCAAGATGTCCGGCGACACCTGGCGCAAGCACGCCAGCCTGCGTGCCCTCTACGCCATGATGTGGGCTTATCCAGGCAAGAAGCTGCTGTTCATGGGCGGCGAATTTGCCCAGCAGCGCGAATGGAACCACGACGGTCAGCTCGACTGGCGGCTGCTGGAAGACCCTGCTCATGTCGGCATTTTCGCCCTCGTCCGCGATCTCAACCATCTCTACAAAACCGAGCCGGCGTTGCATCGGGGCGATTGCGAGCCTGACGGGTTCGAATGGTCGGTCGTCGACGACAGCCAGAACGCCGTCTTCGCCTGGCTTCGCAAAGCCAGGGATTATGAGCCCGTGCTCGTCGTCGCCAACATGACGCCGGTACCCCGCGATGCCTATCGTGTGCCGGTTCTGCGATCCGGCCGCTGGCGGGAAATGATTAACACGGATGCCGCCATCTACGGCGGCTCCGATCTCGGCAAGCCTGCCGGCATCACGGCGCGGGCGGACGCATCGGGCCATTCCCTGACCTTACGTCTGCCGCCGCTTGCAACCCTCGTCCTGCGGCCGGCCGACGGCCCAGGTTCAACCGGACGACATCATGACTGACCATGCCCTGCGCAGCCTTGCCGAGAAAGTCGGACTGGCTCCATCATGGACCGATTACACGGGTCGCACGCACGACGTCAGTCCGCAGGCGCTGCGCCGGATTCTCGCCGCGCTCGGTTTCGCCTGCGACTCCGATGCGCAGATCGCCGACAGCCTTGCGCGCGCCGCCCATGAGCAGACCGCCGCCAGCGCCTCCTCTCTGATCACGGTCACCGTCGGCAAGGCTTTGAAACTGCCGCGCGGCCTGGCGCGTCCCGGCGTCGCCGCGCTCGCCTTCGACGACGACGGCGAAGACCGCGTTGACGTCGCGCTCGAAGACGGCGGCGACGGATTTTTGCATGGGCCGGCCATCGACAGGCTGGGCTATCACCAGCTTTTCCTGCACGACCGCATCGTCACGCTCGCTGTCGCGCCGCGGCGCTGCTTCACCGTCGAGGACGCCGCGCCGGGCGAAAAAGCCTGGGGCCTCGCGGCACAGATCTATGCGCTGCGCCGTCAGGGCGACGGCGGCTTTGGCGATTTCAGCGCCGTCGAGGCCCTGTCGCAGGCGGCGGCCTGGCGCGGCGCCGACGCTTTGGCGCTGAGCCCGACCCATGCGCTGTTTACGGCCGACACCAACCACTACTCGCCCTATTCGCCCTCGACCCGCCTGTTCCGCAATCCGCTGCATGCCGATCTGACCGCCACGTTCGATCCGGCGCGCATTGCCGCCGCCATCGAGCGGACCGGGCTTGCCGCCGAGATGAACGCGCTCGAAGCCCTCGATCTCATCGATTGGCCGCGCGCCACACGCGCCCGCCAGCAACTGTTGCGCGCCCTGTTCGACAGATTCCGCGACCACGAACTGGCCTCGCCCTCGCCGAACCGACTGCGCGAGGATTTCCGGACCTATTGCCGCGAGGCTGGCGAGGCGCTGGCCGATCACGCCCGGTTCGAGGCCCTGCACGGCGATTATTTCCGTCTCGACATGCACCGCTGGCACTGGCGCACCTGGCTTGCCGCGCATCAGGACCCCCGCGGGCCGGCCGTCATCGACTTCGCGCTCCAGCACACGGTGGACGTGCAGTTTCATACGTTCCTGCAATGGATCGCCGATCGCTCCCAGGCAGCCTGCCAAACTGCGGCGCGCGGCGCCGGCATGCGCATCGGCCTCATCGGCGACCTGGCCGTCGGCATGAACTCCGGCGGCAGCCACGCCTGGAGCCGGCAGGACGAAATGCTGCGCGGCCTCGCCATCGGCGCACCGCCCGACGCCCTGGCGCCAAAGGGACAGAATTGGGGACTGACGACCTTTTCGCCGCAAGGCCTGCGCGCCACGGCGTTTCGCTCCTACATCGCCACCCTGCGCGCCATGTTCCGGCATTCCGGCGGCATCCGCATCGATCACGCCATGGGCCTGTCGCGGCTCTGGCTCGTGCCCGAGGGCCATGAGGCGAGCGAAGGCGCCTATCTTGCCTATCCGTTCGAGGACATGGTGCGGGTGACCACGCTTGAATCGCACCGCGCCCGCGCCATCGTCATCGGCGAGGACCTCGGCACCGTGCCGCACGGCTTCCGCGAACGGCTGGCGGACGCCGGCATCTACGGCATGCGCGTGCTGCAGTTCGAGCGCCATGGCGAGACCTTCGACCCGCCCGACTGGTATCCGAGATCCGCCGTCGCCATGACCTCGACGCACGACATCCCGACCATGGCCGGCTGGTGGAGCGGCCGCGATCTGGACGTGCGCGAAGACCTGCACCAGTTCGGCGTCGGGCAGACTCTTGCGTCCGAGACGCGTGCGCGCGATGACGCGCGGCCGATGCTTCTCTCCGCATTGGAACATGCCGGGGCCGCCGATCCCGGCCTTGCGCCAACGGCCTTCAAGCCTGCGGACATTGCCAGTGCGGCGGCGAACTTCCTTGCACGCACCCCCGCGCGCCTGTCGCTGCTGCCGGTCGAAGACGCGGTCGGCCAGGTCGAACAGCCCAACCTGCCGGGCACGACGACCGAACATCCCAACTGGCGCCGGCGCTATGAAAACACGGCGCAGCACATGCTGTCGTCGAAAGAAGCGTCGGCTGCGCTGGATGGTTTTGCCCGGCGCAAGAAGACGGAATGAGCACTTATACGCATCCTCATTGATCAGAACCTATTTGTCCAATCTCTGCGCCCGATGGACACGATGCGCCAAGGCTGGGTTTCGAGTTTGCGCGAGGCATCGCAGCAATGGTCGACGACATTGTCGTAGGATTTGAAGATGCGGTTGGCAGCCAGTGCTCGCGCATGAAGAGCCAGAAATTTTCGACGGGGTTACTCGGCCCGCCGGCAGCGGCGGAATAATCAGAGCCAGCGGCGAACTTCGGCCTTATAGCGGCGGTAGTTGTCGCCGAACTTCGCTTCGAGATAGCGCTCCTCGCGGGCGATCACCTGCGTCTGGATCGCGATCAGCACCAACGGAAGCAAGGCGAAGGCGATCGGCCCGTCGAAGCCGATCGCAAGGCCGGCATAGGTAAGCGCCATGCCGAGATACATGGGATTGCGGGTCCACCGATAAGGACCGGTCGTTGCGATGAGGGTCGTCGGCTGCGACGGCGGAACGTTGGTGCCCAACCGCCGGAACAACCCCGCCGCCGCAAGCATCATCGCCGCGCCGGCAACGAACAGCAGCGCGCCCGTCGCGACCAGCAACCGCCAGTCCATGCCGAAAGAGCGCAGAGCGACGAACCGCTCCGCTGACAGCCCCAGCAGCAGCGCTCCCAGATAGATGAAGGGCGGAGGGAAGCGCACACCGGCACTGTCCGGTTCGACGGCCATGCTCATCTCCAATT